>JBCBPC010000004.1:0-237716 GCA_039820945.1 Planctomycetota bacterium
ACTTCTTGGATGCGGGCCTGAATCTCTTGGACCGACTGCTCGATGCTCTGCGTCGCGTTGGAGGTCTCTTGCGCCAGGTCCTTCACCTCGTTGGCGACCACCGCGAAGCTGCGGCCGCTCTCGCCGGCGCGGGCCGCCTCGATCGTCGCGTTGAGCGCCAGCAGGTTCGTCTGGTCGGCCAGCTCTTGGATGACGCTCACCACCTTGCCGATCGCCTTGCTGCTCTCCTGCAACGCGTCGGTCGCGGTCGTGCTCGACTGGGCGTGCGACTCGGCCTCTTGAGCAAGGCTCGCCGTGCGGCTGACGTTCTTGCTGATCTCCTCGATCGTGGCGGCCATCTCCGTGGTGCTGGTCGCGACCGTCTGGCCGACGCTGCGGGCCTCGTCCTTGGTGCGGAGCTGCTCGGTGATGACGCTCCACGTGGCCATGGCGCCGAGGTACTCGCCCTCGTCGTTGGTGATGCCCGTGACGAGCAGGTCGAGCGTTTCCTCGCCGATCTTGATGTGCGTCTGCACCGGCAGGTTGGCGGGGTCCTTCAGAATCCGACGCTGGTGGCTCGGGTCCTTATGGAACTGATCGATGCACGTTCCGATTATCGAGTCGGCCGACACCGGCAGCAGATGCTGAATCTTCCGCAGCGTGTTGAGGGACGCCGGGTTCATGTAGCGGATCACGAGGTCGCGGTCGGCGAACATGACGTTGATCGGCATCAGCTCAACCATGCTCGACAGCCGGAATGCCTCGGCGCTCTCGAGCTTGGTGGCGGTGATGTCCGAAGCGATCTTCACGACCTTGCAGACCTTGCCCGATTCGTCGAGCACAGGGTTGTAGGAAGCGGAGATCCAGCAGGCCTCGCCGTTCTTCTTCACCCGCTTGAACTCGCCGACCTTCTGCTCGCCGGCGGCCAGCTCGCGCCAGAAGCTCTGGTATTCGGCGCCGGCCGCGATCTGATCGGGAACGAACATGCGGTGATGCTTGCCCGTGACCTCGGCCAGCGTGTAGCCGAGCACCGACAGGAAGTTCTCGTTGGCGCCGAGGATCTCGCCCTCGGGCGTGAACTCGATGATGGCCTGGGCGCGGCCGAACGCGTCGAGCACGGCCTGCGCGTCGCTGGGCGCCGCGGCCGACGGCTCAGGCGCGGCGAACGACTCGACGGGCAGACGCGCTGTCTTGGTCTTGGTCATGAACATGGTGAGGGCTCTCGAGGGTTGCGTTGGGGGGAGTGCCGAGTGAGGGCGGGGTGGGTTGCGTTGCGCTCGCCGTCACGCGGCGCCGGGCCGTGGCAGCGGCGACGGAGCGGCGCCTCGCGACGGCTCGCTACACTGGGTCACGCTCTTCGGCCGTGCCGGTTCAACGGCGCCCTCGGCGTTCCGCAGCACGCCCCCGGCCAAGCCGACAAAACGTCCACAACGAACGCGCACCCCGCCTCGGCCGGGCCGAGCGGGGCCTGCAAAGCGACCAAACGTCCAAAACACCGAAACGCCCAATCGGCTGATTAATCAGCCGAACACGGCCGTCTGGATCGCTTGCGCGGTTTACGCAGCGGCGTTCTGCGGAAGGCCGAGCGCCGCGGCCCGCAACTTGGGGTTTCTCAGGGGGGCAACTCGACGCCACTAACCGGACAACTATCATGTGGGCCTCTGTCGAGCGCACCGCTTGCGGACGCTTGGCGGTAAACGGCCCCGCCCCCTTCGGCGTAGTCTTTGGCGATTCCGGACACGGATCGACCGTCGGCACGCTGTCTTCCCGCTTCCTACCACCGATTGAGCCCGCTCTCTCGCTCCGCCATGAAGATCGCAGTTATCGGCACCGGTTACGTCGGCCTCGTCACCGGCACGTGCTTCGCCAACAGCGGCAACGACATCACGTGCATCGACATCGATGAGAAGAAGATCGAGGGCCTGAAGCAGGGCGTCATCCCGATCTACGAGCCGGGGCTCAAGGAGCTGGTGCTGCGTAACGCGGAGGCCGGCCGGCTGCACTTCACCACCGACACACCGTCGGCCGTGAAGCCCGCGGAGATGGTCTACCTGGCGGTCGGCACCCCGCAGGGCGACGACGGCTCCGCCGACCTGTCGGCCATGTGGGCCGTCACGAAGGCGATCGCCCCGCACCTGCACGAAGACGCCATTGTCGTCACCAAGAGCACCGTGCCGGTGGGCACCAACGCCACGATCTTCGGCATGCTCAAGGAGCTCACTGGCCGCGAGTGCCACGTGGCCAGCAACCCGGAGTTCCTCAAAGAGGGCGCGGCGATCGACGACTTCATGAAGCCGGACCGCGTGGTGGTCGGCGTCCGCTGCCAAGAGGTGTCCGACAAGCTGCACCAGCTGTACTCGCCGTTCCTGCGGACGGAGAAGCCGTTCCTGAGCATGTCTCCCGAGTCGGCCGAGATGACGAAGTACGTGGCCAACGCCCTGCTGGCCACCAAGATCAGCTTCATCAACGAGATGGCCAACCTGTGCGAGAAGATGGGCGGCGACATCAACGACGTCCGCCGCGGCATTGGCCACGACAGCCGCATCGGCTTCGCGTTCTTGTTCCCCGGCGTGGGCTACGGCGGCAGCTGCTTCCCGAAGGACGTCCGCGCCCTGACCGCCATGACCGAGGGCAAGGGCAACCTGCCCGAGATGCTCAAGGCGGTGGACAACGTCAACGAGCGGCAGAAGACGGTGCTCTTCGAGAAGGTCAAGACGCAGTTCGGTGGCGACCTGTCGGGCAAACGGATCGCGCTGTGGGGTCTCGCCTTCAAGCCAGAGACCGACGACATCCGTGAGGCGCCCGCGCTGGTGCTCATCAAGCAGCTGCAGGACGCCGGCGCCACGGTCGTCGCCCATGACCCGGAGGCGATGGACAACGTCGCGGCAGAGACCACCGGCGTGGAGTTCGTCGATCGTGCGATGGACGCCCTCAACGGCGCCGACGGCCTGTGCATCTGCACCGACTGGAAGGCCTACCACCAGCCGGACTTCGCGGAGATGTACCAGCTGCTCAAGCAGCCGATCGTGTTCGACGGCCGCAACCTGTACGACCCGGAGCGGATGAAGGCCCGCGGGTACGCGTACCACAGCATCGGCCGCGTCGCGGTCGACGGTCGGAAGGCGTGAGTGACGCATGCGCGTCGCTGCCACGAGCTCGATAGCGAGCCGTCGGCGCACGCCGGCGGAGTCGTTCAATCGACGAGTGCGTCTCACTCCGCCGGCTTGCGCCGACGGCTCGCTGGTTGTTGATTTCCGGGCAAGCTTCGTCACGCGGGGGCGAACCACTCGCATGGACGAACACCAGCCAACGCAAGCCGAGATCAACGAACGCGAGTGGGCCGACGCGTCCAACTGGACCCTCGGCGTCTACAACGCCCCGCGCGACACCCGGGTGTGGGTCCCCAAGCCGGTGCGGTGGACCGGATGGACTGTCAACTTCGCCCACCGCATGGCGTACGTCTGGATCGTCTCGCTCGTCGGCGTGCCCGGGCTGGTGATCGGACTCGTGGTGTACCTCACGCAGCGATAGTCGCCGTTCGAGTAGACTGCAGCGAATGTCCGAAGCGCACGACTCCCGTCGCCACAAGCCGAAGAACGCTGCCTTGGAGCGGCTCGGGCTCTCGCTGCCGGTCACTCAGGCCGACGTCAAGCAGGCGTACTTCGCCAAGGCCCGTGACGTGCATCCCGACCACGGCGGCACGGCCGAGCAGTTCATCGAGGTGCAGCGGGCGTTCGAAGAGGCGATGACCTACGCCGCCGAGCGTGGCAAGCGACTGCCGTGGCTCGGCGCCCAGATGCCGCTGTACATCGACCAGCTGACCGCCGTCGAACTCGTCGAGGGCTGGGGCGGTCGCGCCGTCATCAAATCGCTCAACTGGCTGGAAGACACCGTCGGCGAGGACTTCGCCCTGCTGGCCGACCAGCTCTCGGAGATCGACCTGTCGGCCACCGAGGTCGGCGACGCGGAGCTCGAGCAACTCGGCGAAGAGGTCGATTCGCTCCCCTACGTGCAGACGCTCAACCTGAGCGGCCTGGCCATCTCTGACGCGGGGTACGACGCCCTGCCCCGCCTGACCGGGCTGAGGCACGTCAACCTGCACGGCACGCGGACGACCGCCGCGCTGCACAAACGGCTCGCCGCGCAGCCCGGCATGGAGCGGGTCGAGGCCGACGGCTGGCTGAAGCGGCTGCTGGGCTGACAGGCTGCCCGTGTCACGCCAAGCCGCAGCGGCCCTCAACGCGCAGAGACGCAGCGGGGTTCGCTAGCACGCGTGGGCTTCGCCCCAACCGCTTTGCGCCTTCGCGCCTTTGCGTGAGACCCGATCCACACGTTACCATCGGCCCGTCTCATCGACTTTCTCGTACAAGCTCGTACAACGCTGGAGCCCCACGCTATGGCCACCGCCGCTGCGCCCGTCGCCCGTCCCGAGGTCAAGAACACGCAGTGCTTTATCGGTGGGGAGTGGGTCGACGCCGCCAGCGGCAAGACCTTTGAGACGCTCCACCCGGCCACCGAGGAAGTGATCGCCAACGTCGCCGAGGGCGACGCCGCCGACATCGATCGGGCCGCCAACGCCGCCCGCGAGGCGTTCGACAACGGCCCGTGGGCGACCATGGACGCCCGCGACCGGGGCAAGCTCATGCAGCGGCTGGCCGACCTCATCGAAGAAGAGATCGACTACCTCGCCGCGCTCGAGACGCTCGACAACGGCAAGCCGATCAGCGACTCCCGCGCCGCCGACCTGCCGCTGGTGGTCGACTGCCTGCGTTACTACGCCGGCTGGGCCGACAAGATCCAGGGCGACACGATCCCCGTCCGGGGCGACTACTTCTGCTACACGCGGCGCGAGCCGGTGGGCGTGGTCGGGCAGATCATCCCGTGGAACTTCCCGGCCCTGATGGCCGCGTGGAAGTGGGGCCCCGCGCTCGCCGCCGGCTGCACGATCGTCATGAAGCCGGCCGAGCAGACGCCGCTCACCTGCCTGCGGATGGCGCAGCTCGCGCACGAGGCGGGCTTCCCGCCGGGCGTCATCAACGTGGTGCCCGGCTTCGGCCCCACCGCCGGCGCCGCGCTGACCAAGCACCCGCAGATCGACAAGATCGCCTTCACCGGCGAGGGCGCGACGGCCAAGCTGATCCAGCAGAACGCGATCGACACGTTCAAGCGCGTCACCTTCGAGCTGGGCGGCAAGAGCCCGAACGTCGTCTTCGCCGACGCGGACCTCGACGCCGCGGTGGACGGCGCCCACTTCGCCCTCTACTTCAACCAGGGGCAGTGCTGCTGCGCCGGCAGCCGGCTGTACGTGCAGGACGCCGTCCACGACGAGTTCGTCGAGCGGCTCAGCAAGAAGAACGCCGACCGCCGCCTCGGCGACCCGTTCGACCCGGAGACGCAGCAGGGCCCGCAGGTCGATCGCGCGCAGCTCGACAAGGTGCTCAGCTACGTCGACATCGGCAAGCAGGAGGGGGCCGAGTGCGTCACCGGCGGCGGCCGGTTCGGCGACACCGGCTACTTCGTCGAGCCGACGCTGTTCACCGGCGTGAAGGACGACATGCGGATCGCCCGCGAGGAGATCTTCGGCCCGGTGCTGAGCGTGCTCAAGTTCTCCGAGCTGGACGAGGTCGCCAAGCGAGCGAACGACAGCCCCTTCGGTCTGGCCGCGGCCGTGTGGACCCGTGACGTGGCCAAGGCGCACCGCCTAGCGGCGAAGGTCCGTGCGGGCACGGTTTGGGTCAACTGCTACGACGTGTTCGACGCCGCGGCGCCGTTCGGCGGGTTCAAGCACAGCGGCGTCGGCCGCGAGAAGGGCGCCGCCGGCCTGGACAACTACCTGGAGACGAAGACCGTCACCGTGGCGGTGTGAGCGTGGCCAGCGTTCGGGCGACGGCATTGAGTTCGCGTATGCAGCCCTGCGGGCTCGTTGCTCACCGCCCTTTACGACGGGTCGCGATCAGCGTTGTCGACGCGGCGACGATGCAGAGCATCGCCGTCGGTTCGGGGATGCCTTGCGAGTCTGGCAGGGCGGCGTTCGCAAAGGCCGCGGCCCACACCTCGTAGTCGAGTGTATCGACAACGCCGTCGCCATTTCCGTCGCCCGCGTAGTTGGGGCCTGTCGCTCCGAACGCGTCGCGCCACACGGTGTAGTCCGCCCCGTCGACGAGGCCGTTGCGGTCGTAGTCGCCGGCGAGCGGTTCGCCGATCGCCGCGCGTCGGAACATGCTCGTCCACGCCGGCAGGTACAGCGGCTCGCCGTTCGACCCGAGCGGCAACACGTCGTCCACCGCGACCGTCGAGTGGTAGTTAGTGTTCCCCGGATCGAGCGTGCTGGTGAGCATGTGGCTTGTGATCTGCCCGGCGGCGAGCCCATCGACGTTCTGCAGCGCGCCGAAGTCGTCGAGCCCGAGCAGCCGCTGATTCGCGAAGAAGCCGGCCGCCGTGGGGTCTTGAACGTGCGTGAGCGCGAACAGCCGTTCGGCGGGCGTGGCGCCAGGCTCAAGCAGCCAAGGCGCCACGCCGAAGTCCTGCACAAAGTCGCCCGGCCCGGCGATCATCACCGCGCCCGAAAGCAAGAACTCTTTGCTCAAATACGCCGTGTGGCCCGCGCCCTGCGAGTGGCCGGCGACAACAACGCGGCTCCAATCGACGCCGCCTTCGGAGAGCAAGTAATTGCCCCATCGCTCGTCGGGGTACGCCGCCGCCTGATGCTCGAGCAGCTTCTCCACGCGGTTCACGATGCTGTTATCCGGGTCGACGGACACGGGGTCCGGGACGAGGTCTTCGCCAAAGATCCTCTCGCGACGCAACGCTTCGGGCAGCTCGGGGTCGGGGCTGTTCGTCGTGAACACGTACACGGGCGGCCAGCTGTCGTAGACGAGGCCCATGGCGTCGTACCCCAAGCGGGCCGCCGTACTGGTGAGCGCCTGATACTGCGTCGGCGCCCCGCCGCTGCCGGGCAGCCACAGGAACAGACGATCGACGGGGTCCGCCGCCGGATCGACCGCTACGAAGTGCTTCGGCAACGCGACGCCGTCGGCGTTGGGCAGATCGACCGGATCGATGTTGGGGTCGGTATCCCCCGGCCAAACGGTCCGGGTGATCGCCGCGGCGTGGAGCGGCATGGCGGCGGCAAAGAAAACCGCGACCGAAGTGAACCCGATCAGCGCGCGCATCGGTGGCCTCCTCTTCGAGTGAGTGTCGATTGCCCCTGCAAAGACCAACCACGAGGCTCGCGGACGGCGCCGCGGAATCTCACGAGATTCGCCGGTCCACCTGGCGACCGCAGCCTCGGAGCGCTCCGCGGCCCTGTTCGGTGGATGCAATCACAGCGGCGTCGGCCGCGAGGAGGGCGCCGCCGGCCTGGACAACTACCTCGAGACGAAGACCGTCACCGTCGCGATGTGACCGTGGCGGACACCTCGACGCGCTTGCCGACGGGCGCCTCGATCTCAACCGAGGCTTCAATCACCAAGCCGGCGTCGCTTGATGGTGCGTAGGGAAACAACAGTTCGATCAATGCCTCGCCGTTGGCGTCGAATACGCTGTCGGCGAAGATGATCCGGTCGACGACGCCTGGGACGCCAGGAGTCCCGTTGATTTGCGCAAGATCGCCGGTGTCGGGAGTCTCGTCACCGTTGACGTAGGCTATCGCTTCGCGAATCGTGAGCACGCCATCGTTGTCGTCAGGCACAGAGTCTGCCGCTGTGTTGACGGTGAGGGTGGCTAGTACACGACGGTGCTCCAAGCGTTCGTGTGAGGGCCTGACGCGTTGATATTGACTGCGCGGTCGCCGCGGGCGTTTCATGCCGAACAAAGAGGCGATGGCTAATACCCAACTACTCGGCTCGGGAATAGTGGCAATACGAAAACCAACATCTCCAACAGAACGAAATGGTAGCGAAGCCAACCGACCTGCTTGCGCCGCACCAACGTCACTTCGTGACGCCCAATCATTACCACGAATCCCGCGAGAACCTTGCGGCTCGTAGATACCCGCAGTATGCGGAGACTCGTCGAGCTCCCAGACATTCCCTCCCTGCCCAACTGTCCCCCACGGGCTCTCGCCGCCCGCCAACTGCACATCTGCCGGGCCAGTTGTCTGGTTCCAGACGGCCGTGCCCGGATCGGTCCCGCTGGCCACAGGGATCGGCGGGTCGTCGCTGCCGGTCGGATAGTCGAAGTAGCCGCCGGTCGTGGGGTCGTAGAACGCCGCCTTGTACCACTCGTCGATGCTCGGGAGAAAGTAACGTGCCGCGGCGTTGCGGAACGGGTTGGCCGGGTTGTATCCCGCGTCGCCCGGCTGCCAGAGCTCGAACTCGTCGGCCGCGTTGAACTTGTACGCCGCGGGCGCCCCCTGGTCCTCGTTCAGCCAGTTAACGAACCGAGCTGCCTCGAACCAACTGACCCGCGTGGCCGGCTTCTCCGGACCGCGCTCGTCGAGCGTGATCCCCAGCGGGTCGCCCGCTGCCTCGCTGGCGGCGTTCGCCTTGCGGATCGCTTCTTCGGGGATCTCGTACTTGCCGATCCGGTACCAGTAATCGACCCGCCCCGCCGGGTTGGGCGCGCCGGTGGTGTCCGCCGCGTTCCCCGCGTCGCCCACCGCGACGAACGGGATCTCGAATGCGTTCTCGCCGCTGCCGAACGTGTCGGCTTGGGCGACGGCGGGGAGGCAGGCGAGCAGTACGAACAGCGATCGGCTTAGCATGATCTGTCCATCTTGATCGGAGACGTGTGCGCGCACCACTCTCGCTAACAACAACCTAGAGCCAGCCGACCGTCTGAGCGGGCGGCCGAGAGAGAGCGGGCGGGCAGTGGCGCCTCGTGAGTACCTGGGAAGTGCCCCTTCCACGGGTCAGGCTAGGCCCAACCGACGGCCGCGCCTAGCAAAACCGGTGTGTCCAATCGTCGCACCCGATTGGGGGGCGAGCACCGTCCAAGCCTCGTCTACCGGAACGAGGCGTGCGGCGAGGCGTCGCGGAACGCGGCATAGGAATTCGCCTTCACCAAGACGTAGGACTCGATCCGGCGGTTGGACCGCGCCTCAAGCAGGTTGTCCACGTGGCTGATCGTCAGCCGTTTGCGTGCTCGGACCAACACCCCTCCGTCGAGGCCGCTGATCGTCTCGGCCGTGACCATGCCGGGCTCGAGGTCTTCCACGGCGACGCGCTTCGTCTTGAGATCCTCGGCGGGCTTCGCGTGCGACGCCACGATCTGCGGGATCGCCTCGTGCGCCTCGGGAAGCAACTCGGCCAACTCCCGGCACGCGTCGTCGGGCCCCACCCCGTGATGCAGCAGCATCTCGGCCAAGAGACTCGTGCGGACGAGGTTTGCGCCCACGCTAACGATCGCGCCGGGAGACTTCGGCCGAAGGCTGCACAGCGAGCCGTTGCTCTCCGGGAAAGCGTGCAGGATCTGTGAGGGGACGTCGAGGCGTGGGATCGCGCCGATCAAGTCGGCCGCCTTCGCGTTGCCCGCGGCGAAATCGTTGAGTTGCTCGGCAACGGCGTCGTGCCCACGCCAGTGCGTTGCGTCGGGCGTGCTGGGCGTGGCGACGAACCCCGCGAGCGCCAGCCGCGCGGCGACCAGATACTCCCACCGCGCGGGCGTCTCGAGGTGCTTGCAGAGCGCCTCGGTCGTCTTGCTCACGCGCGCCGACAGCCCCACGAACTCCGGCAGCGCCTCGTCGATCATGGTGGTGATCGCGGACACCGCCCCGACGAAGGTCTTCTGCAGCAACGCGTCTCGCGCCGCCTCTTTCGCGTAGTCGCCAAAGCCGTCGGCGATCGCGGCGTTGAGCTCGTCGGCGGTGGCGGGCTTGTGCAGCAATCGGAACACGCCACCCAGGTTGATCGCCTGCGTGGCGACGTCCACGTCGCCCGTGCCGGTCAGCATGATGAAACGCGAACCGTGCCCCTGCTTCCGGAGCCGATCGACCATCTCCAGGCCGGTTTGCTCGGGCATCCGCTGGTCGGTGACGATCACCTCAAACTTGGCGCCCCGGTCGAGCAACTCTTCCGCTTTACGCGCGGTGTTGGCGGTGACCACCTCGTACCGACTCTCAAAAAGCCGCGACATGCTGCTGAGCAGCGTGGGGTCGTCGTCGACGAACAAGACTCGTTTCATGGCGCGGGCCGGATCGGGGACGAACCGAGGACTACCTCGGTCTGCGTAAGTCTAGGTTGGCAAAACCTCGGGCGCGATCGCTCTGTTGATCCGAGTCGCTCGAATCTGTGCGGATACTACGCTGGGGCGTCCCCCAGGCGTGACGGTTGTAGTGGCTCGTTGGCGTCATCACGCGGAGAAGCTTGCCAGCTAGCTGCCTCTTTCTCTTGGCGCCCGCATGGCTGAAGCGCCGGTAATACGGCGTTTCTCGATCAGCGGTGCATCCTCTCCCCCCCGCTCGGCGAACCCCTTCCTGAGTACTCACCCCCGAGCGGCCACCGACGGCCGCCTGCCATTCATTTTGCTACTAAAACAGGAAGAGGATTCCCATGCTCCGCTCGCTCACCGCCGCCGCCGCGGCCCTAGCCGTTTCGGCCACCTCGTTCGCCGGCAACTGCAGCAACTCGTGCCCGGCGTCGCAGGCTCACGCCCAGCCGCAGCACCACGAGCACGCCCACGCTCATAATCATGCCCACGCCACGGTGACGCAGGTCTCGACAACGCCCGCCGCGGGCGCCGACATCGTCGATACGGCCGTCGCCGCGGGCAGCTTCAACACGCTGGTCGCCGCCGTACAGGCCGCCGGCCTCGTCGATGCCCTGAAGGGCGACGGTCCGCTGACGGTGTTCGCGCCGACCGACGAGGCGTTCGCCAAGATCCCGGCCGCCACGCTGCAGTCGCTGCTAGAGCCGGCCAACAAGGACAAGCTGACCGCGATCCTCACCTACCACGTCGTGCCCGGCCGTGTGACGGCCGACCAGGTGGTCAATCTTCGCAGCGCGAAGACGCTGCAGGGCGGTGAGGTGGCGGTCGGCGTCGCCGGCGGCAAGGTCTTTATCGACAACGCTCGCGTCACGAAGACCGACATCGTCACCAGCAACGGGGTGATTCACGTGATCGACACCGTGCTGATGCCGGCCGAGTGATCGGAGGTCGTTCTTGTTACCCGGTCGGACCCCGATTAGCCGGATGACTCGGATCGGTTATTGTCGAGAGCAGATCGACTGCGGCTCGACCATGACGAGCAGCAAGCCAGGCCGAGGGTTTCGCAAGGGCGAGATCCTCGGCCGGCGGCTGTTCGCCGAGCCGACCGAGTCTGATCGCTTCGTCGCCCGTGACGAGGCCCCGGCGATACCGACCACCGAGTCCGCTCCTTTGACGCCACGCCCCAAGGCCGAGCCACTGCTGCCCCGAGTCGCCGCCGGCGATTCGGTAGCGATCGAGGCGTGCCTCGATCGCTACGGCTCGCTCGTTTGGTCGTTGGCACGAAAGTACTTCGCGGAGACAGCCGACGCGGAGGACGCGGTTCAAGAAGCGTTCGTCTCGCTTTGGCGGAACGCGGCCCGCTTCGATGAGCGGATCGCCTCGGAAACGACGTTCGTCGCGATGATCAGCCGCCGTCGGCTGCTCGATCTTGTCCGGCGGCGTGTGCGGCGGGCGGCAGATCGGCCGGAGGGCGACGCGGCGATGGACGATTTCACCACACAAGAACCGCACGCGGTACGGGTTGAGGGCGTGCCGCTCGGCCCGGTTGAAGTGGCGGAGGAAGCGAGCCGCGCTCGCACAGCGATGGAGCAGCTCAAGCCCGAGCAACAACAGGTGCTGCAACTGGCGATCGGCGAGGGCCTCAGCCAGAGCGAGATCGCCGAACGAACCGGCATGCCGCTCGGGACCGTGAAGTCACACGCCCGACGCGGCATGCAGCAATTACGATCGTTACTGGGGGTGTCGGCCGACCGGGCCGCCACCATGACTGAAGCCGCGAAGACCCAAGCCACGAACACGCAGGAGGCGAAGTGATGACGATGCCTCCGACCCCCAACAACCCGCAAGTGAGCAACCCGCTCGTAGCCGCCGCGGCGCGGGTCACCGGCGATCGCGCCGCGCGGCTCGAAGAGCTGCTGTGCGACCGCGCGGTGTTCGGGCTCGACGCGGCCGACGAGGCCGAACTGGAAGCGCTCGTCGGTGGAGCGATCGATTGGCCGAGTGACGAAGAGCTGGCGTCTGCCGAGCTGGCGCTCGCTCAGTATGAAACGGAGCAGGACGAAGCAGACCAGCAAGAACCGGAGCGACCCGCCGGCGGCCTGCCCGCGAGGACCCGCGAACGGCTGCTCGACGAAGCCCAGCAGTTCGACTTCGGCTCCGCCGCCAATCAAGCCGTGCGGCCGGCGGTGGCGGCGATGCCGATGCCGGTCGTCACCGAGGCGCCCAGCCGAGCGAAGAACGTGGCGTGGCTATTGGCCACGGCGGCCAGCCTGCTGATCGGTCTGGGCCTCGGCGGTCGGCTGCTGCAAAACGACAGCGGCAAGTCCGCCGTGGTGACGATCGCTCAGCAGGTCGAAGGGCTGCGGGCGAGTCCGGGCGTGTCCGTTGTCCGCTGGGCGCCAACCGACGACGTCGCGGCCGTCGGCCCCGCCGACACCGGGGAGCGTGAGGCGTTCGATTGGGGCGAGGTCGTCTGGAGCGACGCCGAGCAACGCGGCTATATGGTCTTCCACGGCCTCGCGGCCAACGACGCCTCGATCGAGCAGTACCAGCTCTGGGTCTTCGACGAAGCCCGCAACGCGGAGCATCCCGTCGACGGCGGCGTGTTCGACATCGCCGGCACGCCGGGTGAAGCGGTCGCCCAGGCGATCGTGCCGATTCGCACGAAGCTGCCGGTCTCCAAGGCGACTCTGTTCGCCGTGACGGTCGAGAAGCCGGGCGGCGTGGTGGTGTCCGATCGTTCGCGTTTGCCGCTGTTGGCGCAGCTTTAGGCAGGCTTAGGCCGTCTGCGGAGCATTGCGGAGCACGGGCAGGACAAGCAGGATGGCGATTCGTCGGCCGCGTCGCAGCTCATGCTGAGGGCGGCGCCAATGGCTGTGTCTAACCATCTTGGTTCCTCCTGCCCTCTTCGTTTGTTATGCAACGCCGCGATTTTCTTACCACCGCTGGAGCCGCGGCGGGCGCTTCACTCGCCTCCGCCTCGGCGAGCGCCGCGGCCTCCGACGCCGCTGCGGCCGGAGACGAATTCAAGTTGCGTTACGCGCCGCACTTCGGCATGTTCCGCAACCTGGCGGGCGACGACATGGTCGCCCAACTAGAGTTCGCGGCTGGCGAAGGCTTCCGCGACTGGGAAGACAACACCATGCACCGCCGGCCAGTGGACGAGCAGCAGCGGCTGGCGGCCGCGATGGAGCGGCTCGGCATCCGCATGGGTGTGTTCGTGGCGTACGGAATCGGCGCCTTCGGCAAGGTCACCTTCGCCGGCAGCGACAAGAAGCTACGCGAGCAGGCGGTCGAAGAGATCCGCGCGTCGGTCGAGGTCGCCAAGCGGGTCAACGCCAAGTGGATGACCGTCGTGCCCGGTGCGTTCAGCAACGGGGTGGAGGAGGGCTACCAGGCCGCCCGCTGCATCGACCTCTTGCGTCGCTGCGCGGAGGTGCTCGAGCCGCACGGCCTGGTGATGGTCCTGGAACCGCTCAACTGGTGGAAGGACCACGCCGGCCTGTTCCTCCGCAAGATCCCGCAGGCGTACGAAATCTGCCGGAGCGTCGACAGCCCGTCGTGCAAGATCTTGTTCGACATCTACCACCAGCAGATCCAAGAGGGGAACCTGATCCCCAACATCGACATGGCGTGGGACGAGATCGCCTACTTCCAGGTAGGCGACAACCCGGGTCGCAAGGAGCCGGGCACCGGCGAGATCAGCTACCGCAACGTGTTCAAGCACCTGCACGCGAAGGGCTTCGAGGGCGTGGTCGGCATGGAGCACGGCAACAGCCGCGGCGGCAAAGAGGGCGACCGCGCGGTGATCGACGCGTACCGCACCGCGGACGGTTTCTGAGGGGGCTCGTAACCCACGCGGCCACGTTCACTCGCCGATCGCGACCAGATACTCCTGACGCTCGGCGCCCTCGCCCACGCCGTACCGGTGGTACAGCCGGCCGTCGAGCGGCGTCGGTGTGGCGAAACCGCTCGTGCCGAGCTGGTTCTCTGCCAGCACGTCGCACCCGTCGGGCGTCGCTCGGAGGACGAACGTGGCGCCACGTTCGTTGGTGACGTAGATCCGATCGCCCACGAGCAACGGCGAAGAGCTCCAGCGACCGCCGAGACGCCGCTTCCACATCTCCTGGCCGTCGCTGCCCCGCCAGCAGTACGCCACGCCCGAATCGGCGATGCCGTACACGTAGCCGTCAACGGCCAGCATCGACTGCTCATAGCATTTCACGCGGTTCTGCCACACCACGTCGTGCGGGGCGGTCGTCTTTACCGCGATCGTGAACGAGTCCGGGTAGCCGCCCGAGCCGAACGCCACGCCGAGCGCGTCGTCCCACACCATCGTGCCGCACGTGGCCATGGTCGTGGCGGGGACGGTCCACAGCTGCTGACCGCTGACCGGGTCGTACGACGCCACTTGGTGGTTGCCGGTCATCACGAGCTGCGTGCGTCCGTCGACTGGCACGAGCGAAGGGCTCGAGTAGGAGAGCTTCGACGGACGATCGGTCTGCCACGCTTCCTCGCCAGTCGCCGGGTCGAAGGCGTAGAGGCCGCTGCCGGGGCCATCGAACTCGGTCGAGAACACCACGACACCGTCCACCACGCGGGGCGACGAGCCGAAGCCGAAGCTGTACTGCCGCGGCTGGAACGGCGCGGCGCGCTGGCTCCACAGCGGCTCGCCCGTGAGTGTGAACGCGCTGAGCCACGCGCTGCCGTCGTTCAAGAACAGCGTGAAGACCCGCTCGCCGTCGCTGGCGACGGTCGGGCTGGCGTGGCTGTTGTTCGGATGGATCTGCGGGGGCAAGCCCCCCTGGTGGACCACCTGGTCATTCAGCACGGCGCCGGTCTGCCGGTCGAAGATCAGCAACGACTGCGTCTCGCGGCCGGCGTCGGCGGTCGTCAGGTAGATCCGCTCGCCGACGATCGTCGGCGAAGAATGCCCGCGTCCCGGCACGCGCGTCCGCCAGACGACGCCGCTGTCGTCGCCCCACTCAAGCGGAGCGGTCGCGCCGCCAGCGGCGTGGTTGTCGCCCGTGGGGCCCCGCCACTGCGGCCAATCCGCGGCCGCGGCGAGACTGCCAGCAAACAACGCGAGGGGCAGCACGAGCACACGCAACATCGTCCGTTCCTTGATCGATCCCTACGGAAAGCGAGCCCGGGGCGCCGCGGGCATTGGAGCTTGTTTCTACGCCCGAGGACCCCGCACGGCCACTGCTGCGGTTCCGCGGCGCGCGACCCATGCCGCCTAACCGAGCCCTTCGTCCGCGTCGCGTTCTAGCATCTCGTCGAGGTGCGTCGCGACACACTCGGCCAGCATCGGCGGGTGATAGCCCCCCTCCAGCACGCTGACCAGCCGCCCGTCCGAGTGCGTGGCGGCGACGTCGATCACGACCTGCGTCAGCGTTGCGAAGTCCTCGACCTCCCAGCCGAGCGAGCCGACCGGGTCGTCGCGGTGGGCATCGAAGCCGGCGCTGACGATCACCAGTTGCGGCCGCAGCTTGTCGGCGAAGTCTTCCAGCTCGCGGCGGAACCAGCTCGTGCAGCGATCGCGGCTTGTGCCCCACTGCACCGGCAGATTGCAGGTGAAGCCGAGCCCGTCGCCCGCGCCCGTTTCGCTCGCTTCGCCGGTGCCCGGGTAGAACGGCCAGCGGTGCATCGAGAAGAAGCCGACGCGGGGGTCGGTGTAGAACATCTCCTGCGTGCCGTTGCCGTGGTGGACGTCCCAATCGACAACCAGCACCCGTTCGACACCGAGGCGATCGATGGCGTGCCGCGCGGCGACGCCCACGTTGCCGAACAGGCAGAAGCCCATCGCCCCGTGCGGCAGCGCATGATGCCCCGGCGGACGCGAGAGGCTCAGCGCACGCCGGGCTTCGCCGTTGGTCACCCGCTGGACAGCGTCGCAGGCAGCCCCGGCGGCCAGCAACGCCACGTCGGCCGATTGCGGGCTGACCACCGTGTCGACCTCGGCCCGCCCGCCGCCCGCGGCAGCGAGCCGCCGCACCTCGGCCAGATGGTCGGCGGTATGCACCGCGGTGACCTGTTCATCGGTGGCGGGCGACCACTCGGGGCGTTCGCACCGATCGAGCTGCCCGCCCCGCTCGAGCCGCCCGACCACCTGCTCGAGCCGCTGCGCGCACTCCGGGTGGCCGCCGGTCTCGTGATTGAGGAAGTGCGGGTCGTAGTACAGCAGGGTCATCGCGGCGCGTCGGGGGACCGGGGCCGGGGAGTGTATCAGAGCCACGCGCCGCCGCCCGCCCAAAGACCATCGCGACCCGCACAATCGGCCCAAAGCCAACGGCTCTCGGGGCGACCCGATCGCCATAAGCCGCGGAACTTGACACCCCGCGAGACGCGTAGATAGGGTGGCGGGTGAGCGGTGGGGCGTCGCACCCCAGAAGGACCGAACCGCTTAGCTCGTCGGCGGTTAGGACCACGCCGGCCCCTCGCCCGCGGGTCCTTCCTCCCCCCTCTAGCCGCGACCACAGCCGGAACCGTCGATGAAGAGCGTTCTCTCCTTGGTCGGCCGCCGTCGCGGCGCCCTGTGTCTGTTGCCCGCGATGCTGATCGCGTGCGGAGCGTCGATCGCCCCGGCGCAGGACTACTCGGCGGACAAGTTTGACAAGAAGCTCTCCTCGCGAGGCACGCTGCAACGCAACTACGCCAAGCAGCCGAGCGGCGACCTCAACGAAAGACGCGAGTTCGAGGCGTACATCACCAAGTACTACCTGCCGGCGATGACGCAGCCCTCGCCCGAGGCGCTGGAAGACCTCGGCAAGCTGCGGAGCGACTTCTTCGGCAAGTTCCTCTGGCCCGCGGCGCCTGAGATCCAGACGTGGATGACCCAGCAAGCGATGGAGTGGGCCAAGCGGATCGGCCGCTCGTCGCGGTACCACCCCGCGGTGCAGTTCAACGCGATCTACACCATGGGCCTGCTCGACGCGAAGTACGCCAGCCGCGGCCAGTCGGACCCCACCCCCTTGCCCGCCGCCAACGACGAGCTCAACGTCCTGGCTCGGGCCGCGATGACCCGGGAGAACATCCCGAACCGCGTGCTCGCGGCGGCGCTCGTTGGCCTGGAACGCCAGACCCGCTACTTCGCGAACCTGCCGGAGAAGAACCAGAAGGATACGCTCAAGACGCTCTTCGGCGTGCTGAAGGCCGAGAAGCTGGCGGGCGACTACGACCGCGAGGTGCTCGGCTGGATCTACGCGACGGCCGGCCGGGGGCTCGCCGGCGCGGGCGGCGCCGGCCCGCGCGGCGCCTTCTTCTCGATCGTTGCCAAACGGGCGTCCGACAAGTCGCTCAACCTCGACTCACGCGCCGAGCTCGTCTCGATCCTCGCGCAGATGAACGCCCAGAAGGGTTCGGTCAACGCGGCGCCGGCGGCCAAAGTGCTCCGTGATCTCGCCGCCGGCATCGCGAAGTACGAGGGCAAGGTGGCCAAGGAGTTCGAAGATATGCAGATCCGCGGGGGCGCCCGCGAGATCGCCACGGGCCGCAACAATCGGGGCCGCCGATTCCGCCTGGACGAAGACCGAGAAGTCGTGCTGGTGCGCGAGGACCTGCTGCTCCGCCTCGTGAACCTGCAGAAAGGCGTGCGAGCCGTAGCGGCGGTGGCTAGCGACGCCGAGGCGGCATCGCTCAAGGCGATCGACACAGCGATCGAGGGCGCCCGCAAGCGGATCATCGACCCGAAGGAGATCGACCTCAACGTCGCCGAGTCCGTGAAGCAGATGGCGGAGCAGATCGCCGAAGCGGCGACGGTCGAAGAGCCCGCGGCGGCGGATGTCGCCACTGCTCAGCCGTAAGCGTCCGGCGCCACATGGTCCCGAGGCTAGGCGTCCGGCGCCAAACGCTCCCGTAACGATTTTTCTGTCGCTACGCGAGTTCGCGAGCAGCCGCTTCGGACGACATACGGCCGTGGATCGAGTACACGCCTGCCGCCGCGGCGGCGCCGAGCAGCAGCGTTGCGTAGACCACGTCGCCGGCGAGCATCGGACGATAGAACGGCACAGCAGCCGTGTAGCAAGCGGCCAGACCGGCCAGCGTTATTGGGTAGATGGCCGTGCCCGCCCAGGTGGCGAAGTTCGTTACTAAAAAGAACAGCATCGACGGCGCCGCGACGCACACGCCCAGCCGCGCGAGCGCGGGCGCTCGGCCGGCCAGAGGCCGACTCAGCACACGCCCCAGCACCGCGGTCGCCGCAAACGACCCGTAGACCGACAGTTGCACGAGCGCCGAGCCGTAGCTCGCCAGCACGAGGTCGGACAGGGCCATGGCGGTCACCGGCGCCAGTGCCGCGATCCACAGATTGCGGAACCAGTACCCGGCCAGCAGGCCGACGGCCGCCATCGGCGTGACACACCAGTCCGGCTGGCAGAGCCGTCCGACCACGCCGATCGCAACCAGCAAGGCAAAGACGGCGGAGTTGGCGGAGAGAGGTTTCATAGCTTCGGACGGTCGCGGGATCGGAGTTTCGGTAGGCGCGCTAGCCTACTCGTAGGGCGCCAGCTTCCACAAGACGCGGTCGCCCGGCGCGAGCGTCACCGCCCCGGCGCCCCGCTCGGCGTACTCGCCGTTCACCTCGAACTGCCAGTTCAGGCCGTCGGCGCCCCGGTTCGGCACGCCGCCGAGGCTCTCCAAAAACGCCAGCTCGCCCGCGCCCCGCCACTCGCTTTGCCAGCCCGGCTCGTCGGCTGCGCGGAGCGTCGCGTCGGCGACCGTCGTGCCGGACGTCCACGCCACCTTCGTCTCCGCGTCGGCGACGTCGGGCATCCGCCGCACCAGGCGGATCGCGGCGCCTTCGCCCGGCTGAACGGCGAGCGGATTGTTCGCCGCGTCGTCCGCGGGCTCGGCGACCCGGTCGTTCTGCGAGAACCGGTTGGCGACGAACCAGTAGCCCGCCAACAACACCAGCACGCCGCCCAACGCCACCGTCAGGCGTTGAGCCGAGCGTATCGATTCGCCGGGGTCGTCAGAAACAGCGTCGGAAACGGGTTCGGTCATCGCGGTGCTGCCGATCGAGATCGGAGGCGGTTCTCGGAGGCGGTAGGTTGGGCGGATAGAAACGATCGTGCCTCGCGCGCTACGATCGGGTCCGACCCGCGGGGGGACCGGTCGGCCGCAGGAGCCGAACGAATCGAACGCCAGCGGCGTATCACAACATAGGCAAGGCGGGGCGAACGGCCTAACGGCGGTTTCCGGCGCCCTTTGCTCAACTCTTCTTCTACCGGTTGCGCGAGTAGGCCCCGTATGGCGACGAGCGAACGCCCGCCGACCGCCGCCGCCACACGCCTGACGTGGAATCACTCGGCAAGTGGTCCGGTCGCGGTGCTCACGCTCGACCTGCCCGGCAAGAGCGCGAACCTGCTCTCGGCCACCGTGCTCGACGAGATCGAGACGCGGCTCGACGAGATCGACGCCCACGACAGCGTAGAGGGACGTGGCGCGTACGGGCTCGTCATCATCTCGGCCAAGCCGGGCGTGTTCATCGCCGGCGCCGACCTGACGGAGTTCGCCGCCGGGCTCAATCGCACACAAGAAGAGGTCGTTGGCGTCGCGCAACGCGGGCAAGCGCTCTTCGCGCGATTGTCGACGTGCCCCTACCCGACCGTCGCGGCCATCGACGGCGTGTGTGTCGGCGGCGGCGCCGAGCTGGCCGTGTGGTGCGATCGGCGGGTGCTCGTCGATTCGCCCCGAACCCAGTTCGGCTTCCCCGAAGTCAAACTCGGCCTCTTCCCCGGCTGGGGCGGCACGGCCCGTACGCCGCGAATGATCGGCCTGGCAAACGCCATCGAGCTCGTCACCGGCGGCGAGAGCGTGGACGCCCACGAGGCGTATCGGTTCGGAGTCGCTGACGATGTGGTTCCCGCCGACGACAGCGGCGAAGCGTTGATCGCAGCGGCGCTGCGAATCATCGAAGCGGACCACGCGTCGGGCGAATGGCGGACCAACCGTGAACGCTGGTCTCGGCCGATCCCGATGAGTGAGACCGAGCTCGGCTTCCTCGGCGCCACGGCGAGCGCCGTCATTCAGCAGAAAACGAAGGGCCACTATCCCGCGCCGATGGCGGCGCTGGAGCTGATGCTCGGCGCCTCGCAGCAAAACCTGTCGGCCGCTTGCGAGGCCGAGGCCCAGGCGTTCGCGCCGCTGTTCGGCTCGCCGGTGAACCGGGCGTTGCTGAACGTGTTCTTCCTGACCGATCGCGCGAAGAAGCCGGGCGCCGCGACCGCCACGCCGGTCGAGACCGCCGCGGTCATCGGCGCCGGCATCATGGGCCAGGGCATCGCCGCGGCGAACGTGCGGCGTGGCGTCGGCGTGCGGTTGTCGGACGCACGGCCAGCGGCGCTCGATGCGGGCGTGGCAGGCGTCATCCGCGAAGCGTCGTACAGCAAGAAGACCAAGACAACCGACGCCGAGCTGGCCATCGAGCGGGCCACCCTCGTCAGCGGCGAAACGGCGCCCGAGCGGCTCGCGGCGGCCGATGTCGTGATCGAGGCGGTCGTCGAGGACGCCGGCGTGAAGCGGGCGCTGTTCGCGGAGCTCGAGCCGCACGCGGGGCCCGACACGATCCTGGCGTCGAACACGTCGACCATCCCGATCACCACCCTCGCCGAGGGCCTCACCCACCCCGACCGACTCTGCGGCCTGCACTTCTTCAACCCGGTGCGGAAGATGCCGCTGGTGGAGGTGATCCGCGGTGAGCGGACGAGCGACGAAACGATCGCGCGAATGACGGCGTACGCTCGGCGGTTGGGCAAGACGCCCGTCGTGGTGAACGACGGGCCCGGCTTCTTGGTGAATCGGCTGCTACTGCCCTACATGAACGAGGCCGCGCTGTTGGCCGGCGAGGGCGTGCCGTTCAAGGCGATCGACCGGGCGGCCAAGGCGTTCGGCATGCCGATGGGACCGCTTGAGCTGCACGACGTGGTCGGCCTCGACACCTGCATGCACGCCGGCCGGGTGATGCACGCCGCGTTCAGCGACCGCGTTGTCCCGGCGCCGATCCTCGGCCAGCTCGTCGAGGCGGGCCGCCTCGGGCAGAAGAACGGCCAAGGGTTCTACGACTACCCGCCGGCCAAACCCGGCAAGCCACCGAAGCCCGTCCCCAGCGACGCGGCCGCCGCGCTGCAAGAACCGACCGGCGAAGCCAATAAGCTCGCCCCCGAAACGCTCACCGCCCGGCTCATGCTGCCGATGTTGCTCGAGGCCACGCGCGCGATCGAAGACGGAATCGTCGACGACCCCCGCGACGTCGATCTGGCGATGATCCTGGGAGTCGGCTTTCCCCCACACCGGGGCGGGCTGTTCTTTTGGGCCGACACGCTCGGCCCCGCACAGATCATCGAACAACTCGAACCGCTAGCGCCGCTAGGCAAACGCTACGAACCCACGGAACTAATGAGGCTGCACGCCCAACAAGCCCGCTCTTTGTACACCTAACGGCGCGGCCAAGGTCGCCGCCTCCCGACCACGGTCCACTTTTTTCATTCCGCATTCCCCTTTCAGCTTTCCGAATTGCAACCCTTTCCCGTCATCGTCGACGCCGTTCGCACGCCGATCGGCCGCGCCCACGCCCAGCGCGGGGTCTTCCGCGACGTGCGCGCGGACGACCTAGCGGCCACGGTTGTGCGGGCGCTCGTTGAGCGGACGGGCATCGATCCGGCGGCGATCGAAGACGTGCTGCTCGGCTGCACGCAGCAGCAGGGCGAGCAGGGGCTCAACGTCGCGCGGCTCGTGGGCCTGATGGCGGACCTAACCGCCGAGGCGGCCGGCGCCACGATCAATCGGCTGTGCGGCAGCAGCCTGCAGGCCCTCGCCCAGGCGTCGCACGCCATTAGGGCCGGCGCCGAAGACGTGCACATCGTCGGCGGCGTTGAGCACATGCACCACTACCCGATGGACCTCGGGATCGACCTCAACCCGCGGCTGTTCCATCGGACGAGCAAGGGCGCCCTGATGATGGGCGTCACCGCGGAGTTCCTCGCGCAGTCGCAGGGCATCTCGCGCGAGGAGCAGGATCGGTTTGCCCTGGCGAGCCATCAGAAGGCCGCGACCGCGCACCAAGCGGGCGGCTTTGGCGCCGAGGTGATCCCCACCTGGGGCCGCAACGAGGCGGGCGAGCGAACGCTGATCGAGATCGACCAGTGCGTCCGCCCGGACACGACCCCCGAGGCGCTCGCAGGACTGAAGCCGGCGTTCATGCCGGGCCTGGGCACCGTGACGGCCGGCAACAGCTCGCCCCTGAACGACGGCGCCGCCGCCCTGTTGATGATGAGTGAAGCCCGTGCGCGGGAGCTCGGCCTCACGCCGCTCGCACGCGTTCGATCGACCGCCGTGGCGGGCGTTGATCCGTGCGTCATGGGCACGGGGCCCGTCCCGGCGACCAAGAAGGCGCTCACGCGGGCCGGCCTCGCGATGGGCGACATCGACCTCGTCGAGCTCAACGAGGCGTTCGCCGCGCAGGCGCTCGCCTGCGTGCGGTTGCTCGATCTCGACCCGGATCGGGTCAACGTGCACGGCGGCGCGATCGCGTTGGGCCACCCGCTCGGGGCCAGCGGCGCTCGGATCGCCACCACGCTGCTGCACGCCATGGTGGCCCGCAACGCGTCGCTCGGCCTAGCGACCATGTGCATCGGCGCCGGCCAGGGCATCGCGGTCGTCTTGGAACGCGTGTAGCCGACGGGCTTCACCGTCTGCCTCCGCCAAGGCATAACCACAGAGACGCTGAACCACCGAGACGCTGAACCACCGAGACGCTGAACCAGTGGGGCACGGTGGGGCAGCAGCACCGATTGGCTCTCTCAGTGGTCCCGTCTCTGGGTCTCCGTGCCTCTGTGGTTCCTAGACCAACCCGTGCGCAAGATCACCCAACACTACGAAGACCCCGCGTCGCTCGTCTGGCGGCACGCCGCGGAGCGGATGGGCATGCGGGTCGTTCGCTCGGCGGAAGTGAACGCCTCGTGGGACGGCGCCGGAACGCTCACCGTGGGCACGCCCGACACGCTTGACCCGGACGACTGCTTGCCGCAGATGATCCTGCACGAGACGTGTCACGCCCTCTGCGAAGGGCCCGAGAGCGTCGGCAAGCTCGACTGGGGGCTCCGCAACGAGCCGGACGCCAAGGTGCACGAGCACGCGTGCCTGCGGCTCCAGGCCGCTCTGGCCGATCAGCACGGCATGCGGGCGTTCTTCGCCGCGACGACCGTCTTCCGGGCGTACTACGACGCCCTGCCGCCATCTCCCCTGGCCGATGGCGATGACCCGGCCGTCACGCTCGCCCGCGCCGGCTGGGAACGGGCCCAGCACGGGCCGTGGGCCGAGCCGCTGGCCGACGCGCTCCGCCGCACGGCACGCCTGGCCGACGCGGTTCGCGACATCGCGCCGCCGGGCAGTCTTTGGCGTGGGTCGCCGGGGGTCTAACCACGGATGGCACGGAGGACGCGGATCGGATCCTCGGGCCCCAACGCAGTGCTTCGTCAAAATAGAACAACTGTTCCTTTTTTCGAGAACCACGCCACCTCGCGCCTCGTATGGCTTGTCATTCCCACCTCAATCTTCCCTCAAACTCTCACCTGGAAGGGACCCCACCATGGGTTTTTCAGTCGAAGGCAAGACGGCGCTCGTTACCGGCGCCAACCGTGGCATCGGCAAGACGATCGTTGAGTCGCTGCTCGCCGCGGGCGCCACGAAGGTCTACGCCGCCGTGCGGCGACCGGAGTCGGCGCAGCCGCTCGTTGACGAGCACGGCGACAAGGTCGTTCCTGTTGAGTTCGATCTGGAGAAGCCGCAGACGATTACCGGGGCGGCGGCCGTCGCCAGCGACGTGCAGCTGGTCGTCAACAACGCCGGCGTACTGCGCACCTCGGGCCCGCTGGACGACGAGGCGCTCGACAACCTCGAGTACGAATTCCGCATCAACGTCTACGGGCTGATGCGTGTCGCGCAGGCGTTCGCGCCGGTGCTGAAGGCGAACGGCGGCGGCGCCCTCGTGCAGCTCAACTCGGTGGTGTCGCTGAAGAACTTCGCCAACTTTGCGACCTACTCGGCGTCGAAGGCGGCGTCTTACTCCCTCACCCAAGCGTTGCGCGACACGCTCCGCGCTTCAGGCACGCAGGTGCTCAGTGTGCACCCGGGGCCGATCGCCACGGACATGGCCGACCACGCCGGCATCGCGGACATGGCGGAGCCGCCGTCGCTGGTCGCCGACGGCATCATCGAGGCACTCGCCGCGGGCGAGTTCCATCTGTTCCCGGACACGATGGCCCGCCAGTTCGGAGAGGCTTACGCCGGCTTCGCGGACACGATCGTCAACGTCGACCTGATGGAGGCGTGACCCGCCTCAGGGGAGCTACGCACGCCGCGCGAAGAGTTCCGACACGGTGAGCGTCGCCGCCGGGAAGGCGAGCGGCGCCAACGTTTCGTCGTGGGCGAAGACGGTGCGGCGGCCGTACCCCGTGGCGGTGGGCTCGCGGAGAACCTCGACGCACGCCTCGCGCAGGTTCACCACCCAGTAGTCGGTGATCCCCGCCTCAGCGTACACGAGCGCCTTCTCGCCGAGGTCGTAGTCGAGCGACGAGTCGGCCACCTCGATCACGAGCAGTGTGTCGGCGGCGCCGGGGTGCTGGTCGGAGTAGTCGCGGGCGACGGTCCAGGCGAGATCGGGCTCCGGAACGCTATCGCTGAGCGGAATCCGAATCGGCTGCTGGCAATGCGTCGTGAAGCCGAAAGTCTGCTCCAGCAAAACGCTCCATCGCATCAAGCGATTCACGACCTCGCTGTGGCGCGAGCCGATGGGACTCATCTCGACGATCTCCCCGCGGAGGAACTCCAGCCGGCGGCCGCGGAGCGGCTCGAACGCGCCGGCCTCGACCATCGCCTCGTACTCGGCGAGCGTGAATTTGGCGGTGACGACGCTCATCGGAACGAATCTCCGGAGGATGCCCGCCTCAAGTATACTCCACGGCGATCGGCCAGAACGTGTCCGTCGCGAGGCCGTGTGCTCGTGCCGTTTCAACCACGCGGTTTAGATCGGAGAACCCCGGCCATGCCCCGCCCCGTCACCCGACTCGCCGCCGGCTCGTTGCTGGCCTTCTGCTCCGTCGCGCTCGGCCAGCCGCCCGAGATGCCCGGTGTCGCGCCGGAGCACGCGTTGTTGCAACGGTTCGTCGGCCAATGGGAGACGGCGGGCGAGTGCGACGGGGCCGCTGAAAAGGACGGCGCCGAACAAGAGGGCGCCGAAGAAGACGGGGCGATGGTCAACCGCGGGACCATCACCGGGCGGATGCTCGGCGAGCGATGGGTCGTGTGCGAGTACACGATGAACGCGGGCGGCGCCCGCATCGAAGCGACGCTAACCCTCGGGTACGACACCCGACAGCAGAAGTACGTCGGCACATGGATCGACTCGATGCAAAACCAGCTGTGGGTCTACGAGGGCGACTACGACCCCGAGACGCAGACGCTCACCCTCGATACGGAGGGACCCAACCTCATGGGCGACGGCCAGATGACGCCCTTCCGCGACGCCCACCAGTTCGTCTCCGACGACGAGATGGTCAGCCGCTCGTCGGCCGTCGACGAAACCGGCGCGTGGGTCACCTTCATGGAGAGCCGCGCTACGCGGGTGAAGCCGTAGCCTCAGCCTCGGCGAAGCTGCCGGTCCGCAAGAAGCGGATCGTCATGTCGGCCGTCTCGCGGGTCCACAGCACGCCGGTGTGCCAGCCCTCCACCGTCCGGTGATCGGCCTGACCGTCGAGGTGCGTCTGGTGCGGGTGCAGCACGTTGTCGTTGCTCGCCGCGAGCACGCCGATCTCGACGTCCTCCGGCGCCGGGCCGAGCCGGTTGACGAAACTGTCCGGCTTGTCGATCAGCTCCACCAGCGTCGGCGACAAATTGCGATGCGGCTTGACGATCAGGTTGTTCCACAGCCGCGATTTGCTGTCGCACGCCAGGCGTGTCGCCGCGTGCGAGCCGCGGTTGGGCGGCGCGATCATCACCACCCGGCCGAGGTTCTCCGGCAGCTCTTCCTGCAACGCGCAACGCGTAACGATGCTCCCCATGCTGTGCACCACCAGGTGCACGCGGTCGTACTTCGGGGCGATTCGCCGCAGCCGCGCGGCCAGTTTCTTGCCGTGGTCCCGGTTGCTCCACCAGACCGACGGGTACCCGTACAGCCGCGTCGCGAAGCCGGCCCGCCGCAGCCGCGACGCGAGCGGCGCCATCAGGAACCGTGTCGAAGCGATCCCGTGCGTCATGAAAACGAGCTCACGGCCCCTGGCGGGCGGCGTGTCGGCGTCGGGGGTATCTGTGGCTTGTCGGATCATCGGCCGTTTCGGTAGGCGGGGGAGCGAACGTGCTCTCTCTATACGGGCGGGGGGCGGTTCTCGACCATCCAGGTCTCGGCGAAATCGACGAGTTCGCGCATCGGCAGCAGCAACGCGGCGCCCGATCCGACGCGATCCGCGCGAACCTCCCCGCCGGCGGCCGCGTACGCGTCGCCGATCTTGGGGAAATCGTCGTTCTCGCACTCGCGCATGTCGTACTCGACCCACACGCGGCGGCCGTCACGCAGCACGGGCGAGCCGGTGCGGAGCGTCGGGGCGCCCCACCGATACTCGGCCATATGCAGCGAGGTGTTGTTGGTGTGATCGACGCCCAGCAGCAGGATCTTCGCGCCGAGGTCGTACAGCCGGCCGAGCGGGCCGCCATCGCCGAACGTGTCTTCCAGCGGATGCCGCTCGACGATCTGCGCGGCGTGCGGACCACAGGCCGCGAACGAGGCGAGCGGGTGATCGCTCCGCAGCACGCCGGGCCGGGTGCGGAAGGCCTCGGCCACCGCGCCCATTCTCCATGAGGGGGTCGTGGCGGTGTCGAAGGCGGGCGTCTGGTCGCGGATCGTTGGCCACCACGCCTCGGGCACGGGCGGGTTGCTCCAGCCGCTGGGGTCGCACAACGCCGCGGTGTGCGTGGGCATCACCAGCGTGCCCGCCACGCCAACGACCGACACGAGCGCGTCGACCACCGCGACGGCGCCGCCCGCCACCCAGCCCAATCGGCTGAGCGACGTGTGAACGAGCAGCTTGTCGCCGGCGGCGACGCCGAGTCGGCGGAGGTCATTCGCCAGCGACGTCACGGTGGCGGGGCCACGCTCGTGAGCGCGCTCGATCGCGTCGCGTTCGCTCACGGCGTCGATCCGACGGTCAAAGCTTCTTCCCCCACACCCGGATCAGCCAGATGCACACCGCCGCGCCGACCGTCGCCGGCACGAGGCTCGCCGGGAAGACCACCTCAGTGAAGCCGACCAGCCGGAACAGGAACCCGCCGACAAACGAGCCGAGCACACCGACGACCATCGTCGGGATCCAGCCGGGCCGCGTGCTGCCCATCAGCCAAGCGGCCACCGAGCCCGCAACGAGGCCGATCAGCAGCATGCCGAGCAGCGAGAGCATCTGGCCGGGCCTCGGTGCGGAAAGGGGGCGGGAACAAGTGGGTGGCAAAACCGCGCGACGCGGCGACGATCGTAGCCCCGACAGACCGACGGTGACAGTCAAGCGGGCTTTGCGTCGCGCAGCTCCCGGTCAGTGATCGGCCAGTCGAACCCGGCGCCGCTTGGCGTTTTGCGATAGCCGTCGACGATGTCCGGCCCGGCCACGCACTCCTGGTACGGCCCCAGATTAGGCAGCACCCCGGCAAGCGACAGCATCGCGTGCTGCTTCCAGCCGCCCTTGGGGCTGTGCGGCGTGACGTCGAGCCCCGCGGCGGCGGCCCAGCGGGCGATCCGCAACGAGCGGAACAGGCCGCCGCAGTAGTACACATCGGGCTGGCACAGATCGAAGCCGCGCCGGGCGATCATCCACCGCCACACGGGGAGGCTGCTGTCCTGCTCGCCGCCGGCGACCGGCACATTCAACACGTCGGCGACGCGCGGCGTGACGTCGTGCTCTTCCCATGGGCAGGGCTCCTCGAAGAAGCCGACCTGGTGGTCCTCCAGCATGCGGCCCACACGGATCGCCTCGCGCTCGGTGTAAGACCCATTGGCGTCGACGAAGATCTCGACATCGTCGCCCAGCACCCGCCGGGCGAGCGGCACGAGTCGGTTGGTGCGCTCCACGTCCTTGGGCCGGTTCTGCATCCGGCCGCCGATCTTCAGTTTCACCGCGCGGGCGCCGGTCTCCGCGAGCAGCCGCTCCACGACACGCACCTCCTCGTCCGCCGTGGTGTCGCGCGTGAGCCGCGTGACGTACACCGGCACGCGGTCGCGGATCGGCTCGCCGATCAGCTCGGCCACCGGCCGACTGAGTCGTCGGCCGACCAGGTCGAGCACCGCCAGCTCGAAACTCGCCACGCCGTTCCAGAACGGCATGCCGACGAACTTGTAGTTGCTCCGCGGCGTGCGGTAGACGCGGTCGACAAGCTTGGGCAGGCGGCGGGCGTCCTGCCCGAGGAAAGACGGGAAGGCGCGTCGCTCGGCAAGCGACCGCGAGTCGAGCAGCCGGCCGTTGTCGTACGCGGCGCCAAAGTCGCCGTCTCGCGAACGCACCCGCACCCACAGAGTCCCGGCCACACGGACGATCGCGACGTCGTCGATCAGGACGGGGCCGCCGAGCGCCTCCGCGGCTTGGCGCCACGCGGCCGGCGCGTCGTACCCATCGGCGGACAACGCCGACTCCGGCTCCGATTCCGGCTGAGGGCCGGTCTGGCCTAGCGCGGGCCGTGCGAGAGCGAGCGACGCCGCGGCGCCGGCCATCAGTTCGCGTCGCGACAGCCCGGCTGCCCGGGACTCACGGATCATCGGCGTTCACCCGTGTCCATCGGTGGTCCCACTCCGGCGTCACGGGGCGAGCAGCAGCCGGCCCGGCGCGGCGAGGAAGCCCTTCAGCTCGTTGACGAATCGGGCGGCGTCGGCGCCGTCGACCACGCGGTGGTCGTACGTCAGCGACAGCGGCATCACCAGCCGCGGCGCCACCCTGGCCTCCGGCCCCTTCCCGACGACCGTCGGCAGCATCCGGCTGCGGCCTACCAGCAGGATGGCCACCTCCGGCGGGTTGATGATCGGCGTGCTGTACGTGCCGCCGACCGCGCCCATGTTGCTGATCGTGAACGTGCCGCCGCGCATCTCGTCGATGCCCAGCGAGCCGGTGCGGGCCGCGTCGACCAGCCGATCGAGCTCGCGCGTGATCTGCGAGATGCTCAGCCGATCCGCGTCGCGGATGACCGGCACAACGAGGCCGCGGTCGGTGTCGACCGCGACGCCGATGTTCACGTATTCCTTGTAGATGACCTCACCGGCTTCCATGTCGACCGACGCGTTGACGATCGGGTGCCGCTTGAGGGCGCCGGCGATCGCCTTGATCAGGAACGGCATCTGCGTGAGCTTGAGTCCCTGCGCGGCGTAGTCTTCCTTGCTCGCCTGGCGGATCTCCTCGAGCTCCGAGACGTCGACGTCGTCGAAGTTGGTGAGCTGCGGGATGGTCGTGTAGCTGGCGACCATGTTGGCGGCGATCGTCTTCCGCATCCGCGACATCTTCTCGACGCGCGTCGCGCCCTGACCGTCGCTGCTGGGCAGGCCGGGGCCGCTCGCCGCGGGCGCCGCCGCGCGGGCCTGTTCCTGCGCCTGGCGGACGTGGGCCTGCACGTCGTCCTCGGTCACGCGTCCGCCCGAGCCGCTGGCGTGCACCCGCCGCAGGTCGACGCCGAGCTCGCGGGCCAACCGCCGGACCGACGGGCTCGCCGCGGCGGCCGCGTAGCCGTCGCCGGGCGTGTCCGCCGCCGGAGCGGGAGTCGGCGGAGCGGCAGGGGCGGGGGCGGGCGGCGCCACAGGAGCGGGCGCGGGGGTCGCAGCTACCGGCTCAGGTGCGGGCGGCGGTGTTGGCGCCGGGGCCGGCTCGGGGGCGGCGGCGGCCGACGCGGGCTCCGGAGCGGGCGCGGGCGCAGCAGCCGGGGCGGGCGGCTCAGGAGCGGCGGCCGGAGCAGCGGCCCCCGCCTCGATCTCGAAGATCGCCGCGCCCACCGGCACGGTGTCCCCCTCCTCAACCAGGATCTTGGTGATCGTGCCGGCCGATGGGCTCGGCACGGGCACGGTCGCCTTGTCGGTCTCGATCTCGAGCAGGTCCTGGTCGGCGTCGACCGTGTCGCCCGCGGCAACCAGGATGGCGAGGATGTCGCCCGACTCGATGTTCTCGCCGAGGCTCGGCAGGGTGATTTCGCTGGGCATCGCTGGGCGGCTGGTTTCGGTTAGGGGATGAGGGGATGTCGGCGATAGGGGAGATGGGGCTACCGCCCCAGTAGGGGAAACTTAGCTCTCATCGAGAGCAGGGCTCTGGAATCCAGTTCCGGCATAGATCGCGTCTACCTGGAATCAACCCGGCTTGGCGGTTGGGAGCAACGCCACGTCGTCCCCCTTATCGCCAGCATCCCCTTATCTCCTTCTCGTCAATCCGGTTCGCAAGCTACGCGTAAAGCGGCGAGACCTTCTCGCGGTCGTAGCCGAGGTCGTTGATCGCCTGGTCGACCACGCTTGCGTCGACCTTGCCCTGCTTGCTGAGCTTCCAGAGCGTCGCGATCACCACACTCTCGGCGTCCACCTCGAAGTGACGACGGAGGTTCTCGCGGCTCTCGCTGCGGCCCAGCCCGTCCGTGCCCAGGCAGAACATGCCGTTGGGGGCGTACGGGGCGAGCTGCTCCGACAGGGCGCGGATGTAATCGCTCGCGGCGATTACCGGGCCCTCGCTGCCCGCGAGCTGCTCTTGGAAGTACGACTGCTTCTTGGGCGACGTGGGGTTGAGCATGTTCCATCGCTCGCACTCCTGGGCGTCGCGACGCAGCTCCGTGTAGCTGGTGACGCTCCAGACGTCGCTCGACACGCTGTACTTGTCGGCGAGGATCTGCTGGGCGTCGAGCACGCCGTGCAGGATCGACCCGGAGCCGAACAGCTGCACGCGTTGCTCAGGCTTCTTCGCCTCAACGCTGCGCAGCTTGTACATGCCGCGGACGATGCCCTCTTCGACCCCGTCGATGGCGGGCATCTCCGGCATGAGAACGTTCTCGTTCTCCAGCATCAGATAGAAGATGCATTGCTCGTTCTCGACGTACATCTTGTGCAGGCCGTGGAAGATGATGACCGCCGTCTCGTAGTTGTAAGCGGGGTCGTAGGCCCGGACCGTGGGGAACGCGATGGCGTTCACCAGCGAGTGCCCGTCCTGGTGCTGCAGGCCCTCGCCATTGAGGGTGGTGCGGCCGGCAGTGCCGCCCAGCAAGAAGCCCTTCGCGCGCATGTCGGCGGCGGCCCAGATGAGGTCGCCGATCCGCTGGAACCCGAACATCGAGTAGTAGATGTACATCGGGATCATCTGCACGCCGTGCGAGCTGTACGCGGTGCCCGCGGCGTTGAACGAGCTCATGCTGCCCGCCTCCGTGATGCCCTCCTCCAGCAACTGACCGTCCTGGGCTTCCTTGTAAGACGCGAGCTCGTGGAAGTCGACAGGCTCGTAGAGTTGGCCGGCGTGGGCGTAGATGCCGATCTGCTTGAACAGGCCTTCCATGCCGAACGTGCGGGACTCGTCCGGCACAATCGGGACGATCTGATTGCCGATCTTCTTGTCGCGCAGCAGGTCCGTCAGCAAACGGACGAAGCCCATCGTGGTGGACTGCTCTTTACCGGGCCCCTTACTGACCATCTTGTTGCTCACCGTCTTCTCGTAGTCGGCGAGGGTTGGCACCTCGATCGGGGCGGCGTCGCCCTTGCGGGCCGGCACCGATCCCCCGAGCGCCTCGCGGCGCTCGCGGACGTACTTCATCTCGGGGCTGTCCTCCGGCGGTCGGTAGAACGGCGCCTCCGCGACGCGCTCGTCGGAGATCGGGATGCCGAACCGTGTGCGGAACTCTAGCAGCTGCTCCTCGTTGAGCTTCTTATTGTTGTGGGTCATGTTCCGACCCTCGCCCGCCTCGCCCAGACCGTAGCCCTTGATCGTCTTGGCGATGACGACCGTCGGCTTGCCGTTGCGCTGGCAGGCCTTCGCGTACGCGGCGTAGACCTTCTCCGGGTCATGGCCGCCGCGCTTCATCTTCTCGAGCTTTTGATTCGAGAGATTCTTCACCCGCTCCAGCAGCTCGGCGTACTTGCCGAAGAACTTCTCGCGGATGTAATCGCCGCCGGCGACGACGTACTTCTGGTACTCGCCGTCGACGACCTCCATCATGCGGCGGGCCAGCAAGCCGTCGTGATCGGCCTCGATGAGCGGGTCCCAGTCGCCGCCCCAGACGACCTTGATGACGTTCCAGCCGGCGCCGCGGAACGTGCCTTCAAGCTCCTGGATGATTTTGCCGTTGCCACGCACCGGCCCGTCGAGCCGCTGCAGGTTGCAGTTGATGACGAACGTCAGGTTGTCGAGGTGCTCTCGCGAGGCGAGGGTGATGGCGCCCAGCGTCTCCGGCTCGTCGCACTCGCCGTCGCCCAGGAAGGCCCACACACGCTTGTCCGCGCAGTCCTTGATGCCGCGGTCGGTCAGGTACTCGTTGAACCGGGCCTGGTAGATGGCCATGATCGGCGCGAGGCCCATCGACACCGTGGGGAACTCCCAGAAGTCGGGCATCAGCCACGGGTGCGGGTAGCTGGAGAGCCCGCCCCCCTCGCCCATCTCGCGGCGGAAGTTGACGAGGTTCTGCTCCGTCAGGCGGCCCTCGAGAAACGCCCGGCTGTACATGCCCGGGGCGGCGTGGCCCTGGTAGTACACCTGATCGCCCGCGAAGCCGTCTTCGCCCCGGCCGCGGATGAAGTGGTTCAGCGCCACCTCGTACAGCGTGGCGGAGCTGGCGAATGTGCTGATGTGCCCGCCCGGAGACGCGGGGTCGCGGTTGGCGCGTGTGACCATCGCCATCGCGTTCCAGCGGACGTAGCTCTTGATGCGCCGCTCGAGCTCGCGGTCGCCCGGGTACGCGGGCTGATCGCTGCGCGGGATCGTGTTGATGTACGGCGTGGTGGCCGTGAAGGGCAGCTCGACGCCGTTGCGCACGGCGGCCGACTCGAGCGCGGCGAGCAGCTCTTTAGCGCGCTCGGAGCCTTTGTTCTCCAGCACGTAGTCGAGCGACTCGAGCCACTCGTTGGTCTCGATCGGGTCGACGTCGCCGGGTATGGGCGACGGCTGATGCTTAAGATCGGCGCTGGCCATGGTCGTACCTATTTGGAATTACCACAGAGAGCACAGAGCTCACGGAGCCAAACGCGAAGACCGACGCGGACGCCGATCGTTCGCCCCTCCGTGGGCTCCGTGCTCTCTGTGGTGAATGCTTCTTAACGCTTCTTGGGTTTGTAAATCTCGGTCGCGGTGCCCAGCTGCACCTCGCCGGCGAACGCGATCGTCTCGCTCAGCGTCGGGTGCGGGTGGATCGAGCCGGCGATGTCGTGCACGTTGCAGCCCATCTCGATTGCGAGCACCGCCTCGGCGATCAGCTCGCCGGCGCCGGCGCCCACGATGCCGCAGCCCAGCACGCGGTCCGTCTCCGGGTCGACGATCCACTTCGTCAGGCCGTCGGTGCGGCCGTTGGCTAGCGCCCGACCGGACGCCTGCCACGGGTAGGTGGCGATGTCGACCTTGCGGCCGGCGGCCTTCGCCTCGTCGGCGGTCAGGCCGGCCCAGGCGATCTCCGGGTCGGTGAACACCACGGCGGGGATGGCCTGCGCGTCGAACGCGGCCGGCTTGCCGGCGATCACCTCCGCGGCGATGCGGCCCTCGTACGCCGCTTTGTGCGCCAGCATCGGGTCGCCCGCGACGTCGCCGATGGCGTAGATGTGCGGGTCGGCCGTGCGCTGCTGCTCGTCCGCCTGGACGAAGCCGCGGTCGTTCACGACGACCTTGGTGTTCTCTAGGCCGAAGCCCTTCGAGACGGGCCAGCGGCCGATCGACACCAGCACGCGGTCGAACATCACCGTGTCGTTCAGGTCGGGCCCCTCGATCTGCACCTCGACCTTGTCGCCGACGTCCTTTACGCCGGCCACCTTGTGGCCCAGGTGAATCGCCTCGAACCGGTGCTTCACCCGCTTGGCGAGCGGACGGACCAGGTCGCGGTCGGCCCCGGGGAGCAAGCCGTCGGACAGCTCCACCACCGTGACCTTCGAGCCGAGCTCCGCGTAGACGGTGCCCATCTCCAGGCCGATGTAGCCACCGCCGACGACGAGCATCGTCTCGGGGATGTCCTCAAGGTCGAGCGCGCCGGTGCTGCTGACGACCCTCGGCGAGCCGATGTCGAGGAACTTGGGCATCGCCGGCACGCTGCCCGTGGCCAGGATGCAGTGGTCGAACGTCAGTTGCTCCGAGCCGAGCGTCGGCGTTCCATCGGTCGAGGCGCCGTCCGTGCCGGCGATCGGCTCCAGGTTGAGCGTCGTGGAGTCGACGAACACGCCGCGGGCGTTGATCTTCTTGACGTTCCGCGCGTCGGCCAGCTTACCCAGGCCACCGGAGAGCGTCTCGATGATCTTCTCTTTGCGGGCGCGGACCTTGTTGATGTCGATCTTGGGCCGCTCGAAGCCGACGCCCCAGTCCGCCATCTCCTCTGCCTCGGAGATGATCTTGGCCACGTGCAGCAACGCTTTGCTGGGGATGCAGCCGCGGAGCAGGCAGGTTCCTCCCAGGCGCGGGTCCGCTTCGACGAGCGTGACCTCGAGCCCGAGGTCGGCGGCCAGGAACGCCGCGGCGTAACCACCGGGTCCTCCGCCAAGAACAACAACCTGAGAGTGCATCGGCGTGATGGTTCCTTAGGGGGGTGAGCGAGCCGACCGGCGGGCGGACGTTCCGCCAAACGGCCGGTCGGGTTGACCGGCCAAAAAGCGGTGCGTGGCGTGTGCCGACGCCGGCGGGCTATCGCGGAGGGCGGGCGGGAGTGGCGGGGCCGACCGAATGGGCCCCGACGATCAGCTCCGCCGATCGACGCAAAGCCGCTCCGCAGCTGCCGTTACAGCCCCTAAAGTCTACGCATCTTCGGAGAGGGCACAATGGGAGCGGCGGCCTCAGCCCGCCGGCTAACAAGGGACTCTACCCGACCCCGAGACCGCGGCAACGCCCGCCCGGCAGGGGCTCTATCGGCCTTAGGGCAGCACCAAATCGAGCGCCGAGCCAAGGTTCGGCGCCTGGAACTCAAACCCGGCGTCCTGCAGCCTTTGCGGCAACACGCGTTGGCCATCGAGCACGATCGTGGCCATCTCGCCCATCACGAGCTTCAGCCCGAACGCCGGGGCCGGCACCAGCGTGGGACGCTTGAGCTTCGCTCCCAGCTGTTGCGTGAACTCGCGGTTCGTCACCGGCGCCGGACCGGTAGCGTTGACGGCGCCGTGCAGCGACTCGTTGTCGGCGGCGAAGCGGATCGCACGCACGAGGTCGGGCAACGCGATCCAGCTCATCACCTGATCGCCCGAGCCCATCACCCCGCCGCCGCCCAAGCGGAAGATTGGCAGCATCTTCCCTAGCGCCCCGCCGTCGGGGCTCAGCACGATGCCGATGCGGAGCTGCACGACACGCACGCCCGCCTCCCATGCTGGCTGACATGCGGCTTCCCACTGCTGGCTCGTTTCCGCGAGGAAGCCCTCGCCCACGGGCGATTCCTCGGTCAGGGGCTCGTCGCCCCGGGGCCCGTAAAAGCCGATTGCCGAGGCGCTGACCAGCACGCGCGGCTTGCGCTCCATGCGGGCGATCGTCTCCGCGATCAGCCTTGTGCCCTTCACCCGGCTGTCGACGATCTCTCGTTTGACTTTGGCGGTCCAGCGCTTGTTCGCGATGCCCTTGCCCGCGAGGTGAACGACGACCTCGACGCCTTCAAGCCGCGCCGCGTCGATCTCACCGGCCGACGGCTTCCAGTAGCACTCGTGCGGAGCCTTGGCCGGCTTGCGGCGGACGAGCCGCATCGCGGGGATCTCATCGGCCGCGAGCGACTCGACGAGCGCACTGCCGACCAGGCCGCTGGCGCCGGTGATCGCGTAAGGGGGGGGGTCGTCCATGGTTGGGTTCGTTATGGGGGTGCTAACACGACACGCCGAACGGGCGGTCTTGTGAAACCGCGAATGACGCGAATAAGCCGCGAATCTGGAGGCGCCAGCCTTTGGCGTGAAGCAGTAACTCAAGTCAGCCGGGTTAGGCAGTCGGCAGGCCAACTCGGCGGTGCAAGGAATTCTATTCGCGTTTCATCCGCGTCATTCGCGGTTACCCCTCGAAGCAGGAAGTTGGTCCCCGCCGCTAGTCGCTCCGACGCTGCTTGTACCGCTTGCTGGCGCGCTCCAGGATGCGCCGCTCCGAGGCGGTCAGGCTGTCCTGGCCCTGGCTCTGGATCTTGGCCAACACCGCGTCCAGCTTTTCGTCGTCCGGGTCGGCGGGCGTGTCGTCGTCGTCCTTGATGACGCGTAGCTTCGGCTTCGACGCGAGGGACGGCAGCTTCCAGTCGCCGCCCAGCAGACCGTCCAGAGATCCCGACAGCCGCCACTGGTTGCGGAAGTACAGGTAGCCGAACAACGCGCCGCCGAGGTGCGCGGTGTACGCGACGTTACCCGCCATGGGGCGGAACACCGCGTTGTACATGTCGCCACCCAAGAACAGCACGGCCATCAGCCACGCGGGGATCGGCAGGATGCCCATCAGGTACACCTGCACGTTGGGGTACCAGAGCGCGAACAGGATCAGGATCGCGGCGATGCCGCCCGACGCCCCGACCAGCTGCGACGCGGGGGCCGGCACGGGGCCCGCCGGCGTGAGCAGCACGCGATTGGCGCCGCCCGTGGCCAGCTCGGACACGGTCCACACCAATCCGGCGAACGCAGCCGCGCAGAAGAAGAACGTGAGGTACTCACGCCCGCCAAGACGCGGCTCGATCGCCCGCCCAAAGAAGAACAATGCGAGCCCGTTGAACAACAGGTGCATGATGTTGTCCTCGGCGTGCAGCAGCGCGTAAGACACCAGGCCGTACGCCCGCCACGGCCGCGAGAGCCAGTCGCTGGGCAGCGACAGCAGGTCGCCCAGCGTGGGCGAGAACACCAGCTGGGCGACGTAGACGGCGGCCAGCCCGAGCAGCAGGTTCGTGTTGGCCGTGCGGGCCGAGTTCGGATCGAACCCGCCGAAGCCGCCGCCGCCCATCCCCCCGCCGCCGGCGCCGAAGCCCCCGCCGCCGAAGCCGCCCGACTGACCGTAGTCACGGTCGTAGATGCCCATCGCCACGTCCCTTAGCGCTGATGTCTCACGCGTTCCCCGCTACACACGCGGGGCCTGCCCAAGCACATCGTAGGACGCCGAAGCGTCCAAGGGCATCGGCCGCGCGGGGAGTCACCCGGCAGGAATCGGCTGATTGTAGGCCGATCAGAGGGCGTCGATGTCGAGCGCCCCGTTGCCCACCGGCACCAACGTGGGACGGGTCGAGGCCAGCCGCTCCGCCATTTCGGCGTTCTCGTCGAGCGTTGCTTGCAGCAGTCGCTCGGCCCGATCGATCTGGCTGGTGAGTTTCTCGACGTGGGCGAGGATCGCCTCGCGGTCGCGCTCAACGCCCTGCAGGTCGCTCCTCAGGCGATCGATCTGCTGCTGGCGAAACTCTTGCTGCTCCTCCGCGCCGGCCAGGGCCGACCGCAGCTGCTCGAGCTCCACCTGCGAGCTCTGGATCAACGAGTACAGCTCGGCGTAACGCTGCCCGAGGTCGGACAGGATCACCGAGTAATCGCGTCGCAAGCGGACGTACCGATAACTCACCCCCTCCGCCTCGGGATTGAGCGACGCCACCTCGCCGTTGGCGTCTAGCGGCACGCGGCGATCGATCGGGTCGGTCGTCTGCCAATCGGTCCCGTCTCGTAAAAACTCCTCCGCCGAAGCCGCGGGCAAGAAGCTCTTGAGTTGTTCTTCGGTCAGGCCGTCGAGCACGCCGGACCGATCGGCCGGCATCACCTCGTAAACGGCCCAGGGACCGCGGCTCGCCTGCAACCGTTGCAACGCGGCCGAGTCGAGCGCCAGCTGCGAGAGCGCGGTCAGGCTCGCGGTGCGGCTCTCGGCGCCGACGTCTTGCACACGGAACTCGCCTAGGTAGTACGGCCGCGACTCACTCGCCGACTCGAACACGTACACGACGGAGTCGACTTCGAGGTCCAACCGCGAAGCGGTTGGAACGGCGGCGGCGGCGCCCGCGTCTTGTCCGTTGAAGCCCGCCTCGGCTCCGTCGGCAGGCGCGGCCGATGCTTCAGGGAACTCGACCTGAACCACGCCGGTCGCCGGGTCGATCGGTCCCGCGGGGAACCCGTTCCGCCAGACGCGGCCTCGCGCTCTCGCCTTGAGCCGGAGTTCGTGCGCGATCTCGCTTAGGCTCGGCAGCTCGTCGACATCGTCGCCGAGGCTGAGTTCCTGGCGGAGCCGATTGACGATCGCCCCGTTGCGTGTGCCGGTCGTGATCGCCGTTAGCTCCGCGTCGGTGCGGAGGAAGCGCTCCTCGGTCTGCTTCACTTGGCGCTGCAACGCGTTGCGCGCCGACACGGTTTGGGCCGCCAGGATCAGGTAGCCCACCGACGCGAAGTAGAAGGCCACCAGGGCGAGCACCTGCCCCCAGTGCCAACGCTTGCTGGCAAGGAACGCCGCCACCAAAACGACGAGCGTGACGACGCCAAGAACGATTTGGACCAACAAGGTGGGCGATCCGAGTGCGGGCGGGGCGCGACCGCTCGATTGGCGGGCTACGCAGGATAGGCAATGCGTGACGCTACGCCCTCGATATTAAATAGACCCCTGGCCTTGGTCAACGATCGACGCGAATCGTCCGAACGTCGTAACCCCAGGCCCACCAATCACTTGTCGATCGGCGGGGCCGGTCAAACCGATCGTGCCGAATGCAGCGTCCGAACCAGCCGATCGAGGTCCCGGTCGGTGTGCGCGGCGGACACACTCACACGCAGCAGCGACTGCCCCGCGGGCACCGAAGGCGGGCGGATCGCCGGCACGAACAGCCCCGCCTCGGCGAGCCGTTCGCTCAAGCGGACCGCTCTTTCCGCGTCGCCCACCAAGATCGGCACGATCTGACTGACGCTCGGGCCTGTCTCCCAACCGTCCCCAAGGAGGCGGCCACGAAGGGACTCAGCGAGCCGCCGCACCCGCTCGCGCCGCTCGGGCTCGGCGTCGACCAACCGCAATCCCTCGGCCGACGCCGCGGCGACGGCGGCTGGCTGGGCGGTCGAGTACACGTACGCCCGTGCCCGGTTGTGGAGCCACTCGATGAGCGGTTCGCTGCCGGCAACGAAGCCGCCCGCGGAGCCGATCGCCTTGCTGAGCGTGCCAACCCGCACAGTGACCGCCTGCTCGACCAGCGGTTCCTGGGCGGCGAAGTGCTCGATCGCCCCGCGTCCGCCCGGGCCCCAAACGCCCGTGGCGTGGGCTTCATCGACCATCAGCATGCACTCGTGCTCGAGGGCGAGGCGTGCGATCTCGGCCAGCGGGGCGAAGTCGCCGTCCATGCTGAACAGCGTGTCGGTAACAATCAGCCGCCGGCCGGACGAGGAAGCGTCGCCCAGCAGTTGGGCCAAGTGCTCCGCGTCGCCGTGCCGGTAGACGTGCCGTCGCGCGGGCGAAAGTCGGCAACCGTCGATGATGCTGGCGTGGTTCTTCGCGTCGGTGAAGATGGCGTCGCCCTCGCCGACCAGGGTCGGGATGACCGCGCTGTTGGCGGCGTAGCCGCTGGGGAACAGCAACGCCGCCGGAACCCCCTCAAAACGGGCGATCTGTTGCTCCAGCGCGGCGTGAACCGAAGACCGCCCGGCGACCACGGGACTCGCCCCGGCGCCCCAGCCTTGCTCCGCCGCGGCCGCGTTAGCGGCCGCGGCCAGTTGGGCGTTGCCCGCCAGGCCCAGATAGTCGTTCGAGCCGAAATCGACGTGCGGCCCCCCAACGCCCACACGCCGGCGCCGGCGTAGCCCTTCCGCCTGCAGATCTCGCAGGGCGTCGCGGATCCAGGCATCGGGGCGAACGGCGTTGACGGGGGGGTCGGGCATCGGCAGCGGTAAATCGCGGTCGGCGGCGGATAGCGACAGAGCGTAAACTATTGGCGAGCCAACGGTTAACGTCGCCGTTCCGCACGCCGTCGTTCCTCGCGGGAATCCGGGGAACTCGCCGCCCGCGACCCGCGTCTGTCCCAACAGATTACCCAGCAGCCCCACCCCGAGCCGTTTGACGCAAAACGACCCGCAACCTGCCAGCTCGCAGCCGCCCAGCAGAGCGCCGCAAGGCGAACCGGGGGACGATCGGGCGATCGATGATCGGCTCATCGACCGCTCGCTCGCCGGCGACTCGGCGGCGTACGGCGATCTGGTCCGTCGCTACCAAGATCGGTTGCGGGGTTCGCTGCTACGGGTGACCGGCTCGGCCGAGGAAGCCGAGGACGTCGCTCAAGAGGCGTTCGTTCAAGCACACCTAAAACTCAACACGTTTCAGCGGTCGGCCCGGTTTTACACTTGGCTGTACCGCATCGCTTTCAACCTGGCTGTCAGCAAGAGCCGCAAGTGGAGGCCCCGACTGTCGCTCACCGTGGTGGAAGAGGCCGGCGGTCCGGAGCCGGCCGCCTCGGGCGAGTCGCCCGAAGCGCCGCTGGTGGAGGATGAACGAAGCGCCCTCTTGCACGACGCCATCAAGCAGCTCGCCGACGATCATCGCCAGGTGCTCGTCCTCCGCGAGTTCGAGGACATGGACTACCAACAGATCTCCGAAGTGCTCGAAGTGCCGATCGGCACCGTGCGGAGCCGGCTGTTCCGCGCCCGAGCGCAGCTACGCGATCTGCTGAGCCCGCTGCTCGGCGAGCACGCGGGCGAACCAACCTGACACGGCCGCGATGAACGGAAACTCCCCCCTGGGCCCGGCTTGCCTCGGCCTTCTCACCGACCCGATATCGCAATGAACGCGAACATCGAAAACCGACAGGCAGCGCTGCTCGAAGAGTGGGGAGAACGCCTGAGCGCGTACGTCGACAACGAGCTGACCGAGCGTGAGCGGACCGAGGTCGAGGCGCTCATCGCGTCCAACCCGCAAGCGAGGCGGCTCGCCGACGACTTCCGCGGCGTCCAAACGCTCTGCCGATCGGACGAGCCACCGGTTTTCAAGAACGATCTGGCGTCGGGCGTGTTGGCCGAAGCGTTGCGGCAACAGGCAAATGGCTCGGGCGCCGGCGAATCGAACCTCGAGGTTCGACCGCTCGAACCCGAGGGAGACTTCGGCCTGCCGTTCGGCAAGACCTCGCGAGGGTGGATGTGGGCCGGCGTCGCCGCGGCCGCGGCGCTCGTGATCGGCATCTACGGACGCGAGCCGGCTCGGGGGCCTATCGTGCCGATCGACCAGGGTGTCGCCGCCATGCAGCAAGCGGTCCCCGGCCTGCAGGTCGTCAATCTCGAAGCCACGCCGGAGCAGTGGCGGCGTGTTTACCAGCAGCAGCTCAAGCCGGCGGCTCGGCGCGAGCTGCCCGTGGCGCTCGCCTCCGCCAAGCGTCGCGGGTTGAAGCTGGAAGCAGGCATGCCCGCACGCGACGCGGCGGAGCAGTTGCTCTACTTGCCGGGCGGCATGAAGCAGGTCGAGAACCTCCGCGGAGCGCTTGACGGCACGCTGCACCAGGTCGGCCCCGACGGCGGAGCGGTCGCACCGCCGGCGCCGGCGGCCCAATCGCAGCTCGTGCCAGTCACGCGGATCATCATCCGTGGCAAGCCCGGTCAGTCGGTCCGGCTCGCGGCGCCCGCACCAAACGGCGGGTCCCCGACGATCCAGTCGGCCCCCGGTGATCGGCCGATCGTGCTGCGGGTGCGCGTGCGAGCCCGCTAGGCGCGCGTCACGCGGGCGGGGGGCGTTGCGGTTGGCGGTCGCGCGTCGAAAATAAGGGCGGTTGTTCTTCCCCGATCCCTAGCGAGGCGTGTCCGCCCGATGTCCGACGTCACGATCAAAGTCAACAAGAACGGTCCTCTGTTGGTCCAGGGCCCGTTCACACTCACCGACGCGGATGGCAACGCCTTCCCGCTGGACCCCGCCAAGCCGGCCTACGCCCTCTGCCGCTGCGGCCAGTCGGGCAACCTCCCGTTCTGCGACGGCACGCACAACAAGTGCGGGTTCGAATCCGAGGTGATCGCTCCCAGCGAGTAACGAAGCCAACGGCCGCGCGACACGTTTTCCCCGTCGCCGACAGATTTCTCTCACACGACTCAAAGCCCGCCCCGGCTTCGCTCCGGGACGGGTTTTCTCGTGCGCCGATGCGCCGAGTCGAGGGCTCGGCACGGTTGTGCGGACGCGCGGCGGTCTTGGTTTCGGCCGGTGGCCCAACCCGCACGTCGCATCGACTTCGGCAGCCGATAGAATTCGCGGCCCGTTATGAAAAACCTCCCCGTCCACCAAGGCGAGCGACCCGCACGGATGCCGACCGAACCGAACACCGCCCCGCGCCCGCAAGACGAAGCCCTCGCCGCCAGCCTCCCCGCCGAGCGGGCGTCGGAAGCGGTGGTCACCGCTCCCGCCGATCAACCGTCCGCCGAATCCGTCGAACTGTCGGCCGAGGCCGTCGAGTCGTCGACGCCGTTCGTCGGCCGATGGAACGACCTCCTCAGCACGACCAACTGGGAGAAGGGGCGGATCATCAGCGATTGGCGTGAAGCCCTGCGGGACGGCGGAGCCGGCGTCACGGAGTACTCCGACGAGGCGTGGGCCCGCCTCGTGGGCGGCGTCACGAGCCAGCACGTCGGCCGGCTACGCCGCGTTCACGAACGCTTCGGCGAGGTGCGTCCGCAGTACACCGACCTGTACTGGAGCCACTTCCAGTCGGCCCTCGACTGGACCGACGCAGAGATGTGGCTCGAGGGGGCCGTGACCAACCGCTGGAGCGTCGCCCAGATGCGTGGCGCCCGGTGGGAGGCCGTGGGCGGCCCGGACGGCGCCAAGCCGACGGATGAGCAGGTGATCGCCACCGAGATCGACGAAGACGCGTACGACGCGCTGGCGCACCCGCCAACCACGGAGACGGTGGTCAACGAGGAATCGGCGGGCTCCGCCGACGGATCGTCGCTCGACTCCGACCCCGAAGACGCTCGCGGACAAGACGACCATGGCGAGGTCGAGAGCGGCGCGGAAGCCGCGGCGGTCGGCGAGCCTGCCGAGGCGACGCCGCGCGTGCGGCCGATGGCCAACCTGGCCGAGCTGCCGGACGACGTCGCCGACGCGTTCGAGCACTTCAAGCTGGCGATCCTCGCGCACAAGATCACCGGCTGGCAAGAGATCGCCCGCGACGATCTGTTGGGAGCGCTCGACGCACTGAAGGAGCTGGCCCTCGCCCCGTCCGGCGACGCGTAAGGCGGCGCCACCCGGCCACCACGCGTCTTGCCACCACGCGTGGTATAGTCGGAGCCGAATGATCCAAGCCCCCACCCGCTCACGGAGGAGACCCCCGCTATGGTGACCGTAGGCATGAACTACGTGGTCTTGCCCGGCAAGGCCCAGGAGTTCGAAGACAAGTTCTCGGCGGTCATCGGCGCGCTCAACGCGGCCGACGGCCATTCGGCGAGTCACCTGTGGTGCGACACTGCCGACGACAACTCGTACCTCATCACGAGCGAATGGTCGGACGAGCAGGCCTTCCGCGACTTCATCACGAGCCAGGCGTTCCGCGACGTAACCGATTGGGGCAAGGCGGAGATCCTCGCAGGTCGGCCCTCTCACAAGGTTTACAAGCACTAGAGCGACCGGCGTCTTCACGCGTCGGGCGATCGCAATCCTCCCGACGCCGATGATCCGCCAAGCCTGTCTCGCCGCCGCCTTGATGCTCTCCTGTGCGGCGCCCGCTCACGCTTACGACCTCTGGATCGGCGTCGCTGAGCCAGCGGGCGGGGTCACGCCTAAGGGCGTCTACCACGCCACGTTCGACAAGGTCTCCGGCAAGCCGACCAAGCCACGGCTGGTCGGGGAGATCGCCGGGGCCGGCTTCCTGGCGACGCACCCCACGCTGCCCGTGCTGTATTCGACCGGCGGGGTCGAGGGCGAGCCGAGCGTGGTCGCTTGGCGGATCGACGCCGACGGCCAGACGGGCCTAGCCAGACTCAACGATCAGCCGACCGGTGATGGCGGCTCGTGCCACCTGTCGGTCGACGCCACCGGTCAAGCGTTGATGAGCGCGCACTACGGCGGCGGGTCGGTCGCCGCGTTCCCGCTCGGCGAAGACGGCGCCATCGGCCCGCGCGCTTCTGTGGTCGAGCATCAGGGACACTCCGGCGTGAACGCCGCCCGGCAAGAGGCGCCGCACCCGCACTGGATCGGTCCGTCGCCCGACAACCGGTTCGCGCTCGCGCCGGACCTCGGCAAAGACCGCGTGCTGATCTACCGGCTCGACGCGGCGAGCGCCACGCTGACGCCGCACGGCGAGGGGGTCACGCCCCCGGGCGGCGGACCGCGGCACCTGGCGTGGCGGCCCGACGGACGCTTCGCCTACGTCGTCGACGAGCTGCCGAATCGCCTGTCGGCGTACGCCTGGGACGCGGAGGCCGGCCGCCTCGAGCTGATCGATACCCAGCCGATGATGAGCGACGCCGAGACCGCCGCGGAGCCCCCGGCGAAGTCGTCCGAGGTGGCCATGCACCCCACCGGCAATTTCGTTTACGCGGCCGTGCGTGGCTACGACCGAATCTGCGTGTTCGCCATCGACAAGGAGTCCGGCACGCTAACGCGCGTCGAGCGTGAGCCGGTGCGGGGCGCTTGGCCGCGGCACTTCGGTGTCAGCCCGTGCGGCGGGTGGCTCGTCGCCGCGGGACGCGACTCGAACACCCTCTCGGTGTTCGCGATCGATCAGCAGACGGGCTCGCTGCGTTACACGCTGGAGAGCGTCAGTACGCCGCGGCCGATCTGCGTGCTGATCCGCTGAGCGGCTGCGCGACGGGGCACGCTCACTCGTTGCCGAAGACGCGGGTGCTCTCCTCGCGGCGGATCGGCTGCGGGGCGTCGTCCGACGCCACCAGCACCGTCACCCGATGATCGCCGGGCGACTCGCCGCGGAGCTGCACGCGGAACCGCGCCTCGGCGCCCGGCGCCAAACGCTGCAGCGGGGCGAACTCCACGCGCCCGGCGCCGGTCCGGGCCGAGGTCTCGCCCCGTGCGCCGGTGAACCGCATGCCTGCAGGGGCCTCGACCACCACGCGTACGCCGCTGGCCGACTTGGTGCCCTCGTTCGCTACTCGGATGTCGTACTCGGCGTCTTCGCCGATCTCGATCGGGTCCTGAAGGTCGCGTACGTCGAACGCCAGCGAGGCGACGCCTTCGACTCGCACGCGCTGGCTCTCCTGAGCGCGCAGCCCGCCGGTAGCCTCGCTCTCGACACGGATCGTGTGGTCGCCGGCGGCGACCGGCATCGCGACCACCTCCACCTCACCCCGCTGCCCCTCGGGCAGCTCGGCCAGGCTCCAGTAAACCGCGTGAGTCTGCTCGTCGTACTCGCCCAGGTTGTTCGCGCTAACGAAGTCGAGGCCGCGCGGCAGATGGGTCACAAGGCGTACGTCGCGGGCGTCCGCGGTGCCCGGGTTGGCGATGCTTACGCGGTAGCTCGCCGGCCGCTCTAGGTAACGCCGCGCGGGCCCGTCGATCTTCACGGCGATCGACGGAGCGACCACGTCGAATTCCACCACGCCCTCGGCGCTCAGATCGCCGTCGGCGACGGCTCGCACTCGGTTCTCAACGCGGCCCGCCTGCTCGGCGGTGAGCACGAGCTCCAGCCGACGCGTCTCGCCCGGCGCCAGCCGACCGACCTCGAACTCGAGCTCCGGCCCGGCCGGGTGACTCACCTGCGGCGGCACGTCTTCTCGCAGCATGACGCCCGTCGCGACGCCCGTGCCCGGGTTGTGCACCTCGACCGTCACGCGGTGCTCGCGGCCGAGCCGCACGCTCGGCTCCGCCGCTACCCGCAACGAGAGTTGCGGCCTGGTTGCCCGGGTCGTCGCGGACGCGAGGGCGTCGAACGACACCCTGGCGACGCTGCCGACCGGGCCTTCCCGCGAGGGAGTCACAAGCATCTCGACCGTCTGTTCGGCTCCGGGGGCGATCGAGCCGAGCTCCCAACGCAGCCGCGAGCCGTTCTGCTCGGCCAGGGGCGAGGAACGCTCGAACGTGGCGCCGGCCGGGGTCTCATCCGTTAGCACGACACCGTGGGCGGTCGTCGAGCCGGTGTTGCGTATCGTGACGAGGAAGCGGCATGTCTGGCCGACCCGCGCTTCTTCCGGACCGAGCTTCTCGACAATCAGAGCCGCTCGCTGGGCGCCGTGCGTTTCGGCGGGCCCGGGCTGGCCCGTGCCACCGCTAACCTGAACGTCGCCCTGCGAGGGCCAGGTGTCTTCCTTGGTCGCGGGGGCGCCGGCAGACGCAGAGAACGACGGCGGAGCATCGAGTGGCAATGCGGGCCGCTCCAGCGACGCCACGCGCTGCGCAGGCGGAGCGAACCGCCGGGGTTCCGGGGTGGGCTCGGTGTTGGCGATCGGCAGGACCGGCGACGCCTCCATCTCTAAACGCAACGGCTGGCTGTCTGCCGGGACGGTGGGAGGCGGCTCGAACGCGCGTCGCGCGGCCGTCGAGTTGATCGCTGGCGATCGGACCGGCTCCACGGCCGCCGTCTCGCGAAGGGGGTTGCTGTTCGGGGGCGAGGAAACGTCACCCGATGGCTCGACCGTGGACCGGAGCTGCGTGGGCGGAGCGGGCTCCGCCTGAAACGGCGCCGCCCGGAAGGGATTGGTTTGCGAAGCGGTCGGAACCGTTCGAGGTTCGGAATCCACCTTCACGAGCGCGCTACTCGTAGCGGCTGCCGGCGGCTCAGCTGCCGGCGGCTCCGCGAACCGGAACGGGTTCGGCGTCGTTTCGGGCGGCTTGGGAGTTCTCGCCAGCGGTGCAGTCGGCGTTGACGGATGGGCGTTGAACGCGGCGGCGGCATCCGCGGCGGCGGCGCCCTCGAGCGGCGTCAGGCGCTGCTTGGCCCACTCGGCCACGGCCTCATCAACCCGGTCCGATCCGCCGGGCTCCGCCGGCGCCAACACGCCAATGCCGAGGGTTACGATCGCGAAGAGCAGGACGCGGGGGGCGTTCGATAGCATCGGGCCAATCCGTTGGCGGGCACGTTTTCTTCCGGCCGCCGATCACCCGGGCGCCCCATCCGGGCACGCGGGGCGCATCGGCAGCGCCGCGCGGGTCGTATCAAATCGGCCCTGCTGCCGGAATAGAGAACCGGCGGCGGTTATCGGCACCGCGCGAGTGCTAGCAACGCGTAGGCGGTCGAGAGGTTCGGGTCCGCCTCGAGCCAACGCTCGTTCGCGTTTACCCAGCTGCCGTCGGGCCGCTGCTGCTCGGCTAGTTTGGCAACGAGCTCGGCACGCCAGTCGCGCCGCGCGCCGTCCGCGTCGATGAACTCATCGTCGCCCACGGCGCCGAGCGCTTTGGCGAAGGTATGGAGGTAGTAGTAGTACCCGGACGAGCCCATGCCAGGGTTCTCCTCGAGCGTGTAGTGCTTCTGCAACCAGGCCACGGCGGCCCGCACTCGGGGATCGTCCGGCCCCACGCCCGCGTAGATCATGCTCTTCAGGCCCGCGTAGGTCATCGAACCGTAGCTACGCAGGCCGCCGGCCGCGGTCTCGCCCGCCTGGCTCGAGCCACCCGCGGCGGGGGTGTAGTAGAAGCCGCCGTCGTTCACGCGGGTCGAAAACGGCGTGGTGTTGTGCTCGCTCTCGAGGTTCTGCGTGCGGCTGACGAACTTGAGCGCTCGTTGGATCGCCGGATCGTCCTCGCCGCGTCCCAATGAGTGCAGCGCCTCGACCAGGAACGCCGTGTTCGATAGGTCGGGCCTGCGGTGACGCCCGTAACCCGCGCCGCCGTAGCTGGTGCTGGTGGGGTCGTGGCCCTCCGCCTCGTTCCATTGCAGCTCTTTGACGAACGCCTCGGCGGCCGCCAGCGGCGCCGCGTAAGCCTCGCCGCCGGGCAGCTCACTCGCGCGGGTGAAACACTGGATCGCGACGCACGTCTCGTAGTTGCGGTACATCGACTCCGGCCCGTACACGCCGCCGTCTTCTTGGACGAACCGCGCAACGTAGGCCAGCGAGCGAGCCACCACCGGGTCCGCCGGGGTGCGGCCGTTGTCCATCAGCCCGGTCGCGACCAGCGCCGTGACGGCCGGCCCGACGTAGGGGCTGTAGGCGCCGTCTTCGTCCTGAGCCGCTTCGGCGTACGCGACCGCACGGGCGACGACCTGATCGAGATCAGCGGCGGGGGTGGGGGCGTCGTTCGCTCGCGCTGCGGCGGCCGAAACAACAGCAGCGAGCGCTAGAATACAGCGAGCCATGATGGTCATCGGCCTCTCTCCGAAAAAACGGTGGCGAGGGATCAGCCGCGCAAGGCAAGCCAGAGCAAGAACAGCAGCCAACCGGCCAGCAGCACCGCCGGCGCGGCCACGCGCCAGCCGACCCGGCGGGCGCTCACTCGGCGTCCTCGCCTTCGGCGGCGTCGAGGGTGAAGACGCCCTGCTCCGCGAACGCCTCGCAGAAGTCAAAGACATCGTTGAAGTCTTCGCGGCGGTCCTGATCGGTCTTGCGCATCTGACCGATGTCGATGAGGTTGAACACGATCTCGCCGAAGTCGCCGGTCTTTGTCACGCCCCAATGGTCGAGCACGTTGCGGGCCAAGAGCCCGTACTGATCGAGGGCGTACTGCCGGATCGCCCAGCAGAGTTCCTGGCCGGTGACGTGGCGTTCTTCGTCGTCCGCCGCGGCCTCGGCTTCGAGCTGCGGCTCGAAGGCTTCCTCATCGGACGACTCGCCCATCCCCATGCGGTCCTGCCCGTAGCGCAGCGCGTCGAAAACGAACACGTACGCCTCGAAGCTGTAGCGGTTGTCGCGACGGAGCAGGTCGGCGAGCGGGTGCTTCGGGTCCAGCATGGCGGCCAAGGTTCAACCTCCGGGAGCGGCGAGCGGGACCCGCGGCGCGAGCGTTCGTGCGTACGTCCTTCGGGCAGTGTACCAACGAGCCCCGCCTTGCGGAGCCTGTGACGCGTCATTCTGCGGCGGGGTTCGCCCGGCCGCCATTATTCGCCGCCGCTCGGCGTCTCGCCGCTTCCGCCCGACGGCGGTCCGTCAGAAGACGGACGTTCACCGTTTGGCGGTTTGCCTTTCCCGCCACGTCGGGGGCGACGGCGTCGTTTCTTCTTCTCTTCGCCCTCCGCACGGGCGGTACTGTCGCTCGGTCTGTCGGTCGGGCCGTCGCCTGGGCCGTCGCCGGGCGGCTGCCTCTTGTCGGTCTCGGCAGGGGGCCGGCTGGCCGCATCCCGCGGCTTGGACCGCGGCTTCTTCGGTCCGCCACGCGGCGGCGGATCGGCTCCGGCGTCGCCGTCGGCCTTCTTCGTACGCGGAGTGCTATCGCTCTTGGACATCACCGTGAGCACGTCCGACGCGTTGATCACCACGCGGCGCCCCTCTTCGGTCTCTACCAGCAGCTCGCCGGTGAGGATCTCCTGCGAAAGGATTCGGGCGCGACCGTCGCGTGTGACCACGTCGCGCCCCACGGGCGGGAGCTCTCGCTTGAGCTCTTGGTAGGTGTCGTACTCGTACCGCAGGCAGCACTTCAGACGACCGCAGCGGCCGGAGATCTTGGTCGGATCGAGCGTCGCTTTCTGCAGCTTCGCCATCTTCATCGAGACGGGCGGCATCTCCGAGAGATGAGTGTTGCAGCAGACCGGCTTGCCGCAGTCGCCGTAGTCGGCCAGCAGCTTGGCCTCGTCGCGGACGCCGATGTGCCGCATCTCGACCCGCGTTTGAAGGTCCTTCGCGAGCAGCTTGACCAGCTCACGGAAATCGACCCGATCGTCGGCCAGGTAGAAGACCACGACGCGCTCGCCGCCGTACACGCGTTCGACATCGACGACCTTCATGTCGAGCTCGAGCTCGCCGATCCGCTGCTCGCACGCCGCCCGGTCGTTGGCTACCTGGTTGACGATGTGCGAGAGCTCCACGTCGTCGTCCGCAGAGACGCGGCGGAGGATCTGCCCCGTGCGCGGGTCGTCCATCTGCGAGAGGACGTGCTCGGTGGCCTCGCAGAGCACCTCGCCGGCTTCCTGTCCGCGGCCCGTCCGGGCGATCACTCGGTGACCGCGCGCGTACCGATCGCGGCCGCGGCTCGAGAACACGCCCAGATGACGCATCACGCCGTATCGGACGACGTACTTCGGCATAGCGTGGGACGAGCGTGGTGGCGGCGGGCACGGGGCGAACGACGCTACGAACGAGCGTCGGCCGCGTCAGCCTATCCCGCCGAGTGGGGGAATCCCAGGTCGCGGCGCCCCCGCACCCGGTTGCCATTGCCGGCGCGCGCTCCAACGATTTCTACACCTTCCGACGTTTCGTTCTCATGCAAGGAGTTTCCTCCCGCCATGGCCGTGCAAAGCCCCGCCGAACTGACCGCGAAGAAGTGCTTGCCCTGCGAGGGCGGCGTCGATCCGTGCCCGCTGCCGGAGGCCCGCGAGCAACTGACCCACCTGCCCGGCTGGCGGCTTACCCATGACGGGCAGCGGATCCGCAAGGACTGGGTCGTGAAGAACTTCCTGGCGGGCATGGAGTTCTTCCACAAGTGCGCGGAGCTGGCCGAGGCCGACGGGCACCACCCGGACCTGCACATCGAGGGCTACCGCAACGTGTCCGTCGAGCTGTGGACCCACGCGATCGGCGGGCTGTCGGAGAACGACTTCATCCTGGCGGCGAAGATCGACCAACTGCCGATCGACCTCAAAGAGGCCTGATCGTCGGTGCTAGCTCGTGCGATGAACTATACCGTCGCGTCGCTGCTGACGCCGTACGGGTTCACCACGACCAGCCGGTTGATGACACGGTCCACGCCATCGACCGACAGAACCAGGCTCTGGGCGGTCTGCTTCAGGAAGTACGTGGGCACCTTCCCCTCGAGCAACAGCCCGTCCGACCCGGCGCGGCACTCGACATGACGCAGGAAGTGGTGCGAGCTCGACGCGAGTCGGTCGGTCGCGTGAACGACTGGGTCGTCGGTTCGGCGGATCGTCGTTTGCATAGCGGCGCGGTCTCTTATTCCGAGTGACAAGGCACGAGAGCGGCATCGAGCCATCCTTGGGTTCGCCTGCTCCCTAGCGACCCGATGTACCGATTTTGCGATCAGCTCTGCGTATTGGCCACGCCAACTTCTTGCTGCTTCGCTGCATCGGGTCGCTAGAACCGCATAGCGTGTGCCAACCGTGATCGACGGCGCGTGCGGCTACTGTTTGCCGGCTAACCAAGGCTGCATGCGGGCTCCACGCAGCGCTGCGGACGCGTCGCTCGCCGGCGCCCGGCGCCCAAGGATTAGGCGAAGGCGGTCGGCGCACGCTAGCATCGTGCTCCATGAAACCGACCTTCCCCGCGTACGTTGTTGATGGCGCCCCGCACGAGGCGACCGGAGCGATCCGTCATCTCTCACTCGCCGACCTGCCCGACGGCGAGGTGGTGATCGACGTCGAGTGGTCGAGCGTCAACTACAAGGACGCGCTGGCCGCGAAGGGCCACCCGGGCGTGGCGCCCAAGCTGCCGCACGTTCCCGGCATCGATTGCGCGGGCGTTGTCAGCCAGAGCGACGATCCGCGCTTCACGCCGGGCGACGCGGTGCTCCTCACCGGGTACGACCAAGGGGGCGCCCGGTGGGGCGGCTACTCGGCTTGGGTCCGCGTGCCCGCCGATTGGCTCGTTCCCCTGCCGGCGACACTGTCGACCCGCGACGCGATGGTCTACGGCACGGCTGGGTTCACCGCGGCGCAGTGCGTGCTAGCGATCACGGAGCGTGTCATCCCCGAGTCCGGTCGCGTGTTGGTGACGGGCTCCACCGGCGGTGTCGGCGTGTTCGCCGTCGCGCTGCTTGCGAAGCTCGGCTACGAGGTCGCGGCGGTCACGGGCAAGGCCCACGCCGAGCCGATCCTCCGCGCGCTCGGCGCCGCGGAGGTACTCCCCCGCACGGCCGTGCAAGACGACTCCGGCAGGCCGATGCTCCGCGCGCAGTGGGCGGCGGCGGTCGACACGGTCGGCGGCGCCGTGCTGGAAACGGTCCTCAAGGCGACCGACTACCGCGGTGCGGTGGCGGCGTGCGGGCTCGTGGCCGGCGATCAGCTCCGCACAACGGTGTATCCGTTCTTGCTGCGTGGCCTCACGCTGGCGGGGATCGACTCTGCCAAGTGCCCGCCTGAGCCGCGACGAGACGTATGGCGCCGACTCGCCGGCGACTGGCGTGTCGAGCTGCCAGAACACCTGATCGACGAGATCACGCTCGACACGCTGCCAACGGCGTTCGAGCGGATCTTGGCGGGCGGCATGCTCGGCCGAACGCTCGTAAAGCCGATCTCGACAGCGTCTTAGGCGGCCCAACGGCGCCCCACGCCGCTCGTAGGAGGAGATGGGTCCCAAGGCGCCGGCTAACGGAACGGTTGCGCGGGTCGTAACGCCTAATCCGCAAGAACGGGCCAGGGCCGGTAGTACGGACGAACTTGGAGGCCGCCGCCGACGTATACTGGTGAGCGGTTCCCAACCGCGTCTGGTCACTGCTACGCCCGCCCCGTTCCGACGACGAACGCCATGACACGCCTAGCCCGAACCGCCCTGCCCTGCTCCGTCGTACGCTGCTCCATCGTGCGCTGCGTGGGCCTGTTCATCGTGGCCCTGGGGGCCGACGCCGTGCTCGCCCAGCCGCGAAGTCTCAGCGCGGGTGAGCAGTACACGCGCGACATCGTGGGGCGGAATTCCCGAGTGAACTACAGCATCGACGGCATCAACGCGAACATTATCAACAGCTCGCAGGGCATCGGGTACGCGCCCGGGGTGAGCACGGGGCTGAGCAACTCGGCTTTCTACCAGAGCGCCGGGTCGGGGCGTGGCGGATCGGCCCTCACGTCGAAGCCGTTCTCGAACGTCACGCAGGACCGCGGCGTGAGCCCCTACCTCGGCCTGTTTAACGAAACGCTGGACGCCGACTTCGATCAGTACAACACGATCGTCCGGCCGCAGCTCCAGCAGCAGCGTGTCAACCAGCAGTTGCAGCGGCAGCAGCAGCAGCTCAACCAACGGGTTCAGCAGATCTCGGCGCAGCCGGCGTTCAGCCCGCAGGGGTCGCAGAACGCCCTATCGACCGGCCACCCGACGTTCTTCAACAACACGCTGAACTACTACCCGCTGCGGAATCAGCGGCGGCGATAGCTCGCCTGCCGGGGCACGGGAGGCGAGGAAAAGCACATCGCTTTTTCCTATTCCGTCCCAAAGTTTGCGGCTAGTCTGAGGAGCTCGCCCCAAGCACGCTCCCCCGACGTTGATCCGCACCGATGCCCCGTTCGCTATTTATCCTGGCTGCTCTGGCCGGGATCTCCGCCGTTGGTGTCGCCGTCGCTGACGACACCGACTTCTTGCCGCCCAACGGGTACTACGCTTCCGCCAACGGGAGCGGCGCCACGCTGCAGAGCCAGCTGCAGTCGATCATCTCCAGCGGCCACATCCAGCGCAGCTACGGAGACTTCCGCAACTCCGCGGCGATCCACGACCAAGACCCCAACAACCCGTCGAACATCCTGCTCGTCTACAACCGAGCGTCCGTGGGGTCGAACTGGACCAGCGGCACGACGTGGAACCGTGAGCACGTCTGGCCGCAGTCGCGGCAGCCGGGCAGCGTTAGCAACAGCTCTCGCGGCAACCTGGGCGACCCGCACGCCCTGCGTCCGGCGAATCCCAACATCAACAACTCCCGCGGCAACAAGCCTTTCGGCACGCCAACCAGCACCGGCAACTTTGGCTCGGCGGGCTCCTACTACTTCCCCGGCGACTCCGATAAAGGCGATGTCAGTCGCTCGCTCTTCTACTCGGCCACGCGTTACACCGGGCTGTCGCTCACGTCGGGCACACTCGGCAGCAATCAGATGGGCGACCTCGACGCCCTGATGGTCTACCACTTCGACGACGTGCCGGACGACTTCGAGCGGCGCCGCAACCAGGCGATCTACAGCCAGGGGCTCAATCCGTCGTACTACACGAACAACCGCAACCCGTACGTCGATCATCCTGAGTTCGCGTGGTCGGTGTTCGTCGACAACGAGAACGACAGCACGATCACGCTGGCCGGTGGCAGCGCGTCGGCGGACGGCTCGTCGGTGCAGTCGATCGACTTCGGCCGGGCCTATGTCGAAGAAGCCACCCCATCGCTGACGCAGTCGATCACGCTCGACAAGGCGGGGCAGGACGGGACCTATTACGAGGTGACGACCGTTGGACCGACCACGAGCGACATCACGGGCCGCTTCAACGCCTTCCGCACCGGCGGGACCGACAGCACGACCTTCAACGTCGGGCTGAACGCCTCGACGGCGACCCCCGGCGTGCAGGGCGGCACGGTGATCATCGACAACCTGGACGTGACCAACGGCTCAGGCATGGGCGACGGCGCCCAGGACGGCAACGACCTGGTGCTGATGAGCCTCAGCGTGCTGAACCACCCGGTGGCGTCGTTCGCCGACTCCGGCGACTTGCGTTCGGCCACGCTCGACTTTGGCCAGCTCTCGCTCGGCGCCCCGACCGTGGACCTCGGCTTCGAGATCACGAACCTGCTGACGGGCGGCCCGACGTTCGCGGCCGACTTGGACCTCGACTCCGTCGTGGCCACCAGCGGCGACACCGGCGCGTTCTTGATCGACCCGATGACGTTCGGCGGTCTCGCGCAGGGCGCCACCGAGAGCGGCGTGGCGACGGCCCTCACCGCGGCGGCCGGCGTGTACGAGGCCACTTACACGCTCAACCTGTCGGGCGAAGACCTGCCCGGCGAAGAGACGCAGACGTTAGCGCTCACGCTACGGTCCGAAGTGGTGTCGGCGGGGCCGTTGCCCGGCGATTTCAACGGCGATGGCGTGGTCGACAACGGCGACCTCAATCTGCTGCTGCCCAACTGGGGCGCCAGCACCTCGCCGCTGCCCAGCGGCTGGGTCGGCGATCCGCCGATTGGCGCCATCGTCGACAACGACGAGCTGAACCGTTTGTTGCCTAACTGGGGCGCCGGTATCGACGCCGTGCCGGAGCCGACGACCGCGGCCGTCCTGGTCCTGTCGCTCGCCACGGTCGGTTGCGTCCGACGCCGGTGAACCGGGCCGCACCGCTCGCGGGTGGAACGGCGTGAGCATCCAGCCGCTGAACGCGTACGAGGCCTCTCGCTGGGTCACCCGGTGCGGCGCGATCGCCGCGGCCAACGCGGGCCTCGAGTGCCGCCTGGAGCGTTCCCCGGCCAGCGAGTCGCGTTACCTGCACGTGCGGCGTGGCGCCCACTGGTACGGCTTCCGCGTCTCATGCCACGCGCCCGCCTACAACTGCTGCCACGACTACGAACAGGCCCTGCTCCCCCGCGGTCCAACGCTCGACAGACTCCGCGCGAACGCGGCGCGGCTGGTGCGGCGGATTGTGTGCGGCGGCCTGGTGGTGGCCGATCCGGCGCTCGTCGAGCGGGCGATCCATCGGCTCGGCGAGCACCTGACCGACGGGCAGCGATGGCGCGACCGCCGCGGCGGGCGGTGGCGGTGGGACGCCGGCGCGGACCGCTGGGACCCGGACAACGGCGCCGCGGCCCGCAACGAGGCGTCGCCGACGCACCGACCGCACACACGGCTCACCAGCCGCATCCGCTGCCAGGTGCGGCACGCCCAGAACGTCGCGGCCGCGTGGTTGCACGAATCGCAGGAGCGTTCCACCCAAGCAACAAGCGCCGACGCACCGACCGCCGATGTGTCGATCACCAATGGACCGGTGGTCAGAACAGCGATCGCTGCTTCGGCGCCGCGCGGCCCGGCCACTCGGGCAGCGGGGGCGTTTCGGGGCGCCGCTCTCTGAGCGCCGCGTGCAACGCCTCGCAGAACTCCGGCGCGAACGTGTCGTCCGGCGAGTGGCAGAAAACGTAAGGCCGCAGGCCCGCGTCGATCCACTCGACCAGCACGCCGGCCCACTCGGCGATCCACTTGGCCGCCTTCGCCCGGTCGTTGCGGCCGACGAACCGCACCATCGGGCGCCGGGCGGTGACGGTCCGGCGGCGGGGCGGGTTCGGCTTGCGGCCCTGCGAGGCCACCTCGATCGGGTCGTCCGGCGGGGCGTGGAACAACGCCCGGCTGTCGAACAGCACGCGATCCACGCCGTGCTCACGCAGCAGGGCGTCGAGCTCGTTCTCGCACCCGGCGCCGGCGAAGTAGTCGTCGTGCCGGGGCTCCACGGCGAGCGGCAGGTCCTTCGGCCAGCTCTCCACGAATCGCGTCAGATCACCAAACTGCGAGCCGGCGAAGAACGGCGGCAGCTGCAGCATGGTCGGCCCCAGCACGTTGGCACGCTGCAGCACACGCAGGCGCTCGATCCAGTCGACCACGTCGCGCTCAGCGCCGGCGAGCTGCCGCTCGTGCGTGATGGCGCCGGGCGTCTTCAACGCGAAGCGGAAGCCGGGCGCCGCCTCGTCCGCCCAACGCGCGACGATCTCTGGCGCCGGCATCGCGTAGAAGGTGCTGTTGCCCTCCACGGTGTTGAAGGCCCGGCCGTACTCGCCCAACCAGCGGCGGCGGTCCTTGGTGGCGTACAGCTTGCCGACCCAGGCGTCGCACGCCCACACAGGGCAACCGATGCGGTACGGAAAGTCGTCGCCCATCGATCGTCTCTCGACCGTCCCCGGATCCTCTCTCTGACCGCCGGTCGCTCGCATGCTAGGCGGCGCGACGCGTCGCGGCGATCGCCCCGCGGAGCAGCACGTAGAACACGGGCGTGAGGAACAGCCCGAAGATCGTCACGCCCAGCATGCCGCTGAACACCGCGGTGCCCAGGGCCCGCCGCATCTCCGCGCCGGCGCCGGTGGCGATCACCAGCGGGATCACGCCCAGGATGAACGAGAACGCGGTCATCAGGATGGCCCGCAGGCGCAGCCGGCACGCCTCGACGGCCGCTTCGAACCGCGTCTTGCCCTCGTCCTCCAGCGTCTTGGCGAACTCGACGATCAGGATCGCGTTCTTGCACGCCAACGCGATGAGCACCACGAAGCCGATCTGCGTGAGCACGTTGTTGTCCATGCCGCGCAGGCCGACGCCGCCAATCGCGAACAGCAGGCACAGCGGCACGATGAGCACCACCGCCAGCGGCAGGACCCAGCTCTCGTACTGAGCGGAGAGCGTGAGGAACACGAACACAACGCACAGCGGGAAGATCAGCACGGCCGTGTTGCCGGCGATCTTCTCCTGGTAGGCCATGTCGGTCCACGCGTACGCGAAGCCCTCCGGCAGGCTCTCGTCGGCGATCCGCTCGAAGGTCTTGATCGACTGCCCGGTGCTTGTGCCGGGGAAGAGCACGCCGTTCACGTCGGCCGACGGGTACAGGTTGTACCGCTCGACCCGATCGGGCCCGACGCGGTCTTCCGCCTGCACCACAGTGCCCAGCGGGACGATCGCGCCGGTGGCGCTCCGTGTCCGCAGGCGGTAGATGTCTTCGACGTCGTCGCGGAACTCGTCTTCGGCTTGGGCGGTAACGCGGTACGTCCGTCCCAGGTCGTTGAAGTCGTTCACGTACAACGAGCCGAGGTACACCTGCAGCGTCTCGAAGACGTTGGACATCGGCACGTCCAGCTGCTGCGCCTTGGTGCGGTCGATGTCGATGTACAGCTGCGGCGTGTTCGGGCGGTAGAACGAGAACGCGGCGGCCAGGCCGGACTGCGGGCCCGCCTCTTGCATCGCGCGGCCGATGACCTCGTTCGACGCGGCGCCGAGCGCGGCGTAGCCGGCGCCGCTGCGGTCCTGCACATACAGCTTCACGCCGCCGGCCGACCCGATGCCGCGCACCGACGGCGGCGCGAGCACCTGCACCTGGGCCTCTTGGATCGCCATGCACCGCCGCTGCAGGTCTTGCAGCACGGCCCCCATGCCGAGCCCCTGCGTCGCGCGGACGCGGGCGTCGGTCATGGTGACGAAGCACGTGCCGGCGCTCGGGCTGTTGACGTTGGTGGCGCCGGAGAAGCCCGCGAAGCCGACCGAGTGCGCACACCCCGGCGTGTCGAGGGCGATCTGGCTGATCCGCTGCACGACGTCGTCGGTCCGGGCGAGCGACGCGCTGTCGGGCAGCGTGGCAGTGACGATGAGGTACCCCTGATCCTGCTCAGGGATGAACCCGGTCGGCACGGCGTCGAAGGCGAACTTCGTGCCGACGATCATCGCCGCGTAACCAACCAGCAGCACGACGCCGATCCGTACGATGGTGCGGATGACGCCCGCGTAGATGTCGGTCGCCCAGTCGAAGACCGCGTTGAACGGCCGGAAGAACCAGCCGAACACGAGGTTCAGCGTCTTGGCGATCCAGCCGGGGTCCTTGTCCGTCGGCTCGAGCAGCAGGCCGCACATGGCGGGCGTCAGCGTCAGCGAGACGAACGTGCTGAACACGGTCGCCGCCGCGATGGTGATCGCGAACTGCTGATAGAACTGCCCGCTGATGCCGCCCATGAACGCGGTCGGCACGAACACCGCCACCAGCACGAGCGACGTCGCGATGAGCGCCGAGCCGACCTCGGTCATCGCCTCCTTGGTCGCGTCCTTCGGCGAGCGGCCCTTGGCGATCAGCCGCTCGACGTTCTCCACGACGACGATCGCGTCGTCCACCACGATGCCGATCGCCAGCACCAAGCCGAACAACGACAGGTTGTTCAGGCTGAAGCCGAGGCCGTTCATCACGGCGAACGTGCCGACGAGCGAGATGGGGATCGCCACCACCGGGATGAGCGTCGCCTGCCAACGCTGCAGGAAGACGAACACGGTGATGACCACGAGGGCCGCCGCTTGCAGCAGCGTGACGAACACCTCCTCGATCGACTCCTCCACGAACTCGGTCGGGTTGTAGACGATCGTGTAGTCCATCCCGTCGGGGAAGTCTTTCTTCAGCTCGTCCATCGTGGCGATCACCTCGGCGGCGGTCTCCACGCTGTTGGTGCCCGGCCGCTGGAAGACGATCAACGCGATGGCGTTGTCGCCGTCCAGATAGCTGTTGACCGAGTAGTCCTGGGCGCCGAGCTCCACACGGGCGACGTCGCTCACGCGGGTGAGCCGGCCGTCCTCGCCCCGCTTCACGACGATGTCACCGAACTGGTCGGCGGTGCGAAGCCGCCCCTGGCTAGAGATGAGCAGCTGGAAGTCGGTGGGCGTGTCGAGCGGCGGCTCGCCGAGCTTGCCCGCCGCCACCTGCACGTTCTGCTCGCGGAGGGCGCCGACGACGTCGCCCGGCGTCAGCTCGAGCGAGGCCATCCGCTCCACGTCGAGCCACACCCGCATGCTGTACTCGGAGGCGCCGAACACCCGCAGATCGCCCACCCCACCGAGGCGGGAGAGCACGTCGCGGATCTGCAGGTACGCGTAGTTGGCGATGTACAGCTGATCGCGCGACGCGTCGGGCGAGATCAGGTGCACCACCATCAGCATCTCGGGCGACGACTTCTCGGTCGTCACGCCCACCTGCTGCACCTCTTCCGGCAGCCGCGGTAGCGCCACGGAAACCCGGTTCTGCACGAGCACCTGCGCCTGGTCGACGTCCGTGCCCAGCTCGAAGGTGACGGTCAGCTGCATCGCGCCGTCGGGCGTCGATTGCGAACGCATGTAGAGCATCCGCTCCACGCCGTTGATCTCTTGCTCGAGCGGCGTGGCGACCGTTTCGGCGATGGTCGCGGGGGTGGCGCCCGCGTAGCTGGCGGTCACCACGACAGTCGGCAACGCGATCTCCGGGTACTGCGCCACCGGCAACGCGAAGTAGCTGATCGTGCCCACCAGCACGATGACGATCGAGAGGACCGTCGCGAAGATCGGCCGGTCGACGAAGAAGTGAGCGAACTTCATCGGGCGGCGCTCCCCCGGCCGGCGTCCGACTCGCGAGAGACCGGCTGGCGGAGCCACTGATCCGGCGGCACCGGCTCGTACTCGGTCGGCAAGCCGTCTTCGGGCCCGAGCTCGATCGCGCCCTCGCTGGCGTCGACCTTCGCGCCGGGGCGGCAACGCTGGATACCGCCGATGACCACGGCCTCGGTCCCGTCGAGCCCCTCGCGGACGGTCCGCAGCCCGCGGAACATCCGACCGGGCGTGATGGCCTGACGCTGGGCGGCGCCGGAGTCGTCGACCACGTACACGAACTTGGTGGTCTGGTCGGTGCCGATCGCCGAGTCGGGAATCAGCACCGCCTGGTACGGAGCCCCGCCCGGGATCCTTATGCGGACGAACAAGCCGGGGGTCAGGATCTGATCGGTGTTCGGAAAGATCGCGCGGGCGCGGATCGTGCCGGTGGAGCGGTCCACTTGGTTGTCGACAAAGTCGATGTAGCCGCTGTGCGGGAAACCCTGCTCGTCCACCAGCGCCATGCGGACCGGCGTCTTCGCGTCGCGGGAGTTCTGCCGCTTGCCCTGCCGATCCAGCCGGATGTACTTCATGAGCGCCTGCTCGTTGGCGTCCAGGTTCGCGTGGATCGGGTCGATCGAGACGATCGTTGTGAGCGTCTCGGCGCCCAGGCCGCCCGAGATCAGGTTGCCGGCGGTCACCTCGCGGCGGCCAATACGACCGTCGATCGGCGACGTGATGCGGCAGTACCCCAGGTCGAGCTCTGCTGCCTCCACAGCGGCGGCGGCCGTGGCGATGGACGCTTCGGCGGCCGCCACGGCGGCGCGGGCCGATTCGATCGCCGCCTCCGCGGCGAACTGGTCGGCCTGCGACTGCCGCACCGAGCTGACGAGCACGTCGTACTCGTCCTCGCTGATCGCGCCGTTGCTCACGAGCGGCCGAGCTCGCCGCAGCTGCGCCTCGGCCAGCTCGAGCTGCGCGATGACCTGCTGCTTCTTGGCCTCCGCTTCACGCACCTGCGCGTCCGCCTGAGCGCGGCCGGACCGAGCCTCGTCGGCGGCGGCCGTCGCTTGGGCGAGCGTCGCCTCGTAGGGCCGCGGATCGATGACGAAGAGCAGGTCGCCCGCTCCGACGAGTTGCCCTTCCTGAAAGTGGTGCGAAATCAGGTAGCCGCTCACGCGGGCCTGAACGGCGACCTCTTCAATCGCGGCCAGACGGCCCGTGTACGCGTCCCAGTCGAGGGCGGGCTCGGTCAGCGGCGTCGCGACGGTGACCTGCGGGACGGGCCGGCCGCCACCGCCGCCGGGCGGGCCGCTCGGGCCCTGGCACCCACCGAGGGCGACCAACGCCCAGCACGCCGCCGCTAGGGATAGACCTCGTTTCATCATCGCGCGCTCGCCATGGTCGCGATCGGGAAAGCGAGCGGCGCCGCGGCCACTCGACGGTGCGTAGCCTACTCGCGGCGGTTGTCGCCAACCACTGTTGGGTGCCCGGACCACTGTTGAGAGCCCCGAAGCCGGCTACGGCCAGTGCCACAGCGGCGAAGGCCGGGCCCGCAACGGCGACGCTCAGTCGACCATCTCGACCTTCTGCCACGAGCCGCCCTCGGCCGAGGCGACCACGGCGTCGAGCACCGCCACGCACTGGGCGCCGTCCTTGAAGTCGGGCGCCACCTCGCCGCCGGCGGCGATCGCCTGTAGCAGGTCGTACACGCCGTTCACGAACCCGTGCTCGTAGCCAAGGATGTGACCCGGCGGCCACCAGGCCGACATGTACGGGTGGACCGACTCCGTGGCCAGGATCTTACGGAAGCCCTGCTGCGCCGCCGGGTCGTCGGCCGAGTAGTACTCCAGCACGTTCATGTCTTCGAAGTTCCACGCCAGCGAGCCGCGGCTGCCGCTGATCTCGAAGCGGTTGTAGTTCTTCCGGCCCGTGGCCATGCGGGTCGCCTCGAAGGTGCCGATGGCGCCGCCGGCGAAGCGGGCGAGGAAGATCGCCGCGTCGTCGACCGTGACCTCGCCCATGCCGCTTTTGCCGGTCTCGGCGGTGCTCGCCCCCACGCCGCTGCCGGAACCGTCCGGCCAGGGCCGCTCGTTGACGAACGTCTTCATGTCGCCGACGACCTCGGTGATCTCATCGCCGGTAAGGAAACGGGCGAGGTCAATCGCGTGGGCGTTCAGGTCGCCGTGCGCGCCGGACCCGGCGACGTCTTTGACGAGCCGCCAGCTCATGGGGGCGTTGGGGTCGGCGAGCCAGTCTTGCAAGTAGGTGGCGCGATACTGGCGGACGTCGCCGATGGCGCCGTCGGCGATCATCTGCTTGGCGAGCGACACCGCCGGCGCCCGGCGGTAGCAGAAGTTGACCATGTGCCGGACGTTCGCGGCGCGGGCCGCGGCGAGCATCTCCTTGGCGTCGGCCAGGGTGTTGGCCAACGGCTTCTCGCAGAACACGTGCTTGCCCGCCTTCGCCGCGGCGATGGCGATCGGCGCGTGCGTGTCGCCCGGCGTGCAGACGTCGATCAAGTCGATGTCGTCGGCCCCGGCGATCTTCTCCCACTCCGTCTCGCCCCGCTCCCAGCCGAACCGGCCGGCGAACTCATCCACCTCGGCCTTGTCGAGGCCGCACACGGCCTTCATCTCGCACGGGGCGTCGAGCTCAAAGAACTTGTCGACCTTCACGTAGGCGTTCGAGTGGGCCTTGCCCATGAACCGGTTGCCAACCAAACCGACGCGGATCGGAGAAGCCATAGCGAGCACGTGCGCGAAAAAAGGACGGGGAAACCGGGGGCGATCGCCCCGCGTGCGAGCCGGTACAGTACCGCAGCCGACGTCGGCGCGGCAGACCCCTGAAGCCTCAGTTCAGAGACACAAAGGACACGGAGAAGAGAAGCCATTCAGACAGGATTGACGGGGTTGGACAGGATGAAAGCGAAGCATCCTGACAATCCTGTGCATCCTGTCTGGCTTAATCGTCCTTTCCGTCTCCGTGTCCTCTGTGCCTCCGTGGTTATCACAGCATGGAAACGAATACCAAACCGGGCCGCCTGCTCTCGCTCGACGTCATGCGCGGGCTGACCATCGTGGCGATGATCCTGGTGAACAACCCGGGCTCGTGGGGCGCGCTCTACTGGCCGCTCGGCCACGCCGACTGGCATGGCTGGACGCCCACGGACCTCATCTTCCCGTTCTTTCTGTTCATGGTCGGCGTGGCGATGGCGTACAGCTTCGCCAAGTACACCACCGGCGAAGGCGGCCCCACCGCCGCGGTGTGGGTGCGCATCGTGCGGCGCGTCGCGCTGCTGATCTTGCTGGGGCTGGTGCTCGCGGCGTCGGGCCGGTTGTGGAACTTCGTGCTCGGGCAGCTCGACGCGTGGAACTGGGACACCCTCCGCTTGCCCGGCGTGCTGCAGCGGATCGGGCTGGCTTACCTCGGCGCGTCGCTCGTCATCCTGCTGCTGCCGCGGCGGGGGCAGATCGCTGTCGCGCTGGTGCTGCTGCTTGGCTACACGGCGTTGATCAAGACCTTGCCCCGCGACACGCCGTCCGCCGAACGACTGTCGCAACAGGGCAACATCGTTCAGGCGGTCGATCTGGCCGCCCTCGGGCGTAGCCACATGTGGGGCGCCAAGCCGACGGACCCCGAGGGATTGCTCAGCACGCTGCCGTCGATCGTCACCACGCTGCTCGGCTACGCCGTCGGCCGGGCGATCAAGGGCCGTGAAGTCACCGGCGCGATGCTGGGGCAACTCGTCTTCGCCGGCGGGGCGCTCGCCCTCGTCGGCCAGGCGTGGGACGCGGGGCCGCACCCGGGCTGGGGCATGCCGATCAACAAGGCGTTGTGGACGCCCAGCTTCGTGCTGCTGGCCGGCGGGCTCGCGATCGTCACACTGGCGGCATGCCTGCTGGTGTTCGACTACGCCGGCCGGGGATCGAAGACCGTCGGCCGCGTGGCGACCGCGTTCCAGATGGTCGGCGTGAACGCGATCTTTGTGTTCGTCGCGTCGGGCTTGGTGGCCCGGCTGATCACGATCCTCAAGATCGGCGACCAGACCGTGAAGGGCTGGGTGTACGACAACCTGATCGTCGGCCCGCTGAGCGGGCTTGGCCTGTCGGACCCGCGGCTCGCCTCGGCGGCGTACGCCGCGGCGTTCGTCGGCTGCTGGTGGCTGGTGCTGTGGGGGATGTGGCGGCGTGGGTGGTCGATCCGCGTGTAGTGCCAAGGCGGAAAGGGGAAGGCGGAAGGCGGAACCGTTGAGCAACGAAGGGCCGGGAAAGAAATTACGACTTCGCGTGACTTTCGCCCCGCCAGTTCGCTAGCATCCGGCATCGCTCCGGCGAACCTCTTCTCGTTTCCCCTCTCGCTCCTCTCCCCCACCGCGCTGTGTCTCGCCTCGTCGACGTCCCGCTCGGCGCCCCGCCCACGCCGCTGCCGCGCCGTGTGCGCGACCTGCTGGACGACGCCGACGACCGCATCGAGCGGTTTCAGCAAGCCCATCTGCAGGCGCCGGTGCCCGCGTTCGTGCCGTGCGACTTCGTCGAGGTCTACCACGGGCTGCAACAGGTAGCGGCCGCCAACCTTGCGCCCGGCCACAAGTTCTGCGAATGGGGCAGCGGCGTCGGCGCCGTCACCTGCCTCGCCAGCCTGCTGGGGTTCGACGCGGTGGGCATCGAGATCGAGCCCGACCTCGTCGAGGCCGCGTTGGCGCTGGCCGACGATCACGGGATCGACGCCGAGCTCGTCCGCGGCAGTTTCGTCCCCTACGGCGGCGACGACTGCCTAGACGCCCACGCGGCCGAGCTTGACCGCGAAGTGACGTGGCTCCGCACCGACGGCGAGGACGCCTACGAAGAGCTGGGCCTCGACCCGGACGACTTCGACGTGGTGTTCGCCTACCCCTGGCCGGGCGAGGAAGAGGTCATCTTCGACCTGTTCGCCGAGTTCGCCGCCGTCGGCGCCCTGCTGCTGACCCACCACGGCGAGAACGGCACTCGCCTGCAGCGGAAAAAACGCTGACCAAGACGTAGGGCGGAAGGCGGAAGGCGGGACCCGTAGCGGGGACGCCGCCGTCAGGGCTACTCGGTTGCGAGGGGCCGCCGGATAACGGTAGGCGCTAGTAGCGGACCGTTCCGCCTTCCCCCTTCGGCCCTCCGCCTTCTTTCCATGCACCGTTCTCTCCGCGACTGCGTCGACGACCTCGAGCAGCACGGCCACCTGCGTCGGATCGACGCGCCGATCGACGCCTACCTCGAGGCCGCCGCCATCCATCGGCGCGTCTTCCAGGCCGGCGGTCCCGCGCTGTCGTTCACCAATGTCGCGGGCTGCCGGTTCCCAATGGTGAGCAATCTGTTCGGCACGCTCGAGCGGTCGCGGTTCATGTTCCGCAAGACGTACCAGAGCGTCCAACGGGCGATCGATCTGAAGATCGACCCCACGCGCGCCCTCAAGGCGCCGCTGAAGTACGCCACCGCGCCGCTGACGGCGCTCACCATGCTGCCGAAGCTCGTCGGCTCCGGCCCCGCGGTGCGGCACGAGACGACCGTCAGCGAGCTGCCGAACCTCGTCAGTTGGCCGCGAGACGGCGGGCCCTTCGTCACCCTGCCGCAGGTCTACACCGAGGACCCGCACGCGCCGGGGCTCATGAAGAGCAACCTCGGCATGTACCGCATCCAGCTCGCCGGCAACGACTATGAGAAGGACGCGGAGATCGGCCTGCACTATCAGCTGCACCGCTCGATCGGCGTGCACCAAGCCGAGACGATGCGCGCCGGCAAGCCGTTCCGCGTGAACATCTTCGTCGGCGGCCCGCCGGCGATGAACCTGGCCGCTGTGATGCCGCTGCCCGAGGGGATGAGCGAGCTGACCTTCGCCGGCGCGCTGGGTGGTCGGCGGATCCGCATGGTCCGGCGCAAAGACGGGCTGCCCGTGTACGCCGACGCGGACTTCGCTATCTGCGGCACGGTGGTTCCGGGGCCCGAGGGCGAGACGGGCCTGCCGCACATGAAGACCGAGGGCCCGTTCGGCGACCACCTGGGCTACTACTCCTTGCAGCACCCGTTCCCCGTGCTCCGCGTGGAGCACGTCTACCATCGGCCCGACCCGATCTGGGCGTTCACCGTCGTCGGCCGCCCGCCGCAAGAAGACACCGCCTTCGGCGAGTTGATCCACGATCTCACCGGCCCGGTCATCCCGTCGGTATTGCCTGGCGTGGTGGGGGTGAACGCTGTGGACGCCGCGGGCGTGCACCCGCTGCTGCTCGCGCTGGGCAGCGAGCGTTACATGCCGTTTTACGAGGTCGACCGCCCCGCGGAGATCCTCACCCAGGCGTGCGCGATCCTTGGCCAGGGGCAGCTCTCGCTCGCCAAGTTCTTGTTCATCGCCGACGCCGGCTGCTGGCCCGACAAGCACGCGGCCGAGCACGACCTGCACGCCATCCGGCCGTTCTTTGCCGAGGTGCTCCGTCGGGCCGACTGGACCCGCGACCTGCACTTCCACACGCAGACGACGATCGACACGCTCGACTACTCGGGCGACTCGATCAACGCGGGCTCGAAGGTCGTCGTCGCCGCCGCCGGGCCGCCGCGCTTCGAGCTCGCCCACGAGCTCACCAACCAAGGGGCCGACCTGCCGGACGGCTTCAGCGACCCACACGTGGTGATGCCGGGCGTGGTCGCGGTGCGGGGGCCGAAGCTGCCCGACCCGTCGTTCGACTACGACGCCGTGCGCCGCGGCCAGCAGTCGGGCGAGGCGATGGAGCAGCAGGCGCTCGCCGAGGCGCACTCGAAGGCGCCGGCCGACATCGAGCGGCTCTGCCGCGGGCTGTCGCTCGACCATCCGCTGTGCCGGTTCCGCATGATCGTGGTGGTCGACGACCCGGCGTTCGTCGCCACGCCGGCGGGCGCCGACTCGAGCGGCCGGATCAACAACTGGCTGTGGGCGACCTTCACCAAGGCGAACCCGGCTTCGGACCTGTGGGGCGTGAAGCCGTACACGCGGCGGAAGCACTGGGGCTGCCTCGGCCCGCTGGTGATCGACGCCCGCACCAAGCCGCACCACGCCCCGGCGATGGAAGAGGACCCGCAGGTGACGGCCAAGGTCGAGGCGCTCGCCACGGCGGGCGGGCCGCTGGCGGGGCTCTTCTGAAGCGGGGCGGTCAAAGGGTCTCGCGCAGAGACGCGGAGACGCAGAGGGTTTGTTGTATTGGCTTCTTTGCGACTTCGCGCCTTGGCGTGAGACCTCTTCGGTTCGGGTTGGCTCACGCCAAGGCGCTAAGGCGCAAAGGGAGGCTGGCGCTCGGTTTCCTACGCCCTTGGGGGTACGTAGGCTGGCGGTATGGGCAGAGGTTGCTGGAACCGAGGGACGGGTCGCCGCTGGCGTTGTGCGCTGGTTGGTTTGGTCGGGGTTTGTTGGGCGTCGATCGCCGTTGGTTTCGACGTTTCACAAGCGGCCGAGGGGGTCAGCTACGGGCCCCGGCCGGAGTCGCCGGCGGATTGGCGAGCGCTCGCCGAGCGCGGCGTCCGCACGGTGCTGGGGGTTGATGGGCTGCCGCCCGATCTTGAGCTGGCGGAGCAGCACGGGCTGGGCGTGTTCCACGTGCCGCTGGGGTACGACGGTGTCGATCGAGAAGACCAACTCGCCCTCACCGCGGCGGCGCGCGGCGCCGCCCGCCCGCTGTACGTCTTCTGCCACCATGGCAAGCACCGCGGCCCCGCCGCCGCCGCGATCGTGTGCCGAGCGGTCGGGTTGCTCGACGCCACGGCCGCCACCGAGTTGCTCCGCGAAGCCGGCACGTCGCCGGACTACCCCGGCCTGTGGCGCGACGTGGCCTCGTTCACCCCACCACCGGACGACGCCCCACTGCCAAGCCTCGTCACCGCATCCGAAACGTCACCACTCGCCCTGGCGATGACCCAGCTAGACCGCGGCTTGGACGCCTACCGAAAGGCGACCGACGTCGAGATGCGGGAAGCTTCGCTGGTGACGATCCGCGAAGCGCTCCGCGAGTCCCGCCGCGCAGCGCTCACGGCCAACGCAGCAGTCGACCTTCTGAGCCAGCTGGACACCGCCACCGCCATGGCCAAAGCCCTAAGCGACGCCCCTTCACCGGACCGATCGATCGAGATCCAGCTAGGGCAATCGTGCGTCGCGTGCCACGCAACTCACCGTGACAACTAGCCCTGCCCGCCGAAACGCGAGTGACCTGGCGTCCCAACGCCTGGACCCTAAGGAGGGTCACTCCTTTGCACTTACGGAATCCTGCTAGAATGCGGTGAACGACGAAGATGTCGGATACTGAAGCTGAACTTCGATTGCGGAGAAACAGTAGTCTATGAGCTGGGACGTAGTCCTAAAGTCGCCGCACCAAACAATGGGCTCGAAGGCGCAAGCGAGAGAAATCTTCCTCTCTGCATGTGAACGTATCACCGGTGAAGCTGTTCCGCGAGGCGGACCAACCGAAGTATGGATCGACCCTTCGTTCAAGTACGAGGTCTACTTTATTGGGCACAAGCGTGCGATTGAATCACTGTCACTTGGTTTTCAGCTCAAGAGCGGTGATCCACATCAAGAACCGCAACATCCGGTGTGGTCCTTCCTTAAGCAGCTGAGAGAGCACACGGGCTGGGAAATGGTAGATACATCCGCCTCGAACGATGAAGGGCAAAGATGGGTGAACCTGTCGGGGTGAGCCATCGAGCAACGACACCAAAAGCCGACAGAACCACCCATCCTACGGACTACGGACTTGAGGACTCAAGGCAAATGCTTGACCATACAAACTGCCCGTCAAGACCGCATGCGAAAATCGCCGCCTTGCGATTGCGGCGAAGTGGCTCAACCCTACCAACGCCATCACGCTGATCCCCAAACACCGCCAGAAGCCGCCGAGATCGGCAGCCCGGTGAGTCATTTGCAAATGTGGCCGCCTACGAGCCGACCCGCATCCAGCCAACTCTCTATCCAGCCCAACTAATCAATAGTGCCATACAACCATTCGTGTGGCACAACGACCACTAGCGCCATCGCAACCACGTATAGAACATACAGCGCAAGTAGGGGCACCACACTATCCCTCCAGCAGTAAGTAATGGCCGTGACGAGCAGCCCCGCGACCAAAATAACAAACGCGTAAGGCGCCTCGTATAGCGCGGCAGCAGAGTACACCAAGATCATTCCTGCCGGGCGTGCAATCCCGCTGCCGACGAAGGCACCCGGGCAGTTGACTTCAGCCATCGCTCAAACTTACCTAATTGCAAGTTCAGCAAACCAACCAAGATACTTCCTGAATGCTTCGGCAGATTCACCAATAAACGAATTGTTCACTGATTTTAACTTGACGCCTTTTGCGTGAAGTTTCTTCATGTTCCCCGTTAGACCGACAAAGTGCAAGAATCTGTTTTCCGCACTATATGCTGGCCTTTCGTAAATCCAGTCGCCGATGGTTTCGCGTATTATTGCGTTGTTCAAGTGCGTAGGATGGGTGCTCGCACCCATTTTTTCGTTTGCCAGCCGTTGATGGGTGAACCCGCCGCTTAAAGCGTTCTTGCTCACGGGCTTCCCTCTGGCGGAACCACCCATCCTACCAATTTCCAGCGAATCCGCGTCGGTCAGCTTAACCTCCGCGACTTGTGGGTTGCTCGCCGACCGCGTTCGAAGGCGACTATAGGCGTGCCTGCCGCATCGCTAAGTGCACAGGATGCGTCGTCCTGGGTCGCGAAGCACTATCCGCAAGCCGATGCATCGCTATGAAGCGACAAGAATCCTCCGCCGGGCGCCACCGCTGGCTTTGCCCGGGTGTGTGACACGGGCGCCCGGCGCCCACTGCCGGACGAGCCGGACCGTGACGTCCACTGCCCCCGGGTCCTTCGACTCATGTCTTCCGTTAGGCAGCCGGTCGAAGTGATCACGGAGCCAACCTCTGCGCCTTTGCGCCTCTGCGTGAGACCTTCCACCCGCCGAGCCTCACGCCAAGGCGCAAAGCCGCCGAGGACGGAACGATCCCGCCCGCAGCTACCGACCGGCGGCCGCTCGGCTTACCCTCGGCGGCATGCACGATTGGTTCGCACCCCTGTTCGACGGCGTCGAGCGGACGCCCGCGCTCTTGGAGATGGGCCCCTGGCTCGCGGTCGTGCTGTGGCTCGCGGCGGTGGGCGGGTGCATCGGCAGCTTCCTGAACGTCGTCTCGCTGCGGCGGCCGCACGGCGAAGACATCGTTGTCGCCGGCTCGCGGTGCCCGCTGTGCCGCCACCCGCTCCGCTGGTGGCAGAACCTGCCGCTGCTCGGTTGGCCCCTCTTGCGTGGCCGCTGCCACTACTGCCGCGGGCCGATCCCTATCCGCTACTGGCTGTGGGAGATCGCGTTCGCCGCGGCGTTTGTGGCGATCGGCATCGCGACGCCCTGGCTGTAGCGGCGGGGAAGATGTCAGAGGCTAGAGGTAAGAGGTGAGAGGAACTACGGTCGAGGCACGCTCAGGCGTCCGTCGCGCTCTGACATCTAGCCCCTGTCATCTAGCTTCTCTTCTCCCATGCACCTTTCCTTCCACGGCGCCGCGAGCACCGTCACCGGCAGCAAGTACCTGCTCGAAGCGGGCGGCTCGCGCGTGCTGGTCGATTGCGGCCTGTTCCAGGGCTACAAGAAGCTCCGCGAGCTGAACTGGGCCGGCACGCCCTTCAAGGCGGGCGAGGTCGACGCCGTGCTGCTGACGCACGCGCACCTCGACCACGTCGGCTACCTCCCGCGGATCGTGAAGGAGGGCTTCGACGGGCCGATCTACTGCACGCCCGCCACGGCGAAGCTGGCCGAGCTGATCCTGCTCGACTCGGCCAAGATCCAAGAGAACGACGCCGAGTACGCGAACAAGAAGGGCTACAGCAAGCACAAGCCCGCGTTGCCGCTGTACCGCGGGCCGGACGTGCTGGAGACCGTGAAGCGGTTCAAGATCGTGTCGCGGGGCAAGCCGGTGGACGTGGCCGCGGGCGTGACGGCCGAGTGGCAAGACGCCGGCCACCTGCTCGGCTCGAACGCCATCACCGTCACGGCCGAGGGGAAGCGCGTTCTGTTCTCCGGCGACCTGGGCCGGTACGACGGCCCGCTGTACCACAACCCCGCGCCGCCGCCGGCGTGCGACTACCTCGTGTGCGAGAGCACCTACGGCAACCGCAACCATCCGGACAAGGACCTGTCCGACGGGCTGTGCGATGTCATCAATCGGGGCATCGGCCGGGGCGGCGTGATGCTGATGGCGTCGTTCGCGGTGGGCCGCGCGCAGCAGCTGATCTACCTGCTGCAGGTGCTCAAGTGCGAAGACCGCATCCCCGACCTGCCGATCTACCTCGACAGCCCGATGAGCGTCGACGCCACGAAGATCTACCGGGAGCACAACGAGGACCACGACCTCTCGGAGGCCGACCTGTGCGGCAACGACGGCTGCACGGTGGGCGACCGCCCGGTGCTCGCCGGCCCGGCGGTCCATCTGTGCCGCAGCGTCGATGAATCGAAGGCGCTGAACAACGTCACCGGCCCGGCGATCATCATCAGCAGCAGCGGCATGCTCACCGCGGGCCGCATCATCCATCACCTCAAGCGGCGGCTGCCGGACAAGAGCACCACGGTGATCCTCGGCGGGTTCATGGCGGGCGGCACCCGCGGCCGCCGGCTGAAAGAGGGGGCCGAGACACTCCGCATGCACGGCCAAAACGTGCCGGTGAACGCCGCGATCGAAGAGGTGCCCGGCCTCTCGGGCCACGCCGACCGCAAGGGCCTGTTGCGTTGGCTCGGCCACCTCGAGACGCCGCCGAAGCACACGTTTCTCACGCACGGCGAGCCGGACAGCGCCGCGGCCCTGGCCGAGACGCTACAGACCGAGCAGGGCTGGCAGGTGACCGTGCCCGGGTTGAACGATCGCGTGGAGCTGGCCGAGTAGCCTCGCGCAGAGACGCGGAGCCGCAGGCCAAGGCGCAGAGAGAGGTGCGCACAGGGACGCCCCTGAGTGAGACCGGCGGTGCTTCGCCCCATTTGCCGGCGTTTTCGAACTCCGCCGGCTGGCGCCGACGGCTCGCTTACGTGCCGCGACGTCTTGGGGTGAGGTCCGCATTGCATTGCATATCCGCGCCCGCCGCGGAGTAGTTAGCATGGCGTGCGGAGGACCTGAATCCGATGGGTAGCAGTGCGTTCTTTCGTGTTTCGGCGTGGGCACTCGTGTCTTGCGGGGCGATGTTCGCCAATGCCGGGCCCGCGTCCGCCAAGCCCGGCACGGTGCTCACGGCGCCCGATAACGCGCCCCGGTACCAGCTCAGCAACCTGCGGCTGGAGGACGATCGCTTCGGTCGCCCCGAGCTTGTCTTCAACTACACACGCACGCGCGATGGCGAGGGCTCGGTACGTGTCGCGGGGCAGACGGCCGACGGTCCGCTGCGGGTGACCTTCGCGCCGATCGGCGACCGCGAATCGGGCGAGGTGCGGCTCAGCAAGATGCACAGCTTCGGCCGCAGCACCTACGACTATCAGTTCTACCTCGTGATTCCAGCCACGTGGGCGGGGACGCACTACGGCGACTGCCTCGTGTCCAACACCGTGCGGATGGGTAATCCGGGGACGCGCGTCAGGGCCAGGCCGTGGAACACCGAGGAGCGCGCCGCCTACGAGAAGAACAAGCTGGCCGAGACGCCGCCGGGCGCCCCGCCGGCGGGCTTCGAGGTCGTCGAGTCGGCGCGTCGGCTGGCCCCCGGCATGCCGGTGCTCGCCGGGCGGTACGGCGATTGGGTCGACGCGGAGTTTATCGCCCGGGCGCCGGGCAGCCAGGTGAGCATCCTGTACGACGGCGACGAGAAGGCGACGACCCTGCCCGACCGCGACTGGCTGGCTGCGGAGCCCCGTGTGCTTGGCGCCGACGCGTCCAACTATCGGCCGAGCATCCGCGTGCTTCCCGGCGGCGCCGCCCCGCTGCCGCGCGACGCGGACCCGATCGAACCGCGGCTCGAGCTCGCCCGCGGCGCCCCCCTGCTGCTATACCGCGGCTTCGAGTGGAAGACCGTCTACGTGCTCGACGACATGGGCCCCACCCTACGGGTCCGTTACGGCGACCATCCGGGCAAGTTCGATTGGACGCACCAACGCAACGAGCTGGCGATCCGCCGCGAGACGTCGGAGAAGATCGCCAGCGGCGGCGCCGCCGAGTTTGCTGAGGAGATGGCGTCCGACGAGTTGTACGACGAGGACGAGCTCTACGTGAGCGAATCGGGCCAAGAGTGGGGCGTCGCCCTCGCAGGCGACTACAAAGTATTTGATGAGAACGAGCCGATCGACACGCGGATCCCCCGGGGCGCCCAGCTCGTGCCCGACGACGTGGAGCTGCCCGTCGGCGTGCCGGTCGCGTACTGCTGGGCTCGCAGCTGGCAGGCGTGCAACGTGGTGGCGGACCGCGGGCGGAAGCTGATCATCCGCAAGAGCGACGGCATCAGCAGCTTCGCTTACCGCATCGACCGCGGCCAAGTCATCATCCAGAACAAGACGCTGCGGAAGCTGCAACGCGACGGCGCCAAGAAGACGGCCAACCTGAAGAAGACGCTCCGCACGTGGACCGACTCGACCGGTCAGCACAAGGTGGAGGCGCGGTTCGTCCGGATCGAGGACGACGCGGTGATGCTCAAGACCGACGCCGGCCGCGAGATCCGGCTGCCGCTGGCCCGTCTCTGCGACGAAGACCGCGAGCTCGTCGAGGGCCTGACGCCCGAGTCGACGAACCCGTTCGAGTAAGCGGCCCGCTTGAGTAAGCGGCGCGGTCGATTTGTCGATGGGCATGCGGTCGCCCGCCACCGAGACTCCTCTGCGTCTGGGCGCCTCCGCGCGATATCCTCTTCGGCACGCCGTCGCCTGCTCGCCGGCCTCTGCCCACCGCCCACTGCCCTCTGCCCGCTGCCCTCTGCCTGCTCTCAAGCCATGCCCAACAAGCCCTCCGAGTTCGTCGGCGACGAAGCCCAGAAGCCGCCCACGCCGATGGACGTCGCGCCCGACTTCTCGCTCGACGCCCACAAGGCGGCCCTGCCGCCGGAGGTCGAGGCCAATCGGCAGGCGATCATCAACTCGCCCAGCTACCTGCTGGCCGAGAAGGACACGGAGTGGCTCCGCGACTCGTCGATGCGGCCCGTGCGGATGCAGTTAGAACTCCAGAAGACCGAGGTGCTGCTACGCCGCGCCGGCGTGGAGAGCACGGTCGTTGTCTTCGGCGGCACGCAGATCGTTCCTCAAGAAGAAGCCGAGGCGCGGCTGGCCAAGGCGAAGGCCGAGCTCGACGCCGACCCCGACAGCCACGAGGCTAAGCGGGGTGTCGCCCGGGCCGAGGCGCGGAGGAAGAACTCTCGCTTCTACAACGAGTGCCGCGACTTCGCGAAGCTCGTCTCCGGCCGATGCCAGATCGACGGCAAGTGCGAGTACGTCGTCACCACCGGCGGCGGGCCGGGCGTGATGGAGGCGGGCAACCGCGGCGCGTTCGAGATCGGCGCCAAGAGCATCGGCCTGAACATCGAGCTACCGCACGAGCAGGAGCCCAACCCGTACATCACGCCGGAGCTCTGCTTCCAGTTCCACTACTTTGCGATGCGGAAGTTCCACTTCATCCTGCGGGCCGCGGCGTTGGTGATCTTCCCCGGCGGGTTCGGCACGCTGGACGAGCTGTTCAACACGCTCTGCCTCCGCCAGACGACCCGCATGCAGGAGATCCCCATCATCCTGTACGGCCGCGAGTACTGGGACTCGGTGATCAACTTCCAGGCGCTAGCGGACGAGGGCGTGATCGCCGACGCCCACCTCAACCTGATCGACTACGCCGAGACGCCGGAAGAGGCGTGGGCGATCATCGCGAAGTTCCACGGCGTGGAATGAACCACCGCGTGGCGACGTCTTGGCGCTAGCCAAGCGGAGACCGCCAAGAAACCGGCGGCGTGGGCGATCATCGCCGAATTCCACGGCGTCGAGTGACCGGCGTGCGGCGACGACTTGGCGCTAGCCAAGCGGAGACCGCCAAGAAACCGGCGGCGTGGGCGATCATCGCGAAGTTCCACGGCGTGGAGTGAACCACCGCGTGAAGCGGGTCTCGCGCAGAGTCGCAGAGACGGCAGAGGTGAAGGGCCTCAGCCGCCCGGCGGTTCGCTGCCCAGGACGACGCCACCTGTGTTAGCTAGAGACGCCAAGGAAGGGTGTGGGTGAAGCTCCTACTCTTTCTTTGGGAAGAAGTGGTCCCAGAGGTAGTTGCCGCCAAAAGCACCGATAAGAAGGGCCGGTGCACCTAATCCCCCGATTCGACCGCCCAACCCATCGGGGTTCGAAGTTAGTACAGCCACTGCGATAACCGACACGAGGGCAACTAGTGCACCAATAAGACCACCCGGGTTCAAGCTGATGTTCTTCATTGTTGCGACTCTCGCGATATGGTGCGTTCCCCGGGCGTGGAATTGACCTTCCGGGGAGACTCAAGACGTTTCGGTGTCCGAATCGTCAGCGGTACTCGTGCTGCGGCCACGGATTTGAGATTCAATCCAGAATGCCACGGCACCAAGAACTCCAGCCACCAAGCCAATAGCCATGACACTGGGAATGACCCCAGCATCTTGTGGAAAAAGATAATCTGTAGGTGATAGCCAGAGAATGTCTAACGCGAGGAAAAGAGCCGCCAGTGCTGGTCCCATTACCAAGGCGGCGATAGGTGCAATAGGGAGGCCATCACGCTCTTTGTCGGACGCTTGGACTAGGTTCAGTAGAAAGCAACCGATTGCCAAAACAATGGCTGAGGCAATCAAGTTGCCACCCAAATGCGCCCCGGCAATCAATCCGAAAACGATCATGCTTCCCCAAGACGCATTCCCTGCGGAACTGTCTACCCGATCATTATATCGGGGTCCGACGAATTCAACCAATCAGGCGAGTCCTCTCCATTTCTGCACCGGTCAACGCCGTCTTTTGGGCCGTCTGCTAAGTGCAAATGTGTGACCCTCCTGAGCGCCGATCAGCGTAGCCAAACCTGCTCTGGCTTCATCATTCGATGCGCCCGGCGCCGCTGGTGTCTCATCCAGCAAGGCAAGACCGATACACGGCGTCCACTGCCGCACGGAAGCCTCCGCCGGCGCCTACGCCTTCCTCTGCATCTCTGCGACTCTGCGCGAGACCAACCCGAGTCCCCTGCGCAATCGCGTCATGCCGCGACGCCGCCGCGCATTGGCGGACCCCCGTCAGGGCGGCTAAACTCGCGAGTCTTCGCTCTTCCGCCATCCTTCTCCAACCAGCCGGCCGCGCGGCTCACCGATCTATGGCAGACGCATCTTCCCCGTCGGGCGCTATCGACACCGTCATGCACGAGGAGCGGCTCTTCCCGCCCTCCGCCGAGTTCGCCAGCCAGGCGCGGATCCCGTCGCTCGAAGCGTACGAGGCGTTGTGGAACGAGGTCGCTGCTGACCCGACCGCCTACTGGGAGAAGGTCGGCCGCGAGGAGCTGCACTGGTTCGAGCCGTTCACCGAGACGCTCCGCTGGGACGAGGCGCAGCGGGAGTCGTTCGTGGCCGAGTGGTTCGTCGGCGGCAAGACGAACGCCGCGTACAACTGCCTCGACAAGCACCTCGACGAGGGCAACGGAGACCGCACCGCGATCCTGTGGGAGGGCGAGCCGGGCGACACCCGCGTGCTGACCTACGCCGATCTGCACAAGCTGGTGTGCAAGTTTGCTAACGCGCTGAAGGGGCTCGGCGTGAAGGCGGGCGACCGCGTTTCGATCTACATGCCGATGACGCCCGAGCTGGTCGTGGCGATGCTCGGCTGCGCGCGGGTCGGGGCGGTGCACTCGGTCATCTTCGCCGGCTTCAGCGCCGAGGCGATCGCCGAGCGGAACAACGACGCGGAGGCCGTCGCCATCATCACGGCCGACGCCGGCTGGCGCCGCGGCAAGGCGTTGCCGCTCAAGCAGACGGTCGACGACGCGCTCAAGAAGAGCCCCACCGTCAAGCACTGCATCGTGCTCGACCGCGTGAACGAGGCCGTCCACTGGACCCCGGGCCGCGACCACTGGTGGCACGACCTGATGCGCGAGGCGTCGGAAGACTGCCCCGCCGAGCCGATGGACAGCGAGGCGCCGCTGTTCATCCTCTACACGTCCGGCTCCACGGGCAAACCGAAGGGCATCAAGCACACCACCGCGGGCTACAACCTGTGGGCCAAGAAGACCTTCCAGTGGGTCTTCGATCACCGAGACGACGACGTCTACTGGTGCACGGCCGACTGCGGCTGGATCACCGGGCACAGCTACATCACGTACGGCCCGCTCTCCGCCGGCGCCACGTGCGTCATGTACGAGGGGGCGCCCAACTTCCCGGCCGAGAACCGCTTCTGGGAGATCGTCGAGAAGTACAAGGTGACGCTCTTCTACACGGCCCCCACCGCGATCCGCGCGTTCATCAAGTGGGGCGACCACCACGTCGAGAAGCACGACCTCTCGAGCCTCCGCGTGCTGGGCACCGTGGGCGAGGGCATCAATCCCGAGGCGTGGATGTGGTACCACACCAAGATCGGCGGCGAGCGGTGCCCGATCGTCGACACGTGGTGGCAGACCGAGACGGGCGGCGTGATGATGTCGCCGCTGCCGGGCGCCATCGCCACCAAGCCGGGCAGCTGCACCAAGCCCCTGCCGGGCGTGATCCCCAAGATCATCGACGAGGCGGGCGACGAGTGCGGCCCCGACCAGGGGGGCATGCTCACCATCGCCCACCCGTGGCCCGGCATGCTCCGCGGCATCTGGGGCGACGAGGAGCGTTACAAGGAGGTGTACTGGAGCAAGATCCCCGGCAAGTACCTGGCCGGCGACAACGCCCGGTGCGACAAGGACGGCTACTACTGGATCATGGGCCGCATCGACGACGTGCTGAACGTCTCCGGCCACCGATTGAGCACGATCGAGATCGAGTCGGCCCTGGTGTCGCACGACGCCGTGGCCGAGGCCGCCGCGGTCGGCCGGCCGCACGAGCTGAAGGGCGAGGCCGTGGCCGTGTTCGTCACGCTCAAGTCGGCCGAGCCGTCGGACGACCTCCGCAAAGAGCTCAAGCAGCACGTCCGCAAGGAGATCGGCGCCCTGGCGCAGCCGGACGACATCCGCTTCACCGCAACCCTGCCGAAGACGCGTAGCGGCAAGATCATGCGGCGCCTGCTCCGTGACATCGCCGCGGGACGCGAGGCGGTCGGCGACACCACGACGCTCGAAGACTACACGGTGCTGGCCAGCCTGCGGCAGGACGAGGAGTAGGCGGCGGACGCGGCCGATTTTGACCGGCCGGCGCCCCGCGGTGACAATGCGAGGGTTCTCACGTTCCGCGGAGCTGTCGCTATGAGCATCGCCGATCTGGCCGCCGCGCCGTCCTACGTTGGCCCCGACTCCAACGGCATGCTGCTATCGCCCGAGGAGTACGACGCGATCGAAGACCGCGATCGCGGGTACCGCTATGAACTCGTCAACGGCGTGCTCGTCGTGCTGCCATTACCGGGGATGGGCGAGCGCTCGCCGAACGATGAGCTGGGCTATCTCCTTCGTAGCTACCGTGACAACAGCCCGGAAAGCAGCGCGTTCGACGGAACGGCCCCCGAGCAAACGATCGAGTGTGGAGGCAACCGGCGTCGAGCGGATCGGGCTATCTGGCTCGGCTTCGGAGACGACTTCGACCCCGACCGCCAAATCCCCACGATCGCCATTGAGTTCGTCTCCGCCAGCAGCCGCGATCGGCGGCGGGACTACATCGAGAAGCGGGCCGAGTACGCCGCCGCTGGGGTGAAGGAGTACTGGGTCATTGACCGCTTCGAGCGAGAGATGACCGTGTTCCGCGGCGAGCAGGTCCTCGTCGTTGCGGCCGAAGGCGTGTACGAGACGCCGCTGCTGCCCGGCTTCACGCTGCCGCTCGCGAAGCTCCTCGAACGCGCCGAACGGCCCAGTTCTTGACCGCCGGGGATCGGCTGATCGGGTTGCAGCCCTCGGGGTCGCCAGCTAGAACGATTACACGTGTAGTCTTTCTGGCCGGCGAGAGGGTGGTATGCCTACTGAAGCAGAACTCCGCGAGCGGATCGCTCAACTCGAGCATGAGGTTTAGACGATCAAGCGAACGAGCTGGGCGGGTCAGCAGGGCGTCCGGCGCCGGTCCCCACGCACCCTGTTGGGCCTACCGCTCTACGACGTTGCTCTGGGGCCCGACCCCGAGGCCGGCGAAATCCGCGGGCACGCCAAGGGCTTCATCGCGACCGGCGACATCGCCACCGGGGTCGTCGCAATAGGCGGCATCGCCTTCGGACTGATCGCCGCCGGCGGCGTGGCCATCGGCGGTCTGTGCCTCGGCGGCGCGGCGATCGGGCTGCTCTTCGGCCTGGGCGGTCTCGCCACCGGGGCGCTCGCCTTCGGCGGCTCGGCGATCGGCTTCATCGCCATCGGCGCGTTGGGTTACTACGCCGCGGGGGGCGGGGCGATCGGCCAGCACGTGCTGAGCACCGCCCGGCAAGACCCCGAAGCGCTTCGCTTCTTCAACGCGGTCGCCGACTACCTGCCGCTCGTTCGAGATCTCCTCGACAAGCTCAAGCGGTAACCGGCCGACGCCGTGAACCCACACGGGGCACGTTGCTGGGCCCGTTCACGTGCGAAGCGTCAGTCACGCACGAAGGTCAGCAGGTCCGACGAGAAGTCGCCCGGCCGTGCGGACTCCTCAGCGCCCGGATCGGTGGCCGACATCAGCAGCGTGTCCCCGTCCAACTCGTAGACGCCGTACTGGCTGGCCCCGGCGAGCGACCCTGCCGTGTGGACCAGATCGATCTGCTTCGGCGACGAGTCGGTGTTGAGCGTGTAAGTGGTCGACAGTTCACCGGCCATCGAATGCGTTGCATCGGCCGTGCCATCGGCGTTGAAGGTCACGGTGATGCTGGGCATCTTGTCCGCCGGTACGTCGTCACCGTCGATCATGAGGGCCGTCAAACGCCACGTGCCGGCGAGCGCTTCCCTCTCTTGCTGCGCGTCGTCGGCGAGGGCCGTCGCCGCGGCGAACACCGCGATCAGCAGGGCAATAACGAGTCGTTGCATCAGAAACTCCTTCGCGGGATCGATAAACTGGTCGGCGGGAGTCGCCCGTCTTAGTGCCCTGTCGCCCGGCCTGTCAATCAGCCACGCGCGGGGTTGGTCAACGTAGCCGAGCCGGCGACTCGCTCGCCACCATCACAACCCGCGGCAGATAGACCTTCGCCCTGCCCTGGACGAATCCGCCGTCGGTCTCGCGCAGGTGAAACGGAACCTCGTACGCCACATTTCCCGGTCTATCGGTGGCCGCCGGGCTCATCGCGGGCGCGTCAGACGCAATCGTGTACTCGGCGACGCGGGTGAGGCCCGGCTCGATCAGCATCGCCCGGTCCGGGAGGTAGTCGAGCGACGACTCGATCACGCGGAACGGCCCGTCTCCCTCCGCGGCGATCAGCCGCTCGAACCGAGGCACGACCAGCAATCGGTCAGCGCGGCTCGTGTAGGCCAGCGTGAGCTGCACGCGGCCGTCGCGGCCGAGCGACCTCGCCGTGAGCACGTCGATGTCGAGCTCGCCGAACCACGCACGCTGCTGCCGTGCGTCGGCGACACGCGCCGCCTCGGTCAGGTCAACACTCTGGCCGAGCACCCACAGGCTGGCGGTCGCCAGCGGGGCCGACACGAGCAACGCACCGACGAAACCGCAAACCACACGCCACGTCGTGCGGCCCCGGACGCGGTCCGCCACCGCGGGCCCCAGCAGCAGCCCGCCCCACAACACGCCGAGCGTCGTAACGACCAGCAACCCTTGGTTGAAAGCGCGGTTCCAACGGCCGGTGGGCTCCATGCCCAGGAGCTCCATACCGATCGGCGCGACAAACGAGAACGCCAACAGGCCGGCTTGCCAGCCGAGCGTGTAGCAAGCGCCGTGGACGACTCCGTCTCGAGACACCGGCGGGGCGCCGCGCAAGAGTCGGCTCGCCAGCCTCGCGCCGGCAACGCACAGCACCACGCACGGCAGCGTGAGGATCGTGGCGTGCGTGAGTGACACCTCGCCGAACGCCCGCCGCAACTCCTCCGTGAAGCTCAGCTCGACCATGCCGGGCGTTGCTTCCACGGCGAAGAACACCCGCAGCGCGACCCCGGCGGCGAACAGCATGACCACGAGCCAGGCGTACGGCGGCGGCGCCGGGCCGGCGCCACGCAGGGTGGCGTTCGCCGTCGCCCACGGAGCGACGAGCCCGTGGGCCCAGTAGCGTGAGCACCCGAGCACAAACCGCGCGATCTCCGCCACGGGACGGTCGAGCATGCTCTGGACCGCGGTCGGGGGCGGCACGGCCTCGCCCGAGCCATCGGGGCTACTGTCCGGGGTTCGCATCACGGCGCGGACCGTAGCCGAAGGCCGCGTTGCGGACGAGAGACATCCGCCTGCGCGAGTCGATCGCGAGAATTCCACGAGCGGCGAGTAGACTAGCCCCATGACGCCCTGACGACGACGGCGTCGCGGAACCCGTTGAGACCGAGGCGCTCCCCATGCGATTCTTGCTTCTTGCCACAACGCTCGCGTTGCTAGCAACCCGGCCGGCTCAAGCCGTTGATTTCCAGTTCTACGGCCGGTCCGGCGACGCGATCGAGCTGGACTTTGGCGCTCTGCCCGGCACCTCGTCCGGGGCGATCTACACCGCGGTCTCACTGGACTCGAGCTCCAGCGGGCACACCGCGCTGACCAGCACGCAACTCGGCCAGGGCGGGTTCTCGCTCGATGGCCGTCTATGGGTGTTCGCCAACCCCGCACGCAACACGCCGAGCCTCGGCGATACGGACCCCGACGCCCGGGGCTTCCAGGGTCGGATCGAAGGCTCGATCACCGTCAACGGACAGCCCCGCACGTTCGCGGTGAATGTCGTGCCCGGATACACGGGAGCCGGCCCGGGCGCCGTCATGCAAGACATCGAGTGCCGCACCTGCGCGAACAACAACGAGCTCCACGTCGCGCAGCAGCAGCAGCGGCTGCGTTACCTCGGCTTCCGCCAGAGCAGCGGCAACGCGTTGCCGAGCGTCGATGGCAACTTCGGCATCAACACCGAGTCGGCGCTGAAGACGTTCCAGGCGGCGTTCCTCAGCGGCGGCAACGTGAACGCGACTCAGAACAACGCCGACGGTGTCGTCGGGCCGAACACCGCCGGCTGGTTGAACGCGGCGAACGCGCCGACCTGGGACGAGCTATTCGACCCCGATCCGCAGTCGGGCTTCTTCAGCGTCGGGAACATGATCGGCGACTTCGACATCCTGCCGAGCTGCGACCCGGGCACGGGGTGCCGGCGGTCCGGCGCCACCCCGCAGGTCGAGCGGTGGGGCACGGACTGGACCATCGATCTGTTCGAAGAGGGCTCCGCGTTGGCGAAGCAACGCACGAACATCACGCAGCTGATGAACGGCATGTCGACGCTCGACGGCTACGAGTCGGCCGCGTTCCACAGCACCCACCGCGCCGGCATGGATATCGACATCCACGTCGATCAGTCCGCGCAGCAAGTCGGCAACGGAGTGATCAACGCCGCCGAGCAAGGCGTCATCGACACGGCCGTGGCGTTCATCGACGCCGGCGCCGCGGGCGGGCCCGAGCGGGGCAGCCTCGCGCGGTTCATCACCTCCAACTCCGACATCCGCAACGGTATCCTCGCACAGAGGCCGGGCACGAGCCTCTTTCTCGACACCGGTGGTGGTCACTTCAACCACCTGCACATCGACGTCGCGCCGCCGGCTCAGGTCGCCGGCATCGCTAACTTGGCGGGCGACTTCAACCTGGACGGCCGCGTCGATCTGGCCGACTACACGGTCTGGCGGGACGGCCGCTTCGTGACCTTCCTTGACGATCAGTACGCGACCTGGGCCGGCAACTTCGGAGCGGATCAAGCGGCCGCGGTGGCAGTGCCCGAGCCGGGCGCGGCCGCCCTGCTCGTGCTGCTCATCGTCGGCGGCCAACCCCTGGCGACCGCCGCGAGGTCGCCGCAGATCAGTGCGGCGGCGAAGCGCTAGGCGCCGTACGGAATTGATCGACCGGCCCGAGTCCGCCGCTCAGTTGACGCTGGCGTTTGACGTCGTCACACGTCCCGTGCACGTGCAGAGCTCGGACAGCACCTGGTACTGGGCGTACTTCGCGACCGCTTCGCCCGTCGTCTGAGCGGCGAGCTTCTCCACGACCCGTGCTCGGTCGCTCTCGACCGTGCGGACCGAAACCTCGAGCGACCCGGCGATCACCTTGTTGAGAGCCCCCGAGGCAATCTGCTGCAGCACCCGGTGCTCCCGATCGGAGAGCTGAGCCACGTGGCTCGCAAGTTCCTGGAACTGACGAGCCGCCTCGGCGACGCGTCGGCCCTTGTCGGCGGCGCGGCGTAGGTACCTCTCGAGTCGATCGACCGCCAACGGCTTCTCGAACACGGTGAGGGCGCCCGCCTCCATCGCGGCGACGGCGTCGGCGACACGGGCTTCGCCGGTGACGCCGATCACCTGAATCTGCCGTTCTTTCAGGCGTGGGTCTCGCAACACCGCGAACGCGCCGTCGTCCGCCGCGGCGACGCCCAGCACCAAGCACACAGCCTGCCGCGAACCGCGTTGCGAAAGACCTCCCGACGCCAGATAATCGGTAGGCGTCGCGTGCTGCTCGACCTCCATGCCGAGTCGGGTCGCGGCGTCGGCAACGGTCCGCCGCACCGCTTCGTCTTGATCGACGACGCAGACCAACGGCGGGGGCGTGATCTCATCCAAACCGTTCGTGATCGCTGGGCTCGTGGCCGGCGTGCTTGTGGCTGGTGTGCTGTACATGTTCGGGCGCTCCGTACTCGCTGAAAAAAAGCGCTATGGGTATTGGTAGGCGTTTCGCTTGCTTTCACCTAGGAAGCACCCGCCCCAACGCTCAATTACGCCGCGAATGTGGAATTCTCGATAAGCAAGACCCTTACGTCGGTTAGACTTACCGCTTGCATACGGCTTTCCGCAAACTGCGGTGGCAACGCGTTGTCGCTGTCTCCCGAGGGCCCCATGAGCGACAAGACCCGTCTTTCGCTGCTCGACCGGGTTCGCGATACGGAAACGGGCGACTCGTGGAACGAGTTCCTCGCGGTGTACGACGGGCTGATCGACGGATGGTTGCGCAAGCAAGGCGTCGCCGGCCCGGACGCCGACGACATCCGGCAGGAAGTGCTCGAGACGGTGTTCCGCGAGATCGGCGGCTTCGACCACAACGGTCGTCCCGGCGCGTTCCGTAACTGGCTGCGGACGATCACCGCCAATCGGATGCGGCGCCTGTGGCGACGCCGCGTCAGCCAGACGGCGGACTACGCCGGCCCGGATGTCGATCAGCTGGCAGACCAGCTTGCCGACCCGGACAGTCGGCTCACCCGCGCCTGGGACGCCGAGCACAACCAGCACGTGCTCGCGAGGCTGCTGTCGATGCTCGAGGGCCGCTTCAGCGACAAGAGCGTCAACGCGTTCCGCCGGATTGTGCTAAAAGAAGAAACGGCCGCCGACGTCGCCGCCGATCTCGGCATGACACTGGGCGCGGCGCGGGTCGCGCAGCATCGGGTGCTCCAGGCCCTCAAAGAGTACGGCAAGTGCGTCGTGGACTAGTGGCCGGCCTGCCAGACGCCGAGCGTTCATGTCGAACAGCGACGCCGCCGACCCCTCGCATCCGGAAGACGCGATCCTCAGCGCGTGGCTCGCGGGCAAGCTGCACGCGGCGCTCGCCGAGCCGATCGAGCGTCACCTCGAAGACTGCGCGGAGTGCGCGGCTCGGCTCGACGGTCTCGAGTCGCGCCCCGACGCCTTCGTCGCCAAACTCAAAGCCGTGACCCTGTCGGAACGTGTTCCGCAAGACGCTTCGCTGCCCGCCGTCAACGACGACCTGGCGTTCGGCGTGCTCGCGATGCAGCTCGGGCTGATCGACCGCGAGCGCTTCGTCGACGCCAGCGTGCTGTGGGCGTCGCGCACCGGCGAATCGCTGGCCGACGTGCTAGTCGAGAACAGCTGGGTCGATCCGGCCGGCCGGCGGCAGATCGACGAGGCGCTCGAGCGGCGGCGCCGGTCGGAGGGCGTCGCGGAGCCGACCGCCGACACGATCGTCGGGGAAACCGGCGACCGTCAGCCCGACAACTTCCTGCTCGGGCAGCTTTCGAGCGAACGGCTGCGGCTGCGTCAGGTGCACACGTCGGGCGGGACGGGGCGGGTGTGGCGCGCCTTCGACGTCCCGCTGCAGCGGGAGATCGCGCTGAAGGAGCTGCTGCCCCAGTACGCCCGCTCGCCCGTGCACCGCGATCGGTTCCACCGGGAGGCGTGCGTCGCCGCCCAGCTCGCGCACCCGGGCACCATCCCCGTGCACGAGTACCGCGAGGAAGACGGCCGCTGCTACTACACGATGCGGTTCGTCTCGGGCCGCACGCTGACCGACCTGATCCGCGCGGCGCACGAGGCGATGCGGGGCGGCGGCGACGATCCGTTCGCGCGGCTGTTCGAGCTGCTGACGCACTTCGTCACCATCTGTGACACGATCGCCTACGCGCACTCGCAGGGCGTGATCCACCGCGACCTGAAGGGTGACAACGTGCTCGTCGGCGAGTTCGGCGAGGTGACCGTCATCGACTGGGGACTTGCGAAGCTCTTCACACCGCTCGACGCCGTCCCGCTGGCGCCGCCCGAAGAAGGCGACTCGGCGACGCTGCAGGGCGAGCGCCTCGGCACGCCGGCGTACATGGCGCCCGAGCAGGCGCGCGGCACGATCGACGAGATCGACACGCGGACCGACGTCTACGGCCTGGCGGCGATCCTCTACGAGATCCTCACCGGGCGGCCGCCTTTCCAGGGCGACACCGTCCATCAGATCATGCACCGCGTGGAGAGCGATCCGCCCACCCCGCCGCGTGAACTGGCCCCGAACACGCCCAAGCCGCTGGAGGCGATCTGCCTGCAGGGCCTGGAGAAGCGTCGAGAGGACCGGCAGCAGACCGCCGCCGAGGTGCGCGACGAGGTCCGCTACTGGATGACGCACCAGACCGACCGCCGCCGCGAAGCAGAGTCGCGAGCGCAGTTCTTCTCGCTCTCGCAGGACCTGTTCGTCACCCTCGCCGCCGACGGACGGGTGACGCACGTGAACCCCGCGTATGAGCGACTCTTGTCGCGTCCCGCCGACGAAGTCGTCGACCTCGATTACCGAGACACGCTGCACCCGGACGACCGCGCCCGGTCCGAGCCGGTCTTCCGAGCGGCGTTGCAGGGCGCGGCAGAGAGCGACTTCGTGTGCCGCGTGCAGAACGCCGCGGGCGGCTACGTGCCGATCAGCTGGACCGTCACCCGCACGCCGGGCGACCGCGCGGTGTACGCGGTCGGCCGCGCGCTCGACGAAGAATCGCAACGACGACGCCAGCAACGCGAGCGCGAGACGTTCTTCTCGCTCTCGAAGGACCTGTTCGTTTCGTTCGACGAAGACGGGGCGATCACCCACACCAACCCCGCGTACGACGATTTCTTCGGCTACGACCCGAAGAGGTCCGCGGGCAAGTCGTACCTCACCAAGCTCCACCCCGAGGACAAGCACCTCGTCACGGAGCGGTTCAACGCGGCGCGGCGCGGCGAGCCGCAGTCGGACTTCGTGGCGCGCGTTCAGCGCAGCACCGACGAGTACAGCGCGATCAGCTGGACGCTGACCAAGATCCCGGGCGAACCGACGACCTACGCCGTCGGCCGGCCGCTGGACGGGGAGGCGTTCCGTCGCCGCGCCGCGGAGGCGCGGGCCCGGTTCTTCTCGCTGTCGGACGACCTGTTCGTCGTCTCCGACCACAACGGCAATGCGGCGCAGATCAACGCGGCGTGGACGCGGGTGCTCGGATGGAAGCCCGAAGACGTGGTCGGGCGGCCCCACACCGAGTTCATCGTTGGCGAAGACGGCGCCCGCGCCTCGCGGGCCGCGCGGCGGGCGTTGATTCGCGGGTCCGAGGTTGGCGTCGAGCTGACCATGCGTTGCCGTGATGGCTCCACGCGAGAGATCGCTTGGAGCATCAATCGCGTGCCGGGAGACACTGTGATCTACACTGTTGGGCGCGACGTGACCGAGCGGCGCCGCATCGAGCAACGCCTTCGGGTGCTGCTCCGCGAGTCGCACGAGCCGCTGATCGTCATCGACCGCCACGGCGCCATCGAGCGGACCAACGAACGCCTCGACACGCTGTTCGGCTACGCCGAGTCCGAGCTCGTGGGCGAACCGTTCGAGAGGCTTCTCGACGAACACGTCCGCGAGGAGCATCGTGCTCGCTTGCGGCGGTACCTCGAAGAGCCGACCGTGCGATCGATGCACGCTCAGCCGCGGCTACCCGGCATGACGAAGGACGGCAAAGCACTGACTCTGGCCGTGAGCCTGAGCCCGCTGTGGCTGGATGCTCGCCTGTCCGTTATCGCCGCGATGCGTCCCGAGTGACGGCGTCGGCCGGCGCTGATCGCGGCTTGGTAAGCGGCGTTGTTCACCCGGGGCTCTTACAGGGCCGCTTCGCGCCAGAGGAGTTCTCCTTCTTCCACGCTCCAGTCGGGTCCCAAGTAGCCCGCGGCCCGCACGTCGGGCTCGTCGGCTTCGCCGCGGATGCTGGTGGCGCCCGCCTGGAACACTGTGACGTCCGGGTAACGGACGCCCGACCAGAAGTAACGCAGGCGGGTTGTCGATCGCATGCCACGCATGCCGGTTCCGCCGATCAGGGCGACCGACGCAAGCGGCCGATCGCTCGCGGAGCGGCGGCGGATGAACGACGGCTTCGGCGCCACGAAGACCACGCCTAGGTCGTCGCCGGACTCGGGACGCGCGTCGCGTCGCTCGTCGGTGGGCCACACCTCGACCACTCCCCGGCGTGCGTGGACCGGCGCCGACTGAAGCCAGAACCGCGCCGCCGAGTTCACCGACTCGTTGCCGTAGAACACGAGGTTGCGGTCGGGCTCGCCGGCCAGTCGGAAGTCACGATCGGCCACGACGTCCAGACGACCGCCGCAGCGGTAGAGGAAAACCTGCGCGTCGTAACGCGCCTTGGCTTCGCACCACGCCCGCTCGTCGGCCGAGCCGTTCGTGCCGTAGACGAGCAGCGGACGGTTCGAGAACGCCGCCGCGAGGCCGCCCGGGCGCCCCGGCCCCTTGTTCCTCTTGGACCATCGCGAGCGCGTGACCCGCCACACGCCGCGTTCGTCGCGCTCAAGCGTCAGATCGGGGCGGCGGGTGCTGCGTTTCCACGCAAGCTCGCGGCCTCCGTCGAGCCGCACGCGGGGTTGTTGGTCCTCCCCCGAGAAGTCGCCGTCGGTCAGCACAAGCCTCCGCACGTTCTCTGTGGAGCCGGAGATGAGCCCCGTCGCCGGGTCGCGGCGTAGCGAGAGGCGGACGATCGCCCCCTCTCGCCGCGGCGCCGCGATCCGAGCCCAACCAGAGCATATCGGCTCCGCCCCGCCGCGGGCGGCGAGCTCAATCGTATCGCCGTCCGCCAACGGCCGCCGAGCGAGCAGATCACCCAGGGTTGAACGAGTCGCCGCGGCCAGACTGGAAGCCTCTCGATAAGCGAACCGCGGATGGAACGCGCCCAACGTGGCGCGCAAGGTCCGCGCGTCGGCCAGCGCCGTTGTCGACGCGTCGGCCGATGTAGAGACGCTGACGATCTGATCGGCGAGGTTGATCGCGCGCGCCAGCGGATCGTCGGCCACGGTCGGCCGCGTTAGCAATCGCCCAATCGGGCTCGGGCTGCGTGCCGGCGATCGCGTCCGACCCAGCGTCGTGTGGCTGATCCAAGCGTCGTGTGTAGCCAGCGCCTCGAATCGATCGGGGAAGGTTGTCGCGAGGTGCAAGGCGCCGTGACCGCCCATGCCGACGCCGGCGATCAACACCCGCGCGTCTTTGTTGGCCGATCTCGACCGATAGTCGGCGAGCGCTTCCATGGCGTCGGCGCCCGACCACGCTTCCCAATCCGTTCCGAACGGCCCCCGCCCGGACGGGGCAACGACCGTCGCCGATGGAGTAGCGCCCAAGCGGGCGATCGCGTCGCGCGGCGTCTGACCCGCGTCGTGCAGCAGCAGGATCACGGCGTCCGTGTCCGGCGTCTCACGAACCGCGTACGGCTGCACCGAGCCGTCGATCTCGCTGACGAACGTCCGGGTTGCGATCCCGTCCGCGGGCGGCGAAGGGTCCACGCGGAGCGTCGCGATCGCGTCGGGCTCGGCGCCACGGAGTTCGACTGTGTACGACTCACCGGCGAACGACTCACCGGCCGAACCGCCCTCGGTCGAAGCCTGCTCGGTAGACGCCGCCAGCGAGAAGGTAGCCGGATACACCGCGAGCGGACCGATCGACGGAACCGACATCGGGGCCAAGTCGCCGCTCGGCCGGACCACCACAAGCGCCGACTTCGCGAGGGGCGTTGTCGTCGGGTTCACGACCAGGACGCTCGCCATCGCGTTGTCATCAGCGGCCGACGCGACGCTCGGGGAGATGAGACTGCCTTCAACGAGGTACGGCTGCTCCGGGGCGGGTCGGAACGCGACCCGCGCGGACGGATCGGCGAGGTGAACGAGCACCCAGTTCGCGCCCGCGTTGAGCGAGACCGGCGGGCGGAAGCGGTCCAGACGGTAGGGATCGCCAACGACCCACTGGCCGTTCAGGCAGACCGCCGCGGCGCCGCGGGCGTCGAGCAGCCACACGCCGTCTTGCGCGACGTCGAACTCGGCGTACGCGTAGCCGCCTGAGAACGAACGATCGAGGCTGGCGGTCGCTTCACTCCGCCACACCACGCGATCACCACCGACACCCGTGACGGTAGCGCCATCGACCGGCGCGGCCCACTGCCCGAGCACCCACGACGATTCGATCGGATCCTGGTGGAACACCTCGCGGCGATAGTCGCCCACACGGGGCAGAACGAGCCAATCGCCCGGCTCGATGGGAGAGCTGGAGGTCGGCTCGGTCTTCTCGCTCGTCTCGCCGAAGGCCAGACCGACGTGCGGCGGCAGACAGGCGAAGACGAGCAGACGCGACATCCACGGGCGAAGCATGTCCACGGCGGGGCAGACGGAGGCGGCGGGGCCGGCCGAGGCGGTCGCGCGGCCTAGTCCGTTAAGCCTAGTTCAACGTCGGGCCCCGGCTAGCGTTGGGCTCGGACCCCGTGGGAAGGACCGGCTCCTGGGGACTTCACAAGACGGCGGCGCAAAAAAACAGGGCCGGGAAACCCCGGCCCTGTGTGTCGTTTAGCAAGGCAGCTCGCTAAGTCACCTCTTCTCGTTGAGCGATGCGACCCAGTGAACTGTTTCTCGCCGGATGGCTACTCGCGGGGACGCACGGCGCCGGTGAGTCCCGTGTAGTCGATGCGATCCGAGTTGTGCCACAACGGATGTCCCGAACGGACACGCTCGGCGAGGATCTCGAGCTTCTCCGGCGAGCCGGCCGGTGCGTTCGTCGGCTGGAACTCGTCGTCCCGGTCGCGGGGCACAAAGTCTTCGTCGTGACCGTACTTCAGAATCGCTTCGAAGACGTTGCGGAGGGTTGGGTCTGGCATGATGCTTGCCCTTCTGTTTGCTGGAGTTCGTCCGCAGTTGGCCTGCGGCTATCGGTTAATCACCCGTTTGCGAGATCCACGATGCGAGCAAATCGACAGCGGGCGGGGCGAGCGGCGATCCACCGCGAAAACCCCTAGTTCAGTGCCTGTCGTGCTCGACGTGTGTCGTCGCTGTTACTTGGTGCGGCTCCGCTTCCGGGCCTCCGCACCAGCAACCCCTACGCCCTTCCCAGTTCCGGATAACGCTCTGCCGCTGACTCTTACCCGTTGACTCGTTCATGGCGCCGGTCGCCGGAGCTAAACGGACGCGGATTGGGTCGGTTTCAGCGGAGCTTGGTCGGGGTGGGTGAGAGATAGGTTCGTCGCCCCGGTGGCGAAGACTTGCTCTCTGGTGTTAGCGTGTCGGGATGCAGGATTATTACTGTGCAAGGGGTCGAGTCAAGTTTTTTCCGTAGGTTCTTCGGGCCGGTGTTCGGGACCTGTCACGCGGTGTGGCAAGCGGCGCCGGTTGGCCAAGCTCGACCGCTTCAAGAAGCGGCCGTCGCCGACCCCCAACACTCCGCCTTCCGCTGAAATCGCATGGTTTGGATCCAACGGCAGATCGACCTGCCAGCGATGCGTCGCGGGTTTCACTTGATCACCGGCCTGGTCGTTGACGCGGTCCCGGAGATGGCGGGGCTGCGGGTGGGTGTGCTGCATGTGTTCATCCAGCACACGTCCGCCAGCCTCACGCTCAACGAAAACGCCGATCCGGACGTCCGGGTCGATCTGGAGTCGAGCTTCAACGCGATCGCGCCGGAGGACGCCCCCTACACGCATAGGTGCGAAGGGCCGGACGACATGCCGGCCCACGTGAAGGCGTCGCTGCTGGGGGCTTCCGTGTCGATGCCCGTGCACGATGGCCGGCTCGCGTTGGGGGTTTGGCAGGGGCTCACGCTGTGCGAGCACCGCGATGCGGCGGGGCCACGGCGCCTCGTTCTCACGCTGAGTGGCGAGTAACCGCAGCTAGCCCCGCCATCGCTGCGCACGCTTTTTGATGAAGTTTCTGTAAAAAGGGCTTACGCTGCCGCTGCGCCCGAATATCTTGCCATGCGTCGTCTGGCGAGCGGCTGTTTGCACCCTCGACGAGCAGCTGTTCGGCAACGTGATCGGTTGTCGGCAACTTGGCCGCCGCCCCGCCGGACGTACTAAGCACCCCTGATTGACACCGAGATGCAAGACCCCGAGCAGGGCCCCGCCTGCTCGGGGTTTTTGCTGCGCGGCAGCTAAGCGGCGCGGTGGTCGATCAGGTTGGGCGGCGACGGCGTCCCCACGACCGCCGCGAGCCCATCATTACGCCACCCCGGCCGAACGAGTCTCTTCGGCCGGGTAGACGTTGTCCGGCGGGACGCGGCCAAGCGCCCCCCTCGAGCATCCTCGGTTGTTTCGAAGTGCGTCGCCGCGACGCGTTCGGTCCGACGAGCACGGCGAGCGCGGTGTTGGCCCGCCATCTATCAGGACGCATGAGGTCCTGTCGGGGTTCCAGAAAACCTGGGCGATTCGGGGCGATTCAGCGGGCAGCGGCGTCCGCGAGAATCCGCTCGCCGGCGCACAAACCACTCAGAAACGCCCCCTCCACACGCGGCCCCCCGCACCAGTCGCCCGCCGCGTAGAGGCGCCGATCGGGGTCAGCCGGGCTCCGCTCGGTCAACGGATTCTCGGGCAAGGCGAACCGCCATCGGTGGGCACTGAGCAGGCTCGGCGTGCGCGCCGGCAGATCGATGGCTTTGAACATCGCCGCGAGCAGATCGTCGGCCACGTCGGCCGCGTCTCGCTCGATGTTCGCCTCCGACCACTCGGGCGAGCCGTGCAACACCCAGCAATCGCCGATGTCGCCGCCCGACGGGCGGCCCGGTTTCGATCCGTTCCGCGCGATCCAAGACAGCGGCGAGTCGCCAACGAACGCCCCGTCGAACCCCGTGTCGAGCGGGTCGGCGAAGACAACCATCGCGGCCCAGCAGCCGGTCGTTCGCACGCTCTTGGCGGCGTTCGCCAACGCCGGCGACGCAACCAGCAGCTCCGCCGCCTGCGGCGGGGGAGCGGTGACCAGCACGCGGTCGTAGTCGGCCAGCGTTTCGCCGCTGTCAGCAACGAGCCGCAGGCGCCCGTCCGCTGGCTTCGGTGGGGTGACGCGGACGCCGGTCGTCACCTGGGCGCCAAGCGACTGTGCCTCCGCCGCGAGCGCCTGACCGATCGCGTTCATGCCCGGCACGCCCACGTAGCGGGTCTTCGCCGTCGGGGCGTCGCAGCCGATTGCCCGGATCTCACCCCGCCACTCAGCCGCAGCGCCCGCCTCGACCCAACCGGCAACCCGCTGGGCGAACCGCTCGTCACGAGCGGTGAAGTACTGCGCGCCATGATCGAACCGTCGGTCCTCCGCCCACCGGGTCGAGACACGCCCCGAAACGCCCCGGCCCTTGTCGAACACCTGCACGGCCAGACCGCCGCGTGCGAGCTCGACGGCGGCGGTCAGGCCGGCGACGCCGGCGCCAACGATCGCGATCGTCTCGGGAGAACTCGGAGCGGTCTTCATGCGGGTCATCGAAACGGGGCAGCGGGTCGCGTGGTATGCCGTGCGGCAGCGGTGGCAGCTAGAGTAGACCGCCGGGAGCCGCTCGACCGAAAGCGGCCACACGGTCAGGCGGTGCGTTGCCACTAGCCCTGACCGACCGACCACGCCCTTCCGCGATTAACCCCAACCCGCACCGCCCGCACCGCCGTGAGCACCGCCCCGCAATCGGACCGCGACGTGTACGACGCGGTAGTCGTCGGCGCCGGCCTCGCCGGGCTCTGCTGTGCGCGACGCTTGGTCGCAGAGGGAAAACGGGTCTGCGTGCTCGAAGCGAGCGACGCCGTCGGCGGCCGTGTCCGCACCGACGAGGTCGAGGGCTTCTTGCTCGACCGCGGTTTTCAGGTGCTGCTGGACAACTACGAGGAAGCACGCGACCAGCTCGACTACGGACGGCTCGAACTCAAGGCGTACGAACCGGGCGCGTTGGTCTACGCCGGCGGACGTACGCATCGGCTGAGCGACCCGTGGCGCCGCCCCACGTCGGCTGTCGCGACCGCGCTCTCTGGCGTGGCGACCCTGGGCGACAAGCTGCGGATCGCCCGCCTTAAAGCGCGGCTCGCTTCGACCGATCGCCTCGACGCGGTCGCCGGCGAAGAGCTCGCCACGATCGACGCGTTGCGTCGGTTCGGGTTCTCGCCGACGGCCATCGACAAGTTCTTCCGTCCGTTCTTGGGCGGCATCTTCCTTGAGAGTGATCTCACTACCTCGAGCCGTATGTTCGAGTTCGTCTTCCGGCTCTTCGGCGCCGGCCGAGCGACGCTGCCGGCTGGCGGGATGGGCGCCATTCCTGCGCAACTGGCGGAGTCGCTGCCGGACGGGGCACTGCGGCTGAACACGCCGGTCGAGGCGATCGACGGAGCGACGGCGATCGCGGGCGATGACCGGTTCCGCGGCCGCTTGCTCGTTGTGGCGACCGACGGCCCGACCGCCGACCGGTTGCTTGGCCACGAACCGCCGGCGGCCGCCGGCAGGTCGGTGGCGTGCGTCTACTTCGCCGCGGACGAGGCGCCGCTACGAGAGCCCATTCTGATGCTCAACGGAGACGGCCCCGAAGCCGGGCCGATCAACAACCTGAGCGTGCCGAGCCAGGTGGCTCCGCGTTACGCGCCGGCGGGTCAATCGCTCGTCTCCGCGACGGTGCTCGAGAAGCAATCCGGAGACGCGGACGACGAAACGCTGTTCCGCGCCACGCGTGACCAAGCCAGGCGCTGGTTCGGCCCGGCGGCCGACGCCTGGCGCCCCCTTCGCGTTTGCCGCGTGCTGTACGCGCTGCCCGATCAGCGGCCGCCGCACTACCAGCGGATCGAGAAGTCGCTACGCGTCGCGGACCGCGTGCTGGTGTGTGGCGATCGTCTCGACACCGCCTCGATCAACGGCGCCATGCGCAGCGGCCGGCGCGCCGCGGAGGCGGTGCTGCGCGAACTCCGCGGCGACCGCACGCCCCGCGAATAGCCGTCCCGCCACCCCCCCCGGCCGAACAACCGTGAGCCCCGCCGCTACGCTCGACAGCCGACTGGCGATCAACGCAGAGTGGTTCGCGAAACTCCGCTGGGTGGCGGCCGGCGGCCAACTCGTGACGATCGCGTTCGTCAGCGCTTTGGTCGGCGCCGGGCTGCCCACGGCCGAGCTGCTGCTGCTGGTCGGCGTCACCGTGGTGAGCAACGCGGTTTACTCTTGGTGGCGGACGCGGCTCTCGCCCGGCACGCCCCGCAGCGTCTGGCACACGGCGCTCGGCGGGCTCATGCTGCTGGACCTCGTCGTGCTGACGGCGATGCTCGCGCTCACGGGCGGGCCCACCAACCCGTTCGTGGTGTTCTACTTCGTGAACCTCGCGCTCTCGGCGATGATCCTGCCGGCGGTGTGGGCATGGGTGCTCAACGGCTTGGCGATCCTCGCGCTCGCGATGATCAGCTTCTCGCACCTGCCGGTCGATGAGCTGCGCAACCCCGCGCGGCTCGAGAGCGTTGTCGCGCTCGAAGCGAGCGCGCAGGTCGGCCCGCCGTGGGCGACGCTCGGCGTGTGGGTGGCTTTCGCCGCCGCGTCGAGTGTGATCGTCAACTTCCTCACGCGGCTCAACGCCGAGCTACGCACCAGCAATCGGCTGCGGCGCCAGGCCGAGAACGAGCGAGCACGCGCCGAGAAGCTCGAGGCGCTCGGAACGCTGGCGGCCGGGGCCGCGCACGAGCTCGCCACGCCGCTCTCGACGATCGCCGTCGCCACGACCGAAGCGCAACGCGAGCTGGAACGCGGCGGGGTCGGCGAGGCCGCCATCGACGACCTGCGGCTGGTGGGCCGCGAGCTGGCGCGGTGCCGCTCGATCCTCGACCGCATGGCGACGGACTCGGGGCAACCGACCGCGGGGCTGCCCGAGCGCCTCACCGCCGCCCGGCTCGTGGAAGAAGTCCTCGGCGAGCTGGCCGCCGCCGACCGGGTCGAGACTTTGTGGCTGGACGAGGCGGGCGGGCTCGTCGTGCTCGCCCCCAAGATCGCGCTCACCCAGGCGGTGCGTGCGGTCGTGCAGAACGCGATCGACGCCTCGGACAGCGCCAACGCCGACGAGCCCGTCTCGATCCGCGTCGATCGGCTGGCGGGCACCGTGCGGCTGGCGATCGCCGACCGCGGTCCGGGCATGCCGCCGGAGGTGCTCGCCCGCGCCGGGGAGCCCTTCTACACCACCAAGGCCCCGGGCAGTGGCATGGGCCTCGGGCTGTTCCTCGCGCGGAGCGTGGTGGAGCGGCTGGGCGGCTCGCTGCGGTTGGAATCGCCCCCGGGGGGTGGCGCGTTGGTGACCATCGTGCTGCCGCTCGCAAAGTAGTCGTCTCCGCACCCGGGGTGGTCTTCGCTTACAGTGGACCCCGTTCTGCGAAACACCGACCGATCGCGATCCGCCGACCGATGTCCGACGACCCGCTTTCCCACCTCGCTGGCTCAACCCTTCTGCTGGTCGATGACGACGAGCTGCTCCGCGAGCGGATGTCTCGCGCGCTGCGCGATCGTGGGCTGATGGTCCGCACCGCGGGCGGTGGCGCCGAGGCCCTGGAGATCGTCAGCGACTGGGAGCCGGAACTGGCCGTCGTGGACCTGAAGATGCCCGGCATGAACGGCCACGAGCTGCTCGCCGAACTCAAGGAGACCTGCCCGGGGGCTCGGGTGGTCATGCTCACCGGCTACGGCAGCATCGCTAGCGCCGTGGAGGCGATGCATGCGGGGGCCGAGAACTACGTCACCAAGCCGGCGGACGCGGACCAGGTGCTGGAGGCGTTCCACCGCAGCGGCGTCATCGCCGACGAGCAGGCTCCCCCGGTCGAAGAGACGGCCGCGCACACGCCCACACTCGCCGACGCGGAGTGGAACCACATTCAGCAGGTGATGGCCGACTGCGGAGGCAACATCACCAAGGCTGCCGATCGGCTGGGCATCCCCCGGCGATCTTTGCAACGCAAGCTGAAGAAGCTGCCTTGATAGCGGCGCCGGGGGCGTCACAGCTTCACGGGCCGGGGCGTTCTCGGTTCCGATCGGCAAGATCGGCCGAGAACCGCCGAAATTAGGTTGCTGACTCGGAGCCTCCCCGCCGACAATGCAGGCCGGAATGTTTCGTCGCTGGTGATTTCCCGCTCGCGCGGCCCTCGGGCCCGTCGTGCAGCGTCGCCCAAACAGGAGAAAAGAGGCATGCGTTCGCTTGCTCGATTCGCGGTGGTTGCCGGCCTGATGATGCACGGCCCGGCGGTTCTCGCCGCCGACGCCGTGGTGGCGGAGGCGTCGCTGCTGACCGAAACCCTCGCCGCCGTAACCGCGGGGGAGCCGGCCGACGAAAAGCAGAACACAGCGGACGTTGGCGAAGCCAACAACAGTGAGGCCGAGGCGGGTGACGCCGCAGCGTGCGACTCCGCGCTGACCGACACCGCGCTGAGCGAAGGCGCCGCGTGCGAAGACGCCCCGTGCGAAGCCACCGAAGCATGCGCGGACGCACCGTGTGCTAACGACACCGCCGCCGCGGACGACGGCGAGCTGGACCACGACGACGGCGTGTACCGCGCCACGCACTCGCAGAAGCAACTGCTGCAGGTGAACGCCGAGGGCCTGCCCCAGCGACCGCTCAAGACCTTCTGCCTGAACCCCGCGGGCGACGTGCTCGCCGCGTGCGGCGCCAACTCGGCGGGCGACGTCCGCGTCTTCTCGCCCGAGGGCAGCCTCATCGCGAGCTGGGACCTGCCGTTCGAGCCCGAGGCGATCAACACGGGCAGCGACGGACGGGTCTACCTGGCCGGCGAGGGTTACCTGGCCCGCTTCGAGCCGGACGGCACGCTCGTCAACAAGTCGTCGGCCCCGCACGCGGAGGTGCTCCGCAACAGCCGCGACGACGTCCGCGAGCAGGTCATCGAGAGCCACAAGTCGCAGCTCGAGTGGATGACCGAGTACGTGGACGACCTGAACGAGCAGATCGAAGAGATCGACGAGCGGATCGAAGCCGCCGAGCGGGCCGCGGAAGAGAAGCAGGCCGCGGCGTCGGAGGAAGCGAGCGACGAGGCCGCCGACGAGTCGGCCGACACCGCGCCGCTGTCGAAGCTCGCCCGCTGGCTGTCGGCCCGCGCCACCGGCCAGAGCGCGGACACGACCCGTGACACGGCGTTGCGAGACTCGCTCGTGCAGCAGCTCGAGATGTACGAACAGATGCTCGAGTCGCAGGGCGAGGCCGAGCTCACCGAGGAGCAGATCGAGCAGCGGGTCGACAGCTCGATCTCGTACAAGATGCGCGTCGCCTCGATCAGCGAGGCGGACGGCGAGGTGTTCTTCGCCACCGGCGCCAAGAAGGGTTACGGCTTCGCCGTGTGGCGCGCCACGCGGCACTTCGACAACGCCACGGAGATCATCACCGGCCTCTCCGGGTGCTGCGGCCAGATGGACGTGCAGGCGTGCTGCGACGGCATCTTCGTCGCCGAGAACAGCCGACACCGCGTCGCGTGTTTCGACCGCGACGGCAACGAGCAGAGTGACTGGGGCTCCGGCGACCGCGACACGGTCGAGGGCTTCGCCAGCTGCTGCAACCCGATGAACGTCGCCTTCGGCGCCGACGGCTCGGTGTACACGGCCGAGTCGAAGATCGGCCGCGTGAAGAAGTACACCAAGGAAGGCGTGCTGACGGGCCTCGTGGGCAAGGTGGATCTGATCCCCGGTTGCGACAAGGTAACCATCGCCGTCAGCCCGGCGGGCGACCGCGTCTATATGATGGACATCACCCGCAACCACATCGTGGTGCTGGAGCAGGCGGGCGAGGGCGAGCAGCTCGCGTACACCGAGCAGAGCGCCGGCACGGCCCAGACCGACTCGATGGTCCAACGCCTGCTCGACGCCCTCGGCGGCGGCGAGTGACTACGCCGACTCTTTGACTGGTTCAATAACCACAGAGTCACCGAGACACTGAGGACTTGTGACGGGGACGCTCTCCGGCGGCCCGCTTCCGACTTCTCTGTGGGCTCCGTGTCTCTGTGGTTTCTTCTTGCCTGAAGTGAACAACCATGAAGCGGTTCGTTGCGTTGACGTTGCTCCTGGCGAGCTGCGGCTCGGCGGTGGCGTCGGACGCGGTCGTCGTCGCCGTGATGGACCCGCTGGCCGCGCCGCTGTCTTGCCCGTGCGTCGAGGGCTACGCGCAGCGTGACTACGCGGTGCTGGGCGATTCGCTGTCGCGGGCGATCGATCGGCCGGTCGTGGTCGGCTTCGGCGAGACGCTGTCGGACGCGATCGAAGACGCCAACGCCGAGCGGGCGCATCTGGTGATCGGCAAGGACTCGGTCGTGCGGTCCGACCTGGCCAAGCTCCGCGTCGAGGCGATGCCCGTCGCGCAGCTCACCGGCAAGGACGGCGAGACAACGCAGAACGGACTGCTCGTCGTCGCTTCGGCCGACGCGGCGCAGGGCGTCGAGGACCTGGCCGGCTACGACGTCTACTACGGCCCGGCGGAGTGCGACGAGAAGCACGCCGCGGCGCGGGCGTTGCTGGCGTCGTCGGGCGTGGAGATCGGTGAGTCGTTGGTGTCGCCGGCCTGCAGCGACGGCGCCAGCGAGCTGCTTGAGCGGCAGAAGACCGCGGGCGCCACGCCCGCCGCCGCGGTCATCAGCAGCTACGCGGCGCCGCTGCTCGAGGGTTGCGGCACGATCGCCAAGGGCGACCTGCGGGTCGTCGGCGAGACCGCGCCCGTGCCGTTCATCACGGCGTTCGTCACCGAGCACGCCGACGAGGCGATCGTCGTCCCGTTGGTCGAGGCGTTGTACGGCGCCGTCGCCGAGCCCGAGACGCTCGCGGCGTTGGAGACCCTGCGTGGCTTCACGCCGCCCGGGCCGGACTACCAAGGCGGCCAGATGGTCCCCGCTGAGGTGACGCCGAACGCAAAAGGCGAGCAAACGCCCACGGAGAACGAAGCGGCCGCTTCTTCGCGGGCCTCGCCGGCCGACAACGCCGCCTGGCCCGGCTTCCGCGGGCCGACGCGCGACGGCGTCGTGGCTTGGCTCCCGGCGGAGCTGCCCGCGACGCCGCGTTTCGTTTGGCGGCAGCGGATGTCACGCAGCGGGCTGGGAGGGATCGCGGTCGCCGAGGGCCGGGTGGTGATCGGCGACCGCGATTTCTCCAATCGGCTCGACGTGTGGCGTTGCTTCGACGCGGTCACCGGCGAGGAGCTGTGGAAGCACCGCTACCCGGCCGTGGGCCAGCTCGACTACGACAACGCCCCGCGGGCGACACCGCTCATCGACGGCGGCCGGGTCTATCTGCTCGGCGCCTTCGGCGACGTGGCGTGCGTGCGGCTGGACGACGGCAAGCGCGTGTGGCGCCGGCCGCTGCGGCGCGAGTACGGCGACCGGGGCAAGCTCGTGTGGGGCGCCTGCTGCAGCCCGCTGCTGGTGGGCGACACACTCATCGTGTGCCCCGCGGCGGACGACGCGTTGTGGATCGGCCTCGACGCGTCGACCGGCCGCGAACGCTGGGTCGCCGGCGGAGACGGCCACGCCTTCGCCTCGCCGGTCGTCGCAAGGCTTGGAGACACGCCGCAGCTGATCGGCTACGACCGCACCACGCTCGGCGGCTGGAACCCGACCACCGGCGAGCGGCTCTGGTCGCTCACGCCGCGGCTCGACGGCGACTTCAACGTGCCCACGCCGGCGATCGTCGGCGACCGCCTGTTCGTGGTCACCGAGAACAACGGCGCCCGTCTCTACGAGCCGAACGGCGCAGGCCTCGCGACCCCGCCCGTGGCGACGCACGAGGGACTGCTGCCCGACACCAGCTCGCCCACGGTGCTGGGAGACCGGGTGTACTGCGTGTGGAACGCGCTCTACTGCCTGCGTGGCGGCGACCTGTCCGAGGCGTGGATCGGCGAAGACGACTCGCTGCCGGAGACGGGCGCAGTCCTAGCCGGCCGCACCGCCGGGGGCGCCGGTCGATTGTTGGTCGTCGGCCGTGGCGGCGAGCTGCTGCTCGTCGACGCGGACGCCGACGCGTTCCGCATCGTCTCACGGCTAAACCTTTTCAGCGTCGATCCGGCCGAAGCGGAAGACCTGCTTTGCACGCCGGCGATCGTCGGCTCGCGGCTGTACCTCCGCACGGACGACGAGCTGGTCTGCGTCGAACTGATCTAAGGCCCGGTGAGGCGAACCTGGTGTCCGAAGCAAAACCGAATCGGCACGCGGTCGGCTGGCCGTTCTTTGCCGGCGTGCTGGTGGTAGCGGCCGTGGCGATCCTCGCCGTCGTTGCGTTGTCGCCCTCCCTGCGGACGATCGGTCAGCGGAGCCAACTCGCGATCCTGCAAGAGGACTACGAACGAGCCAAGTCGGAGAACGCCGGCGGCGATCTATTCGCGTTCGAACGCGAGTGGGCGGATCGTTTCGACGCCGCGGCGAAGGGTCTCACCCTGTCCGACCCGCTCGCCTTCAGCACGCTCAGCGAGGCGGCGAAGCTGCACGAGGCGACGGGCGATCGCGTTAAAGCGGATCGGCTCTTCGAGCGAGCGGCGGAGGCGGCGATGGCCGCGGAATCGCCCGTCATGGCCGACTCGCTGCTGGCCGCGCTTGCCTCCGAGTATCGATCCACCGACCTCAATCGTTACGCCGAGGGCTGCGCGATACGGATCGAGTTCCTCCGCGAGCAACTGGCCGATGCACCGACGGAGAGCGAGCAAGCCGACTGGCAGGCCCGGCTCCAGAACGCCCTGTACGATGAGGGCGATCGACGCTTCGTCCGGGCCCGCAACGAAATGCGTCAAACCGATGATGAGAGCGAGCGTGCAGCGTTGCTGAGTCACGTTGCCGGGGCGGCTGATCGGCTCGAAGAGTGCTTGCGGATTGGGGACGCGGAGCGGGCTTCGTTAGGCTCGTACTCCCTCGACCAACGCCTCTGGAAGCTCGGCAACGCGCGGATGCTGCTGGGCGACGCCGACGCGGCGTTCGAGTGCTTCGGCCGATTGCTCAACGCCGAACGCGGTGAGTTCGCGCGCATCCTCATTGTCGATCGGTACGCGAAAGCCAAGTGGGGCTACGACACGATCGAGTACTGCGAGTTTGTCGAGCCCGAGCTCGCGAAGGCGCCCGGCGACGAGCCACTCGGCATCGCCCAGCGGGTCGCCTGGGGTTACCAGCGGTGCGAGGCGTGGGACCGTGCGATCCCGGTGCTGGAGTTCATGATCGAGCGTTCGTCCGACCGCAACGCGATCGCCCAGGCGATGTCTTCGATCGCGACGAGCCACTTCGCCCTGGGCGACGAAGAGCGTGGGCTCGGCGTGCTGGAGTTCATCGTCAGCGAGTACGGCGACACGGCGATCGGTCCCATCGCCTCGGCCGATCTCGGTCAGCGCCTCGCGGTGAAACGCGAGCGCGACGCACCCGCTGACTGAGGACTCTGCGCGGCGTTGTTGCGCAGCGGTGTTGCGCATCACGCGTCACACTTCTTGGCGACGGGTTGCATCCGCTGCGGCCTGCGGGGCGAATGCTCGCGTAACTCTTCTCGCGATCCTCTCCCCAACCTCACCGAGCCCCACGATGAGCGACCCCGGCGCCGCTACGCAGTCAACCAACGCGAACCGCCCGTTCTGGACGGTCACCGGCGGGACCGACCTGACGCCGCTGGCCGAGGTCGGCGCGTTGCTGCTCCGCGTTTACTTCGGCTTCGTCATTTGCTGGAGCGCGGGCGTCAGCAAGTTCCCGCTCGATGGTTGGTTCGCCGATCAGGTCGCGGGGCTCGGCTTCCCGATGCCGGTGCTGTTCGCGTGGCTCGCGGCGATGTCCGAAGTGGCCGGCGGCGTGCTGCTGGCGATCGGCCTCGCCACGCGACCTGCCGCATTCTTCCTGGCGTTCACGCTCGGCGTAGCCGCGTTCATGTTCCACAAGATTCCGATCCTGTCCGTATACACCACGCAGCACATCACGCTGAAGTACTTCTGGGTGTACGTCTTCTTCGCCTTCGCCGGCGCCGGACGACTCTCGCTCGACGGGCTGCTGCGTCGCAAACAGGCGCTGGCGGCGGGGCTTTCACTCGCGATCGTCGGCGGGCTGGCGATCTACTGCGCCGGCCGCGAGGCCCCCAAACCCGCAGCCGAAGTGGCGGCGACACTGGACGAGGCCGCGGCGGTAGCCGTCGCAGGCTCGTTCAACGACTGGTCGCTCACCGCCACGCCGATGACACAAGTCAACGGTGGCGGCGTTTGGACAGCGACTATCACGACGGACGCCCCCGGTCCGATCGAGCTGAAGTTCGTCGCCGACGAGAACTGGGACCTCTCGGCCGGCGAGACCGACCAGACGGACGCCCGCTTCCCCGTCTCCGGCACAGCCGAGCCGGGCCCCCAGTCGGCCAATATCGAGGCGTACCTGCCCAAAGCGGGCGATTACCGGGTAAGTCTCTCGCTGCCGGACCTCGCGTACCGCGTTGAGCCGGCCGAGCCTGTCGAGCCGACCGAGCCTGTCGAGCCGCCGGCGGACACGTCCGTCCGTCCCGCCGCAGAACCGGCCAAGTAGCCGATCGGCGACGCGGAAAAGAACGACCGATCAAAAACGAACCACGGGGTGTAACTCTTCTCCCCCGTGGTTCGTCCTTGCTGATGGCATGGCTCACCCCAACGCAGACCGCCGCGACGCGATGGACCCGACGGCGGTCGGCCGGCTGATCGAGCAGCACCGGCGCCGCGTTTACACGCTGGCGTACTACACGCTGGGGTCGCACGCCGACGCGGAGGACGCCACGCAGCTGACGCTCGTGCGGCTGTGGCGGCACGCCGACCGGATCGACCCCGGCAAGGCCGAGGGCTGGCTGGTGCGGACCACGCGGAACGTTTGCGTCGACCTGATCCGTCAACGCGGCCGCTCGCGCGAGACGACCGGCTCCGAGGCGAACCAGACGGCGATCGAGGCGGCGGCGAGCCACGACGCGCCGCCACAAGCCCACGCGGAAGCGGTCGAGACTCGCGGCGAGATTGAGCGGGCGCTCGCGCAGATGCCCGAGCCCCACCGCAGCCTGCTGATCCTCCGCGAGGTGCAGGGCATGACTTACCAAGCCATCGCTGAAGCGCTCGACATGCCGCTCACCAGCGTGCGGGTGTACCTGCATCGGGCCCGGCGAAAGCTCGCCGCGCAGCTCGCCCCGCTCCATGAAACGTCGTCCACCGAACCCACCGCCAACCGACCAGAGGCGTGCACGCATGACGCCTGACCAAGAATCCCTCGCCGGCTGCGAAGCGTTCGACTCGCTGCTGGACGAGTTTGTCGAGGAGAGCCTCGACGCGGCGGAGAGCGAACGCGTCAGCGCGCACGTCGCGACGTGCGAGACGTGCGCCACGGCCTGCGAAGCGCTACACCGCGCCACCCGGGCGCTGGCGACGCTGCCGGAGCTCGACTGCCCCGACCACGTGATCGACCGAGCCGCGGCAATCGGTCGGCCGGCAACGCCCACGCGCCAACGCACCGCCCATCTACGACCGGCGTGGCGTTACGCGGCGCTGCTGGCGATCGCCGCGTCGCTCGTGCTGATGCTCGTCCCCACGAGTGAGACGCAGCGTTCCCCGCAACAAGCCGCGACCGACTCAGCGTCCGAGCCCGAGAGCAGCACGCCGCGGGCCCAGCTCGCCCAGGCCCGCGACACCCTTCGTGAAGTGCGCAGCGCCGTCGCCGACAACCGGATCGACGTCTCTGCCCGAGCGGTGGAGCGTGGCCTCGTCCAACCGCTCCAGAAAACCTTCGCCGCCGTGAGTCGATCGAAGCTCGGCGAGTGGGGCGCCACCGCCGGCGCCCTGCTCAACGCCGTGCAGCCGGCGCCGCGCGAGAACAACGGCTGACACGACGCACTCCGCGTGGTGTCGAAGAGTAGCTCAAACCCCAATGAGGTGACCTATGCACGACCGATACGCACTCGCAACCCTACTATTGGCCGGCGCCGGCTTCCTGGCCGCGACGGCTTCAGCCGACGCCGTCGATCATCCAGGGGTCGTTGACATCGACTGGTCGAGCCGCATGGACGGCTCGGAACCGACCGCCAAGATCGAGCTGAGCGGCCCGGTGCTCCGCATGATGACCGCCGCGGCGGGCCGGGCCGCGGAGTTCGGCGACCTTGTCGAACAGCTTCAACTGATCCGTGTCGAGGTCTACGAGGACCTCGACAAGAGCGTGCCGACCACGCGGCTCGCCCAGCGGCAAGCCGCCAAGCTCATCGACGCCTACTGGCAGAGCATTGTCCGGGTCCGCGAAGACGGCGAAGAAAGCGTCGATGTGGTGGTGCTACCCAAAGGTGAAGACACCATCGCGGGCGTGGCGGTTCTTGTGGCCGAGCCGGGCGAGCTGGTCTTCCTGAACGTCGCCGGCGACATCGACGCCGTCGAGTTCGGCGAGCGGTTCGGCGGACTGATCGGTCCGCTGCTTGAGGGTGAACTCGAGCTGGAGGACCTGCTCGACCCGGACGACGAGGACGAAGACTGGGACGACGAAGATGGTGAGGACGACGGCGACGAAGACGAGGACTGGGAAGAGGACGAGGAAGACTGACCCACTCGTCCGGTGAGTCAGGGTTCCAGCACGGGCGTCGATCGCGGTTGCGATCGGCGCCCGTTTTTCGTAGCCGCTGCGTTCGTAGCGGGTAGCGCCAGCCCCGCTGGCTTCGGGGGGTAGACACCCCCCCATTTGGGTGTGACATTTTGGCGCGTTTCAGCGGTCACTGATCGTCGCTATGCTCCCGAGTCTGCGGAGGCGTTGCGCTCGTGACTGACGCTGTGCCGCGCCTGTTTCTTTGCTCCTGACGCCCCAGCACGCTGGACGTTTGACGTGGATCGATTCGTTTTCCCGCCTTGGGTCAACAAGTTCACCTTGATGTTGCTCGGCGGCCTTGGAGCCGGCGGCGCCTACGCCGGCGCGGTGCTGTTCTACGGCACGCTGCCCGAGGTGATGTACACCGGCTACGCCCCCGAGCAGCCCGTGCCGTTCAGCCACAAGCTGCACGCCGGCGAGCTGAAAATGGACTGCCGATACTGCCACAACACGGTAGACAAGGCGGCCCACGCGGCGATCCCCGCCACCAACACGTGCGGCAACTGCCACAACGCGTCGATCAACCTCGACGGCACGCTGGCCAAGACGGTGGTGCACGCCAACAGCCCCAAGCTGCAGCCCATCCGCCAGAGCCTCGCGGAGGGCACGCCGGTCAAGTGGGAGCGAATCCACGACCTGGCGGACTACGTGTACTTCAACCACGCGGCGCACGTGAACCGTGGCGTCGGCTGCGTGGAGTGCCACGGCCGGATCGACAAGATGGAGGTCGTGTACCAGCACGAGCCGCTGGCGATGAGCTGGTGCCTCGACTGCCACCGCAACCCGACCGCGCGGCTGCGGCCGCTCGACCAGATCACCAACATGGCGTGGGACCCGGAGATCGACGAAGGCTCGTCGGCCGAAGAGGTCGGCTTGGCTGTCGCCGAAGAGCTCGGTATCCACCCGAACAGCAACTGCTCCACCTGCCACCGATAGATCGGCCCACCGGTAGGTGGGCGGCCTGGTCTGGATAACCCGGTGGCCTGTCGCCGACGGCGATTACTCCAAACCGACTCTGTTAGCTCACGCGGCCTTCCTCGCTCTCGCGAAACGCGTCACCCCCCTTCAAAACGCCCGATGACGCCAGACACGCTTACAGTGATCGACACGCCCGCCGCCGATGACCGGGGTGCGACCGCCAACGCGGCGTCCTCGATCGAGACCGCCGCGATCGACCGCAGCAAGGCGAGCCCCTACTGGCGTAGCCTCGATCAGCTGCAGAACACCGAGCAGTTCCAGGACTTCCTGGCGCGGGAGTTCCCCGTTGCTGCGTCGGAGTTCCCCGAAGGCGTCTCGCGGCGGCGTTGGATGCAGCTGATGAGCGCCTCGTTCGCGCTCGCCGGCGCCGCGGGCTGCCGCTGGGAGACGGAGCAGTTCGCCCCGTTCGCGGAGCGGCCCGAGGGCTACATCCCCGGCAAGCCGGACTACTACGCGACCAACATCCTCTGGGCAGGCGCCCCGAAGCACCTGCTGGTGACCAAGTACGACGGTCGCCCCGTGAAGGTGGAGGGCAACCCGGAGCATCCCGCCTCGGGCGGCGCCGCCGATACGTTCGCCCTCAACGCGACGCTCGCGCTGTACGACCCGGACCGCACGACAAAGCTCACCCTGCGTGAGCGGGGCAAGGAGTTCACCAAGAGCTGGGCCGACTTCGAGAAGTACGCCCGCGGCCGGATCGACGCCCTGGGCGACGGAACCGGCCTGGCGATCCTCACCCCGCCGCTCGAGTCTTACTCGCTGTACGACGCGGTCGACCGCCTCGCGGAGAAGCTGCCGGGCGCCAAGTTCTACGGGTACACGCCGCTGTCGCGGGCGAATGAGCTGAACGGCGCCACGCAGGCGTTCGGCCAGCCGTGCCGCACGCACCTCCGGCTGGCGGACGCGAAGGTCATCGCCAGCTTCGACGCCGACATCCTGACGCAGGGCCCCGACGCATTGCGCTCGGCCCGCGACTTCGCCGCAGGCCGCGAGCCGGGCGAGGGCATGAATCGGCTCTACGCCGTCGAGAGCTGCTTCACCACCACCGGCGCCGCGGCGGACCATCGCCTGCCGATGAAGTCGTCGCAGATCGGCGAGCTGCTGGGCAAGCTCCGCGACCAGGTGAAGACGCTGGCCGGCGCCGCGGACCACGCCCACTCGGACGAGAAGTACGGCCCGACGGCCACGCCGGAGCAGTTCATCGAGGTGCTGGCCGACGACTTGGTACACAACCCGGGCGCCGCGTTGGTGGCGGTGGGGCCGGGCCAACCGGCCGCCGTGCACGCGATCGCCCACGAGATCAACGCCACGTTGGGCGCCATCGGCAAGACGGTGCTCCTGACCGAGGAGCCAGCGCCCAGCAAGCCGCTGCTGCCGATCAGCGAGCTCATCTCCGCCGCCGACGCCGGCGAGGTCGACACGCTCATCGTCATGGACGGCAACCCGGCGTACGACGCCCCGGCGCCGTTCGCGGAGAAGCTCGCCGACATCCCGCACACGATCCGCTTGGGTGTATATGACGACGAGACCGCGAAGCTCTGCCGCTGGAGCCTGCCTGAGACGCACCCGTTCGAGCAGTGGGGCGACGTGATCGGTTGGGACGGCACGATCGGCGTCACGCAGCCGCTGATCGACCCGCTCGTGGGCGGTCGCTCGAAGCTCGAGATGCTCGCCTTCTTGGCGGGCGACGCCGCGCCGGACGCGCGGCAGCTGGTCGCCACGTCGCTCGGCGAGCGGGCCGACGGCCTCGACGAGACCGCGTGGGAGAAGCTGCTGCACGACGGCCTGCCGACCGGCGACAAGACGCCATTCTCCACCGCAAGCTTCCAGCCCGCTGAGGCGTCGCTCGTTGGCGAGGACTTCCCCGCTCCCGTCGCCCCCACGGGTGACAACTTGGAGCTCGTCTTCACGCCGAGCAGCTCGACGTATGACGGCCGGTTCGCCAACAGCGGCTGGCTGCAGGAGACGCCCGACTTCCTCACAAAGCTCACCTGGGACAACGCCGCGTTGGTCTCGCCAACGACGGCCGCGGAGCTCGAGCTCGAGCACGGCACGTTGTGCCAGCTGACCGTCGGTGAGACGACCGTCGAAGCCCCCGTGTACGTCATGCCCGGCCAGGCGAAGGGCTCGATCGCCCTTGCCCTGGGCTACGGCCGCACCGCGGCGGGCCGCGTCGGTGGCCTGCTGATGGAAGACGGCGAGGCGGCCGCGGGCCTCTACGCCAACGACCTGGCCGCCTTGTGGATGCCCGCTCCGGCCGAGCCGGTGGGTGTGGACGCCTACCCGCTGCGGGGCGACGCGACGGCCGGCTTTGTGACCGGTGTCGACGTCGACGGCACCTCCACGAGCTACGAGCTGGCCACCACGCAGGACCACCACGCGATCGACCAGCTCGGCCTGGAGGCCATCGGCCGCCGCACCGGCGAGCTGATCCGCGAGGCTCAGCTGGTGAACTTCGAGAAGAACACGAAGTTCGCCCCCGAGATGAGCCACGAAGTTCAAGTCCACGACGACACGGCCGAGCACGGCCACCGGCCGACCGAGCCGCTGTGGAACCTACGCAGCTACGACGGCGGCCACGCGTGGGGCATGGCGATCGACCTCAACAAGTGCATCGGTTGCAACGCGTGCATGGTCGCCTGCCAGGCCGAGAACAACGTGCCGGTCGTGGGCAAGGACCAGGTCATCAAGGGCCGCGAGATGCACTGGATCCGCATCGACCGGTACTTCAAGGGCGTGGTCAACACGGACGAGGCCGCCGACCCCGTGAACTTCGAGAACCCTCAGGTCGCGCAGCAGCCGATCGCCTGCCAGCAGTGCGAGACGGCGCCTTGCGAGCAGGTGTGCCCTGTCGCGGCGACGGTACACGACGACGAGGGCCTCAACAACATGGTCTACAACCGCTGCATCGGCACGCGGTACTGCGCCAACAACTGCCCATACAAGGTGCGGCGGTTCAACTACTTCCGCTACTCCAAGAGCCTCAACGACGCCAACAACCAGCTGCAGCAGCTGGTGATGAACCCCGAGGTGACGATCCGCAGCCGCGGCGTCATGGAGAAGTGCACCTTCTGCCAGCAGCGGATCTCGACCACCAAGATCGACGCCAAGGTCCGCGGCGAGGCGATCAAGGACGGCGAGATCCAAACCGCCTGCCAGCAAGCGTGCCCGTCGAAGGCGATCGAGTTCGGCGATTTGATGGACCCCGAGAGCCGCGTCTCGCTGGCCCACGCCGACGACCGGGCCTACGGCATCCTGTCCGAGCTGATGACCAAGCCGCGGAACCTGTTCCTCGCGAAGATCCGCAACCCGCACGAGCGGCTCGCCTGGGAAGAAGAACTGAAGGGCCACCACGGCGGCCACGGCGACGGGGACCACGGTGAAGGGCACCACGGTGAGGGCCACGACCACGACGGCGATCACCACGAAGGTGAGCACGCGGCCGAAGCCAACCACGCTTGAATCACGATCCAACAGCGTTCAAAAGCAACCAGACATGAACACGGATAGACACAGATAACGCCGGAAGGCTGGTCGCTCGCGACGGCCCCATCCGCGTTTATCTGTGTTCATCCGTGGTTCCTAACCGAATCCAATTCGATGGCAGCTGCTGACATCCCCGCCGGCGTCACCGGAAAGCTCGGAAGTGTTCCCGAGGCGTGGATCGACCCGCCCTGGGTCGAGGGCGACAACGACTACAAGTCGGTCACCGAGAAGGTGTGCCGGATCGCCGAGAACCCGCGGCCGCCGGTCGCGTGGTTCATCAGCTTCTTCATCGCCGCGAACGTAGCGGGCCTGTTCGGCGCGATGATCGGGTATCTGATCATCACGGGCGTCGGCGTCTGGGGTAACCAGAACGCCGTGGCTTGGGGCTTCCCGATCGTGAACTTCGTGTTCTGGGTCGGCATCGGCCACGCGGGCACGCTGATTTCCGCGATCCTGTTCCTGTTCCGCCAGCACTGGCGCACCAGCATCAACCGGTTCGCCGAGGCGATGACGATCTTCGCGGTCGTCTGCGCCGGCACGTTCCCCGGCATCCACGTGGGGCGGGTATGGTTCGCGTACTACTTGTTCCCCTACCCGGACACGCGGCTCTACATGTGGAGCCAGTTCCGCAGCCCGCTGCTGTGGGACGTGTTCGCGGTGAGCACCTACGCCACGGTGTCGGTGCTGTTCTGGTACATGGGCATGATCCCCGACCTGGCGACGCTGCGCGACCGGGCGATCAACCCGATCCGCCGCTTCGCCTACGGCCTGCTGTCGCTCGGCTGGACCGGGTCGTCGACGCAGTGGCTGGTCTACGAGAAGGCGTATACGCTGCTGGCCGCGCTGGCGACGCCGCTTGTGCTCTCGGTGCACACGATCGTTAGTTTCGACTTCGCGGTGAGCCAGCTCCCCGGCTGGCACACAACGATCTTCCCGCCGTACTTCGTCGCGGGCGCCGTGTTCAGCGGCTTCGGCATGGTGCTGACGCTGATGATCCCCGCCCGCCAGTGGTTCGGGCTGAAGGACATCATCACGCAAAGGCACATTGAGCTGATGTGCAAGGTCGTCACGGCCACGGGCACGATGGTGGGCTTCGCGTACCTGACGGAGTTCTTCATCGCCTGGTACGGCGGCAACCCCTACGAGCAGTTCGCGTTCATGAATCGGGCGTTCGGCCCGCAGGCGTGGGCCTACTGGACGATGATCACGTGCAACGTGATCTCGCCGCAGCTGTTCTGGTTCAAGGGGATCCGCAGCAACATGCTGCTGGTGTTCATCATCTCGATCTTCGTGAACATCGGTATGTGGTTCGAGCGGTTCGTGATCATCCTGTCGCTCGAGCGGGCGTTCCTGCCGGGCAGCTGGCAGTCGTTCGTGCCGACGTGGATCGACATCGGCATGCTGATCGGCAGCTTCGGGCTGTTCTTCACGCTGTTCCTGCTGTTCTGCCGGTTCTTGCCGATCGTCGCGATGAGCGAGGTGAAGCACGTGATGGCGTACGTGGACGGCAAGGCGAAGGGACCCCACTGAGCGACTTGTTGTTCGCCGCACCGCGGCGTGTGTTAGCCCTGGGTCAGTGACCCGAGGCTGAGAAGAGAAAAGAGAAAGAGAAGGTGACCCGGGCTCCAAAGACCAACTCCCCGGGCGAACCAACCGACCTACCAAGACAGACCATGGCAGACACACCCAACACCTACGACACGCCCGCCAAGCGGATCGGCCTGATCGGGCGGTTCGCCGGACCGGACGAGCTCGTTGAGGCCGCTGAGAAAGCGACCGACGCCGGCTACACCAAGGTCGAGGCGTACTCGCCCTTCCCCGTGGTGGGCATCGACGAGGCGCTCAACAACGGCAAGACGATCCTGCCGTACATCGTGCTCGTCATGGGCCTGTCCGGGCTGGTCGGCGGCCTGGGCATGCAGGTGTACATGAACGGCGTCGAGGGGCCGTGGTGGCTCTCCGGCTACGAGTTCCTGATCTCGGGGAAGCCGAATCTCAGCATCCCGGCGTTCATCCCGGTCACGTTCGAGACGATCATCCTGCTGAGCGCGTTCGGCGCGTTCTTCGGCATGCTGATGCTGAACGGCCTGCCGCGGCTCTCCAACCCGCTGTTCCGCAGCGAGCGGTTCGCCGCCGCCACGGACGACGGCTTCTTCCTGCTGATCGAGGCCGAGGACCCCAAGTACGCGGAGACCGAGACCGACGCCTTCCTGGCGTCGATCGGCGCCACGGAGACCGACGCGATCGAGGAGCCCACGACCGGACACGCCGTGCCGGGCTTCCTGTACCTGGTGGGCGCCGCGTTGGCGGCGGTGGCCACCGTGCCGCCGCTGTACATCGCCGCGACGACCGGCATGAAGACAGGCGTGCCGCGGATTTCGTTCTTCAAGGACATGGAGAACCAGTCGAAGGTCAAGACGCAGACGATCTTCAGCCTGTTCGAGGACGGCCGGGGCATGCGGGTGGCGGTGCCCGGCACCGTGGCGCGCGGGGCCCTGAAGGAAGACCTCAAGTACCACTACGGCTACGAGCCGGGCGACGAGTTCGTCGGTGGCCCGCGGCGCGTGGAGGCGATGCTGGCCAGCTACTCGGTCCGCTCGGTGTCCGACGGGGATGTCGCCGACGGCGATGAGGACGAAGCCGCCGCCCCCGCCGCCGAGCCCACGCCCAAGGAAGAGAACTGGGTCAGCGAGTTCCCGCTCGAGGTGACCGAGGAACTGATGAACCGGGGCGAGCAGCGTTTCAACATCCACTGCGCGGTCTGCCACGGCCTGGACGGCGGCGGCCAGGGCCTCGTGACCAGGCGGGCACTCGGCCTGGAGCAGGGCACCTGGGTGCAGCCGACCAGCGTGTACACCGAATCGGTCGTCGAGCAGCCGGTCGGTCGGCTGTTCAATAGCATCAGCCACGGCGTCCGCAAGATGCCGGGCTACAAAGAGCACATCTCGGTCGAAGACCGATGGGCGATCGTGCTGTACCTGCGGGCGCTGCAGCGTTCGCAGCTCGCGAGCGCGGACGATCTGCCGAAAGACAAGCTGATCGAGCTCAGCAACCTGAACTAACTACCACTCCGCCTCAGCGGCGGATGAGTTTTTTGACAGGATGAACAGGATTAAGACGAGTCAACGCTTCCCCAGCGAGATTCGCATCCTGCCAATCCTGTGAATCCTGTCAGAGAAAGAACCAAAGAGTCTGAGCGATGGCGAGCCTAGTCGACGCAGACATTACCGAGATCCGCCAAGCCTCGCCCGGCCTGTCCGGCGCGGCGATCCCCTCGATGGGCGGCGGCCTGTTGTTGGTGCTCGGCGCCCTGGGCTACGGCTACGCCACGGGCGACGTCAGCCGGTTCTGGCACGCCTACCTGCTGGGGCTGATGTTCATCACGTCGCTCGGCGTGGGCGGGCTGTTCTTCGTGATCGCCCACCACCTGACCGGCGGCCGCTGGGGCACCACGGTGCGGCGCCTGGCGGAGATCACCGCCGGCACGCTCACCACGGCGGCCGTGCTGTTCTTGCCGATCCTGGCGCTCAACTTCTCGGGCAGCGACGCGTTGTACCCGTGGATCGATCGGGCGTACGTCGAGAACGACCCCATCCTCGCCAGCAAGCAGTACTACCTGGAGCCCACGTGGTTCGCCATCCGCGCGGTGGTGTACTTCGTCGCGTGGATCGGCATGTCGCGGCTGATGCTCGGCGCCTCGGTCAAGCAGGACGACAACCAGCCGCTCAAGCAGGCGCAGTGGATGCAGACCGTCAGCGGCCCGATGATGATCGTGCTCGCGTTGACGATGAACTTCGCCGCGTTCGACTGGATGATGTCGCTCGAGCCGCACTGGTTCAGCACGATGTTCGGCGTGTACTTCTTCGCCGGCTCGTTCCTGGGCTTCCTGGCGATGCTGCTGCTGCTCTCCAGCTACCTGCAGGACCAGGGCGTGCTCACGCAGTCGATCACGACCGAGCACTTCCACGACATCGGCAAGCTGATGTTCGCCTTCGTCTTCTTCTGGGGCTACATCGCGTTCAGCCAGTACATGCTGATCTGGTACGCGGCGATCCCCGAGGAGACGCTCTGGTACGACCTGCGGCAGCAGGGTCCGTGGATCGCCTGGGGCGCCACGCTGGTGGCCGGCCACCTGCTCGTGCCGTTCCTCGGCACGATGTCTCGCTGGGTCCGGCGGACCAAGGCGATCATCTGCTTCTGGGCGGGCTGGATGCTGCTGATGCACTGGGCCGACCTGTTCTACATGATCCAGCCGCAGGTCCGCGGTGGGACCGACCCGCTGCCGTTCCCGCTGCTAGAGATCATCGCGACGGCCGGCATGATGGGCATCTTCGTCGGCGCCTGGATGCGTGGGGCCGCGGGCAAGTGGCTCCTGCCGGTGCAGGACCCGCGGCTGCCGATCGCCCTGAGCTATCACAACCACTGATGGCCCCACCATCGACAGCACAACCACCGACAGCACAACCACTTACAACCAAAGGGTTTGCGGCGGCGGCGTCTCGCCCCGTCGGCCTGAACCACGATTACCGTTGACCACCGCCTGTTCCTAACGGTTCTCTCAACGAACAACCCCCACGAACCGATGAGCGAAGCAACCGCAGCCGTCCGCGAGCCCGAGGGCGGCGTGGAAGAAGACAACCTCGACACGCCGGCCATCGTCATGTGGACGTTCGTGTCGGTCGTCGCGGTGGTGAGCGTCATGCTCGCCGCGGCCGCGTTGTTCTACCAAACCGAACAACGGCTGGCGGCCGACCGGCTGATCGCCCCCAAGTACACCAACTCCGAGCAAACCGTCACCGACCAACGCGGCCTGCTGCTGAGCTACGGCAAGCCGGCCGGCGAGGGCAAGCCGTACCGCATCCCCATCGACCGGGCCAAGCAGCTCGTGCTGCAGGACCTGCAAGCGACCAACTGATCGAGTCGGCCCGCCGCTGTCCGCGGCTCCCACCGGCTCCTACGAATAAACCACGCCGTCACGCCCCTGCTTCGGGCTTGGCGGCGACCGTCGTCTATAGAAACGTCGTCGAAAGACATGCCCCTCCGTCAACCGTCCTTCACGATCCTCGTCGCCCTGCTGCTGCTGGCAGCCGCAGGCCCGACGACCGCGCAGACGCTGACCGACCTGCCGCCGGAGATGCAGGGCGTGGGCATCGACGACAAGTCGGGCGATCAGGTGCCGCTCGACCTGCGGTTCCGCGACGAGCGTGGCAAGGCAATCTCGCTGGCAGACGTCTTCACCGGCGACCGGCCGGTGCTGCTGTCGCTCAACTACTCGGACTGCCCGATGCTGTGCGGCCTGCAGCTGGACGGTCTCGTCCGGTCGCTGAAGGAGCTGAAGCTGGTCGCCGGCAAGGACTACACGCTGGTGAGCGTGAGTGTCGATCCGCTCGAGCAGCCGGTCCGCGCCCGGATGACTCAGCAGAAGTACGCCCGGGAGTACGGGCGTTCTGGCGCCGCGGGCGGCTTCAAGTTTCTGACCGGCCCGCAAGAGAGCATCACCGCTTTGGCCGACGCGATTGGCTTCCGCTACAAGTACGTGCCCGCCACGGGCGAGTACTCGCACTCGGCGGCGACGATGGTCGTCTCGCCGACGGGCGTGCTGTCGCGGTACCTGTACGGCGTAATGTACGACGTGCCGACATTGCGGCTGAGCCTCGTCGAGGCGGGCGAGGGCAAGATCGGCACGCCGCTCGATCAGATCATCCTGTTCTGCTTCCACTACAACGACTCACGCGGTGAGTACACGCCCGTTGCCCGCAAGATGCTGAGCGCCGGCGCCGCGTTGACGGTGTTCGTGCTCGGAGCGGGGCTGCTGCCGTACTGGTTCCGCCGCTCGTCGAAGAACACTGAGACGCCCGAAGACGACGACCCGCCGACCGGCGCCGCCCCCGAGACGGTAGCGGCGGAAACGCCCGAACGCGAACTCGCTGGCGTCGGCTAAGCCGCCCGGACCACGCACTCAACACTCCCACCTCAGCCCCGCGCACGCGATGCTCGGTCTCCCAACACAACTCGCCGCCACGCCGCTGCTCGCCGAGCAGCTGTTCGACTTCGCCTGGTTCCGCGACGCGGGCTCGACCAAGGCGGGGGACATCGACTGGCTGTTCTACGCGATCCTGTGGATCTGCGTGTTCTTCTTCGTCGGCATCATCGGCGCCATGGTGGCGTTCGTCGCGCGGTACTACGCCCGCCCGGGCCACAACGCGGAGCACACGCCGCACCACGACAACCGCCTCGAGGCGGCCTGGTCGATCTTCCCCGGCTTCATCGTGATGTGGATCTTCGGCGCCGGCTTCGTCGGCTACCTCGACCTGCGGACACCGCCGGAGAACGCCTACGAGATCCAGGTCATCGCCAAGAAGTGGAACTGGTCGTTCGTGTACCCCAACGGGCACATCTCGGCCGACCTGCACGTGCCGATCGACCAGCCGGTGAAGCTGGTGATGACGTCGGACGACGTGCTGCACAGCCTCTACATCCCGGCGTTCCGCGTGAAGATGGACTGCGTGCCGGGCCGGTACAGCAAGCTGTGGTTCGAGGCCAACAAGCTGGCCCCCCAGGACGACGGCGACGACGTCAACTGGAGCGACGAGGGCGGCTACGACCTGTTCTGCACCGAATACTGCGGCACCGGCCACTCATCGATGGGCGCCAAGGTGATCGTCCACGAGGCGGGCACCTTCGAGCCATGGCTCGAGAAGGCCATGGTCTGGCCGGAGGACGAATCGCCCGTCGCCCGCGGCGAGAGCCTCTACAAGAAGCGTGGCTGCTCGCAGTGCCACTCGGTCGACGGCACCATGGGCACCGGTCCCACGTTCAAGGGCACCTACGGCACCAATCAGCTCACGTCGGCCGGCGAGATCGTCGTTGACGAGAACTACATCCGTGAGTCGATCCTGAACCCGATGGCGAAGATCCGCGACGGGTACAAGGGCGTCATGCCGAGCTACCAGGGGCAGCTCAAGGAGAACGAACTCGCCGCATTGATCTGGTACCACAAGAGCCTCAACGCCGAGCGAGCCGGCGACATCCCGGCCACCTGGACCGAGGCCGGCGGCGTGCCGGGCCAAGAGGCCGAGGCCGACACCGATTCAGAAGCGGAAGCCGATACGGAAGCCGAAGCCGATACAGAAGTCAGCGAAGAGGCCACTGATCAAGCGGCTTAGCGTCCTACAGTGAGCACACAGCGAAGAGGCGTTAGGAGGAGGAGATAGGGGGATATTTGGTGATGGGGGAGATCGCAAGCGGATGGCGAAAACGATCGGCGGGTTCCGATCTGCCGGCCATCTCAAAACGTTCCTTCACCTCGTCCACCGTTCAGAGACCTCTAGTGGCGTCAGCCAGAGCAGCGTCGCCCCACAATCGACCATCCCCCTGTCACCAACATCTCCTTATCTCCTCTTCCTCACCGCGACCTCCGCTCCTAAACCGCGACCCAACCCGAACGCGACCAATCAAAAAGACCGACCTGTAGCCTCCAGCCTGCAGCGATAAAGCCATGATTTCCCAAGCACGCGAACATACGCTCCTCGAGGCGATCGCCGAGGACCCCAGCCGCAAGGTCACGCCGCCAGTGGGGCGAAGCTTCCTGCGCAACCCGCCGGGCACCGGCCTCTGGCAGGGGGTCATGTCGTGGGTGTTCACGCTCGATCACAAGCGGATCGGCGTGATGTACCTGTGCGGCGTGATGCTCGCCTTCCTGCTGGGCGGCCTGCAGGCCGGCCTGGTGCGGGCCGAGCTGTGGGACGGCACGCCGAACCTGCTGGGCGGCACCACCAGCGAAGCGCAGGACGCCTACAACCAGGCGTTCACGCTGCACGGCGCCATCATGACCTTCTTGTTCATCATCCCGAGCATCCCGGCCGCACTGGGCAACATCTTCCTGCCGATGATGCTGGGCGCCAAAGACGTGGCGTTCCCGCGGATGAACCTCGCCAGCTTCCACCTGTGGTGCGTCGGCGCGATGTTCTTCGTCGCGACGCTCTTAACCACAGGGCTCGACACCGGCTGGACGTTCTACACGCCCTACAGCACAACAACGTCAACGAACGTCATCCTAGCGACGCTCGGGGTCTTTATCCTCGGGTTCAGCTCCATCTTCACGGGCCTGAACTTTGTGGTGACGGTCAACACCATGCGGCCGAAGGGCATGACGTGGTTCAAGATGCCGCTGTTCTTGTGGGGCATCTACTCGACGGCCATCATCCAGGTGCTCGCCACGCCGGTGCTGGCCATCACGCTGGTGCTGCTCATCTGCGAGCGGACCATGGGCATCGGCATCTTCGACCCGGCCCGCGGCGGCGACCCGGTGCTGTACCAGCACTTCTTCTGGTTCTACTCGCACCCGGCCGTCTACATCATGATCCTGCCGGCGATGGCGATCATCTCCGAGGTGATCCCCGTGTTCAGCCGCAAGCACATCTTCGGCTACACGTTCATCGCGTACTCGTCGGTGGCGATCGCGTTGCTGGGCTTCCTGGTGTGGGGCCACCACATGTTCACCAGCACCGAGAGCAAGCTGGCCGCGGTGATCTTCAGCGCGTTGACCTTCACGGTCTCGATCCCCTCGGGCATCAAGATCTTCAACTGGCTCGCGACGATGTATAAGGGCTCGATCCGGCTGGCGACGCCCATGTGCTACGCCCTGGCGTTCTTGTTCTTGTTCACCATCGGCGGCCTCACCGGCCTGTTCCTGGGCGCCCTGGCCGTGGACGTCCACCTGCACGACACGTACTTCGTGGTGGCTCACTTCCACTACGTGATGATGGGCGGCACGCTGATCGCGTTCCTCGCCGGGCTGCACTACTGGTGGCCCAAGATGTTCGGGCGCATGTACAACGAGACCTGGGCCCGCATCGCGTGCCTGCTGGTGTTCGTCGGCTTCAACCTAACGTTCTTCCCGCAGTTCATCCTCGGCACGCAGGGCATGCCGCGGCGTTACGCGGGCTACAAGGACGAGTTCCAATTCTTCCACCAGCTGTCGACCAGCGGGTTCGTCGTGCTGGGCCTCGGCCTGTTCCTGGCCGCCGGCGTGCTGATCACCTCGCTGTTCCGGGGCAAGAAGGCGCCGGCCAACCCGTGGGGCGCCGCGACGCTGGAGTGGAAGTGCTGCAGCCCGCCGACGCTTCACAACTTTGAGGTCAACCCGTGGGTCGGCGAACCGTACGTGTACGACGACTTCGTCTTCGACCCGGACGAGGGCGGCTACGTCGAGGTGCTGCCCGACCTGACGCGTGACCGCAGCGGCAAGCCGGCTTCGCCCGCCGAGACGCCCGCGGACACGCCGGTGTCCGTCTGATAAAACCTTGGTGCGAGGGGTGGCCGATCGGCCGACCCTCGCTTAATCGATAGCCCCAGCCCCGCGGCGTGCCGCCCGGCTCCCCGGACTGTTTTCTAACGCTTTCGCGAAGCCATGGCAGACGCAGCGACGATCGACGCCCCAGCAACCCAACCGGGCTCTTCGTCCGGAAATCACGGGGTCGGCGAGGATCACGCGCACGACGACCATCACGAGCACCACCCGTTCCACGCTCATCACTTTGAGACGATGGACCAGCAGTTCGAGGCCGGCAAGCTCGGCATCTGGCTGTTCCTGGCGCAGGAGGTACTGTTCTTCTCCGGGCTGTTCGCCGCGTACACCGTGTACCGGTACCACCACCCGGAGGTGTTCGTCGACGCGCACACGCACCTCAACACGTGGTTGGGGGCGTTGAACACGATCGTGCTGCTCGCCAGCAGCCTGGCGATCGCCTGGGGTGTGCGGGCGGCGATGCGGAGCGATCGGCAGACGATCCTCTCGACGCACGTCTTCACCCTCGCCTGCGCCGCCCTGTTCATGGGCGTGAAGACGGTCGAGTACACGCACAAGTGGGACGAGGGGATCAACGTCGCCGGGTTCTACACCTACGACGCCGCGGCGCACGGCGCCGGGGCCGATGGCCACGGTGACGGCGATCACGGCGGCTCGCACGGCTTCTGGCACGACCGCATGCCCTACGCCATCGGCTGGTCGCTGGCCGGCGGCTTGGCGATCTCGCTGTGGGGCGTGCTGTGGGCCGGCGGCGGCCGCGTGGTGTCCGGCTGGGTGATCGGCTGCCTGGGCATCTCGATCCTGTTCACCGGCTTGGGCATCGTCGTCGCTAAGTGCGTGATGCCGGACGCACGGCAGAAAGCGATAATGGCCGACACGCACGGCGCCCACGGCGCGGGCCACCACGCGGACGCTCACCATGGCGACGATCACGCGGACGACTCGCACGCGGACGAGGCTGCGGCAGCCGAAGCGATCGCCGCCGCTGAGCCGGCCGCACCGGCGCCGCCCGACCCCAACTTCACCCAGGCCAACTTCTTCAGCATCTACTTCATCATGACCGGCGTGCACGCCGTGCACATCATCGCGGGCATGATCGCCATCACGTGGATCGTTGCCCGCACCGCGGCCAACCACTTCTCGGCCGACTACTTCGGGCCGGTCGAGTACGTGGGCCTGTACTGGCACTTGGTGGACCTGGTGTGGATCTACCTGTTCCCGCTGATGTACCTGATTCACTGAGCCGCGGCTCCGCCAGGCTCGGCATTCGCCCCGGGCCTCGGCATTCGCCCCGGGGCAACGACCCGCGGCGAAGAGCAATCAACGATCCCGGCAAAAACGCCGATCACGAGCACGCAAATGTCCGCTCATCACGAACACCACATCTCCAGCCCGCAACTGCTGTGGGCGACGTTCCTCGCGCTGGTGGCCCTCACCGTGCTCACGGTCGCGGTCTCGAAGGGCGTGCCGCTCGAAGGCGTGCAGGTGCCGTTCGTCGACGCGCCGCAGGACCTCCGCTGGCTCGACATGCCGATCACGCTCAGCATCGCCACCGTCAAGGCGTTGCTCGTGGCGGTGATCTTCATGCACCTGCAGCACGACAAGCTGTTCAACAGCGTCCTGCTCGCCGGCTCGGTGATCTTCCTGGTGCTGTTCGTCGGCATGGTGCTGCTGGACAGCAATGAGTACCAGCCGCAGGTGCAGAGCTACCTGGAAGACCGCGCCGCGATGGCGAACCCGTAGCGTGACGACGGCCCGTGTGGTCGGTGAGCGATCTTACAGATCGGACCACGCGGGCAACCTCTTTGCGGCGTTGTGTGACTCGTCTCACGCACCGGCGAGGAGCCTCCGGACGATTCGGTAGGCAGGCACGTAACAGGGCCTGTCTCACCAACTTCGCCCCCCCTTCCGGAGGTCCCGCCATGTCTCGCCTACCCCTCTCTCGCCTGCCCCTCACCGCGCTGGCCACCGTCTTCGTCCTGGCGCCCGCGACCGTCTCGCTAGCGCAGCTGCCGTTCGGCCTCGGCGGCTCCTCGTCGCCGTCGATCCAGTGGACCGAATCGTCCGACGAGGCGCTGCGGTCGGCGTCGCTCAACGGCCGACCAATCCTCGCTTACGTCACGTCCGCCAACTGCACCTACTGCCGCAAGATGGACCGCGAGAGCTGGTCGGACGCCGGTGTGGCCGGCCGCGTCGCCGCGGGCTTCACGCCGCTGAAGATCCGGGCCGAGGCGAACCCCGAATTGGTTCAGGCCCTGCAGGTCCGTGCGTTCCCGACGACGATCGTGCTCTCGCCCGAGGGCCAGGGCCTCGGCGTGCTCGAGGGCTACGTCCCGCCCGGGCGGCTGACCAAGGCGCTCGACGCACTGCTGACGCCGACGACCGACATCGTCGCCGCGGCCAACTAACGAACGCCAACTAGCGGCGGCGTGCCACCACGAGCATCACGGACCCGGCGAGCGCCGCGAGCGCTCCGCCGGGTTCGGGCACAAGAGCGCCCTCCACCACGAGGATGACTCCGGTGACGGTGAACATCGGCAGCCGATCGACGACGGTCGTGCCGATGAACAGGAGCGGCGCCGACGAGAGCCGCAGCGTCGCCTCGCCGTCGGTCAGGGCGCCGAGGTTGGGCGGTTCCGCGGGGAAGCCCGTCCCCCGATCGATCATGACCGCGTGGTTTGAGAACAACGCGGAAGCGGGCAGCGTCGTCGGCCGCGCCGATGCGGCCACGGCGCCGTCATCGATGAGCGACACGCCGAGCTGCCCGGAGATCACCAGCGGCGTCGGGTCGTTGAGATCCGAGCCGGCGCCGAGCTGCTGCTCGCCGGTGATCAGCAGGCTCACGGCGTCGACGCTGGCGAACTCCACGCCGAGCGACACAGTCAGGTCGAACGAGTCACCCATCGAGAGCGGGCCGGACGGCGGGCCGGCGAGCTCGAACGAGAGCGTCTCCGCGTCGGCCTCGGAGCCGACGAGGGGGGCGATCAAGCAGGCGACCAACAGGGCGGCGAGGCGACGCTTCATCATCGTGCGAGCGGGGCGAGCGGGCGGCGACGGTTGTCCGGCTGAAACCTACGCCGCGAACGGCCGTGTCGCAAGAAAGAAGGGCCGCCGGCGCCGGGCGTGGCCGTCACGCCCCGCTCAACCGCCCTACGCTCGACTGGAAATACCGGCCCCGCCGGGTCTCCACGTCGTCGGCCGCCTCGGCGGCGCCGGCGTGCTTCTCACGCAAGTCTTCGAGATTCGCGAGGCACCACCGGCACTCGACCACCTCCACATGGAACCGCAGGTACCCGGCGAGCCCGCCGTCCGGGCCGTCGGGCAGCACGCCCAGCAGGTAGCTGCCCAGCTGCTCGCGTGTCGGGCAGGTGAGCCGCCGCCGGCGCCACACCTCGCCCAGCGAGTGCAGCCCGGCGTCGCGCGCCGAGACGAGCGTCGCGAGCCGCTCGCGCAGCTCGGCGTCATCGCGCAGCGCCGACTCGATCTCGCTCATCCGCCCCGCGGGCGCGGCCTCGTCGAGGTAGGCGATCAGCTCGGCGGTGGAGTAGTCGGTCGGCATCGCTCTGGTGGGTGGTGCTCGGTGGGTCTTGAGGAGGGGAGATTGGTGATGGGGGCGCGGGCTTCACTAAGCAAGCGGCGCCGCGAGTGCGAACGAGTGTGAGCAACTAAGGGCGTGTGCCTCGCCGCAGCTTGATGCCAGTCGCTTCGCGATCCCCCCTATCACCAACCTCCCCCTATCCCCTTCTCCGAAAGCCGCGTGCGTTGGCGTGGGTTGGTTGTCTTTGGAAAGGCAGCTGACAGCTAACCGACGCTAGCGCGTTCGGCTCTGTTCGGCTTAGTCATTCCTCGGCGAGTTCTGGGAACACCTCCTCACTCAGGCCCGCGCGGCGGAGGCGCTTCTTGATGTTGGCAAGGAAGTCGAACTTGAAGTTCGCCACCTGCTGCTCGGTCAGGCCGACCGCGGCGGCCGTCTGCTTGTTGCCCAGGCCGCGGACGAAGAGCAGCTCCATCGTCTTGACCTTCGGCCAGTCTTCCTTGCTCCGCCACAGGTCGAGCTGCTCCTCGAGCGCGGCCTCGAGCGCGGCCGCCTCGAGTTGGCGGCGTTCGCCGCTGCGGGCGATCGTGCTCGCGCGGCGGTCGGAGCCGGGCAGGTCCCAGGCGCCGCCGCCCCCGGCGCCGGAGTCGCCGTCGGTGCTGCTCAGCGTCACCGCCGGGCGGCGTCCCTCGCGGCGGAGGTAGTCGGTCAGCTTGTGGGCGGCGATCGAGAACAGCCAGCCCTCGAGCGGCCGCTTCGGGTCGTAGTTGGGCAGGCTCGTCAGGAAGCCGATGAACGCCTCCTGCACCACGTCCTCCGACGCGGAGCGGGCCGTGCCGATGCGGCTGCGGACGAACGCCAGCAGCCGCCCCTCGTACTCGTCGATCAGCCGCCGCCACGCGTCCGGCTTGCCGCGCCGGATCTCGGCGACGAGCAACGCGTCGGGACGCTCGGGGTCGGCCATTGGCGGGTGGGCGAGAACGGAATGCGGGGGGACTAGATGTGCGCCGGATTATCGCTGGGCGGGCGATCGACCGCAAACCGCGTTACGCCGCTTGCTTACGCTCGCCGATCGACAGCGCGCCGTAGATCCCCCACAACGCGAGCACGGCGCCGACGCCACCCGCGGTCACCACACGCACGCCCCGTGAGCGCTGCTCCGCGGCGAACCAGTCGCGGCTCTGCTCGCTCATCCACCGGAGCTTCTCCGCGGTGAGACTCGCCTCGAGGGTCACCAGGTGCATGTCGCCCACGGAGAGCTCGCGCGACGTGACTTGTTCTCGAACGTCGAACGCGTCTCGCAGCTCTTGATCACTCATCTCGTCGAGGTAGCCGAACCACTTCGTGTTGTCGGACAGCTCGGGCTGCTTGGCGGCGAGCGTGTCGCGCAGCTTCGTGTAGGCGTCGGCCCGGGCCAGCTCGGTGGTCTCTAGCGGCGCCGACTCGACCCGCACCATGACGTCGTCGGCGGCGGCGGGGTCGACGGATTCGTCCGCCGCCATGGCTTCGGCCTTGGTCGCAGCGTCCTCGGCTTGCGTGTCCTCGGAGGTTGGCGCGGCTGGTGGCGCCGATTCGCTTGGGGCGGCGGGCAGGCTTGGCAGCTCCGGGCGGCTTGGTTGATCCCCTCGCGCAGACGGCTCGGGCGGTGTCGGCGCCGCAGGCGGATTGGGGCTCAGTTCGATCCGCGGCTTCGACAGCCCCAGCTCATCGGCCAGCTCGGCCATCTCTTGCGACAGCTCTTCGCCCAGCTCTGACATCTCATCGCTGACCTCGCTGACAGCGTCGCCCCCGTCCGACCACGCGTCGCCGAAGTCATCGACGACCTCGTCGTACACGCGGCTCGCGACGCGGTCGATGTCCTTGTCCATCTCCGTGCCAATGAAGAAGCCGATCAGCACGAATCCCGCGAGGATCGCCGCGAGGCCCGACCCGACCTTGGCGGCCGTGCCCTTCGCCCCGGTCGACGCCAGGCTGATGATCCAGATCATGACCGACGTGAACGCGACCAGCGCGAGCACGCCAAAGCCGATGCCCTTCGCGCCGCCGACCGCCTTGCCGAGCGTGATCACACCGAACATGGCGAAACAGAACAGCGTGATGCCAGCGACCACCGCGAAGGCAACCCACGCTTCGCCCGGCGGCGAGTTGGCGTCCGCCACGGGCTCGGTCGGCGCCGGGTTCTTGCCTGCGAGCGGATCGAGGCCTGAGCCCGTGCCATCGCCCTTGTCGTCGGCAATCACCCACTTGTAGACGGCGCCGATCACGAGGATCAGCACAACGAGTTCAAAGACTGAAAGGCCCAGCATGGCGATCTCTCCCTGTTAGACGGTGACGGTCTCACCACGCGCGATCGCCTCGCGCTTGGTCGGCGGCAGCCACGGGCTCGCGGCTTTGGCAGAGAGCGCGACCAACGCGATCGTCGCCACGCCCACCGGCTGTGGGTAGTAGCTCACCAGGGTGAGCATCCAGGCAAAGACAGCGATGACCGCGATCGAGAAAAAACCGATCCGGCTGCCTCGGACCACGTCGATCGTGTTCCACCAACGCATGGTGAAGAAGACGATCGCGAAGTACGCCATCGACGCGGCCGCCGGCACGGCGATCGTGCGGCCGTTGCGCTCCGCGGACTGGTAGAGATCGACACCCGCCACCTGGCGGACGAGCGCGTCGTTCGGGTGGATTGTGGCGTCGGGCGAACGCGGCAGCTCGAGCCCGAGCAACGTGGCGAGCGCGAACGCCGCGAACCCGACACCCACGCCGGCCAGCGTGTTCATGCCGCGGAGCGGTAGGCGGTCTTCGAACCGCGCGACCGCGTCCGTGTTGATCAGCAGCACGGCCCACGCGCCGAGCGTCGCCACGGCGGCCAGCCAGACGCCGAGCGCCGTGGTGTCGGCCGACTGGTCGGTGATGAGCATCGGCGCGGCGAACACGGCGAACACGCTCGCCACGAGCGCGGCCACAATCATCGAGCCGACGAGCGAACGGGCGCGGGCCTTCGCCGGCTTCTCCAACCGCTGCTTGCGAGCGACGGTACGCCATTCGACCTGCCGGGCCCGTTTCGCGTTGGGCTTCTCTGTCACCGGCGAGCTGTACAGCTCCGTCGGCGCCTGTGAGGTGAGGGCGCCCGTGGCCGTCGGCGCTGTGGTAGTGTGCTGGAAGAAGATGGCCCAGACGATGTAGTAGCCGAAGTAGAACGGCAGCAGGCTGATCACCAGCACCCACGCCTGCGAGATGAAGAACGCCATGACCGAGCCGAACAGCACGAGGCCCTTCATCAGCGGCGGCGCCTGCCACGCGGCCCAACGGGTGCGGGCGCCGTCGATCAGCTCGACGAGGCCCTGCCACAGCGGCTCGCGCGGCGGGGTGGGCAGGTCGGTGTGAGGCGGGCGCGACACCGGCGACCAGACGGCCGATGTCGGCGCGACCGGCGTGTCGGACGCACCCTCGGCCGAGGTGTCCGTGGCGCCCGCCGGCTGCGGCAGCAAAGCGAGCATCTCGTCGACGCTCTTGACGCGTGCCTCCGGGTCCTTGGTCAACGCGCGAGCGATGACGGTGCGGTACGGCTCGCCGATACGCGAGAGGTCGGGCTCGGCGGTCAGGTGCTTCATGAGCACCTCGCCGACGCTCTCGCCCTCGAACGGCGTGCGGCCGGTGAGCATCTCGTACAGGATGACGCCCAGGGCGTAGGTATCGATCTCGCGTCCGTAGCGGCCGCCGGCGATCTCCGGCGCCATGTAGTGCACCGTGCCGACACTCTCGGTCTGCCCGCTGCGGCGACTGGTGGAGATGAACTTCGACAGACCGTAGTCGCCGATCCGCACGTCCTCGGCCCGCGGCGCCTCGCCGACGGTGCGTTCGAGGAACAGGTTGCCCGGCTTCAGGTCGCGGTGGACGATGCCGCTGCGGTGCAGGTGGCCCACGCCGGCCGCGATGCCGCGGAACCAGGCGAGCGCGTCCTCGACGGGCATGCCGTTCGGGTGGCGATCGATCGCGTCTTCGAGCGAGTCGCCCGCCACAAACTCCATGACGACCCACTCGTCGCCGGCGGCGTCGGTGCGGATGTCGTACAGCGAGATGAGATTCGCGTGCTTCAGGTTGAGGCACTGCCGCACGCCGCGGAGCTCGACGTCCAGATTGCGGCGGATGAGCTTGAGGGCCACCTCCTTGCCGGCGTCGCTGGTGGCGAAGTAAACCTCGCCGAACCCGCCGTGGCCGACGCCCCGCTTGATGGTGTAGCCGTCCAGCGGCGTGTCACCGGTGCGGTACAAGAACCGACCCCGGTCGCGGCCGCGTGACCCTCTCGACCCCTCGTCGGGCGTGGCGCCCGCCGCGGGGGAGTCGGCGTCGGCTTGCGGCGAGGGTTTCATTTTTTGGCGTTTGCGGGGGCGGGTGGGGCAGAACATCAGTGTACCGAGCGGCAAGGGGCGTTTGGGGCTCGCGGGGGCGGCGGCCCGGCCCGGTGTTGGGTGGGGGCTCTCATACCTCTTCGACGGAGAGGCACAAATCTTCCGCTTCGATCCGCGCGCCGGGCGGAATCGCCGCCGGGCCGGTTGTGTCTTCGCTCGGTTCGCCGGGGCGGGTGATCGACACCGGGCTGCCCGAGCGGCACTGCAGCTGGGCTTTGCCCTTGAACAGCAGCACCTCCTGCGACCACTTCGGGCAACGGACGTGGCTGTGCGGCTGGGGCCCGAGGACGCAGCTCTCGCCCATCAGCAGCACGCCGTCGGCCATGGGCGCCGTGCGGTGTCCGCTAACGATCACCAGCCGCGCCGTGGCGCTCAGGGCGTGAGGCCGTTCGAAGCGGAGCCGCGTTGCGTCGCCCAGCTGAATCACATCGCCCGGCTCAAGCACCGCGCTCTCTTCCACCGGCTTGTCATTGCGAGTCGTCGGGCCGTGCGCCTTGAGCACGTAGCGGCCCTCGGTGCGGCTGATCGTCGCGTGTCGCGAAGCGAGGTCGGCCTGCAGCCCAATGTCGGGGCCGCGTGTGTCGCTCGCCGGGGCGGCGCGGCCAACGGTGACGTCGTTCGCCAGGCAAACGAGGTAGCCGCCAACGCCGTCGATCCAGAGCATCCGTCGTTCGCTGCGGGCGTCGTACTCCATGGGGATGTCCACCACGACGGGGTTCTCCGACGGGTCGGCCAGCCGAGCGGTGTCTCGCAGGCGAGACGACAACCGGCCGATGCGAGCCGGGTCGCTCGCGGCAGCCGCCACCGGCTGAGGCTCGAGCAGGCGTGACATCCTAACGCTCACGGCCGAAGGGTGGGTTGCCAGCAGAACAACGCGGAGGGGCCCGCGACGGCGCCGACCCCGCTGCCCGTCGCGGCCTTGCGACAAGACAGGCGGGGCGGCACGGAGACTCGGCGAACGGGTAAGGGCTGATCAGTCCTGCACGACGACCGAGTCCTGCAGGGCGACGGTGTCCTGCAGAGAGACGGGGCTTTGCACAGCAACCGCGTCGGCCGAGGGCTTCAGACCGAAGTACGCGGCCACCTGCTCGCTGATGTCGGTCGACTCTTGCGGGTCGAGAACGATCTCGCCTGGCAGCGAGGCGTCGGCGTGCGCCAGCTTGGCTGAGACGTCGAGCTTCGCACGGATGTCGGCGATCAGCTCCTTGGCACGCGCGAGGCGGCTGTTGTCCAGCGCGATGTCGGTCGACGCCTGCGCGACGGCCAGCAGGTTCTGCTTGGCCTGCAGGTTCACGAGGTCCGCCTCGAGCTGCTTCTGCGTGGAGACCATGGCGGTCAGCTTCTCGCGAGCGGCGCTGAGGTTCTGTTGGCGGGCGTCGCGCATCGTGCGGAGATGGTCGAGCGTCTCGTCGCCCACCTTGTGGCGGGTGAACCGCCGCGACAGGTCTTCGACCACCTGCGACCGCGTGTAGTTGCGGCCCGCGTAGTGGAACACCTTGTCGCCGGCCTGCAGGTCGGACTGCAGCCGCACGATGTCTTGCTTGCCCTTGGTGGCACGCTCTTCGGCGGTGGCGATCCGCTCGTCGATCCGCTCCAGGGCGATCTCTTCCTTGGCGATGGCCCGCATGGCTTCGCGGACCTCGGGGGCGAGCTCGGCGACCAGCTGCTTCGCGCGGTCGATCTGGAAGTCCGTCGGCACGGCGTCCGACGCACAGCTCGTGACGCGTTGGTAAGCGGTCGACAGGTAGCTGCCGATGTCGGTGCCGACAGACACGCCGGCGAGCAGGGTGACGGCGAGCGTAGAAACGATGATTTTCTTGAGCATGGCGGGGCGCCTCGGTCGGGTCATTTGGTCGGGCGTGTCGGAAGAACGCCGCGCGATGGGGCGGCACACACCAAGGACTTCGCCGTCCAGATGGGCTTCTTGGACGATTCGCAAGAAAATCGGCCGCCGCGTATCGAGATCACGCTCGCCGAACGCCGAACAAGCTGCCGTCTGCGGACGTAAGCCGTGTGGCCGCAGGGGTTTGCTAGCGTTACCATCGACGGCTCACGACACGCCTCCGGCCATCCGCCTCCCCCCCTCTGTTGGGCCGCCCTGCTCGAATCGCCATGAGCCAGAGAAGACTTCCGATCACGCAACCGCTCGCTGTTTCGCTGAGCTTCGCCGTTGCCTGCTTCGCGATCGGTTGCGCGCAGGGGCCGGTGAAGCCGGATCCCGACGTCGCGGAAGAGCGGCGTGCCGTGCTGCTGCTGACGGAAGAGCCGGACGGCGCCCAAACGCCGCTCGACTATCGCGAGGCCCTCGACGCCGAGCCGGATGCGGCGCCATCCGACACCACCGCAGAAGCCGAAGCCGCCGACACCACACCGGAAATCGGCGTCGAAGCCGAGCCCACGCCCGTGGTGCTAATGGGACGCGTCGGGGGCATGCCAAGCCCTTGGGCCGACAGCGAGCCGGATTTCCCGTGGCGCGCCGGCGAGGCGACCTTCTTCTTGGTGGACCCGGCCACGGCCGATGAGTTCGCCGAACACGCCGGCGATGAGGGCGACGACCACGCCGCCGACTGCCCGTTCTGCGCCCGCGAGGCCGCGTCGAAATCCAAAGCCGTCGCGGCGGTCAGCTTCTTGGACGACGACGGCAAGCCGGAAAAGATCGACGCCCGCGAGCTGTTCGGCCTTGAGAAGGGCGACACGGTCGTCGTCCGAGGAATCCCCAAGCTCTTGGGCGGCGAGCTGCTGGTGGTAGAGGCCGACGGCCTTTATCGCCGATAACCCTCTTACTGCCGTGCAGAGCAGTCCACGCGAATTAGCAAGTCACAGAAGGATCGTCACTCGCCATGGATTGGTCGCTATCTCGTTGTTGGGTGCTCGCGGGTGTGCTAGCGGTGACGGCTGGCGGCTTCGCGACGGGAGAGGCGCTCGCCCAACAGGCCGTCCCACCGACGGCCAAGCCGCAGCCTCTGCCGGTCGGCACGGTGCAGGTGACCGTCGATGACCTGCACTGCAAGACGTGCGCGAAGAAGGCAGCCCGCAAGCTCTACGCGGTGAAGGGCGTTCAGAAGGTCAGCTGGAACCTGAAGGCGGATCGGCTGACCGTGGTGTCGCCCGCCGCCAAGCCGGTGACGCCGCTCGCTTGCTGGGACGCCGTGATCGCCGGCGGCCTAACCCCGGTCGCCGTGCGGCACACGGTCGAGGAGCTCGACGCCGAGGCGATCGAACAGCTCCGCCGCGCGGCGCGCGGTGCGACAACGCAGCTGCGGTAACGCGGCCGCTGGGGCCGCCGAGATGCCGCGTGGCAGCGCCGCTGTTGCGTTTCGGCTACGCCGAAGCTGGAAATTCTTTCCGCGATGTTGAAATTCCGCGGTCGGCCGGTGCGTCGTAGGCACGCGTAAACCGGCCGTTCTGGCGCCGCCGGGCGTCTCCAGGGGCGGTGCAATCTGCCCGATCGGCGCCATCGGCACGCCGGGGCTGCTAGCTCGTCGCGGTCGGCGCACGGGTTGCTGACCCTTCGCTGAAGTTTCATCCCGCGGAGTAATCGACGATCGGCCGCCCAGGCGGCATACTCGGGGTCCCCCGCACGGCACGGGTCTCGCAAGCGAGACCCCCCGCGGTTGCCCCACCGATCGACCTCCCTCCGCACCGCTCGACCGCCCCCCACCGCTCGTGCCTGTTTCCGAACTCCGTCTCGCGACGTACGCCATCGCCCTCTTTGCAGGGTGTCTGATGGCCTATTTTCTGACCCCTTTGGTCCGGCGGCTCGCGGTTCGCTGCGACTTCGTCGATCGCCCCGGCGGCCGGAAGACGCAAGCCACACCCGTCGCCTTGGGCGGCGGTCTGGCCGTCTTCGCGGCGACCGCCATCACGGTGATCGCCGCGTACGTGTTCGCCGACTGGGCGATGCCGGCCACGTTCGTCGGCGACGACGCGCGGCATCTCGCCGGCCTCGCCGCGGCGTCGCTCGCGACGCTCGCCCTGGGCCTGTACGACGACGCGGCCAACCTGCGCGGCCGCTACAAGCTCCTGGGCCAGCTGATCATTGTCAGCCTGCTCGTTTACCTGGGGCTGACGATCGACAAGTTCTCGTTCTTCGGCCGCGAGATCTCGCTCGGCTGGATGACGATCCCGTTCTCGATGTTCTGGCTCGTCGGCGCCACCAACGCGATCAACCTGCTCGACGGCATCGACGGGCTCGCCTCGAGCATCGGCATCGTCTTGTGCCTGACGTTCGCCGCGATCAACGGCATCTACGGCCACTTTCCTGAGGCGGTCGTCACCCTCGCGCTGGCCGGAGCGTTGCTCGGGTTCTTGCGATACAACTTCGCCCCCGCGTCGATCTACCTGGGCGACGCCGGGAGCATGGTGATCGGATTGGTCATCGGCGCCATCGCCATCCAGACGCACACGAAGACACCCGCGTTCATCGCGATGACGATCCCGCTGGCGGTGTGGTCGATCCCGATCCTCGACTCGGGCGCCGCGATCATCCGCCGCCGGCTCACCGGCCGCAGCGTCTTCGCCCCCGACCGCGGGCACCTGCACCACTCGCTGCTCAGCCGCGGCTGGAGCGTTCGGCAGGCGTCGACCTTCATCGCGATGGTGTGCGCCACCACGTGCATCGCCGCGGTGCTCGGCGTCATCTGGCGTAACGAGTGGGTGGTCGTCGGCACGGTGTTCCTCGTGATCTGCTACCTGATCTCGACACGCACCTTCGGCCACATCGAGTTCGCCCTGATCCGCGAGCGGATGCGGCAGCACGGGCTCACGCTCCGCGCGGACGAGACGCACCACAAGGTCGCACGCCACGGCGCCGTCAGGCTGCAGGGCGACCACGAGTGGGAGCGCGTGTGGGAGTCGCTCGTCGAGTCGGCGCCGCGGTACCAGCTCACGAAGCTGCAGCTCACGATCCACATGCCGGCCCTGCAGGAGGCGTTCTTCGGCAACTGGAAGGCGCCCAAGCGGCCCGAGGCCGACGCCGACGCGGCCTGGAAGACCACCATGCCGCTGGTGATTGACGGCGACCCGGTGGGCAAGCTGCAGATCGCGGGCTCCGCCGACGATTCGTACCGCAGCACGCCGGCGCAACTCGCTCAGGTGCTGGACTTCCTCGAGCCGCTCGAAGACGACATCCGCCGCGTTCGTGCGGAACTGCTCGCCAAGCGATCGGCCACAGCCTCCCAAGCCGAGCCAAACGACACACCGGCGCCGGAGCCCGCTGGCGTAGCGGCCTCGGCGAGCCCCTGAGCACGCCGCCCACCTCCACGCCACGACGCCCCCACCGGGGGCGACTACGATGGGCTTAACGCGTGGCCCCGGCGCCCACGCTTCACCAACACAACGCTTCTCCTCTCTGACGATGACTGCCTCGATCGATCGCGACGCGAAGGTCTACATCACCGGCCACCGGGGAATGGTGGGTTCGGCGCTGGTGCGTCGTCTCCAGCGGGCGGGCTTCGCCAACGTGCTGACCGCCAGCCGCAGCGAGGTCGATCTGCGTGATCAGGGTCAGGTCGACGCCTGGTTCGCCGAGAACGAACCGGACTACGTCGTGCACGCGGCGGGCACGGTAGGCGGCATCCACGCTAACCGAAGCCGCCCGGCCGACTTCATGTACGACAACCTGATGATCCACGCGACGGTGCTCCGCGCGGCGTGGCAGACGGAGGTCACCAAGCTGCTGTACCTCGGCAGCAGCTGCATCTACCCACGCGACTGCCCGCAGCCGATCAAGGAGGAGTACCTCCTCACCGGCGAGCTCGAGAAGACCAACGAGGCGTACGCCCTGGCGAAGATCGCCGGGCTCAAATCGTGCGAGGCCTACCGGGCCCAGCACGGGTGCGACTTCATCTCGGCCATGCCGACCAACCTGTACGGGCCGAACGACAACTTCGACCTCTCGGGCAGCCACGTGCTGCCGGCCCTGATCCGCAAGTTCCACGACTGCCGCGTCGCGAGCCCAGCGGGCGGCCCAACGGGCGACGCCGCCGGCAGCGGCGGCGGCGGCGAGGTCAGCATCTGGGGCACCGGCACGCCCAAGCGAGAGTTCCTGCACGTGGACGACCTGGCCGACGCGTGCCTGTTCTTGCTGGAGAACTACAACGAACCGACGACGATCAACGTCGGCACGGGCGAAGACCTGTCCATCGGCCAGCTGGCCGAGACGGTCCGCGACATCGTCTGCCCGGGAGCGCGGATTGTGTACGACCCGTCGATGCCGGACGGCACGCCCCGCAAACTGCTCGACGTTGCGCGGCTTTCCGGGCTCGGTTGGAAAGCCCAAACCTCGCTATCGGACGGCATTTCAGCGACCTACACTTGGTTTTGTGAGCACGTGGACGACGCGAGCGGCGTCCGCGGCCTCGTCGCCTCGTAGCGGCGCCCCACGAATGTCGCCCCCCCACGCTGCTCCCCCCACCCGAAGCCGCTGCTCCTAGACCACCCTCCGCGACCGGACACCCCCAAACCCGAAGCCGATGGCCAACAACGACTCCAAGCGACGCGTTGCCCTCATCACGGGCATCACCGGCCAGGACGGCTCGTACCTTGCGGAACTCCTGCTCGCCAAGGGCTACGAGGTGTGGGGGATCATCCGCCGCAGCTCGTCGTTCAACACGGGCCGCATCGACCACCTCTACCAAGACCCGCACGAATCCGACCGCCGGCTGAAGCTCTCGTACGGCGACCTGGCCGATAGCTCGTCGCTGCAGCGGGTGCTCGGCCAAGCGCGTCCCGACGAGGTGTACAACCTCGCGGCCCAGTCGCACGTGAAGGTGTCGTTCGAGGTGCCCGAGTACACGGGCGACGTCACCGGCTTGGGCGCCGCCCGCCTGCTGGGAGCCATCCACGAGCAGGGCCTCAAGGACTGCCGCTTCTACCAGGCTTCGTCCAGCGAGCTGTACGGTAAGGTGCTCGAGACGCCGCAGTCGGAGACCACGCCCTTCTGGCCACGCAGCCCCTACGCCGCGGCCAAGGCCTACGCGTTCCACATCACTCGCAACTACCGCGAGTCGTACGGCCTGTTCGCCGTGAACGGCATCCTGTTCAACCACGAGTCGCCCCGCCGCGGCGAGACGTTCGTCACACGCAAGATCAGCCGCGCCGCGGCCAAGATCAAGCTGGGCCTGCAAGACCGCCTCTACCTGGGCAACCTGGACGCGAAGCGCGACTGGGGCTTCGCGGGCGACTACGTCGAGGGCATGTGGCGGATGCTGCAGGCCGACGAGCCGGACGACTTCGTCCTGGCCACCGGCGAGACGCACACGGTGCGTGAGTTCTGCGACGTCTGCTTCGCGGAGGTCGGGCTGCCGCTCATCTGGGAAGGCTCCGGCGAGAGCGAGCGGGGCGTCGACGCCGACGGCCGCGTGCTCGTCGAGGTCGATCCGCGTTACTTCCGCCCGGCGGAGGTTGACCTGCTGCTGGGCGACCCGTCCAAGGCGAAGCGGATTCTCGGCTGGGAGCCGAGCGTCTCGTTCGAGGAGCTGGCCAAGATGATGACGGCCGGCGATGTGGACGAGCTCTCGGGCAAGGCCGCGCACGCCGCGGCCGGTGAGGCCTGGTGAGCCGCCGCGTGGCTGCCGACAACGACGCCGCCGAGAACGCTCCAGCCCGTCGCCCGCGCCTGCTGGTCATCAGCCAGGTCTACCCGCCCGATCCCGCCGCCGTCGGTCAGTACCTGGCCGAGGCGTCCAGCGCGATCGCCGAGCGCGGCTACGACGTGCGGGTGCTCACGTCCGCCCGCGGGTTTGACGACCCCACGGCCAAGTACCCGCCGCGCGAGACGCTCGACGGCGTCGACGTCGTCCGCATGCCGCTCAGCTCGTTCGGCAAAGCGACCATCGCGCACCGCATCGTCGGCATGCTGGTGTTCCTCACGCAGACGCTCGTTCGCGGGCTGTTCACGCCGCGGCTGGGCGGCATCCTCGTGAGCACCTCGCCGCCGCTGGCTTCGACCGTCGCGGTCATCATCGGCTTGGTCCGCGGGGCGCCGATCACCTACTGGGTGATGGACCTCAACCCGGATCAGATGATCGAGCTGGGCAAGATCAGCGAACGCTCGCTCGCCGCGCGGGTGTTCGATTTCTTCAACCGGCTGATCCTCCGCCGCTCCGCGGCCGTGGTGGCGCTCGACCGGTTCATCGGCGAGCGGCTCTGCCGCAAGCACGACGTGACCGGCAAGATGACTGTCATGCCGCCGTGGCCGCACGCGGAGCACGCCGGCGGCGTGCCGCACGCCGAGAACCCGTTCCGCCGCGAGCACGGCTTGGACGGCAAGTTCGTGGTCATGTACAGCGGCAACCACGCGCTCACGAACCCGATCGAAACGGTCATCGAAGCCGCCCTGCGGATGCAGGACCGCGCGGACCTTGTGTTCCTGTTCATCGGCGGCGGCGTGCGGAAGAAGTCGGTCGACGACGCCATCGAGCAGCACCGGCCGACGAACATCGTCAGCCTGCCGTACCAGCCGCTCGACACGATCCGCTACTCGCTCTCCGCGGCGGACGTGCACTTGGTGACGCTGGGCGACGAGGCCGTGGGCTGCGTCCACCCGTGCAAGGTGTACGGCGCGATGGCGCTCGAGCGGCCGATCCTGTACGCGGGGCCGAGCCCCAGCCACGTGACGGACCTGCTGGGCGAGGACAACGCCGCGGAGCGGATCGGCTGGCGCATCGAGCACGGCGACGTGGACGGCGCCGTGCGGACGATCGACGCCATCCGGCAGACGCCCGCCGACGAGCTGCACGCCATGGGCGGTCGGGCCGCGGCGATGATCCGCGAGCGGTTCGACTCGCAACGGATGATCGACGAGTTCTGCGAGGTCGTCACCGGTCCGATAAACGCTCGCTAGTACTCCAGCACGTAGCGCATCCGCCCGAGGGGCGATCCGGCCGTGTAGAACAGTCGCCCCGTGGTCGTGTTCCCGTCGTCGATAGCGCGATCGACCGCCTCCCACTCGGTGAGGTCCGAGTCCACGCCGTAGATCTTCAGCGACGCGACGTAGCCGCCGTTGTTGTAGTCCCAGTCGTACGTGCCGCCGATCGGACACGGAACCGCGAACAGGTTCGGCCGGAGAAACGGCGCCATCTCTGGCGGCAGGACCGTGCCGCCCTGATTGCTGGGCCAGGCGCCGGTCTCGCTGTAGCAGAGCTCGGCGGCGAGCATGATGGTGTTTATCTGACCTGCAGTCGCCTCGACGGCCGCCGCGTCCACGCCACGCAGGACACGCGGCGCGGCCACCCCCACGAGGATGCCGATCACCAGGATCGCGGTGATCATCTCCACCAGGGAGAACGCGGGTCGGCGGGTTGGCGTCGGACCGTTCATCCGACAAAGCTAGCTCGCCGCTCAGCGCCGCGAGGCGGCCGCCGTACAATCGGCCCGATGCAGCCAGCCAGTCCGATACACGCAAGCGGCCCCACGTGGCGGATCGGGCTCGACGAGGCGGGGTACGGCCCCAACCTCGGCCCGCTGACGATCGGCGCTACCGCGTGGCGGCTCGACCGAGACGCCGATCTCTACGACGCGCTCTCAACAGCCGTCGCGCCGGTGGCCAGCGACGACGATCGCCTCGTCATCGCCGACTCGAAGGTTGTCTACCAGCCGGGCGGCGGGCTGGCCGGGCTCGAAGCGGCGGTGCTGGCGGCGTTCGGAGGGAACCGCCCCGCCACGTTCACCGAGCTGCTCGCCACGCTCGGGGCCGACCCCAACGAACACCGTGCGGACGCGCCCTGGCGAGCAGGCTTCGATACCGCCCTGCCGATCGACGCGGGCTCCGACACGCTCGACGAACAGTCGGCGACGCTGGAGCGCACCTTCCAAAGCGCGGGCGTCTCTGCGCCACGCCTCGCCGCGCGAGTAGTTTACCCGGCGGAGTTCAATGACCTGGTCGATCGGTACGGCTCGAAGGGCGCCGCGTTGTCGCACGCCACGCTGGAGCTTGCCCGGCGCGTGCTGGACGACACGGGCGTTGCGATCGAAGCGTCGGACCTCCCGGTGCGGATCACGTTCGACAAGCACGGCGGCCGCAACCGTTACGGGGCGCTCGTGCAGCACTGGCTGCCCGAGGCGCCGCTGACGGTCATCGAAGAGTCGCGTCCGGTGAGCCGGTACCGTGTCGGCGCGTCGGTCGAGCTGGTGTTCCGCAGCAAGGGCGAGGCGGAGCTGCCGGTGGCGCTCGCGTCGATGATCGCCAAGCTGCTCCGCGAACTCACCATGCTCGGCTTCAACCGCTTCTGGGCCCAACAGGTCCCTGGCGTGAGGCCGACCGCCGGCTACCCGGTCGATGCTAAGCGGTTCCTGGCCGCGATCGCCGCTCGCCAGGCCGAACTCGGGATCGATCACCGCCGCCTTTGGAGAAACCGATGAAGGTCTACTTGGCCCGTCACGCCTGGGCCGGCCACTACGGCGACACGCCGCCGGCCAATGGCTCGTGGACGACCGACTCCGAGCGTCCGCTCACGCCCGAGGGGGTCAAGCGCTACCGCCGCTTGGTCCGGCTGCTGGCCGACCGCGGGTTCGCGCCCGAGCGGATCGCCACCAGCCCGTACGCCCGCTGCCGGCAGACCGCGGAGCTCATCGCCGAGGCGACGGGCGGGCCACCGATCGACGAGCTCGAAGCGTTGGCGCCGGGCGCCGACTTAGACGCGCTGTCCGCGTGGTCGGCGCATGCGGACGGCGAGTCGCTCTGCTGGGTCGGCCACAACCCGTGCGTGGAACGTCTCGCGGCGCAGCTCATCGGCGACGGTTACGCCGCGGTGCGGTTCGCCAAAGGATCGATCGCCGCGGTGCGCTTCGACGGCCCCCCGACGCCACGCGAGGGCGTGCTGGAGTGGCACCTCACGGCGAAGCTGCTGGGCGTGTGACGGAGGCCGTAACTTCTGCTGTGAAGCGGTCGCTATACAACTACGCCCTGGGTTTCGTAGCGATGAAAACCGACTGTCGGGGGCCGAGTCGGTAGTCGCCGTAGCCACGCCTCGTTCGCACGCGGAAGCCGGCTTCGCGGAGCCATGCCGACATCTGAGCGATCGAGAAGACGCGGAGTCGGTGCGTCTCCTCATTGCGGCGGTAGTCGCCGTCCTCTTGCCGACGGAAGGTGGTGATGTGTCGCGTCAGACGATTCGTGCGATGATCTTCTTCGATGCTCACGCAGCAGAACCAGTCGCGACCCGCCTTGTGATGGTAGCGCGGCTCAACGCGCCCCACGGCTGGGTGTCGCACGTCGAAGATGAAGACGCCCCCGAGGGCCAAGGCGGCGAACACCGTTCGCAGGGTGCGGCGTATCGCCGCCCCACTGGCCAGGTAGTTCAACGGCTCGCCGAGCGACGTCACCGCCGCGCACGCCGGGATGGCCGCGGTGTCGAAAGAGTCACAGGAGAAGCCGGCTTCGGGAGCGTTCTTCTCGGCGATGCGGATCATCCGCGGCGAGACATCGATCCCGTGACCACGGTAACCCTCTCGGATCAGCGTGCTTAACCATTGGCCCCCTCCGCACCCGAGATCGATAACGAGACCCGGCTTGGGAACGCGATGCTCCTCCAGCCACGTAAGCAACTGGCCCGACGCACGTTCCCAATGGAATCCGTAACCCTCGACGTGAATCTCGGCGAGGTCGGACTCGTAGAGCGGTGAGGGCGTCGGGCCGCGTTTCTGCATTGGCTTCCAGTGCGTCGTTGCGCGGTGACGCAATCGCTCAGCATCCCAAGGAGAAAAAACGCGAAGCCAGCACGCGATGCCTACTCGGCCGGCCAGGCCTTGCCCGCGGCTTCTAGCAGCCAGTGCTCGCCGTCGGCCATGCGGTCCTGATGCACCGCCCAGAAGAATAGGCCCCGGTAGCCCTGCTCGCGGGCCCAGCGGGCCTTGGCGTCGACCGAGTTGCGGTCGTCGTACGTGACGATCATCGGCGTCTCGACCGCCGCCTCGTCGAGCGGCACGAGCGGCGACGCGGCGGACTTCGTCTCCGCCGGCGGCTTGCGGAGCCAAGGCGCACGGGCCGCGCGGTCCCACTCGGCCGGCCAGCCCTCGCCCGCCCACTGACGGATCTGCGCGAACGTCGGCGCCGAGTGCTTGTCGGCGAAACGCTCGCTCAGCTCCGCGTTCAGCGTTTCGGCCGGCATCGCCCGACCGTACAGCGGCACGCCCATCATGAGCTTCGCCTTGGACACGCCGCGCGTCTCCCAGTACCGCAGCGAAGCGGAGACGCTCCGCCACTCTCGCTGCGGATCGTCGGCCGAGGGGAAGAGCGGCGCGTGGTGCGCCGCCACCCGCGACCACGGGCCGCTCATGTCGTACGCCATCACGTGCAGCCAATCGACCGACCGCGCGACGCGTTCCGCCTCGATCCACTGGCCGAAATCGGCCGACGGGCTCACCGTCGCGGTGAGCAGGTACGCCGCCGCCCGCTCGGTCTGCTGGGTGACGGCGTCCAAACGCTCGCGGAGCGCTTCGAGCAGCGTCGCGTGCGCGGCGCCGGTCGCCGCGTCGCGGGGGAACTCCCAGTCGAGGTCCACGCCGGCGTACTTGCCGGTGCGGACCACCTCGACGATCCGATCGGCGAGCCCCTCGAGGCCCCCCTCTTCGCCCGCCACCTTTTCTAGGCCCCGCACGGTGACGCCCCCGCCCACCGTCACCAGCACCGGCACGCCCGCCTTGCGGCCGTCGGCGGTCAGCGCGGGGTTGGGCAACGCCGCGGTGGTGACCAGCTCGCCCGCGGCGTCGACCCGCAAGAACGCGTGCGACAGGTGCGTGAGGTTGTCCCACGGGATCTGCTCGACGGGCAGACCGCCGAACGTGGGGAAGTACCCGAGCATGACCCGCTCAGCGCGGCTCGGCGCAGCCGATACTAGGAGCAGTGCCCCGACAAGCAACCATCCGCGCCAGTCTGCGTGCATCTGCGGCTACTCCCCTGCTGTGTTGATTGGGCCCGCGGTGTGTTGCCAGGCGAACGCCCACACGTCGGCCGCCTCTTCGATCCGTTTGCTCGTGGGCTTGCCGGCGCCGTGGCCCGCGCGGGTTTCGATGCGCACCAGCAGCGGCTCGTCGCCGGCGTCGCTCGTCGTCTGCGCGTGCTGCAGCGCCGCGGCGAACTTGAAGCTGTGCATCGGCACCACCCGGTCGTCGGTGTCGGCCGTGGTGACGAGCGTCGCCGGGTACGCGACCCCCGGCCGCACGTTGTGGTACGGAGAGTACCCGAGCAGGTACTCCATCATGGCCGGGTCGGCGGACGAGCCGTACTCGTCTCGCCAGAACTGGCCGGCGGTGAACTGATCGAACCGCAGCATGTCCATGACGCCGACCGCGGGCAGGCAGGCGCCGAACAGCTCGGGCCGCTGCGTCATGACGGCGCCCACGAGCAGGCCGCCGTTGCTGCCGCCCTGGATGGCGATCCGCTCGGCCCGGGTGACCTTCTGGTCGCACAGCCACTCGGCCGCGGCGATGAAGTCGTCGAACACGTTTTGCTTCTTGGCGAGCTTGCCCGCCTCGTGCCAGGGTTCTCCGTACTCGCCGCCGCCCCGCAGGTTGGCGACCGCCAGCACGCCCCCCTTCTCTACCCACGCCATGCGGCTGGGCGAGTAGCCAGGAGTCAGCGAGATGGTGAAGCCGCCGTAGGCGTACAGCAGCGTGGGGTTCTCGCCGTCGAGCGCGAGGTCCTTCTTGTGCACCAGAAAGAGGGGCACGCGTGTGCCGTCTTTGCTGGTGTAGAACTCGCGCCGCACGGTGAACCGGCTTAGGTCGACGCCCGTGTTCGGCTCGAACCGCTTCGTCGAGTCGCCGGTGGCGATGTCGTACCGATAGATGGTCGGCGGGGCGTCGTAGCTGGTGTAGGTGTAGAACGTCTCGTCCGAGTTCTGCCAGCCGGAGAACCCGTTGGCCGTGCCGACGCCCGGCAGGTCGATGGCGCCCAGCGCCTCGCCGCCGGGCGTGTACACGCGCACGGCCGACGCCACGTCTTCTAGGTAGCCCGCCAGCAGCCGGCCCCCCACGTACGAGACGTACTCAAGCGTCTCGTCGGACTCGGCGATGACCTCCGTGAGCGACTCGCGGAACGGCGCGGCGCCAATCTCCTTTGCGCCGATCCCCTGTGAACCGATCGCGCCCAAGTCGTACGCCACGACGCGGCGTTGGGGCGCCTCGTAGTCGGTCCACAAGTACATGCGGTCGTCGACGATCGCGAACGCAGAGAACTCGTTCTCGAAGTCATCCACCAGCTTGATCCAGCCGGGATCCGCCTCGGTGCTCTTGTCGATGGGGGCGTCGCAACGCCGCACGTACAGCTTCGACTGATTGTCCGTGCCGCGGCTGATGTACAGCATCAGCCACCGACCGTCTTCGGACGTGTACGCGTAGCAGCCCCAGTCGGGGTGCTCGGGGTCGCGGTACAGGACGATGTCTTCTTCTTGCGGCGTGCCCAGCCTGTGGTAGCAGACGCTCGGGTTGAGCGACGACGCCTGATAGGCCTCGCCCTCCTCGGGTTCGGGGTAGCGCGTGTAGTAGAGGCCGGCGCCGTCGGCCGCCCACTGCAGGCCGCCGTACTTCAGCCAACGCACCTCGTCAGAGAGCTCCTCGCCCGTGTCGATGTCGAGCACGCGGGCGGTCTTCCAATCGCTGCCCGCCTCGCTCCGCAGGTAGGCCAGCCGACGGCCGTCGTGCGTGGCGTAGTAACCGGACAACGCGATCGTGCCGTCGTCACTCCACGTGTTCGGGTCGATCAGCACGCGGCCGTCTTCAGTCGATGAATCGGTCAGGTACACGACCGACTGGTTCTGCAGCCCGTCGTTGCGGCGGTAGGTGTACCGCGTGGGGCTCTCGCCCGGCTTGCCGACCCGCGACGGCGGCGAGCGGCGTTCGTAGTCCCACAGCGAGGTGAGCCGCTGCTGAAACGCCTCGCGCTCGGGCAGCCGGGCGAGGTAGGCCTCGGTGAAGGCCTGCTGCTGCGCGACCCACGCCGCGACGCGGTCTGACTCTCTGACGTCCTCTTCGAGCCAGCGGTACGGGTCGGCCACCTCGATCTGCCGGCCCCCGGCAGCCTGGTAAGTGTCGACCGTGTCGCCGCGGGCGGTGTCGGGGTAAGTGGGCGGGCCGGCGGACGACGAGATGGAAGGCATCAGCGTGGCGAAGGTGATCAGAAGGCGAAACATCGGCGGGCCCGGAATACGCGGTGTCGACGCGGCAACTGCTGCGATCGGACCAATTGAACCACAACGACACAACGAGCACTAAGGGCGGCGCCTGTGCCGATTAGCGAAACAGCGAGGGCCCGTAGCCGCTGGCGACAGTCCTCGGTGCGCCCTTTGCTCGAAACTTCACGATCGTCTGTCGGCTGCCGCCGACAGCTTGGACCCGACCAACCGCATGGCTGCTCCTAGCTCCTACGACGCCATCGTCATCGGCGCGGGCCACAACGGCCTCGTGTGCGCCTGCTACCTGGCCAAGGCCGGCAAGCGCGTCTGCGTGCTGGAGCGGCGGCACGTGCTCGGCGGCGCCGCGACGACCGAGGAGCTGTGGCCCGGCTACCGCGTCTCAACCGCCGCGTACGTCATCAGCCTGTTCCTGCCGGAGATCATCCGCGAGCTAAAGCTCAAGGAAAACGGTCTGGAGGTGCTGCCGCGGAACCCGTCGAGCTTCACGCCGCTGCCCGACGGCCGCAGCCTGCTCATGGGCCCCGACGCCGAGCTGAACCACCGCGAGATCAGCCAATTCAGCACCGCCGACGCGGAGGCTTACCCGCGTTACGAGTCGCTGCTGGAGCGGGTCGCCGCGGTGCTGGAGCCCACCCTCAGCCAGGCCGCGCCCGACCCGCTGCCGCTGCCCGCCAGCTGGCGCCGCGTCGGCTTGGGGAAACGGCTACGCGACGGGATGAAGCTGTGGAGCATGCACCGGGCGATGAAGAACCTGGGCGCCGATCAGCCCGCGGCGATCGAGCTGCTCACCGGCGCCGCCCGGCCGATCCTGGAGCGTTGGTTCGAGTCGGACGCGCTCAAGGCGACCCTCGCCACGGACGCCATCATCGGCGCGTTCACGTCGATCAGCTCGCCCGGCAGCGCGTACGTGCTGCTGCACCACGTGATGGGTGAGGCGGGCGGCGCCCGCGGCGTGTGGGGCTACGTGCGTGGCGGCATGGGCGGTCTGGCAAACTCGCTCGCCGCGGTTGGCGAGCAGCTGGGCGTCGAGATCCGCCGCGAGGCGCCCGTCGCCCGGATCAACGCCGCCGGCGGCAAGACCACCGGCGTGACGCTCGAAGACGGCTCGACGATCGACGCGTCGATCGTTGCCTCGGGTGTCGACGCGCATCTCACCTTCGAACGGTTCCTGGCGGCCGACCAGCTGCCCGACGACTTCCGCACCGCGGTGTCGAACATCGACTACGCCAGCGCGTCGATGAAGATCAACCTGGCGCTCGCCGAGCCGCCACGGTTCACCGCGCGGCCGACAGAGCCGGGCGAGATCGCCCCGCACCACCGCGGCACGATGCACGTGGGGCCGACGATGGACTACCTCGATCGCGCCTACGACGACGCCAAGTACGGCCGGCCGGCCGAGGAGCCGATCCTCGAGATGACCATGGCGACCAGCGTCGACGACACGATCGCCCCGCCGGGCAAACACCTGCTGTCGCTGTTCGTGCAGTACGCCCCGTACCAGCTACGCGACGCCCACTGGGACGACATCAAGGACGGCTTCGCCGACCGCTGCATCGCCAAGCTAGCCGAGTACGCGCCGAACGTGCCCGGGGCGATCGAGCATCGGCAGGTGCTCTCGCCGCTCGACCTGGAGCGGGTCTACGGCCTCACCGGCGGCAACATCATGCAGGGGGCGATGAACGCCAACCAGCTGTTCTGCTTCCGCCCGGTGCCCGGTTGGGCGGACCACCGCACGCCGGTCCGCGGCCTGTACCTGTGCGGCGCCGCCAGCCACCCGGGCGGCGGCGTGATGGGCGCGTGCGGCAAGAACGCGGCGGCCGAGATCTTGCGCGACCGCGTTTAGCCGTCGGAGCGACGACCCGCGTACACCGTGCCGGCGAGCATCGCCACGACGAGCACGGCCGACATCGGCTCGGGAACCGGCTGGCTCTGCGTCTGGCTGCTTGAGAACACCGAACCGAAGTTCGCGACCCACACGCCGTAGCCCGTTAGGTCCGGGGGCGTGCCGGCCACGTCGCGCCACGCGGTGTAGTCGGCCAGATCGACGCGGCCGTCGTTGTTGAAGTCGCCGTTGTCCGGACCGCCGACGGTCGCGGTGGCGAGCGACAGCAGCACGCCGGTGCTGGTGTACTGCGTGGAGAGGTCGAACCCGGCGACGCTTGGCAGCGTCACGTTGTCGAACGTGCCCGACAGCGAACCGGCAGTGATCAGCTCGAACGTGCCGGCGGTCGGCGTGAAGTCGGCGTCGAGGGCCACTTCCAGGTCGCCGTCGACGAGCAGATCACCCGCGACGCTCAGCGTCGGCTCGTCGGTCGCCAGCGAGAGCGACACGGTGCTGGTCGGCAGGAAGTTGGCGTTCGCGAGAAACAACGCCGAGCCGCCCGACTGGATATCAAGCACGCCGCCGTTTTCATCGAAGTCGTCGTGGAACGTGGCGACGGAGTCCGGCGCCACGACCACCGAGCCGCCCGTCTCGTTGTCCACTTGGCCGTGGATGTCGCTAGCCCCCTGGGTGACCGCGATCACGCCAAAGTTGTCCATCGCCTCGACGAACCGCACCCGGCCGCTCTCGAGCGTGATCCGCCCGGGCGCGGAGAGGGCGCCGATCGCGTTGTTGGTGAAGCCGTCGAGGAACTCGATCTCGCCGCCCTCGATGTTGACCATGCCCTGATTCGACACGTTGTCGTCGAAGCGGAGCAGTTGACCGGCAGCAACCTCCACGCGTCCGCCGAGACCCACGCTTGTCTGGCCGCCGCCGTCGCCGTCGCCGTTGATCACGCCCGCTCCGCCCAGCACGCCGTTGATCGTCATGGTCCCGACCTGCAGCGTGCCGCCGTCGAAGCTGATGCGTCCCTTCGGCCCTACCAGCACAGAGGAACTTTCGTCGTTGTCCGCCTGAACCACGGCGCCGCCCGTGATCGAGAGCAGGCCGTGCCCGCTGCCTCCGACGGTGAGGTCTTCGCCCGTGCGGAAGCGCGAACGCGAGCCATCGACATAAACCTCGCCGACCGACCCCTCGGCGACGCCGATAATGGTGTCCTTGTTACCGAGGCCGCTCAACCCGGCGTCGGTGAACTGCATCAGCCCGCCGTCGAGGATCTCGAGTCGTGCGACGCCCGCGTTGCCAACAAACAGATCGTCGCCGATGGTCACTAGCGAGTTGGTGCCCGTCACACGCAGAAAGCCCACGCCGGTGGCGTTGTCACCGATCGAGATATCGCCCGACGTGCTTGAGACGTCGATCCGGGCGCCACCGCTCACGACCGCGTACCCCTCGCCAGACCGGCCGACCTGGAACGCCGGCTCGGCGGTGCTGCCCCCGCTATCGATCGTCAAGAGCGTGGAGTCGAAGAACAGACCGCCCGCGCCACGCACGAGCAGCTGGCCGAAAAAATTCTCATCGGAACCAACGTACACACGATCCGCCGTGAACTCAGTCGACGGCGCTATATCGACGATCGCCCGCGGATCGTCGTTGCTGCTCGACTCGTCGCCGATCTCCAGATCGTCGTTCAGGTTGCCGTTCGGCGGCGACTCGGGCTCAACCGAGCCGACGAACGTCACCTGGCCTTCCGCGGTACGCGCGGATCCCATCAACCCAACGGCGCAGACACCAACGATTAGAATCGGAAAGAAGCGGCGGACCGGCATCGCGGGCGACTCGGCGGGTGCGGGGTTTGGGTGATTCGGCCAAGCGGCCGGAAGCCCCTCTATCGTAAGCTAACGCCGCGACAAACGCTGAGATCGGTTCCCACCGTTTGTCGCCATCTTCGTAGGCCGATTGGCGGCTGCCGGGTCACTCCGGATCCGCCGCCCCGGGCTCGGCGCCCTTGTGAACCTAAGTCTTTACCCTTGCTATCTTTACCGTCGTTGATGGAGTCACCCACCGACTACGACGTGCTTATCCTGGGCGCCGGGGCCGCCGGCATGTTGTGCGCCGCCACGGCAGCCGCACGGGGTCGGCGCGTGCTGGTGCTCGAGAAGAGCCCGAAGGCGGGCGTGAAGATCCTGATGTCGGGCGGCACACGCTGCAACCTGACACACGACGCCTCGTCCGGCGACATCGCCGACGCGTACGCCCGCCTCGCCGGCGGCGCCGAGGGCAAGGCGAAGGCCCGGTTCCTCCGCCCCGCCCTGGCCCGACTGACGCCCGACGCCGTCGTGGGGCTGTTCGAGGCGGAAGGCCTGCGGACGAAGATCGAGCCCACGGGCAAGGTGTTTCCCGAGAGCGATCGTGCGCTCGACGTCCAACAAGCAATGCTCCGAATGATGGCCAGCGCGGGCGCCGAACTCGCCCTCGGCGAGCCGGCCGTCGACGTCTCCCGCGAGGCGAACCGCTACGTGGTCACCACTTCCGAGCAGACGATCGCCGCCGAGAAGCTCGTCGTCGCCGTCGGCGGTCGGTCGTACCCGGGCTGCGGCACGGTGGGCGACGGCTACGCCTGGGCCAAGTCGTTGGGCCACCGCATCGTCCCACCGCGGCCGGCGCTGGTGCCGCTCACCTCGACCCAAGGGTGGGCCAACGAGTTGCAGGGCGTCACGCTGCCCGACGTCCGTGTGCGGCTCGCCGGTGGTGACGGCGCCGCGGTCGCCGATCGCCGCGGCTCGTTCCTCTTCACGCACTTCGGCCTCTCCGGCCCGGCGGTGATGGACGCCAGCCGCGCCGTCACGGCGCGGCCCGACGCGGGCGACTGGCGAGCCGCGTGCGACTTCGTCCCGGCCGTCGCCGAAGACGAGCTCCGCGCGACGCTTAAAGCAGGCGGCTCGCGACAGTTGCTGACGCAGCTCGTCGAGTGGACGCCCCGCCGCCTGGCCGAGGCGATCGCGCAGAACGCCGGCGCGTTGCCCGACACTCGCCTCGCGGAGCTCGACAAGGCCCGGCTCCGCGGTCTGGTCGACGGGCTGAAGCGCTCGCCGATCACGATCGCCGGATCGCTCGGATTCAAGAAGGCGGAGGTGACCGCCGGCGGCGTCGATCTCCGCGAGGTCGACCCCCGCACCATGCAGAGCCGCTTAGCCGCGGGATGCTACTTCATCGGCGAGGTGCTCGACCTTGACGGCCCCATCGGCGGCTACAACTTCCAGGCGGCCTTTAGCACCGGCGCACTCGCGGGCGACCACGTGTGATCGACCCACCGGTTGATCGAACGCTCAGTTATTACGCCTTCGTCGCGTAAGGCGTGTCGATCTCCGCGGGCGGCTGGCCGGTGATCGTTAGCAGCGGGCTGATCCGCTCGGTCGTCACGTGGTACTGCGGGTCCTCCGACACGTTCACCTCCACCAGGTCGCCCGCACGGCGGAGCAGCTTGCGGCACTCGCTGCTGAGGTGCGTCAGGTGCAGCCGCTTGCCGTACTGCTGGTAGCGATCCGCCAGCGAGTTGATCGCCTCGAGGCCCGACTGGTCGTACACACGCGTGTAGTAGAAGTCGATCACCACGTCCTCCGGATCGCCTTCCGGATCGAAAAGCTCCTTGAACGACGTGGCCGACGCGAAGAACAGCGGCCCGTGCAGCTGGTAGATCTTGCTGCCGAACTCGTTGTGCTTGATGTCCACGCCCAGGTGGCGGGCGTGTTGCCAGGCGAACACGAGCGCCGACGCGATCACGCCCAGCACCACGGCGCTCGCCAGGTCGTGCACGATCGCCGTGTACCCGGTGACGAGGACCATCACCAGGTAGTCGCTGGTGGGCACCTTGCGCATCATCCGCAGGCTGGCCCACTCGAACGTGCCGATGACGACCATGAACATGACGCCCACCAGCGCGGCCATGGGGATCAGCTGGATCCACGGCGCCAGGAACAGCACGAACACCAGCAGGCACACCGCGGCGACGATGCCCGACAGCCGGCCCCGGCCGCCGGAGTTCACGTTGATCAGCGATTGGCCGATCATCGCGCAGCCGCCCATGCCGCCGAACAGGCCGCACACGAGGTTGGCGATGCCCTGCCCGACGCACTCTTGGTTGCTGCTGCCGCGGGTCTCGGTCACCTCGTCGACGAGCGTCAGCGTCATCAGCGATTCGATCAGCCCGACCGCCGCCAGCATCACCGCGTACGGCAGGATGACGCCGAGCGTCTCGAGCGTGAGCGGCGGCAACGGCGAATCGAGGAAGAACAGCCGGGGCAGGCCGGCCGCGAGGCTCACAGAGTCGGGGTCGATCGCGGCCATCGCCTCGCTCGCCGCGGCCACTGAGGCTTCATCGGGCTCGGCGTAGGCGACGCCCTCGCCGTGATCCGCGGAGGAGCGTCCGAGCGCGGCGTCGGCCGCCTGGGCCTTCGCCTTCGTGTACAGCATGTCGCCCACGGTCAGCACCACGCGCGACTGGTTCTGGCCGGCGAGGCTTGTGTCGAGCGTCTGGTTGGCGACCGAGGCGATGATCGTCACGGCGATAATCGCCACGAGCGATGAGGGCACCGCCCGCGTGAGCTTCGGCAGCAGCCAGATGATCGCCATGGTGAGCAACACCAAGCCGCCCATGATCGCCAGCGACGGCCCCTGCAGGTACGTCGCTCGGCCCAGGTCGTCGATCGTCTGGAAGCTGCCGAGCTGCGCCATGAAGATCACGATCGCCAGCCCGTTCACGAACCCGAGCACCACCGAGTGCGGCACCATGCGGATCAACATCCCCAGCCGCCCGACGCCAACCAGCACCTGCATCAGGCCGCAGAGCATGACGGTGGGGAACAAGTACTCGACGCCGTACTTCGCCACCAGCGTGACGATGACGACGGCCATGGCGCCGGTGGCGCCGGAGATCATGCCGGGCCGGCCGCCGAACAACGCGGTGAGCAGGCCAAGAAAGAACGCCGAGTAGAGCCCGACCACGGGCGACACGCCCGCCAGGAAGGCGAACGCCACCGCCTCCGGCACCAGGGCGAGCGCGACCGTGACGCCCGAGAGGATGTCGTTCTTGACGTTGGGCTCGCGGAGCGCGAACAGGTTGAGCATCGGGGGGTCCGTACGTCGGGCGGGCGGGAGCGCCCCCGGCCGAGGAGACGGCACGAGCACGCTAGCAATGAGTGGGGAGACCCGCGATCGAAGCAGCACCGGCTCCGTCGATCGCAGCAGAGTCGTTGGTAGGAAAGCCTGCGGCGGGGCGGCTCGATTACAGGAGCCGGGCAGGTTTTTCGGGGGGCGGGGCGGCCGGACGCCCCGTTGCGGGGCGTTGCGCGTCGCGCTGAAGCCTAGTTCGCCCGCTAGCGCGCAGCAAGGCGAACGGGGCGAGCTCGACGGGCTCGCCCCCCTTTAGACTAGCGGCAGCCGTACGCCGGCCGAATGGTTGCGGGCCAAGTGGCGGAATCTCGGTGCGTCGAACCGTTTGAGGAACCCAACCGATATGGCTGCTGATCAACCGAAACGGCTTGAACGTGTACGCCCCCCCTGGCGACCCATGGCCTACACCGTCGAACGCCACGGTGACGTCATCGAGAAGTCTCTGCCTCTCGTCATCGGCGTCATGGCCAACCTGGTGGGCCACGCCTCCGAATCGCTGTCTCCGCTCACCGACCGCGACTTCATCTCGGTAGACCGTGACAACGTCGACTCGGTGATCGAACAGGTAGCGCCCCGGCTCGACTTCTCCGCCCCTAGCACCCTCGACACGCCCGACGATCGCCTCGCGGTAAGCCTGCGATTCGCGTCACTCGCCGACTTCCATCCGATCGCCGTGGCGAACCAGATCGAGCCACTCAGACGGCTTCTCGCCCTGCGAGATCTTCTCGAACAGCTAAAGACCGCGATTGTCACGCGCGGAGAAAGTGCCGGCGATCTTGATCCACGCATCGACGATCTGAAACCGACGCTTGCGCGCGCCATCGAGGAAACCTCCTCGCTCCTGTCCGAAGACGCCGAAAGACCGTGCGTTGAGGTGCTTCGCGTTGTCGAAGCTCCAGGCGCATCCTCCAGAACTGTCGCCGAGCCGATGGCCGGCGCGATCGACGCGCTGCTTCGGCTGATCGACGAGTGGATTTCGCGGCAGCTCACCCAAGTGATGCACGCCGCCGACTTCCGCGGTCTCGAGGGCGTCTGGCGGGGCGTCGCCTACTTGGTCGCCAACAGCGAAACGAGCGTGACGCTGCGGCTCAAAAGCCTGAACTGCAGCAAGGAGGAACTCGCTGACGACCTGATGACGGCGATCGAGCCCGCCCGATCCGACGTTTATCAGAAACTCTGGCGGGAGTTCACGGACTGGGACGGAGCGCCCTTCAGCGCACTCATCGGCGACTACGAATTCACCGATAGCGACGATGACATTGTGCTGCTCGGTCGGATCGGTGACGTCGCCGCGGCATGCTACTGCCCCTTCTTATCGGCCGCCTCCTCCAGGCTCGTCGGATTTGATTCTTGGGAGGAGATGGAGGCCAAGCCCGTCGGACCGCACGAGCTCGGGCCTCGCAAAAACAGCATGTGGGAGTCGACACGCCGCCGTCCGCAGGCGCGGTTCGTCGGCCTATGCGTGCCACCTTCACTCGCGCGGGCGCCTTACGGCGGCGATGGTTCGAGCGGCGGTGGATTCGTCTACAACGAGCTGCCCGAAGCGAGTTGCAACCGACCCGAAGGCCCGCCGACCAGCGACTGCTGCTGGATGAACACCGCGTACGTGCTCGGCTTGCGACTAGCGCATTCCTTCTCCCGGCACGCTTGCGGTACCCATATCCGCGGTGTTGAAGACGGCGGGCTTGTTGACGACTTGCCCACGTCTACACGCGTCGACTCCGAAGGAGCCGCAAAGGTCCTTTGCCCCACCGCCGCTAGGTTTGACGAACGCGTAGAGCACGCGGCGGCACTCGGTGGATTTATCGCCTTATGCAACCGTCTTGGCGCCGCGGACTGCGTCTTCTTTGGGTGCGAAACCCTTCAAAGGCCGATGAAATACAGCAACCCGATCACGACAAGCAACTCAGCCACCATGGCTCGGCTGCCGTACGTCGTGGCGATGTCGCGGATCGCACACTATCTGATGGCGATCGCCAGAGATAAGTCAGGACGCTTTGAAGACCTAACGGACGCCGAGGCGTTACTCAACGAGTGGATCGGTCAGTACGTCACGAGCGAGAAGGAACCGTCAACTACTCTCGAGCGTTCTTATCCCCTTGCCGAGGCCAGGATCGAGCTGAGTCTCGACCCTGAGCACCAGGGGTTCATCAAGTCGTCCGCGTGGCTTCGTCCTTGGCTGCCGTTGGAAGAGATCAACACCGCGGAATGCACCGTCGTGTGGCTTCCGAGGCGGGGAGCCGACCCGCTCGCGGGCGTGGCGCCCTGGTCAGCCGCGGAAGACTCATCACCTCGCGCTAAGACTTGGTGGTCCTGGTTGCTGAGGAGTTAGTTCGCGGCCGGTTCGTGAATCGTTGCTGCCACGTCGGGACTCTCCGCCCTATCGCTGGGCTTCTCGCAAGCAGCGGAAGCTCACGTGCGCGGAGCCCGTGTCTGGCGGGGTGCCGCGGCGCGCCGTCGGCCGGTAGCTCTCGCAGTAATCGACGTGGCACAAGAACGAGCCGCCCTTGATCACGCGGCGTTCGCTCCGCGGGTCGGTCGGGTCGAACGTGCGCGCCGGGCCCTGCGGGTCGGTGACCACGCCGCCCTGCTCGGCGGAGCGCCGCTTCAGCCGGGTGTGGCGGTCTTCGCGGTAGCGGTCGGCGGTCCACTCCCACGTGTTGCCCGCCATGTCGAACAGCCCGTAGCCGTTGGCGGGGAACGCCTTAACCGGCGAGGTCAGCGGCCAGCCATCGGCGCCGGTGTTCTTGTACGGGAACTTGCCCGTGAACGTGTTGGCCATGTGCTCGCCGCCGGGGCGGAACTCATCGCCCCAGTGGAACCGCTTGCCGACCGCGCCGCCGCGGGCGGCGTACTCCCACTCGGCCTCGGTCGGCAGCCGCTTGCCGGCCCACGCGGCGTAGGCGACGGCGTCTTCCCACGCGACCTGCGTCACCGGGTAGTCGTCGCGGCCTTCAATGTCGCTGCCGGGCCCCTCGGGCGACCGCCAGTTGGCGCCGTTCGTCCACGACCACCAGCGGCCCATGTCGTTGAAGGGCACCGGCCGGCTCGGCGGCGAGAACACCAGCGACCCCGGCTGCAACATCGCCTCGGGCGGCTTCGGCGTGCCCGGCGGAACCTGCTTCTTGAGCTCGTCCCAGTCGACGGGCCGCTCGGCGACGGTCTTGTAGCCGGTCGCCTCGACGAACTCCGCGAACCGGGCATTGGTGACCGGCGTCTCATCGATCCAGAAGCCCGACACGCGGACGCGGTGCGCCGGCCGCTCGTTGGGAAAGCTGTCGGGGTCGTCGGTCCCCATGGAGAACTCGCCCCCCTCTACCCACACCATGCCGGACGGGGCTTCGGGCTCGTCGGTCGCCTCTTGGGCGACACCCACGCACGGTGGCACGGCCAAGAGCAATAAGCAAGCAACCACCCGTCTCACGCGACTCACCTCACTCCGGGGTTTCCTGATCGAAAGCCTCCGGCAGATCGTCGGGCCGGTCCGCTTCGTCTAGACGTACCAACTTCCACACCTGGGTCTCGTCGGGGCCGAAGTGCACCAGGGCGTCGGCCTCGTCTTGCGTCAGATTGTAGACGCCCGTCTCCATCACGATGTCGGCGTTCGTGCCGTCGGCGGCTCTCCACGCGGCGCGTTGTGACTCTTCGTCGACCATGCCCTCGACCGGGTGCGTGACACCGGTGGTCTCGTTGTAAAACGTGCCGGCGATGACCGCGTCTTTGCTGATGGCCAGCTGCAGGTACATCGAGCTGGCGTTGACGCCCTCGGCCGTCAGCGCGAACACGCCGAGCGGCATCCACTCGATCTCTGCAGCCTCCTCTTCTTCGACGACCGGCGCCGACTCAACGATCGTCGTTGCCTGTTGGTAGTACTCCTCGCCCGTGGCGTACTGCTGGCCGTCGACGTAGACGTTGTTGTTCTCGTAGTACACCGAGCCGCCGCTGCCGTAGGTGTAGTAGTTCGGCGTCGCCCAGTCGTACGCGACCCAGCCGGTGAGGCCGACGGCCGTGGCCGGACGCCACCAGTAGCCCGGCCGGTAGTTGCCGTGCCACGGATGGTTCGGGTACCAGGGCCGCGGCGGGCGGACCCCGGGGCGATTCGGTCGGTTGGGCCGATCGGGACCCAAGCCGGGACGGCCAGGACGGCTCGGCCTGTCCGGATCAACGGCGCCGGGGCGCCCCGGCCGGCCAAGATCCCCTCCCGGCCGATTGGGGCGGTCCGGGTTCGCGCCGCCGGGCCGGTTCGGTCGCTCGGACGGACGCGTCGCGCCCGGTTGAAACCAGTCGGGCATGTCCGGCTTGCGTCCGGGCGATGTGCCGATGCCCTGGCGGATGCGATCGCGGTCGATCGACGGCTTCTCGGCGAGCCCCGGCAGCTTGCCGCCACCAGGACGAGGCCGCGCGGCCGCCCCGCCCGACGGCAGGTTCAAGAAGCCTTGCAGCTGATCGCGCGATGGCCGACCACCCGGGTTAGGTCGCTGGGTATTGGGACGCTGTGTACCAGGACGCTGGGCGCCCGGGCGATTCGGAGCGTTCGGCTGCTGCGCGTTGGGCCTCGACGTATTCGGCTGGTTCGGGACGTTCGGTCGGCTTGGCGCGCTCGGCCTCTGGAAATTGGGGCGCTGAACGTTGGGCCGATTGGGCACGGACGGACGCGAGGGCATCGAAGGCCGACTCGGCATCCGGCTCATCGACGGCGAACGGCTGAACGAGGGACGGGCGCCGCCCGTGCCGCCAGAGCGCATCCCGCCGCCACCCATCCGCCCGCCGCCGCCGCCGCCGCGGCGTTGGGCCAGGACTAAGGTCGGAGCCGCCATCAGCAGCGCGACCATTAACAGCAACCATCGGCTTGGCTTGTTCATCGCTGCGCGCCCCCGGTGAGAGGTTCAGCCTCGGCGGAATCGGCGACCTCTTCGCTCGACACGCGGACAACGGCCACCTCCGCTTGATTCGGTTGAAGCCGCCCGTCGATCTCGCGGTTGATCGATGCCCACGTGGCGGTGTCCTCGCCGGTGCGCGTGAGCACGTTGGTGGCCGACGCCTTCTCGCCGGTGGAGAGCGTGAAACTCGTCTTGATCAGCCAACGATCGCCGTCACGTGTCCAACGGCCTTCGCCGAAGCCGCCTTCCGAATCGAAAGTCCACGAGCGGATCGCGGCGACCTCCGGGTCCCAGCCGATGACCTGCGTGCCTTCGAGCAGCACAGCTCCATCGTCACCATCGACCACGGAGAACTGCCGAAGCAAGAAACGCTCGTTCTTCGACCAGCCGCACGTGACGTGCACGCGATCCGAGCCGGAGGCGTCGGTCCATTCGCCGACCGCCCAGGCGAGCTCGTCGAGCGGGTGGGGCGCGGGCGTGTCTTGGGCACGGGAAACCCGCGGGGCAGCCAGCGCCACCGCGCCGCATAACAATACCGGGGCCAACGCCGCGGCGGTTCGATCTAGCGTTCGCACAGAGCCGTTCTCGAGGGACCGTGAAAGACCCCAACAGCCTACCACATTCGCCGCCCGCCCCTCATCAAACGTCCAGGTTGCGGACGTCCAGCGCGTGCTTCTGGATAAAGTCGCGGCGGGGCTCGACCTGGTCGCCCATCAGCACGCGGAACAGCTCGTCGGCGGCGCCGGCATCTTCCATCGTCACCCGCAGCAGCGTGCGGGCGGCGGGGTCGAGCGTTGTGTCGCGCAGCTCCTCGGCGTTCATCTCACCCAGGCCTTTGAAGCGGATGATCTGCAGTCCGCGTTCACCGGCCGAGCGGATGGCGCCGGGCAACGCCCGCAGGTCGTCCAGGCCCGACTCGTTCTCGCCGCGGCGGAGCGTAAAACGGCTCGTCTCCTCGCCGGTGCGTTCCTGCGGGATCAGGGCGTCGATCTCGAAGCCCATCGTTGAGAGGTCGCCCAGCAGCGTGTTGATCGAGCGGACCTCGTGCAGCTCGACGATCCGCATCCGCCTGACGGCCGCCGCGCCCTCGGCCGCTCCACTGGCGGCCGCCCCGTTGGGGTTGGCGCCGTTCTCGGTTGGCGTGTCCTGCATGACGGGGCCACCCCGATCGATGATCAGGTCGCCCCCCTCGGCCTGCTCTTGCTCTTCGATGAAGGCGTCGAGCGCCGCCCGGCCGGGGAACCAAAACTCCTGCGCGCCCAAGAACACGTGGAAAACGGGCAGCTTGCCGGTCTCCGGGTCCTGCCGCTCCGCGTGGATCTTGAGCGAGACGCCGCGGCGTTCCAGCTGCACGAGCGCCTCCTCGAGCGCGGCCAGCGTGCGGACGAGCTTCGCCATGGCGTCGCCCTCGACGGTCTGCCCGTCTTCCGCTTCCAGCACACAGTCGCCCAGGCCGCCCTCGAGCAGCTGGCTCCGCATTTCTTCTTCGGTCTGCACGTAACGCGCGGGCTGCTTGCCCTTGCGGACGCGGAACAGCGGCGGCTGCGCGACGTACACGTGCCCCTTCGCCACGAGGTCGTACATCTGGCGATAGAAGAACGTGAGCAGCAGCGTGCGGATGTGCGAGCCGTCGACGTCGGCGTCGGTCATGATCACCACGCGGCCGTAGCGACGCTTGGAGACGTCCTGCTCCACGCCGATGCCCGCGCCGATGGCCGCGATCATGCTGCGGATCTCTTCGTTGGCCAGCACCTTGTCGTCGCGGCTCTTGTAGGCGTTGATGATCTTGCCCCGCAGCGGCAGGATCGCCTGGAACTCCCGGCGTCGGCCGCCCTCGGCGGGGCCGCCGGCGGAGTCGCCCTCCACCAGGTAGAGCTCGCACTTGTCGACCTCCTTGCTGGAGCAGTCGCGTAGCTTGCCCGGCAGGCTGCCGCCGCCCAGAGCGCCCTTACGCTCGCGGATGAGCTGCCGGGCCTTGCGGGCGCTCTCGCGGGCCTCGGCGGCCACGAGGCCCTTCTTGACGATCGCCTTGGCGGTGCGGGGCGTTTGCTCCAGGTGCTTCTGCAGGTACTCGCCGAAGAGCATGTTCACGACGCTCTCGACCTCGCTGTTGCCCAGCTTGGTCTTGGTCTGCCCCTCGAACTGCGGGTGCGGCACGCGGCAAGAGATGACCGCCGTGAGCCCCTCACGGAAGTCTTCGCCGGTGGGCGTGATGTCCTTGAAGAGGTTTTCCTTCTTGCCGTAGTTGTTCAGCGTCCGAGTAAGCGCGGAGCGAAAACCGCTCAGGTGGGTTCCGCCCTCGGTCGTGCTGATGTTGTTCACGTAGGTGTGAACGTTCTCGGTGTACTCGCCCGAGTACTGGACCGCGATCTCGACCTCGACACCCTCCGCGGTCCCATTGCAGTACAGCACCTCCGGGTGGACGGTGTCGCTCGCACGGTTGAGATGCGTGACGAACTCGCGGATGCCGTCCTCGTACAAGAACGACTCGCCCTCGTCGGTGCGGGCGTCGGCGATGGTGATCCGCACGCCCTTGTTCAGGAAGGCCAGCTCCTGCAACCGCTTCAGCAGCGTCGAGTAGCTGTACTTGGTCGTCTGAAAGATCTGCGGGTCGGGCTTGAACGTGGTCTTGGTGCCCACCTTGTCCGACGCGCCCGCGCGGCGGACCGGGCCCTTGGGGATGCCCCGCTCGTACTCTTGGTGGTGCACCGCCCCCTCGCGGCAGACCTCGACCTCGGCGAACTCTGAGAGGAAGTTCACCACCGTCACGCCCACGCCGTGCAGACCACCGGACGTCTGGTAAGCGCCCTTGCTGAACTTGCCGCCGAACTTAAGCACCGTCATCACGCCCTCGAGCGTGCTGACCTCGCGGCCCGCCTGCTCGGACAACTGCTCGTGCCGCTCGACGGGGATGCCGCGGCCGTCGTCCTCGACCGTGATCGAGTCGTCCGGATTGATTGTGACGGTCACCTCACTGGCGTAGCTCGCCATCGCCTCGTCGATCGAGTTGTCCACCACCTCGTAGACCAGGTGGTGCAGGCCCCGCGCGGTGGTGTCGCCGATGTACATGCTCGGCCGCTCGCGCACGTGCTCCAGGTCGGAGAGGTGCTCGAGGTCTTCTTGGCCGTATTCGCTGTTGGCTTCTGCCATGCTGCTTTCTTCTTGACTGCCGGGGGCTGTGCCCGAGGGGTAAAAAACCGCGGAGACACAGAGGTCGCAGAACCTCGCCGCGTGGGCGGCTCTGCGGGCTCGGTGGCTCGGCGCCGGTTACTCGATCCTGCCAACGCGGAACCGCAGGCGGGTGATCCGGGCCGAGGGGGCTTCGGCACAGACGGCCGCCAGCAGCCGCTGCTCGTCGAACTGCAGGTCCTGCAGCAACGCGTTGGTGGCGACGAGAATCTCTAGCTGCCCGCGGCTGAGCCCGCCGACCCGCGTACGGGCCGCCGTGCCGTCGCCGGCCGCGCGGCGCCACGCTTCGCCGATTGCCTCGTCGCTCTTGACCGCCGCGTAGCCACGCTTGGCGACGAGCCGCGAGAGCACGTCTCCGAGCGCCTTCGGCTTCGTGGCGTGGAAGCGGCGCCGCTGTCGCTCGGCGCGATGCTTGTGGTCGCCCAGCTTCGCGGCGGCGTCGGGATCATTCACTGCGGTGACTCCCATCGAAGGCTAGCTCCGGTCCCGCGCGAGCGGCATGACAACGTAGCCGTAGCCGTCGCCAACGCTCGCTACCGCCGCGGCGTCGCTATCGACCAGGTCGAGCGTGAACGGTGTCTCGGGGTCGAGCGTCTTGAGGAAATCGATCAAGAACCGCGGGTCGAGCGAGATCACGATCGGCTCGCCGTCGTAGGCGATCGGCAGCTCGACGCGCGACTCACCCACTTCCGCCGCCGAACCGCTGAGCACCAGCGAGCCCTCGCCGAAAGTGAAATCCACGCCGCGGCTCTCGTCGCTGGTGACGATCGCAGCCTGACGCACCGCGGCGAAGAACGGCCCGACCGTGAGCTCGATCTTCACCGAGTCGCTCCGCTGCGGGAACACGTCGCGCCACCGTGGGAAGCGACCCTCGAGCAGCCGTGTCGAAACGGTGGCACGCCGGCTGACCACCATCAACTCGCTCGAACGAACCGCCAGGCGGATGACCTCGTCGTCCGAGCCGAGCACGCGGTCGATCAGCTGCAGCGATCGGCTGGGCACGATTGTCGCTTCGCCCAAGCCGGCCGGCTCGCCGACGACCTCGATCGGCCCCTGCATGCGGGCCAGCCGACGCCCGTCGGTTCCGACGGCGATCAGCCCGCCGGCGTCATCCGTCTCGAACTTCACGCCGCCCAACGCGTAACGGCTGCTGTCGTTGTCGGTCGCGAAGATCGTGCGGCGGATCATCTCTTTGAGCAGCCGCGCCGGAACCTTCAGGCAGGCGTCGTCCGCCTCGAAGCCCGGCAGCGGTGGGAAGTCGCTCGGGTTCTCGCTCGGCAGGTTGAAGGTGCTCCGCTCGCCCCGGATGACCGTCTTCTGGCCGTCGGTCTCGATGCGGAACGTGGCGTCGCTGCTCTCTCGCAGGATGGAACCAAACCGGGCGACCGGCAGCATGACCGCCCCGGGGGCCTCGGTGTCGACGCCGTCCACGGTGTGGCGGATCGAGACTTCCAGGTCGGTCGCCAACAGGGTCGCCGGGGCGCCTGGCGAATCTTCGCCCGTGCGTCCCTCGCCCACCTCAAGCTTCACGCTCTGCAGGATCGGCTTAGGACTCCGCGCCGGAGCAACGGCCTGAACGGTCTGAAACGCTTGGAGCAAGAGCTCGCGGTTGCAGGTGATCTTCATGGGCGACGCGGCTGGCTTCCGTAGGGGCTTGAACTCGTGGAGCGGCGTCCTAAGAAATCAGCGATCTCTTTAGAAGTTGGTTGTTGTTATTTAGTGGCGGCGGCGAGCGTTCATACAGCCGTCGCTTGTCGTCACAAGCCGTGTCCAGGAAAGCGTTAGCGACGGCTTGCTGCTTGGGGATAAGCGGTCGGTCGCCGGTTTGGTTGCTGGGGTAAGCGTGTGGACGGGTGTTGGCTTTGCCGGCGACGAGCCGCTGTGATCAACACTGTGTGACCATCGGGCGACGCTGCTTCGACAGGTTTTCAGGCGCTCGCCTTCGACCGGAGTTCCGCGATGAGGGAGTCGAGCGCCTCCCGGTAGCCGCGGTCGGCGGCGGCGCGGCGGTTGGCGGCGTTGTGGCTATGGGCCACGGTGGTGTGGTCGCGTCCGCCGAAGTAACGGCCGATCTCGTCGTAGCTCAGCGGCGTGAGCCGGCGGGCGAGGGTGATCGCCGCGGCGCGGGCGGCGACGACCGGCTGGCGCCGCGACGGGCTGCGGAGTTCACGCAGCGGTTGCCCGAACCGCTTCGCCACGAGCTTGGCGATCGTGTGTAGCGGGGTCGACTCGGCCGGCGTGCCGCGACGGATCCACTCACGCACCTCGGTGCGAGATACCGGCCGAGCGGGCGGCGCCAGCTCGCACAGCTGCCGAGCGGTCGCCATGAGACGGCGGGCGTCGCCCGACACGTGGGAGGTGATCTCGCCGAGCGCGTCCTCGTTGATCGGCTTGCCGTTGGCTTCAACGCAGCGGCGAAGCAGCTCGCCACGCACCGGCTCGTCGGCCGGTGAGACCTCTACCGATAAACCCTCCGACAGACGACTCAGCAGCGGCGGCCCGAGCGTAGCGATGCCGGCCGGGCTCGTGAGCGAGGTGATCAGCACGATCGCTCCGGCGCCGCGTAGCGCGTCGATCGTCGCGACCAACTCATCCGCCATCCATTGGGACGATCCGCAACGGTGCAGCTCTTCGAGAACCAACAGCCGCAGGCCACGCATGCGGCGTCGGAACGCAGCAACCCGATCGTCGCTCAGAGCCGCGTCCGCCATGCGGCGGAAGTCAGGCAGCGACGTGTGCATGACGGCCTGTGCGCCCCAAGCGACAGACGCCTGGTTCGCCACGGCCGTAGCCAACAGACTCTTACCGCACCCGGGTGGTCCGATCAGCGTGATCGGGCTCATACGCTGGGCGTCTACCAGACGGGCGTCGTCGTTGGGTGCGGCGAGCAGTGTCTCGGCCGCGGTGCGGACGATGCGGTTCTCTCGGCCGGTGAGAAACCAGCCACTCTGCTCGCCGAGGACGTTGCCGTCGGCGTGCCGACTTGTCCGGTAACCAATTCGCGCGAGGGGATCCGGACCGGCGGGCAGCAGCGTGGTGTGAACGTCGGGCACGCGTGCAAGAGACCGGAAAGGGAGGGCCGTTCGACCAGACGATTTCGCCGGCCGTTTGGCGGGCTAGCGCAAGCCCAAGATTGTACCGCAGACAGGCGTTGCGGGGGACCCGCCTCAGGCCCGCGCGACTCGGTTTTCTACCCGTCGTAAGTCGTTGCTAACGCGGGAGATGCAATCCGCGGCGCGATCCACCTCGTCCGCCGTCGTCAACGCGCCGAGGCTCAGCCGAATCGCCGACGAAACGAGCTCTTCCGGAGTGTTCATTGCCAACAGCGTCGGCGAGGGTTCGGCCGACCCGCTGGCGCACGCCGATCCGGTCGAACAAGCCACCCCGGCAAGGTCCAGCGCCATGACCATCGCCTGGCGATCGCGGCCGGGAAACGCGATGCAAGACGTGTGCGGCAGCCGAGGAGCCGCGGCGCCAAGCACCACCGCCTCGGGGCACGACTCGGTGAGCTGTTGCTCGAGCCGGTCGCGAAGCATGGCCATCCGCGTGCCGCACGCCTCCGACTCGGCAGTCCAGGCATCGAGCGCCGACACCGTGCCGAGGGCGAGGTCCACCACCTCGGTGCCTGCCCGGAGGCCACCCTGCTGGGGGCCGCCGTGCAACAGAGGGTCGAGGCGAGCGCCCCCACGCACCAGCAGGCCTCCGACACCACGGGGCCCGTGGAACTTGTGAGCCGTGAAGCTCAGGGCGGTCACGCCCAGTTCACGCAGACTCACCGCTTGCTTGCCCACCGCCTGCACGGCGTCGGTGTGCATCGGCACGCCCCGTTTAGCGCATAGCCGCGCCACCGCGGCAACGGGCTGCACGACGCCCGTCTCGTTGTTGGCCAGCATGACGCTCACGACCCGCACATTGTCTTGCTCGATCAACTCGGCGGCGTGCTCGACATCGATCACGCCACTCGCGAGGCAGCGGATTCGTCGGACGAGGAACCCCTCGCTCGCCATCCGGGTCGCGGTGTCGACGACGCTCGGATGCTCGATCGACGAGACGACCACCGTGCCGCCCGGCGGCCCGGCGAATCCCCGCAGGGCCAGCGTGTTCGCCTCGGTCGCTCCGCTTGTGAACACGAGCTGATCGGCGTCGAGCGAGTTGATGTCGCCGCCGAGCCGTTCGGTGATGCTTTCCCGCGCCTGTTCGAGCACGCGGCGGGCCGCCCGCCCCTCCGCGTGCTGGCTGGCCGGATTGGCGTAGCCCGCGAGGCGCGCCTCTTCGAGCCGCCGAGCGACGCTCGGCAGCAACGGCGTGGTCGCGTTGTGGTCGAGGTAGATCCGAGCGGCCATCGGGTCAGTATACGCCGCCGGCGCCAGCACCGACCGCGTCGATCTTGCGTCCGTCGCGCTAGCCGCCTAGCGTCCGCCCGCGCTCGCACCTCCGACCTGATAAAGGGCAAACGCGATGGCCAAGAAAGAGACAACGCTGCAGACGCTCTACCGGCTCACGATCATGGTGGGCACGCTGAGCGTCGGATCGCTTGGCGCCTACCAGTACGGCCCGCCGGCGGAAGACGTAGCCCAGGGCATCAATCAGGCCGTCGCCATGGTGCGTGAGCGCCTGGAGCTGGAGCCCGCCGAGCTAGCAGCCCCGGCGGCGGCGCAGCCGATCGCCGCCGCGGCCAGCCCCGAGGCGCCCCGGTTCGACACCGCCGTGGCGCCCGTGGCGTTCGAACAAGACACCGTTAGTCAGATCGGGCCGGATTCGCGCTTGCCAGGGGCGATCGTCGAGCCTTGGGGCGACGACGGACTGCAACGGGCAAGCATCGCCATCCCCGGCCCGCTGGGAGACCGGCGTATGGACGCGGTTGGCGCCACCCCGACCGAAGCGCTCGAGCGGCTGGCCTCGAAGGCTGAAGCCGCGGGTTTGCGGTGATCCCCAGTCGCTCGAGGCACGCGTGCGACACGTCCGCTCTCTGACACGAAAGCGTGGGCTCGCCAACTCCGGCGCCGATCGACGGCGTGTCCGTCTGCCTGCCGACACTTCGGGAACGTCGGCCGCGCCGAGGCTCCGGCGTGTGGAGGCCTTGCTGTATCTGGCTCGGCAGCCGCTGAACCTGCGGCAGATCGCCGCGGCGGCGGCGCTCTCGGGCCCCGCGGACGCCCGCGACGCCGTGGCGGCGATCCGGCGGTCGATGGCCTTGCGGGGCAGCGCGCTGGAGATCACCGACGTTGCGGGCGGGCTGCAGATGCTCACCAAGTCCCAGTACGCCCGCTGGTTGCCCCCACCGGCCAGCCCGGCCGCGGAGTCGCCGCTGACGCGCGCGTCGCTCGAAACGCTCTCGATCGTGGCCGCCCGCCAACCGGTGGTCCGCGCTGAGGTGGAGGCCATTCGCGGGGTCGGGTGCGGCGAACTCTTGCGGCAGTTGCTGGACGCCGATTTACTGCGTATCGTCGGCCGTTCGGGCGAGCTGGGTAAACCGCTCATGTACGGCACAACGACGCGGTTCCTGCGAGTCTTTGGGTTGCGCGATCTCGATGATCTCCCTTCGCCCGATCAAGACGCAGAACCGTCGCAGCCGACAAGACAGAACGCCTCACCGCCCGCTGACACCGACACCGCTGCGTAGACCCGTCCAGCCCGTTGCCGCGGCCTCCCTTCTATCGACCGGACGAGACACCCAGGCCATGACCATCACGTCGCCCGCGCCCGCCGAGTTGACGATCGACGCTGCCCCGGAGCACGGCGTGGCGCCGCCGATGTTCGCGACCCTCGGTCCCGTCGCCCTCACTCCGATCGAGGATGAAGAGGACGAGGAGTACGAGTACTACGACGAAGACGAAGAGGACGACGCCGAAGAAGAGGACGACGACGAGGAGTACGAGTACGAAGACGACGACGACGCCGAGGACGATGAAGAGGACGACGACGACGAAGAAGATGCCGACGACGCCGATGAGGAGTCAGAAGAAGACGAAGAGCTCGGAGAGGACGAAGAGTGGGTCGAGGTCGACGACGACTCAGAAGACGAGGACGAGGAAGACGCCGACTCCGATGAAGAAGACGACGAAGAGGAGTACGAAGAGGAAGAGGACGACGACGAGTACGAGTACGTCTACGAAGACGACGAGGAAGAGGAGTACGAGGACGAAGACGAGTGATCTTCGGCCAGGCCTCGCGTCGCGTCAGTCCTTCAACTTGAACAGGCGGCTCAGCGCCTGCAGCAGCCCGAGCGGGCTGCCGTTCTGCGACTCGTCGCGGAGCGACTCCATCGGTGGGTGCAGCATCTTGTTCACCAGCCGATCCGCGAACCGCTCGATCTCCGAGCGAGTCTTGTCGTCGAGGTCGGGCAGCTTGTTGTAGAGCCGTTCTAGCTCCGTCGACTTGGGCGTCTCGAGCTCCTCGCGGAGCCGGGCGATGACCGGGGCCGACAGCCGGTGCCGGGCGTCGACGAAGAACCGCTGCCGCTCCTCGCCGATGATCCGCTCGGCCCTCGGGAGCTCGCGACGGCGGGCGTGCCGATTGCGTTCGCACGCCTCGGTGAGGTCGTCGATCGAGTACAGGTAAACGCCCGCCTCCTGGCCGATCGCCGGCTCGAAGTCGCGGGGCATCGACAGGTCCAGTAGAAACAGCGGCCGCTGCTCGCGGGTCGCGCAGACGCGGCGGCGGAAGTCTTCAAGCCGGACCACCGCCTCTCCGGCCGCGGTGGCGCCGATTGCCATGTCCGCGTCGGCCAGCAGCTCGTAGCGATCGTCGAGCGAAGCGGCCACGCCGTCCCACTCGGCGGCCAGCTGCTCAGCCCGCGCCGCGCTGCGGTTGGCGATCACCGGCCGCCGCACGCCGCGGTCGGTCAGGTAGCGGAGCGTCTCGTCGGCCATCTCGCCGGCGCCGAGCACGACGACCCGTTTGTCGTCGAACCGCTCGAAGATCTGCGAGGCGAAGTCGGCGATCGCCACGCTGGGGATGCTCACCTTGTGGCGGTGCAGCTCGGTCTCGGTCGCCACGCGCCGCGCGACACGGATCGCCCGTTGGAAGCACTCGTGCGTGACGGGGCCAGCCAGCTCGAGCCGCCGCGCGCGTTCGTACGCGTCCTTCACCTGCGCCAGGATCTGCGGCTCGCCGAGCACCATGCTGTCGAGGCTCGCGGCGACGCGGAACAGGTGCTCCACCGCCTCCTCGTCGCGGAGCGTCACCAGGTGCGGCCGGACGGAATCGACCTCCACGTCGTGCGCCGCGGCGATGTGCCGGGCCATCAGGCCGGGGCACGGGGGCAGGCGGTCGCTCGCCGTCGCGGCGTAGAACTCCACGCGGTTGCACGTAGAGAGCAGCACGCCCTCCGACTCCGGCAGAGTCTCCCGCCACGTGGAGAGCACGTGCTCGACTTGGTCCGGCGTGAAGGCGAGCTGTTCGCGCACCGCCGCCCCGGAGCGATGGTGCGAGCAGCCTACCATCCGGAGCTTCATCGGGCGGGGCGAGCGTTGGTTGGGGATTTGTGAGGGTTCGGAAGTTTCTTCGTCGCGGCGCCGCGGGCCGCCGCACGCGGATCGGGCGGCTGCGGTTAGTCGCTAGGCGCCCCGGTCGGCCGAGGCGGCAGTGGCGGCCGAACCGGTACCGCCCGACGCCGGATCAGCGGGCGCCGCGGGCCCGTGAACCGCGCCAACAAGCGTGACTGTCGCGAGCGTTACGGCCATCAGCACGAACGACGCCACCGCCAGCCACGCGGAGGTGGCCCCACGCCGGGCCGACGGCTGTCGGTTCCGCCACACCGCCGCGGCGATCAGCCACGCGAGCATCAGCCCCAGGGCCAGCACCACCGGGTCGGTCCACACGGAGTAACCGTCGCCGGCGTCCCGCTTTAGCGTAGTTAGCACGAGGCCGCTCAAGAAACCGCCGCCCACGAGCCAGGTAGAAACCGTGTTGGCCCGTCCGCCGGCGCCGTCGAGCCACTCGAGGCTCGGCAGCGAGAACCCCGCGGTGGGTGGCAGCTTCGCCTTCAGGCGGCGGTCCTGGATGATCCGCATGAGCGCGGCGAGGAAGCCGAGCGTGAGACTCACCGTGGCGCCCAGCAGGGTCCACCCGTGGGCCTGACCCCAGAAGAGCGACGCCCGATCGGGCGAGAACGGCTCACCGCTGGCGGTGCGCGAGACGGCGATCAGCACGAGCACGCTGGGCAACGCGAACACGCCGAGCGACCAACGCCGGGTGCGCAGCACCGTCGCCAGATAAACGGCCGCGAGCACCAGCGCGGCCAGCAGGTACCAGTCCTGGGGGCTGGAGAGCGGCGTCGCTTGCTCGCGGGCCCGCAGGGCGAGGTACACCGCGTGCGCGAACACGCCCGCCACGGCGAAGCCGAGCGTCACCAGCCGGCGGCCGCCGGTTAGCCACGCCCGCTGCCGCCCGACGAGCCCCAACGCCTCAGCCACGAAGGCCACGACGTAGCTCGCAGTGAAGCAGAAGACGGTGACGCGGGTGAGGTCCATGACAAATTCGGATTGCAGAATGCCGAATGCGGAAGGAGCTTCTGTCGCTTCAGACAACCGTGGAGCGTCAAGGATTCCGCCCTCCGCGTTCCCCCTTCGACCTTCCGCCTTCGGTCACCCCGCCTTACCCGGGGCGCCGTTCTCGCCGCCGTCGAGGCCGTAGTCCTTGATCTTCTTGTGCAGCGTGTTGCGGTTGATGCCTAGCCGCTGGGCCGCCTTGATCTGCACGCCGTCGCACTCGGAGAGCACCTGCGAGATCACCTCGCGCTCGACCCGATCCACTACGCGGGCGTGCAGGTCGTTCGACGCGCCGTCCGCCGTTGAGAGCCCCTCCACGACGAGCTGCTCGGCCAGCGAGTCGAAGTCGAACCGCCGGAAGGCGTGCGACTGCCGGCCGTCGCCCCGCACCACCGAGGGCAGCAGCTCGTAGGTCAGCTCGTCGCCGGTCGCCATCACGACGGCCCGCTCGACGTAGTTCTGCAGCTCGCGGACGTTGCCCGGCCAGTGGTAGTCCTGCAGCGACTCCATCGCCCGCGGATCGATGTGCGCCACGTACCGGTCGTTCTCTTCGTTGTAGACGTTGAGAAAGTGCGTCACGAGCGCGGGGATGTCCTCGCGCCGCTCGCGCAGCGGCGGCAGGTGGATCGGCACCACGTTCAGCCGATAGTACAGGTCCTCGCGAAAGCGGTCCTCGGCCGCCTCTTCCTGCAGGTCGCGGTTGCTGGCGGCGACCACGCGCGTGTCCACGCGGATCGTCTGCGTGTCCCCCACCCGCTCGAACTCTTGCTCCTGCAGCACGCGCAGGAGCTTCACCTGCAGGTGCAGCGTGGTGCTGTTGATCTCGTCGAGGAAGATCGTGCCGCTGTGCGCCGCCTCAAACCGCCCCGTGCGGTTGTCGATCGCCCCGGTGAAGGCGCCGCGGACGTGACCGAAGAGCTCGCTCTCCAGCAGGCTCTCGCTCAGGGCGCCGCAGTTGACGCGGACGAACGGCCGACGACGGCGGTCGCTCTGCTCGTGCAACGCGCGGGCGATCAGCTCCTTGCCGCTGCCCGTCTCCCCCAGCAGCAGCACCGAAGCGCGGCTCGACGCCACCTGCCGCGTCGTGCGGTAGACCGCGCGCATGGCCTTGCTCGCGCCGATGATGCCCGGCAGCGCCGCTTCGGCCGATTGCGGGGTGGGAGAGAATGCCATGCGGTGGCCATCCGTTGGGGATGGCTCAGGGGGTGGGGGCGATGCGGCTCGCGGGGCGGCGCGTCTCGATCGCGTCGAGCACCGCGCCCAGCACCGCTTGCGTGTCGGCGTCCGCGGCGGCGCTGTCGTTGTACCGCCGGTACTGGCGGCGGACCTGCTCTTCGGTCATGAGCAGACCGTACGTGCCGACACTCTGGGTGAAGGCGTCCGCGGCGGCGCGGCGCTCTCCGATCGGTCGGTTGGATTCGCTCGCGGCGGCGGCCAGGCGTTGTTGGCTGGCGGCGTCACCCAGGTTGGCGAGCGTCCTCAGCGGCTTGCCGCTCAGGGGAAGCACGTTGGCCAGGCGCGGGATTGAACCCCGTAGTTCAAAGAACCGGGGTCCACGCTCGGCGATCTGCGACAGCCAGTTGGTGGCCTGCGCGGCGCGTTCGCGCCGCGCCTCGGCCGACGGCGTGGTCGCGAGGCTCGTCAGTCGCTCGGCCAGTGACGCCGCATCGTCCGACCCGCGGACGCGAGACACCGCGATCACCGCCGAGTCGTGCTCGGCCGCTAAGTTCTGTGCCTCCAGCAGTCGCCCGTCCGACGCCATGATGGCGATCGGCAGCTCCCCGCCCGCGGGTGTCCGACGCAATCGGAAGACGGTTTCGCGGATCGCCGGCCGCAGCACCGCCAGATCGATCAGCAGCAGCTCGACGTCTGGCGAGACGCTCACCAGTTCCATCAACTCCGCGCCGGTGTTGACCGGCGTCGTGGAGTAGCCGGCGGTGGCCAGCATGCCGGCGACTTCGCTGGCGTAGGCGATGGTCGGCGCCGCGACGACCGCCCTGCGATCGCCCCGTCCGGCGACGAAGTAGGCGAGCGCTTCGGCGACGCCGCTCGACCCGGGGAAAGGCGTGTTCGGCTCGATCTGCATGATGGCGGACAGCGCCGCGTAACGCACCGCGGGCGACGGGCTCCGCAGCGCCGCGGCCAGCGGCGTCGGCTTGCCGGCGGCGCCGAGCAGCGCAGACACATCGCGTCGTGAGCCGAGCGTGTCGCACAAGAGCTCGGCCGCCGTGTGTTGCCCCGCTTTGAGGGCGGCGCCGAGCATTGTCAGCAGCTCGCTTCCGCGGAAGTCGTCAAGCGGCGGAGCGTTGGGGGCCAACTCGCCCGCTTCGGCGGCCAGCAGCGCGGCTCGCCTTCGCGAAGCAGGATCGCCAGGAGCCAACACCGCGTGATCGGCCGCCAACCGCGCCGCGAGCACGCGGGCCGCTTGGTCGAGCGGAACCTCCCCGGCGCCCGGCCACGCGAGGGTTCCTTCGGGCGAGATCGGCAGCGGCAGGCTGTTGCGATCGATGAGCTCGAGGGACCGATCGAGCAGCGCCGCGGCTTCGGCGGGACTCGGCAAACCGCCGCGCGCCTGGGCGTACGACCACCGGGCGGCTTCGCCGACGGCGTCGTCGCGCGTTAGCGCCGGCCGCAGCAGAAGCGTGACGGGCAGCGTGGCTTGTAACCGGCCGAGCTGCGCGAGCCGGCCGACGGCGTAGCACGCCTGGGTCGCAACGGCCGGCGACTCGCTCGCCGTGGCGGCGACAATCGCCGGGAGCGATTCGGGATCGAGTGCTACGAGCGCCTCGCGGAGTCGAGCTTCTGACTGCGAGTCATCCACGGTGGCGATCGCGTCGATCAAGAACGTTACGCCCGCCGTGCCGGTGCGGCGGAACTCGCGTAGCACGCGTTGTTGCTCCGCCAGATCGCCGGTGGTGAGTTGTTCGAGCAAGCGGCTCAGCCGCTCGGGCGAGGTGGCTTCGGCGTCCGCGGCGGCGATCGCCCCTTCAACGAGCCGCGACGTCTGAGGGAATCGCGTGGCGAGCTGCAGCAACGCGGCCGTGCCAACGTCTTGAACCAGACGGGTGAGCTCTTCTTCGCTCGGCTTCAGCTTGGCAAACTCCTCGGCGATTCGGTCGGCGTCTTCCGTGGCGCCCAGGTTGGCTAGCGCCAGCGACGTCTCGACGAAGTGCGCCGGCTTGGTGCGCGGCAACGCCAACGCGGCCTCGACGGCCGGCGACGCCGCGATGGCGGCGAGGCTCGGGGTGAGCACGGCGAGCAGGATCAGCACACGCATCTTCAGGCGCTCGGCGGGGGGGGCGTGTCGTCGCTCGCGAGGCGCTCGTTCCACAGCCGCACCTGTTCGGCGACGCGGTTCGGATGGGTCGATCCTTCGCTGCGGAACGCCCGCACGGCGTTCTCTACGCCGAGCACGCTGTAAACGGAGTCGTCGAGATCGGCGTGCGCCGCTTGGAACTCTTCCACTGGCAGGTCCGCCAGCCGAACGCCACGCTCCATCGCCACTCCGACGAGTTTGCCGATCAGGCCGTGCGCCGTCCGTTGCGGGACGCCCCGATGGATGAGGTGCTCCATGAGCGTGGTGGCGTCGAGGTAGCCGTGGTCGAGCCGGGCCTCGATCGCCTCGCGACGCAGCTCGGCGCCAGCGACCAGCGGCGCCGCGAGCTCGAGGCACGCCGCGACGGTGTCCGTGGCGTCGAAGACCTGCTCCTTGTCCTCTTGCAAGTCGCGGTTGTAGGCGAGCGGCAGCCCCTTGGTGAGCACCAGCAGGCTCTGCAGGGCGCCGATCACCCGGCCGCTCTTGCCGCGGGTCAGTTCGAGCACGTCTGGGTTGATCTTCTGCGGCATGATCGAGCTGCCGGTGCAGAACGCCTGCGGCAGCTTGATGAAGTTGAACTCCGTGGTGGCCCACAAGATCCACTCCTCGGCCCAGCCGCTCAGGTGCACGGCGATCTGCGCAAGGCACGAGACGTACTCAAGGGCGAAGTCGCGGTCGCTCGACGAGTCGAGGCTGTTGGCCACGAGGCCGTCGAAGCCCAGCTTGTCGGCGACCATCTGCCGATCGATCGGGATCGTGGTGCCAGCCATCGCCGCGGTGCCCAGCGGCAGCAGGTTGACCCGCTTGCGGCAGTCGGCCAGCCGCTGCCGATCGCGCTCGAGCTTCTCGGCGTAGGCGAGCCAGTAGTGGGTCGCCAGCACGGGCTGGGCGCGTTGCAGGTGCGTGTAGCCGGGCAGGATAACGCCGGCGTCTTGCTCGGCCCGGCCGACGAACGCCTTCTGCAGCCCGCGGAGCAGCCCGCGGAGGCCGTCGATGGCGTCGCGGACCCACAGGCGGAAGTCGGTCGACACCTGGTCGTTGCGGCTCCGGCCGGTGTGCAGCTTGCGACCCACGTCGCCGATCTGCTCGGTGAGCGCCCGCTCGATGTTCATGTGAACGTCTTCGAGCTCTTGCTTGAACTCGAAAGCGCCCGCCTGAATCTCCCACCCGATGTTCGTGAGACCGGCCAGGATCTGGTTCTTCTCGTCGTCGGTCAGGACGCCGACCGCGGCGAGCATCTCGGCGTGGGCGATCGAGCCGCGGATGTCGTGGGCGTACAGCCGGCGGTCGTAAGAGACGCTCTCGCTGAACCGCTCGACACGCTTATCGGTGTCGGCCTGAAAGACACCGCCCCAGGGCTTCTCCTGCGCGGCGTCCGTGTCGGCCGCGGCGTTGGCATCGGTGGGTGGCGCGGGGCGAGTCACAGTTGGGGCGTTGACCGCGGGCGGGGCGTGAGGTGGCGAGATCGACAGCCGATCGGCCCACCGCAGCAGACCGGGCCCGACCGCGAATCTACGATCTGCCTAGCTGCGCGACACCGCCAGTCGCCCGCCAACCCCCACACCGTACGAACGGGGCGCCGCGATTGTCAACGAGTCGGGCGGCAGACGCCCAAAGATTGGGCACGTTTGTAAGCCGGCCCGGCGTATGATCGGGCTACCCCGTCGTGAGCCCGAACGAGGCGCCCCCCGCATGATCGTCATTACTATCACTGCGCCCGATCGGACGACGGCGGACCGCCTCGCCGGAGCGCTTGTCGAACGCCGTCAAGCCGCATGCGTACAGGTCAGCGGGCCGATCACCAGCACCTACCGCTGGCAGGGCGCGACGGAGACCGCCGAAGAGTGGCTCGTGGTGGCGAAGACGGTTGCCGAGCGTTTCGCCGCGGTCGAGCAGACGCTCGCCGAGTTTCACCCGTACGACACGCCCGAGCTGATCGCGACGCCGATCACGCAGGCGTCAGCCGCGTACGCGGCGTGGGTGGCGGCGAACACGGCGCCCCAGCCGTGATCTCCAGCTTGGACGGGGGTTCGTGAAGATCCCCGCGGCTATCGCCGGCGGCTAAGCGGCGGACACGCGTCTCGCCGGCGCTAGCCGAGGGAGGCATAGGAAACACGCCATCCCAATCCGCTGACCTTCCCTCCTCCGCGCTCAGCAAACAACCGCCCTCGCAAGCCTAAGGCTCGTTCACACCCAGCCCGCAATCCCCCCATCCCCTCGCGAACCGTTCGAACACCCACCGCGGCCAGACGCGAATCGGCCACCTCGACTCCGGGGAAAACCGTCCCCCCATCCCCTTAGAAGCCGCTCGTAATGGCGCTCACCGTCGCGAAGCCCTGGCCCCAGATCACCTCCAGCGGGATCGCGGCGTAGAGGCCGCGGGTAAACACCTGCTCGATGAGGTCGTCGACCGCCTCGATCGGCGACTTGGGCACGAGCACGATGTCGGAGTCGGCTAGCCAGATCTCGTCGGCCGGCACGGGGCGGCGGCCGTACAGGGCGCCGCGGAGGTCGAGCATCGTCGCCATCAGGCGCCAGTCGTCGCCCCGGCGGAAGACGACGACCTGCCGCAGATTGGCGCCGATCTGGAAGCCGCCGGCCAGCGCGAGCGCCTGCATGGTCGTGGTCGGGCCTTGCAGCTCGAACCGACCGGGCTGCGCGACCTCGCCCAGCACGTACACAAAACGGGGCGCACGCTGCGTGAGTGTCACCGTCACGCTCACGCCGGGGATGGCGATGTCGTAGCGGGCGTCGACCTCGCGCTTCGCCTCGTCGAGCGTGAGCCCCTGCACGTAGACGCTGCCGAGCCCCGGCAGTTGCACCTCGCCCGAGGGCGTGACGATGGTCAGCAGCTGGCGCCCGCCGACCTGGCCGAGACCGAAGTTGAGCGACTCGAGGAGGTCCTCCAGCCGCGTGTTGACGATGATCGGCGTCACCGTGATCGCCGGCACCGTGTAGTACTTCGCGTACTGCTCTTCGAGGTCTTCCTGCAGCACCTCGACACGTCGCCGCGCGGCCGGCACCCGGCCCACGAGCGGGAGCGTGATCATGCCGTCCGGCTGAACGATGACCTCACGATTGAGACTGTCCTCGCCACCGCCCGAGGGGCTGCTGTTGCTGCCCAGCCCCGCGGTGCTGCCGGCCGTTAGCGATTCGACACGGATCCGATCCCCGACCTGCAGCTCGTACGGGCGCGATAGCACGGCGCGCGAACGAGTGAAGAGGATCGACAGCTCGTCATCGACACGGAGCCGATACTCCGGCACGTGCGCGGTGCGGGCTTGGCCGACGTATTGACCCTGCGCGTACCGCTGCCAATCGACGGAACCGCGGGCGTCCCAGCCGACCTCGCCTTCGAGTTCGCCGCACGGACCGCACGGGGCGGCCATGCTGTCGACGGCCCAGATCTTGTGCGGCGCGGCGGGGTCGCAGCCGGAGCCGCAGCCAGAATCGCAGGCCGGCACGCACGGCGCGGCGCACGGTTCCGGGCAAGCATCCGCGCACGGGGCGTCGAACAACGGCGGGGGCGCCGCCTGCCCAACCAAGCCGGCGCAACAGGCGACGATCGCTAGCGCGAGGCGCTTCACGGCGGGTCCGATCGGGTTCGGAATGGGTGCGTCCAAAGGAATCAATCGGCTAGCGGAGCACGGTCTCGGTGGGACGTGCGGCGATCGGTGGCGGTTGGTAGGCGGGGGGCGGCGGCGACGGATTGGTCGTCGAGTCGGACCAGCCGGTGCGGGTCTTCACGTAGCGGAAGGCGCGGGTGAACGGGTTGCCGACGGCCTGCGTCGCTGGCCCCGGCGCCTGCGGCGTGGCGGTCTGCGGAACGGCCGTCGCTTGCGCCGACGGAGGCGGCGCCAGCGCCGGCGCGTGCCCGCCGAACTGCGCGGGCGAAACCCACTGCACACCGTGGCGGCGAGAGACCTCGCCGGTGGCGGACTCGGCTCGGGCGACCGAGCGGGCGGCGGTCGCCGCCTGCTGAGCGGCCGAGGCGCCTCCGAGCCGCTGTTCGACGCGGGCGAGGTTGTCGTAAACGGTCGCGGCGGCGCCGGGCTGGCGTGCGGCGGCGTGCAACGCCACGCGCGCCTGCTCGTACCGACCGGCCATCGCGAGCCGGACACCGAGCTCGTTCGCCGCCAGGTGGTTGCTGGCGTGGGCGGCCAGCGCAGCGCGGTGCATCACCAGACACTTGCGGCCGGCGTGCGGGTCGTCGGTCTGCGCGTCGACACGGGCGTAGGTCTTGCCGAGGCCGTACAACGCCATCGACCCGGCCGGCTCATTGCCGGCGGCCTCGCCCAGCTTGTCGGCGGCGTAGCGCGAGTAAATGGCCACGGCTTCGTGCGCGGTCACGTCGGCCGATGCGTCGCGAACCACGGGCGTGTTGTGCGAAGCCGCGATCGCCCGCACTTCGAGCTCCGCCTCGAGGGCGTCGCCGCGTGGCGCGAAGTCGTCGGCCTCGTCGAGAGCCCGCAGCCCCGCCGCCAGCGCGCGGGCGTAGCGATCGCTCCCCTCGGCGGCGTCCTTCGCGGCGCCGATCCGCCGCAGCACGGCGACGAACTGGTGTCGCGCGGCGTACATCGCTCCGGCCCGGCCTAGCTTGAAGCCGTCGCGCACCATCGGGGTGAGCCGCTGGCTCAGGTCGGTGGTGGAAGCGGTGAAGCTCGCCCGATCGATCGCCGAGAGCATCGGCTCCGCGGTGATGGGGGTCGGCGCCGCCAACGCCACGCGGGCCGGGGGCAACGGATTGCCAACGGGTGTGTGCGCGACTGGCGCCGAGGGGGTGTCCGCCAGCACGCCGGGCGACAGCATGGCGATTCGCGCGGGCGGCACGGATGGCCGAGCCGCGGGCGCGGGTTCGCTCCGGGCACGCAAGGTCGGCGGCGCCGGGATCGAGTCATCGGCCGGCGGCGCGAACGCGGCCGGGTTGTCGATCACCAGCGGCTCGATCCAGTCGCCCGCGTCGGCCGTACGCCCGGCGGCGCGGCTCGTCGTCGCCTCGTCGGCGGCGGCGGACATTGGAGCGGCCATCGAGGGGCCGAGCACTGCCGACGTCTCTTCCGCCTGTTCCGCCGGGGCGGACACGCGAACCACCGTCGGTGAGGGCATAGGCGCCGCGGCACGATCGAGTCGGTCGCCGAGCCGTAAGCCGACCATCGCCATCGCGGCGAGCGTGAACAGAGCGAAGCCGCCGATCGCGGCCAGCCGGAGGGCCGCCGCGCGGGCGCCGGTCGTCGCTGCGGTTCCGCTGGGGCGGTTTATCAGGGGCATCCGCGGTCGCTTCCGTGCTCAACCGGTGGGCGTTCGGCCGGTCCGCTCTGCGATGTGACGCAGGGGGCAAGATCGGTGGCTTCGCTGGAAGCTTCGACGCGTTGTGAAGCGTGCAACCAGCAAAACCCGCCCCGCGCGGCTCAACCCGACCGGCGCTCGGCCGCACAACCCGCACAGCCGGCCCGCCTGAGGTGCTAGCGTACCCCTGGTTCTCAGAAGAGCCGCCGTTGCGGCTGCCGTTCCAGCGGCTCGGCGTCCCAGCCACGGTCGCGCAGGTCATCGACGAATGACTTCGGCCCGTGCGTGCAGAACACCCGCCGGGGCTGCACCCGTTCGAGCAGCTCCAGCAGCTGGCCGTAGTCGGCGTGATCGGACAGGGGCAACGCGTGATCGACGTTCAGCCGGTACGGCGCCGCGTTGCCCGCCGCCCACCCGGTGAGCGCGATCGACGTCACCGGCCCGAGCTCCCTCAGCCGATGCTGGCGCATCGATCGCGGCAGCGTCACCACGGCGTGGCCGGCGAGCGGTCGGCCGGCGTACGGGGCGACGTCCGCGTCGCCCGTTGAGAGCGTCATGCCGCACCGCTCGTACACCTGCGAGACGCCCCACACCATCGGGTGCTGCAGCACGGGCACGCCCGCGGTGGTGAGGATCCTGGTCGCCTCTTGGCTCTTGCCCAGCGCGTAGGCGTGCACGACCGGCGTGCGACCTTCGGCAAACGCTTCGCGAACCACCTCGAGGAACTGTTCGATCACCTGCTCGCGCGGCGGCAGCCGATAGTCGGGCCGGCCGAAGGTGCTCTCCATCACCAGCAGGTCCGCCCGCGGCGGATCGGCTTCGACACTCGTGAGCGACGGCCCCAACTTGTAGTCGCCCGTGTACAGCAACGACTGATCGCCGTCGTCGGCCAGCAGCATCGCCGAGCCGAGGCAGTGCCCGGCGGGCAACGCCGTGAGCCGCAGCCCGCCGTACTCGATCGGCTCGTCGAACCGCATCTCCCGCACCGGCCGCTTCCCCAGCCGATGCTGATACAACGCGGCGGTCTCCGGCGTGCAGAGCGCCATCTCGTGCCGGGCCATGTGGTCCGCGTGGGCGTGCGACACGAACGACCGCGGCTGCCGCCGCCGGCAATCGACCCAGAGGCGCGCCTTGGTGAGCAGCAGGCCGTCGTCGTAGGCGAACAATCGTGTTGTTGAAAAAGGGGAACGCGGAAAGGGGAAAGCCGATGATCGGTCTCCGGTGCATAATACCCGCCCCGTCGCCCTTCCCTCTCCGCGTTCCCCTTTTGCGCATGGCCCTCGTCGAAATCCTGATCCTCGCCGTGGTGCAGGGGCTGACCGAGTTCTTGCCGGTCAGCTCGTCGGGCCACCTGGTGGTGGCCAACGCGGTGCTGGAGGCGCTCGGCAAGCCGCCCACCAAGGACCTGGTGGAGGTCAGCATCGCGTTGCACCTGGGCACGCTGGCCAGCGTGCTGGTGTACTACCGACGCGAGGTCGCCCGGCTGCTGGGCGAAGACCGCCGCGTGCTGCCGATGCTGGTGCTGGGCACCGTGCCGGCGGCCATCGTCGGCGTCGGCCTCAAGAAGGGACTGCCCGACGCGACGTCCGACGGCATCCTGGAGAACGTGCTGCTGGCCGGCGCCATGTTCTTCGTCACCGCCGCGATCCTCTGGTGGGGCGCCCGGCAGTCGGACAAGCGGGGCGACGGCGGGATGACCTACCAAGACCTCGGCTGGCGGAGCGTGCTGGCCGTGGGCGCCGCGCAGGCGTTCGCCATCCTGCCGGGCGTGTCGCGGAGCGGCTCGACGATCGCCGCGGGCTTGGGCGTGGGCCTGTCTCGCGAGTCGGCCAGCACGTTCGCGTTCCTGCTGGCGATCCCCGCCATCCTGGGCGCCGGCCTGCTGGAAGGCCTCGACATCCTCGAGACTGGCAGCACCGGCACCTCGCTGACGAACCTCTCGGCGGGTTTCGCGGTGTCGTTCGCCGTGGGGCTGGGGGCGCTGGCGCTGCTGATCCGCTGGGTGAAACGCGGCCGCCTGGCGGTGTTCGGCTGGTACCTGGCGCCGCTGGGCGCGGCGGTGCTCGTTTGGTGGTTGTGGGGGTGAGGAGTGTCAGCAACCTGACGCTCCTTTCTACCTCGTTTAACCGCGAAGCTACTTGTAGGCTGTTCCCGGCGGCACGACCATCTGAGCTTGCGTTCGTCTAAGTGTGGATAGAGGGCTCTCAGTCTCTTAAAGCTAGGGGTGGCCGATGCGGCGTACATTCTACCTTCAACTGGCCGTTGTCTCAGCGGCGGTGATTTTTGCCGCTGACTTACTTGCGGCACGCCTGCTGCACATCGACGAACCGACAGTCGGGAGAGAGATAACCGACCCACCGACCAACATGCCTCTAGTCGTGAGAGCACGGCTGGCCGACTCTCTGACCGTTATCGCTAAGATCCGGGTTTGGAAACAGGAGTTTAACGAGACGACGAGAACTTTCGCGTATACGCCCGTCCGTTCGAATCAACCTTACAACTCCGATGACGATGGTCTCTTCGTGCAAGACTTCCCTATAAAGGAAGCCGAGACGTTTGTGGTGCTAGAACTCGATCATCTTGCATTAGCCGAAGGCGATCATACGTTGATTGTCGAAGCGCGTGCCACAGACTCCGGCGGACGCGTTTCGCAAGTATACACCGCCCACTGTACATCTCGGTAAGCAATCCGGCTGTGGTGGAGGCAGTCAAACTCACTCCACGAATGAAGACGGTCTATCGAAGTAAATCCGAGACCGGCCTTATCGTGCGCGCCAACCCTAGCTGGACTCCCACCAATGGCGAGCCGCGGCAAGTGGAGACCACGTACAGCTACCCGATCGAGATCGCTCTCGCGGAGATGGAAGAAGTTGATGTCGCGGAGATTCGACCCGGCTCTTACCGTCGTTTGTACGCGGCTCCAAACCGCTTGCCACTCGGGCTTGATCACTCAGACCCGAATGTCGCTGCGGAACTTCAGCGGATCGTATATCTGAAAAAGGCAGATCGAGAGCGTTTCCGGACGATTTACTACGCGACCAATCGTAAGGTAGCGGATGCGGGGGCGGTTGGCGTTTCTCGGTTTGGTAACGACATCGGACCGCGTATATCTTACGGCTCTGCCCTGGTGCGTATCCCTCCAACCCATCGTTACGGCGATGAAATCGACACGCCTTTCGTGGGCTGGCTCGACGATCCGGAGAAACACTTCCGAGTTACCGCGTTGAACCGTTTCGATGAGAGCGCGTTCTATGCCGCGATGCGCACGACGCTGTCACAGCCTGATGATCTGGAGTCGCTAACGCGAAACGATGTCTTGCTGTTTGTGCACGGGTTCCGCACGACCATGGAGTTCGCGTTGCTGCGGCCCGCGCAGATTGGCTACGACATCGGTTTTGAAGGCAAGACGTGTGCGTTCTCGTGGCCGTCGCGAGGCAAGTTTCTCGCTTACGGAGAGGACCAGCGGCAGGCGTCGGCTAGTGTTCTCGCGCTGAGCATGGTGCTGCGTAAACTCATTGAGCAGCAGACCGACGGGCGGGTGCATATCGTGGCGCATAGCATGGGTAACTTTCTTGCGATGCAGGCGCTGGAGCAGCTTGCAGACGAGTTTGAAGACCTTGCTGAGATTGATCGCCCCAAGCTCGGGCATGTGATCCTTGCTGATCCGGACGTCGGGGAGTCTGACTTCGAGCTATGGACGCCGAGAGTCGTGGAGGTAGCCAAGACCGTTACGCTCTATCACTGTTCGAAGGACTGGGCGCTGACAGGTTCCTTCCTGCTCAATTCTGGCCAGAGCCGCGCAGGTTTGCGTGCTTGGTCACTGAGCGGACTCGACAACGTCGACTGCGACGACGTAAGCACGGAGTGGCTAGGACACAGTGCTTACGCAGACGATAGCCCTCTTCTTTTCGATATTCAGCTGCTCCTGCAGCGAGATGCGCGACCCGAGGTTCGTCCGCTGAGGCGGCTCGAAGATCTGGAGCCGGGACATCCTTACTGGCAAGCGATCCCGGAGGTGGCGGAAGTGATTGAGGGCTTCTGACAGCCGCGCGGAGCGATTCGCTACTCGGCAGAACGGAAATCGCTTCCATTCGGGTGACCGAGACTCGGCATGCCCGGCGTTGCCTTAGAGCGTTGTCTCAACCTCCGCCCCTGCCTAGAGTTCAGACGACGCTCACCCCCCCGCCGTGGCCCCTCGCCCTGCCCCTTCCGATGCCCACCGAAGAAGAGATTTACCAAGAGCACATCCTCGACCACTACGAGGACCCGTTCCACGAGGGCGACTGCGACGGGGCCACCCACTCGCACGAAGACAAGAACCCGCTGTGCGGCGACGTGGTGCGGATCACGCTCAAGCTCGACGCGGACGGCAAGGTCGAGGACTGCGGCTTCGACGGCGAGGGCTGCGTCATCAGCCAGGCCTCGGCGTCGATGCTGCTAGAAGAGCTGCACGGCAAGACGGTGGACGAGGTGAAGGCCTTCTCGGCCGAGGACATGCTCAAGCTGTACGGCCCGCGGCTGACGCCCAACCGCCAGAAGTGCTGCCTGCTGTCGTGGCGGGTCATCCAACAAGCCATCTACTCCCCGGTCCAAGACTAGCAACCAAGAAGGACACGAACGACGCGAAGACTTTGCTGCGATCTCCTTTGTGCCCTTCGTGTCCTTGGTGGTTCATCACTCATGAAGCTCGCTGAAGTTGAAACCGCCGCCTTGCTGCCCGAATCGCTTCGGGACGAGTTCCCTGTGCTCGCACAGGAGGTCCATCCGGACGCCGACGGGGTCGGCAAGCCGCTCGTGTTTCTCGACAACGCGGCGAGCAGCCAGCGGCCGCGGCAAGTGATCGAGGCGATCACCCACTGCTACGAGCACGACTACGCCAACGTCCACCGGGGCATCCACACGCTGAGCGAACGGGCGACGGACGCCTACGAGCTGGCCCGCCGCAAGGCGCAGGAGTTCATCGGCGCCGAGCACGCGCACGAGGTGATCTTCACCGGCGGGACGACGGCGGGCATCAACACCGTGGCCCGCAGCTGGGGCGACGCGAACGTGGCCGAGGGCGACGAGCTGCTGCTAACGCCGATGGAGCACCACTCGAATCTCGTGCCCTGGTTCCAGCTTGCCGAGCGGACCGGCGCTGTCATCCGGCACATGCCGATGACCGACGACGGCCGGCTCGACCTCGCCGGGCTCGACGGCGTGCTGACCGAGCGGACGAAGCTCGTGGCGTTCACCGCGGTGAGCAACGTGCTGGGCACCATCAATCCGGTGGCGGAGATCTGCCGCCGGGCCCGCGCGGCGGGCGCCGTCACCGTGATCGACGCCGCGCAGAGCGTGCCGCACATGACGACCGACGTCGTGGCCATGGGGTGCGACTTCCTGGCCTTCGGGGCGCACAAGGTGTGCGGGCCCTCGGGCGTGGGGATCCTGTACGGCCGCGAGGAGCTGCTGGAGGCGATGCCCCCGTTCCTCGGCGGCGGCAGCATGATCAATCGGGTCTACGAAGACCGGTTCACGCCGGCCGCTCTGCCGGCGAAGTTCGAGGCGGGCACGCCGCCGATCGCCCCGGCGATCGGCCTGGGCGCCGCGATCGACTACGTGCAGGAGATCGGCCTGGAGCGGATCGCCGCCCACGAGCGCGCCCTCGTGGAGCGTGCCTGGGCAGGCCTGGAGTCGATGGAGGGCGTCCGGCTGCTGGGGCCGGCGCCGAGCGAGCGAGCCGGCCTCGTGAGCTTTGTGCTCGATCGGCCGCACGCGCACGACATCGCCCAGCTGCTGGATCGCGAGGGCGTCGCCGTGCGTGCCGGGCACCACTGCACGCAGCCGCTGCACGATCGGCTGGGCATCTCGGCCAGCACACGGGCCAGCTTCTATCTGTACAACACCACCGCCGAGGTCGACATCTTCGTCGAGACGCTGGCGGGCGTGCGCGAGCGGTTCCGTCCGACGGGCCGACGGCGGCGACGCCGATCGTCGGCGGATTAGCCCGATCTCCGCCGTCCGCCCAGCCTGCGGACACGGCTCAGATTCCTGTAAGTTCCTGCTGTCGCATGCGTTGTGGCAGCGATTGGCGGCAGGTATACTCTGCGGTCTTAATTTGACCCAAACTGCCTAAATCACCAGCAGCCCTGCTCGGCCACTGGCGAGCGGGCGCGCCCCGCGGTCCTAGCCCTCCGACATCGGGCGACGACAGGACCGGGCAACCGAGCGTTTTTAGAGATGCGGTTCTGGCTGCTGGACAAGATCGAGTCGTTCGAGCCCGATGAGCGGCTGCGGGCGTCGAAGCAGGTGAGCTACAGCGAGGAGTACCTCCAGGATCACTTCCCGGAGTTCCCCGTGCTGCCGGGCGTGTTCATGCTAGAGGCGGCGACTCAGGCGGCCGCTTGGTTGCTCCGGTTGAGCGACGATTACCAGCACAGCGTGATCTCGCTCAAAGAGGCCAAGAACGTTAAGTACGCCGACTTCGTCCGCCCCGGGTCGCGGCTGGACATCGAGGTTGAGCAGATCAAGAAAGACGAGCGTCTGGCGACGTTCAAGGCAATCGGTCGCGTCGGCGAGTCGACGTGCCTGACCGGGCGGCTGGTCGTCGAGCGGTACAATCTGGCCGACACGGATGCCGCCCAAGCCGAGGTCGACGCTCACCTGTTGAATTACTTCCAGAAGGTAGAGCTCGCGATCCTCCCCGCGGGCCGCCCCGCGACGGTCGCTAACTGAGAGTCGGGGCCCGTCGGGGCCCGCCTTCCGAGCCGATCAACCCCCACCCTGCGTCGCCCCCCGGGCGTCGCGCCAAGCAAACGCGAGAGAACCAAGACCACCATGCCGGATAACGAAGAGATCTTCTCGAAGGTCCAAGACGCACTCGTCGAGGCGCTCGGCGTTGAAGATGACGAGGTGACGCCGGAGGCGACGTTGCAGGGCGACCTCGACGCGGAGAGCATCGACTTCCTCGACATCGTGTTCCGCTTGGAGAAGGCGTTCGACATCAAGATCGAGCGTGGCGAGCTGTTCCCCGAGGACATCCTCACCAACAAAGAGTACGTCGACGACGGCAAGCTGAACGACGCGGGCATGGCGAAGCTCAAGGAGCGGATGCCATTCGCGAAGCTCGACGACTTCGAGCAAGACCCCCAGGTGCAAAAGCTGGGCAAGCAGCTCACCGTGGACGACATGTGCAACTTCGTGCAGCACAAGCTCGCCTGAGGCGAGCGGGCGTGAGGCTTGAGGAACGAGGCTTGAGGTGCGGAGAAGGCGGTGTCGTGCGGCGGCGCCGACCCCTCGTCGTGCCGCTCGATCCGCAACAAACATCGCGCTAGCGCTTCCTCACCCCTCACCCCCTCCTTACCTATGCGTTGGTTCTGGGTCGATCGATTCACGGAGTACGTCGCGGGGTCGCACGCGACGGGCGTGAAGGGCGTGTCGCTCGCCGATGAGCTGCTCCACGACCATTGGGACGTCTACCCGGCGATGCCCAACACGCTCATCGCGGAGGGGATGGCTCAGACCGCCGGCTTGTTGGTCAGCGAGCTGTACGAGTTTCAAGAACTGGTCGTGCTGGCGAAATTCACCAAGCTCTCGTTCGAGGGCCTCGTGCGGCCGGGTGAGGCGATCCAGTACCACGCCCGGATCGGCCGCACCGTGGACGCGGGCGCCCAGTGCTCGGTGACGGGCACGGTGCTCGGCTCCGGCGACTCGCCAGACAGGCCGCAAGCCACGGCGGAGATCTTCTTCGCCCGCGTCGGCGCGGACGCTCCGGAGTCGATCGAACGCGACAAGCCGAGCCGGCTGTTCAACCCGGCGGACCTCGTCCGCTGGCTGCACACGACCGGCATCTTCACCGTCGGCGTGAATCAGGACGGCGATCGGATGCGGCCGCAGGACTACGGCCTGCCGTTGGCGGTTTAGGCGGACGGCCCTAGGCCGTAGGCTGTTGAGGCCGTCGCCCGCACCCGACCGGCGTCTCGCGGCGCTGCGGCGTGACGGACAGGCACGCGTGTCCTTGCCCCAAAAGCCTCCTTCCTCCAACCTCTGCCGCTATGCGTCGCCGAGTTGTTATCACCGGAATCGGTTGCGTCACACCGCTCGGCCACTCGGTCGAGGAGCTGTGGAAGAACCTGCGGGACTGCCGCAGCGCGGTCCAGAGCACCACGCTGTTCGACGCGTCGGCTTTCCCGACGAAGATCTCTGCTGAGGTCCGCGACTGGTCGATCGCCAGCGTGGGTGAAGAAGAGGCGGTGTGGGCGCGGCGGGGTCGGCATACCCGGTTCGCCGTCGGCGCGGCGAGGCAGGCGCTGGCCGACTCCGGCTTCGCCACCAGCGAGAACGGCGGCGACGTCGATCCGACGCGGCTGGGCGTGTACCTGGGCGCGGGCGAGGGGCAGCAAGACTTCCACGCGTTCGCCGCGATGATGACCGCCGCGATGGAGGGGGGTGAGCTCGACGTGGCGAAGTTCGTCCGCGAGGGGCTCGACCGGCTCGACCCGCGCCTGGAGCTCGAGCAGGAGCCCAACATGCCAGCCGGGTACGTCGCGGCCATCGCCGGCGCCCAGGGTCCCACCAGCAATTGTCTGACCGCGTGTGCCGCCAGCAGCCAAGCCATCGGCGAGGCGACGGAGATGATCCGCCGGGGCGACGCCGACGCGATGATCTCCGGCGGCTGCCACAGCATGATCCACCCGTTCGGCGTGACCGGCTTCAACCTGCTGACGGCGCTCTCCGAGCGGAACGACGAGCCGCACCGCGCGAGCCGGCCCTTTGACCGTGATCGCGACGGCTTCGTCCTGGGCGAGGGCGCCGCCATGGTGCTCCTCGAGGAGTACGAGCACGCCAAGGCGCGCGGCGCCCAGATCCATGGCGAGCTGCTCGGATACGGCGCCACGGCCGACGCGTTCCGTATCACGGACACGCATCCCGAGGGCCGCGGGGCGACGGCCTGCCTGAACATCGCGCTGGCCGACGCCGGCAAGGAGCCGGACGAGATCGACTACGTCAACGCCCACGGCACCAGCACGAGCGTGAACGATCGCGTCGAGACGCTCGCGCTGAAGCAGGCCCTCGGCGAGCACGCGTATAAGACGCCGGTGTCTAGCACGAAGAGCATGATGGGGCACCTGATCGCGGCCGCCGGCGCCACGGAGTTGATCATCTGCTTGAAGGTGCTCGCGGACGGCGTGCTGCCGCCGACCATCAACTACGAGAACCCCGACCCCGATTGCGATCTGGACTACGTGCCCAACGAGCCGCGCGACAAGGCGTGCAAGACGGTGCTGTCGAACAGCTTCGGCTTCGGCGGCCAGAACGTGACGCTCATCGCCGGCGCGGTCTGACTGACGGCTCAGCAGAAGCAACGAACGCTGTGCTCGCCGTATGCCGCTCGTCGGTTGTCGGATGCCGACGTCGCGAGATGAGAATCACACGCCCCCAAACGCCAACCAGCCGCCCTCAGCGCAATCCTTGCGCCGCGGCGGCTGGCTAGCGTGATTCCCTTCACGCGATAACTTGTGCTCGGCTCCGCGGTTCAGCGGGGGCCGATCGTCGGCGGGTTCGCCATCAAGAAGTCGCGAGGGCCGCGGACCGTGTAGTACGGGTAGCCGACCTGGCCGACCGGCGGACCGGGGTTGAAGTTGTAATTGGCGTCGCCGCTGGTACACATACCGTTCTTGCCGCACGCCCCGGGGCAGTTGAGCAGCTTGTCGATGCAGCCGGTCATGCAGTTCTGGCCCGAGCCGCAGGGGCCGCCGCCGCACGCGCCGCCGTAGCAACCGTCCTGGCAGGCGCCGGTGGCGCAGCCGTCGCCGAAGCAGACCATCTCGCCGCAGTCCACGCCGCGGCGGGTCCAGCCGAGGCGGTCCATCAGGCCGGGGCCTTCCATGCATCGGCCCTGGCCGATCTCGCCCGGCACGCCGCAGCGGCCCGGGATACCACAAGGGTCGCACATGCCCGACCCACAAGAGTTGACGGCCGAACAGCCGACACCCGACGCCATCAGCGCCGCCGCAATCGCGGCGTAAAAGACTTTCATCTTGGTTCCCCCCAAAAAGCCGCGCTCGTCGCGTTGGATCACATCGCCGGGGCCGCACCAACGGCCCCCGACGCGCGTGAGCTAGGCGTCTGTTGCTGAGGTATCGGCGGCGCGACCGCGGCAATCCAACCTTTCGGCCCCACCCCTACGAGCCGACCAGCGGCGCGTTGAGAAGGGATTCCGAGAGGAGGAGATAGGGGGATGGCCGCGCGGCGTTCGGCGTGCGGCTCTGGGTGCGAGTCCGCCGATCGCCGATCGGCTGAGTTCTAAGGGGGACCGGGTGATGGCGGTTCGGTGGGGCCAGTTCTAACGATCGGCGATGGTTTGCCATCGACGACGGCATTGGCCGATGGCCGCGGGTTCCGACATCCCTCTATGCCTTTGCGCAGCCCGTAGCGGCCACCAACACCGGTTGCACCACCACGACCCACGCTCAGCCCGTTCGATCGCTGAAGACCGAGGCCGAGTGCCCCAGAAAACCTTCCATCCCCCCGTCGGCTCGGGCGCCAGCTTGCTAGCAATTCCCGGCCCGAACCCCACACGCAACACATTCGGCCGCACCACACCTCGCCATCTCCTCTGGCGTAGCGTCGCCTCGCCGCGGTCTGCTAGAACGCCCCGCTCAATCACGCGAAGCACGGACCCCCGATGAAGCAGTTCCGCCGCGCCCTGCGCCTCGCCTTCCGGCGCCCCGGCATCGTGGCGGCGTGCTGGGCCACGTCTCTGCTCGTCGCCGTCTTCTGGGCGACGAACCTGCTAGCGGTTTGGCCGATCGTCGATGCCGTCATGCACGGCGAGAGCATCCCGAGCTGGCTCGCGAAAGAAGTGGCCGAGCAGCGAGCGACCATCGCTCGGCTCGATGTTGAGAGCGAAGGCCTCAGCGCCCGCTTGGCCGAGGCGGACGCCGGAGCCGAAACCGCGAGCGAGCTGCGCTTCGAGCTGGCCAACCTGCGCGAGACGCAGGAGCACGCCCAGCAGAAGATCGACAACATTGCCTGGGTGCAGCCGACGGCCGAGCGCTGGCTCCCCGACACGCCGTTCGAGACGCTGCTCTACGTGTGCGCGTTCGTGCTCGTCGGCACCATCATCAAGAACCTGTTCCGCGTGGCGAACCTTGTGCTCGTCGCGCAGCTCGGCGAGACGGTCGCCTACGAGCTCCGCAAGGCGTACTTCGCCCAGGTGCTGCGGCTCGACCTGGCGGAGTTCTCGGACCGCGGTCGGGGCGACCTGATGACCCGCTGCACCAGCGACCTGGGCCATGTCGGTCAGGGCGTGCAGGTGCTCTTCGGCCAGGCGGTGCGTGAGCCGCTCAAGGCGATCGCGTGCTTCGCGATGGCGGCGTGGTTCAGCTGGCGGCTGCTCGCGCTGACGGTCTTCGTGCTGCCGATCGCGGTGCTCGGCATCCGCTGGCTCGCCAAGTCGCTCAAGCGCGCCAACCGACGGGCGATGGAAGAGCTCTCCGGCGTCTTCGAGTCGCTCACCGAGACGCTCGGCGGCATCCGCGTGATCCGCACCTTCGGCCGCGAGGCCGGCGAGAGCGATCGGTTCAACCAATCGTTGCGCCAGCTCTACTGGCGGCGGATGAAGATCGCCGGCTACGACTCGCTCGCCAGCCCGATGACCGAGAACCTGGGCGTCGCCATGGTGGTGACGGCCGCGGTGGCCGGCGGCTACCTCGTGCTCAATCGCGAGACCGACCTGTTCGGCGTGAAGATCTCGGACACGGCGCTCACCCACGGCCAGATGACCGCGTTCTTCGCGATGCTGGCCGGCATGGGCGACCCCGCGCGGCGGCTGTCAGGCGTGTTCGGCGCCATCCAGCGCGCCAGCGTTTCTGCCGAACGTGTGTACGCGGTGCTCGACCGGCGGCCCGCGATCGCCGATCCGCCCTCGCCCACGCCCCTGCCGACCGAGTGGAAGGCGTTGCGGTTCGAAGGCCTCTCGTTCCAGTACACGCCGGACCGGCTGACGCTCGAGGACGTGTCGCTGGAGGTGAAAGCCGGTGAGACGATCGCCCTGGTCGGTCCCAACGGCTGCGGCAAGAGCACGCTGCTCTCGCTGCCGCCCCGGCTGTACGACCCGAGTGAGGGCGTCGTGTCGATCGACGGGATCGACCTGCGCGACGTCTCGCTCGACGATCTGCGCGGCCGGATCGGCGTGGTGTCGCAGCAGGCGCAGCTCATGAACCTCTCCGTGGCCGACAACATCGCGTTCGGCCGCCCCGGGGCCACCCACGATGAGATCGTCATGGCGGCCCAGCAGGCGCACGCCCATCGGTTCATCACGGAACGCCTCGCCGCGGGCTACGACACGCTCGTCGGCCCGGGGGGCGGGCGGCTCTCGGGCGGTCAGCGGCAACGGCTGGCGCTGGCGCGGGCGATCCTCCGTGACCCCGAGTTGCTGATCCTCGACGAGGCGACCAGCCAGATCGACGTGGAGAGCGAGCAGCTCATCCACAAGACGCTCACCGCGTTCATGCGAGGACGCACGACGCTGCTCATTACGCACCGCCCGAGCACCCTCACCCTCGCCGACCGCGTGGTCGTGATGGACGCAGGCCGGGTGATCGACGTGGGCACGCCGGACGAGCTCGCCGACCGCTGCGACCTGTTCCGCCGCCTCTGCTGCCAACCGCTTCGCGAGTCGGCGTGACAAAGCCGTTGCTGGAAGCGGGTTGAGCCGGGCGTCCGTTACAAAGGTCGATCGCTGCTCCGAGCAGGTCGAACGTCTTGCTGGCCTCGCTCGTCGGCTACGACAATCGGTGGCGGCATCGGCCTGCAGCAGGCAGCACGCGGGGCGGCGCCCGAGCCGACCTAACCGTGGCGCCGTGAGAGCCGCGTTCGCTGAAGCGTCAGCATCAGCAACTGGGCTCCGCCCGAAACGAACGTCGCAAGCGACACTGACAACGGTGGCATGAATCCAACTCCCTTAACGGATGAGTCGACCTCGGACATGGTCGAACAGGCTCGCTTGATCGCGACCGCGGCGCACGCTGGCCAGTTCCGCCGCGACGGCGTGACGCCCTACATCGAGCACCCGGCGGCGGTGGCGTCGCGGGCGTCGCAAACGCCGGAATCGCAGGCCGCCGCGTGGCTGCACGACGTGCTGGAAGACACGCCCGTGACACGGGACGACCTGCTCTCGCGAGGCGTGCCGGAGGGGGTGGTCGTCGCGGTGGAGGCGCTTACCAAGCGTCGCGACTTGTCTTACGACGAGAACCTCGACCGCGTCGCGGCGAACGACCTGGCCCGGGGCGTGAAGATCGCCGACATGCTGAGCAACCTGGCGGACACGCCGACACAGCGGCAGATCCGGAAGTACGCACAAGGGTTGCTGCGGCTGCTTGAGCCCTGAGCCGTTCGCGGCTGTCAGGCCATTCATCCAGCCCTTGTCGTAAGACGCCCCACAAGTCGTCGGCTGTAGGCGCCACACCAACGGTGTCGTAGACGGCCGTCGGATCGCCCAAGCAAGGCAAGCCTCAGCTGCAATAACTTGAATCCTCGATCACGCCCCACCGAACGTCGAGCTTGTAATCGCGTCTAGATCCTCGTGGTCGGCAAGCCAAGTGCCTTGCATGCCGCCTTTGCGTCTTCACGAGATAGGGCGACCAAACCGTGGCCACGCTGCCGCTTGTTTCCACCGGTGTCCTCGAAATCCTCCATTTCCAGGATGATGTCGTACCAGAAGAAATCGCGCCTCACGAACGACTGTGAGCTAATCGGCAGCTGATACTCTCGGGCTTCGATAATGCGTGGCCAAGCAGTCGATTCCACCCGCACGCTTCGATCGGTAATCGTATACGACGTGCGAAGGGCCGCGGCCATGACTACAAGAGGCGCCACGGCTAACCAAGCAGTAATTGCGGCAAAAAACAATCGGAAAGGGAACAACTGGTCGTCCACGATTCCATCAAGGCCAGCATCATCCGTTGCGCGCATGTAGTAGAGACCGACGGCGAACATGGGAACAAGAATGAGCGAACGTATCGCCTGAGGCATTGCAATCGCTCGCATCATTGGTCTTGCTTGCCAGACGACGCCACGACTGTTGTCGCCCGTGTGGGAATCGGCGGCACCGTTTAGGGCGCCACTGCGGTCGTCAGTTGGCATAGGTCGTCAACACACGTGTCGAAGAAAAGAGCCGTTCGTACGCCGTATCGCGCAATCTGGCTCTCCAGAGATCCTGCTCATACTTTTCCAATCGACCAGAAGTGACCGCGGCGATGATACATTACGTTGTCACGCGTTCGTGGACCCGCATGTATTGGCACTACATAGTTGGAGCACGAGTCCTGAAGCATCAACCCTATCAGATTCAAATCAACCACACCGCGTCCGCGTTACCCCACCGAGCGACCATCCCCCCTATCACCCAACATCCCCCTCATCTCCTTTCCTTCAGTGACCACCCACCATGCGCAAGTAGTCACCGGGCGTCGTCCACCTCGGCGATCGCCGCTTCCAGCACGTCGAGCGCCTCGTCGAGCTGCTCGTCGGTGATGACGATTGGCGGCAGCAGGCGGATGCAGTTGCTGTACAAGCCCGCGCGGATCATTAGTAGGCCGCCCGAGACGGCCCGTTGGATGATGCGGAGCGTGTGCTCCGGGGCGGGCTCTCGGGTCGTGCGGTCGAGCACGAACTCCACCAGCCGCATGGCGCCCACGCCGCGGACGTCGCCGACGAGGTCGAAGCGGTCTTTCCAGCTCTCGAGCCGAGCCGCGGTATGCTCGCCGACTTCTGTCGAGCGTTGCTGGAACTCAGGACTCTGGATCTGCTTCACTGCCTCGATCGCCGCACGGCAGGCGAGCGGGCTGCCGCCGTAGGTGCCGCCGACGCCCCCCTTGTGGACGGAGTCCATCACCTCGGTCCGGCCGATGACCGCGGCGATGGGCGTGCCGGCGCCGAGCGACTTGGCGGTGGTGATCAGGTCGGGCACAACGCCTGAGTGCTCGATCGAGAAGAGCGGCCCCGTGCGGCCCATGCCCGCCTGCACTTCGTCCGCGATGAGCATCATGCCGTGCTCGTCGCACCGGCGGCGGAGGTGCTCGAGGAACCGCTGCGGGATCGGCACGAACCCCGCCTCGCCCTGCACCGGCTCGATGAGGACCGCGGCGACGGCCGACGGATCGACCCGGGCGATCAGGGCGTTATCGAACTCGCCGCACATCCAGTCGACGAACGCCTCATCGGTCAGCTCGTGCGGCTTGCGGTACAGGTTGGGCGTGGCGACCCGATAGACCTCGCCGCCGAACGGCCCGAAGCCCTTCTTGAACAGCGCGTACTTGCTGGTGAGCGCCATCGCGAGCTGCGAGCGGCCGTGGTAGGCGCCGTCGAACGCGATCACCGCCTGCCGGCCCGTGTAGTAGCGGGCGAGGTTCACGGCGTTCTCGACCGCCTCGCTGCCGGTGTTGCCCAGCAGCGTCTTCTTGGCGTGGTCGCCCGGCGCCGCGGCGTTGAGCATCTCCGCCAGCTCAACGTAAGGCTCGTACGTGGTCACCAGCGCACAGCTGTGGATCAGCTTGCTTGCCTGATCGCGGATCGCTTCAACAACGGCGTCGGGCGTGTGGCCGACGTTGAGCATACCGATGCCGCCGGCCATGTCGATGAGTTGGTTGCCATCGACGTCGGTTACCATGGCGCCGTGAGCGTGGGCGACGGCGACCTCAGTCGAGTGGGCGAGGCCGGCGGGCGTGGCGGCGTGGCGCCGCGCGAGCATCGCTCGGCTATTGGGGCCGGGGATCTCGGTGAGGAGCTTGATGTGCTGCGCGGCGGTGGCTGGCATGGTCTTTCGTGGACGGGTTGAACCACAAAGGAACGACGGAGACGAAGGACGCGCGGGACGGGTTGCGGCGTAGTCTTTGTTTCCTTCGTTCCTTCGTGGTTCCCTAGAAGAATTGGGAGAGACCTTGGTCAAAGATCGAGGCGTATTGACCAAGCGGTTTGGCAGTCAGGGTCTTAGGTGAGACGGATCAAACCACAAAGGAACGAAGGAGACGAAGGAGACGAAGGTTGCGCAGCAAGGTTGCGATTCAGTCTTTGTTCCCTTCGTTCCTTCGTGGTTCCCTTAAAGAACGTCGGAAACGGCTTGATCGAAGATGGCGACGCCTTGCTCGATTAGCTCGGCCGTGACGACGAGCGGGGGGATGAAGCGGACGACGTTGCCCTGCGTGCCGCACGTTAGCAAGAGCAGTCCCTCGTCCGCGCAACGCTTGGCGACGGCGCCCGCTTGTTGCTTGCCGGTGGGGCCCGTTTCGAACTCGACGCCGACCATCAGCCCGGGGCCGCGTACTTGGCGGATGGCGGGCGTTCGCTCGGCGATCTTGTTCAGTGCTGCGGTGAGTTGTTCGCCACGCGCAGCGGCGTTCTCCGGCAAGTGTTCGTCACGCATCACTTCGATCGTCGCGATCGCGGCCGCTTGGGCGATGGCCGAGCCGCCGCCGTAGGTGCCGCCGTGGGCGCCGGGAGGCCAGCGGTCCATGAACTCGCCCCGGGCAGCGATCGCCGACATCGGCAGGCCCGACGCGATGCCCTTGGCCATGATAAGGATGTCGGGCTCGACGACGGCGCCGGTGTGCCGCCACCAATCGCCCGTGCGGCCGACGCCCGACTGGATCTCGTCGACGATGAGAAGCAGATCGTGGGCGTCGCACAACGCGCGGAGCTTGCGGACGAACGTGTGCGGCGCCGCGACGTAGCCCCCCTCGCCGAGCACCGGCTCGAGCAGCACGGCGGCCGTCTCGCTTGGCGCCGTCTGCGCGGCGAGCACGTGCTCGAGCCGGGCGAGGCAGTAGTCGGAGATCCGCTCGTCGTCGCACGGGCCGAGGCAACGGCCCTTAGCTTGGCAGGTCCCCTCATTGGCGCCGGTGGGCGTACCAAAGCAGAGCCCGGCGTCGAGGTGCTGCAGCGGCGAGGGGAACGGGGCGAAGAACACCCCGCCCGGCAGCGGCTGGTACCCGGCGCGGTACACCGTCTTGCTGCTGGTGAGCGCCATAGTCATCGCCGTGCGGCCGTGGAAGCCGCCTTCGAGCGCGATGATGTTCGGCCGGCCGGTCGCCATGCGGGCGAGCTTCACCGCGCCCTCGACCGCCTCGGCGCCGCTGTTGGAGAGGAAGAACCGATCGAGCGACGCCGGCAGGTGCGGCCGCAGCGTCTCAACGAACGTGAGCGCTGTCTCCGGCACGACGCAGTTCATCTGCCCGAACAGCAGCTCGCCCGCTTGCCGCTGCACGGCCTCGACCACCCGCGGGTGGCAATGGCCCGTGTTGGTGACGCCGATGCCGCTGGTGAAGTCGAGGTACTCTCGCCCCGACTCCGCGTAGAGCCAGCAGCCCTCGCCGCGGGTGATGACGTCGTTGGTGACCCGCGCCCAGACGGCCGCGAGCGGTGAAACGGTTTCGGTGACTACGCCCACGGGTGGATGTCCACGGGTTGATACCCTCGGCAGGAACCACAGTGGAACCAAGGAACGACGAAGTGTTGGCTCCGAAACCTCGGTTCCTTTGTTCCTTGGTGGTTCAGAATTGCGGCCAGCTGATCTCGGTTTCTATCGGCAGGACGAGCAGCACGCCGTAGCCGTCGCAGACGGGGTCCTCAACATACTCGGCCACCAGGCCGCGGGGCTCGAAACCGAGCTTCTGCTGCGCGGAGACGGTGGGGTCCGTCCGTTCGCCCGCCACTAGCTCCGCATAGTAGGCCGCGGCGGTCATCCGGTCACGCACCGCCCCGTAACCGCTGAGCATGCCGACGGTCACCTGACCGGCTAGGCCGAGCCGCCGTGCCGCTTCTTGCCGAGCGGCGTAGAGCCCGCGGGCGATGCCGCGGCGGCGCCACTGGGGGTGCACGCCGACGTCCACGCCGTACATCCAACGTCCGGCCGGCTCGTGCGTGGTCAGGAAGCCGCCCGCGGAGACGTCGGCGAACCGGTGCGGCTGGAGGCACGCGTCGCCCAGCCGAAGCGTGGAGGTTGAGCCGACGACCGCCTCGCCCGAGCAGCCGCCGTCGACCACCGCGACGAACTGCCCCTCGGGGAACAGCTCGAGGTGCTTGCGATAGTGCTCGGCCCGGAAGAGCTCGTCACGCGCAAGCGTCGGGAAGACGAGCGTTTGCAGCACCTCCAGCGCCCCAGCGTGGTGGGGCTCGGTTGGGCGGATATCGATCCCCTCGGCGATCGGGCGACTGGTGGGCATTGGTTTGGTTCAGGAGATAAGGGGAGGTTGGTGATAGCGGGATCCTGTCGGTGCGCCGGAGGGCCTTAGCTCAGCAAGATCTGCACGTCAGCACGTGCGTCACTTTGCTCATCGATGTTTCCGAGGAGGTGAAGCGAAGCCTGTCTCTCACCATCTCCCCTATCACCAACCTCTCCCCATCCCCTCCTCCCAACGCGACGCGACTACTCAACAAGCCGTTTCAACAGCGGCTCGTACGTGTCGATGCGGCGGTCGCGTAGGAAATGAAGCAGGTTGCGTGCTTTGCGGATCTTGCTGAGGTCCGCTTCGGCGATGAGGACCTCTTCCTTATCGAGGCCTTCGCACAGCACCTCGCCGAGCGGGTCGCTCAGGAAGCTGCCGCCGTAGAAGGTCATCGCGTCTTCGACGCCCACACGGTTCACCGCCGCGACGAACACGTTGTTCGCCACGCCGTGCGCGCGGATCACCGTCTTCCAGGCTTCCTGCGTGGAGAGCTCCGGCTCGTCCGGCTCCGAGCCAATGGCGGACGGATAGAACAGCATCTCGGCGCCCATGAGCGACATGATGCGGGCCACCTCCGGGTACCACTCGTCCCAGCAGATGGCGACGCCCAGCACGCCGAACTTCGTCGGGAAGACCTTGTAGCCGAGGTCGCCCGGCGTGAAGTAGTACTTCTCCAAGTACTGCGGCCCGTCGGGGATGTGCGTCTTGCGGTACTTGCCCACCTGCGAGCCGTCCGCGTCGAACACGACCACCGTGTTGAAGCAGACGCCGGGCCGGGCCTCTTCGTAGATCGGCACGATGAGCGCGACGCCCAGCTCGCCCGCCAGCCTGCCGAACCGCTCGGTCGTCGGCGAGGGTAGCGGCTCGGCCAGGTCGCAGCCGCGGACGTCGACCGTCTGCGGGAAGTACTGGGCGTCGAACAGCTCCTGGAGACAAATGACCTGCGCGCCGCCGGCCGCGGCGTCACGCACGAGCTGCACGGCGTGGTCGCGGTTGGCCGCGCGGTCCGTGCCGCAGGGCATCTGAACGAGACCCACTCGGACGGTGGTTTCACGCATGAGTTGAACCACAGAGCACACAGAGAGCACGGAGCGACGGCACGCGGGCTTCTCCGTGTTCTCTGTGTGCTCCGTGGTAAATCACACGGCGAAGCCCCAGACAAGATAGATGATGACCGTCGCCGTTGCAGCCAGCAGGGCGTACGGCAGCTGCGTCAGGGCGTGGGTCATGTTCGGCACGCCGCAGGAGACGCTGGAGAGCACCGTCGCGTCGCCGTAGAAGCAGGCGTGCGAGCCGAAGGCCCCGGCCGACACCACGGCGCCGACCGCCAGCGGAACGCTCGCGCCCGTCTCCTGGGCCAGCGGCACCACGATCGGCAACGCGATGGCGTAGGTCCCCCAGAACGAGCCGGTGACGAACGTCACCAGCGAGAGCCCCACGAACGCCACCGCCGGCAGCGCCCCCGCGCTGAGCCACGGGCGGGCGACGCCGATCAGGTAGTCGGTCAGCCCCAGCTGCTCGTTGACGTCGCGTAGCACGAACGACACCACGACGATCGCCAGCGCCGGCGCCATCCGGCCGAAGCCCTCTAGCGCGGCGTCGGCCAGCGTCGCTAAGCGGCGCCGCAGCAGCACCCAGCCGAGCAGCAACGCCGTCGCGACGCCCAGCAGTACGCCCTTGAGCACCGAGTTGCCATCCGTCACGCCGAACGCGAGCACCGCTCCGATCAGCACCGCCAGCGGCAGCACGAACACCAACGCGGGCAGCCAGGGCGCGTCCACAATAGCGGCCCGCTCTTCGGCGGCGGCCGCGTCGTTGGCGTCGTTCCGCTTCGCGCGATCGACCGCGGCCGGATCGATGTCGCCAACCGCTTCGCGGGCGGCGAGCTCTTCGCCGCGCATCGGTGGCAGCAGCGGCCAGCCGGTAAGCACCACGATGAGCACCGTCGCCGCCGCGGCCCACGCGTACACGAACGTGCCCAGCAGCCCGACGTACGCCGCCACGCCGCCGCCCGGCTCGGCGACCCCCTCCGCTTCGAGCAAGCCGGCCACGTACAACGCCCACGTCGAGGCGGGGACCAGCACGCACACCGGCGCGGCGGTGGAATCGACCAGGTACGCGAGCATCGCCCGCGAGACGCCGAACCGATCGGCCAGTCCCCGCATGGTGGAGCCGACGGTCATCGCGTTCAGATAGTCATCGACAAAGATCATCAGCCCGAGCAGCCACGTCGCCAGCCGCACGCCCAGCGGGCCCCGGACACAGCGGGCCAGCAGCACGCCGATCGCCTCGGCGCCGCCGGTGACGGTCTGCACGTGGATCAGCGAGCCGAACAGCCCGCACACCAGGACGATCCAGCGGATGACCTCGTCGGCCAAGACGGCGAGCAACGCGTTGCAAAACGCGTCGAGCGACGCGAGGAGTTGCTGGATCGTGGAGCTCTCCGGCAACGACTCGTGCCCGATCAGCAGCAACCCCACGCCGACCCCGATGAGCAACGGCTCGACGGTCCGCCGCGTGAGGGCCGCCAAGACGAACACCACGAGGCACGGGGCCAGGCACAGCCACGTGGGTTCGGAGAGTTGCGCTTCGATCGGCAAGGCGGGGCGGCTCGGCGTAAGGTCGGTCAGCCGCGAGTCTAAGCGCCCGCGATCGCCGACGCACCGCCGGCACGCCACGCGTTGCTCCGCTCAGTCGCCCGCGGCGATCGTCGCCATGGCCTGCCACGGGTCGAGTTCGATCGCATCCGCAACGAACCGGACCGATCCGTCGCCCATCGCCATGTTCACGCCGCCCGGGTGCAAGCTGCGGGCGGCCCGCCAGCCGTACGGCGTGAAGAGCACCTCCACGCTGCCGCCGATCCGCACGCCCAGGCAATCGGCCTCGGCGGAGTTGGGTGTCGTGTGGTGGTTGTAGAGCGTGCAGCGGTACTCGCCGTTGGCCCACGAGAAGCCCCGCGGGTCCGTGAAGTTCCACGCCTGCGAGGCGCCGCACGTGTTGGTTCGCAACGGGGCGGCGGTGATGAAGCGGTACTCGGTCTGGGGGTCGTGCGGCGCCCCTTGGCGGGGCCGGCCGAGCGGGCTCTCGCTCGCCAACGCCGTGTTGCTGAGGCCGTCGGTCACCGCCGCGGGACGCGTGGCGGAGTTCACACCGAACATCCCCTCGGTGCGGAGCGGCGAGCCGCTGTCGCCGTCGATGGCCGGGTCGCCCTCGCCGCGGCCGGTGCACACGGCGTAGTTGGTCGGCCCGAACGGCTCTGCGACGCGGCCCGCCTGATCGCTCGGACACAGAAAGTCGGGCACGACCAGCCGCACCGCCTCGCGGTTGTCTTCCGACACACCGAACGACGAATCGTAGAGCGGCTGCTCCAGGTCGAGCGCGTCACGCACCTGTGTGTTTTCGAGGTAAGGCGTGAGCGTGGCGAGGGCGCTCCAGCGGTAGAACGTCCACGGTGTGCCGGGCGAGCCGGGACGCTCGCGGGCGACGGCGCCGGCCGGCAGTCGCTGCTTGGCCGACAAGTGGTTCTGGGCCGCGACCGCGATCTGTCGCAGCCGATTCACGCACGACGCCCGGCGTGCCGTTTCGCGGGCCGCCTGCACGGCGGGCAGCAGCAACGCGACGAGCGTGCCGATGATCGCGATCACCACCAGCAGCTCGACCAGCGTGAACGCCGGTCGGCCCGGTTTCGCGCAGCGGCTCAACGCCGGCCTCGTCGCAGAGCGCTGGCGAGGGTCGCCAGCAGGCCCACCGCCGCGACGAGCGTTGCCGGCTCTGGCACAGCGACCGACGCCGCCTCGGGCGCAAACGCAATGCCGCTGATCGGCGGCAGGTTGGTCGCGATCGTCCGTAGCAGGTTTCCCTCCAGGTCGAACTCGAGCAGGGCGCCGTTGTTCAGCGGCCGTTGCGTTGGGCCCAGTGTGCTCACGAGCAGCGTCCCCTCGGGCGTCAGCAGGGCCTCCGACGGGAAGTTCGTCGGCCACGCGAACGGCGGCGCCACCGGCAGCGGGTCGGGGATCGGCACGGGGATCTCGGCGAAGCGGCCGCCGACACCGGTCGCCAGGTTGTGCTCGTACAGCTCGTTGCCCAAGCCCGTGACGCCCCCCATGAAGTCGGAGTTGAAGTCAAAGTCGGTCACCAGCAAGCGCGACTCTTGGCCGACGCTGTCGCGCCACACCGTGTAGTCGGCCAGATCAACGACGCCGTCGCCGTTGCCGTCGGCCGGGCCGTCGCCGCCGCCGAAGCCGTTCTGCCACGCGGTGTAGTCGTCGGTATCCACGTCGAAGTCGGTGTCGTAGTCGCCCGCCGCTGGCAGGAAGACCACGCCCGAGCCGCCGCCGATCTCACCGGCGCCGCCGACGATCGGCGTCAGCCCGCTGGGGTCGAGTCGGTTCACTTGCCCGGGCTGGCCCACGCCGCCCGTGGCGACGTAGATCGCGCCCGCCGCGTCGAGCGTAATGCTCGACGGGAAGGTGAGACCCGTCGCGATGTCGGTCTGCCGTACGCCTGCCGAGTCGAACAGCGCGATGAAGCCATCGCCCGTGTCGTTGTCCGCGATTGCCGTGTAGAGCTCGCCCTCTGGCGAGAACGTAAGCGTGTTGACCCCGTTGCCCATCCCGCTGCCCGGGAAGAACGCGAACGTGTCGACGAACGCCCCGGTCGTGGCGTTGAACCGGCTGATCGTGCCAACGATTGACGACACGTAGACCAGCCCGTCGTGCGGGCCGACCGCCACGTCGGTGAAGAACTGTTGCTGGCCGGACACCTCGGGGATGAACGGCGTCGCGGAGCCCGTGTCGAGGTCGATCTTGATGACCCCGTTGAGCGTCGGCGACGGATCGCCCGGCGGGACGTCGCCGAACTGATAGAACGTGGTGGCGAAGACCTCGCGGGCCTCGGCGGTCGTCGGCTGCCCGGCGGCCGCCGCGCTGGCGATCGCCAGCGCGCACGCCGATAGAAATCGTGCCTTCATCTCGGTTCCCGGTGCTGCGTCTTTGGTGCGTCGGTGCTGCGTCAATAGTGCGGCACCGCGGGGCGTGCCTCAGCGCCCCACGAGCATAACCATACGCGGCGCCCGGGTGGCCGCCCACCACGCAGATCCTGGGCCGCACCGCGGAACGGCCGGCGAGCTCAGCGGCTGGCCTGCCGGCTCTGTCGCCAGTACTTCAGCCCGGGCACGAAGAACACGCCGGCCGACGACAGGCCGAACAGTGTGAGGCCGTACTGGCAGCCGTAATGCTGCATCGCCGCCATCACCATCGCCGTGGCGAACATCACGCCGGCGTGCACGTAGAAGGCTCCGGCTAGGATGCCCGCCTTCACGGCGAACACCATGCCGCAGATCAGCCCCAGCACCGGCGAGAGGGTCAGCACGGGCAGGTCGATCTCGTGCTCGATCCAGAACAGCATCATCACGGCCACGACGCTGCCGCCCCACACGTGGGCGATCTGCCGCTCGACGGCCGTGACCGGCCCAGCCCTGTGGCGGAGCTTCCAGAAGATAGGGGCCCACACGCCCATGGCGCCGCCCCATAGCAGGACGTACGGCGTGGTGGTGCTCATGACCTCCCACACCGGCTGCTGGATCTGGAACCAGTTGGTCACGCCGCAGATGAACAGTAGCACCAGGGCGTGCCACATCCACAGCAGCCCCCAGTTCTCGAGCAGCGTGGCGTGGTGCGTCTCACGGAAGACGCGGGCCAGCACCTGCGTGAACTGCCCGCTGCGGGCCGACACGGGCTCGTTCCGCAGGAAGGCTTCGAGGTCCGCGGCAAACTCGGCGGCTGAGGCGTACCGCAGTTCGGCCGGCTTCTGCAGGCAACGGAGGATGATCATCTCCAGGTCGCGATCGACCCGGCCGTTGAGCATGCGTGGAGAGACGGGCTCACGCTCCAGGAGCATCAACACGGTGTCCACGGGCGAGGGGCCCTGGAACGGCGGGCGGCCGGTCACCAGGGCGTACAGCAGGGCGCCCAGGCTGTACACGTCGCTGAGCGGGCCCACCTCGCCGCGGCCGCCCGCGGCTTGCTCCGGCGCCATGTAGGACGGCGTGCCGAGGATGGCGCCGGTGTTCGTGAGCGTCGCCGCCGAGGTGTTGTCGGACGAAACCCGCTTCGCCAGGCCGAAGTCGGTCACATGAACACGGTTCTCCGCGTCCAGCAGAATGTTGGCTGGCTTCAGGTCGCGATGGATAATCCCCCGCTCGTGGGCGTACTGAATGGCGCGGGCCACGTCGCGCACCAGCCGGGCGGCTTCGCGGGCGTCGATCGGGCCCTTCGCGAGCCGTTGCGACAGGGTTTGCCCCTGGATGAACGGCATGCTGAAGAACAGCTGGCCGTTGTGCTCGCCCACCTCGTGGATCGGCACGATGCCGGGGTGCTCCAGCCGGGCGACCGCCTCGGCCTCGCTACGGAACCGCTTCTGATCGTCCGACGAGGCGAGGGCGCCACGGAGAATGAGCTTCACCGCGGTCGGCCGATCGAGGCTCTGCTGGTGGGCCCGATAGACGATGCCCATGCCGCCGCGGCCCACCTCTTCGCTGAGCTGGTAGTCGCCCAATTGATAGGGGAACGACAGCTCTTGAGCCGGCCCGGGCGTCGTCGCGGCGCCGCTCGGATTGAATGTGGTGGTCGCCGAGAGCGTCACCACCGCATTCGTGACCATCAACGCGCCCCAAAGGTCGCGGATATCCGGCGCCAGCTCGGGGTGGGCCGCCACGAGCTCGTCCGGCTTGCCGATGTCGCCGCTCTCGGCGGCGTCGGTCAGCTCGTCGAGCAACGCCGCAAGTCGTTCGTCGGCCGGTGCTTCTGGCATGACGAAAGAACGCTTGTGTGCGAGGAGTGGGGCGGGGGAAAAATTCCCGAGCGGGGAGCGAAAGCGGGCGCGCTGTCGCCCGGGGATGACCGTAGGGACGACACTCCCTTTCACGGGCTGCGGCGGACAGGACGGGGGGGGACGCTACTCGTTGTTCGGATCGAGATTCCGCTCTTCGTCTTCCAGGTGGGTGCGTAAGCGTCGCATCGCCCGCAGGTGACGCATGCTGGCCGCCTGGGCCGTCAGGTCCAGCGCCGCGGCTACCTCGGAGTTGCTCAGACGCTCGAAGTGCCGCATGACAATTATCTCTTGATCCTGCGGGTCGAGCTTCGAGCACGCCTCCTGGAACCGTCGCTCCAGCTCGTGCCACGTCGCGGCGGCGGCCGGGGTCATCTCGCGGTCGCTCAGCTGGACCGCCAGGTCGATGGCCGACTGCTCGTCCTTCGCGGCGGCGTTGAGCGGCTGCTCTCGGTCCATGCTCCGCCGGGCCGCCACACGGTGGCGCCGGTGGGCGTCGATCAGCCGATCCTTGGCCATCTGCCGCAGCCACAAGTGGAACGGCATCACCGGGTCTTTGAGATAGTCGTTCAGTCGGCGATTGGCCTCGATCAGCACGTCCTGGACGATGTCGCTCGCGTCGACACGACGCTCCAGCACGCGGTCCATCCGTAGGTCGATCATCCGACGGATCGCGTCGCGGTGGCGGTCGAAGAGGCGATCGCGCGCCTCGGGATCACCGCCCCGCACATTGTCGAGCAGCTGCTGCGTGTCTTCCGAGCGAGGCCAGATGCGAGCGATGAGCGACTGCCTGGGGACTGTGAGGGTTGCGGGCGGGAGCCGCCGGCTCGGAAGCCGAACGGACCCACCCGTTTAGTATCGATCCGCCGATGCGGAGTGGCAACGTGCGCCGGACCGCGAATTCTGTGGAAAACGGCTCAAGTCGCGAGGATTCTGGCCTTGGCGGCGACTGCGCGGCGGTGATACAAGCTCGCGCCCTCGTGTTCCTTTCCACGCAACGGTCTGCGCCGCCCATGCGTCCTGCTGTTCCGAGCCCCGCCCCGCACCGCTTCACGCGGCGCCGCCTCGCCGCCGCGTGCGTCGGGTTGGCGATCGTCTCGACGCTGTCGCACGACGCTTGCGCGCAAGCCGACGACTGGAGTCCGGCGCGTCCCTCGCTCAACGAACGGACCAGCGGCCCGCGGGCGATTCTGATCCGTAACGCCGAGGCGGACCCGGGCGCCCCGCCGTACGCGCTGGTGGATCAGTACGGTCGCGTGCAGCGGTACGTCGAGCCGACCCCCGGGGTCGATCTAGAGGCGCACGTGGGCCAGCAGGTCCGCGTCGCGCACGACACCGGCATGACGTTGCTCGCCTCGCAGCTCGATCTGCCGGACGAGCTCCGGCCGCTCGCGGCGCCGAGCGATCGCCCGGCGCGGTTTGTCCCGCCCCGCCGGCTGACACGGCTCGAGCGGTCGCGTCGCGACCCGCTGCGTCGGGTGCAGTTCAGCACGGACGACTTTTCCCCCACGATGAATGAAGGCCCCACGACGGACAGACTTCCGACCGAGGCTGAGCCGATCGATCTGGACGCGGTGATCGCCGACCAGGCAGAAGCCACGGACCGACTTCCGGCGCCACAAGACTCCCGACTGGAGCCGATCGTTTCAGAGCCGCTTAGTGGCGGTTACGTCGGTCAGGCGTACGACGGCGAGGTCGTGCACGCCGAGGACTGCCCGCACTGCAACAAGCGTTACCGAGCGAAGATCGTCGATAAGTCACCCCCCGCCAGCGGCTCGTGCGACTGCGATCAATGCCAGAAGACGCGGACCGCGGCCGGCTCGTTCAATCGCTGCCGCAACCAGGCGTGGTGCGGGCCGACTTGCAACCCGCCGTCGCGGCGAGGGTTCTACGGCCGGGCCGAGTACCTGCTGTGGTGGTTCGACGACATGGACACGCCGCCGCTGGCGACGCAGAACACGGCCCCGGCGCGACCGGACTTCGACACGCCCGGCACGACGACCATCTACGGCGGAGAGATTCTGGACGACGCCCGCAACGGTCTGCGATTCACCGCGGGCATGTGGCTCGACAACGAGCGAGACTTCGCCATCGAGGGCGACGTGCTCTTCTTCGAGACGGAGACCGAGATCTTCAGCGCCGGCGACGCGGCGGGCGGCGGCACGATCAGCATCGGTCGGCCGTTCTACGACATCGCCCCGGTCATCGGTGGCGTGCCCACGCAGCCCCAAGAGAACGTGCAGCTCATCACCCTCCCCGGCACCGTGGGCGGCGTAATGGGGATCGTCTCGCGGAGCGAGTTCGAGTCGGCCGGGCTGCGTCTGCGCACCGGCATCTGCTGCCGCGAGATCGGTGGCTGCCAGACCGGGTGCGGCCCGTGCGGCGCGCTGCAGGGCGCGACCCGCGGCCGGCCGAGCGCCATCAGCCGCATCGATTTCATCGGTGGCTACCGCTACGCGAGCCTCGACGAGAGCATCGCGTTCAACGAGTCGGTCACGCTGCTGAGCTCGGCCCAGTCGCTGACGCTCAACGAGTCGTTCGCTACCGACAACGACTTCCACGGCGTCGACCTCGGATTCATCTACGAGTGGGAGTCGCGTCGTTGGGCGATCGAGCTCGTGAGCAAGATCGCGCTGGGCGTCACGGACCAAGAGGTGCGGATCAACGGGGCGACCACCTCCGAGGGAGTGACCACCGCCGGCGGCCTGCTTGCGCAGAGCACGAACATCGGCTCGTACAATCGCGACCGGTTTAGCGTGCTGCCGGAGCTGTCCGCTCGCTTGGCGTACCGCGTCACGCCGCGGCTGCGGGCGAGCGTCGGCTACTCGCTGCTGTACTGGTCGAGCGTCGTCCGGCCGGGCGACCAGATCGACTACACGGTCGATTCGCGCGTCATCTCGCCGCCCGTGGGCGACCCCGAATCGTTCCGCCACCCGCATTTCGCGTTCGACGACACCGCCGTCTGGGCGCACGGGTTCAACTTCGGGCTCGACTACAACTATTGATCGCGGCGCCGGAGCAGCAGCGCTTCAAAGACGCAGGGCTCGCCGGCCAGCGGCCCCAATCGGCGGCTCTCCGCCAATCGGCCGACTTCCCCCCCGTCGGCACAAGTCGCCCAATCGCTACAGCCGATACCGGGTGAGGGAAGCCACACACCGTGCGCGCCGGCAGCCGGGCGCCACCACCGCTAGCAGAAGAACGCCGCTATGCGTCGCCAAGCCCATCGCAAGCTCCGTGTTGAATCGCTCGAGGGCCGCCAGATGCTGGCGACCGACCTCGGCCAGATCGTTGGCAACGTCGCGCTCGATCTGGCGGGCGACGATACCGCGTTCGGCGTCTCGCCCGTGGGGCTGACGGTCGAGCTCTGGAGCGACAACGGAGACGGTGTGTTCAACACCGCTACCGACACGCTCGACCCGACCACGGCCACCACCACCGCCGGCGGCGCCTACCGCTTCGATAATCTGACGGCCGGCTCCTACTTCACGCGGGTGAACCTCACCGGCGCCAATCCTGACGGACGCCTGACGCGCGAAACGGGCGCCACTACCAACAGTGTCTCGGACTTGATCACGATCAGCGCCGCCGACGCGATGGGCAGCCTGAACCTGACCGTCGACAACTTTTCGACGCCGCAGTCGGTCACTGCCAGCACGGCGGGAGCCACGACCTCGAGCGACGCGGACGGCGCCAACCCGGGCGACGCCGGCGTGCGCGACCTGTTCGTCAACATCACCGGCGGCGCCGGTGAGGTGACGCTCACTTCGAACTTCGTCGCGACCAACGTGCTGAACCTGGGCAACACCGGCAGCGCCACGGGAGTTGCTCGCGTGGTGTGGGACGGAACGGACGGGACCGCCACGGCGATCAACACGAGCGGCTTGTCGCTCGACCTGCTCGACGGCGGAACGAACGACGCGCTGACCGTGGTCGCTTCGGCCGACAAGGCGACCACGCTGACCATCCGGCTCTACAGCGGCGCCGGCAACGTCTCGACCGCCACCATCCCGGTGCAGGACATCGGCGATGCGGCGATCGACGGCGACGCCAACGAAGAGATCTCGATCCCGCTCGACACCACGAACTTCGTCACCACGTCGGGCGGCGGGGCCGATCTGTCCAACGTGGGCGCCATCGAGCTCGAGGTAGACTTCTCCGCCGAGTCGCTGGACGCGCAGTTCGGCCTGATCGGCGTGCAGGGATTCACGACGTTCACCGAGCCGCTGGCCGTGTTCCCGTCGCTCTCGCTGGGCAACCAGGTGTGGCGCGAGGAGACGACCGACGACTCCATGTTCATGACCGGCGACACGGCGCTCGACGGCGTCGCGCTCACCCTCTACGAAGACACGGACGGCGACGGCCAGTACACGGACGAGGCGGCGCTCGCCAACACGACGACCGCCGGCGGAGGGCTCTACCAGTTCACCGGGTTGCTGCCGAGCGACTACATCGTGCAGGTAGACGCCATGAACTTCACGACCGGCCTGCTGGTGGCGCACACCACGAGCACCGCGAACGACGCGATGGGCATGGCGCCCGACGTGGACGACGCCCCGTTTGACGACAGCAAGGACCGCGGCACGGCCGCGGGCGACGGCAGCGTGGTGTCGAAGCCCGTGACCCTCGTCGGCGGGGCCGAGCCGGACACCGCGGTCGATGGCGACGGGACCGACGGCAACCAGCTGGTCGATTTCGCCTTCTTGGCGCCGGAGGTCACGGTAACCAAGAGCGTCGATCAGGCGCAGGCCGCTATCGGCGAGACGCTCGTCTACACGATGGTCGTCTCGAACATCGGCCTCACGGACGCCACGAACGTGCAGCTGACCGACACGCTGCCCGCCGGCGTGCAATTCCAGTCGGGCACGACCACGGTCGGCGGCCAGACGGTGAGCGGCAGCGCGGGCAGCCAGACGGCGACGTCGGCCATCGGCACGCTCGCTCCCGGCGCCATGGCGACCGTGACGATCAACGCCCTCATCCTGCCCACCGCCACGGGCACGCTGACCAACACGGTGAACATCACCGGCACGGGCGACGTGAACCTTGCGAACAACAGCGCGACCGACGCGACGACGATCGCCCCGACGGTGGACCTGACCATCGACAAGGAGACGGTCACGGCCGGACCGCTGGAGGTGGGCGACGTGGTCACGTTCGAGGTGACCGCAACGAACAACGGCCCGTCGAACGCGACGAACGTCCGCGTGATCGACGAGCTGCCGACCGGGCTCACTTACCTGGACAACCTGGCCGGCCCGACGCCGACCGTGGCGGCGATCGCCGGCGGCACGCAGCTCACCTACAACCTGGGCGCGCTGAACAACGGCGCCCAGCAGGTGATCCGCTTCCGCGCGACCGTGGCGACCGACACGCAGCCCTCGTTCACCAACCAGGCGCGCGTCGAGCTGCTCTCGACCGGCACGGAGACCGAGACGGACAGCACGAACAACGCCGACACGTCGCCGATCTCGATCCAGCGGCAGCCGATCTCGAAGCGGGCGTTCCTTTCGACAAGCATCGCCTGATCGCCGGGCCGGCTCGCCGCGTGGCGCGGCTCAGCGGCGCCGGCGGGCCTGAAAGAAGTCGCGGAGCACGGCGCCGCACGGCTCGGCCAACACGCCGGTCGTCACATCGACACGGTGGTTGAGCCGCTCGTCCGTGAGGATCGAGTAGAGGCTTTCGGCCGCGCCCGCTTTCGGGTCCACCGCGCCATAGACCACGCGAGGCAGGCGGGCCTGCACGATCGCGCCGGCGCACATGGGGCACGGCTCGAGCGTTACGTACAGCGTGCAGCCCTCGAGCCGCCACGCGCCGAGCGCCTCGGCTGCCTGCGTGATGGCGATCATCTCGGCGTGGGCCGTTGGGTCGCGGAGCGTCTCGCGCTGGTTGTGGGCGGCCGCCACGATGGCGCCGTTGCACTCGATCACCGCGCCGACCGGCACTTCGCCCGCGTTCGCGGCTCGACGGGCTTCGTCGAGCGCGAGCTGCATGCGGGCCAGGTCGTCGGGATCGGGAACGAGCAACGTCGTTGGAGAGCCGGTTTGGCGGGAATCGGACACCGGCGGAACTTCTCGGTCGCCGGTGGCGTAAGGTTACCCGAGACCGCTGTGCTGCCCCGAGACCCCGCCCGAGTTCGCCCCGCCGATGAACGCCGTCGAACCGACCGTGCCCGCCGAAACGTCGCAACGCTCGAGCGTCGCCGTGTGGGGCGCCGCGTTGGCTGCCTATTGGGCGACGCTCTTCGCGGCCACGCACGTGCCGACGCCCGAGTTCGTCGCCGGCGCGATGGAACTGAACGGCGACAAGCTCATCCACCTGAGCGCCTACTTCGTGCTCACAACGCTGGGACTCGGCTTTGTCCGCGCCGCGGGGTGGCGACAGGTGTTAGGTCTGCCGGTGCTCGCCGGTGTGGCGGTCGTGATGGTCGGCTACGGCGTGTTCGACGAGATCACCCAGCCGCTGGTGAACCGCGTGTGCGACGTGCTCGACGGCGTCGCGGACACGGTGGGCGTGCTGGCGGCGATCGGCGTCAGCCGCGGGTGGTGGCGGGCCTAGGCTGCCCGCCGCGTCCGGGCGGCCTGCAGATGTCTGACTAACGCGGTGTAGCCCGCGACCATGCTCGGCGCCGAGAAGCACTCGGCCGCCCGCTGGCTCGCTTGGAGTGTCAGTCGCCGCGTCTCGGTCGTTCGGCGGACGCACGCGTTGATCTGTTGGTAGGCGCCGTCGGCGTCGCCCGGTTCGAACAACCGGGCCACGGGTGTACTCCCCGCGGGATCGACCCCGAGCACTTCGGCGCTGCCGCCGACAGACGTAGAGACGATCGGGGCGCCGGCGTGCATGGCCTCGAGCAGCACCAGCGACAGCCCTTCGTTGTGCGAGGCGTTTACCAGCACGTCGGCCGCCGCGAGCAGCGCGGGCGTATCGTCGCGGAAGCCGAGCAGGCAGACGCGATCGGCGACGCCCAGCTTGTCGGCGAGCGCTTCGAGCCGCGGGCGTTCGGGCCCCTCGCCGGCGATCGCTAGCCGCCACCGCTGCCCTTCCACCGCGGCGCGTGCGACGGCGCGGATGATCGTGTCGAAGCCTTTCACCGGCAGCAGGCTGCCGATGGCGAGCAGCGTTGTCTCGTCGCCCTGCGATCGGCCGAGGCTCGTCCGCGCGGTGGCGATTTGCTCCGGGGTCGGCGTCGCCGGGGCCAAACCCCCGTGAACGACGGTCAGCCGATCCGCCGGCACTCCGGCGGTGATGCAGTTGTCGCGCGTCGCCGCGGAGACGCAGACGACGTGATCCACGAGCCGGGTGTGCTTCCACGGGCTGCGGAGCGGGAAGCACGTGTGACGCACCCCGAGCCGCAGCGGCCCGTCCGCCTGCCAGCGAGCGAGCGTCGCCCCGCCGTAGGTGATCGCGTGCGGGTCGTTCAGCACGACCGCGTCGAACCCCTCAGCGAACTCCGCCCCTTTGGCGAACGCCGCGCGTAGCCGCCACCAGTCGGCCGGCGTGCGGCCGCGGCCGGTCAGCGGGGCCAGCTCGATGCCTCCGGCTGCGTCGGCCCGTGTTAGCAGATCGCTGGCGGCTGGGGCCGCGAGCGTTGTTTCTACGCCGGCCGCGACGCACCCTTCGATGAGCTGGATCAGCAGGCGTTCGCCACCGCCCCAGGTGCTAGCGGTGCTGACAAAACCGAGCTTCAACGGTGGCGTTCCTTGGCGTGCGTGGAAGGACGAGGGCTTCATACCGGCGGCGCCGGACAGCGGTCAACGCGAAGCGTGAGATTCGTCTGGCGGCAGGCGTGGGCGATTGGCTACGGTTCGCAACCTCGCTGTCACCCGTTAGCCCGATCCCGCCCACGCGGCCTGGCGTCGATGAGTTCCCCCGTCTTTCAATCGCTGTGGATCGGTCAGCAGCTCGGGCCGATGGAACGCCTCTCGATCGAGTCGTTCCTCCACTTCGGCTACGAGTTCCATCTGTTCGCTTACGGCGATCTGGACGGGGTCCCTCCGGGCGTGAAGCGTGTTGACGCGCGCGAGGTGCTTCCGGAGAGCGACGTCTTCTACGTTCGCCGTGGGTTCGGCAAAGGCAGCCCCGCGTTCTTCGCCGACCGGTTCCGCTACGAGATGCTGCTGCAACGCGGCGGCTGGTGGGTCGATACGGACGTGGTGTGCGTCGCCCCGTGGGACTTCGACCGTCAGCATGTCGTGGGCGCGCAGCGGCAGCCCGACGCCTCCGGCGTGAACAGCTGCGGCGTGAACAACGCGGTCATCCGGGCGCCGATCGGCAGCCCGCTCATGCGGCGTTGCCTGGAGATTTTCGCCCAGGTCGACGTGCAGACCGCGCCGTGGGGCAGCACCGGGCCGCTGCTGCTGCAGCAAGCGATCGACGACACCGGCATGGCGGACATCGCCGAGCCGCCCGACGTCTTCTACCCGATCGACTACTGGCGGATCGAACAACTGTTCGAAGACGCCGACCCGCCGGCCGACACCGTGGGCGTTCATCTGTGGAACGCCGTGTGGGCCAAACGGGGCATCGACCCGGGCGCCCCGATGCCGCCCGACTGCCTCTACGAACAGATGCGGCGGTGCTTCGTCCGCGGCTACGAGCCGCCGCGGCTGTCGGAAGCCGAAGCGGACCGCCTCGCCGCCGAACTCCACGCCGCGAACGAGCCGCGGCCCCGTTCGCTGCTCGGCCGCCTCCGCTGGGAGCTGCAGCGGTATCGACGACGGAACGCGGCTTAGCCCCTCCACTTCAACGTCAACCAACGAACGCCCGATGCGCACCTTCCCCCGCCGCGGACGCATGATCCGCGCCCTGCCGCACCAAGCCGTCGTCGCTGAGATCGGCGTCAACCAGGGTGAGTTCTCGGAGGCGATCCTCTCCAAGACGTCGCCCGTCACGCTGCACCTGATCGATTGCTGGGAGGAGCACCACGAGGCGCTCGACTACCCGCACGACGGCTTCTACGCCAAGCAGAACGACCATCAGTCGAACTTCGAGCTGGTGACCGGCCGGTTCGCGTCGCAGATCGCCGGCGGGCAGGTGCAGGTGCACCGCGGCTACTCCGTGCCGATGCTCGAGCGATTTGCCGACGCGTCGATCGATTGGGCGTACGTGGACGCTAACCACAGCTACGAGGCGGTGGCCGCGGAGCTCGACGTGCTGCTCCGCAAGGTGAAGCCGGGCGGCGTGATCGCCGGGCACGACTACATCAGCACGCCCTACTGGAAAGAGCGGAACTACGGCGTCGTGGAAGCGGTCGACGAGTTCTGCTGGCGCCACGGGTGGGAGCTGATCGGCCGCACGACCGGCCCGGGTTGGGACGTTGACCAGTCGGACAACCCGAGCTTCGCGATCCGCCAGAAGGGGCTGCCGTCGCTCTGGGACTGGCGCCGCGAGTGGCTCCGCTGGCCGAAGCTCCGTGCCGCCTAAGCCGATGCCCAATACGCCGGAAATCAGCTTCGTCATCCCCGTGTACAACGCGGGCGGGTATCTGCGCGAAGCGCTAGCCAGCCTCCGCTGGCAGACGTTCACGCGGTGGGAAGCCGTGTGCGTGAACGACGGCTCGACCGACAGCTCGCCGATCGTGCTGCGGGAGTTTGCGGCGTTCGACCCGCGGTTTCGCGTGATCGATCAGCCGAACGCCGGGATCGTCGGCGCGTTGAACCGCGGGCTGTCCGAGGCCCGAGGCCAATGGATCGCTCGCATGGACGCGGACGACGTCGCCACGCCCGACCGCCTGGAGCGGCAGTGGCGGGCGGCGGGGCAGGACCCCGGTGTCGTCGCCGTCGGAGCCAACGTGCTGGTGGTCGATCCGGACGGCGATCCGATCCGCCTGACACGCTACCCGATCACGCACCAGGGCATCGAGAAGAGCATGCTGGCGGGACGCGAGACGCTCGCCCACCCGACGATGCTGTTCCGGCGTCGCGCGGCGCTCGACGCGGGCGCCTACCGGCCCGAGTACGAGTGGGTCGAGGACACCGACCTGTGGCTGCGGATGCTCTCGGCGGGCCGATTCGCGAACGTCGCGGCGCCGCTGCTCCGCTACCGGCTTCACGAGAAGAGCGTGTGCTGGAACCGGCGTGCGTTGCAGCGAGAACGTCTCGCCGCGGTGCTCCGAGCGGCGCACGAAGAACGCGGACTCAAGTCCCCCGAATCGCTCGCGGCTCCCAAGCGTGGCAAGCAATCGCCCGCCGCGGGCAAGTGGGCGCGGCAGGCCGCCCGGGCCGGCGCCTACCGCACCGCGCTCAAGCAATGGCGCCGCCTTATCACCGGCGAGGGCCTCACAGCGACGACGGCCCGCGTGACCTTCGAGATGGCGTTACGCCTGGCGACCTCCGCGGCGGCGGTGCGGCGCCTGACCGCGTCGGGGCTGCCCGACTGGCGAGACTGGGACTGCCGGCTGATCCCCGAGGATCAGTTGGCCGCCTAGAGCTCGACCACCTGCCGGCACGCTTCGGCCACCCCGACGGGGTCCGAGGCGAGCGAGCCGATCGCGGCCAGCAGCAACGCCGCTCCTGCGGCGATCATCCACGTGGCGCTCGGGTTGCGACCCGTCTCGATCGACCGGGCGGCGCGGGTCATCGCGCGTCCGAGCTTGCGCCAGCCGGCGAGGTCTTGCTCCGGGCTGCTCGCCACCAGCGTGGTGTTCCGCAGTCCGAGGAACGTGTCGAGGTACAGCTGCACGCGGAGCTTCGGCAGGCAGAGGCTGTCGCCCGCCCAGCGGGCCTCTGGGTCCAGTTGCCGGGCCGCCTCGGACAACGCGGAGCGGATCTCGGCGCCGGTGGCGTTGTACACCACCAGTCGCGGCCGGCCGAGCATCACCACCAGCGCGACGACGAGCCAATAGAGAGCAAGCAGCAGCACCCACACCCACGCGCCGAACGTGACCGTGGCGTCGTCCGGTCGCAGCAACGCGATCGGCCCGACGAGCGCCATGCCGGTCAACGCCACGCCGAGGGCGGCGCCGTCGGCGGGGCCGCTCACAACGAGCGGTCGCCGGCTCATGTTGATGAGGCCCAGCAGCATGAGGTAGGCCGCCACCGGGGTGGCGATGATCGCGAGGCGGAACGGGTCCATCGGCGGGCGTCTCAGGTGCGTGTGACCTGCTCCGCCGAGGTCTCGTTCGCCTGGTCGGCCGCGACCCGCTTTTCCGCCAGCATCTCGTTCATCGCGGACCGCTCCGCGTCGAGCAGCCGACGCCGCTCGGCCCGGTAGTAGCGGCCGTTGGCCAACGCGTCGGCCACGCCGAGCAGGAAGATCAGGCACGCGAGCGTGGCGAGCAACGCCGCGAACGACGCCACCCACCAGGGCCGCTGCGGCACCAGCGGCCACACGCCGATCAGCGCGCCCACCACCGCGATCGCGCCGCTGGCGGTGAGCCGACGCGTGCGTCGGGCGAGGGCGAAGCGGGCGGCGTCCGCCGTGGCGGGCGTGCCTCGCCCCGAGCCGAGCGTTGTCGCCGCCCGGCGCCAGTCTCGGAGGTGCGCGTCGATCATCGCCCCCGCGGCGGCGAGCAAAGCGATCGACAGCACCGTGGACGGGATCATCGCGCGAACTGCTTCCGCGTTTGGACTAAGAGGCGTCTGCCACCGGGTTCGCACGCTGCGACAGCAGCCACTCCCACACCACCCAGCCGACCTTGGCGAGCGAATCGCCCGAGCAACGCCGGGGTGTATCCGACTCAGTGTGCCACGCAGGGTAGTCGAAGTCGATGATGTCGATCGCCGGAATGTCGCCGTACCGCTGCAGCGCGAGGTGGTCGTCTCGCACCGTGTGCTTCACGCGCGGAATGAACTCCTCGACCCCCAACCGCTGGGCGGTCGACCAGACCTCCAGGACCAGCGGCCGGGTCTTTTCGTTGCGGTAGCTGTACCGTTCCTGATACAGCTGCAGATCGGCGTCGCCGACCATGTCGAGCAGAATCGCCGCGCGGTACCGCCACGGCGGGCCGTCCGGCAGCGGCTTCCGTTTCTTGTAGGCTTCGGCGAAGTAGCGGCTGCCGAGGAAGTACGGGTCGCGACGATCGACGTACACGAGCTCCTCGCCGTCGAAGAGCACCACGTCAACGCCGAGCGGGCCGTCGTAGACGGCCAGCAGGTGCGCGAGCTCCATCAACGCGGCCACGCCGCTGGCGCCGTCGTTGGCGCCGATGAACCGACCGCGGCGTCGGGCGATCGGGTTCGGGTCTCGGTCCGGCAGCGGGCGGGTGTCGTAGTGCGCGCACAAAAGGACGCGGTCGGGCTCGTCCAACCGCCAACGGGCAATGATGTTTGTCATCGCCACCCGCGGGCCGCCCAGCGGGTTCCGCACCCGGAATGTCTGCCGACGCACCTCGGCGCCGTGCTCTTCGAAGTGCGTGGCGACCAGCTCCTGCTGCTCGCGCATCCCGACGCTCCCGCTGGGCCGGGGGCCGAGTTCGCAGATCGCGCTTAGGTAGCCGAACGCCCGCTCGGCATCGAGCGGGTTGGAGCTGCCCGTGACCGCGGCGTCGAGCACGGGGGTCACTGTCGGGAGCGGCTCGGCTTCGGGCCCCGAGTCTTCCTTCGACAGCTTCGAGGTCACGATGTGCACCACGAGCGACCCGACCAGCACCACCACCAGCACCGCGGCGACACGCCGCTGCGTCTTGCCCGGCGGCTCAGGATCGAAGGACGGCGTCTCGGTGGCGGGTTCGGCTTCGGCCATACCTAGAGTCTATCACTTCAGCCGCCCGCCGCCGTCCACCGCCACCGTTTCGCCGGTGATGAACGGGTTCTCGATGAGCATGGCAATCGCGTGAGCCACGTGCTCCGCTGCGCCGCAACCGGTCGGATCGTCGGTCGCTACGAGCGCCGCCGAGCGGACGTGCTCGACGCGGTCGTCAGACTCTTCCGGTTCGCCCGGCACGCCGCCGCACACCACGGGTCCCGGCGCCACCGCGTTCACCCGCACGCGAGGGTTCCGTTTGGCTAGATCGACGGCGAGTGCACGCGTCATGCCGGGCAGACAGGCCTTGCTCAGATGGTACGCCGCGTGGTCCGGGTAGGGCTGGCCGTCGAACCGCGTGGCGATGTCGGCCAGTGTGATAATCACGCCACCGCCGGGCTGCTCGGCCATCCGTAGCCCGGCCTGCTGGGCCAAGAGGAACGGGGCCAGGGCGTTCACGTCGAAGCACTTGCGGGCGTCGGCCGCCGTTTCTTCCTCGAGCGGCTTGCTTGGCCAGATAGCGGCCGAGCTGACAACCGCGTCGAGCCGGCCGCGCCACCCGATCGCGTCTTCAACCAGCCGCCCAGCGGCGCCGTCGTCCGACAGGTCCATCGCGAGGGCGGTGGCGTCGGTCGGATCGGCGTGCGTGCCTGCCCGCAGATCGTCGGTCAGGGCGCGGGCCGCGTCGATCGACGAGTTGGCGTGGATCACTAGCCGAAAACCGCGGCGGGCGAGCTCGATGGCCGTCGCCCGACCCACTCGACGGGCCCCGCCGGTGATGAGCACGACGGGGGCGGCACGGTCCTCTTCGGGGGTAAGCGTCATGCCACAACGCTAGCGCCCGCCGGCCCCTTCGGCCACGCCCTTCCCGGCCGGCCAGCGTGGCGTTATGATGCGGGACTGCATCGAGCCGATCGTTGCCGACAGGGGCCACCCCTTCCGGGAACGGCAAAGCTCTAGGCAGCGCTCCCTTAGCTCAATTGGCAGAGCAATTGACTCTTAATCAATGGGTTCTAGGTTCGAGTCCTAGAGGGAGCACTTTTTGTAGGGTAGTAGCATGGCACTTACATGTGCCTACCAAGCATTTTCCCTATCGTCTTGGCTACTGTTCCTTGCCTCAATTCCTGTCGCCCTGACAAAGCGTACGCGGCTATAGCTACGCCCGCAGGTCGCTCGGCACCTCCGCCAAGGCTCTGTCGCCGAGCACGTAGCTAGCGCCAACGATCTCGGGATCATGGTTCACTAGGTCGGGGAAACAGACGCCGGGAAGAGCTTCGACAGCGAACACTTCTTGCACGCCTTCCTCGAACTTGCAGAACGCGACCGTCTCTCCTGAGCGGGTGTCGATCACCCACACGCCGCACGATCGCTCCTCGGCTTCTTTGAGCCGTTCCACGAGCGGGATGCCGCTGAACACCGCCGACTCACGGACCTGCGAGAGGCCCACCAGTGCAAGCGGGCCCAGAAAGCTCAGTCCCCGAGTGAATCCCGGCAGCTGGGCGATCGGCTCGTAGGAGCCGGTGTTCTGGTCGACGGTACCGATCGTCCCCTCGCCGCTCTCAAGCAGCCACAATTTGCCGTCGTGCCAGCGGGGCGAGTGGGGCATCGACAGACCACGGGCAATCACCTCGTTTTGTTCGATGTCGATGAGCACGCCGCCGTCGCGCTTATTCGCTCGCCACCCGCCGGGCGTGTTGGTCTCGCCTAGGGCGGTTGCGTAGCGAGCGACGCCATCCCGCACGGCCAGGCCGTTCAAGTGGCTGTTGTCGCCCGGGGCGATCTGCTCAATCCACTTCGGACGCCAAACCGGCTCGAAACTGTTCTCTTCACTCCGCTTGGCGAGGCAGCTGAACGCCGTGTTCACGAAGATAAGGTCACCACCTACGTACGCCATCTCGTGAATCTGCACATCGCCCGTGCAGTGGGTGCGACGCGGCAAAAAGCAAGCGTCGTGCTTCGCCTGCTTACTCGGGTAGGCGTCCGACACGTCGAGCTTCGCACATACCGCCGAGACGTTGTGGAACTCCCAAATGTCGACGCTGCATCCAATGGCTAGCCGACCGCCATCGCACGCCAGGCCCATCGGCTTGTGCAGATTGCGGAAGTGCGTATTAAGCACGCCCGCGTCGCTGCGTAGCACGACTAGCTTGCCCGCCTGGTAAGTGGTAACCAGTACCGACGCGCCAAGCTGATCGAGCAGCTGCGGGAAGCTGGTCGTGTGGACGCTCCGGAGTGGGTCGAGCTGGTCCGTCGAGGGGTCAGCCATAGCGTGGAGAGCGTGAAGGCGATGCGTTGGTTAGAGCACCCAGCTTATCAGCTACACGCCCCGCCAGCTGCTGATCACCGACCGCAAGCGTCCGCCGCGGCGACGTTGCGGCGTGTCTTCCTCAGCGGTGAGGGCCGTATCGAGCGCCGCCTCGTCGTTCGACACTTCGTCCTCGGTGCTGACCAGTAGCAAGCTCTGATCTGCCGCGGCCGGACCAGTCGAAACGGCTAACGCGACACGTGGCGACTCCGCAGCCGGTTCTTCGGCGATCATCGCGAAGGCTTCGTCGCTCGTCTCTGCGGTCGGCTCGTCTCCCGCCTCGTCATCGCTGGCGACGGCGGTGGAGAAGGCGGTCGAAAGCCCGAATCCCCAGTTGCGCAGCAACGCGTTGAGCTCATCGTTATCCACCGCGCCGTCGAGGCCGTTGATCCATTCGGGCGGCACCGTGGGGCTGCCCCAATTCGCTAACAGCAGGTTCAGATCGGTGTTGTCTACTCTGCCGTCGCCGTTGAAGTCGCCAGGGTTGAGCGGCGCCACTGGAGCCGTTTGCGCCTCGAAGGCGCCGATGTCGATTCCGCCGAGCGCCACGCGGTCGAAGCCGGGCCCGCGTTGGTCGAAGCCGGGCGGCTGTGCGGCTCGTTCAGAAATCTGCTCCGGAGTGAGCGCAGCATCGTAGATAGCCAGTTCGTCGATCGTGCCCGCTAGCGGGTCGAGACCTGTCGTGACATTGCCGATGCGATGCGTGCCCGCGTAGATGACATTGGACCCAGCCGACGTGGAAGCGGCGTCGAGGACGCCATCGACGTAGAGCTCAAGACGATCGTTCGCCACGTCGCGGACGAACGCCACGTGCCGCCAAGTGCCGTCACGCACATCGGTTGACCCGTTGAGCACCACTTCGAAGTCATTCCAATTGAACCGCAGCACCCCCGACGTATCGACTCCCCAGAGCGTACCGGCCGATGAACCGGAGTTGCCCAAGATCGCATCGAATAACACCGCCGTGCCGGCGGGGATGTTCACCCACGCCTCGACGGTGCTGGAGCCCGTGCCGACCGACAGCGGCTGGGTCAGCTCGACGAACTGAGCGCCATTGTTCGTGAACCCCGCCCCGGTCGGGCTCACGCCGGGGGCGCCGGGGGCGGCAAACGTCTGCCCGCCAACCGCGACGCCGTCGTTCGTGCCGGCCGAGTCGGTCGCGTCCCCCTCGAAGCGGTACCAGTGGATCGGCGCCGGGGTCGGCCCCCCCGCGTCGAGCGCGGGGCTGCCGAACTCCAGGGCGTGCGTCGGCGTGGGGCCGCCGTTGTGCTGCAGCGGGCCGAGCAGGGCCGATTGTCCAAGGACATTGTTGGTCGAGAACCCTGTCAGCAGGAAGTTGTCGAAGTTCGCGCCACCCCCCAGCGAAGAAAGGCCCGTACCCAATCGAATGGTGTCGAGCGGCGACGCCTCGTTGAAGTCCACCGGGATGACGAGCGTCGAGTTGATGTTCCCGTCGCCGTTGAGGTCCAGTGTAAACGTCGCGTTGGAGCCGTCCAGCACCAGCTGGAACGTGTGCCAACCGGCCACCGGCTGGTTGGCGATCGGTGTGCCGGAATCGTCCACGAGGTCGGTGAACGCGACCCAACTCGGCCCCGGCAGCACAGCCCGCACGGCGTAGTGCGCCGGGTTGTTGTACATGCCCATCTCGAAGATGTTGGCCGTGTCCGACGACCTCAGCCCGGCCGTCATCCGCCGGTTCGCCGACCCGCCGTCGTCGTAGATATCGACGGTGTACACGACCGGGTTGGCGGCGGACGGGATGACGGGATCCACGGTCACCTGGTTCTGCACGCCGCCCAGGTGGTTAGCCGACTTGCCCGGGTTGCCGAGCGTTGCATCGAGGGTCGCTGCCCCCGCGGAGCCCCAGGTGGCCTGCATCTGGGCCGTGTCCGTATACGACTCAAAGTCTTCTTGGAAGAGGATCGACTCGGCACCGGCGGTGTCCTCGATCAAGCTGAAGTTGGACGTCACTGGACCGAAGACATCGTTGCCCGAACCGCCCGCCGTGTTGCCCGCGACGATCGAGTTGATGAGCGTGAAGCTGCTGGCGGCTTCCCCGAAGAGGCCCCCACCGTTCGAGTTGACCGAGTTGTTAGTGACGGTGCTCGACTCCAGCGTAACGTTCGTTGAATAAGCTTGGATCGCTCCGCCGTTGCCAAACCCTGAAAGAAGAGAATTGCCCGAGAGGGTGCTGTTGGTGATGGTCAGGTCGGCGTTGCGGGTGTAGATCGCGCCGCCGCGGAAGGCCGCTTGGCTGCCGGAGATGGTCGATTCGTTGATCGTGAGGTCCTGCGCCAAGCTCCAGATGGCGCCGCCGTCGACATTCGCGAACCCGTTGGCGATGTGAACGCGGTTGAGCGTGAGCGCCTCGCGCTTGGCGATCGATCCGCCGCGCCCGCCGTCGGCGGGCGATGTCGCCGCGGACCCGTTTTCCAGCGTGAGCCCGTCGATGGTCACCTGTTGGACCGTTCCGGTTCCGTCGTCGATATGGAAGTGCCGCGACTGGCCGCCGGCGTCGATCGTCAGCCGGTCGGCGCCGGGGCCGTAGATCGAGACGCTCCCGGTGATCGCCATGTCGCCGGTGGTGAGCGTGATCACGTCCGGCGTGTCGTCCAGGAACACCGCGCCGCCGAAGGCGATGCTCGAGCCGAGCCCCGCGTTGGCGTCGAGGATCGCCTGCCGCAACGACCCCGGGCCTGCGTCGTCCGTGTTGGTCACCAGCAGGTCGGCGTCGACCGTGATGTCGATCGTGAAGGAGCCCGTGTCGTTGTCTCGCCAGTCGCGGACCTCGGCGTGGTAAATGCCGGTGGTGGTTGGTGCAAACGAGACGAGCGACCCATTGCCGGGGCCGCCTTGGTCGTCGGAGGCAACGATTGTCACGCCGTCGGTGTCGTAGAGCGTGAGCGTGGTGTCAAGGTTTGCCGTCGTCAGGGTGTAGGACCGACCGGCGTACGCGGTGAAGGCGAATAGCTCGTTGCCCAGCAGCGTGTCGATCGAGCCGGTCGTGCCGACCGGCGCCGCAACCAGTGTCACCGGAGTGCTGTCCAAGAACAGCTCATAGAACCCGGCGCCGTCGTCGCCGAGCTCGCGGACCGCGGCGTAGTAGGTTCCGTCGGCGGGCGCTCGCCACAGCACCCAGGCCTCGCCGATATCCGCGTCGTCCAACGTGGTCCTGTAGTCCGAGCCCCGCGACGCGAGCGGCGTGACGCCGTCCGTGTCGTAGAGGGTGATCTCCGTCGAGGCGATGCCCTTGTGGTCGGTCGCGAGCCGATAGAACTCGCCCGCGGTGGCGGTGAACGAGAAGTAGTCGACATCGGCGGCCGGCCGGATCTCGCCCAGGGTCGTCGATCCGATCGCGACCGGCGTGGCGGTCAGCGCGTCGTCGCCGTGGTCGTCGGCGTCGGGGCCGAGGGAGAGCGTGTAGGCGCCAACCGAGTTGTTGTTATCCTCCCGCACAGCGACGAAGTAGAAGCCGTTGGCGGGCGCCTCCCACAAGATTTGCGACACGCCGCCCCCCGAGACCGAGTCTTCGGTCACGAGCACGCTAACGCCGTCGGTGTCGTGAAGCGTCAGCTGCCGGCCCGAGAGGCCGCCCGCGAGGCTGCCCGACGCCGCCAGCAGGTTGTAGGTGACACCCTGCGTAGCGAAGAATTCGAAGTAATCGACATCGCCCAGGGTCTCGATCACGCCGGGCACGGTCGAAGGGAGGCTCGGAACGACGGTCGCCGCGTCGAAGGCGTCACCGTTGTCGTCGGCGAACTCGCCCACAGCCAGGTTAAAGCTCCCGGTGCTATCATCCGCGCGATCGCGTACCTCGATGAAGTAGTCGCCGGACGCCGGAGGGTTGAAAACCAGCGACGCGGCGCCAGACCCACTCACCGCGTCTGACGCGAGGAGGGTGGCGCCGTCGGTGTCGTAAACGAGCAACGCGGGGTCGCCGATGCCCTCGTCGCCGACGACGACCGAGACCGGAACCCCCACCGTCGCCGGGAGCCGGTAGAGCACGGCGTCTCTGACACGATTGACGCGGCCCGATGTGATCGACGGATCGGCGACGTCCGTCACGGGGAAGGCGTCGACCTCGAAGCGGTACGAACCGGTGTCGTCGTCGCCGATCTCACGGACCGCGGCGAAGTAGGTCCCGTCGGCGGGGGCCCGCCACAGCACCCATGCGTCGCCCAGGTCCTCGCCGTTATCCGACAGCCGCTCGGAGTCGTTGGTGAGGATCTCCGTGACGCCGTCGGTGTCGTAAAGCGTGATCTGACTGGAATTAAGGCCCGAGTGGTCGGCGACAAGCCGGTAGAACTCGCCCGCCGTGGCGGTGAACGAGAAGTAGTCGGCGTCGCCAAAGAACTGGACGTTGCCGAAGACCGTGTCCCCGCCGACCACGGCCGGCGTGGCGGCGTCGAACGTGCCTGCGTGGTCGTCCGAGCCACGGGTGAGGCCAATGCTGTCGAACCGCACAGCGCCGCCTGTGCCGACGTATCCCAGCACGATGCGGGCCTCGACCGCCCCGGCGGGTGCCTGGACGGCGATCCGCCGCGAACCAAATTCGCTGCCGGCCTTGGTCGTATCGTCGGCGACAATGATCTCCGTCTCGCTGAGAAACTCGCCAGGCTCCTGGAACCGGCCGCCGAATAACTCGTAGAACTCGACCTTCAGGACGGCGATCTCGCCGGTTGGAAGCGCGCTCGGCACGTTCACCCATGATTCAACCGTGAGCACCTCGCCCGGGTCGACCGACACGCCTTGGAACAGGACCGAGAAGCCGTTGGGGTGCCCGCCAACCTGCGCGGAGTTGGCCCCGAAGAAACTCAGCGTGTTGTCGAGCACGGCGTTGTTGATGGGGGTCCAGCCGCGGAGCGAGCCGCCGTCCGCTTCGAAGCTGGAGTTAAGAACGCCGTTGGTCTCCACGGCGCCGATGTCGATCCGCCCGCCGGAGACGCGAGACTCGCCCCGCTGATCGGCGAGGCCGGGCAGCCGAGCGAAGCGGGCCGCCAATGCCGAGGCGCTGATGTTGACGGGCGCCGTCGCCCCGTTGGCCACCAGCAGCTGCGAGTAGAACGCGTCCGACGCCGTGTAGGCGAAGGTCTGCTCGGGGCCCGTGTACTCGTAGTCGGCGCCGGTGGCGAGGTTCCGCACGGAGAAGCTCTGCACGGTCCAATTGCCGTCGCCGTCGGTGACCGCCTGGTAGGAGAAGCGGAGGTCGTCGGAGGTGAGGTCGCCGCCGGCGGGGTCGAGCCCCAGCAGCGCGCCGTCGATCTCCAGCGGATCGACCGCGTTGTTCAGGTTGGGGAAGAGCTGGACGACATCATTGAATGCTCGGAACCGTCCGCTGAAACCCTGCTGAGGCCCGGCCTCGAACCCGTTGCCGACGTTGGGCCCCTCGTCGCGGAAGCCGACGTTGAGCAGGTTTCGGTTGGCGTCCGAGTCGAGCGTGAACCGGTAGTCGAAGCCGATGTCGAGCACGTCGCCCGGGTTGAAGCCGGCGGCGCTGGGGACGCCGCCCGCGCCGCCGGTGGCGCCGACGTCCCACATGTTGCGATCAAACGGTCCGCCGGTCGATGTGACCGTCCCCGCGGCGGCGTCGACCTGGGCGAAGCCCTGCTCTGTCCACTGGCCGTTACCCGGGCCATTGGGCTGTTGAAAGCGTAGGTTACCGTTGACGTAGCCCGTGTCGAAGCTTGTGTTGAGCACCGCGGGCGTTCCGGCGTTGATAGCCGGGCTGTTTAGCTCGGGGGCGTGCGTGAGCGTCGGTCCGCCGCTGTTTTGCAGCGGGCCGAGCAGCGGGTCAAGCGGCGTGGCGGCTGTGCCGGTAACGTTGCCGACGTTGCCCCCGATGGCGCCCAGCCCGTCGGTCACACCAATCAGGCTGTGGTTGATTGTCAGCGGGTTGCCGCCCTCGCGGATGTCCGGCCTGCTTGATCCGGCCGTGTTGCCGGCGACGATCGAGTTATTGATGGTCGTCGCCGCAGTGAACGATGAGACACCTCCGCCGCCTAGGGTGGCGTTGTTGTCGGTGATGGTGCTCGACTCGATGGCGACCACACCGTCTGTGTTCAGGCCGCCGCCGCTGAAACCCGAGTTGCCGCTCAACGTGCTGCCGATCAGGTTGAGCTGGCCGGTGGAAAGAAACACGCCCCCTCCGTCCCCACCGCCGCCATCGCCGAAGACGTCGCTAGTGCCGCCACCGCCGGTCGAATTACCGCTGATGGTGCTGTTGGTGATGACGAAGTTGCCCGTGGTGGTCGCGATCCCTCCGCCGCTTCCGCCTTGTCCTGCGTAATAACCATCTCCCCCGTTGCCGGTCGAATTTCCGCTGACGGTGCTGTTGGTGATGACGAAGTTGCCCGTGGTGGTCGCGATCCCTCCGCCGCTTCCGCCGTTCCCGCCGGTCCCGTAGGCAGATGCTGTATCCGCGCCGTCGCCGGTCGAGTTGCCCGTGACCGTGCTCGCCAAGACCTCGAGCGTCCCGGAGGACGCGAATCGGACGCCGCCGCCGTCGAGCCCGCCGGGGCTCGCGCTGGTGGTTTGACCGCCCGTCAGGGTGAGCCCGCTCAGTGACAGGTCGCCGATCGCCGCGGTGAAGTTGAGCACCCGCGAGTTGAGTTGCGCGTCGATCGTCAGCAGCGATTGGCCGGGGCCGGTGATCGTCAACTCGTCAGTGATCGCCAGCTCGGAGGTGATGTTGATCGTCTGCGGCGTGCCGAACACTCCCGCGTCGAACGTGATCGTGTCGGCGCCTGCCGTTGCGTTGGCCGCCTCGATCGCCTCGCGCAGCGAGACGCCATCGGCGCCAGGAGTGGCGATTAGGTTGGCGATCGACGTGGTATCGCCATCGACCAGGTCCAGCGTATTGCCGACCGTTACGGTGGCGAGCATCCGCCGGTCTTCGAGCGTCTCTAGGCGAGAGCCGACAGTGCGGCTCCGCCCGCGGGCGAGCTGGCGGCGACGGCGTTGGGTGGCGAGCTGGTTGGATCCACGACGGCGACGAAGACTCATCGGCGGAGCTTTCTCAGAGAAGAACAGGCAAGAGCAGGCGCCCACGGGGGGTCCGCAAATAATGCGCTAAAAGACGCCAAAAATGGCGTAGAATCCGCAAGCAAAGCGCGTTTTCTCAGTCCCCCTCCGCGACTGGAGTGTCTCGACTCACCTGGTTCACGGAGATCGCGGTCCACGGGTTTGACCGCCTACTTCTGGGCCCGACACGCAAGCCGCTGCGGCTTGCGGATGAGCCGATTGCGTCGCTCGTTTGACTCTGTGCGTGTCGGGGCAGTCACCAAGGTGAGTCGCACCGACGCGGAGAAGTCGGACTAAGTGCGTCGCTAACTTGAGGATTCGACGGGCGTACTCATCAACTGCGACCGCGATTTCTGACGCGAATCTGACACACGCGGGGACATGCGAACGCATCGCCAACGCAATACGAATGCCCTACGCTTCCGAGCGAAGCGTCGCTAATTCAGGGCGTTGCCACGTAAGTGTCCTGCAAGTGCCCTGCAAACCCAACATGGTGCGTATAGGTTCGAGTCCTAGAGGGAGCACTCGGTTAGGCAACGAATCACGACTTGTTTCGCCTTCTCTTCGCGGTTGCAAGATGCTCCGAGAACGACCTAATTTGGGGGTCGTCCCCGCTCCCTCGATTGCGTGTAGACTTTCGGCAGGTCAAGAAACGAGCCGTGGCGATGTTGCCCGCTTGTTTCCTTGGCGAGCCGTCGTCGCGGCCAGTCCACGCGTCCGTAGCTCAATTGGATAGAGCATCGGTCTTCGGAACCGAGGGTTGGGGGTTCGAGTCCCTCCGGGCGTGCTGCGAGGCGCCAGCCCCCCTGCAAGCGGGGGCCGCATAATCGGCGCCTCCAGCGTGAGCTATCGCCACCGATTCAGTTGACGCAGCCCCGCACCGTGACCGATACTTTCGGGACTCGGTAAGCCGCCCAAGCGGCCCCAAGCGGATTCATTCACCCCTGCAGGAAAAGACTTGTCCCGTTTTCGTACCTTCGAGCGCAATGCTGACAAGAAGAACACGCAGCGCATCAACGAAGCGATCCGCATCACCCCGGTGCGGGTTATCGCCGCCGACGGCGAGCAGCTGGGCGTCATCCCGACCGAGGAAGCCCTGGAGAAGGCCAAGGAGGCGGGCCTCGATCTGGTGGAGGTCGCCGCGACCGAGCGGCCCCCGGTCTGCCGGATCATGGATTACGGCAAGTTCAAGTACCAGCAGAAGAAGCGGCACAACAAGGGGCACACGCACCAGAGCCAGAACAAGGAAGTCCGCCTGCGGCCGAAGATCGGCGACCACGATCTGATGACCAAGGTCAACCGGGCCAAGGGCTTCCTGGAGAAGGGCGACAAGGTCGTCTTCTCCGTGATCTTCCGCGGTCGCGAGAACGCCCACGTTGACGAGGGCTTCAAGCTCGTGGAGCGGGTCACCGGCGAGCTGGCGGAGATTGCCAAGGTCGAGCAGGGCCCCAGCATGCAGGGCCGGCGGATTATCGTGACGTACGCCCCCAAGTGAGGGGGCCAGAGAAGGGGGAAGGCAAAAAAAGCGAATGCCGAAGGCTTCGTTCGGACGCCTGCGTGCGGCCTAGATGCCGCTTGTCCGGCGTTCCCCTTTCCCACTTCCCCTTTGCAGCCCACTTCCTTCGGCGGGGCCCAATCGCTATCCTGCGGGGCTCGCACGAGTTCCTCGCAGTCTCCGGGTGTCGTTATGCCGAAGATGAAGACCCACAAGGGCACCAAGAAGCGGTTCCGCCTGACCGCCACCGGCAAGGCGAAGCACCGCCAGAGCGGCACAAGCCACTTGGCTGGCCGCATGGAGCAAAAGCGGATCCGCAACCTCCGCGGCTGCACCACTACCACCGAAACCAATAGCAAGATGATCCGCGAAGCGCTCGCGGGGAACAGCTATTAAGAGGTGTTAGGGGTTAGGTGGTGAGGGCTTTAGGCGCGACCGTAGCATCGGTGTCGAGCCTCCCCCCGTTCTGCCTTCCTGACCTAATCACCTAATACCCAACCCCCTCTACTACCACCGCACCCAAGCTAGCTGGGCGTCAAAACAGCGAGCGGCCCGCTTTCCCTCACGCAGGGGCGTGCCCCCCGCGGCCTGAGCTTCGCACAATCCGGAGTCCCGACGATGCGGACCACCACCGGCGTCGCACGCCACAAGAAGAAGAAGCGGCTTTTCAAAGAGGCCAAGGGCAACCGCGGCGGCCGCGGCAAGCTGCTGCGGACCGTCAAAGAGACGCTCGTCCGCTCGGGCGCCTATTCGTTCCGCGACCGTAAGGTCCGCGCCCGCGAGTTCCGCAAGCTTTGGATCATCCGCATCAACGCCGCCGCACGCGAGCGGGGCTTGCGTTACAGCGAGTTCATCTGCGGCCTGAAGAAGGCGGGCATCGAGCTCGACCGCAAGACGCTCTCCGAGATGGCCATCAACGACTCGGCCGCGTTCGACGCGGTCTTCGAGAAGGCCAAGAGCGCCCTGTCCGCTTGATCGGTAGGTAAAGCCCTAGGTAGGCGAGCGGCCCTTCCGCCTTCCGCCTTCCGCCTTCCGCTCTGGACCGTGGCGCTAGCCGACTTCCTCGCCGAGCTCGAGTCGCTCGCCTCCGACGCCAAGACGGCGTTCGACGAGGCGCTTGATAGCGACGCGCTCGAGGCGGCCCGTGTCGAGTTCCTCGGCGCCAAGGCCGGCCGCTTGAAGTCCATCCAGAAAGGGATGGGCGGCGTCGACAAGACGGACAAGCCGACCGCGGGGCAGAAGCTCAACGCGGTGAAGCAGCTCGTGGAGCAGGCGCTCGACGCGGCGACCAAACGGCTGGCGTCCGGCGCTGCGGCCGCGACGAGCGAGGCGTTCGACGCCACCCGCCCGGGCGTGCCCTACCGCCGCGACGACTGGCGGGTCGGCCGGCTGCACCCGATCACGCAGACGATCGAGCGGATGAAGGAGATTATGGGCCGTCTCGGCTTCACGGCCGTGGAGGGTCCCGAGGTCGAGGACGACCACCACAACTTCGTCGCGCTGAACATCCCTGAGAGCCATCCGGCGCGCGACCCGCTCGATAACTTCTACCTGGCGACGGCCGTCGCCGGCGGGGAAACGCGGACGCCCGCCGCGGGGCCCGATGGAAAGCCGCTGCTGCTGCGCAGTCAGACCTCCACGGTGCAGATCCGGGTCATGGAAGAGGCGACCGCCGCGGCCGAGGGCGATCCGCCGCCGATCCGCATCGTGTCGCTCGGCCGCGTCTATCGGCCCGACACCGCGGACGCGACGCACTACCCGATGTTCCACCAGATGGAAGGCTTGTGCGTGGCGCCGGGCGTGACGATGGCCGACCTGAAGGGCGTGCTGCAGATGTTCTGGCAGAGCTACTTCGGCCTGGGCAGCGCTGGTGCTGGCGGCGCCGGGGACGAACCGATTGACGTGCGGTTCCGACCGAGCTTCTTCCCGTTCACCGAGCCAAGCGTCGAGTGCGACATCTGGCACGACGGCAAGTGGATGGAGATCGGCGGCGCCGGCATGGTCGACCCGAATGTGCTCCGCGCGGTCGGCTACGACCCGGAGCGGGTGACTGGCTTCGCGTTCGGGCTGGGCATCGAACGCATCTGCATGCGTCAGCACGGCATCACCGACATCCGCGACCTGTACACGAACGACGTCCGCTTCCTTGCGCAGTTTTAGTTTTTGACAGGGTGAACAGGATTTTCAGGATGAAGGTCCGAGTTAATCATCCTTCGAATCGTGTTCATCCTGTCTAGAGCTGATTCGCGATGATCGTCTCTACCGAATGGCTCGCTGAGTACGTCGAGCTGCCCGCCGACACCGAGGAGCTGACCGAGAAGCTCACGCTCACGGGGCTCAACCTCGAGGGTGTCGAACAGATCGGCGACGACACGGCGATCGACCTCGAGGTGACCAGCAATCGCCCCGACTGCCTGGGCCACATCGGCGTGGCGCGCGAGGTGGCCGTCATCTGGGGCCGCGAACTGAAGGCCCCCCAGCCGACGCCGACAGGCGGCGGACAGCCCGTCTCCGAGGTCACCTCGGTCACCAACGACTGCCCCGAGCTGTGCGCACGGTACACCGCACGCGTGATCAAGGGCGTGAAGATCGGCCCCAGCCCCGCGTGGCTGCAGGCTCGCCTCACGACGCTTGGCGTCGCGACGGTCAACAACGTGGTCGACATCACCAACTACGTGATGATGGAGATCGGCCAGCCGCTGCACGCGTTCGACTTCACCAAACTCAAGGGCGGCAAGATCGTCGTCCGCAGAGCGACCGCTGGCGAAGAGTTCCACGCGATCGACCACAAGACCTACCAGCTATCGGGCGATGAGATCGTGATCGCCGACGCCGAGCGGCCCGTCGCGCTGGGCGGCGTGATGGGCGGCGCCGACACCGAGATCTCGGACACGACGGTCGACGTGCTGATCGAGTCGGGCGACTTCGACCCGCTCGCCGTGCGTGGCGCCGCGCGGCGGCACGTGCTGTTCAGCCCGTCGAGCTACCGCTTTGAGCGGGGCGTCGACCCGGAGGGCGTCGACTGGGCGAGCCGTCGGTGCTGCGAGCTGATCCTCAAGCTGGCCGGCGGCACGCTTTGCGAAGGGATGGTCGACGTCGGCGGCCCCCGCGAGCGGCGCCTCGAGAACGACCGCGACGACATCAAGCTCCGCTACCCGCAGATCGAGCGGCTGCTGGGCATCGAGATCCCGCACGACACCGTCCGGAAGATTCTCACCGACCTGGGCTGCGCCGAGACGCACAACTGCGACCACTGCGTGAAGTGCGTGCCACCCACGTGGCGGGCCGACCTGACGCGTGAGGTGGACCTCATCGAAGAGGTCGGCCGCATCTACGGGTACGACCAAGTGCCGACGGCGTCGTCGTTGCCGATCGTGCCGTCGGCGATCCGTCGCGAAGACGTGGTGCTGGAGAAGATCCGCCGGGTGCTGGTCGCCGCGGGGTTCGACGAGGCGTACACGCTCTCTGCCGTGGAGCCGGCGGACATCGAGGCGTTCCGCCCGTGGTCGCAGGCGGCGCCGCTGGAGACGGGCGTCTCGGTGCTGCGGGGCGCCACGGCGTTGCGGCAGAGCCTCGTGCCCAGCCTGCTGGCTTGCCGCAAGACGAACGAGTCGTTGTCGAACCCGGTGGTCGAGCTGTTCGAGATCGCGAAGGTCTACCTGCCACGCGAGGGGGGCGCGCCCGACGAGCGGCGGATGCTCACGCTCACCAGTGGCGGCGACGTGCTGCAGATCAAGGGCGTTGTCGAGGCGATCGTCCACGAGGTGGCGCCCAACTCGGAGCTCACGCACGTCGACGCGGCGGGCAGCGTGCTCGACGCAGAGCGGAGCGTCGGGCTTGTCCTCAAAGGCCTGGAAGGGGGCGATACGCCGCTCTGCCTGCTGGGTGAGCTCTCCGACGAGGGCCGCAAGCGGTTCGGCCTCCGCGGCCCGGCCAGCATCGCGGAGCTGGACCTCGGCGTGCTGTTGCAAGCCGTGGAGCTGGTGCCGACCACCAAGCCGCTGTCGCCGTACCCGCCGGTGTCGCGCGACGTGAACCTGGTGGTGGACGACGCGGTGAAGTGGACCCAGATCGAGTCGGCCACGACCGCCGCGGGCGGCGAGCTGGTCGAACGCGTGGTCTTCCAAGACGACACATTTCGCGACGCGAAGCAACTGGGCGACGGCAAAAAGAGCGTCGTTTTCCGCCTGCAGCTCCGCTCCATGGACGGCACGCTCACCAGCGAAGAGGCGGACGGCGTGGTGGGCCGCGTCGTGGCGTCCCTCAGCGAGCAGCTCGGCGGCACACTGCGGGCGTAGCGTTGTAGGAAGGAGCCGCAGATGAACGCAGATAAACACGGATGCGGTCTCTGGGTTTCCGCCCGCTGACGGGAGGGCGAGGCTACCGCCGAGCCGCTGTTTAGCGGGAAGTTCTTGAAACACGGATGTCACGGATGAGATTTCTGTGCAATCCGTGTGATCCGTGGTTTGTTCTATGAACCAACACACGATTCTCGAACGCTTCGAGGCGTTGGTTCGGTCTCAAGCCGAATCACGAGCGTTGGGCCGCGTCCAACGATCACAGACCCAATGGTGGAGCTGGGATCGCTGTGCATCGGCGGTCGAGGACGAGCTGCGAGACCTACACACGGTGGAGAAGCTCGCGGAAGGGGCGTTCGTCAGCGGGCACGACGTGACAGGCGTCGAGTGGTTTGCCAGGCATCTAGCGTCGTGGCGAATGGCGGGCGTTACAGTCGGCGAGAGCTTCGGCGGTTGGGGTCGACCACGACCAGATCAACTCGCGTCCCTTGTGACCACGGCCGGCACGTCCGGCGAGCCGCGGGGCGTGATGCTCACGCACGAGAACCTCGCGTCGAACGCGGTCGCGCTCAGCGAGGCGTCCGGCGGTGACGGCGATGAGCTGCGGCTCTCGTTCCTGCCGATGGAGCACCTCTACGCCCGCACGTGCGACCTCTACACCTGGATCGTCCGGGGCTCGCGGCTCGTGCTGGCCGAGAGCCCGAAGACCGTGTTCCGCGACGCACGGCTCGTGAAGCCGACGGTTATCAACGGAGTGCCCTATTTCTTTCAGAAGGCGATCGACCTGGCCGACGCGGAGGGTGTGTCGCTGAAGCACTTGCTCGGCGGCGAGATCCGGAGGCTGTACTGCGGCGGGGCGCCGCTGTCGCCGCGGGTCGAAGAGCGGTTCGCCGACGAGGGCATCCCGATCTACACGGGCTACGGGCTCACGGAGGCGTCGCCCGTCGTAACTGTGAACACGCCCACGGCGTATAAGCCGGGCACGGTCGGTCGGCCGCTGCCGGGCGTCGAGGTGCGCATCGCGCAGAACGACACCGACACGCCCGGCGAGGTCCTCGTCCGCGGGCCGAACGTCATGCTCGGCTACTGGGACGATGCCGAGGCGACCGCCGAGGTGTTGCGCGACGGCTGGCTGCACACCGGCGACCTCGGCCGGCTCGACGACGAGGGCTTCCTCACCATCACCGGCCGCGCGAAGGAACTGATCGCCCTCGCCACGGCGAAGAAGGTCGCCCCGTCACGGGTTGAGGCGATGCTGTGCGCCTCGCCGTGGATCGAGCAGGCGTGCGTCTTTGGCGAGGGCCGCAAGGGGCTCACGGCGCTGATCGTGCCGAGCCGCGAGCGGCTCGGCGCTGAGGTCCGGCGCCGCCGGCTATGGGTCTGGTCGAAGCGAGGAGCGTTGCGACACTCCCAGGTAAGAGCGATCTACCGAGAAGTGATCGACGAGTGCCTCGCCTCCGCCGCGCTGGAAGAGCGGGTGCACGACTTCCGCCTCATCGGCCGTGGCTTCGACCAAGCCCGCGGCGAGATGACGGCAAAGCTCAGCCTCCGCCGGACAGAGATCGAACGCTCGTTCGAACGCGAGCTCACCGAGATGAACGGCTAGTTCCCTGCCAACGCAGCAGGCGGTTAGGTTGATAGCGTCGCACCCCCCGGCCCGCCGCAACAAGGGATCAAGGCGCGTCCCTAACCCCTAACCACCTAACCCCCAACGCCTAACCACCTCACTCCTCACCCCTCAAGCCTCACCCCCGCCCCGTGCCTCGCGCGTTCTATACCGACTTCCCCTGGGCCGACTGCGACCTCGAGCGGTCGATCGCCGCCGAGGCAGACTGCACAATCGACGCCTCGCCGGACAACCGTGAGGCGACGCTGGCCGAGCACGTCGGCGACGCGGACGCGATCATGACGTGCTGGGCGCCCGTGACCGCCCGAGTGATCGACGCCGCGCCCCGCTGTCGGCACATCGCCCGCACCGGCATCGGGCTGGACAACATCGACGTGGCCCATGCCACGGCGAAGGGGATCGTCGTCACCAACGTGCCGGACTACTGCCTTCAGGAAGTCGCCGAGCACGCGCTGGCGATGATCTACACGCTGGGCCGCAAGATCGCCGCCGGGCATCACGACACCAAGCGGGGCGTCTACGACTTGGTCGGCACGCTGCCCGTGGAGCGGATCGCTGGCAAGACGCTCGGCATCGTCGGGCTGGGCCGAACCGGGAACCTGCTCGCGAAGCTGGCGAGGTCCGTCGGCATGCGGGTCGTCGGGACGAACCGCTCGCAGGTGGTCCCCGACGGCGTGGCGTGGAAGCCGCTCGACGAGCTGCTGGCCGAGAGCGACTACGTGTCGCTTAACTGCCCGCTCACCGACGAGACCCGCGCGATCATGAATTCTGAGGCGTTCGCGCGGATGAAGCCGTCGGCGTTCTTGATCAACACGTCGCGTGGCGGTTTGGTCGATCATGCCGCGTTGGCCGGAGCTTTGGACAACGGCCAGCTGGCCGGCGCCGCGCTCGACGTGCAAGACCAAGAGCCACCCGACCTGTCGGCGGCGCCGTACAACGATTCGCGGGTGATCGTCACGCCGCACACGGCGTTCTGCTCGACCGAGGCGATCCGTGAGCTCCGCAGGCGTGTGACGCGCCAGGTGGTCGACTTGCTGCTCGGCCGCCGGCCCGAGAACATCGTCAACGGGCTTTAGCCGGGTCCACGGATGTGGCCGACCGCGGTCGCCACGCCCGAGGCGGCCAAGAATCGCCGCACAATCCGCACAATCGTTCCTCTTCGCGGCGATGCTTTGCCGCCGCGACCCGGGCGAGCTACATACCGGTGGACCACTCCCGCCGCGTCGGCGGCGCCGCCCTTCACCGCTGCTACTCGATGGACCCGCTGGGGCCCGAACTCGCCGAGATCCGCTCGCTCGCCCAGCGTTCGCAGGGCTTGCTTGAGGAGCTGCGCAGCAAGACGTCGGCGCAAAGCGACTCCCGCCAGGCGGACGCGGAACGGCTGGGCGACGAGGCGACGCAGCTGATCGAGCAGATCGCCGCGTCGATCGCCGGCGAGTTGGCCTCGGAGCTGGCCATCCAGCAGAACGCACAGCACACCGAAGCGGAGCAGCAGCTTCACACCGAGCGAGAGGCTTGGGAGCAGCGGCGGGCAGAATGGGAATCGGTCCGCGACCAGGTCGAGAGCGAGCTCTCCCAGCGTGACCAGCAGCTAACGGAGCGGGCCGCGCAGCTCGCCGCCGAGGCGGAGCGGCTCCGGACCCACGCCGACCAAGAAGCGAGCGTTGAGCGAGAACGGCTGCTGCAAGACTTCGCGGATCAACAACGACTCGCTTCCGAGCAGCTGGGCGGCGTGCAAGCCGACCTCGACGCCTGCCGAGCGGAGCTGGCTGAAGCGCACGCGGCGCTCGACCTCTCGCGTGAACAAGACGACGGCCAGATTGAGCTCCTCGAGAAGTTCGACATCGCGCTGGCGGACCTGCAGTCGCACCGTGAACGGGTCGCCGAGCTCGAGGAGCAGCTCGCCGCGCGGCCCGAGCCGGGGGCCGAGCAAGGCGCCGAGGTGGCGCAGCTGCGGCACGAACGCGATGAGCTGGCCGAGCGTGTCGCGGAGCTGGAGCAAAACGGCGGGGCGTCGCCGCAGGGCGAGTCGGGAGAGCTCGATGACCTGCGGGCCCGATTCGAGCTAGCGGTGGAGGACGTCCGTCGGCTGAAGAACGAGAACGCGGAACTCGAAGAGCGGCTTTCGCAGGCCGACGGCGCCGACACGGCCTCCGACGGCAACGACTGGGAGGCGCAGAAGCGACGGCTGCTCGCGCAGCTCGAGGGTGAGGGCGATTCCGCTTCGCCGGAACGGCAAGAAGAACGCGCGACAATCGCCGGAACGATCCAGATCACCGACGGCGTCGTCGCCGAGAAGGACCACGAGATCCAGCGGCTGCGCGAGCTGGTGGAGGAAGGGTCGCCCGGGCCGGACGAGTCAGCCGTCGATTCGGCAGCGGCCGCGTTGCTGGACGACGACGAGGTGATCCGGGCCGAGCGCGAGCGACTGGCGTCGCTCGAGGATCAGTGGCAAGAGAAGCTCCGCCAGGCGGAGCTGGAGCTGTCGCTCGAGCGGGCGAAGATCGCCCGCACACAGAACGAGCTGGCCGAGCAGAAGCTGGAGCTAGAAACGCTCCGCGCGGTGGTCGAACGGGCGGCCGGCGAGTCCGGCGGCGGCGAGTCGCGGCAGAACTGGCTGAACAAGCTGGGCCTGGGCGGCGACCAGGGGTAAACGCTCGGTGGCGTCCTGCTCAGCCTCAGCCGATCGAGTCGTATGAGCGGAGCCGCCGGCGCTAGCCGCGGGTGGCGTACCGTCTGGCTCCGCCCTGGGAGCTACCGAACCCTAGCGCTAGCCGATGCTAGCGCGTACGGCTCAGGCCGATAGCTGGCGCCCAAGTGCCTTAGTACACCTGCTCGCCATCAAGGTGGTAGATCGCCAGGTGCATGCCGTCGGGGCCGAGGAATTCGTCGATCGTCAGCTCGCCCTCGACCGTCACGGGACGGACCGAGAAGTCCGCCAGCGCGCCGGGCTGCATATCGACGAGGATACAGTCGTAGAGCGCGGCGCCCGGGCCGAAACAGCACTCCTGATTGTCGCGCACGAGCACGAACTGCCGGAGCCTCTTGCGAGCGGTGGGCAGGATGTAGCCGCGGATACGGATCCGCTCGCCGAGCATCTTCTCGATCGGCTCGGTGAGCATCGTTCGCTCGAACCAGTCGCCCGGCTCGATGTCGAACTTGAGGTCGTCGAACGTGCGGTCGAGCATCCGGCCCGCGGCGATCTCGGCGGCCGACTCGCCCGTGGCGGGTTCTGGCGCAAGGGCTCGGCTCGGCTGGTTCGACGCACGACCGGCGGGCGGTCGCACCGCCTCGCCGCAGCCGATCGCCACGAGCATGCCGGTCGCCACGACGAGCTTCGTGACACGTCGACGGATCACTGGATGTAATCCGCTTCGAGGTAGTAGGTGAGCGGGGCGTTGAGCGAACGCTCGCCCGGCCCCACACGCAGCACGCCGCCCACGCGGAACAGCTTGCGCGACAGGTCGGTCGTCAGGCCCGGCTCCAGCCGCACGCGGATCTGGTCGAAGAACTGCACCTTCGAGAGATCGCCGAAGCAGCATTCCTGATTGTCGCGCACCAGCAGGAAGTTGCTGATGTTGCGGGTGTACTTGGCGGAGTCGGGTCGGATGTAGCCTTTGATAAAGACCGGCTTCTCGGACTCGATCGGCTCGAGCACCTTGTCCGGCACGAGCCGCCCGGCCAGCTGGTCCGAGTCGCTCGGCTTCATCGCGAGGAACGACGTGCGTTCGTATCCCTCGGGCACCTCGGTGGCGTACACGAGCGACGCGTAGCCCACCCCGGACACCAAGAACAGCACGGAGAGCGCGGCGCCCGCCTTGGCGAGCCGTGCGCCGGTGTATACGTCCGGCGCCCCGGCGATGGACCGCCAAGACGCCACGGAGACCACCAGTCCCACCAGGGGCAACGTCGACAGCGAGAGCGTGCTGGACAGGCTCGACGAGCCCGCGGTCAGCAGCACGACCGCCGAGACGGCGCCAAGAATCACGCCGGCGATAGCGCCCGTGTGCAGCGAGCGGTACTCAAGGGCGAGGTCGGGTTGGTCGGTTTCCGCGGCGGACATCGTCGGTTCGGGATCGTCGGGTGAAGTCGTCGGTTGGGATCGGTGGTGAGGCCGAGGGGGCGAGCGGTGCGCGTTAGGTTCTACGCAGAACCGCCGCGAAGGATCACCCAAAAAGCCGCCATGCAGACCAGGGCCCCGAACAGCGGCACGCCGATCAGGGCGCCCAGCGGCGCCCGCTCGATCGCCGCGACCGCGGCCGCCTCGCGGCTGATGGCGCCGGCGAAGCCCGAGCGGGCGTCGCGGACCCGTTCGACGATCCGCGCGTTCGCCTCAGCCTGCAGCTTAGCACGTTCCGCCGGAGAGACTCCCGGTGCGGTCGGCGTGGGCGGCATGTCGGCGTCGAACGGATCGTTCTGCGGCGGGCCGGCTTCGGCGGCGTTCTGGTCGCCCCGCGGCGCCCGAGCCTGGGCCAGGAAGCCGAAGGCCTGCAGCCGCCGGGCCCGCTTGGCCGCCTCGGGGTCGAGGGACTCCACACGCTGCAACGCCGCGACCGCCAGCTCACCCACGTAGCCCTCCTGCTCCGCGGCCACGTCCAGATAAGTGATCACCGGCTCGCGGACGTACTGGTTGGCGTCTTCCTCGAAGCTCGCCTCGAAGAGCTCCACCATGCGGTCGATCATGTCCCAGTCTTCCCATCGCGCGAGGTCGGGGATGACCTGGTCGGCGAAGTCGGGGTGGTCCAGCAGCAGCCGGGCCGATTGCACGACCCGCTCCAGCGGCACCAGTTCTTGCTGCTCTTCGGCGAGGAATCGCACCGCCATCAGGGCCGCGTGAACATGCGAGTACTCCGCGTCCGTGTCACGCAAGAAGCGATCTTCGATCAGCTCCAGCGAGGTTTCGACATCGCCGTGCCGGCCGCTCAGCGTGAGGTAGCAGGCGATCATGGCGTCGAGCCCGAGCTTGCGGCTCCGCTCGCCGAAGCGGATCGCTTCGGGGACGATCGCGGCGCCCGCGCCGGCCAGCCCGGGACCGCTCGCGATCGCCGCGTAAGCGACCGCCTCGGCGCCGGGGCCGATTCGACGGATGTCGGACGTGAGCAGCCTCTCGATCCGGGGCACGTCCTCGGGTTGGCCGCACACGCCGAGCATGGTCAGGAACAACCGCCGCCGGCTGGGGCTGACCTTGCCGCCCTCGATCCAATCGAGGAGCTGGTCGCGGTCCATGCGGGGCGCCAGGCCGACGACGTCTGCGTACGGGGCGCGGGCGAACTCGTCGTAGGCGTCCTGGGCGAGCAGCGGATCGGGGTGCTCTAGGTACTGCTGGAAGAACGCGAGCCGATCGGCGCCCGACTCCGGGAGCTCGAACAGCGTGCGGACGTACTGCACGGCCTCCTCGCCGAGCGGCAGCGGGATGGTCCACTCGGGCGGCAACCCCACGCCGCGGACGAAGAAGACCCGCTCGGCGTCGGGCTTGCCGAAGTAGATCGCTTCGATCCGTTTCGCGTCGCCCAACGCCTCTTGGCCCAGGAGGATGTCGAGCACCTCGAACTCCGCGGCTCCGGTCTCCGGATCGACGAACTCGTACGGAACGCCGGCGTCGGCGGGGTCGGCGATCGCGGGCGACGGCTCGGCCAGCCGAGCCAGCACAACGGCCGTGCTGTCGTTGATCTCTTCGGTCAGCGTGCGGCTCTCGGCGGCGCAGAACGGGCAGGCCGCTGCATGCGGGACGAGAGCCCCAGCAAGCCAAACGAGTGCGAACAGCGTAAGCGCGAGCGGGCGTGGTCGCATGGCGGGGCGGTCGGCGGAGGGGTTCGACAACACGACGTCTAGGTCCATCAGGCTATTGTCGCTGCAAGGCGCCGCGCGGCAATCGCCATAATCGCTGGCGAGCCGGCGCCTAGCGATTACCGGTAAGCGCGCGGGCGACGTCGGTGCGGTACGCCGAGAAAGCGGGCAGCAGCCCCACCGCCGCCGCCAGGGCGAGCAACGCGGGCACGATTGCCAGCTCGAGCGGATCGAGCCGCCAGAAGGACACCCGAACGCCCGCCTCGGCCTCCAGGTACGGCCCCGCCGCCGCGATGAACGCGTGGCCCAGCAACAGGCCGAGGATCACGCCGATCAGCGAGATCAGCACCGACTCGGTCAGGATGATCAGCATGACCGAGAAGCGGCTCGCGCCGAGCGCTCGCATGACGGCGATGTCTTGCTTGCGCTCGTTCATCGAGTTGTAGATGCTCACCAGGATGCCGATCGCCGCCACAAGAACGATCAGCACCGTCAGGACGAGGAGCACCAGCTGGATCGGCCCGACGATCTTCTCGAGCAGCGTGGTCACGACGCCGGCGGGCGCCACGGCCTGGATCGCGGTGTTCGGGTCCTTGTTAATCTGCGTGTTGAGGACGAGCGGTCCGAGGTCGCTCTTGCACAAGACGAGCACGCTGGTGACCTCGCGCTTGTCCTCGGCGAGCGGCTCGAGCGGCTCGCCCGTGCGGCCCTCGAGCGTGGCGGGGGGCAGCACGCCGCGGGCGTCGCTCCGCGGCGCGGCGGTCGCGGGCGGCGCCATCGACGCGCGCGCGAGACGTTGCTCCACCATTTCGTCGGACAACGCGTGGTCGTCGATCAGATAGAAGCCCTCGATGTTCACAAACACCGCGCGGTCGTTCGACGTGCCCGTGATGTCGAGGATTCCGACCACTTCGAACTCCGTGTGCACGTCCCCCTCGCCGCTGATGCCGTGCGTGGGGTTGAGCGTGTCGCCGACCTTGAGGCCCGACTGGGCGGCGACCACCGAACCGAGCACCGCCTCGTAAGGCCGGCTGATACGCAGGTTGCGCCCGGAGCGAAACTCGTACCGTATCGGGGAGCCGTCTTCGGTGGTGCCGTACTCGAGCTTGTCGAAGAGGTCGGGCGTGGTGGCGACGACGCGGAACCGGCGATCGCTCGGGTTCTGCGGGTCGCGTGTCGGATCGAAGCTGTCGCCCAGGCAGTAGGGGACCGCCACGTCGACCACGTCCGACAGATCGCCGTCCACCAGCCGGCGGTACTCGCTGTAGGGGATCGGGTAGAGCGGCTGCCCGAGGTGGTACACCGTGCTGAGCACCAGCTGCAGCGCGCCGCCCTTGCCCCCAACGATGAGGTGATACCCCTGGGCGTCTTGCGAAAACTGCCGAACGGCGACCGCGTAGACGACGATCACGACGGACATAGCCGCGACGCCGAGCGCCATCGACAACGCCGTGAGCGACGACGCCACTCCGCGCTGCTTCATGTTGTTCCAAGCGATCCGCCAGAAGCTCATGTCACGGGCTCCGAGCGGGATGTTGTCGGGCCGTTCGCGACGCGGTTCACCGTTTCGAGCTGCTCGACCCGCCCGAACTGGTCCGCGACCTCCGGCGAGTGAGTCACGAGCAGCATCGCGACCTCCTCGTCCACGCACACGCCGCGGAGCAGGTCGATGATCTGCTGCTGATGGGCGGGGTCGATGTTGGCGGTGGGCTCGTCGGCCAGCAGCAGCACGGGCTTGCTCACCAGCGCTCGCGCCACGGCGACGCGCTGCTGCTCGCCCACCGACAGGGCCGCGGGCTTGTGACCGAACCGATGGCCCAGGCCGACGCGTTCCAGCAGGTCCTCCGCCCGCCCGCGGTCGGTCTTACCGCCGGTGAACGTCATGCCGAGCAAGACGTTCTCCAGTGCGGTGAAACCCGGGAGCAGGTTGAAGGTCTGAAACACGTATCCGAGGTGACGGGCTCGGAATCGATCACGGGCCGACTCGGGCAGGCGGGTGATATCGACCTCGCCGATGCGTACGGATCCCGAGTCGGCGGTCGTCATCCCGGCGATCGTGTTCAGCAGCGTCGTCTTGCCGCAGCCGCTGCGGCCGCGGATCACGACCTGCTCGCCCCGCCCGACTTCGAACCGCGGCACGTCAAGGATCGGCAGTCGGCCGCCGCCCGGCTCGCGGTACGACTTCTTAAGGTTCTCAATGGAGAGCATCGCCGCTCGGCGCTGGGGTCGTCGGGAAGCCCCGATTGTTCCCGAAGCGTCGGGCGTCGGCCAGCGGCGCCGGGACCCGCGGTCGCTCTACTCGGGCTGATCGGTGTCGGCTTCCGCGTCGAACAAGAACCGATCGACGCACGCCAGAACGCCCAGCGCCACCGAAAAACCGACAAACGCGCCGAGCGACTTCGTGGCGTCGCGGAGCAACTGATAGTCCGGTTCGGTTTGCAGGGTTCCGAACCACAGCATGAGCCACCAAAGGCCGAGGCCGAGCGACGCCCAAGCAACCACCAGAGAAACCCAGGCGGCGGTTTCAACCGTTCTTTCGAAGATCCAAGCCATGACAAGCGGAGGTTGACGTACGATTGATCGCCGATGCGGAAACAGTTTATGGATCGACGGTATGAAATCTTACCGTGGCGACTTACGGAGCGGTGATTGCAAGTCCGCCACGAGCATGGAACGAAGACAAGCCGTGGTAAGACTCGTTTTGTCGCGAAAACCGTAGCAGCCGCACAGGAAGTACTAATAGAAAAAAGCTTGAGGGACTAGTGATGTTTGTCGATTGTGCCTCTAATTAAGCACGTAACCCGCGGGCATCGGGTTCTAACTCTCCCCCACTAGTTTGATTTTACGAGGACGATCACGTGGCCAAGAAGCGCGCAGGCGGACCTAACAAGAGCGAAGCGATCCGCGAGTACATCAAGGCGAACCCCAATGCGGGTCCGACCGAGGTTTGCAAGGAACTCAAGAAGAAGGGACTGGCTGTGGCGCCGGCGTTGGTGAGCAACGTGAAGGCCGCCGCCCTCCGCAAGGCGGGCAAGAAGCCTGGCAAGCGTGGCCGCAAGCCCGGTCGTCCGGCGGGCGTCTCGGACAAGGTGAGCCTGTCGTCGCTCGTCGAAGCCCGCGACTTCGCCGACAAGGTCGGCGGCGTCGATCAGGCCCAGGCGCTGCTCAAGGCGCTCGGCAAGCTCGGCTGAGACTCGGCCGAATCGAAATAGGCGGCAAACAAAGAGCCGCG
>JBCBPC010000005.1:0-186996 GCA_039820945.1 Planctomycetota bacterium
TCGCCCTCGACCTCGCCCGTGCCGGACGCGTCGAACGTCAGCAGGTTGACGCCGTTGTCCGTGAACGAGTTGAGCGTGGTGGAGAACGAGAAGCTGATCGGGTCGCCGATCACCAACCCGTCCGGCAGCATCTGCGAGCTGACCGCGGCGACCGAGCCGCCGAACGCGAAACGAGCGAAGCCGGCATTCACGAAACCGATGTCGGCAGACTCGAGATCGAGCGCGACGAAATCGCCACCGGGGAAGTTGAGCGTGAGCGAGCCGCCGGGGCTGCTAGTCACGTTGTCACCACCCACGGCGATGTCGGTGACTCCTGGAACATCCAGCTCGACCGACAGCCCGGACGTGAACGGCGAGCTGGTCGAGGGAGCTCCATCCACGGTCAGGGTCGCGGTGGTCAGGGCGTCAGCCCCTACCGCGTTCGCGTCGGTGATAGACGAACCGTCGTAGACGATATCGAGCCCGGTGAACTGGAGCTCAATGGTGGCCGCGACAGACTGCGAACCTTGAAGACAAACGATTGCCAACCCCATGAGGGTGACGGCGATAAGACGGGGCATAAGACGCTCTCCGCAGAACTCTGGTGGTTGTGCATGGTGTGTGGAAGCGCGTAGTGCGCGTCGAAGAGCCCACGCTTGCAGCGTCTCCGCCCTCCGGGCGTGCTTGCCCAGCCACTAGTCAAGTAACGACGTTTCCCGCTGTCAACGATTTCCCGCAGAACGCACGAAATTGGCGGGTGAGCGCAGCTTTTGACGGCGATTTGGCCGCGAAATCGGCTCAGCGGAACAACGAGCCGGCCGCGGGGAGCTGCTTGCCCAGCGACTCGAAACTCAGACTCCCTCGCCCCAGGCCACCGGGCGTGACGAGTGAGGCCAGCGAGTCGATCTCGACCCCCGAGCCGGCGAGCACCTGCGAGGCGGCGTCACGCATCGGCCCCAGCTGCTGCTCGTAACGAGCAAGTTTTGTATCCAGCTCGGCGCGAGACTCGGCGAGCAGGCGATCGCGCTCGTCGGCGATCACGCCCTCGGCGGCCCCGCCCAGCGAGCTGGCGACCGCGGCGCCGAGATTCGACCACACCGAGACCTCAGGGGCCGACAGCGTTCCGGCGAGCCCGATGCGTGTCGCCGCCTGCGAGATGCGGCCCAGCCGCATCGCCGACGCGTCGGCCAGACGACGTGTAAGTCGGCTGGCGTCGCCGCTCACGGCAGGCGCCAACGCGACCTCGCTCTGGAGGAGCTGAATGACGCCCTCGAGCTTCTCGCCCCGCGTCACGACGCTCACGGTGAGAGCGCCGGTCGAGGGTTGGCTCGCCAGCGTCAATCCGGCGGCGGGGCCGAGGGTGAGTTCGGGAACGCCAAAGTTCGGGCAGTCGATCTGCACGGTCTCGGTTGGCGTGTCGCTCGTGCGATCGATCTCGCCACGCACCTCGAGCTTGGCGCCGCCGGTGGTACTCAGCGTGAGCTGCAACGGCGATCCGTGTAGGTGCGGCTGCGTCGTCAGGCCGGTGACAACGCCGCTCACCTCGACCGGTCGGCCGGCCAGCTGCGCCGACCCGCTCACGTCGAGCGAGCGGATCAGCAGGTCGGGACGCTCGCGGACGCCAAGGAACCGCACATCGACGCCGCGTCTGCGGTCCACAACGCGTGGCGACGGCTTGCCGGTGGGCGTCATCTGGCGGGCCCAGCGGAGCCAGCCGATCGCCTCGCCGACCGGCCCCATTACGGTGTCGCCGAGCAACTGAGTGGTGAGGGACTGCGGGTCGAGCTGGTCGGCCTGAAACGCGTCACGCAGCCGCGCCTCGTCGGCACGCCTGGCGACCTCGATCCGCTGACGATCCGTTTGGATGTCGGACGGCAGAGTATTCAGGTCTTGCCGCACGTCGGCGAGTTGGCGGCGGAGGTTCGAGAGGCGATCCGGCGCAGCGGCGATGACGTCGGTGTGGCGGAGCGGATTCTCGACCGCCATCTTCATCTCGTCGCGGAATGTGCGGGCGTCTTCCCGCAGCGATTCGGCGTTGTCACGCAGCGACTCGTACCGCGACTGCCACTCCATGGCGAGTTTGTCCGCCAGCTCGGGCGACTCGAACTCGGCGAGGGACTCTTGCAGCCGGCCCTCGACGTCGCCGCCGAACTTCTTCGCCCAGGCTTTGCCTGCCTCGCCGGCGGCGCCGCCGAGCCACGACGCCGCGAGGGCGTTCGAATCCTTCTGAGGTCCGTCGACGAGCGCGCCGCTTGTTTCGCGTGGCGTGCCGAACTTCGCGCCCCGCAGCACGCCGCGATCGACGATCGCCTTGCCGCGTAGCAGCGAGCCGCCGTCGAAGTCGAGGTCGAGCCGCTCGGCCTCGAGCAAGTTCTGCATCGGGTCGCTTGGGTTCGCGATCTGCAACCCTTCTACCGACGCCTTCGCCCCGAGCAGCGAGACGCCGACCTCGGCGACCTCGACACGGGCCCCGATCGCCTGCTGCCCGCCGTCGATGAGGGCGGAGCGCAGCACGTAGCCGGCGCCGAACTCGACGAGGGCGAAGATCAGCACCGCCGCGACGATGCGCGGCACCAGGTAGCCGAAACGGATGTAGCGGCTCATTGCAGCGACCCCCATCGGGTGACAACATCGGCTCCGAGCAGGACCCGGGCGATTCGGTAGCGCTGGATCCAACGCACCAGCCGCGGCCGAATCCTCTCGAGCACGGTGCGGACCGCGAGGAACAGCGGGTATGCCACGTACAGGCCGACGAGCAGGGCGCCCATGCCAACCGTGTTGTGGAACCCGATCCAAGGGCCGAGCGGGGCCTCGTACAGCCACGCGAATGTCGGCTGCAAGCTCGCGACGCTCAGCACGCGGATGCCCAGCCAGTGCAGCATCGGGTCGAGCAACGGCGTGAGCGCGGCCGTCAAACCAGCGGCGGCGAGCCCGGCGGCTCGGTTCACCCGCAGTGCGCCCAAGGCGATGACGAAGGCGAGCGCCAGCAGCGTCGCTTTCGGGAGCAGACCGAGCACCGCGCCGATGGCGACGCCCGCGGCGATCTGTCCGGCGGAGTCGTGGGCCACGAGGGCCTGCACCACCGTCCGGAACGAACCCAGGAACCACTGCGACATCGACCCGTCTTCCCTTTCGATACGACTCTGGCGGAGCGCGCCCGGTGGCGCACTGTCGGTGAGGTATCGGCTGGCTGTGACGGTTGCAACAGTTATTCGGGCCGCGAGGCGCTAGCGACGCTAGCCATCAACCAGCCAAGCGTCGTCCGTGTCGGAGAAGACCACACGCTCGTTCGGCAAGCCGCGGAGCGTGAACCGGCGGACGAAGTCCTCGACAGTGGTCGGAGTGCGATCACCGAGGCCGCACCACTCGGCCAACAGCCCGATCACCCGCTCGGGCGCGATGCCCCGATCGCGATAGCTGTCGATGCGGGTATCGCCGTGGCGTTTCGCTAGCCGCCTGCCGTCCTCGCCGACGACCATCGGCAGGTGCGTGTACGCCGGCGGTACGCCCAGGCCGAGCCGGTCATACAGCAGCAACTGTCGAGCGGTGCTGGCAACAAGGTCGTCTCCGCGGACCACCTGGGTAACGCTCTGCCGAGCGTCATCGACGACCACGGCGAGCTGGTAGCCGGGCGCCGCGCCCTTGGCGGCGATCAGAAAGTCGCCGACCTCGCGTTGCGGGTTGTGGGACTGCCTTCCCAAGAATGCGTCGTCGAAGTCAACCGTCACATCGGGCGTTCGCAGCCGCCACGCGAGCTTCGGGTCGCCGAGCAGCGTTGCCGAGGCGACGACGCCCTCCTGCGGCCGACACGTGCCCGGGTAGCGAAGCTCGTGATCGCCGTCGTGGGGCGCCGAGCGGCTCGCGGCCAGGATCTGTGACCGCGTGCAGCCACACGGATACGCTTGGCCTGCGTCGATCAGGCTTCGGAGTGCGTCCTGATACCGCGTCTGATCGGACGACTGGTGATGGGGGCCCTCATCCCAATCGAGCCCCAGCCAGCGGAGCGTCTCGATCGCCTGATCGGCGGCGCCCGCTTTGATCCGCGGGCCGTCCAGATCGTCGATCCGCAGAACGATCCGCCACCCACGCTGCCGGGCGAGCGCCCAGTTCACGAGAAACGTGCGGGCGTTGCCCAGGTGCAACGCCCCGGTGGGCGACGGCGCCAGACGAGTCGTTTCTACCGGGGGTTCGCCCATGACCGAGAGATCGTGACGCCGCCGGCGAATTGACGCGAGGGGTGGCGGACACCGATACTGATGAGCCGCGACGGCGGACGAGGGGCCCCTGCGACGGCGGCCTCGCGAACCTGGTCAGGGTGGAAACGCAGCAGCCATAAGCTTGCGTCTCCGGGTGTGGGGGCCTCTCGTCCGACGTCGCGTTATCTTTGCCCTGCCGCTCGCCATGTCCGACGCCCCGCAAGACGACGGACCTCTCGGCGAGCCGCCCCCCACGGCCGCCTCAAACTCCGGTGAGGCTGGCGAGTACGTCGTCGTTGCCCGGCGGTACCGTCCGCAGCTGTTCTCTGAGCTGATCGGCCAAGAGCACGTCGCGCGGGCGCTAGAGCAGGCGATCCGCTCGGGGAGGATCGGCCACGCCTATCTGTTCACCGGCGCCCGCGGTGTTGGCAAGACCTCGGCAGCGCGGATCCTGTCGAAGGCGCTCAACTGCCAGACGGGGCCGACGCCCACGCCGTGCAACGCGTGCGACTCGTGCGAGCGGATCGCCAGCGGCGACGATGTCGATGTGCTCGAGATCGACGGCGCCAGCAACCGCGGCATCGATGAGATCCGCCAGCTGCGACAAAACGCGGGCATCCGCCCGAGCCGCAGCCGGTTCAAGGTCTACATCATCGACGAAGTCCACATGCTGACGAAGGAGGCCTTCAACGCGTTGCTCAAGACGCTCGAGGAGCCGCCCGAGCACGTGAAGTTCGTCTTCGCGACGACCGAGCCGAACAAGATCCCAATCACCATTCTCTCTCGGTGCCAGCGGTTCGACTTCGCCGGCGTGCAGGCGGCGTCCATCGGCGAGCGGCTCGGGCAGATCGCCCAGGCCGAGGGCGTGAACATCGACGACGAGGCGTTGCAGATCTTGGCGATCCGCGCCGCCGGGTCGATGCGCGACAGCCAGTCGCTCCTCGAGCAGCTGCTGGCTGTGTGCGAAGAGCGGATCACGGCAGACGACGTCAACGCGTTGCTCGGCATCGCGCCGGCGACACGCATCGCCGAGCTCGCCGACGGGCTCGCCGAGCGCGACGCCGCCGCGGGACTCGCGGCCATCGAGGCGGCCGTCCAGGCGGGGGCCGACGCTGCGCAGCTGCTGGATCAACTGGTGGGTTACTACCGTGATGTCATGGCGGCCGCCGTCGGCTGCCCGGCCGACCGAATGCTCAACGCGGTGCCCGCCCAGTTCGAGCAGGCGCAAACGCTGGGCAAGCAGCTCGGCGTGCCGGCGTTGCTCGCTATCCTCCAGGTGCTGGACCAGACGGCCGCACGCATGCGTGTGAGCGTTTACGGCCGCACGCTGCTCGACATGGCGATCGTCCGCATCGCAACGATCGGCGAGCTGGACGAGCTTGCGCAAGCGGTCGCCGACCTACGAGCCAACCCAATCGCTTTTGCCGCGGCTTCGACACGCCCGACTTCGCGTGCTCCAGCGTCGACAAGCCCGACCCCGGCAGCCCCGCCACCTGCAGCGCCGGCTCCCCCGCCGCGACACGCCGCCAAGCCAGCCACGAAGCCTGCCGCCCCAGCGTCGCCCCCGCCTCAACCGTCCACGGCATCGCCCAAGGCGGAAGCGGCGCCCGAAGCCAACGGCGACGGACTCGTCGCGCAGCTTGCGGCACAGTTACAGAGCAAGAAGCCGCCCGCGGAGAGGCCGCGCCCGGTCAGCCGCCGCCAGCAACAAGCCGAGATCGCCCAGCAGCCGTTCGTCAAACGCGCGATGGAGCTGTTCGACGTAGAACCCGATAAGATCCGGTACACGCCGCCCAGAGAGGGGTGAGGGAAGAGGCTTGAGGAGTAAGGCGTGAGGGATTCACTCCCGTACGCCTCGCCCCCAAGCGCTTCGACCGCTCTTCGTCAAACGTCTCCACTCAAGCCTCACCACTCAAGCCTCAAGCCTCCACACGCCACCATGCTCAAAGGACTCGGCAACCTCGCCAACCTCGGCCAGATGATGCAGCAGGCGCAGCAGGTCGGCTCGAAGATGAAAGAGCTGCAAGAACGGCTGAAGGCCGAACGCGTCGTCGGCGCTGCGGGGGGCGGCATGGTCGAGGTCGATATGACCGGCGGCCAAGAGGTGCTCGCCGTGCGGCTCGACCCGGGACTCGTTGAGCGCGGCGATCGCGAGATGCTTGAGGACCTGATCCCCGCGGCCATCAACGACGCCGCCGAGAAAGCGCGCCGCCGCCATGCCGATGTCATGCAGGAAGCGACCGGCGATCTGAACATCCCCGGGCTGGGCGACGCCCTCGCCAAGTTCTCCGGCGGACAGTAAACGCGGCCCCTTAGTGCACGCGCAAAAGGCCTTTTGTCGTCCTCCGGCTTCATCAGCCCGAGCTGCGCAAACTGTTTCGTAAGCTAAGCTTACGCGGGCACGTTTGTTTGACCTTATCGCTCCACGAGCGGTATGGTACAGCCGCAGGCGTAGGGCTCCGCGTAGCCGCGCGTCGGCCTTTGCGGCCGCCGATTCCTCTCAAGCAGACCGATCATGCGATTGTCCTTCGGACAACAGATGCAGATGGCGCAAAAGCAAGTGCTTGCGCCGCGCATGATCCAATCGATGGAGATCCTGCAGCTTCCGATCCTTGCGCTGCAGGAGCGCATCGAGCAGGAGATGCAGGACAACCCGTGCCTGGAGCAGGTTGAGCCGGAGGGCGAAGACACACCGACCGCGGAGGCCGAAGACACGGGCGACGACGTCGAGCGAGAGCTCGTTGTCGAAGAGGGCGAAGGCGCCAACAACGAGGACGACTTCGAGCGTCTCGTCAACATGGCGGAGAACCTGCCCGACGACTACGACGAGCGCAGCCGGCCCTCGCAGGGCCAGCTCGAGGCGGAGGCCGATCGGGCCCACGATCAGATGGCCAACATGCTGGCCCGGCCCGAGTCGCTGGCCGACTACCTGCACCACCAGGTCAGCTGGTTCGATCTGGAAGACGACCTCCGTCGGATGGCGGAGCGGATCATCTTCAGCCTCGACACCAACGGCTACCTCAAGAGCCCGCTCGAGGAGCTCATCCCCCCGTCGCCGGTGGAGCTCAACGGAGACGCGGCCAGCTACCGCAAGCAGCAGCTGGAGCTCGCCGAGAAGGCGTTGCAGGTGGTGCAGCACCTCGACCCCCCCGGCGTGGGCGCCCGGTCGCTCAAGGAGTGCCTGCTGCTGCAGCTGCGTGTGGGCAACCCGTTTGCCGACGAGATGCGGGTGCTCATCGAGAACCACCTGCAAGACCTCGAGAACAATCGCCTGCCGCTGATCGCGAAAAAGACGGGGATGTCGATCGACGACATCAACGAGCTGTGGGAGGAGATCCGGCTGCTCAAGCCGAAGCCGGGAGCCGACTTCGCCGACGCCAGCGTGCCGACCGTCACGCCGGACGTCTTTCTGGAGAAAGACGAAAAGGGTCGCTACGTCGTCCGGCTTGAGGACGGTGAGGTGCCGTCTCTGTACGTGTCGCCCTACTACCGCAACCTGCTCAAGCAGGCCGCCGGCGCCGACGAATCGACGCGCGAGTACATCAAGCGGAAGGTCAACTCGGCCCAATGGCTGATCGAGGCGATCGAGCAACGCCGCGGCACGCTGTCGCGCGTCTCGCAAGCGATCGTCGATCACCAGACCCGCTTCCTGGACGATGGGCCGGAGGCGATCGAGCCGCTCAAGATGCAACAGATCGCCGACAAGGTGGGCGTTCACGTGACGACCGTCAGCCGCGCGGTAGACGACAAATGGGTGCAGACGCCGCGGGGTATCTTCCCGCTCAAGCGGTTCTTCGTCGGCGGCACCACGAGCGCCAGCGGCGAAGACATCGCCTGGGACCGCGTGCGGCTCAAGCTGCAAGAGATCGTCGATAACGAAGACAAGTCGAAGCCCTTCTCCGACGACGCCCTGGTCAAGGAACTCGACAAGGCGGGCATCCAAGTCGCCCGCCGCACGGTGACCAAGTATCGCAAGGCGATGGACATCCCCAGCAGCCGCCAACGGCGTGTGTGGGAAGAGAAGGCCGGGTCGCGATGAGCGGCCGTGCTGGCGACCGCGCCGCCGCGGTCGTTTGTTTGGGTTTTCTGCTGAGCGTGTGTCCCGCGTTCGCGGGCGAGTCGATCGGTCACGTGCTCGGCGATCCCGTCTACCGCGAGCAGGTCCGGGCCGAAGACCCACAAGGCCGGCACGACGAGCTGCATCGGCTGTTCACCTCGGCGGTGATGAAGCGGTACCGCCACGAACACCGGGCGGAGCTGACCCCGACGGACGCCGAGCTCGACGCGGCTCGGGCGTTCTTTGCAGAGCAGCACGAGAAGCGGATGGTCGAGCAGCGACCGCGGCTGATGATGGAGCTCCAGGTGTTGGAGACGCGGCTGACCGACGAAGGCCTCTCGGAGCAGCAACATGGCCGGTTCGAGTCGCAGCGAGCCGCGATCGAGCTGCGGCTAGAACCGCCCGGCGACGCGATCGCGCCGTTCGTCCTGTCGCAGTGGAAGTGGCAGAACTACTTGCACAAGAACTACGGCGGCGGCCGCGTGTTGCTCCAGCAGTTCGGCCCCGAGGCGTTCGACGCTATGCGCGAATGGCTCGAGCAGCGAGAGAGAGCCGGCGACTTCCAGATCACTGACACCGAGCTACGCGACGCCTTCTACGCCTACTGGACCACGAAGGACCACGGCTCGTTCTTGAGCGACGATCCCGCACGAGTTCAGATGCTGCTGACGCCGTACTGGCTGCAGGGCGACGAGGCAGAGAACGAAGACGTTCCCTAGTGCTTCGCTCACGCGCAGCTACAGCTTGGCCAGCCGGCGCCGCAGCTGACCGCGCCATGAGTTGGCCAGCAGCTCGACTCCCGCGAGCTCCGCGGTCGCTTCGCGATCCTTCTTGCGATGGTGCATCACCTCGTTCGCACGGGCGATCGTCCACTCGGGGAGTGGCCTCGCGAGCCGCTCCACCGGATCGCCGGCAGTGACGGCGCCCTCTTGGATCACCCGGAGGTACCAACCCGTCAGGCCGTTGCGTTCGACCCGCGCGGTGAGGTCTTTGGTCTTCCAGCGGCGGGCTAGCTTGCTGCAGGGCTGCCGGGGCTGAGAGACCTCAAAATCCGCGTCGCCGACACGCCAGCGGTCGCCCACGCACACCGTGTCTTCATCGAGCCCGGCCACGGTGAAGTTCTCACCGAACGCCCCGCCGCCGAACTCCTCGCCGAAGCTCAGGTCGTCTCGCCAGTACGCGTGATGGTCGGCCGAGTACACGCACACCGCCTTGTCGCGGCCGCCGTGGTGACGGCGATCGGCGACGTCGTCGCCCTCGAGCGTCAGCGTGCTGGCCCACACGGGGCCGGCGACGGGCAGTTTGAAGAACGAGGTCGTCCACGGCTTCGTGCCGATGTCGCCCTCGACGGGCTGCAGCTGTTGGGGTTTGCCGATCTGGATGGAAACAAGCGTGGCCATGCGGCGATGGTACCGCCTCGCGGCCGGCGCACAAGAAAAGCCGCGCCGGGCTCAGGGGCCCGACGCGGCTTTCTCGTGGGGTGATTGCTCACTAGCCGGCTCGGAAGCCGAGCTCGCGATCAGTGACGACGACGGGCGAGGCCCGCGATACCGAGCAGGCCGAGAACGGCGGCCGACGGCTCGGGGATGTTCGACGTCACCGAGGCGTTGTCGACGAACAGGTCGCCGAAGAAGTCGCCGGCGCCACCGGGGGGGGCCGGGATAAAGGTCTGGATGGCGATCACCGCCGTGCCGGTCACGGCGCCCGCGGGGGCCGTCGCCGTGATCGACTGCGTAGCGTAGGTCGCCGTCGGGGTGAAACCGGTGTTCAGGTCGAACTGACCGCCAACGAAACCACCTGCGGCGTCGAGCCACTCGATGCGGTACTCCGAGGCGATGTTGTAGGCGCCGTTCGCCTTCGCTTCGAACGCAAACGTGTAGTCGAGACCTTCCACGGCGGGGAAGCTTTGCAGGATGCCGGAGAAGCCGTCCTGGGCCGTGGCGTTGATCATGCTTAAGTGATTGACACCGTCGCTCGGCATCACGACTCCGGTGTAGCCGGCGTCCACGGTGCTGGTCGTGCCCTGCGAGCCGCCACCAAAGAACGGCAGCCAGTTGTTCGGGTCAGTTCCGCTGTAGTCGATTTGCGATTCAAAGCTCGCGTTGCTGAGCAGATTTGCGTGAGCCGGAGAGACGGCCAGCACGCTGACAAACAAGAGAGATAGCGCAGCCTTCATGAGACAACTTCCTCATAGGTGGGGGGTGACAAGTCGAAGAGACATCGGAAGAGGGGCGGGTCCCGAAAGCCCCTCGCCCACCTCAGTAAAAACCGTGGCGGTCAAAGCGTCAATCAGTTACCAGTGTTTTTCCCGTCATAACGGGCAAAACCTACCTGGAACTGTTCCCCAGCGGTAAACAGTTACACGCTAGCCGTTCATGAGCCGAGCAACCGCGTCCGCGATGCCGGGTTGCCGCATCAAGGACTCGCCCACGAGCATCGCGTCAATTCCCGCAGCGGTGAGTCGTTGGGTGTCCGCGTTTGTGCGGATGCCGCTCTCCGCGACAAACACCACGTCGGGGGGAACTTCCCGGTGGAGGCGCTCGCAGTGGCCCAGATCGACCTCGAAGGTGTGCAGGTTCCGGTTGTTCACCCCCACCAGCTTCGCCCCCGCCCCGAGCACGGCCGACAGGTTCGCGGGCTCGTAGAGTTCGACGAGCGCGTCGAGCCCCAGTTCGAGTGCCAGCCCGTGCAGGTCCGCTAGCTGCTGTGGCGAGAGGCACTCGGCGATGAGCAGCACCGCGTCGGCGCCCACCGCACGAGCCTCGACGATCTGGTGCTCGTCGATCAGGAAGTCCTTCCGCAGCACCGGCAGGTCCACGGCGGCGTGGATCGCCCGCAGGTAGTCGAGGCTTCCTTGGAAGTGGGGCGTGTCGGTCAGCACGCTTAGGCAGGCCGCCCCACCCTCGGCGTACGCCAACGCGATGGCGACCGGGTCGAAGTCCTCGCGGATTACGCCGGCCGACGGGCTCGCCTTCTTCACCTCGGCGATCAGCTTGATGGGGCCGCCATCGCGTGGCCGGTCCTCGGCCAGACGGCTTAGAAAACCGCGTGGAGGCGGGGCGTCGGCGGCGAGGGCTCGCAGCTCGGCCAGCGGCGTCGCGGCCCGCGCGGCGGCGACCTCGCGCCGCTTCACATCGACAATCTTGTCCAGAATCGTAGGCATGGGCATCGCTCGGGCGCCGGGAATCGCACCCACCATTATCGGGCAAGGCGCTGCGTTCTATCATCGGCGGCAGCGGCGACGCACGCCACCGCCTCACTCCCCACTCCACAACGCACGCCATGGCAGACACACGGATCGAACGCGACACGATGGGACACATGGAGGTCCCGGCGACGGCGTTGTACGGCGCCTCGACCGCCAGGGCGGTGCAGAACTTCCCGATCGCCAACCGCCCGCTGCCGCCGGCCGTGATCCACGCGTTCGGGCATCTGAAGGCGGCGTGCGCACAGGCCAACCAAGACCTTGGCAAGCTCGACCCCAAGCTAGCCGAGGCGATCATCGCCGCCGCCGACGAGGTAGCCGCCGGCGAGCACGACGCGCACTTCCCCGTGGACGTGTACCAGACGGGCTCCGGCACGAGCACCAACATGAACGCCAACGAGGTGATCGCATCGCTGGCCAACGAGAAGCTGGGCCTCGGGACCACAACCAAGGCCGAGGGCGGCGTCCATCCGAACGACCACGTCAACGCGGGGCAGTCGTCCAACGACACGTTCCCCACCGCCATGTGCATCGCAGCGGCGTGCGAGACGGCGAAGCTGCAGCTCGCGCTCGATCGGCTCGAGGGCGCGCTCTCCGCCAAGAGCCAGGCGTGGGACAAGATCGTCAAGATCGGCCGCACGCACCTGATGGACGCCACGCCGATCCGCGTCGGCCAGGTGTTCGCCGGGTACGCCTCGCAGGTCGCCGGCGCCGGGCAGCACGCGGCGATGATCCGCATGGTGGTGAGCTCGAACCTGCCGATCGGCGGCACGGCGGTTGGCACCGGCATCAACGCCCACCCCGACTTCGCTACCAAGGTGGCCGACACGCTCACCAAGCGTCTCGACGGCGTCGCGGTGATCGACGACGACGAGGGCCACGGCGGGTTCCTCGAGGCCGCGGAGCACACCGAGGCGCAGGCCGCCAAGGACGACTTTGTCGAGGCCCACGGCCTGCTCAAGACCATCGCTGTGTCGCTGTCGAAGATCGCCAACGATATCCGCCACCTTGGCAGCGGGCCGCGGTGCGGCATCGGCGAGCTGAATCTGCCGGCGATACAGCCGGGAAGCTCCATCATGCCGGGCAAGGTGAACCCGGTGATCTGCGAAAGCGTCATGCAGGTCGCCTGCCGCGTGGTCGGCAACGACGCGGCAGTGACGATGGCCGGCATGGGCGGCGTGGGGTCGATCTTCGAGCTCAACGTCGCGATGCCCGTGATGATCGACGCGTTTCTCGAGTCGGTCTCGCTGCTAGCAAACGTCAGCGAGGTGCTCGTCGACAAGCTGCTGGACGGCCTCGAGGTCAACGAGCCACGTTGCGCGGAGCTGCTCGACGCCTCACTGATGACGATCACCGCCCTGGCGCCGGAGGTCGGCTACGAGAAGTGCGCGGCGCTGGCAAAGCAAGCGCACGCGGAGGGCAAGACGATCACACAGCTCGTGGGTGAACTGGAGCTGATGCCCGCCGATCGGCTACAAGAGCTGATGAACTACGACAGCATGACGCGGCCCGACGCCGCGAACTGACTCCGTCACGCTCACCCTAAGACTGGCTCGACGCATGGACGCGTTCCGATCGGGTGTTTTCACCCTCATCTACCTAGGCGCGATCGGGGCCGTAGCGGTCGCCGACGATCACTCGCCGGTCGGGCCCTCGCCGATGGGGCCGAACGACGTCGCCGCGTTGTTGACCGCCGACGAGCCGACGGTGGCCCCGCAGGCGCTCCCAGAGTGGGACACCACTTCCCGAGCGACCGAGGCAACGAGCGCAAACGCCCTCGCCGGCGGCCTGCTGCACGCCGATCGTCCCGAAGACACCGACGACATCGCCACACTGCTGGAGCAGGAGCAAGCGCGAGCCGTTCCGGCGACCGAGTCACTCGCCACCGATCGCCAGGCTAAGCCACGCCCGAGTCGACCGTACCTGCTCACCATCGAGCAACTCGAGCGGGCCGCCACGGGCAGGCCCACCGACCACGGGCTTTCTCGCTTAATCTTGCAGGCGGAGCAGACCGCGCGGTCGATTCCCGCTAGCAACGACAGCCGTCGGTCGCGGATCGCCGAGCTGCTAGCGTGGGCGTTCAACGCCCGCGGCGAGCTGAGGGCGGAACGCGGCGATGCCGCCGCGGCGCTAGCCGACTTCGACGCCGCCATCCGGCGGCACCCTGAATGCGCGGAGGCGCTGCACAACCGAGCCGTGTCGCTCGCCGAAGCGGGACGCCAGTCGGAGGCACTCCATGCGTTCGACCGAGCGATCGCTGCGCGTCCCCACTGGGTGAGTGCGCTACGTAACCGAGCCACGCTCCGCGCGTCGCTCGGTGAGGTCGCGCTCGCGCTCGCCGACTGCGACGCGGCGATCGCGGTCGCTCCGCCACTCGGCGCGCCCAACGACTCCGAGACTCGTGGGGTGCTTGAGGTGCGTGCCGCCATCTACCGCCAGCTCTCGCGGCCGCTGGACGCCCTCGCCGACTATACGGACGCGCTCGACCACGTACCGGCAAACACCGCGAAAGCCGGGCTGCTCGTCCAGCGTGCGAGCGTGCTGGTGGAGCTAGCGAGGTACGACCAGGCGACCGAAGACTGCTTCGCCGCACTCGAGTCCGACGCCCGCAACGCCGAGGCCTACCGGGGTCTCGCTTGGTTGCTGTCGGCGCATCCGGAAGCCGATCAACGAGACACGCAGCTCGCTCGTGAGTCGGCGACGCGGGCCCGACAACTTCTCGGCAAGACCGTTGAAACCCTCGAAGCAGAAGCGGTCGCCCTTGCGGCGACCGGGGAGGTGCGTGAAGCGCAACGCAAACAACGCGAGGCGATCCGCCTGGCGGAGGCCCGTGGTTCAGCGGCAGAGCAACACCTGCGACTCGCCGCGTACGAAGCGGGCCAGCCTTGGCTTCTGCCATCGGCGACGGCGTCGAAAGAGGTGGTTCGCGCGTTGCACACCGAGGAATAGCCGTCGGCGTCTTACGCCCTGGCTGACTGGGCAAGCTTTGCCGGTTGTAGCGATTTCTTCGGAAGTTTTGGTTACGCCGTCTGCACCGGCAGCCCGATACCAGCTCTGACGCTCCCGCCAGACGCGTTCTGTGGCGAGCGTTGTGTGCCCCCTCCCACGGGGGGCCAAGCACCGGATATCGGGACTCCCCTGCCATGCTACAACGCCCCTACCTGTCGCCCCTCGCCACGGCGCTGCTGCTGACCCTGATCTCGTGTTCGTCGCAGCGTTGCGCTGCTCAGGCGATCGCGTACATCGAGGACACCGGTGTGCAGCCGGCCGCGTACCGCGACCACTCCGTCGGCGTCGCCTACGGACTGGAGCAACCGCGTCTCAGCCGCGCTCCGTACGCCGTGCAACAAGCCACGCCGGCGTCGCGTCTGGCTCAAGCAGCCGTCGCCCCTTCGTCATCGAGCCTTCAGCGCTCCGCGTCGAGTGGCGCGTCGTCGAAGGGCACTTCTTCGAAGGGCCGCCCGCCGAAGAGCAAGAGCGTCTTCTCGTCGCTCGGCATGAGCGGCTTCTGGAACGGCGGGAACAACGCCGCAACCAACACTTCGGCCGCCAGCACCCCGAGCACACGTCGCGGCGCTCCGCGGGGAGCACGCGGTCGCCAGAATCGCGCCCCGGTTCCGGGCGCCGTGGCGACCCGCTCGCAAACCCCCGTGATGAGTCCGGCCCCCAAGCCGAACGCCCAAACGGCAGCGACGAAGCCGTCGAGCGGCTTCTCGAAGTGGGCCAACGGCTTGTTCGGCGGCAGCGAAGACAAGGCCAAGGCCCCGGCGGCTTCGCCCGGCCGAATCGCCACCGCGCCGCGGGCTGGCGCCCCAAGCAACGTCGCCGCCCAACGATCCACCACACCGACTCCGAATGCACAGCCGCGGCGTTACGGCCAACGGGCGCGTAATTCGGGCATCGCCGCCACACCGCGGCAGCAGCCGCAGGGCGGCCTGCTCTCGAAGTGGGGCTGGGGCGGCAACAAGGACCAATCGCAGCCGCTGCCGACACAGCGGGTCATCGCCGCGGCGCCGTCAACGGCGCCGAAAACACCGCCTCGCCGAATCACGGTGGCGACGCCGCCGTCGATGCCCGCGGTGCCCGCCGAGCGTAGCGGACTGCTCGAAAGCATGACCCTGCCGACCGCTGGCGCCATCGCCCAAAGCACGGATCAGACACCGGTCAGTCCGACGACTCCCGTCGAGACGCCCAACGTCGCGGGGATGATCGTCGTGTCGGACGACCCGGCGCCCCCCGTGACACCGCAAGCTACGACGGCTGTTCAGCCCGGCCCGCAGATGGTCGAGAACCTGCATGCGGCGACCGCTCAACCGAAACCTCAACCCGAACAAGCGGGGCCCGCCGTCACGCTGCCCAACGCTCAGGCGAAGCCGGTTACGTCGGCCGCAAAGCCGGCCCCGCCGGTGATCGCGGTGGCTACGACCCCCAAAACGGCCGCGCCGCAGCCGACGCTGCCGTTGGAAGCGAGCGTTGCGACGATCGAGCCACAGCCGGCCGTCGAGCCCACGCCTACCGTACAGCCCCTGACACCGGTCGCGCCGCAGCCGACCGCCTTGGCGGAGGCGCCCGCCGAACCCGAAGTGACCACGCCATCGACCAAGGCGTTGGCCGACGCTACGCCAGTCGCCGAAGCCAAGCCTTCGATGGAGGTCGCGGAGGCGATCCCCGCCAAGACGCCAGCCGTCGCGGTAGCCACGCCCGTCGTTACCACGCCTGTCGTCGCCGCCCCGGCGGAAGAGCTCGCCATGGAGCTGCCGCTTCCCAGTGAGCCGGAACCGGCCGTGGAACGTGTGACGCTGCCCGCTACGAAGGACTACGTCGCCGGGCCGATCGGCACACCTGAGAAGGCTAAGCGAGCCGCCGACGCCTTCGCCGTTGTCGAACCGCCGCAAACCGAGGCTACGTGGGTCATCGTCGGCGACGAGCCTCGCCTAGCGCCACGTCGTGCGATCGCCGAGCCGGAGTCGTACGTCGATGCGGACACGCTCGAACCGACCGCCCGGGCCCGCGACCTGCTTACCGACGCCCAACGCCTCGCAACCGAGGCGCAGACCGACGACGAGTACCTGGCCGTTGTGCAACGCTGCCGCTACGCCCTGGCGATCGACAAGTCGCCCCAAGCCGCGGGCTACGCCGGCGAGCTGGCGGCTTGGGCGTTGACCAAGCGTGGCGAGTTGCTCGCCGACGCGGGTCGCGACGCGGAGGCCGAGGTCGACTTCCGCGAGGCCCTCCGCTGCCGGAGCGACTGCTGGCGAGCCGTTCACAACCTGGGCATCCTCGCAGCTCAAGCCGGCGAGAACGAAATCGCACGCGAGCGTTTCGTCGAAACGCTGGAGCTCAACCCCGAGTTTGCGAAGGCCTACTCGAACCTCGCGGCGCTCGCCGTGGTCGAGGGCGAGTACGCCGAAGCGATCGTGCAGTACCAACACGCGATCGAGATCGACCCCGACCTGGGTGTTGCTCACGCCGGCTGCGGCCGGGTGTGCCACATGGTCGGCGAGCTCGACCTCGCTTTGCGTCACCTGGACGCCGCGGAACTGCTCGCGCCGGAGGACAACGCGATCGCCTCGTCGCGTGGCGACCTGCTGGTCGATCTGGGTCGTTACGGCCTGGCGAAGCAGGCGTACGAGCGGGCGATCACGATCTCGCCCGCCGACCCGACCGCCCACCGCAACCTCGCGTGGCTGCTCGCCACGTGCCCGGTCGAGCACTTCCGCGACGGCCGGGCAGCGCTCGAGTACGTCGCCGAGGCGGAGCGGTTGCTCCCGTCGCCGGACGACATCCTGCTCGACACCACCGCCGCGGCGCTCGCCTCGGTCGGACGGTTCAACGAAGCCCAGCAGGTCGCGCGGCAGGCGATCGAGCTCGCTCCGGAGCCGGACGCTTCCGAGTACCGAGAGCGGCTCGCGCTCTACGAGCAGGGCGAGGCGTTCACCACCCAGCCGCTGGACCGTATCCGTCAGGCGGCGCACGACGAGGTGGTCCGTCGCTGAATCGATTCACCATCATCCAACATCCTCCCTCCCGCGACAGACATTGTTGAGTGAGGCGCCGACCTAGCCGTCGGCACATGTGGGGGGGAAGCGAAGGCCCGGCCGGGCACCCGGCCGGGCCTTTCGTTGTTTTTGGGCGCGGACGGTTGTCAGCCGCGCTGTGCGGCCCGACAGTCTCGGGGCGATGTTTCGCCCTCGTCCGCCAAGCCTCTCTCACACCAGGATCCCGTCATGGCCAACGCCAAGTGGAACGGCGCCGTGCTCGCCGAGTCGAACAACACGGTCATCGTCGAAGGCAACCACTACTTCCCGGCCGACTCGCTGAAGCGTGACCACTTCCGCGAGTCGTCGCACACGACCGTGTGCGGTTGGAAGGGCACGGCGAGCTACTACGACATTGTCGTGGGCGACGCGGTGAACGATCAGGCCGCGTGGTACTACGCCACCCCGAAGGGCGGGGCCAAAGAGATCGCCGGCTACGTGGCGTTCTGGAAGGGCGTCGTGGTAACGGGCGAGTCGTCTGGCGCCGGACCTGAGGTGGCCGAGGGCGCGTGCGAGATCTGAACGGCGTATCGGGTAAACTCTTCGACAGAAACCACCATCGGGAGGCCCCGCACGGGGCTGCTTCGTCCGAACGCGACGGACGACCCGATCGCCGGGTACCGAGGTGATGTCCACCGACGCGCCCCTCGCGCCGGCGTGAGCCGCCGAGGTTAAGGCAGCCTCGGCGCAAAGCTGCGGCAACGCTTGCCGCGGGCTGGCGACGATCACTGTGTGCTCTTCGAGATTCGTCCCAGATCACCGCAAGGAACGGCGACCCGCCCCACATTACACTGGCGGCGTCCTAACGCGTTGGCGTCCAGCAACCCGCCCGAGAGTTAACGCTGTCATCCGTTCGATAGTCTGGTGTTCCCATGTTTGGCAGATCGTTTCGAAAGACCCGCAAGCCCACGGCGTTCCGTCGGCGGACCGCCAGAGCCATCAAGTATCGGCCGCTGCGGGTGGAAAGCCTCGAGGCCAGGCAGATGCTAACCGCCACGGTCGGCTTCACCGGCGATTACGAGCTGCAGAACTGGTCGAACGAGACGCTGCCCAACGGCACGACCGAGATCTCGCCCGCCAGCGGCCCCGCCGACCAGGCGACGTTCAACTACGATCTAGAACTCATCAGCGGGGGCTTCAGTCGCGAGCAGACGGTCGATTTCTTCACGACGGCCGTTGCCGCCGGGTCGGCAACGATCGACTACGAGTTCACCGGCAACTCACGTTTCTTCGGATCGCGTGCGATTTTCAGTACGGTCTCGGCTGACGTATCGACAGGTGTTGTTGATAGCATCACGTCCGGTCGCTTCTCGTTCACCGGCACGGAAACGATCGACACGCTGCAGGGCGAGGAGTTCGGCTTCCGCATCGGCGGGCGTAACGCCGACTCGAATCGCGAGATCTTCGGCGACCTGTTGATCACCCGCATCGAGTTCAGCTTCGACGGCGTGGTCGTGGACAGCCTGTCGGACATCGACGACGGCGACTATTCGGCGGGCAACATGTCGCTCCGCGAGGCGGTCCGCCTTGCCAACACGTTCGAAGGCATCGACACCATCACGTTCGATGAGGGCCTGGCCGGCGAAACGATCGTGCTCACCGAGGGCCAGCTTGACTTGACCGAAGACGTGACCATCGCCGGCTTGGGCGCCGATCGGCTTGCGATTAGCGGCGGCGGCGCTTCGCGGATTTTCTCGAGCACCGGCCAACACGAGATCACCATTGAAGACGTTACGCTGACGGACGGCGACGCAGCGGCCTTTCCCTTTGGCGGCGCCTTGCTCGTGCAGAGTGGCGTCGAAGCCACCCTCAGACGGGTGACCGTCCAGGACAGCACGACTGAGTTCGGCGCGGCCGTACGCGCGGTGGGCTCGGCCGTGAACGTCGTCGATTCCAGTATCGTCAACAATTTGGGCACGGGCCCCGCGATCGATTTACGGCAAAGCCCAGGCAGGTTCGAGACCTCGACCATCAGCGGCAACGCGGGGATCGGCATCCGTACCTTCACCTCGAATGAGTTGGGGGACCCTGCCGGCGAACTCCTTCTATCGTCGGTCACCGTGGCCAACAACGCGGGCGGGGGAGTCTTCCATTCGTTCGCGGGCGGCGTGTTGCAGGCCACCTACCAAAACTCACTGCTGGCCGATAACGGCGGCGCGGGCAACTTTGGCGCCACGGTCGGTTCCTTCGACACGCTCAATCTTCAGTCGCTCGGCAACAACCTGCTGGACGACACGCCGGCGGGCGATGCGGCCCACGCCGCCGGGCCGAACGACCAACGCGACACCGACCCGCTGCTGGGGCCGCTGCAAGACAACGGCGGCCCGACGCCGACCCACGCCCTGCTCGTCGGCAGCCCGGCGATCGACGCGGGGTCCAACAGCACGGCCCCCGATCAACGCGGCTTCGCCCGCCCCGCTGATCAGCCCGACGTGCCGAACGTGGCGGGCGGCGTTGGTACCGACATCGGCGCCTTCGAATTGCGCCTGCCCGAGGCGCCCAGCTTTGTCGTTGACACAACGGTCGACCTCATCAACGACCGCGACCAGCAGACCTCGCTCCGCGAAGCGGTCCTGCTGGCGAACGCCACGCCCGGGCTCGACACGATCACGTTCGACGCGTCGCTCGCCGACGAGACAATCCTCCTCACCGAGGGCGACCTGACGATCTCGGACTCGATCACCGTCCAGGGCCTCGGGGCCGATCGGCTCACGGTCAGCGCCGGCGGAGCGAGCCGCATCTTCAACGAGGTTGGCAACGGTCAGCGGATTATTGAGATCAACGACATCACGCTCGCCGATGGCGCCTCGCCCGGCGGCGGAGGGGGCGCTCTCTTTACGAACGGCGGTGTCGTGACTTTCAACCGCGTGGTGATGATCGGCAACAGTTCGCAAAACAACGGCACCGCGGTGGTGGTTGGCTTCGGTCGGCTCACCATCAACGACAGCGCGATTGTTGACAACCTGAGCGCGGGCATTGGCGCCGTTCGCGTGCAGGACAGCACGACCGTCATCACCAACACCACGATCAGCGGCAACGATTCACGGGCTATCAGCCTCTTCAGCAGCAGCAATCGCGACGACAGCCTTTCGCTCATCAATGTGACGATCGCCAACAACGCCGGTGACGCGATTGAGATCGTCGCCAACACAAGCACGGTGCTCCTTGAATATGAGAACACGATCTTCGCCGACGATGGTTCCGGCAACGGCAACGGGCGGGAACGGATTGTGGCCCGCGGCAACAACCTCGCGGGGCTGACGATCAGGTCGCTGGGTCACAACCTGCTGCAAGAAGCCCCCACCGGTGATGCGGCCCACGACGCTGCCGTTGGTGACCTGCGTGACGTCGATGCGCTGCTGCTGCCGCTGGCCGACAACGGCGGCCCGACGCCCACGCACGCCCTCGGCGAGAACAGCCCGGCGATCGACGCGGGCAACTCTACGGTGGCTGCCGACCAACGCGGGGTCGCGCGGCCGGCGGATCTCGCATCGGCCCCGAACGCCCCGCACGCCAACGGCAGCGACATCGGCGCGTTCGAGTCGTACGACAGCGCGCTCGCCCTGCCCGGCGACTACAACCTCGATGGCAACGTCGATCTGGCGGACTACACGGTCTGGCGTGATCAACTTGGCTCGACGGCGATTACGCCACGCTCTGGAGCCGACGGAGACGGCGACGGCGTCGTCGGTGAAGCCGATTACGACGTGTGGAGCGACAACTTCGGCTCGACTCTGCCCGCCGCCGCGGCGCCGGCACTGGTGACGGACTCGATCGCGGTCCCGCCAAACGTGCAGGCGTCGACCCCTGCCGAGAAGACCCCCAGCGAACTCCAAGCAAACGAGTCGCAAGCAAGAGACTTGGCGTTCGCTCTGGTCGATCAGCCGCGCGAGCGGCCTGCTCCACGCACGCGACTCGCCGCGGCACAGCGGGGAGAAGCGAATCGGTTCGAGGCCCGACGTCACGCCTTGCTTCAGTTGGCCGCGTTGCGATCATCCGACGTAGCGGACGATGAGTCCGAGCCCAGCACGACGACAACGCCCGCAGCCAGTGACACCTCCGAAACGGAACGCTTTGATCCGCTTGAAGACAGTTTCCTGCTATGAGGGGCGGGGCTGAGGCGCCTCGCGAAGGGCGTGGTCGGGCTGCCGTCGCGCGAATTACCCACCGGTTTACGGCCCGGGTCAACTCTCGCGGTCCCTTTCGATCCCTTGCGACGTTGGACCAGCCTCCGCGATTTCCATTGCCGCCTTTGCGCTATTACTCCGCCAGGTCTCCAACGCGTGGCGCGACCAGCTCCATCCCGTTCTGAAACAGCGTGAGCGATGTCGCGTGCTCGGCGTCTTCCTCGACGTCGAAGACGAGCTTCGCCGGCACGATCGAGTACTCGAACGTGTGCTCCGCGGTGGGCATCACCGCCGCGGTGCCCTGGCCGGTGAGGCGAGCGTAGATGCGGTCTTGGCCCGGTCGCACCTCGATGTAGCTGAATGGCGCGAGCAGGTAGAGGCCGCGATACTTGGCGAGGGTCGCCTCGTCGACCGCGTAGGACGGCTTGCTCACCAGCGATTCGGTCGGCAGGCCGAGCGCCGCCTTCGCGACCTCCTGGCCGAGCCGGGTCACCACGGGGTTCGCGGTGTTGCTTAGCACGACGACGCTCAAGTCGCCCACCTCAGGAGCACCGGCCGAAGAGGACAACCACGAGGCGTAGGCGCCCGTCTGGCCGTTGTGCCACCACGTGACGCCGTCGGCCGCTCGATGCCAGCCGAGGCCGACCGTTACCGGGGCGCCCTCGTGATGGGGCGACGTCGCCAAGGCGAGCGCCGCGTGCACGGGCGATTCGTCGGGCGCCGAACCCTGCCGGGCATTGCTTGCCGCGGCGGCCAGCTTCAGCAGGTCGGCGGCGGTAGAGCGGATCGCACCGCACGCCCGCATGCCCTGGCCGAGGTTCCACTCGTGGCCGGGCAGGCGTGCGTCGATGTGTGGCGGGGCGAAGCGGTCGCGGGCTGCCTCGGGCACGACGACCGTCGTATCGCGCATGCCGAGCGGGCCGGTGATTCGCTCTACGAGGAGTTGGTCGTACGACTTACCGGTCGCCCGTTCGAGGAGCACGCCGAGCGTGCCCATGGCGTAGTTCGAGTACGCGTAGCTGCCCGGCGCGTTAGGCGGGCGGAAGCTGGCCAGCGACGCGAGCAACGCGTCGACGCCGTAGCCGTCGAACGGCCGCTCGGAGTCTTTGGGCTTGAGGTTCGCCGGCACGGGGCCGAAGCCCGACGTATGCGTCGCCAGATGCCGCAGCGAGACCGGCGTGTCGTTGACTTCCAGGCCGGCGTCCTCCGGAAGCCATTTGCTAGCCGGGTCGTCGAGGCTCATCTCACCGCGCAGCACGGCGTCGGCTAGCAGCGTGCCGGTGAAAGCCTTGGTGATCGAGCCGATCTCGTAGATCGTGTCAGCCGCGGGCGACGGGCCTTCGGGCGACGGGCCGCCGGGAGACGCGTCGCCGGGCGTCAGGCCGCCGTAGCCACGGACGAACGTGTAGCTCGGCGTTTGCACGCCTACCACGCAGCCGACGAGCTGAGTGCCGATGATCGGCTCGATGACGTTCTCCAGCGCGGCCCCGAGCGACCCGGCGTCGCGCGGCGGCTCGGCCCCGGCGCCGTTCGCCCCAGTGAACGTCACGCATACAATCGCAACGATGGTAAGACTTCGCCGGGCAACGAGATCGTGGAAGGACATGGTCAATCTCAGCGGTGAGTGGGAAAGCCGTTGAACCCCGGGCGGGAAGGGGCAGTTCGCCGCGGCGGGCGGAATCTTGTCGCGTCGCTGGGACTCGGGCGTTTAAGGGCTCCGGCGATCGCAGCCCAGACGCTAGACTACGCTCCCGTTCGCTAGTCGCCCTCCCCGCGCCCTCTGCCAGAACGGAATCTCTCCGCGATGCCCAAGCACCTGTTTGTCACCGGCGGCGTTGTCAGCTCGCTCGGCAAGGGCCTCACCAGCGCGTCGATCGGCATGCTGCTGGAAAAACGCGGCCTGCGGGTGCGGATGCAGAAGCTCGACCCGTACCTGAACGTCGACCCGGGCACGATGAGCCCCTACCAGCACGGCGAGGTCTACGTGCTGGACGACGGGTCCGAGACGGACCTCGACCTGGGCCACTACGAGCGGTTCACCAGCGGCCCGCTCTCACGCGATTCGAACTACACCACCGGCCAGATCTATCAGTCGGTCATCGACAAGGAACGCCGCGGCGAGTTCCTCGGCAAGACCGTGCAGGTCATCCCGCACGTCACCGACGAGATCAAGCAGTGCATCGCCAAGGCGGGCAAGCCGCACGACGCGGAGCCGGCGCCGGACGTCGTCATCACTGAGATTGGCGGGACGGTGGGCGACATCGAGAGCCAGCCCTTCATGGAGGCGATCCGGCAGTTCGCCTTCGACGCGGGCTACGACGAGCAGGGCGCCAAGAACTGTCTGTTCATCCACCTGACGCTGGTGCCGTACCTCAAGGCGGCCCGCGAGCTGAAGACCAAGCCGACGCAGCACTCGGTCGGCCTGTTGCGACAGATCGGCATCCAGCCGGACGTGCTCATCTGCCGCAGTGAGCAGCCGATCGGCCGCGAGGACCGCGAGAAGATCGCATTGTTCTGCAACGTGCCGGTCGACGCCGTCATCGAGGAACGCGACAAGGATTTCTCCATTTACGAGGTGCCGTTCAGCCTGCACGACAACAAGCTGGACGGGCTCATCTGCGACCGCCTTGGCCTGTCGACGCAGGAGCCGAACCTGGACGACTGGCGCGACCTGATGGGCCGCCTCCGCCGGCCGGACCACGAGATCAGCATCGCCGTGGTGGGTAAGTACGCCGAGCACCGCGACGCTTACAAGTCGATCTACGAGTCGATCGATCACGCGGGTATCGCCCACAAGGCGCAGATCCGCATCGGCCGCATCCGCAGCGAAGACGTCGAGGCGGAGGGCCCCGAGCGTTTGCTCTCCGGCTACGACGGTTTGCTGGTGCCGGGCGGCTTCGGCGAGCGGGGCATCGAGGGCAAAGTGCAGGCGATCCGCTGGGCCCGCGAACGGGGCGTGCCGTTCTTCGGCATCTGCCTGGGCATGCAGTGCGCGGTCGTCGAGTACGGCCGGCACGTGGTCGGCCTCGAAGGTGCCCACAGCACGGAGTTCGACAAAGACACGCCGCACCCGGTCATCTGCCTGCTGGACGAACAGCAGAGCATCACCGACCTGGGCGGCACGATGCGCCTCGGCGCTCAGCCGGCGGTGCTGGTGCCCGGCTCTTTGGCGGCCGAGTGCTACGGCGCGCCGCAGGTCGCCGAGCGTCACCGGCACCGCTACGAGTTCAACAACCAGCAGTACCGCCAGCAGTACGAGGCCCACGGCCTGCGTTTCAGCGGCACGAGCCCCGACGGCAAGCTGGTCGAAGTCGTCGAGCTGCCCCGCACGGGCTCGGAGCACGCGCACCCGTGGTTCCTGGCGGTGCAGTACCACCCAGAGTTCAAGAGCAAGCCGATCGCCGCCCAGCCGCTGTTCGCCGGTTTCGTCGGCGCGGCGGTGGAGCACCGCAAGCGTAAGGGCGAACGCGGTGGATCCATTTCTGGCGACGCGGCAGGGGCGACCCATCAGACGGCTAGCTGAACGAGTCCCGTCTCCAACCGCCCGAGGGCGTCGTGCAAGGGAATTCGGTTGTCGAGGTGATAGGCTTGACGCTCTTGGCCGGCGTGGCGATGCCCGTGGGCGCCGCGGTGGCAGCTTTTGAACGGATCCAACCCGAGTGGCTTGCCTCGGAGGTGCGACTCGGGATCCTTTCGTTCGGCGGCGGGGCGTTGCTCTCCGCCGTGGCGTTGGTGCTCGTTCCTGAAGGGATTAGCAACCTGAGCCCCGTGGCGGTGAGCGTCGCTTTTCTCATGGGCGGGTTCTGCTTCTTAACGCTCGACGTAGTCCTCGACCGACTCGAATCGCCCATGGGCAATCTGGTTGGCATGTTGTCCGACTTTATTCCCGAGGCTCTCGCGCTCGGGGCCGCCGTCGCCGCAGGCGGCAACGCGGTGGTCTTGCTCGCTGGGCTCATGGCTCTGCAAAATCTGCCCGAAGGCTTCAACGCGTTTCGCGAGATGAGCGTTAAGAGCGATACGCACAATCGCACCCTTCTGCGCGCGTACACGCTGCTCGCGCTCGCCGGGCCGTTGTGCGGCTTAATCGGCTACTTCTACCTAGCGGACAAACCGGTGGTTGTCTCGACGATCATGGTGTTCGCCTCCGGGGGCATCCTCTACATCGTCTTCGGAGATATCGCGCCTCAGGCGAAGGTCAGCCGCCAATGGCTACCGCCGATGGGCGCCGTGGCGGGCTTCCTTCTCGGGGTGATCGGGCAAATGATGACAACCAACTGACGGGTCCAACGATTTGTCCGAAGCGGTCGTCGCTCTGCCGACATCCACCGTAGAAAAACAGTTGAGGAACAACGATGAGCGAAGAGAAGAAGATCATCATCGACGAGGATTGGAAGTCCCAAGTCGAGGCCGAGAAGGAAGCCGCCGCGCAGTCGCCGCCGGCGACCGACCCAACCCCGGCGCCAGCCGCTGAGTCGGCCCCTGAGCCGCCGGCGGCAGCCGGCGGAGAGCCGCCCGGCGCGAACGACATCGACCCGCCGATGCCGCCCGCCTCGATCGGCATGCTCATCTCATCGCTGGCGACCGAGGCGATGATCTCGATGGGGCACTTCCCGCACCCCCTCACCGGCGACGCCACGCCCCGGCGCAATCAGGCCAAGTACCTGATCGACACGCTGGACGTGTTAAAGCAGAAGACCGCCGGCAACCTGACCGACGACGAGTCGAAGGCGATCGAGGACGTGCTGCACCAACTGCGGATGGCGTTCGTCACGAACCCCGCGCCGCCGCAGACCCCGGCCGAGTGATTCGAGGCAGCGGCCCCCAATTTTTGAGCGGGGCGATTGCCTGGGCGGTTACTGTGGTGCGAGTGAGCTACGCGCGCGGGTTCCGTCAAAGCGGCAAGCTCTTCCTCTAACCACTTCGGCTTCTCTCCCCATGGGCCTAACTCGGGCTACGAGGTGCGCGTCGTGTTTCGTCGGCGTCGCCTTCGCGCTCTCCTGCGGCATGGCGGTCGGTCAGCCGCTTGATCCGCTCGACTTCGCGTCGCTCGGCACGCTCAACCTGTCGGCGGGCGACTACACGATCGACACCGACACGCTGACGATCTTCGACAACGCGGCGCCCGGCGTCCCGCTGTTCACCGGCGTGGCGGACGACCAATACGGGCAGGCCGACACGTTTGCCGGCGTGTGGGACCCGGTCGCCAACCCCGGCCAACTCGGCATTCCCGAGATCGCGGTCTTTACGTTCGACGGCATCGACCTGCAGCCCTCCGCCAACGTGACCATCAGCGGCCGACGGGCGATCGCGCTGCTTTCTCGCAGCGACGCCAACATCGGGACGCCACTTTCGGTTGATGCCGAAGTTTTTGCGGGGCAGGCCGGTGCGGCGGGCGGGGCCGGCGGTCCGGGTGGCTTTGATGGCGGCCGTGGCTTCGACGGGGGCATCGGCCTCGAAGATCTCTTGCCTGGCGATGGGCCCGGCGGCGGCTTGCCTTTTCCCGATGTCGGCAATTCGTCCACGGTCAGAGGGCATGCTGGCTCTGGAGGCAGCGGTCGTAGCGGTTTCGGATCGCTTGGTTCCGCACTACAAGGGCAGAGCTACGGCGATCTCGCGGCGGTGTTGCAGGGTGGCAGCGGCGGCGCCAACACTCCCTTCTTCGGCGTCGGCGCCTTTCCAGGGGGCGGTGGCGGAGGGGCCATCGAACTCAACGCCATAGACAGTTTGAGCGTCGACGCCGCCATCTCGGCTCGCGGCGGCGAACCCGAAGTTGATGGACAAACGAACGCGTTCGGCAGCGGCGGCGGCATCCGCCTGATCGGGACCGACGTCGCGATCAACGCGCCCGTGATCGCAATCGGTGGAGGCACAGCCAGGGGCGGCGGAGGGAGGGTCTACCTCGAAGGGGTGATCGATTCGATCGGGCTGACGATTGGCCAACCGACCCTCGCCGCCACGGCCGACGTCGACGTGAGCAGCGGCTTCGTAAACCCGGACGGCACACCAAAGATCGATCCAAGCACAGTTCTCAATCACGTGGGCGTGATCACGCTCGCCCCGGCCACGACGTTGGTGGGCGCCGGTGAGAGCGTCGCCTTGGGCCAGGGCGTCCCCATCGCCGCGCCGACCGAAACCGTGAACTACGAAATCCTGGTGCGGGACGCCCGTTTCCAGTCAGGGTCGACCGGCACGATCGGGTCGGCCGGATACACCAGCGTTCACGCGATCGAGCTCGCCGGTGAGACCGCCACCCTTACCGGCGCCGGCACGCTCACCAACGAGAACCAGATCACCGGCACGGGGCGCGTCGAAGTCCCCACGATCAACGCCGCCGGCGGGACGATCAACGCCACCGTCGATACGCTCACCTTCACCCAAACCGTCACCAACGCCACGGGTGCGAGCATCAACGCGATCGGCAGCACGCTGTCGTTTGACGGCGGGCTGGAGAGCGACGGCGAGATCAACCTGATCAACAGCACGGTCAACGGCGACGTCGTGAACGACGGCTTCGTCTCGCTCGCGGGGACCAACAACTTCACCGGCACGGTGTCGGGCACGGGGATGTTCACCGGCACGGGAACCAGCGCGTTCGCCGGGGTGCTTTCTCCGGGCGCCAGCCCCGGGGTGCTCACCTTCGAGGGCGACCTCGACCTCCAGCCGACCGCGACGCTCGAGATCGAGATCGGCGGCACAACGCCCGGCGCCGAGCACGACCGCGTCGAGGTCGGTGGCTTCGCGACGCTCGAAGGCGCGCTCGACGTCACTCTGCTCGATGGATTCGTCCCCGCACTCGGCGACAGCTTCGGCTTCTTGTTCGCCAGCGGCGCGTACGACGCGAGCTTCACCGCCGTGAACCTGCCCGACCTGTCGGCCGAGGGCCTCGCGCTGGAGCTCACCCCCGGCGCCGCGACGCTGTTCCTCGAAGCGGTCCCCGCCCTGGCCGGCGACTTCAACCTCGACGGCACGGTCGATCTGGCCGACTACACCACGTGGCGCGACGGCCTCGGCACGCGGTTCTCGCCCGGCGATTACGCCAAGTGGGTCAACAACTTTAGCGCGACCGCGTCAGCGGCCGCGGCGCCGGAGCCGCACGCACTCTTGTTGCTGATGACTCTCTTGGGTCTCGTCAGCGTTGAGCCCCGCCGCAGCTAAGGGTGCTGGTCTCGTCAAATCGGCGTGCGTCTTAGACGCGCGGGGGGGTGTCTCTCTCGGACGAGTCACTCGCTACCGTGGCTCGTCGGCGGTCGTTTCGTCCGACGGCGTCGCGATGCAGCAGAGGTACTCCTGTCGCCCGCCGCCCTGCCGCTCTCCAACACGCAGATAGATCCGACCGCCGCAGATGGCGGGCGACGCGTAGGCGTCGTCGCCCAGGCGGTTGCGGGCCAGCTCTCGGTACTCGTCCGGCGTGTCTTCGAACACGAGCGTCTCGCCGGACGTGTTCGGTATGTAGACCCGCCCGTCGCACAGCACGGGTGATGCGCTGAAGCCGCCCCCCACACGCTTCCGCCAGAGCTGATCGCCGGTCGACGCGTCCCAGCAGTAGAGGATGCCCTCGTCGGTGGCGCCGTACAGCCGCGGGCCGGCCAACAGCAGCGACGGCTCGTAAACCTTCACGCGGTTGGACCAGACGGTCTCGCCCGACCCGTCCGCGCGGACGGCGATGGTCTCTCGATCCGGGTACCCGCCACTGGCGAACACCACGTCGCCCGACCAGACCATGGTCCCGCACGTCGCCTCGGACACGCCGCGGGTGGACCACAGCGGCTCGCCGCTGAGCGGGTCGTAGCTGGCGATCTTGTCGTCGCCGCTGATCAGCAGCTGATCGCGCCCCGCGACCTCGGCGACAACGGGCGACGAGTAAGTGCTCGTGCGCGCCCGTTTCGTCCGCCAAGCGATCTCGCCCGACTCGCGATCGACGGCAGCCAAGTAGCCGCCGCCCCAGTTGTCCGCCGCGAAGATGACGTAGGGGCCGTGCAGAACGGGCGACGGGGCGTAGCCGAACTTCGAATCAAAGGGCCCGAGCTCCGTCTGCCAAACGAGCCCACCCTCGAGATCCACGGCCGACGCCACAATCTGGCCACCGTTGAGGTGAGCGACATACGCCCGCCGACCGTCGCACGCGACGGTGCCGTTGGCGTCTGTTGCTTTCTGATGCACGTCGCGGCGCGACGGCAGGCCGCCGTCGTGAATCACCAACCGCCACGCCTCGGCCCCGATCTTTCGATCATACGCCGCTAGAAGCTGCTGCCCGGCGGGAACGTCGGCCGAGCTGATGATCACCAAGTCGCCGACGACGATCGGCGAGGCGTGCCCGCGCCCGGGCGCCTCGACACGCCAGAGGACGTTCTCATCGGGTCCCCAAACAACCGGGGCCGACCCCTGCGCGATCCCGTTACGGAGCGGCCCCCGCCAACACGGCCAGTCGTCCTCGGTGGTGAGGTCCTCAGCTACGGCCGCACCCGCGACCGGATTGACGACGCGGATCTCTTCTACACCGCCGGCTTCGCAGCCCAGCAGTCCGGCCATCGTGAGGAACAACGACAGCCGCCACCTCCTTGTCGCGTCGCGCATCTTACGGCTTTCTCTACTGGAGGCGTGAGCGGATCTCAAGTCGCTCGACGTTTGACCGCCCTCGGACGTTCATGAGCGGGGGGCGACTCGGCGGTGGCCGACCCCCATCGGCTCGAACGTCGCAGAGGAATCGGCTGAGTGCAATCAACCGTTGAGCCGTCCCCGGGTTTCGCGCTCGCCGACCTGATCACCTCGATTCGGCCGTTTTTTATCCGTTCGCTCCGCTGCGGGCTCTTCCGTGCGGACGCTGCAACCAGCCGTTGGCGACGGGACCGCTCGCCGTTTGAGCTGCTGGTGGGTATTTCTCCAGTTTGCGCCCTTGCCTGGCCGATTCATGCGATATAATTTGCACGAAACAAATTTCGTGTGTCAAAGTTCGTGACACGGGATTCGCCGGTCTGCCGGCCAGGCCCGTCCCTCCAAACCCCAAAAAGTCCGCAGGGAACGCCAGCATGTCGGCCATCTCCAGCCAAACCCAAGTCAACGGCCAGCCCGCTATGTCGAAGAGCGACAGCTCTGTCACTCGTACCGCCATCACCGTCGCCCGCGGCGACGGAATCGGGCCGGAGATCATGGAGGCCGCCCTTCGCGTGCTCGAGGCGTGCGACGCCGGGCTCGACTACGAGTTCGTCGAGATCGGCGAGAAGGTCTACGAGCGGGGCGTCACCGCCGGCATCGAAGACAGCACCTGGGAGTCGCTGCGGCGGACGGGCGTCTTCTTCAAGTCGCCCATCACCACGCCGCAGGGCGGCGGCTATAAGTCGCTCAACGTCACCACGCGGAAGACGCTCGGCCTGTACGCCAACGTGCGGCCGTGCGTTGCGTATCACCCGTTCGTGCAGTCGCGGTTCCCGGCGATGGACGTCGTGATCGTCCGCGAGAACGAGGAGGACACGTACGCGGGCATCGAGCACCAGCAGACCGCCGAGGTGCGTCAATGCCTGAAGCTCATCAGCCGGCCAGGCTGTGAGAAGATCGTGCGGCACGCCTTCGAGTACGCCCGCTCGAGCGGCCGCAAGAAGGTCACGTGCTTCACGAAGGACAACATCATGAAGGCCACCGACGGCCTGTTCCATGAGGTGTTCGACGAGATCGCCATGGAGTACCCGGAGATCGAGAACGATCACTGGATCATCGATATCGGCTCGGCCAAGCTCGCGGACTCGCCCGAGGAGTTCGACGTGATCGTCACGCTGAACCTGTACGGCGACATCATCAGCGACATCGCCGCGCAGATCACCGGCAGCGTCGGCCTGGGCGGAAGCGCGAATATCGGCGAGAGCGTCTCGATGTTCGAGGCCATCCACGGCTCGGCGCCGACGATCGCCGGGCAAGACATCGCCAACCCTTCCGGCCTGCTGCTGGCGGCCGTGCAGATGTTGCTGCACGTTGGCAAGAACGACGTCGCGGAGAAGCTGCACAACGCCTGGCTGCGGACGATCGAAGACGGCGTCCACACGGGCGACGTCTACGACCCCGAGTCGAGCCACGAGAAGGTCGGCACGCAGGCGTTCGCCGACGCCGTGATCGAGCGGATCGGCCAGCAGCCGCTGCACCTCAAGCCGGCCTCGTACGAGGTGTCGGAAGAGGCCAAGGCGCCGAAGCCTGTCGTCCAGAAGCCCAAGGCGAAGAAGGCGGTGAAGCAGATCGTCGGCATCGACGTGTTCCTCGACTGGGACAAGCCGGGCCGCGACGCCAACCTGCTGGCCACGCTGCTGGCGTCGGCCGCCCAGCACAGCGGCATGAAGCTGAAGATGATCACCAACCGGGGCGTGAAGGTGTGGCCGAACGGCTTCCCCGAGACGTTCTGCACCGACCACTGGCGGTGCCGATTCGTCAGCGCCGGTGAGGCGGGCGAGCCGATCACGCACGGCGACGTGGTGCGGCTGCAGACGCTTATCGCCCGCCAGGGGCTCGACTTCATCAAGACCGAGCACCTGTGCACGTTCGACGGCAAGCTAGGCTACTCGCTCGGCCAGGGCGAGTGAGGCGGCTTTCGTCGCGACGTCGCCATACTGATGCGCCAAGACGCAGCGATCATGCATCAACACAAACGGGGCCGCCGAGCAACTTGCTCGGCGGCCCCGTGGCGTTTCGCGGGTCCATCGCGAGACTCAAAAAGCAGCGTCACGCCCGGCGGACGAACGTGGACATCCACTGCCCGACAACGATCCGTCGATGACTTGCACCCCGTCCGCTGACAACGGTCAAGGTAATAACGATCGCGGTATGTCCGCCGTCGGGCGTGACGACTGCCTTGGTAGGCGTGAGGCTTGAGGGGGAAAGGCTTGACGGGGGGCGGGGTGGGCGGGTCAGCCGACCAGGTCTTCCAGCAGGTCGCGGTAGCCGGGCAGTGTTTGCTCGAGGTGGTGGGCCCACGCGTCGGGGTTCCACAGCTCGACGCACACCGCGGCGCCGACGATGGTGACCGCGTCGCCCGCGTCCACGCCGAGCAGCTCGCGGTAGCCGTCGGGCACTACGATGCGGCCACGCCCCGCGATTGGCAGGAGGCGTTCGCGTGTCGACATCAGTCGACCGAGCCGCTGCACCTCCCCCAAACGGCGATCAAGCCGGCCGCTGGCGAGCTTGCCACGCAGGATCTCGCCGGCTTGCCGTTGCTGGTCCTCCCATTGGTGGCGGTTCCACAGGCTGACACAGCCACGACGCTCTTTGGCGATGAGGCACTCGCTCGGCCCGCTTGGCTGGTCGTCGCCCGGGTCGGCCCCGACCAATCCGGCGGCCATCTCTTCGGGCAGCGACAAGCGAAATCGCTGGTCGAGCGTGCGCGTTACCTCGCCGATAAACAAAGCGCGTTAGCCGGTGTGCGGCGAGAACGGGAGGGCGATTCGAGGATCGGCCCACCTTGGCCTCGCCGGCGGCGCCACCGTGGGTTTTGAACCCAAGGCGTCGCCGACAACCGCGAAGATACGGGAAAACGGCCCCGCTTCAACCCTGCCAGGGACTTTTTTATGGGGCGGCTGCCCAATCGGCTTATCCAACCCGGCTCTAGTGGGGGTCCTCGACCCACTCGAGGCGCCATCGCTCGCCGCCGGGCGTGCTCAAGCAGACGGTGCCAGCTCGGTTGATGCCCTCAAAAACGAGCCGCAATTCGACAAGATCCACCCCCTCGCCGAGCCACGCCACCGAGCCCCGAGCCCACCGTTCGACCGAACCGCGGCCCCCGCCGATCGGCCCCTCTCGGTCCAGATAAACGGCCCGATGATCGGCCAACCGTGTGGCATCGACCGTTTCCGCGCGACTGGCCCTCCGGCTGCCCCCCTGACTGGCCCCCTCACGACCGAGCATCGCGACCCAAGCCGTGGGCAACGCCAGCAGCGACCACGTCGCGAGGCGATGCTCGGCTTGCATATCAGGACGCTCCAGCATCAGGTCCCAGTGCGGACCGTCGCGGTAGTCGGGCGGGCACTCGTGCCGTAGCAGAACGAAGCGGGGCATGCCGCCATCGTACGTCGGAGGGTCGTGAGGGACCTGAAGCCTTTTAGGGCTCTACCTGCACTGGGGTCGATTGCTCCACGACGATCGGTCCGCCGCTGACGCGGCCCTGCAGCACGACATTGCCCACACCGCGCTGAACCGCATCACACGGAATGGTCACGCGGACGGGCGCCCCCGGCGCGATCGAAGTGACCGGGCCGAACTGGAGGCCGAGCGGCGTTTCCCGCACAGCAATCGGCGACTGCGACGACTGCAGCCGCGGACGGAGCTGCGGCGGGAACCGCACGAGGAACTCGACCGCACCCGCCGGCGCGGAGCCGTTGTTCTCGATCGCGACCGCCAGCGTGAGCGGCTGTCCAACACGGACCGGGTTGTTCGACAGGTCGAGCACCCCGCGGAGCGGAGACGCCGACGGCGGGGCTGGCCGCGTCGGCGGCGCCGCCGCGGCCGGATCGATCGCGACCGTCCGCGTACGGGTCTCTTCGGGCACGCCGGTCGCCGCGACGAACAGCGTCACCTCGGCCGGCTGCGTGGGCGGCGTCGCCCGCAGGCAACGGAAGTTCACGTAGAACGGCGCCGAAGAGTTCGCGTCGATGCGGTCGTACTCCAGCACCAGCCCGCCGGGGATCGGGAAGTGCCCCTCTTCGGCTAGCTCCGGCGACAGGGTGTCGCTGTAGCGGATCTCCATGCGAACGTTCTCCGCGGCGACGCCGCTCGTATTGCGCACGCGAGCCCGATAGGTGTAGAGATCGTTCACAGCGCGGCGCAGCTCGCCCTCGACCTCGACCTCCAGCGTCGCCACCGCCGGCGGCGCCGGGGCGACTATCTCGAAGCACTGCTCGGTGACCGCCGCGTCGATCTCGCGACCGTCTCGCCCTTGGACCGTCACCCGCACGGCGTGACAGTGCCGGCCCGGCGCGACGGCGCGGAACTCCAGCTTCACGACGTCCGATTCGCCGGGCGCCAGGTCGGGGAACGCCGTGTACTTGATCTGCGACTCGCCCGGAGGCGCGCCGGCGTTGTCCAGCCCGGCTTCGAAGCGGTCGTAGACAATGATGTTCCGCGCAGGAGCGTCGCCGCGATTCTCGACGGTGATCGTCACGGGAATGACGTCGTTCACGCGGATCGGCCGCTGGTTATCTCGCTGGGCGATGACCTCTAGCAGCGGGGCGCCGCGATCGGGCGTGCCGATCGGCGGGGTGGTGTCGCGCGGCGGCGGCTCGAACGGCGCGGGCGGCGTGACGCCGCCGCCTCCGCCGATCGGCGGACCGGTACCACCGCCCGGGATCGTTGTGGGCGACCACGTGACGACGGTCTCGCCCGTGCCGAGCTGCAGCTCGGGGCTGGGCATCGGCGACGATTGGGCCGGGCGGACGATCGTCGCGCGAAGGACCGCCGAGCCGGGGGCGTCGTCGGTCGGCGTGACCTGCATGACCGCTTGGCCTTGGGCGTTGGTCGTCGCCACGCTCGACTGGCCCGATCCGTACCCCAGCCGCGCGTTGTCGCCTTGGATCACCTCGTAGCGGACCTGCCAGCCATCGACCGGCGCACCGTCCGACTTACGTGTGATGGAGGTGACGACGTTCGCCGTTTGCCCCGGCTGGACGTTGACGCTCGGCGGAATTCGCCACTCTGCGTCGACCCAGTAGATCGTCGCCCGGGCGCGGCGGGCGTCCCAGTCGCGGCTCTCCGGAGCGTAGGCCGTGACGTAGCTCGCTCCCTCGCTCGCGCTGGTGACCGTGATCCACGCGTCGCCGGGGCGCACCTGCACGTCGTCCGTGGTGTCGGCGGTGCCGCGGTTGAGGCAAGTGTGGAACGGCGACGTGTAGCCGACCGCGTACGTGTTGTCTTGTTTGTTCGGCCGTTGCCAGGGCATGCGGAGGATGTCCATCTCGCCCTGCTCGCCGACCGTGACGAACTGCCCCGTGCCCTGCGTGCCGAGCATCCACTCGACCCGTCGGTTGGTGCGCAGGTAGCCGTTGTCGCCACACACGCCGGCCCGGAGGATCACCTCGCTGCCCACCGGCGCCAGCACCCGCTCGGGAGTGATCGACAGGCGCTCGTCGGGCGTCGGAGGGCGCCCCGCTCCGCCGGCAATCGGCGGGTTCGCGTTCGTGGCGGGCTGATTCCCGCCGAAACCTCCCAGCAACCCGCCGCGGTCGAACGGGTTCAGCGAGCCGCTGCCCGGCGCGGTGACCGGCGGAGCGTCGATGTTGCCCTGGACCGGTGCGACGCCGGTGACGCTCGGCGTCGGCTCGGGCCACACGAGCAAGCGTCTTCCCGACGGATCGATCCGCGGTAGGCCGGCGCAGCCGCTCATCGCCACCGCTGTGGTCATCACCATCAGCAGAGCCGCGGGGCGGCGGGTAGCGGTGGCCGAGAGCACGGCGAGGCGGGCGTCCTTGCGGCGGGGCGGGGGGGGCGAGTAACGGTGCTTGGGGCCGTCTCGCTCGAGGGCGCACGCGCTCGCGCTGCTCCGGCCGAGATAAGCCCGGCAACCCTACCCGGCGTCGTCCGGGCACGTTGCGACAATGCGACGTCTGGGGGGAGTTTTCACGACGCGGGCGACCGTTTGTGCGGCCAGCGCCGACTGTGCGGCCACCCGATGCGGAACGAATCGCCCGCGACGCGTAAGCCGCCTCCATTTCTTGCTTTACCTATTTTGCCCGACTACGATCGAGGCTTGGAAATCAGGCGTCCGGCAGCGGCCGTCCGGGCGGGGTGCGTCCCCGCCAGACGACGGCTCTGCCCCCTGCGAACTACCCCCCGCGATTCCCGGGATTGGTGTTGAGGCTGGTCATGCGAAGCCCTTGGCTGCTTAGCTGCGCGTTCGTTCTCGCTCTCTGCTTCGGCGGTTCCCCCACGGCCCAAGCCCAGCTTGGTGGGGGAGGCGGCGGTGGCGCCGGCGGCGGCGGTGGCGCAACAGGCTCCGGAGTCGTGGTCGATACCGACGGTGTGCTCTCGCGCTCGTTCACCCCGGACCCCGGCAATCGCCTTGCCCGGCAGCGGGTCGCCGAAGCGCTCACGCGCCTCGGCGGCGACCTCGCCAAGCCGAGCAAGCTCCGCAAGATCTCGCTGACAAAGCTTGAGCACGCGATCGAGCAGACGCTTGCCGCCGGTGGAAAGCCGTCCGACGCCATGCGCCACATGGCCGGACTCACCCAGATTGAGTACGTCTTCTGCTACCCGCCCAAGGCGGGTGAGAGCGAGGGCGAGATCGTCTTAGCGGGTCCCGCCGAGCCGTGGGCCGAGGCGCCCTCGGGACGCATGATGGGCGTCAAGTCGGGCAGCCCCGTAATCGAGTTACAGGACCTCCTCGCCGCCATGCGAGCGTTCCCCGCCGAGGAGTCGGGCGACGGTCCGGTCATCTACTGCTCGATCGACCCCACGAGCGAAGGCCTTGCCCGGATGCAGCAGTTCCTGCGGCAGTTCGGTCGCAACGCCACGCCGGCCGATACCCAGTTCATTGTGCAGCGGCTGCAGGAAGCACTCGGCCTGCAGGAAGTGACGGTCGGCGGCGTGCCGGCCGACACACACTTTGCCCAGGTGCTGGTCGAGGCAGACTACCGGATGAAGCTCATCGGCATCGGCCTCGAGCAGCCGCCGGTGAAGCTCAAGAGCTACGTCGCCCGCGCCAACCCGGCCATGGTCAGCCGCGACGCGCTGCAGCGTTGGTACTTCGTTCCCGACTACGAGCGACTGATGGTCAGCGAAGACGGGCTCGCCGTTCAGATCGTCGGCGAAGGCGTGAAGCTCATCGGCGAAGACGAGATGGTTTCGCAGAGCGGCGCCCGTATTCAGACGGGCGGCACGAACCGCGCAAGCCGTGGCTTCACGAACGACTTCACGAAGAGCTACGCCAAGCTCGCCGATCGGCACCCCGTTTACGCCCAGCTACGCAACTGCATCGACCTGGCGGTGACCGCCGCGTTGATCCGCAACAACGGCTACTACACGACGGCATCATGGACGCCGTCGGTGTTCGCGTCGGAAGCGTCTTACCCCGTGCGGACGCACAACGCGCCCAAGCAGGTGGCGACCGCCGTCAACAGCATCTGGAAGGGCAGCATGCTGATGACGCCCATCGGTGGCGGAGTGCAGATCAACCCGTCGCTCTCGCTGCGGTCGGGCAACGTCACGCCGGACGCCGAAGGGACCCTGGCCACGAAGCACGCCGAGCTGTCCGACGCGATCGCCACTGACTCTTGGTGGTGGGACTGAGCCGCCCACGCGACCGCGACGCGGGCTCAGCCGCCCGTTTCCTCGGTGTCGCCGATGGTGACGACGCGTAGATCGCACACGTTCGTGCCGGTCGGCCCGGTGCGGAGCAGCGCGTCGCACTTCTCGAAGAAGGTGTAAGCGTCATTCCGCCGCAGCGTGTCCGCGATGTCGAGCTCTGCGTCGCGGGCCCGACGACTCACCGCGGCGTCGGAGAAGGCGCCGGCCGCGTCGGTGGGGCCGTCTTCTCCGTCGGTCCCGCCCGAGACGATCGCCACTCTCTCGGCGTCGCCGAGCGTCTGCTGAGCGGCGAGCACCAACTGCTGGTTCCGGCCGCCCTTGCCGCGGATATCTGGCGGGGCCAGCTCGACGGTCGGCTCGCCACCGGAGATCAGGCAGTTGGGCGCTTCGGGCGACGCGTGGTCGCGGAGCCGCAACGCCCCTTCCGCCAGCGATCGGCCGAGGTCCTCGGCGAGCCCCTCGGGCCCGTTGGCCGAGGTCATGTGGTACCGGTAGCCGAGGCGCTCGGCCTCCGCGCCGGCGGCGTCGACCGCCATCGCGTTGTTAGCGAGCATCACCGTGGTGGCGTCGGTGGTGAGAAGAGCGGTCTCCGCGGTCTCCGCGGGCTTCGCCCGGAGCGTCTCGACGACCCGCTGCAGAGCCGCGTCACCCGCAAGGCCATGACGCTTCAGAATCGCCAACGCGTCCGCGGGCGTTGATCGGCACTCGACCGTCGGCCCGCTGGCGATCAGGTCGAGCGGATCGCCCATCACGTCGGAGATCACCAGCGTCAGCAGCCGTCCGGCGCGGCATGCGCGGGCCAGCCCGCCGCCCTTCACGCGGCTCACCTGCTGACGGACGGCGTTGATCTCTTCGATCGTCGCGCCCCGATCGGACATCAGCCGGACCACGGCCGCCTTGTCGTCAACGGTTACGGGCGACAACGGCGCCGTGAGCAACGCGGAGCCCCCGCCCGACAGCAAGCAGATCACCAGATCCTCGGCGTCGGCGCTCGCGACGAGCCGGAGCATCTGTTCGGTTGCGGCGGCGCCCTCGGCCCGCGGCTCGTTCACGCCGGCGGGGCGTCCGGCGACCAAGCGGATAGCCCGCGTCTCCGACACGCAGTCGGCCGGAACGCTTAGCAAACCATCCAGCTGCTTCGCCTCTGGGGCGTGGCCGAACGCCGCCTCGAGGCCGCCGGCCATCGCGGCGCCCGCCTTTCCACCGCCCACCACGAAGACGCGCCCCACCTTACTCAGGTCGATCGTCGCCGCGAGGTCTCCGCGGCTGTCGCGCACCGTCAGCACCCCTTGGCGGACCGCTACCGACTCGGCGAACAGCCGTTTTGGGCGGACCGCTTCGAGGCCGGCTCGCCAGATGCGGAGGGCGTCTTCGAGCAGTCGGCCGGGCATGGCGCCGTGTCTCTTTCGCTCCGGGGCTCACCCCGGGCATGGCTCACCGCAGGAACGGGCTCACCGCGTAAAAGGGGCTCAGCACTTCCGGACGTCTTGCTCGATGTCGCGGACCTTGCTCAGGCGTCGCTCGTGACGGCCGCCCTCGAACTCCGTGTCGGCCCACACGCTCACCATCCGCTCAACCACGCGCGGGCTGAGCAGGTCCGCCGAAAGGCAGAGCACGTTCAGGTCGTTGTGGCGGCGGCTGATCTCCGCGGTCACCTCGTCCGTGCAGGGCGCGGCACGCACGCCGGGGAACTTGTTGGCGGCGATAGCCATGCCGATGCCAGTGCCGCAGATCAGCACGCCGCGCTCCGCCTCGCCGTCGCTCACGCGCTTGGCGACCACCGACGCGTAGTCGGGGTAGTCGACGCTCTCGCCCGACTCGGCGCCGTCATCGACGACCGCGTGGCCCATCGATTCGAGAGTCGAAATGACTTTGCGCTTGAGGTCGATGCCCCGATGGTCGCTAGCGACGGCGATCTTCATGCACGGATTCCCTAAGGACTCGCGGCGTTCGCGCGGCGGCCTCTAGCCGCCCGCGACGCCAAGCTCGGCGAGCAACGCCTCGGCGTGATGCCGGACGCCCGCCTCGATCTGTTCCAGACACTCACGGTAGACCTCGATGCCGCCGCCGATGGGATCGGCGATGTCGCGGCCTGCCGCGTCCAAGAGTTTGACACGCGGGCTGACCTCCGGCCAGACCTCCACGAGCGCCGCCTCGTGCCCGGCGGTCATCGGGATAATGACGTCGGCGTGCCGCACGAGGTGCTCGCTCACCTGCTGGGCGGCGTGATCGTCGATCGGGCAGCCGCGCTCGCGCATTAACTCAGCGGTCTGACCGCTGGCCGGGGCGCCCGGAGCCGCGGCCAGGCCGGCTGACGCCACCTGGACGCCCTTCACACCGAGTTCGTCGGCGTCGACGCCCAGACGCTCAGCGAGCACGCTCCGCATGACCGCCTCGGCCATCGGGCTGCGGCAGGTGTTCCCCGTGCAGACGAACACGACCAGGACGCGGCTCATCCGTTCGATGGTTTGCCTGCCGACGACGCCATCGCGAACCACGGAGAGCCCGTCGCCATCGACACGGACGACCGTCGACGCCCCGCCGTAGCGGGCAGGGCCGTCGTCGAGCACGAGTGCGAGGTCCTCACCAAGCGCTGCGACGCACCCTGCGGCGTCCGTCGCCTCGTCTCCCCCGGCAGCCTTGGCTCCGGTCAGCGCGACCGGGCCGGCCAGCATGCGCAGGACCTCGAGCGTGATGGCGTTCGCAGGCGCACGAAGGGCCACAGTGTCTTCGGGACACAAGAGCCGACGCGTTTCGGCGGGCAGCCGACCGGTGAGGCCCTCGCGATGGTCCGCTCCGACCACCAAGGTGACGGGACCAGGCCAGCAACGCCGTGCGAGCCGCCGGGCCAACGGACCCCAGCCGGGGGCGTAGTCCTCCGCGTCCTCGGCGCTCTTCACAGCGATCGCGAGCGGGTCGTCGGCCGCACGGCCGGTTGCCGTTGCTAGCCGCTCGAGGGCGGACGCGTCCGCGGCATTCGCCGCGACGCAGTACACGGTCTCGGTCGGCAGGGCGACCAGCTCGCCTTCGGCCAGCGATTGAACCGCTCGATGCACCACGTCGCGGGCGTCGTCGGCCTTCGCGACGTCGATCACAGCGGGAGGCATAACAACCTATCGACAGACGAGCAAACAACACGCCGTGAGCTGCCGCTCTTCGGCAGGCACCGCACTCTAGTGCCGCTCGGACGCGTGTGGAAGCCGGGGCAACCCCCACACGGAAGTTGCGACACGCTCGCTGGCGGGCGACACTGCACGCGGCGGGGGGTCGCTGCCTCCGCTCGACACACAATCAGGCGCCGACGCCGTGACACAAACGAGCAAGCCCACGATCGATCGCCGATCGTTCCACGCGGCGGGTCTCACGACCTTCGCGGCGTCGTTGATCGGCTGTTCGAACGAGCCTCCGACGGACGAAGGCGGCATCGGCCGGCTCGAGGCCGTATGGGGCCGGCACGGGGTGGTGGGCGCCCGGATCCACAAGCCGCGGGCGATCGCCATCGACGGGCGCGATCACCTGTATATCGTCGACTTCACCGCGCGGATTCTCGTGTACGACGCGGAGGGCGAATTCCTCCGCAGCTGGCAGACGCCGGAGAGCGAGAACGGCCGGCCGACGGGCCTCACCTTCGACCGCTCGCGCGACCAGCTGATGGTGGCCGACACGCACTATTACCGCGTCCTCTTCTACACGCCCGAGGGCGAGCTGATGGAGGACGCCACCATCGGCGGGGTGAACGGCAAGGGCCGGGGCGAGTTCGGCTTCGTCACCGACGCGGTGCGCGACGCGGACGGCTGCGTGTACGTCGCCGAGTACGGAGACAACGACCGCATCCAGAAGTTTTCGCCGGAGGGCGAGCACCTCAAGACGTGGGGCGCCCACGGCACGGAGCCGGAGCAGTTCCGCCGGCCGCAGAACATGACGCTCGACGCCGCCGGCCGTTTGTGGGTGTGCGACGCGTGCAACCACCGCCTGCAGGTGTTCGACACGGAGGGCGAGCTGCTCTCGATCTGGGGCGAAGAGGGCTCCGCGCCGGGCGGCCTCTACTACCCGTACGACATCGTCTTCGACGAGGCGGGCGACCTGGTCCTCTGCGAGTACGGCAACCACCGACTGCAGAAGTTCAGCCCGGACGGCGAGTCGCTGGGCGTGTGGGGCGGCCAGGGCCGCGACCCCGGTCGGCTGTGGGACCCGTGGGCGCTGGTGCGCGACAGCACCGGCCGACTCCACGTGCTGGACACCGGCAATCACCGCATCCAGCGGGTCGCGACGTGAATCCAGTGGATCGATCCGCCCGCGTCTTTGTGCCCTTCGTGTGCTTTGTGGTCCAATAGGCGGACATGTTCGACACAAGCCTCGCCTTCGACAGCCGCTGGTGGCTCGCCGCCTTGCTGCTGCTTCCGGTGTTCTGGGCGTTGAGCTACGGCGGCCTATCAGGCCTCGGCGCCGGGCGGCGGATCGCGGCGCTCGTGCTGCGTTCGCTGGTCTTCGCGGCCATCGTGCTGGCGCTGGCCGAGGCGCAGTTCACGCGCACCAGCGATCGGCTTACGGTGATCTACCTGCTCGACCAGTCGGCGAGCATCCCCGAGGCGCAACGCGACGCGATGAAGTCGTTCGTGAACGCCTCCGTGCGCAACCACCGCCGGAGCGACGCGGGCGACCGCGCGGGGGTGATCGTCTTCGGCCGCGACGCGGAGGTCGAGCTGCCTCCGGTTGACTTCAATTACGAGATGCCGCGGATCGAATCGACGGTCGACCGGCAGCAGACGAACCTCGCGGGCGCGTTGCAGCAGGCGATGTCGCTCTTCCCGCCCGACGCCGCCAAACGGGTCGTTGTGGTGAGCGACGGCAACGAGAACGTGGGCGACGCGTTGCGCGAAGCGCGGCTCGCCACGGCCGGCGGCGTCAGCATCGACGTGGTGCCCGTGCCGCTGCCCCCGCGGGCCGACACGGTGGTCGACAAGGTCGCTATCCCGGCGGACGTCCGCCGTGGGCAGCCGTTCGAGACACGCGTGGTGATCGACCATCGTACGGCGCCCGGCCAGCAGTCGGCGGGCTCCGAGCAGGGCGTGCTGCGGATCGTCCGCAAACGGGGCGAGCTCGAAGAGGTGCTCTCCGAGAGCCCCGTCACGCTGCGGCCCGGCAAGAACGCCTTCAGCATCCGCGAGACGATCGACGAGGCCGACTTCTACACCTACGAGGCGCGGTTCGTGCCGGGAGACCCGAAGGCAGACGCCTCGAGCCAGAACAACGTCGCCACGGCGTACACGCACGTGCGTGGCAAGGGCCATGCGCTGGTGATCGAAGACTGGGAGCACCCGGGCGAGTTCGATCGGCTGGTCGACGCGCTCAAGGGCGAGGGGCTCGAGGTGACGCTCCGCCGGAGCGATCGGCTGTTCGGCTCGCTCGCCGACCTGCAGCGTTACGACACCGTCGTGCTGGCCAACACGCCACGCACCAGCGGCTTCGGCGCCACGCCCGGCGGCGTGGTGAGCAGCGACTCGATCAGCGGCTTCTCCGACGAGCAGATCGCCATGCTGGTGCGCAACACGGAGGAGCTCGGCTGCGGGCTGGTGATGCTCGGCGGCGACCGCAGCTTCGGCGCCGGCGGCTGGGACCAGACCGAGATCGAAAAGGCGTTGCCGGTCGACCTAGAGATCAAGGCGGCCAAGGTCACGCCCGTCGGCGCCCTGTGCATGATCATGCACGCCAGCGAGATCGCCCGCGGCAACTACTGGCAGAAGCGGATCGCGATCGAGGCGATCGACGCCCTCGGCCCCCGCGACTACGCCGGCCTCTTGAGCTGGAACGGCAGCGACCAGTGGCTGTGGGGTCAGTCGCGCGGCGGCATGATCACCGTCGGCCCGTCGCGCAACCAGATGAAGGCGCGTGTGGACCGCCTCACTGTGGGCGATATGCCGCAGTTCGACCCCTCGATGCGGGTGGCGGCCGCGGCGTTCGCCAAGCTCAAAAACCCAACGCCCGCCACGAAGCACATGATCATCATCTCCGACGGCGACCCCTCGCCGCCGTCGGGCCGCACGATGAAGGCGTTCACGTCGCAGGGGGTGAGGATTACCACCGTCGCGGTCGGCGGTCACGGACCGCCCGGGCACGCCACCATGCAGCGGATCGCCAACCGCACCGGGGGGAAGTACTACGAGGTCCGCAACGCGGCGGCGTTGCCACGCATCTACCAACGCGAGGCGCGGCGGGTGTCGCGGCCGCTGGTGAAGGAGCTCAACCCGCCGCTGGCGCCGCAGATGATGCTCCGGCACGAGATCGTGCAGGGGCTCTCGCCGGTCGTCCCGCCGATCAGCGGCTTCGTCCAAACGACCGTCAAAGACAGCTCGCTGGTGGAGGTCATCCTCCGCTCGCCCGAGCCGAAGAACGCGGAGAGCTCTTCGGTGCTGGCGACGTGGACCTACGGCCTGGGCAAGGTGGCGGCCTTTACCACCGACGCCGGCGCCCGCTGGGCAAACGAGTGGACCGGCTGGGACAACTACCACCAGTTCTTCAGCCAGATGATCCGCTGGTCGATGCGGCCGACGGGCGATACCGGCAACTTCACCCTCGCCACGGAGGTGTCCGACGGCAAGGTCCGCGTCATCGTCGACGCGCTCGACAAGAACGAGGAGTTCCTCGACCTGCCGACGATCAGCGGCGCGGCGGTCCGCACCGGCGGCGACCAATCGCTGAGCTTTGCCAAGACGGCCCCCGGCCGGTACGTGGCCGAGTTCGACGCCGCGGAGCCGGGCAGCTACATCCTGATGGTGAATCCGGGCGCCGGGCAGCCGATGATCCGCTCCGGCGTCTCGGTCGGCTACTCGGACGAGTTCCGCGACCGCGAGACCAACCGGCCGCTGCTCGAGTCGATCGCCAACCTGCCGGCCGCGGACGGCGAGCCGGGCAAGGTGCTCACCGACGAGGCGGGCGTCGACTTCGCCGCCGACACCGCGGGCGCGCAGCTGGCCGCCGTCGACCCGTACCGCCGCGACCTGGCACCGGCGGTGTCGCGCCAGCCGATCTGGCCGCTGCTGGTGCTCGCCGCGAGCGTGCTGTTCTTGGGAGACGTGTTCGTACGCCGCGTGCAGGTCGGCTTCGAATGGCTGTTTGGCGGCGTCGACTGGGTTCGCCGCCGGCTTGGCGGGGCCGAGCGCGCGGCGCCCGAACCGGCTACCATACAACGGCTCCGCCGACGCAAGGCCGAGGTGCGGGAAACAATGGGCGGCGAAGACACGGCGGCGTCCGGCCGCTTCGAGGCGTCCGACGCCCCGCTGCCCGCCGGCGACTCCCCGCTGCAAGAAGCCCCCACCGCCACGAAGCCCCAATCCGATGGACGGACCGGCAAGCCGACGGGCAAGGGCGACGGCCTCGCCAGCGGCGAGAAGCCGGCCGAAGAGGGTTACACCTCTCGATTGTTGAAAGCCAAACGCCAAGCGTCGCGTGATCGTGATTCCGACGAGTGAACCACTAAGGAACAAAGGACGAAGTCTTGTTGAATTCTGGGTCTCGCGATCTGGCCCTTCGTTTCCTTGGTTCCTTCGTGGTTCGTTGTCTGTTGCTTCTACTCCTTTAGCCTCTAGCGTCTTTCCGTATGTCTCTAGGCGATTCCATCGAGCAACGCGCCGCGCAGTTCGCCGAGCGTTACAAGGCCGTCTACCAAGAGCTGGGCAAGGTGATCGTCGGCCACGGCGAGATCCTGCACGGCGTGCTGACGTGCCTCTTCTGCGGCGGGCACGCACTGCTGGAGGGCGCGCCGGGCCTCGGCAAGACGCTGCTCATCAAGACGCTGTCCGAGGTGCTCGACCTGCAGTTCAGCCGCATCCAGTTCACGCCCGACCTGATGCCGGCCGACATCCTCGGCACGAACCTGATCGTCGAGGACCCCGAGGGCCGGCGGGCGTTCGAGTTCCAACGCGGGCCGGTCTTCACACAGATTTGCCTGGCTGACGAGATCAACCGCGCGACGCCCAAGACGCAGTCGGCCATGCTCGAAGCCATGCAGGAGAAGCGTGTCACCGCCGCCGGGCAGACGTTCGACCTAGAGCGCCCGTTCTTCGTCATGGCGACACAGAACCCCATCGAGCAAGAGGGCACCTACCCGCTGCCCGAGGCGCAGCTCGACCGGTTCTTCTTCAAGCTGCTGGTCGACTACTCGGGCCGCAAAGACCTCAACGAGGTGCTGGAGCGGACCACCAAGGGTGTCACCATCACGCCCAACAAAGTGATGGACGGCGCGGAGATCCGCGAGCACCAGCAGTTGGTGCGTGAGGTGATCCTGGCGCCGCACGTGCAGGACTACGTCGCCCGGCTGGTGCTCGCCACGCACCAGGGCGGCGACCTGGCGGCGCCCGCCGCGAACGAGCACCTCCGCTGGGGCTCCAGCCCGCGTGGCGCCCAGACGATCGCCCTGGCGGCGAAGGTCCGGGCGTTGCTCGCCGGCCGCTACAACGTGAGTTTCGACGACGCCCGCCGTGTGGCGCTGCCCGCCCTGCGGCACCGCGTGATTCTCAACTTCGAGGCCGAGGCCGAGGGCGTCGCTCCGGACGACGTGCTCCGCGAGGTGATCAAGCACGTGCCGGAAACGCTCGACGGCGAGAAGGCGGCGTGAGGACGCTCGAGCGTGTCGTCGGCGTCTCACTGGGGATTCTGCTGTTACTCCTCGGCGCCTGGCTGGTGCTCCGGTACGGCTCTACGTCGCGCGGCGTCGCCACTCTTCCCAACGGGCAACCGCTCAACATCGTCGCGGACGGCTTTGGCTTCAACGTTGACGAGGTCGGCGCGGGCACACGGATTGGTGTCGGCGGGCGCGTGGTGGAGTTTACCAGCAACGATCGCATCAAGGTCGATGGCCGCGACGTCGGGTCGTCGCGAGATCTGAACCCCGACGCGGTGCTTGTCTTCAACGGCGCCGAGCTCAAGCTGTTGTCCGGCGGCACCGCATTGCCGATGAACCTGGGGCAAGAGTTCGTTGACACCCGTGTCGACGGTGAATAGCCTCGGGCCACAAGAGTCTTCATTCTCGTATTGGCATTAGTCGCTCGTGAATCGCCACACCCGCTAGGCTTGAGACCGCTGCAAGCGCGTCTCGCCTGTTTTCTTGGCCGGGTAGTCTTCTGCCTCGCTTTCAACTTCCGAGCGGCGGCGCTGCGATTGCGTTCGCTCGGTTACACCCTCATTGAGAGACCGCATGATCCGCTTCATTCACTCGCTTACTTGCCTGATGGCCTGCGTGTCGGCTTGCCTGCTCTTCGTCGCTTCCGCCGTGGCCGACACGATGTCGTTCCCTCCCGGCTCGTTCGACATCAACAACCCGAACTACATCGGCGAACACGTCGTACTGGCGGGCCAGGTGGACGGGTTCTTCCCCGGCGGGAGCGTCGCGTCGGGTTACACCGGAATCGCGTACGGCCTGGGTGAGCCGATCGAGACCACCACGTTCGGCCTCAATCTGGCGGACGCCCAGACGACCGGTTTCCCGGACAACCTCACGAGCTTTGAGAGCGAGGCCGACCTGTCGTTCACGCCCGGTGACATGGGACTCGCGAGCGAGTTCACCCTCGATCACGGTCAGATCGGCGAGCTCAGCGCCGACGACACGGACGAGTCCTCACGCAATTTTCTCTCGACCCTGGCGAGCCAAGTGGTCGGCGAGTCGTTCGCCCTGGGCGGATCGCCCACGTTCGAACTGTTGGTGACGATCGACTCTCTGCTCCAGCAGGCGGGCCTCACTGCCGCGAGTGAGGGGCTCTCGATCAAGGTGATCGAGTTCTTAGAAGACGGCGGCGCCGAAGAAATCCTGGGCGTGAGCGGCTTCTACTTCATCGACGGCGACGGGAGCGAGAGTGTCAGCTACACGATGACCGACGGCTCGGGGGGATCGACCGATATCAGCAACTCGTTCACGTTCACGCCCGACGGCGCCGGCGGCTCGGGCTCGGCCAACTTCTCCTACGCGATGAACTTCCAGGTGCCTGTGGGCCGGTCGTTCGGTGTGCTGTTCCTGTCGGACATCGGTGTCGACACTTTCGGCGAGGGGACGGTTTCGCTGTCCACACGGTTCACCACATCAGTCAGCCTCCGCGCGGTGACACCCGGCGCCGGGATCTTGGTGAACGATACGACGTTGATCCCCGAGCCCACGACCGGACTGCTGATCGCGACGGGCGCCGTCGCGGCGCTGGTTCGCCGGCGGTGAGAAACAACGACGGACTCGGCGTCCACGTTGCTACCCGGCGGCGCTTGCCGTTACGCTGCGTCGCATGAGGTCTTGGAGTCTATTGATCGGGCCCGCCGCGGCAGCGGTCGTTGGGACGGTGCTTAGCGCTCGCGGGCTTCCGTGGGAGGCCGCGGCGACGGCCGGCCTGACCGCGTTGTGCGCCGTGTGGTGGGTGACCGAGGCGATCCCGATCCCCGCGACGTCGCTGCTGCCGATAGCCGTGCTGCCGCTGCTGGGCGTCGTGTCGTCCGCGAAGGTCGGTCAGGCCTTCGGCCACCCGCTCATCCTGCTGCTGATGGGCGGCTTCATGCTGTCCACGGCTTTGGAGCGCAGCGGCGCCCACCGGCGGATCGCCCTGCGGATGATCCACCTCGCGTCGGTCGGCGGCGAGCTGACCGGCCGACGGATCGTCTTCGCCTTCATGGCCGCGGCCGCGGTGCTGAGCATGTGGGTCTCCAACGCGGCGACCACGCTCATGCTGCTGCCGATCGCGTTGGCGACACTCGACACGCTGGGCGACCCGCGCCGGGCGCCGCGCCTGCGGAACGCGGTGCTGCTGGGCATCGCCTACGCGGCGAGCGTCGCGGGCACGTCGACCCCCGTCGGCACGCCGCCCAACCTGCTGTGCATGAACGAGCTGGCGAAAAGCCCCATCGGCGAGCCGACCTTCGCCGAGTGGATGCGGTGGGCGTTGCCCGCGTCGCTGCCGATGCTCGGCCTCTCGGCGTTGTGGCTGACGCGCGGCCTCGGCCGGCGTGTGGAGGTCGTGCTGCCCGACGCCGGGCGTTGGACCACGGCGGAGGTCCGCACGCTCGCCGTCTTCGGGGTGACGGCGCTGTTGTGGGTGACGCGGCGCGAGCCGTTTGGCGGTTGGAGCGAGGCGGTCGGCCTGCCGCATGCGAACGACGCCAGCGTCGCGTTGCTGGCCGTGGTGGCGATGTTCTTGATCCCCAGCGGCAATGCTGTGGAGGAGGGGCATCCGCCCGACCGACTGCTCGACTGGGAAACCGCCGGCCGCATCCCGTGGGGCATGCTGCTGCTGTTCAGCGGCGGCATGGTGCTGGCGCTCGGGTTCCGCGAGTCGGGCCTTGCCGACGCGGTGAGCGGCACGCTCACGGCGCTGGCCTCCGCCCCGCCGCCGCTGCTGCTGCTCGGGCTCTGCCTGAGCGTCACATTCCTGACCGAGGTCACCAGCAACACCGCGACCACGGCGTTGCTCATGCCGCTGCTCGCGTCGGTCGCCACGGCTACCGACCTCGACCCGCGGCTGCTGATGGTGCCCGCGGCGATCAGCGCGAGCTTCGCGTTCATGCTGCCCGTGGCGACGGTGCCGAACGCCGCGGTGTACGGCGCCGGCGTCTCGACCAAGGCGATGGCCCGCGAGGGGTTTGCGTTGAATCTGATCGGCGCCGTGGTGGTCAGCGTCGTCGCGTGGCTGCAGTTCGGCTGACGCGGCCGGTTGGGGTGAAGCGGCCGGCTTGTCAGAAGGAAACGCTCAGAACGGGAACCGCTCGTCGAGCTCCGCGGCCGCCAGTTCGGTGAAAAAGTCAGCGAGCTCCGCGGCCGTCGCCTCGAACAAGCGGCGCCCCTTGTCCGCCGTCGCATCGCGAGGATCGCCGGCGCCCGAGTCTTCGGTGTAGCGGTCCCAAGGTCTTGGCGAACGAGCCCACCCCTCGCGCATCGCCCGCAGCCGCGGCGTGGCCGTCGGTTGTGCGCCGGCGGCGTCCAGGTCAACCAGGTCTGGCCGCAGGTGCAGCATGAGGCTCGTCTCCATGTCGTTCGCATGATCACCGCCGGCGGGGAACAGCTCGGCGATCAGCTCACCGCACACCTCGAACCAGTGCACCTGGACGAAGAACGCGTCCCATCGCCCGTAGACCTCCTTGATCCACGGATAGAAGTCGTTGCCGCCGTGCCCGTTGAGCAGCACCATCTTCCGCACGCCAGTGTTCACAAGCGACTCGGCCAGGTCGCTCAGCACGGCGAACTGCGTCGAGGGCCGCAGGTTCATCGCCAGCGGGAACGCCTGCTGGGTGGTCTGCACGCCGAACGGCAGCACGGGCAGCACGCCTACGCGGCCGCCCCGCCGCCAGGCCGCCGCGGCCGCGGCGTCGGCGATCGCCTCCACCTGATAGTTGTCCGTGGCGTACGCCAGGTGCTTGCCGTGGGGCTCCGTGGCGCCGATCGGCAGCACGACGACCTCCGGCGGAGCGTCGCGCCACGCGGGCAACGCGGTTTCACCAACTTGCCACGGCTTGTTTGTCGGCATCGGGTTTTCTGTCGGCATCAGCTTGTTTGTCGGCGCCCGGGGGGGCGCCACCGGGGGCTGTTGTTCGGCCAGGGGGTATCGTTCGCCGCGGCTCGTTATACTGTGGGGGCAGGCGATTGGCGGTGGCCGATCGCGAATCCTTCTCCGAGGAGCCGCCGCCATGCCGGTCACCATGCAACTCTCGCGGATCATCATCAGCGAGATCAACGATCAGCAGGTGATCTATCTCAAAGAGGTCGAGGGCGACCGGGCGTTCCCGATCCTCATCGGCTACTTCGAGGCCCGCAGCATCGAGCGCCGCGTGAAGGGCGAAGAGGCCACTCGGCCGCTCACGCACGACCTGCTCGTGTCGGTCGCCGAGCACCTGGGCGGCGACCTGCAAGACGTGGTCATCACCGAGCTGGAGGACCACGTCTACTACGCGAAGCTCCGCATCCGGCACGAGGGCGAGCTGATCGAGGTCGACGCCCGCCCGAGCGACGCGATCGCCGTCGCGGTAACCAGTGAGCCGCCGCTGCCGATCTACGTCTCGGAGGACGTCATCAACGAGGTAATGAGCGAGCAGGACGAGGACTGAATCGCTGCGGTCGAACGCTCCTGCTCGTCTCGCAGCGAGCAGGCACGAGCCGAGGCGGGTGGTACCTTCTCTAGCTCTGGCGGCTGGCCAGAGTGACGGCTGACACGCCGCCAATCCTGCCAAACGCCTAGGCTTTTTGTCGGCGTTGCGACGTGACGCAAGCCAGGAACCCGGCGCCAAACAGTACGCACGTCGCCGGTTCGGGAATCGGGTCGCCGAACGTGCCACGAACCACCTCGACCCCCTGGTTGCCCTGCGCGAGGAACGTGAACTGGTTCCCGCTGATCGATTGATCCACTTGCGACAAGCCAAAGTTGAACACGCTATCGACCCCGCCGACGGTGTCTCCGCCACTGGCGATCTCGATCAACACACCTTCGTACAAGGCGTACAAGCCGCGATTGAAGGAGCTGTCGGCGCCAACGAAGAGCAGATTGCCGTTGTCGTAGCCCAGACCGGTGAAACCGCCCGCGTTGAACGTCTCGGTGGTCGATCCGGGCAGCAGCGTGTTGCTGTCGACGAGCGTTGTGAGCGTACCGTCGATCAAGCCGTAGATGCCCGAGGTGAGGAAGTCGGCGGAGTACCCGACGAAGACCACATCTTCGCCGTCTCGATCGACGCCCACTTCCTGCAGGCCGATGAAGCCGAACGGGTCGGAGGTTCCCGGAATCAAAGTCGTGCCGCTGATCATCACCGGCTGCAGCGAGCCGCTCGCGTCCGAGAAGACGCCGCTCTGCTGGCCGAGACCCGGGGTTCCGAACCCGGCGAACGCGGTGTTGCCGTTCTCCGTGACGGGCGAACCGAACAGCGAGAATCCCTGCGTCCCGCCGGGCAGTGTCTGACCAAGGCTCGCCAGGCGCTCGATGGTCGTTGGCGTTTCACGAATGATGTTGAACGCACCGCCGCTGCCGCTCGGGCCAATGGTCCCGTCAACCGTGACAAGATCGTCATCGAGCTGGGGCGTGCTGAACCCGAGGAAGATCTGGCCGGGCAAGCCCGGCACCGGCTGATCGCGCGATATCCGTTGGTCGAGCACACCGCCGTCGCCGACGTAGATTGCCGTCGTGCCGCTGCTTGCAACCGAGGAACGAAAGGCGACGTTGCCGCTGGCGTCAACCGAAGCGTTGCCGAAGATCGAGAGCGTGTTCGCCGGCCCGATCGGTCCGGGATTCACGGTGTTGCGATCGGCGATGAGCTGCAACCCGCTGCCGCTGTCGCGGTAGATGCCTGAGTTTTGCCCCAGCGTCTGACCCCGGAAGGCGATGTGCCCGTTGTTGATCGAAGGCGTGCTAACGCCAAACCCACTGAAAGGGAGACTGCTGCCCGGTGGGGTCGTGGTCGAGTTGGCGACTGTCTCGAGAGTAATCGTGGTCGCACCAGCGCAGCTGGCGAACCACAGGACAAAAGCACCAGCAGCAGCGCGAACGAGGCGAGACATCAGCAGGTTACCTGGGCGTGGTGACGGATCGGCGATGCAACTTAGAAGGCAGCCTCTTCACGCCCCCTGGTCTTTCATAGAAAAAACCAGTGAGAGGCTAGCTCGGATGTCCGCAACAGTCAACGGTTTTCTCGTGTCCGTAGCGTCACTCCGGGCCCGCCTCACCGGCAGTCGGGGACGCGGCGGCGCACCTCTCGAACGAGAGATCCTGAGAACGCGCCGGTCGCTGCGTCGGCTCAGACAAGCACGTCAGCGAACGCCGCTTCGAGAGCCGCCAGGCCTTTCTGCCCCTGATCGCCCGCGACGACCACGCTCACGTCGACCTCGCTCGTGCCGATCAGCTCGACGTTCACGCCCGCGTCCGCGAGCGCCTTGAACATCCGCGCGCCCACGCCCGTGTGGCTCCGCACGCCGATGCCCGCCACCGAAAGGATCGCCACGCTCTCGTCGCTAGCGACCGTGCCGCCGATCTCGTCCGCCAACGTCTGTAGCACGCCGGCCGTCTTGGCTGCGTCAGCGACCGGCACCGTCAACGCGACCGTGGTGTGCCCCTCGCGGCCGATGCTCTGCACGATCAGGTCGACCAGCACGCCGGTCTCCGCGACCGCGTCGAACAATCGGGCGGCGATGCCCGGCGTGTCGGGCGCCTGATGCAACGCGACGAGCGATTGGCTGTCGTCCAGCGACACGCCGTCGATCGTCAGGTCTTCCATCGCCTGCAGGCGGCGGATGACCGCCTCCGCGTCCGCGTGGTTCGCTTGCCGGGCGGCGGCCAGGGTGTCGTCGAACGTCGCCGCGGCGGCCGGCGCCTCGTTCAGGGCGAACTCGCGGTGAGCGGCCCGTAGGGCGTCCATCCCACGGCTCTGCTCCACGAGGCACGACACCTTGATCGGGCTGGTGGTGATCGCCTGGATGTTCACGCCCGCGTCGGCGAGCGTGCGGAACAGCCGATTGGCCACGCCCGCCTGCTCGGCCATGCCGAGGCCGACGATCGAGACCTTGCTCACCGCGGTGTCTTCCGTGACGCCCTCGGCGCCGAGCTCGGCCGCGGCGGCCGTTGCCGCCTCACGCGCCACCGCTAGGTCGGCGTCGAGCACGGTGAAGGAGATCGCCGCGCGGCCCTCGCGCCCGCGGTTCTGAACGATCATGTCGACGGCGACGTTCGCCTCGGCCAACCGCTCGAGCAGCGTGAAGCTGGCGCCGGGGCGGTCGGGAACGCCGAGCACCGTGAGCCGCGACTCGTTCTTCGTCAACGCCACACCGCTCACCGGCCGTTCGACACTTTCGGGGATCGGCCCGATCACCGTGCCCGGCTCGTCGGTGAACACGCCCGAGTTACGGACGTGGATCGGCACGTTGAACTTCTTGCCGAACTCGATGCTGCGGCTGTGCATCACGCCGGCGCCGAGGCTCGCCAGCTCAAGCATTTCGTCGTGCGACACGCACGCCATCTTGCGGGCCGCCGGCTCGATGCGCGGATCGGTCGTGAACACGCCGTCCACGTCGGTGTAGATCTCGCACACGTCGGCGCCGAGCACCGCGGCCAGGGCGACGGCCGTCGTGTCGCTGCCGCCGCGGCCAAGCGTCGTGATGTTCAGGTCGTGGTCGATACCCTGGAAGCCGGCGGCGATCACCACTCGCCCGGCGTCCAGGTGCTTCTTCATCCGATCGGTGCTGATCGACTGGATCCGCGCCTTGCCGTGCGAGCTGTCGGTGCGGATGCCGATCTGCCCGCCGGTGAGGCTCACCGCCTGCCCGCCGAGGTCGTGGATGGCCATCGCCATGAGCGCGACGGACACCTGCTCGCCGGTCGAGAGCAGCATGTCCATCTCCCGCGCCGGCGGCTGATCGCACACCTGCCCGGCAAGGTCCACCAGCGCGTCCGTGTTCTTGCCCATCGCCGAGACGACCATGACCACCTGGGCGCCCTGCTGCTGAGCGCGGAGCGCGCGGCGGGCGGCGGCGCGGATCTTCTCGGCGTCGGCGACACTCGTGCCGCCGAACTTCTGGACGATGAGGGGCATGCGGCTTGGGACGCTGGAAACGGGGGACGCTGGAGACGGGCGGCGGGGGGGACGGGCAACCCAGAGGGACGCGAGCGAGCTGGGGGTAGCCTCGTATTATGCTTCGTCAGAAGCCCGCCCGCGTCCCCCCTTGGGTCATTCAGACCGCCTGCCCCAATCTCCAGGCCGACCTTCGTCTCGGCGCTTGCGCCTAGGCGAAGGTGGCCAACGCCTCGTCCGCCGCGGCCTCCTCCACCAGCGTTCCGGCCCGCAGATCGTCCTCCAGCAGCTCGTTCAGCCAGTACGCCACGTCGCGGACACTGGCGTTGGCGTCGCCGTCCTCGTTGATCAGGCGTCCGCCACGGATGCCGAAGCCCAGGTGGTAAAGCCCGTCGGCTACGGTGTTCACCGCGTTCTCGTCGCCGAACAGCTGCGTGTCGGCCCCGTCGCCCTGCACCAGGTGGAACCCGGTCTCGACGCCCTCCTCGTCGTCGCCGTGCAGCTCGGTCCACTCCGCCGAATGGTTCCGCCGTAGGTAGCGACTGATGTCAAAGACATCCCAGCGACTGATCCGACCGTCGAAAGCGACGTCGGTCTCGCGGATCGCTTCGACGATCAAGGCGTTCATCCCGTCGGCCGCCTCGGCGCCCTCGACGATCTCGCTGGTGGCGACACGGCGGTTCAAACCGCGATCCTCGGCGATCAGCTCGACCACGGCGTCGAGCCCGGTGCCAGTCGTCCCACTGGCGGACAGGTCAACAGCCTCGTTGGCCAGGGCTCCGGCGGCGAGGTCGGCGTCCAGGTACTCGCTCAGCCAGAACGAGACGTCATCAAGCGTCGCGTTGTTGTTCCCGTCTTCGTTCTGCAGGCGGTTGCCGTCGATCTCAAAGCCCAGGTGATAGGACCCGTCGGCCACCGTGTTGATGGCGTTCGAGTCGCCGAAGACGAGCGTCGAGGCGCCGTCTCCTTGAACGAGATGGAACCCGGTCTCCACACCGTCCTCGTCGTCGCCGTGCAGCTCGGTCCACTCGGCCAAATGGTTCTCACGCAAGTAGGTGTTCACGTCGCGCATATCGGCGGAGTGCAGCTCGCCGTCGTTCGCGACGCCCGTGGCGACAATGGCCTCCACAATCAAGGCGTTCATCCCGTCGGCCGCCGCGGCGCCGACCAAGATCTCTTCGTTGGGGATCCGGCGTTGCAACCCCGGATCGGACAGGATCGTGTCGACCATCGCGTCGAGCCCCGTACCGGTCGTCCCTTCGGTGGGCGTCGGCGCCACGTCGCGGGGCCCGGCCAGGGCGTTGATCTGCCGCGCTGAGAGCGCCGTGTCGTAAACGGCCAGCTCGAGCACGTCGCCCGTCAGCGGATCGCGCAGGTTGGCATTGTCGCCTTGGCGAGCGATCGCGCTGGCGCCGATCACCAACGGGTTGTCGTTGGCGGACAGGGTTTGCGTGAACTCGGTCTCGGCGTCGACGAGGTCGCCGTCCAAGTAGAGCCGCGCGCCGCGGTCGCCGAACGTGAACGCGAAGTGGTGCTCTTCGCCGGGCACGATCGCGCCGTACTCGGAGTGCAGGTGCTCGCTCTCCGAATCGCTCTGAAAGCGTACCTCCAGGCGTCCATCGACAACCCAGGCGGTTAGGTGACCGCCGTCCTGGTAGTCGCTGTGGTCTTTGCTGAAAAGTGTCTGCCGCTCCTGCGGATCGTCGACTGAGAATGTCGCGACGATCGCCCCCTCGTCGAGAGCAAACGCATCCGTGCTGGCGACACTGATCGCGTCGCCCGTCTCGCCGTTGAACACGAGCGGCTGGCCCGTAGAGAACACCGCTCCCTCGGGCAGCGGGTTCTCTTCGTTGACGTTGGCGTGCAGGAAGCGTGAAGCGCCGTCGCTCACCACCGGGGAGCTCAGCCGCGGCGCCAGCGCCTCGCCGAGCTCGCCGATCGTCTCCACGATGCCCAGGTTGGCGTGCGCGTGCACGTGGTAGTCCGCTTCCGTCACGAGGTCGCCGTAAACGGTGACCGTGCCGATCTGATCCTTGTTGTGGGCGCCCGCGTTGCCCTGGTTCGACTGCACGTGCATCACCGAGGCGTCGAGCACGCCGTCGCCGTCCGAGTCGACGTGCTCCACCTTGTACACGTCCACGGTGTGGCCGACGAACTCGATCTTGTCGCCCTCCGAGCGGTCGAAGTCCGCGATCACCTCGTCGCCCAGGCGATCGATCCAGTGGTCGTGCACCTGGTTGTTCTCACCGGTCACGCCCTGCCAGTCGATCGTGCCGTCGTCGTTGACGTGCTTGAAGAGGATCCGCTCTTTGGCGTTGATGAGGATCTCGAAGCGGAACGTGTCGGCGCCGGCGCCGCCCGTCAGATGGTCATCGCTCGTGATCGGCTGGTCGGGATAGAGCGTCTTGGTCGCGGAGTTGATCTCGCCGTTCGGGTCGTCGTCGGCGTCGTAGTTCTGCGCGATCACCGGCTCGCGTCCGTCGCTGCGGCTCACGATCAGGTCATCGCCGTCGCCGCCGACGACGATGTCTTCTCCATGGCCCGCTTCGAGGTAGTCGTCGCCCAGCGTGCCCTGCAAGTAGTCGTCGCCGTACTCGCCCAGCAGATGCGATCCCGTGAGCATCTCTCCGTTGTCCGTGCCGTACGTCACGCCGTCGATCACCACACGCGCCGAAGGCTGCGCCTCGTCCACGCCGGCCATCACCTCCGCCGCCCCAAGCGACAACGGCTCGGTGTAGACCGCGAAGGCGTCGATTACCCCGTCCAGCGGGTCGCGCAGCCGCGGGTCGTCGCCCTGTCGGCTGGCCGTGCTTGCGCCGAGGTACAGGCTGTTGTCGTTGGCGGCGATGCCCTGGTCGAAATCGACCGCGGCGTCGGCGATCAAGCCGTCGACATACAGCCGAAAGCCGTCTTCGCCGAAGCTGACCGCTACTTGGTGCTGCTGGGCCGCGCCGATGGCGTCGACCGCCGAGAAGAGCCGCACGCTCTTCTCCGCACTCTGCAGCCGTGCCTCGACGCGCCCATCGACGACCGACACCGTCAGGTGCCCGCCTTCCTGCAGGCCACCGTGGTCTTTGCTGAACAGCGTCTGACGCCCCGCGACGCTGTCGAGCGTGAACGCCGCGGCAAACGCCCCCTCGGTGAGCTCGAGCGCCTCCGTGTGGGCGAACTCAATCGCGTCCTCGGTGGACTGCTCGACCACCACTTCGGCGTCTCGGTCGACGACCGCGTCGAGCCCCGTGTCGATCAGCGTGTCCGACACCGTCGTCAGTAGTGCGCGGGTCTCGAGCGACTCTAGTTTTGCGAGACGCCCTCCCGACCGAAATGACCGACGTGTGCGCGCGCAGCGGCCCGACCTTGCCATAACTCTGCTCCGTAACTCTCAGAAGAAGTTCGTTGCTTGAGGTGTTCCGACGACCCCAAACGAGATAACGAACGTTCCTATCCGAGCTTCGTGCGAGTGCAAGAAAAACCTTTCACGAAAGCAAGGAATTCTGCACTGCTGCTAGATGCAGCGCGGGCGCCGCTGCGTGTTCGTCGATGCGCGATGCGGGCGATGATCAACGCCATCAACCCCTATGCTTTGCCATCGGTTGTGCGCGTTTGAAGCACCCCGCGCGCGTACAGAGCGCTGATCTTCATCACTCCAAAGCACTGGCGCCGCCATCGACTTTTTTCTGGTGAGCCGCCGATGGTCCGTGACGATTCACTGGATCGCGCTTCCGCGCTCTTGCGGTACACTCCGCAAAGGTGAAACCCGCAGCGAGTGCGTTCTCCCCCATTCAAACAAGCCACGGTGAGCAACCCACGATGCGACGACGTCATGCAACCGATCTCTACCTACGGACGTTGGTGGCCGCTGCCACTTGGCTTGCGCCACTTGCGGCAATCGCCCAGAGCGACCGCAATCCGCGCGGTGCCGGCTCACCGCTGACACCACAGACCGTCGCGGTCGCCAACCTGCAGGTCGGCAGGCTGCTCGCGTCTTCCGCCGCGCAGCTCTGGCCCACGGAGGTGCTCGGCGCCGCGGGCCTGCAGTACGCGGGGTTCGACCCCCGCACGATCGAGGAGGTGACGATCACGATCGAGCCGCCGATGGGGACGCTGCTGTACTACACGGCGACGGTCCGTTTCACCGAGCCGTTCGACCTCGATTCGCTGTCCCCCGAGGTGCTGTCGAAGCTCACACCCGTTGAGGGCCCTGGCGGCCAGCGGGTGTACGCGGTGGACCCCAACGACCCGTCGGCGCCGCTGCTGATGATGGTTGATACCAAGACGCTGCTCGCGGCGCCGCGGGGCATGCTGAAGAAGCTCACGAAGCCGGGTCTGGCGCCGGCCGAAGGGCCGTTCTTCGACTGGCTGGCGCGGCGGACCGGTCGGGTCGATCTGCACGTCGGCGTGCACTTCACGCCGCTGCGGCCGCTCGCGAAGATGGCGATCGCCGCCGGCATGCAACGAGCGCGTGAAGAGCAGTCCGAAGAGAATCTGGCAGCTCTCGAGCAGCTGAGCAAAGCACCCGATGAGATCCGTTACGTCGAAGCTTGGGCCGACATTTCCTCACGAAGCAAAGTCGCGGCGTCAGTCGAAGCCCTCGATGAGGCGTCGGCCGATCGGCTCGCAGCGTTGCTCGTCCCGTGGCGGAATCTCTATCTCAGCTCGTTCGATGAAGTCGCCGACGAGATGGACCCGTCCGACCCGACTCAGTCGGCGTTGGCGGACTACCTCGATCGGATCGGCCCGCGGTACGCCGACGCCATGCTACCGGCGCGAAACGGCACGCGTTTCTACGCCGCTTTTCCACCCGGCGACCCCAAGGAACAGCTCGGGCAGTTCGTCGCCCAGACCGCCGTCATCGGCGTGCTCGTGGCGTTGCTATTGCCCGCGGTGCAGGCGGCCCGCGAGGCGGCCCGACGCAACACATCGCTCTACAACGTCAAGCAGCTCTGCCTGGCGCTATCCAACTACCACGACGTCAACTCGCACTTCCCGCCGTTCGCGATCACATCCGCCGACGGTCGGCCACTCTTGAGCTGGCGAGTCGCGATGCTGCCTTACGTCGGCGAACAAGCTCTGTACGACCGGTTCGCCCTGGACGAGCCGTGGGACAGCCCGACGAACCTGCCGCTCGTCTCGCAGATGCCGGAGTTCTTCCTCGATCCGTCCGGCCAGCTCGTCGCCGCCTCGGGCAAGACGCACTACCTGGGGGTCGTCGGCGAGGACGCTTTCTTCGCGGCCGACTTGCAGCCGCGGCGTTTCGCAACACTCCGCGACGGCACCGCGACGACGATCGCCATCGTGCAGGTCGACGACGAGAACGCGGTCGAGTGGACCAAGCCGGCCGATTACCGAGCCGACAAGCTCAACGACAATCCTTTCGGCGCCCAGCCGCCTGCGGGCAACCCGTTTGAGCGGATCGGAAGCCTGCACCCGGGAGTGTTCTTGACCGGCTGGGCCGACGGCCACGCCGCCGCGGTTCGGACCGATACCGATCCGGAAACGTTCCGCGCTTACCTGACCGTCAACGGCGGCGAGCGGGTCGAAGCGCCGTAGAGCCGTAGAGCCGTAGGACCGGTCAATCACCGATGAACCAACGCATGGCGTCCCACCCGTTGGGGAACGCCAGCTCCGACGCCGCGGCGTTCTTGTCGTGGTACGCGTCGAACGCGTCCGGCTCCACGCCCGCGCCGGCAAGGCACACCGGCACGTCACCGTGCGTGTGCTTCTTCGTGCTGAGGAACGTCGGATGGTCCGGGCTGATCATCACGCGCCATCCGTCCGAAGCGCCTCCGCCGTGGGCGGCTAACGCCTCGGCCAGCGGGCCGACGACGTCGCGGTCGATCGCCTCGATCGCCTTCACCTTCTCATCGACACGGCCCTCGTGCGACGCCTCGTCCGGCGCCTCCACATGCACGCAGATGAGGTCGTACTTGTCGAGCGCATCGACCGCGTAGCGGCCCTTGGCGGCGTAGTCGGTGTCCAGGTAGCCGGTGGCGCCGGGCACCTCGATGCGGTCCCAGCCCACGAGTGCGGCGATACCGCGGAGCAGGTCGACCGCCGTGATCATCGCGCCCCGCGGGCCGTACTTCTCGGCGAACGGCGTGAGCGACGGCGCCCCGCCCTGGCCCCACAGCCACGTGCTGGTCACCGGCTTCTTGCCGGCGTCGACGCGGGCCTTGTTGACCGGGTGGTCGGCGAACAGCTTCGCCGTGGCGTCCATCAGCTCCACGAGCACGTCGCCGCCGGGGCCCTTCGGGTGGGCGTCCTCGATCGTGAGGTCGGTCCAGTCGTGCGGCGCCTCGGTCCGGGTGTCGTTCGTGAACGGCGCCGGCAGCTTGTCTCCCCGCCAGATGAGCAGGTTGCGGTAGCTGACGCCGGGCGTGAACTCGAGCGCGCCGTTCCACTTGGGGTCGCTGGCGATCTCTCGCTGCACGTCGGCTAAGAGCGTGGTCGATTCCTCCGTGCTGACGTGGCCGGCGGTAAAGTCGATCATCACGGGCCCCTCACCGCCCTCCTCGGTGGACGCGTCACCGATCGTCACCAGGTTGCAACGCACGGCCCAGTCGTTGGCGGCGAGGGTGATCCCCTGGGCAGCGGCCTCCATCGGCGCCCTGCCGGTGAAGTGCTCGAACGGGTCGTAACCCAAGAGCGACAGGTTGCCGATCTCGCTGCCGGCGGGCAACGCTTTCGGCGTGTGGCACGCCCGCGCGACGGCGCCCGCCGTGGCGAGGGCGTCCATGTTGGGCGTGGCGGCCGCCTCGAGCGGCGTCTTCCCCCCGAGCGAGGCCTGAGGCTCGTCGGCGGCGCCGTCGGGAATGATAATCGCGTATTTCATTGCTTAGGGGGAACCACGAAGGAACTAAGGAACAAAGACGGGGGCTCAGCGAACCACTCGCCTGATGCCTTCCTTCATGTGCTCGACGTTGAAGTTGAGCAGGAAGCCGAGGCGGCATCCCGTGAGCTTTAGGTAAGTGAATAGCTGAGCTTCATGGATCGGCAGCAGACTTTCGACGGCTTTCAGTTCGACAACGACCCGTTTACCCACCCAGAGGTCGAGGCGAAGACCCGACTCGATCACCTCGCCTCCGTAGTTAATAGGCAAGATCACCTGCGACGCGGCAGGAACGTTCGCTCGCTGCAGTTCAAGTTTAAGACACCGCTCGTAGACCGACTCAAGCAGTCCCGGGCCGAGCTTCGAATGAACCATGAAAGCCGCGTCTAACACTCGCTTGCCCAAAGCCTCGTCGCTGTCTTCGATCGGGCTGTAACCCACAAGAGGCTCCTTCGTTCCCTTCGTTCCTTTGTGGTTCCCTCCTTCGCGGTTCCACTCAGTCGCGCACCCACATCTTCACCGGCGGGGCCTGGCACTGCGGCAACGCGGCCACCTTCGCGCACGCCGCGTCGGTCGCCGCTTCGCTCGCCAGGTGGGTCATCAGCACCAGCGGCGCCACCCGGCTGCCCTCGAGCGGCTGCTTCTGCAAGAGCGTGGCAATCGAGATGCCCTCGTCGCCGAACGCCCGGGTCACCTCCGCCAGCACGCCCGGGTGGTCGTCCACCATCAACCGGACGTAACGCTTGCCGGTCGAGTCGGCGAAGTCCGCCTGGGTGACCGCGTCGCCGGCCGAGTCATTCGCTTCCTGGCCCAACGCGAGCGAACGGAACGTGATCGCCGCGCGGCCGACGGCCACGTCCACTAGGTCGGCCACCACGGCCGACGCCGTGGGCATCTGCCCGGCGCCTTGGCCGTAGAAGAACAGCGGGCCGACCGCGTCGCCCTTCACCAGCACCGCGTTGAACGGCCCGCCCACCTCGCCCAGCGGGCTGCCCGCCTTCACCAGCGCGGGGTTCACCTCGCAGTCGAGCCGGCCGTCCCGCAGGTCGGCCACCGCCAGCAGCTTGATGCGGTAGCCCAGTTCCTGAGCGTAGCCGACGTCGACCAGGTCGATACCGTCGATGCCCGAGCGGGGAATCGCCTGCCAGTCGAGCCGGGCGCCGAACGCCAGCCGCGCGAGGATCGCCAGCTTCTGCACCGCGTCGGCGCCGTCGACATCCATCGTGGGGTCCGCCTCGGCGTACCCTAGCCGCTGCGCCTCGGCCACCACGTCGGTGTAAGGCGAACCCTCCTCGTGCATCTTGCTGAGGATGAAATTGCTCGTGCCGTTCAGAATGCCGTGCAGCGAGGTGACTTGGTTGCCGGTCAGGCACGTAGCGAGGTTCGAGATGATCGGCACGCCGCCGGCGACCGACGCCTCGAACGCGATGGTGCGGCCCGCCTTCGCGGCGGCTTCAAAAAGCTCGTCGCCGTGCGTGGCGATCAACGCCTTGTTGGCCGTGACGACGTCCTTGCCGCTGGCGAGTGAGCGGAGCACCACGTCGCGGGCCGCGTCCGTGCCGCCCATCAGCTCGATGACAACGTCACACGCATCGCCATCGACAACGTCGGCGATGTCGCTCGTCACCACGCCGGCGGGTAGCTGCACGTCTCGCGGCTTGCTGGGGTCGCGGACCGCGACCTTGGTGAGCGACACCGCGCGGCCGCACCGCCGCGTCATCCGCTCGGCAGCCTCGGTGAGGATCTTGGCGACGCCGCCGCCGACGACGCCCAGCCCGACCATGCCGACTCGTAGTGTTTCCACGCTGCTGTGCCTCGCCGAAGAACGCTCGCTAGTCTGCCGCAGAAGAGCGGCGAGCGTAGCCAGCGGCTCGGCGGAAGGTCAACGGTGGGCGTGGTTTAGACGCCGCGGGACGAGCATCGCGGCGAGAACGAGTGCAAAGGCAGCGCCGGGCTCGGGGATGACGCGGACGTAGACGCCACCCGTCAGGAAGACTTCAAGGTTGTCGAGCGGTTCGTCGAACACCATGCGATCGAACTCGCCGGTGTTCGCATCGAATCGAAGCAGCTGCGCTCGGTAGGCGGCCTCGAACTCGCTCGCGACACCTGTGTCGCGGTAGCTCAACGGCACCAACACGCCGCCCGTGTCGTCGAGAAAGACGTCACCAAACCGCGCGCTATCGCGCTCCGCGAGGAAGGGCCTCAAGTCAACTGCAGCTTCGGCTTGGCCGGTCGCCGGATTCGTGCGTAGGAGAAAGACTCCCGGCGGCTCCGTAGGCGCTCCTCGGAGTAGCGACACGGAGTAGAGTTCGCCGCCTTCGCCTACCGTGAAACTTGCTGGGGGGATCGGCGGACTAATCGTGGGCACTGCAGATACGGTCGCGAAGCCGGTGAACTCGGCGGGTTGAACGACCGCGATCCCCTCGTCGGTACCGAAGTAAACTGCTCCGTCCGGCCCTAGCTCTACGTCCGCGTACTGGTAAGTGAACTCGACAAGCGATGTGTCGGTGCTAATCACAGAAACGACCTGCGGGGCGCTCGTGAAGTCTTGTGGGAAACGGAGGAGGGCAGCAAACGTGTCGACGTACTCGCCGAACCGAGGCGTTGGTGATCGCCAAGCGTCCGCGACACCCACGCCATAGACGTGGCCGTCGGGGTGCGCGATTAGTCCGTCGCGGAGACGAGCCGACAACCAGACCCGGCCCGTTGCGTACTCGACTGCCTGCTGCGTGGGAAGCCAAAACGGTGTGCAGCCGTTCGGCCCGCAATCCATCTCGGGTTCCCTAAAGCTGCTCTGCCACCAGTCGCCTTCGACCCGGATGTCTTGGGCGCCGAGTTCCGGTCCCGACAACCGTTCCCCGGTCTCGAAGTCGAACTGCAACAACGACCTGTTGCCCAGGTTGTTGACCGACGTGTAGACGACTCCTTCCGCGTCAACCGTCACCGTGTCGGCCGATTCGCCAAGCCAGCATCCGTTCGGACCCTCGCACCCATACGCGAACAATCGCTCGCCCGCATCGCTGTAGCGGACAACGGTGTTGAAGGTGTTGAACAGATAGTCCGCAGACGCCGTCACTGACGTCGCGATCAACACGATGACAAGCAGGAGACGCATCAAAAGGCCTTTTTGGTCTCGGGCCGCTCCACACTGCCCGCATCGTCCCACAGCCACGCCGTAAGGTCAAACTTCGCCGTGGTTTGCGCTCGGTGGGGCGGCGGATAGAATCCGCGGGCCACGGCAGCGAGCCGTCGGCGCCAGCCGGCGGAGTGCGGCGGAGATCGCTCGGGCTTCCCTCCGCCGGCTCGCGCCGACGGCTCGCTGGTTGATTCGGCTCGCTGATTGAATCGGCGCCGCCGATCGCTGTGCGTGGCTCGCCTTTCCGCTTTCGCCTTTCCCCCTTCGCCCGCCCGTGCCCCGCTACAACCCCGCCGCGATCGAGCCCAAGTGGCAAGCCTTCTGGGAAGAGCAGAAGACCTTCGCCGCGCCGCGGCTGCCGGAGCCGTCGACCGAAGGGTCGGCCGATGGGGCGGACCGCAAGAAGCTGTACGCGCTCGACATGTTCCCCTACCCGTCCGGCGACGGGCTGCACGTGGGGCACCCGGAGGGCTACACCGCCACCGACATCGTCTGCCGCGCGCGGCGGATGCAGGGCTACTCGGTCGTCCACCCGATGGGATTCGACGCCTTCGGCCTACCCGCCGAGGAGCACGCCATCAAGACGGGCGAGCACCCGCGGGTGCAGACCGAAAAGAACATCGCGACGTTCCGCCGCCAGCTGAAGATGCTCGGCTTCAGCTACGACTGGGACCGTGAGATCGCCACGACCGACGTCGACTACGTCCGCTGGACGCAGTGGATCTTCCTGCAGCTGTACGACACCTGGTTCGACAAGGAGCAGCAGAAGGGGCGGCCGATCCGCGAGCTGCCGATCCCGCCGCACGTGCAAACGGAGGGAGACTACGCGATTGCGGAGTACCAAGACGAGCACCGGCTGGCGTTCCAGAGCGAGGCACCGGTGAACTGGTGCCCCGCGCTCGGCACGGTGCTCGCCAACGAAGAGGTCATCGACGGCAAGAGCGAACGGGGCGACCACCCGGTCGAACGCCGGCCGCTGCGGCAGTGGATGCTGCGGATCACCGACTACGCCGATCGGCTGGAGCGGGGCCTCGACGAGCTCGACTGGCCCGAGGGCGTGAAGGCGTTGCAGCGGAACTGGATCGGCCGGAGCGTTGGCGCGGAGGTGGACTTCCGTTTGGCCGACGCCAAACGGCCGGCCGCCGCCGAGGGCTTCGCCGACAAGCCCGCCGACGGCGTGCTGCGCGTTTACACCACGCGGCCCGACACGCTGTACGGCGCCACTTACATGGTGATCGCGCCAGAGCACCCGTACGTCGACCGCCTCACCACGGCCGAACAAGCCGACGCCGTCGCCGAGTACGTGCGGGCCGCGTCGTTCAAGAGCGATCTCGATCGCACGGAGCTCGCCAAGGACAAGACCGGCGTCTTCACCGGCTCGTACGCCATCAACCCGGTCAACGGCGAGGCGATCCCCGTCTGGATCGCCGACTACGTGCTCATCAGCTACGGCACCGGCGCCATCATGGCCGTGCCGGCGCACGACGAGCGCGACTTCGAGTTCGCTAAGAAGTTCGATATCCCCATCCGTGCGGTCGTCGATCCGGGCGACAGGCTCTCCGCCGAAGAACGCAATGACGTGCTCGCCGACAATCGCGTCTCGCCCGACGCCGGCATAGCGATCAACTCGGGCGACTTCGACGGCCTGCCGACCGCGGAGTTCAAGGCAAAAATCACCGCGTGGCTCGCCGAGCGGGGCGTCGGCCGCGAGGCGGTTAACTACAAGCTGCGCGACTGGCTGTTCAGCCGGCAGCGGTTCTGGGGCGAGCCGTTCCCGCTGGCGCACGAGATCGACGACGCCGGCGAGCGTACCGGCCGTGTCGTGCCCGTGCCGGAGAGCGACCTGCCGGTCGACCTGCCGCACCTGGACGACTTCAAGCCGCACGGCCGGCCGGAGCCGCCGCTGGACAAGGCGCCGGACGAGTGGCTGTACCCCACCATCGGCGGCGTGAAGTGCAAGCGCGAGACCAACACCATGCCGCAGTGGGCCGGCAGCTGCTGGTACTACCTGCGGTTCCTCGACCCCAAGAACAACACCGCACTGATCGACCCGCAGATCGAGCAAGCGTGGATGCCGGTCGACCTGTACATCGGCGGTGCCGAGCACGCGGTGCTGCACCTGCTGTACGCGCGGTTCTGGCACAAGGTGCTCTACGACCGCGGCGTGGTGACCACCGCCGAGCCGTTCTACAAGCTCGTCAACCAGGGGATGATCCTGGGCGAGAACGGCGAGAAGATGTCCAAGAGCCGCGGCAACGTGGTCAACCCGGACGACATCGTCGGCGAGTACGGCGCTGATTCACTCAGGCTGTACGAGATGTTCATGGGCCCGCTGCCCGACTCCAAGCCGTGGAGCATGGAGGGCGTGAGCGGCGTGGCCAACTTCTTGGGCCGCGTGTGGCGGTTGATCGTCGACGAGCGCGCCGAAGAACTCTGCCTGCACGATTTGGTGACCGACGCCGATCCCACCGCCGACCAGCTCCGCGTGCTGCACGCCACGCTCAAGGCGGTGACCGAGGACCTCGACAAGCTGTCGTTCAACACCGCGATCGCGCGGATGATGGAGTTCGTCAACTTCTTCAACAAAGAGGCCAGCCGGCCGCGGGCGTGCCTGGAGCCGTTCGTGCTGGTGCTGTCGCCCTTCGCGCCGCACCTGTGCGAAGAGCTGTGGCGCCTGCTGGGGCACGACGGGACGCTCGCCTACGAGCCGTGGCCCGCGTTCGACGAGGCCCACCTGAAGCAAGACACGGTGGACATCGTGGTGCAGATCAAAGGCAAGGTTCGTGGTAGAGTGACCGTCGCCGCCGAGGCCGACGAGGCGACGACGCTCGCCGCGGCCAAGGCCGAGCCGACCATCGCCGAGCTGATCGCCGGAAAGACGCTCGTCAAGGAGATTTACGTGCCGGGCCGGCTCGTGAACCTCGTGCCGCGCGGCTAGCTGTGCGCCGGCTTTGGCTACGCTGCTGACTTAGCTGCTGATTACGCTCCCGGCTGCTCTCCAGACTACGCTCCCGAACTCCCGACACAGCCCCCACTGAACGCCCGAGCAACGGGCACGCGTCAATGAGCCTCGTCCGGCGGATCCTAGAGAAGGCGTCTCGCGGAAAGACCTTCCAGCGGCGCCTGCCCGCGGAGTTCGGTCGGCGGCCCATCATCGTCTCGCCCGACGCGGCGTTGCGGTACCTCTCGTCGGCCGACTACGCCTTCGAGCCCGAGCTGCTGGCGGTCGCCGCCGAATGGGTTCGGCCGGGCGACACCGTGTGGGACATCGGCTCGAACCTCGGCGTGTTCGCCCTGGCCGCCGCGCACAAGGCGGGAGCCAACGGCCGGGTGCTGGCCGTGGAGGCGGACAACTGGCTGGCTGGGGTCATCCGACGCACCTGCCGGCTGGCGGACAACCAAGAGCTCTCGATCGACGTGCTGCCGGCCGCCGTGTCGGAGTCGGCGGGCATCGCGAGCTTCGCCATCGCCAGCCGCGGCCGAGCCTCCAACGCCCTGGCAGACGTCAGCACCCGCACCACCACCGGCGGCGTCCGCGAGACGCACCTCGTGCCCACCCTGCCGATGGACCAGCTGCTCGAGACAGCGCCGGGGCCGAGCCTGATCAAGATCGACGTCGAGGGGGCCGAGGTGCTCGCCCTCCGCGGCGCCAGCCGGGTGCTCGCCGAGGCACGGCCTGTCGTGTACATCGAAGTGGGCGAAGAGAACGGCCCGCCGATCGCCGAGCTGTTCGGCGAGGCGGGCTACGTGCTGCTCGACCCGGAGAAGCCGGCCGCCGAGCGCCGGCCGCTGGATCGGTGCTTGTTCAACACCCTGGCCGTTCCCAAGGAACGGCATGCGGCGGACGGCCCGTAGGACGACAGCTGAGCCGGCCAACCACTCCCCCTCATCACTAACGCAGTCTCACGAGAGCCATGAAGAACGTTGTCGCGGTGGTGTTGGGTGGGGGTCGCGGGACGCGGCTGATGCCGCTTACCGGTTACCGGTCGAAGCCCGCGGTGCCGCTCGCCGGCAAGTACCGGCTGATCGACATCCCGCTGTCCAACTGCATCAACTCGGGCGTCAACCACGCCTACGTGCTCACGCAGTTCCTCTCGGTCAGCCTGCACCAGCACATCCGCGGGACGTACCGGTTCGACGCGTTCAGCGGCGGCTTTGTCGAGATCCTCGCCGCTCAGCAGACGATGGAGGACGACGCCCACAAGGACTGGTACCAGGGCACCGCCGACGCCGTGCGGAAGAACCTGTCGTACTTCATGCGGCCGGGCTTCGACTACGTGCTGATCCTCTCCGGCGATCAGCTCTACCGGATGAACTTCGAGCGGATGCTGGAAGACCACGAGCGGAGCAACGCGGACGTCACCATCGCCGCCAAACCGGTGGCGCGCGACGAGGCCGCCGGGCTCGGCATCATGCGGGCCGACGACACGGGCCGCATCAACGGCTTCGTCGAGAAGCCCTCGACCGAGGAGCAGCTGAACTCGGTGGCGGTCGATCCGGCCTGGATCGACGCCCGCGGCGTGGAGAGCAAGGGACGCGACTGCCTCGCCTCGATGGGCATCTACCTGTTCAACCGGCAGGCGCTGCTCGACCTGCTGGACAGCGACCACTCGGACTTCGGCAAGGAGATCTTCCCGCAGGCGATCGACACGCGCCGCGTGCAGTTGCACCTGTTCGACGGCTACTGGGAAGACATCGGCACGATCCGCAGCTTCTACGAGGCGAACCTGCAGATGGCGCAGGCCAACCCGCCGTTCGCGTTGTCGTCGGCCAGCTCGCCCATCTACTCGCGGGCCCGCTTCCTGCCGCCCACGCGGATCGACGGCGCCACGGTGTCCGGCAGCCTGGTCGCCGACGGCTGCGTCATCGAGCCGGGCGCGGTGATCGAGAACAGCGTCATCGGGCTGCGATGCCGGATCGGCCGCGACGTGACCATCCGCAACAGCGTGCTGATGGGCGGCGACTACTACGAGGGCCGCAGCCGCGTGGCCGAGAACGACGCCGCCGGATTGCCCCGCATCGGCATCGGGGCGGGGTCGGTCGTCGAGGGCGCTATCATCGACAAGAACTGCCGCATCAGCACCGATGTCCGCGTCGTCAACGACGGCGGACAGCAGGAGCTCACGGCCTCGCAGGGGGTCGTCGTCCGCGACGGCGTCGTGGTCGTACCGAAGAAAGCGGTGCTGCCGGCCGGCTGGCGGCTGACCGACGTCGGCTAATCGCCGGGCGGGGAACCTCGCCGCAGCCCACCGCGTCGGAGCCGAGCCGGCGTCGTAGACGCTCCCCCCGGTCGCGGTAAACTGTCCGTATCGCGGCAGGCCGCTCACGCCATCCTTCCACAGCTTCCCCATCCTCCGACGGCTTCGTAGCCAGATGCTCGCCATGCGTCCGTTCCTGACTGTCGTCGCCCTGCTGGGCGTCGTTGCGTTGACCTCCGAATCGTTGGGGCAGCGTTCCGGCGTGTCCGCCGCGGATATCGAGATCGAGCCCTACGAGGGCCCGCCGATCTTCCTGCCGGAGTCCGAGCTGCCGCCGGCTCCGAAAGAGGTCGATCGGACGGTGATCGCCAAGAGCTACGAAGGCACCGATACACCACGGTTCGAACGGAACGTCGTCCGCTACTCGGACAACACCGTCAAGAGCGACGGGCCGATGAAAGAGTACTTCGAGAACGGCCAGGTGTTCGTCGAGGGGCAGTACGAGGCCGGCAAGCCCACGGGGACTTGGAAGTACTACTACCCCAACGGCCAGATCGCCAAGGAACTCAGCTACAAGCGGGGTCAGCCCGAGGGCGCTTTCAAGGTCTTCAACGAAGAGGGCAAGCTGGTCGCCGAGCGGGAGTACACCGCCGGCAAACGAACCGGCAAGTGGAGCTACTACCTTCCGGAAACCGAGCAACTCCTCCGCGAAGAACGCTACGCGGCGGGTCGCGCCCAAGGGGAGTGGAAGACCTTCTACAAGAACGGCCAGGTGCGGCAGATCACCCAGTTCGACGCAGGGCAGCTGAACGGCCCGGCTCGCGAGTGGACCAAGCTCGGCGAGCAGCGTGCTGTGGCCGAGTTCAAAGACGGCAAACGCCACGGAAAGACGACGCTCTACGAGCCCGATGGAGCGGTCGTCGAACGGTTGTACGACGAGGGCCAACTCGTCGATCAGAAACGCATCGAGCCGGGCGAGAGCGGGTCGCAGGAGTCGTAGGTCTCCCGATCGCCGACCGATGCCGCCCCATCAGCGGCGGGCGGTTGGCGTAACTCCCTCAGCGTACTAGGGTTCTGCGGGCGGCCCGTCGAATCGGTCGGCGCGGCCGCATTCTTTATCGCGCCCGTCATAGCTCCGCATGGCCGACGAGAAACAAGACCCGAGTTCCGCCCGAAAAGTGGGCCCAAAGGCGGACCCAAAGGCGGACCAAGACGCGAGTCCGAAGACGCCCGACGAGCGTTCGCCAGCGTCCGCCGGTCGCGGCTGGCGTCCGCAGACCTCGACGCTGCTGATCGTCGCGATAGGCGTCGGCCTGGGCATGCTGCTCCTACAGCAGCTCGTCGAAGCGGGCCGCGAGGTGTCTTACTCGACCTTCGCCGAGGCCGTCGAAGAAGACAACGTCCGATGGATCATCGTCCGGGGCCAAACGCTCTACGGAGAGTTCATCAAGCCGCCGCTGGCGCCGCGGCTGGAACCCCTGCCGGGCGAAGCCGAACCGACCGGCCCTCGTGAGCCACTGCCGCAGCAGTTCATCGTCGAGCTAGGCCGTGGAGGGCTGCGCGAGTCGCTCGAGACCAAGCTGCTCGCCAGCGACGCCCGCGTCATCAACGAGGCGCCATTCGACTACAACGCGTTGCTGACGCTCCTGTGGCTGGGGCTGCTGGTCGCCATGGGCGTCATGCTGTGGAACTTCGCCCGCAGGGCTCGCGATCAGGTCGTGGGCGGCGGCATGCTGGGAGGCGTCACCAAGAGCCCAGCCCGCGAGTACTCGCTGGACGAAGACACCCGCAAGACGTTCGACGACGTCGCGGGCCTGCGTGGCGTGAAGTCGGACCTCAAGGAAATCGTCGAGTTCCTGAAGGAGCCCGAGAAGTTCGCCCGGCTCGGCGCCCGCGTGCCGAAGGGCGTGCTGCTCAACGGCCCCCCGGGCACCGGCAAGACGCTACTCGCCAAGGCGGTCGCCGGCGAGGCGGGCGTGCCGTTCTTCTCGATCAACGGCTCGGAGTTCATTCAGCTGTTCGTCGGCGTGGGCGCCAGCCGCGTGCGAGACATGTTCGCCACCGCCAAGAAGCAGGCCCCGGCCATCCTGTTCATCGACGAGATCGACGCGGTCGGCCGGCAACGCGGCGCGGGCCTCGGCGGCGGGCACGACGAGCGTGAGCAGACGCTCAACCAGATCCTCAGCGAGATGGACGGCTTCGACCCCAGCGAGACCGTCATCGTGGTGGCCGCCACCAACCGACCCGACGTGCTCGACCCGGCGTTGCTACGCCCCGGGCGGTTCGATCGGCACATCACCGTTGACCGTCCGACGATCGAGGGCCGCGAGCAGCTCTTCGACGTGCACACCCGCGGCGTGCCGATCGCCGAGACCGTCGACTTCGCCAAGCTGGCCCGCGCTACCGTCGGCATGACCGGCGCGGACATCATGAACCTCGTCAACGAGGCGGCCCTCTGGGCGACGCGTAACGATCGGCAGTTCGTCACGACGGACGACTTTGAGTACGCCCGCGACAAGGTGCTCATGGGGGACGCCCGCGAGGACGTCCTCAGCGAGAAAGAGAAGCAGGTCACCGCCTTCCACGAGGCGGGGCACGCCCTGCTCGGTTGGTTCGTCCCCAGCGGTAACCGCGTCCACAAGGTGACCATCATCCCCCGCGGCCGAGCGCTCGGGGTGACCCAGTACGTGCCCGAGGAAGACCGGCACAACGTGTCGGAGAGCGAGCTCCACGCGCAGCTGGCCATGATGCTGGCGGGCCGCTCGGCCGAGCGGCTCATCTTCAGCGAGCTCTCGGCGGGAGCCGAGAATGATCTACAGCGTGCGACCGATCTAGCCAGGAAGATGGTCGCCCACTGGGGCATGAGCGAGCGTATCGGCCCCGTCGCGCACCACAGCGGGCACAGCGACCCGTTCCTCGGACGCGAGATCGTTCAAGAGCAACGTCCGTACAGCGAGCAGACGGCCGAGCTGATCGACGAAGAAGTGAGTAGGACTCTGCGAGAAGCAGAGACCCTCGCCGACAAAACGCTCGGCGAGCAACGTGAGAAGCTCGAGGCACTGGCGATGGCGCTCCTCGAACGCGAAGAGGTCGACGAAGACGATCTCGTCGAGATCCTGGGCCCGGCGATCGAGCGAGACGAGTCGCCGTTGGCGCCCGCGGCGCCGACGTACGTCACGCCAGACACACCCCAGCCGACCGCCCGCACGCGGCCGTCATAGCCGACCGGTCGCCCGGCGGTTTTCGCCGTTTCTCTTCGACGGCACGGTCCGATGGCCCCTCGAGCCTCGTACCGTTGAACGTAGGCGTTGTGCCTGCCGCGCTCCCCCTCCTACGAGGGGGTTTCTCTGCATCGTCCATCGCGATTCGCCAAAGTCTGCGCCGCCCCCGCAAATACCCTACAATCCGGCTCGTCCGCAGCCCGGTTCGCCGCCTCGCGCGGCGCCCAAACGCATGTCGCCCAGCGCCTACCAATCCGAGCACTTCTTGAACCGCGAGCTTAGCTGGCTCGAGTTCAATACGCGTGTGCTCGAAGAGGCGCAGGACGAGTCCAACCCGCTGCTCGAGCGGGCCAAGTTCCTGGCGATCTTCTCGTCGAACCTCGACGAGTTCTTCATGGTCCGCGTCGCTGGGCTGCGTGAGCAGGCGTTCGACGCACTCGCCCCGCAGGACCCCCGGGCCGACGGCCTCGGCCCGCTGGACCAGCTCGACCTGATCGCCGACCGGGTCCGCAAGCTGGTGGCCCAACAATACGCGTGCTGGAACGACTCGGTACGCCCGGCGCTCGCGCGGGCGGGCATCCGGCTGCTTACCGAGGACGACCTGTCGACCGACGATCGCGCGACCCTCGACGACTACTTCGAGAAGCGGGTCTCGCCGATCCTTACGCCGATGGCGATCGACCCCAGCCACCCCAGCCCCCGGTTCCACAACCGCGGGCTGTACCTCGCGGCGCGGCTCCGCCGCCGCAAGGGCATCGGCCCCGAGACGATGGACGCCGTCGTGCAGCTGCCGCAGATGGCTCCGCGGTTCGTCCCCGCCGAGCCCGGTCAGACGCGCGACTTCCTGCTGCTGGAAGACGTCATCGCGGCGCGGCTCGGCAGGGTCTTCGGCGGCTACGATATCCTGTCGTGCGGCTCGTTCCGCATCACGCGAGACATGGACACCGACCTCTTGGACGAAGAGGGCGACGACATGCTGCGGGCCATCGAGCGGCGGCTCCGCGAGCGGCAACGCAGCGAGGCGGTCCGAATCGAGGCGAGCCAAGGCCTCTCCGCGGAGCTGCTCGACCGGATCGTCGAGGAAGAGGAGCTCCGCGTCGCGCCGATCGACACGGACACCGGCTCCCCGGTGGGCTACGGCGAGGTCTATCCGGTGGACGGCCCGCTGGACCACTCGCGGCTGTTCGAGCTCGTCGGCAAGGTGGATCGGGCCGACCTGCTGCACCCGCGGTTCCGCCCTCGCGCCACCCCGCGGCTGTCGGAAGAGCACGACCCGTTCGCCGAGATCGCCCGCGGCGACATCCTGCTGCACCACCCGTACGACTCGTTCCGCCCGGTGGTGAACTTCGTTGAGCGGGCCGCCCGCGACCCGCGCGTTCTGGCCATCAAGCAGACGCTCTACCGCACGAGCGGCGACAGCCCGATCGTCGACTCGCTGATCGACGCGGCCGAGTCGGGCAAGCACGTCACCGCGTTGGTGGAGCTCAAGGCGCGATTCGACGAGGCGAACAACATCTCTTGGGCACGGCGGCTCGAACGATCCGGCGTGCACGTGGTCTTCGGGTTCATGGACCTCAAAACGCACTGCAAGCTCGCCCTGGTCGTGCGGCAGGAGGGCGACGCCGTGCGTCGCTACGCCCACCTGGGCACCGGCAACTACAACCCGAGCACCGCTCGGCTTTACACCGACCTTGGCCTCTTCACCGCCGACCCGGTGATGACCGAAGAGGTGGCCAACCTGTTCAACTTCCTCACGGGTTACTCGCAGAACCACGACTGGCGGAAGCTCGTCGTGGCGCCGCAGGACCTCCGCGAGCGGACGATAGAGTTCATCAACGAACAGGCCGAGCGTGCTCGCAAGGGCAAGAAGGCGTGGGTCTTCGCGAAGCTCAACTCGCTGGTGGACCGCAGCACGATCGGCGCTCTCTACGACGCCAGCCAGGCAGGCGTCGATATCGACCTCGTGGTCCGCGGCATCTGCTGCCTCAAGCCCGGCATGCCGGGGCTCAGCGACAACATCCGCGTGCGGAGCATCGTCGACAAGTTCCTCGAGCACAGCCGCATCATGGTGTTCGGCACGGGGGCTCGGCAGTCGGTCTACCTGAGCAGCGCCGACTGGATGCCGCGCAACTTCGAGCGCCGCGTCGAGGTGATGTTCCCCGTCGAGGCGCAGGAGCTGAAGGATCGGGTCGTCGACGAGATCGTGCCAACCTATCTCAAGGACAACGCCCGGGCCCGACTGCTCACGGCGACCGGCAACTACACCCGCGCCCGGCCCAACGGAGACGAGGCCCTGGTCCGCAGCCAGATCGAGCTGTGCGACCGAGCGGAGGGCAAGACGTCGACGCCGCTCGGTTCGCCGATGATCGAAGGCGCCGCGGCCGCGGGTGACGAACCGAAGCGAGGCAAGTCGAAGTCGCGCGGCAAGTCCGCCACCAACGGCTCCGCGAGCCGTGAAGGCAAGCGATCGCGCCGCTAGCGTGGCGGCGTCGCTGGGGCGGAAGCTCGCCTCGCGGGCGCCGCCGCCGCGTCGTGAACCGCTAACTAGAAGCGGCCACCCCCTCTCCGACGCCGCCCTCGCCGTTCACCGCGAAGCCAGCCGCTCGCGGTCGGCACGGCGGCGGGTGTTGTCGTGCACCAGCACGCCGCCCTCGCCGACGAAGTAGGTCGCGGCGCCCTCGACCACGAGGTTGTGGGCAGGAGCCTCCTCCGCCGACACGACCGCCGTGACTTCGACCGGCCCTTGCGGCCCTAGCAGCTTCGTGCCCGCGGAGAGTTCCGCGGCCTTCCGCCAGCCGGCGTCGGCTACCCAGAAGGCGTGCCCAACGGTTGCGACGATCGCCTCACGGTCGGTCTCGACACGCACCATCGGGCTCGGCTGGCGGACGGTCGTGTCCAGCACACCCCGAAAAGACAGCTCGCCGGTCTGAACGTCCTTGGCCAGGACGAAATCGCCGCGTTCGATCGTCTCGATCGGCGCGAGTCCCCGGTTCGTCCACACCGGTGTGCCCGCGACGAAGCACTCGCAGCGCGGCGCGGGCGGCGTGGGCGGCCGGTAGGTCGCTGTGTCGCTGTCGTACACCGCGGCGCCAACGTCGTACTGACGATCGACGGGTCGCGACTCCGGAACCTCGTAGCCGTCGTAGGCGGCCCAGTGATCCCACCACTCGCGAGGCGTGTCGAAGTCTTGCCCGGTCGCCCGACGCAGAACGGCGAACACCCGCTCGTTGGTGGTCTCCACCGACGCGTTCTGGCGGATCACGCGCTCTTCGAACGCCCGCGCCTCACGCTGCAGCCGTCCGAGCGAACGCACCGACGCGGCGAAGTTCTCGGTCGCCCGTTCGACCGCGTCCGCCGGACGACGCATGCGCGTCACCTCGCTCGGGTCGGTCGCGAAGACACGCACTCGGTGCAGCGCGGCGTCGCGTTCTTCGCCCTCGACAACGATATCCTGCCGCAGCATCACCCCTCGCGCGGGATCGAATCTCAGCGACGTGGCGCCAACGGCCGGCGAGCGGAGTTCGGCGAGCAGCACCGGCACACTCTCGTTCGGCGGCCGCTTGGCGACCGCCGTCGATGCCCGTTCGCGCAGCCAGTCACCGGGGCCCATGACGGCCAAACGGATCAGCGCCTGCGTCGCGTAGAACGTGGGGGTTTCCTCGAGCGCTTCCGTATACCGCATCGCGAGCTGGGCGCGCCGCGACTCGTGCGGCAGTGCGCTGGCGGGCAGCTGCCCGAGCATCGCCTCGAAGGGTTTGACCGCCGCCTCGTCGAACCGGTCCGCCAGCGCTTGGGCCGCGGGATCAACCCGGCCGTCCGCGACCACCCGCTGCTTGACCCAGCGGGCCAGACGGCGACGCCACTCTCGCTCAAGGCGGCCCTGCGACGCCGACTGTCGGTCGCGGTCGCGAGCCTCGTCTTGAGACACGTGCTCACCTTCTCGCCAAGCAAGATCGAGGGCACGCAACGCGTCGGCGTCGCGTGGGGCGACTTCTAGCACTCGGCTCCAGTGCCAGCGTGCCGCGTCCGCCATCTCTCGCCGCTCGCACCACCGCGCCAACCGCCGCTGGTCACGCAGCGAATCGCTCGCGGCGGCCCGCAGAACTTCGTACTCGTTGACCGTGGGGTCGGAAGCGTTTTGAGCCTGGGCCTCTTCCACCGGCAGCCAGCTCCCGGCGACACGCACCCGGCCCGCCGACCACTGGGCGGGCTCGTAGTCGGGGGCGAGCTCCAGGGCTCGCGTCAGCATGATCTGGCGCCGCTCGGGCGAGGCGGCCTGATCGGCGAGCTCCACGAGCCGCTGAGCCTCGGCGAGATCGAGGTCGGCTCGGTCGGTTGTTCCCCGATCGGCAGCGCCACTCATACCGGCAAAGGTCAGGCACAGGACAATCGTCAGTGTACGCATCGCAGCCCTGCCTCGATGGAAGCAGCTCCTGGTGAACCGGTAAGCCTAGTGTCCGAGCCCGGGGTTCCGACCGACTTATCGTCCGGACGCACGTCGGTTATTCCCACGACTTCGCGACCCCTCACCGGTGGCGGACGGGCGCCATGGGCGCTCTGGGGCGTCTTGGTCGTCTTGCCTCGGCGCGGCCGCCGCTGCTACGGTCCCGTCGCCATGCGTCCCGACCTTTCTCTTCCGCTGCTCGTCGCCATCGCCGTCGGGCTCGGATGCAGATCGGCCGAGAAACGCCTGACGCCGTCGAATCATCGCGACTGGGCGCCCGACCAAGCCGCGCTGCCGACCGCCCAGATCGACGGCGATCGTCTGACCGTCCGCAACGTTCGGTACTGCAAGAGCCTTTCGCCGGGCGAGTATGTCGTCGATCACGACGACCGTCAGTACGACCTCTCGCGGTTGCGGGCGGTCGATTTCGTCACGATGCCCTTCGGCCCGGTGCCGGCGCTCGCTCACACGATGGTGAGTTTCGAGTTCGCTCCCGAGCGGCCGACCGACCCGCCGACGCACCTCGCCGTTAGCGTCGAGGTGCGCAAAGAGAAGGGCGAGGAGCGGTTCAACCCGCTGCTCGGCATGGCTAAGCAGTACGAGATCATGTACGTGGTCGCCGACGAGCGCGACCTGCTGCACCGGCAGGCGGTCGTCAACGACGGCCCCACGTACGTCTACCGCACCGTGGCGACGCCCGAAGCGTCTCGGGCGTTACTGACGGACATGCTCGACCGTGCGAACGAGCTCGCGGAAGAGCCCGAGTTCTACGACTTGATCACCAACAACTGCACCACGAACATCGCGCGGCACATCAACCGCATCAAGCCGAACCGGCTGGTGTACGACGTCGGAGTGCTGCTGCCGGGCTACAGCGATCGCAAAGCGTACGCCGAGGGACTGCTCGCCGGCGCTGGCTCGTTCGAGGCTCTGAAGGCCGCGGCTTTGATCAACCCGCGTGCGGCCGAGGCGGTGGCCAGCGGCAACAACTTCTCCGCGGCGATCAGGCGTTGAAAAGGATCGACCCTTAAGGCGTTTGCGACAAAGGCTACCCCGTCGCGGCACGCGAACGCGAACGAGACGATTCGGCTCCCCGGATCGCGTTTAGAACGCCGAACTCCCGTCCGCCACAGCAACCCTGCTGTGGTCTTGACACGACGAACCTCGATGTTCTTCGCGCTTCGCTGAACTGGCAGCGCAGGGCTGACAAGACGTGCGGCCCCGGTAGTTCCCGCGAACTATGTCGGAATCGTGAAATCGGTATTCCACACTGCCCAGGCACTAAAGACCCGTTTGGTTCGTAAAGAGACTAGTCGCGGTCCGTGTACAACTACTCGCCGATAATCTTTACGAGCGCTCGTTTCCGACGACGTCCGTCGAACTCTCCGTAGAAGATCTGCTCCCACGGGCCGAAGTCGAGCCGGCCTTCGGTGATGGCGACCACCACCTCACGACCCATGATCTGTCGCTTGTGGTGGGCGTCCGCGTTGTCCTCCCCGGTGCGGTTGTGATGGTACCGCTCGGGCGACGGGTCGAACGGCGCAAGCTCTTCGAGCCACTTCTTGTAGTCGCGATGCAGGCCGACCTCGTCGTCGTTGATGAACACGCTCGCGGTGATGTGCATGGCGTTCACGAGGCAGAGGCCTTCCTGAACGCGGCTCTCCGCGAGGCACGCCTCGACGTCGGGCGTGATGTTGACGAACGCCATGCGTTCGGGCAGCTCAAACCAAAGCTCTTTGCGGAACGAGTTCATGGCGGCGGTGGGCTGGGTGCGGCGAGGCGGTCGTGCCGCTAGCGACCGATCGTCCGCCCGCCGACACGCGACGGCAAGGGCTCGTCCTCGTCGCTGCCGGCGCCCGCGGCGTGATCGTCCGAATCAATCGGCCGCGACTCCGCGGCAGGCTGTTGAGCTCGGGCGTTGATGAGCAACGCCACAGTCCTGGCCCGCGCTAACGCGGCGCCCCGCTCTCCGCGGCGCGACGCGGTCGGTTCGACCGGTCTCACTGACTCCGACTCCGGCGCGTCTTGCGCTAGCGCGAACGTGCCGGCGAACACCTCGTCACGCGTCGCCTGGTCGATCGCTGCTGCCGAAGCCGTGGCTGGGGCCGTGGCTGCGCTGGCAATTTGAGCAGCGGCGATCAGGTCGCCAAACGTCGGGTACTCGTTGCCCTGGTTGGCCTCCCAGATCGGCAGGTCGGCCTGTTGGACGTAGCCGTTTCCGTCGGCGTCTGCACCGGTACCCGGCGGGAGCTGCGGCCCTCGGTTGTCGCGCCACACCGTGTAGTCGGCCAGACCGACGACCGCGTCGCCGTTGAAGTCGGCCACGAACTCCTCGGCTACCTGGCCCACCGTGGCGGACCAGATCGCGAGGTCCGCGTCGTCGACCACGCCGCTGCCGTCGATATCCGCGATCGGCGCCGGGTAAGACGCCCCGACGTTGTCCGCGAAGAAGGTGTAGTCCAGTAGGTCGACCACGCCGTCCGCGTTGAAGTCGGCCCGCAGGTCGGAGCCCACCTGCCCGAACTCGGCCACGAACACGGCGTGGTCGTCCTGATCCACCACGCCGTCGCCGTCCGCATCGCCCAGCCCGCGCTCAGCGACCGCTCCCAGAGAGTCGAGGATGATCGTCTGGTCGGCCAGGTTGACCACGCCGTCGCCGTTCAGGTCCGCGGGCACGCGGCCGTCGCTGCCGAACTGCGCCGCCCACACCGCGGCGTCGTCGTCTTCTACGAATCCGTCCAGGGTCGCGTCGCCCGGGCCGCCGGGGTTGGGCACAAAGAGCGTGGCCTGCCAAAGATCGCGGTCGGCGTTGTCGACGATCCCGTCGAAGTTGAAGTCGCCGGGCCCCGCACTCGCGCCGTACACCGCCTTGTCGGCGAGCGAGCTCTGGAGCCACTCGGTCTGCTCCGCGTCGTTCCACGCCGTGTCTTCGTCAACGAAGACAAGCATCGGCTCCACGCCGACGCGGGTGTCGCCTGTGCGATCGGCCCACTGGAAGCGATCGAGCGTCAGGTCCACCGTGGTCTCGGGCTCGCCGAGCAGAGTCACTTCGTCTCCGCTCACCACGACCGCCGCCGAAACGCCCGCCGGGCCCTCGGACAGCGCCACCTCGATCGTGTCTCCCCACAGGAGATCCCAGCGGTAGCTCTGCGTGTCGACCAAGAGCGTGTCGTCGTAGTAGTCAATGACAACATCCGCCCGGCCAAGCAGTCTTGGGGCCGAGAAGTCAATCGACACCTCGATCGCGTCGCCCTCTGTCCCGACGAACGATCCGATCGGCATCTTGATCGGCGCCCGCATCTGCGAGCCGTCCGGCCAGCGAGCCACGAAGCCGGCCGACCAGTTATCGACGAGTTCAAAGCCCGAGACGGTCGCCGACTCATCGGGTCCCGTTTGGCCGGGCGGCAGGGTATAGGTTGGACCGGCCGAGCTGCCGAGGTACGGCAACGCCAGCAGGTACCGTGTACCGGGCAGCAGTTCCGTGGTGCGCAGCGTCATGACGGGTCGCCCGTCGCGCACCGTCTCGGCGGGGTCCGAGGCGCCAACCTTCACCCATTGGCTGTTGTCGGAGATCGAGAACCCAAGCGGCTGTCCCGACGCCGCGCCTGTCGGGCCAACCACGCCCACCCCCGGGCCGAACTCGAAGCCCTGATCGCCCAGGTTGTAAACGCGGGCGTCGAGCACCAGCGGCGCCCCCGAGCTAACGCTCGTGCCTTCGGGCGCCAGCCACCACTGACCAAAGTCGACGCTCGTGCCGTCCGATGTGACCTCGTAAACGGGCGTCGCCGTGTCGAAAGTGGGCGGGCCCGCTTGCACATCGAGCGGCTCGAGCGTGTCCGTGTATCGCCAGACATCGCCCGACCACTCCACACGCCGTAGGGCGTTGCCGGCGCCCGGGGCGCGGCGTTCTTCGAGCTCGACGCCCATGCGGTTGGTCTCGCCGGGCTGCACGAGCAGCGGACGCACGACGTCCACCGGCGGCGCCTCGGCCACGTACAGGTCGCCCTCACGCATCGCCATGAGGGTGTCGGCTCCCAGGAGGAACATCGTGCCGTTCTCGTTCAGCGGGGCGTTCACCTCGGACCAGTGCACGCCGTCTCGCGAGAAGTAGAAGTAGGCGTCGACGCGGCCCGCGACGATGTACCCCGCGTCGCGGAGCCAGTCGACGTGCAGCATCGCAGGGCCGTCGTACAGGTTGCCGCGGGCGATCCGCCTGGGCTGGTAGCGGACCGACTCCACCTCCAGGCGGTCGTCCGTGGTGTTCATCGCGCCGTAACGCAGCAACGCGTCCGGCGTCTCATCGCCCGTGGCGAAGTGCTCGCCCGGCACGGGCGAAGGCGCCACCGCCGCCGGCTGCGGAGCCGGGCGGTTGTCACTCGGGTCGCCCGTGAACGCCCCTTGCGCTTCGACAGTCGAGACCGAAGCCGTCGCGTAGTTCTCGAGATCAAACTCGTGGAACATGGTGACGTTGCGGTAGCTGACGTCGCCCCAATGCGAGATCAGTCCGCCGGTGGTGACCGCCGCGGCGTGCGAATGAAACCCGTCGCTCCCGTTCTCGCGCCACGTCTCGTAGACCACACGGTTGGGCCCGAAATCCCAGAGGCCGGTCGACGGGTCACGGTCGGCGCGAAACAGCCCGACCTGCCCGCCGTTGGGGCCCGGGCTTTCTCGAATGATGTAGTCGGCCCACGGGAACCAGACGCTCTGCGTGGCGTCCGCTCCCTCCACCGGGAAGGGATTCATGAACGACCACGGCTGCAGCCTTGGAATACCGCGGCTTGCCTCCAAGGCCGGCGTCTCGGTCCCGCCGTCGGCCGACCCGATCTTCTCCAGCGTCTGCCCGTAGTCCTGGGTGGCGAAGAAGTCGACGCCCACCGGCACAAAGCCTTCGCCGAAGTCCTGGGACCGTTCCGCGGCGAACACCACCAGCCCGTCGTAAACGATCGCGCCGCGGACAAAGTAGCGACGGTCCGGCTCGAACTGCTCGATCGACCCCGGCCCCTGCAGAGGCATCCGGCCGACCTCCTGCAGCTCGTCTCCCCGCGCGAAGATGATCTCGAAGCGAGACCTGCCGGTCTCGAACACCGTCAGCGCCGTCTCACCGTCGGCGTCCCATCCGGACGCGAGCACCTTGATCGAGAAGCTCAGCGGCCCCGTGGACCAGAAATCCGGAGTGACCTTGGTCCACTCCACGGCAGGGCTATAGGCCATCGGCTCGCCGTAGCGGGGCTCGTCGGCGGCGACAGGCGTGCCGGTCGGGTCGAGGGTCGCCACGCCACGCGAGAACTCGGCCTCCAGCGTTCCATAGGTCACGCCGTCGTAGAGGACGAAGCTGGCGTCGCCCACCGCACGCGACCCGTCGAGCGCAATCCGCGGCTCGAGCGTCTCCAGACGCAAAAGGTTCTCGTGCCGCCCGCGCCGGACGCACCGCACAGAACGCGTTCGTCGCAGCATCGGTCGCTCGCCTGACTTCTCTGCCCGGCGGCCGTCTTCTTACGCCCGCCCGAGCGTGAACACTCAGCCGGCGGTTCCGAACGCCGGCCAAACCTCTGCAGGCTCTACGCTATTGACCCGCCACCACCCCGTCAAACTATCCGCGGGTCTCTAATCCGGTCGTGAGGACTATGAGGCCGCAGCGGCGAGCCCTTCGTCACCGGGGCTGTCGGCGTCGCCTATTGGCGGCTTGGGGGCCGGGTGGAAGCACGAAAGGAGGGCGGGCAGGGCGATCAGGTCGCCGATGACCGCCGCCGCGATCGTCGAGCACGCCATCGCCGCGAACGTCCGGTGGCCCGGCAGGTCGCTGAGCAGCATCGTGCCGAAGCCGCAGCAGAGGATCACGGTCGTCATAACCAGGGCGGTGCCGACACCGATAAACGCCCGCCGGATGGCGCCGTGAACGTCGCCGTCCACCTCGAGCTCTTGGCGGAACCGCGACAAGAAATGGATGGTGTCGTCCACCGCGATGCCGAGACAGACCACAAACGCGCACACACTCGACATATCGAGCGACTCGCCCCAGGCGAGCAGCAGGGCGCCCGTCGCCGCCAACGGAAACACGTTCGGCACCACCGACAGCAGGCCGACGCTCACCGACCGATACACCACGGCGAGCACGCACAGGATGATCAGCGAAGCGGCGCCGAGGCTGGCGCGGAGGTCGGTCACGATCTGGTGCAGGTCGCGGGCGATCGCGACGGGCTGGCCGCCCAGACCGCAGCCGACCGCGTCTGACTCTTTAGCGATCTCCTGAAGACCCTCCTCCAGCCGATCAAAGATCGGCGCGTACTGCGCGATGCCGCGGTCTTGCATCCGCACACTGATCCGTGTCGACGCGCCAGCGCCCGGCCGGCTCTCGCTCTCTTGGAAGAAGAACGACTTGAGCCCGCGCGGCATCAGCGACAAGAAGGTGGCTTGGGTTTCTAGGTCGTCCGGGTCACCGGGAAACGCCGACAGCATCGTGCGGATCGAGAGCGGCCGCGACAACAGCGGCTCGCGCTCGACGAGCTTCTCGACCTCCGCGACGGCGCGCAGCATCTCGACGGGGTCCGTCTCTTGCTCGTCCGACCACGCCAGCGTGATCGAGAAGAACTCGATGCCGCCGAAGTTCTCATCGCAGTACTGCAACGCCTTGTACGACTTGCTGCTGGCCGGCAGGGCCGACTTCATCTGGTTGTCCGGCGTGAGCTGAAGCGACGCGGCCGCCAAGAGCAGCGTCGCCGCCACCGACCCCACGCTGACGATCCAGCGGCGAGACAGCATGGCGTTGATCAGCCCGCGGAGCTGTTCCACTCCCTTGCCGATCAGGTCGCGTTCTTGGCCCCGCTCGATGTAGCGGCCGACCCACGTGCTGGCGACCCAGGGGATGAACGTCGTGACGGCGACAAAGGCGATAAACACACCGATGCAGCACACGCGGCCGAAGTCTTGCACGTAGTCCGAGCGGGCGAGCAGCAGCGAGGCGAAACCGATCGCCGTGGTGAGGGACGTCAGCCAGCACGCGAGGCCAACCTTCTCGATCGCCGACCGGGCCGCCTCGATCGGCTCGACGCCCGCCAACCGTCGGCGACGGATGTGCACCAGCAGGTGTACGCCGTCCGTCAGGCCGACCATCGCCACCATGACCGGCATGACGATCTCCGCTAGCGGGTTGGCCGGCACGCCGAAGAGCTTCACGAAGCCGAGCGTCCAGAACACGCCCAGGCACGGCGCGATGGCGACGACCGCCACCGCCGCCACGCCGCGGAACATGATCGACGCCAGCACCAACGCCAGCGTGTAACCGATCAGCTGGAAGACGATCTGGTTGCGACTGAACGCGCTGTGCTGATCGATGAATAGCGGCGTGCGGCCGGTGAGCTGCACGCGGACCTCGTCGCCGAGCCCCGCTTCATCGATCGCCGACCGGGCGACGGCCAGGAGTTCGTCGCTCGTGCCGTAGGCGTCCTCGACCCGGAGCCAGTCGTAGACGAGCGGCATGAGGAACGAGCGACCATCGACGGCGATTAACTGACCCGCCAGCGGGTGATCCGGCAGACGCTTGGCCGCCTCGGCGAACGCCTCGGCCGAGGCGTCCGCGGGCGGGATCAGCGGGTCGGCGAAGCCGAACACGTTGAGCACCGGCACCCGGTCCGCCCAGAACACGCTATCGATGAAGCCGAGCGCTTCGACGCGGTCAACGAGCTCCCGCACCGCGGCGACGGTGTCGGGCTCGAACAGCCGATCGGACTCGACGACCAGAAACGCGTCGCTTCCCGCTAGGTTGAAGCGGCTCTGGACCCGCTCGGACTGCGACAGCACCTCGTCGATCAGAGGCGACTCGTACCGCTCCAGCGGGTGCTGCGTCGTCGTGGGCAGCACGTAGCCAAGCGACGCGACCGCCGTGACGACCGCCAGCATCCAGCCGACGGCGTTCCGGAAGCGAACGAACAGGTCGGCGACAAAGCCCATAGGGTTGTTGTCCGCCGTGAAACAGCGGGGCCGGGAGCCGGGACGCCGCTAGAAGCGTCGGGTTTCGTTCGCTAGTGCCGCGTCGAAGACCTCGTCGGGCGTCAGCATCTGATCGTCGTCGTGGTCAAAGCGGTTGAAAGCGAAGATGGCGAACGCCAGCGGCAGTTCGTTGCGGCTTAGCAGGCCGTCGTCGTCGCGGTCGTGCTCACGGAACAGTCGGTCGGAAAGCTGCTGAGCGGCGTCGCGGTCGCGGTCCTTCGCCGGTGCTCGTTGCGTGCGGAGCTCGTTCAGAGAGCCTCGCGGCACCGCGACCTCAAAGAACGCAACCGCCATCTCCTCGAAGCTCTGATCGCCCCAACGCACGGGGATCGAGGGGTCGGGGTTTGAGAGGTTCTCCGCCGAGTTGTCGAACACCGCCTCGCAGTCCACCCGGAAGCCAGCCGGCAGCTCGATCGGCTCGACGAACCGATAGTTCGTCTGCCAGTTGAAGTCGTACCGCGGCACGTCGAGCAGCACGCGCTCGTCGCCGTCGGGCCAGACGCCGGTCATGCGGAACGACTTGCCCCGGTAATGCATGTGGGGGGCGAGGCCGATCATCTTCCCGCCGGGAGGGAACCAGCCCTGCGTGGTCTCAACGCGGTAATCGGACTCGCCCGGCGGGATCTCGAACTTCGGGTTGGCCGAGACGAGCGAGACGACTTCCTCGGTCACCTCTGCGGGGTCCGCGAACACGAGGCCGAGCTCGGTGAGGTCGGTCTTCTCTTCACCGGACGGCGTGTAGTGCATCTGAAAGATGAACTTTGAACCCGCCGGCACCAGCCGAGCACGCCCCGGCGGTAGCACCATCGAGCTCTGCCCCGGCACGAAGGCGGTCAGCATCCCTACGCCGCGGCGGGCCCGATCGGCCGGAGGCGTGACAAACACAATCACATGGTGCACCACCGAACGGTCGCCGGGCACCACATCCGCCGCCTGGATCCAACGGTCTTCTTCAAACCCAGGATCGACGGCGAAGTACTGGTAGTCGATCACCCCCTGTGAGGCGACACGGTACGGCTCACCCCGCATCGGCAACACGAGGTCCGGCTCACGTGGCAAGCGCCAGCCGGCGACGAACTCACGTTCCGCGGGCAGGTTGGACGGATCTCCCTGCGGGGCCCCGGCGGCCGCCCAATCGTAAAGCACCTGCTTCTCTTCCGGAGACATGAGCCGTGAGTTGCTGAACTCGCCGTGAGCCGGATCGGCGTGCCAGGGCGGCATCCGCTCGTCGCTCACCACCTCGGCGATCATGTCGGCCCATCCGGCCGCTTCGTCGTAGCCACGCAACGCGAATGGGGCGATCTCACCCTCCCGATGGCACTCAACGCAGTGCCGCTCGAGGACCCGCGCAACCTGATTCGAATACGTAACGCCGCTCGACTCGTCCGCCTCACGCGGGGCGCCGATCAGACAGCCGACGGCTTCGGTCCGCTCGACCGGCGCCGGCTCTCCGGCGAGCAACGATTCGATCGCGTCGCGAACGAACAACCGCTGCGGCTCGTCGCGGACGACCCCCACGTCGTACTGATCGTCGATGCGGCCCTGGTAGCGGACCCGACGCTGACGGTCGAGCACGAAGACCTCCGGCGTCCGCGTGGCGCCCAGCGCCGCTACGACCTCGCCGTGGTTGTCTTTCAGCAGCGGGAACATCACGCCGTGGCGCCGCCCATAGGCGGTGAGCTCCGCGAGAGAGTCTTGCCGATTGGCGTTCACGCCGATCACGGCTACGTCACGGTCCGCGTACTCGTCAGCGAGTTCCTGAAGCCGCGGGCCATAGAGCTTCGCCAGCGGGCATTCGACACCGAGAACCGCGATAACGACGAGTTCCGAGGCGCTCCACGTCTCCAGGGAACGCTCGTTGCCGTGGATGTCCGGGAGCGAGAAGTTGGCGATCGGCACTTCGGCGCTGGCGTCTGTCGCCACCAAGACGGTCACGATCGTTAGCCACCGGCTCATCGCGGAAGGCGTCGGTTGTCGGAAACCAAACAGCATAAGGCGGTTACGTCGATTGCGACGGGCGTTCGGGGGCGAATTGACGTGGCCACTGGTAACCGGGCTGACGCCGGGCGCCTTCACGCACGCCCCGCCTCGTGGGATCGCGTTCGACGAAGTGTTGCTCCCCGGAACGCGGCGACAACCGCCTTTATCCGGCCCGTTCTTGGCGGGACCACCGGCTTTGGCCGGTAATCGCTTCGACAGCGGTCCAGAGCTCGCTGTCGGGCGCCAGCAGCCGCTGGGAGCCGATCGACGCCGCCAGCGGCACGTGCACCGTTCGCCCGTTCCATGATCCGACGAACAGGTCGGTCTTGCCAGCCAGCGCGGCGTTGACCGCGTGACGAGCGAACCGCTCCGTGAGCAGGCTGTCGCCCGCGTTGGCTTTCACGCTCCGGATGTAGTAGCTCGGGTCGAAGTACTTCATGCCGATCGGCTTGCCGATGTCCCGAAAGTGATCGCCCATCTTCTTCTTGAGGAACGGCCCGATGTCGATCAGCAGCCGATTGCCGGAGGCGTCGCACTCGGCGTCCTCCGCGGCGATCAGGTCTTGCCCCGCCCCTTCCGCCACGACGACCACCGCGTGGCCCCGGGCGTCAAGCCGGCGGTCGAGCCGGGCGAGAAACCCGTCGTCGCCCTCGAGCACGAACGGCTGCTCGGGCACCAGTGTGAAGTTGACCTCTCCGCTCGCCACGGTGGCGGCAGCGGCGATGAAGCCGGCGTGACGCCCCATCAGCTTCACCAGCCCAACGCCCCGATCGACGCTCTTCGCCTCGACGTGAGCCCGGTCGATCACGCGTTCGGCCTCCCCGACCGCCGACGCGAAACCGAACGTCTGAAAGCAGTAGCGGATGTCGTTGTCGATCGTCTTCGGCACGCCCACCACCGCGATCGGCGCCCCGCGGCGCTGGGCCTCCTGGGCGACGGCGTGCGCGCCCCGCTGCGTCCCATCGCCGCCGATCGGGAACAGCATATTGACGCCCCAATCCAGGAGCGTGTCGACGATCACCCCCGGGTCCTGCGGACCGCGGGAGGTGCCGAGGATCGTGCCACCGTGGTGATGGATGGTCTCGACACCTTCGCCGGTCAGCTCTAGCGGCGGTTTGCCCACGGCCGGGTTGAGCCCCTGGTACCCGTTACGCACGCCGAGCACCGTCGGCACGCCGTAGGCAGCGTGCAGCGTGAAGTACAGGTGGCGGATCACGTTGTTCAGCCCGGGGCAGAGCCCGCCGCACGTGACGATCGCCGCCTTGCTCGCCTGGGGGTCGAAGTACAGCCGTTGGCGAGGCCCCGCCTTCTCGAAGGCCGTCGTCGGGGCGCTGTCGCCCTCGAGAAAATCGATCTCGACCAGCACCCGCGCAGCTTCGGGCGTGAAGCTCTGCCGCGGCAGCGGCGACGAGTAGCGCGGCTTGCCGAGCGTCGAGATCCTGAGGTCTTCCGGCGTGGCGGGCCGGATCGGTTCGGAAGTCATGTCCGCCAAACTAACACGCCGCCCGCTCGCAGTCCGCCCGCCTCAAGCACCGCTCCGCCGCGCGCCCGACGACCCAATAAAAACGCCCCGCAGCCTTATGCGGCCGCGGGGCGTTTTGATTTCCGTCGGATCGCTCGGAGTCTCGCGGACTGCGGCTCGTGCGGCGCCTCGCGACTAGGCCGATGCTCGCAGCGGGGCCTCGGACGACCGCTCGACCGCTCCGCCCGCCGCGACGGCAGGGTCCCACGTCTCCAACTCGTCTCGCAGCACCAGCACATCGTCCGGCGCCTCGATTCCTACTCGTACCTTATCGCCGGCGATTTTCACGATCGTCACCACAATCGAATCGCCGACCCGAATCCTCTGTGTCTCCTTCCTTGAGAGCACCAGCATCGTGTTCTTGTTACCTCCGTGTCAGACACCCGGGCTGCCCTAAGTGTCGTTATGTATACGTAGTCAGTGAACAGCCGTCAACCACCCGCCAGATTACTTCACCGAACCTGGCGCGGCTGTCGGCCGCGTGCTGAAGCGACGTCCACGGCTGTCGTAGCACCACAGCTCCTGGCGAGCGATGTCCCAGACCGCCGTGAGCTGCGTGCGTCGGGGGCCGAGCAACGTGTAGAGCACGCCGCAGGGGCTCCCTCCGCGTACGACAGGGCTCTGCACGAGCCGCACCGTGTCCGGGCGGAACGCACCGCGTTCCGCCAGTGCTTGGAGAGCCATCTGTCGGACCGCCGCATCCGTCGCGGGTGGCTGCTTAGCGGGTTCGCTCAGAGGAGCGGCGCCGCCGGGCGTTGGTCGATAGCACTCGTCTGCCAGCACAAGAAGAGATATCGGACAGTCAAAGAAGGATGCTTTGGCTGACTTGGCAAGATAGGCGGCTTTCGCGCTATAGCCGCACTAACCCGCGCTTTGTGTTCCGTGTCTATCGGAACCCCTACTCAGAAGACCCCGTCTCCGAACCCGCTGGCCCCTTGCTCGCCGGCTTCTGTACGTCCGTAGCCCCGCTCAACACCCATCGGACCCGGTCCGCCCGAGGCGCTCTCGCCCATCGGCCCGTGCGGCCCGCTGGCTTGCTGGGTCGTCGGATCCGCTTGTGGTGGGTGATGCGGGCGGCTCTGCGCGCCGGACTGGTGCGAGTCGTCGAACCGCCGCGTCGTGATGATGTCGGGCTCGTAGGCCTCGCCCGCGTCGTAGTCGTCGTACTTCGACGTGTAGCCCGGCTGCTTCGCCCGCTCCAGCTCGTCGCGGTACTCCTCGATCACCTTGCTCTGAATCATCTCGCGACAACGCGAGTTGATCGGGTGGGCGATGTCCGCGTACAGCTTCGTGCGGCCGTCCTGATCGCGGATCAGCCGCGCCTCTTCCAGCTTTGCGCCGCACTGGTTGCAGAACGCGGCGCGAAGATGGTTCTTCATGCCGCACTTCCCGCAATGGGCGGTCAGCTTGCGGCTCGGCATCGCGACAAAGTAGCCGCTTGCTCCTTCGATGACCTTCAAGTCACGGATGACGAAACAGTCATCGAAGGTGATCGAGCAGAACGCCTTCAGTCGTTCGCCCGGCTCTTCCATGAGCTTAATGCGGACTTCGGTGATGTTCATCACGGTGAACGCTCCAGGATTCGACTACGAGTTGCCCCTGTAGTGATACGCAAGAATCGGCTTAGAGGATGGCGGTTTGGTAAGCGTCTCCGCAGCCGCGGGCCCGGAGAGCGCCGGCCACACGCCGGGCGACCACCGCGCTGCGACACAACGCAAAACAGGCTGTTCCGCTCCCCGACATCTGGTGAGCTAGGACCGGCAACGCGGCAAGCGTGCGGCTTATGTGCGACAACCACGGCGCTAGCCGCAGGGCCGCGGGCTGCAGCGAGTTCGTCAATCGACCCCGCCAGACCCCCGTCCGCAACGATTCGCACACCGCGGCGGCCGCGCCGCGGTCGCCGTGCTCAGCGGGTTCGCAAGCCCGATACACCTCGGCCGTCGACAAACCCTGCTGTGGCTTGACGATAACGCACGCCAGGCCGGATCGATTTGGCACGGCGGTAGATCGTTCGCCGCGGCCTTCGCATAGCGCAGCGCAATACGAACGCCCTCTCGTAAGTAGATCGACGAAGAACGGCACGTCGCTCCCCAACCGGGCGCCAAGGTCGCGGAGCCGCTGGTCGGGCAGGCACAGGCTCAATGCCTGGTTACCCGCGACCAAAGCGGCCGCGGCGTCGGCCGATCCGCCGCCAAGGCCCGCCTGGCTCGGGATTCGCTTGAACAGCCTGACGCAGGCTTTCAATCGCTGCCCCGCCGCCTCTGCAAGTTCCTCGAGCGCGCGAACCACCAGATTCGACCCGTCGGTCGGCGCCGTGGCGCCGCGGCGGATCGGGCCAAGAAGGGCAAAGTCGCAGGCGACACGCTCGGTCTCGACTCGGGCTGACCCCACCGGCACAACGCCCGAAGCCGCCGGCGCGACATGCAGCGTGTCGAACAGCCGGATCGCGGACATGACCGTCCGCAGCTCATGAAAACCGTCCGGGCGGCGGCCGAGCACCTCTAGCGACAGGTTGATCTTGGCCGGAGCCAAGACCAGGCAGCCGCTTGAGGTCGCTCGTGTGAGCATTGCTACCCGCTTTTGCTAGATGTTTAGCAAGCGTCGATACCGAAACGTTCTTGGTTTAGGAATCATCTACGCTTGGTCTTTGGCCGGGTCTCGCTGGCTGACCAACGAGGCCCGAGCCTTCTCCTCGTCTCGTTCCAATGGCGGCCTGCACGCCAATGCAAGACCTTGACCTGCGACATTTTGTCGCAGTGCGCCGCAGCTAGCCCGAACTTAAGGAATGCGCGTTTGCCGAGTCAATTCGCGTTTCGTGTCATTCGTGCGGCGCCTAGGCACCGTCGGCAAACCAACGCTTAATGGTCGCCCCAACCCTTTAGCCCGCAAACTGCCTTGAGAATGCACCCTACCGACGAGCCTGCCCCCGGAAGCGAGTCCAGCGACGGCGACGACGCCGCACGCAGCGAACCCCTAACTTTTCGTACAACCCTCTGCGGAATGGCAATGGGGGCCGCAGACATCGTGCCCGGAGTCTCCGGTGGCACCGTCGCTCTCGTGCTGGGCGTTTACACCCGCTTGATCCAAGCGCTCAACCACTTCGACAGCAAGCTCATCTCGCTGGTTCTCGCCGGCCAGCTACGCGCGGCCGCCCGTCGCATCGACCTGGCGTTTCTGATGCTGCTCGGCGGAGGGATCGTCGCCAGCGTGCTGACGCTTTCCCGAGTGATGCACCATCTGCTGGAGCACCATCGCAGCCTGACCTACGCCGCTTTCTTCGGATTGATCGCGGCTTCCGGGGTGCTCGTGGGCCGCATGACCAAGCCACGCACCCCCGCTGCGGTGGGGAGGCTCGTCGGCCTTGGCGTCGTCGCGGCCGTTTTCGCAGCGTGGCTCGCCGGGCTCACGCAACTCGCCCCGCGGCCCGGCCTGCCCTACACCTTTGTGTCGGGGTTGATCGCGATCTGCGCGATGATCTTGCCCGGCATCAGCGGCGCCTACTTGCTGCTCATGCTCGGCAAATACGAGGAAATTACCGATATCCTCCGGCGGACACCAAGGCTCGACGTCTCTGGCGACGAGGTGCTAACGCTCGTGGTGTTCGCCGGCGGCTGCGGCGTTGGTCTGCTCGCGTTCAGCCGTTTACTGAAATGGCTGCTCGACCGCTACTGGTCGCCCACCATGGCGGTGCTGTGCGGATTCATGATTGGATCGTTGCGTCGCGTCTGGCCGTTCCAGCGTGACACCACGCCCGAGATCGAGAAGTTCAAACTGAAGGTTTTCGAGCCCTATCTACCGACGAGCTGGGACGGCGAGGTGACGTGGTGCGTGGCCATCGCGTTGGCCTGCTTCGTCGCGGTGATCGCGATCGAGATGCTCGCCACGCGACCGACGACAACCGAATCGTAAGCCGCTTAGGGCGCCGCGAGCTGCGGCGCCCTGGCAAGCGCCGCCTCGCGCACGCGTTGCTCGATCTCGTCGGGCGTGCCCGCGGCGTCGATGACGGTGATTTGCTCGGGGTGTCGCTTGGCTTCCGCGAGAAACCCCTTGCGGACGCGGGTAGCGTACTCCATGCCGCGCGACTCCATGCGGTCAGCCGGCTCCGCGCGGCGACGCGCGGCTTCCTCGGGATCGAGGTCCAGCACGAACACGCAGGCCGGCACGGTCCCACGCGTAGCGACGTCGCCGACCGACCCAACCGCAGCCGGGTCCAGCCCGCCGGCGTGGCCCTGGTAGACAACGTTCGCCAGCACGTAGCGGTCGGACACCACCACGTGGCCCGCGTCGAGCGCCGGTCGAATCACCTGCTCGACCAGCTGCGCCCGCGCCGCCATGTACATCAGCATCTCAGCGGGGAGGCCGATCGGCGTCTCGTCGGAGGCGTGCAGCAGCAGCTCGCGCAGCGATTCGCCCAGAGGCGTGCTCCCCGGGTCGCGGCAGACGGTGACGTCATGCCCTCGTGCTTCAAGCCATGCCGCAAAGCGTGCGATCTGTGTCGACTTGCCGGCGCCGTCCACTCCGTCGAACGAGAAAAACACCGTGCCTCCCTCTAGGGCTGGCCGCCGTTACACGCCGGCGTAGCGGGCCGCCGCGCGACGGGTCCGCTCGGCGACCATCTTCCGCAAACGATGCGGCGACAGCACCTCGACCTGATCGCCGTAGCCGAGCACCCACCAGACGATCTCGCTTAGGCCGGAGACGCGGGCGTGGAAGTCGAGCCCGCCGTCCGGTCGCGGTTCGCACCGCTGCGTGGGGTGCCAAAGCACCTCGCTCACGTTCGCGGCGACGAGCGGCTCGAACCGCAGGTGAATGTCGTAGTCAGGGCCCGGGATGATCCGCCAGGCGTTCCCCAGGTACGACGTCACGCTGAACGACCGCGGGATGGTGAACGGTTCGTTGGTCGAGCGGGCCGACGAGATGCGGCCCACGTTGAACGTGCGGATCTCGCCGTGCCGCGACGAACGCCCGATGACGTACCAGCTCCGCAGATGGAACATCAGGTGGAACGGGTCGATCGTCGTCTCGAAGCTGTCGAACTCGGTCTGGCACTCGTACTCGATCACGACCTGCCGCCGCTCTCGGTTGGCGTGCAGCAGCCGCAGGTACGTCTCGTCCTTGCCGGCGAGCGGGTTCACCGCGTCCGGCTTTACCGAGACGCCTTCCTTTATCTCCGCGAGCTGCTCCTGCATCGCGGTCGGGAGGCTGGTCTCGATCTTCGCCGCTGCGTCGCGGGCATACCGGCGTAGCGGGACCGAGGCGAGGCGGGTGTCGTCGGCGGCCAGCAGCAGCACGGCGAGCGCCTCGTTGATCGTCAGATTCGTCGGCGGCAAGAAGTGCGCCGAGTCGATCCGGTACCGACGCCCCTGCGTGTCGAACTGCACCGGCACGCCGGCGCGCTTGAGCGACTCCAGATCGCGAAACACCGTGCGGCGACTCACGCTGCACGCGTCGGCGAGCTGGTCAGCGTCCTGCCCCGTGCCGGACTGCAGTGTCTGCAGCAGTTGGAGCAGGCGTGTGACGCGGGTGGTATTCATCGGCGGCTGGCGAGGCGGCGAAGGCGTGTCGCACAGCGTAATCACTGGCGTCGCCCGGCGCCGCCCCACGCTCGTACCCCGCGTGCCTCACGCCGGGGCGGCGTAGACGCGCTGCGGGCGTTTCGGCGGCCTCGTAGCCGACCGGCACCACGTCGGTCGCGGAAGCGAGCTCCCCCGGGGCCGAGAAGACCCGGTCGCCCGTCGCACGCCCGGCTCCTGTAAGCGGGTCGCCGGCCGGGATCGGCTGCAGCAGCTCGCCGTCGGCGGGCGTCGGGGCGGGCGTGGGCACGCCGTCGCCGTAGATCACCTCGCCCGAGTGCGTCGGCGTTCCCTGCGGGAGCTCCATCCGCTGGGCGTGGGCCCCGCGGCTCATGACGTTCGGGCGTGTGTACCCGTAGTCCAGGTACACGCTGGCGTCTCGCTGTCGGGCTCGCCGCATAGCGTCGAAGTACGCCTTGCCGGGCCACGGGCCCTCGGCCAGGTACACGCCGTTGTAGTCCAGCAGCGATCCCTTTCGGTAATGCACCCGGGCGATCGCCATGTTGTAGTTTACCAGCGAGCGGTAGTAGGCGGTCTCCGCCTCGGAGCGGCGCCGCTGCGCGTCCAGCAGCAGGTCGAGCGTGACGCGGTTCGCCTCGTACTGAGCCTGCACGGCTTCGACCTCTCGGGCCGCGGCGGCTCGGCGGTTGAAGTTGGTCTCCGTGGTGCCGTAGTTCAGGTCCAGGTCGCGGATCGCGCTGCCGAGCTGGTGCGAAACCTCCAGCTCCAAGTCCTGCAGCAACGCCCGGTCGCGGGCGAGCGACAACTGATGGAACCGCACGCTGGAGAGCTCCTGGCGGAAACCGATGGGCAGGCTGAACTGCAGGCCGAGCTCCCACTCTTGGAAGTCGCCGTCGGTCAGCGAGTTGAACGCGCCGGCGCCCGGTCGGAATGGGCTGGTTACCGGCTGCATGGTCACCGAGTCTTGATCGAGTCGATCGCCGTCGAACAGCCGGTCGCCCGCCCCCAGCCAGCGGTACGTTCCGAACGCGTCGAGCCGAGGCAGCAGATGATTGCGTGCGGCGATGAGCTCCAACTCGCGCCGCTTGATCTCCCACTTCTGTCGGCGGATCTCCACACGGCGGGCGAGCGCCTCCGTATGGACGGCGGACCAGTCGAAAGCGAGCAGCGCGGTCGTCGGCTCGTCCGCCGGACGGATCAGGCGACCGTCCGAGACGCTGAGCCCCATGAGATATCGCAGCCGGTTCTCGCGGGAGAACAGCGTCGTGAGGCCCTCTTCTACCTGAGCCTTGAACTGGAAGTACTGCGACCGGCTCTGCGCCTCGCGGTCGGCCGAGCCGCCACGGGCGCCCTCGCGGTACAGGGCCGCGACCTTCTTCCAAGTCTCCAAAGCGGAGTCACGCCCCAGCTTCCGGGCCTCGAGGTCGCGGTAGGTGAAGTACAGCTCCCAGTACGCTTCCTCGATATCCCGCATCAGGTTCCGCACGCTGCCCTCGAAGTCGGCGAGGGTTTGATCGGTACGGATCCGCGCGATCATCACGCCGTCGATCGGGTTGACCCCGCCCTGGGCGTACTGATCGAAGCCGAACGGCCCCGCGATCCGGTTGTACTGAGCCCCGCGGCCCTGCAACAACGGCTGACGCATGAAGGCTTCGAAGTTGGTGCCCCACTCGCTGGCGGCCGGGATCAGGGCCTCCGCGTCGGAGATCAAGCCGTCGTTGTTGACGTCGTTGCCGCGCTGGGCGATCAGGTTGGTGTTGGCGTCGTAGTTCGTGTTGTTGCGGAACGAGAACTGCCCACCCGTCGCCGCTGTCTTGGTCACCCCCAACGAGAACGCGCCCGTGTCCTGGCGGAAGCTCGGGTCCTGGAAAGCGGCGGCGATGCCTCCGACGTTCAGCGGTCGGTCGTTCTTCTGCCAAGAGACGCTCGAGTCGAGCTGCGCGTCGAACTCGCTCAACGCCGCCTCGACGCCGGTGCCGCCGAACTGCGAGCCGATCGCCGAGCCGGTCGAGGTCTCCACAAGCGCCGGGTCGTACGTCGTGGCGACCGCCACGTTGTTGATCAGGTTCCGCGTGATCGTCTCGGGGCCGTTGTCCAGCACCGTGCCGCCGAGCTGACGCATCACCTGGCTGTTGGTCAGCATGATGCGGGTGGCCTCCTCGAGCGTGAGGTCCCACACCTCGTAGTCCTCCGCGTTGCGGAGCGTGAGCGGGCGCATCGCGCCGGTCACCTCGTCGAGCTGCGGCTCCTCGACGTCGGGGTACTCGATCTGCGTGGCGACGCCGACGTAGTGCGACAGGTCGCCGTCTTCCATGAAGTAGAAGGGCTGTGTCGGCGCGCACCCGGTGACCGCCATCAGGCAGGCCAGCAGGAGTGAAACCGTTGAGCGCGTTTGCCGATCCATGGCGTGCGTCCGGGGCATAGTAAGGCCGCGAGCGGCCGCGTCCGTGCGGCTCGTTCGCAATCGTTCAGCGAGACGCTCAGGCGCGTCCCGATCGCGTGGTTCCCCCCACGCCGATCATTCCGATTCGTCGCTTGCGCGGACCGACGGCGCGGCCACGCCCGCAGAGTCGGGGCAATCAGCACAGGCAGTATCGACGGCCCAGGCCGCAAACCTTGACAAAACTGCGGCGGCGTCAGCCCGCATTGCTAGCGGGGCCGAAGATCGAGGCGACGCAAGAGCACCCGCTAGAGGGCTCGCCACGCCGTTTGTAGCCAGCCGTCGGCGACGACGATCTCGTCGACCGCGAGCGAACGGACGGCGCCGGCGGGGCGATCCAGCACGACGTCGTCGAGCGGCACGCGGCTCGGCATTCGGCCTTCGGCGTCGTTCATGGCCGCCTGCAGGTTCCGCCGCAGGGCGCCCTTCTGGCTGGGCAGCCGCTTGCCTGACGCCGGGTCGAACCCGGTCGGCAGCACCTCGACGTCGCCCTGCCGCTCGAGCGCCCACCCCTCGCCGGCGCGGACCGGCTCGTAGGTGGAGATGAGGTCCCAGCCCTCGTACGACTTCTCGTCGGTCGCTAGCACCGCGGCGTGGATGGCGAGCCGAACCCGACCGGCGCGGAAGCCGACCGAGATCGGCCGAGCGCTGCGGAACGTAATCGCCCAAGGCTTGAACTCGGCGAGGGTCGGCCGCTCTCGGTCGCCCATCTTCTCAAGCCACGCCGGCGTGACCCCGCCCTGGTAGATCGGCGGGCCGTCCGGCTCGTCGCGCCGCAGCGTGGCGCCGCCGAGGTACGCCGCCAGCACGTTGGCCACGGCCGACTCATGGACGCTTACGACCAGCTCGCCGTCGAGCATCGCGGGCGGCGGCGTGTCGGCGGCGAGCTGCACGTGGTTCGCTTGCGTCGTCGCCACCACGAGCGACGACGGCGTTGTGGCGAAGGCGATCGAACGCGGCTCCGCCCCACGTCGCTTGAGCGGTGCGATCAGCTGATCGTCGTAGCGACGCCGGGCGTCGATCAGCCGCTCGTTCAACCGCTCGTCGAACCGCGCGGCCACGCGTCCGCCGGCGCGGCGCCCCGCGATCGCATCCGCTTGCCCCCGCTGCTCCGCGACGCGTCCCTTAGCGATCCGCTCGATGATCCGACTGCCGATGCCGCCGCCGATCTTGCTGACGCTCTGCGTGGTGCTCCGCGTGCTGGCCGTTGCCGCGGCGTGCTGCATGCGGAACGCGTCGGCCGACAGCTCCACCACCTTGCTAGCGTTGAATGTGGTCGCCCCTAGGCTCCGAATGGCCACCGGTCCGTTCACGCCCCGTGTCCGCGAGTTGGTCTTCCCGCTGAGCGAAAACCGCAATCTGGCACGGTCGCCCGCCTGCAGCGTCGAGACGCGGAGAGACGAACGCGTGAGTCCGTTTCCCTTGATCCGGGTCCCCAGGATGCAGTCGCTCACGTCGACACACTCGGCGCCGGGACTGGCCAGCATCCGGTTGAGCAGCGAGGTCTGCACTGCCACGAGCGTGTTGGGCTGCGAGAACCGCGCACGGATCGCCGCCGTCGCGTCCAAGCCGAAGTCGGTGACACCGAGCAACGCGAGGCGTTGCTCGATCGCGAACACGTCGATCCGTGGGTCGAGCTCCGGCTTTGTCGCGAGCGCGCTAGCAGCAGCGCCCTGCTTCGCGATGAACGCGGCAGGATCCTGCGCGCGACTTAGCGAGTTAAGACCGACCACGCGCGCGATCGCCGCGGCGACGGCCCGAGCCTCGGAGATCTCGAGCCCCTCTGCCCCGGAGTTCAGCCGGCCGAGCGTCTCGGTCAGGACCGCCGACGCGATCGGCCCGCCGGCCTGAACCTGCTGCCCGAGCGCTTCCCACTCGAGGTACGCGAGCCATCCCGAGCCAAAGTCCGTGTTGGGATTCACGCGACGCGCGAATCGCTCCATGGCGACGCTCAGCTCCGCGCGAGCGGCTTGCATCTCCTCATCAAACGGCGACGCCTCCGCGGCGCGTCCTTCGCCAACGCTGGGTTCCGGCTCGATCGGCGCATCCGTCGGCGCGAGAGCAGCATCGTCGGCCACATCAGTCGGAGTCAAAGGCTCTGTCGACTCGGATTCCGGAAGGATCGAAACCGCCTCCGAAGCTGTGTCTACAGGCGTGGGCTCGGGCTGAGCGCGAGCGAACACCACCAACGTCACGAGCGACGCCGAGACAGCGATCATCCAGCGGGGGGAAACCATGGGGGCCTCTGCTAGGGGCGAACACAGCACCCACGCGGTGTGCGTTGTGAATCGCCCGCGGGGGACGCTCGGCGCCGACAACGCATCTCGCCCGGACCGCCCAGGCAACGCAATCGGCGCTGGCCCTCAATCTAAGGAGGCCGGATACCGGCGTCTACGCGCTGAGCGTGGGCCGATCGGGGCGGCTAGAGCTTCTCGCGGAGCTTGCGGAAGTACTCCTCGGCGTGCTCGCGGCGCGATCGGGGCAGCCGCTCGCTGGTGAGCGGGTCGGCCGGGGCGACGGTGTCGGCGTTGAGCTCCGTCTTGATCGTCTGAACGACGTCGCCCTTCACGCTCGGCCCGTCGACGAGCCCGCCGAAGGTGCTGGCCCCGCGGCCGACGTTCTGCTTGACCTTGGTGTCGCGGAACTGGGTGGGGTTGCGTTCGTCGGGCGCCATGGCGCCGCCCTCCCCTTCGCCACCGAAGCCGCCGGCGTTGGCGCCGAGCATGCCCTGGCCGAACTCGCCCATCTGCCCGCCGCGGCCAAACTGGCCCTGATTGCCGCCGCCCTCCATCTCCATGCCGTTCTTGGCCATCTCGATGTCGGTCATAGCGCCGTCGAGCATTTCCATGGCGGCGGCTTCTTGCTGCATCTGGGCGAGCTGCTGCTGCATCTGGCCCATGGCCTCCGCGGCCTGCTGCGGGTCGCCCTGCTGCAGCGCTTGCTGCGCCTGGCCGAGCTGGTCGGCCATCTGCGCGAGCTTCTGCATCTGGGGCGCCATCTGCTGCAGCCGATCGAGCTTCTGCGCGAGCTCGCCGGCGCGGGCCACGTCTCCCTTGCGCTGCGCTTCGCGCATCTGCCGCTCGACCTCGGCGATCTGCTCACGGTTCTTCTGCGCCGCTTGGGACAACTGCTCGGCCATCTTGCCGAGCTGCGTCGCGAGTTGCTTCGCTTGCTCGGCGGAGACCTCGCCGCTCTGCATCTTGGCCTGCAGCTTCGAGAGCTCGCCGAGGGCCTTGCTCCACTCTCCCCGCTTCATCGCCTCGGCCGCCTTGCCCGCCGGGCCCTTACCGAGGCTCCCCATACGGTTCATCTGCTCGCGGAGTGCCTTCGCGCCGCCGAGCTCCCGGCGCCGTTCTTCGAGCTGCTTGACGCGGTCGTTGAGTTCGACGAGCGCGCGGGTCTTGTCGACGCCCTCGGCCTTGGCCAGCTCCTCGACGCCCTTCTGAACGTCTTCCAGCAGGCCGGTCGCCTCCTTGAGGCCCTTCTTCTCGGCTTCCTTCTTCCGCTCCGCGAGCTCTTTGCGGGCGCGCTCCATCGACTCCTTCACGCGCGCCTGCTCGGCGGCGATCTGGTCGGACGTCGGTTGGTCGCGGCCGGCGTCCACGCGGTTCGGCGCGAGCACGGCGATCAGCACGGCCGCCGCGAGCGGCGCCACCGGCCACCAGGCGCGGCGATCGAGGCCGAAGCGGAACCGCTCGTCGACATCAACGCGCTGGATTGCGTTGCGGGCGTCTTTGGCCAGCGCGGCGCCGGCTTCGGTCTCGAGGTCGTCTTCTTGCAGGGCCAGCGTACTGGCGATCCGCTCGCGGAGGTCGAAGCGGGTGTCGATCTCGACCGCGGCTTCGAGCGGCGTCTTCTTGCGGAGCACCGTCCAAACCGTGGCCGCGAGGAAACCCACGGCGCCGGCGCCGGCGAGCCACGCGGTGTTCCACCAGTCGGGCAGGTCGGGCACAGCCACTATCTTTGGCGCCGCAACGGCGAGGACCGCAACGCCGAAGGCGATCGCTAGGCACGTCGCCAGCCGCCCAGCCCACTGCCGTAGCACGAGCCGGCGTTGGGCTTGTTCGACCCGTGAGCGGATTTCATCCATCGCGACGCTCCTCGATGATGAGCTGGCTCTGCTCCGAGCGGACCCCGCTCCGGGTTGGTCTCCGGGGGCTGGCTCCGTCCGAAAAGTATACGCAATCACCGCGTTCGCCGACGTCTCGAGACCTCACGCCAAGCCGCAAAGACGCGACGAAGCGTGGCGTGGGCCGTCGCTCAGCGGTTCTCACTTTGCGTCTTCGCGTCTTTGCGTGAGACTCCCTATAGCCATGCCCGAGCTACCAACGCCCGCCGAGCGGCCCGACGCCGACGTCGTCCTGTACGACGGCCGGTGCGGGTTCTGTCGCGCCAGGGTCGAGCAGCTCCGCTGGTTCGACGGCTCCGGCGGCCGGCTGGCGTACCTGTCGCTGCACGAGCCGGAGGTCGCCTCCCGCTACCCGGACGCCCCGCCCGAACGACTGCTGGACGAAATGTGCGTGGTCGATCACGGGGGCGTGCACCACTGGGGCGCCGGCGCGGTGCGCTACCTTTCGCGCCGCTTGCCACGGCTCTGGTGGCTCGCGCCGGTGATGCACGTGCCGGGGTCGATGTGGCTGTGGCGGCCGTTGTACGCGTGGGTCTCTCGCAACCGCTACCTGCTGGGCGGCAAGGTCGATGACGGGCCTTCAGATTGTGAAGACGGCGCCTGCTCGCTGCACCGCTAGCCGGTCGGCGGGGACGTGGTTTCGCGTAGCCGATACCCGCTCGCACGGAAAAACAGCTGCAGCGCTGCAAACGTGCCGTAGGCGAGCACGAACCAACCCGGCCAGCTGCCGTGCATATGGATCATCAGGTCATTGAATCGCTGATTGCCATTCCACCAGCTCACCGCGACGGATAGCTCGTAATGCGACCAGCCGAGCAGCGTCGCGACGACCAACGCGAGAGCTAATAGCACGACCGCTAAGCGCACGGGGCGGTGACCGCCACCGACGATCAGCCATAGCACGCAGCGGACACCGACAAGGTGCAACGCGACAAACACCGATGCAGACAGCGGATTGTTCATGAGCGTCTGGAAGCTCCACGGCCCAGCCCAGTTGGGCCAGTCCGCGTCGCGCGCAACGACCAGCAACGGACTCAGCGCCAGCGACCAAATGAACGCGTGAATCAGCCGGAAGCCCTGGCCTCTCTCATCGGTGTCTCGCGTGGGGGTGTAGGGCACTCGCGTCAGTCGCTCGCCCCGTCGTCTCTGCCGCCAGCACAACAGCGTGTGCAACGCGACGACGAGAGTTAGTGGCGCAAGCCAATGGCCGCCCCAATACCGACCCATCGCGTACTGCATGAGCGGCAGCAGGCTCGTGAGCGCGAGCAGGCCCGCCGGCAGGCGCCACACCCAAGCCACGTCGCCCAGGGTCGACCAGACCGTCAAGAACGCCATCTGCCCCAGCACCACAGCGAACACGGCGCCCTCAATCTCGGGGATTCCCAACCGGCCGAACACGCCGAGGTCCATGAGGGCGATCGACCACAAGAACACGGTCCACTTGAGCCACGCCGTCTTCACCCGGGCGCCGACCACCCAACCGACCAACGCGAGGGCTGCTACGAACGCCAGCGCCATCGGCAAACCGGGGGCCCAATCGTGGCCGTGTACCCAAGATCGGCGCGCGCCCCACGTCGCGTACAAGGCGCCGGTTAGCCAGTCGACGGCGACCGCAGCCGCCGGCGCTCCCGACCGTGATCAGTAGCTCCGATCGGGACGGCGTGGGCAAACCTCCCTGACCACATGCGATTCCCTCGCTTCTCGCATACGGCAACTGGCCTCTACCGATATTAACCCTCACCACTCAGCACATCAGCTACATCTCGCCCGTCAACAACGGCGCACAGCGCCTCATGCAGTTCAGCCGGTGTAAGCGGCTTACCAAGATAGTGCTCCCCATTTGGCCCTCTATCGTACGCGCGCTCCCTCACCACCTCTTTCGAGAAAACAATAAATGGCACACCGTGCCGGTTAGGACACGACCTCACGAAACCTGCAAGATCCGACCCATCGCGACTCTCACCATCAAACAAAAAATCAACCATCACGACATCGAATTCGTCGCTCCCTCCAATCGCCCGCACACCTTCGTCAATCGAGACGCAATGCCTAACCGCCCACCCATACTTGGTTCTCAACAAATTGACGTGCTGGACGAGCATCTGATCGTGTTCGACCCACAGCAAACGCTTGTGAACAGTCATTCTCCCACTCCGACTAAGATAGTTGCGACGCAGCCGCTTGCGTCGTGTCGATCCTCCAGCATCACCTCACCGCCCATAATCCCCTGCACGAACAGCCGAGTCCAAAACAGCCCCATACCGACATGCCCCTCTTTCTTCGTCCAGCGTCGGTCCCAGACATAGTTCTCCTCGCCCTGCGACAACCCGACTCCGTTGTCGATCACATCGATTCTGACACGGCCCACCCTACGCGTCTCCCCGGCAATCCCCGACACAGATTCGACTGTCTTCTTCCAGCAGACTTCCACGCGCGCAGATTCTACTCCATTACGCGCGAGACTCGCCTCAACTGCGTTATCAACAAGGTTCCTGACCGCCCGTACCAAGAGCCGCTGCTGTGCCGCGCAGCGCAGGTCATCGCCACGGGGGTGTATCCGCACACCCCTAAGGTTCACGGCCTTCAATGCGTCTCTTACTACCGCCCCTACCTCGCAACGCACGGCGCGCATTGAGCTTTCACTGGCCTCGATCGAACCAAGATCATCAAGATAACCACGCATCGTCTTTAAATACTTCTCGGTACGAGTAGCGCACAAGATAGCTTCAGCGTACGAGGAATCGTGAATGAACGCCACACAGGCCTCAAGCTCTCCAAAGCAGCCGGTAAAACCATTTGACAACTCGTGTGCGATATCCCCTGCTAACATACCCGCCGCCTGCATTCTCGACCACTGCCCAAACTGCTCCTGGTGCTTTCGCTGCTTAGTCGCGGACACCACCCAACCTTCGAAGTACTCGACACCTTCCCGCAACACCACGCGTGCAGACACCGAAACCCACACTGGCTGACCGTCGCGGTGCTTGAAGCAGATAGTCCTTCCATGCCCCTCGCGTCGAGCACGCAAGTCACGAACGTTACGAGGGCGATCTTTGGGATCGTAGTAGACATCTCTCTCCATGTTTAGATCGGCGAAGCGAGCAGAATCGTCGTATCCGAGCATCGATGCGAAGGCGGTGTTCACCAATTCAAAAGCTCCTTCGCGCGTGCACCGGTATATTCCAATTGGAGACTCGCTCAGGAAGGCCATCATGGCCTCTTGACTCCGGTCGACTACACGCTCCAGACGCCTCAGCGACTGCTGTGCACGGCTGACAGGCCAGAACATCACTTGGACCCCCGACGGATCGCCGTCTTCGTTTCGAACTAGCGACTTTATGACATGTACGCGTATATCCTCACTCTCGTGCTTAGGTCTGAATGTCTCAAACTCTTGCCTCACATCGCCAGGTACTAGACCGCGAACAAGCGCGATATCGTCGGCACGGTACTTTACTGCGAGTTCTGCGGGGAACAGATCGGCGTCGGTCTTACCAACAGGGGTGCTGCGACCGCTATGGAAGCGGTTGCGATAGTTGAGATTCGCATAAGTAATAGTGCCGGCGCAGTCTTTCCGGAGCACGTAGATCTGAGGGATTCGCGCAAGCTCTTCGGACCACGTCGCCGAAAAACGGGGAAGCTCTGAGCGCAGCAACGATGTTGTGTCCAGCTGATTCAGAAACGTCTGGACGCCCTGAATTCGACTGCGCTCATCGCGAATGATTACATCATGGACCGCGAAAACCTCGCTTTGACCACCATGCAGCAGTAGAGGTACAAGTAGTCCCCTGTCGGGCAACCTATCACCTGAGAGCTTTGCCGTAACTCGCCGACGGGCCTGATCGCGCTGATCGCCTATGTCTTCGACCAACTGCCAAGCATATTTCCGCTGGATATCGTGTTGGCTCGTGCCAAATGCGGAAAGCGCCGCGTCGTTCGCCCAAATAATACGCCCAGTGATGTCGTACTGGTACAGGGGGGTGGGAAACGCACGAACGGCCTTGCGGTAGTCGAGTGAGTCTACGTTCATATGCTAGACGCTCCCCTGCTCGTGTGTTAGCTAAACTCGTGTTCTTCCGCCGGGAACTTTCCGTCGCGGACCTCGTCTCGGAACGCCGTCACCGCCTTGGTGACCGCGCGCTGCACGTCCGCGTAAGCCTTGACGAACCTTGGCACGTAGCCCGAGGTGACGCCCAGCACGTCGTTGACCACCAGCACCTGGCCGTCGCACGCCGGGCCGGCCCCGATGCCGATGGTGGGGATCGCCACCCGCTCGGTGATCGCCTGGGCGATGTCGCTCGGCACGCACTCCAGCACCATGCCGAACGCGCCGGCCGCCTCGGCCGCGGTGGCGTCGGCCAGCAGCTGCTGCCGGTCGCGTTGCACGCGGTAGCCGCCCATCTGGTGCACGTTCTGCGGCCGCAGGCCGACGTGCGCCATGACGGGGATGCCGGCGGTGACGAGCGCGCGGATCGTGTCCGCCTGGTCGGCGCCCCCCTCCAGCTTCACCGCCTGGCAGCGCGTCTCCTTGAGGATGCGGCCGGCGTTCTCGATCGCCTTCGCGGCGCCCAGGTGGTAGCTGGGGAACGGCAGGTCGACGACGACCAGGGCGTGCTCCACCGCCCGGCCGACCATCTCCGCGTGGTAGATCATCTCGTCGAGCGACACCGGCAGCGTGTTGCTGTGCCCCTGCACGACCATCGACAGGCTGTCGCCCACCAGGATGCCGTCGACCTCGCACGCGTCGACCATGCGGGCCATCGTGTAGTCGTACGCCGTCAGCATGGTGAGCTTCTCACCCGCGGCTTTCTTGGCGACGAACTTGGGGACGGTGAGTTGCATTGAGGAGTGGGCGGAGGGCGGTTGGCAGACGGCCGGGGGTCGCGATGACTGGCCGACCGGCTGAGCGATGCTACCTCGCCGTGGCGACGACAATCCAGCCTTGGGTGCGGAGCGCGGGCAACAGCCAGGGGCGCCGCAGCTCGCCGCGGCGATCGGCCGCTAGGCAGAACCAACGCGTGGGCGTGAGGTTCGCCGACGCGAGGTCGTCGGCCAGCTCGCGGCGCCGATACGCGTGCAAGAAGAAGTTCGGCACGCCTCGGTACGGGTAGGTGCGGTCGCCGATCTCGTGCCCCTCCCGATCGCCACGCAGGTAGCTGTGCAGCGCCCAGCCGGGCCCGCCGGGGTCGCGCAGGTTGAACCAGAAGTTGTGCACGTGCACGACCAGCTTGCCGCCCGGCGTGACCACCCGCCGCATGTTGGCGAGCGCGCGCCGCCGGTTCGCCCGGGCGGCGATCATGCCCAGCGTGCTGAAGAGACACACGCCGTGCGCCGCGGCGCCGTCGGTGACGACATCCGGCGCGAGCTCGACCAGGTTTGCCCGGACGCACTCGATGCGCAACGTTTCGGCCTGAGCCTTCTGACGGACAACGTCGAGCATCGCGTCTGACAGATCGATCGCCAGCCCACGCCAACCAGCACGCGCGAGCGGGACGATGGTCCGCCCCGAGCCGCAGCCGAAGTCGGCGATCACGCCCGGCTGCTCCACGTCGGGTTCGCCCAACTCTTCGCGGAGCAGTTCGGCCTCCACGTCGAACAGCGGGTTGCCCGCATGGTAGTCGTCGTACTCGTCCGCCACCGGCTTGGACCGGGCGTAGTCCCACGCCCCGCGTGTCACGCCCTGCGGCAACTGCCAGTCGGGGACGGCCATTACTCCCGACCGCTGCGTGTTAGAAGTCGGACAGGATCGACAGGATGAACGGGATGAAGAACGGCCATCGTGATCATCCTGTAAATCCTGTCAAAACCAGAAGCACGCACGACTCAACGCTCCGCGAGCAGCCGCTGCCGCCACGCGTGCAGCAGCTCGAACGCTTCCATCGGCGACGTGCGATCGACGTCGAGCTTCCGCAGCTCGTCCAGCAACGGGTGCTCGGCCGTTTCGAACAGCGTCATTTGCAGACTGCTTCCAGAGGGGCCCGCCGCCAATCCATTCCCTGCCGTCTGCCCGCTGCCGTCCGCCTGCTCCAACTGCGAAAGTATCGCCGCGGCGCGTTCGTTCACCGCCCGCGGCACGCCGGCCAGCTGCGCGACGTGGATGCCGTAGCTCTTGTCCGCGGGGCCTTCGATAATCTGGTGCAGGAAGACCACGCGACCGTCGTGCTCGCGGACCGCCACGCTGCGGTTGCCGACGCCCGGCATGCGGTCGGCCAACGCGGTCAGCTCGTGGTAGTGCGTGGCGAACAGCGTGCGGCAGCCGACGACATCGTGCAGGTGCTCGGTGACGGCCCACGCCAACGAGAGCCCGTCGTACGTGCTCGTGCCGCGGCCGATCTCGTCGAGGATCACCAGCGATCGGGGCGTCGCCGTATTGAGGATGCGGGCCGTCTCGGTCATCTCGACCATGAACGTGCTCTGCCCACGCGACACGTCGTCGCTCGCGCCGACACGCGCGAACAGCCGATCGGCGACGCCGATGGTCGCCCGCCGCGCGGGCAAGAACGAACCCACCTGCGCGAGCAGCGTCAGCAACGCCGTCTGGCGAATGTACGTGCTCTTGCCGGCCATGTTGGGACCGGTGATCAGCAGGATTGCGGAGTTCGGATTGCGGATTGCGGAATCCGAATCGTTGGACTTCGCCCCGTCCGATTCCGCCTTCCGCCTTCCGCCTTCAGCATTCAGCCCGCTGTCGTTCGGCACGAACGTGCCGTCGGGCTCCGTGAGGTCGAGCACCGGGTGACGGCCCGCCTCGATGTCGAGCAGCGGCTCGTCGGTCATCGTCGGCCGGCAGTAGTTCCGCGACCGCGCGAGCTCCGCCAGCCCGGCCAGCGTGTCGAGCTCCGCCAACGAGCGGGCCGTCGCCAGCAACCGCGACGCGTGCTCGGCCGCTTGGTCGCGCAACCGCACGAAGAGCTCGTACTCGAGCGTGTTCGCGCGGTCCTCGGCCGAGAGCACCTTCTCTTCGTAGTCCTTCAGCTCGGGCGTGATGTAACGCTCGGCGTTCTTCAGCGTCTGTTTGCGGATGAATTCGGCCGGGACTCTGTCAGAGTGGGCGTGCGTCACCTCCAGGTAGTAGCCGAACACTTTGTTGAAGCCGACCTTGATGGCGGGGATGCCGGCCTCGTCCTGCATCTTGGTTTGGTACGACGCCATCCATTGCTTGCCGCCCGCCATCAGTTCGCGGCACTCGTCCAGGTCGGCGGCGTAGCCCGGTCGGATAAAGCCGCCGTCGCGGCTAGACAGCGGGCACTCGTCGTCGAGCGCCGCGTCGAGCGCCGCGTGCAGCTGTGGGCACAGGTCAATCCGCTCTTCGAGCTGTCGCAGACGCTCGCTCTGCCGCCCAGCGAGCTTCGCCTTCACGATCGGCAACACCGACAGCGTCTTGCCGATGCTCGACAGGTCGCGCGGGCCGGCGCGGCCGGTCATGAGCCGCGCGGTGAGCCGCTCCAGGTCGTAGACCGCCTTCAGGCCGTCGCGGACTGCCGCCGACAACGCCGTGTCGGTCACGAACTCCTCGACGGCGTCGAGCCGACGGTCGATGGCGGCCACGTCCACCAAGGGCCGGCGTAGCCACTCGGCCAGGGTCCGGGCGCCCGCGCCGGTGACGGTCCGATCGATGACGCCCACCAACGACCCATCGCGGCGTCCGTCACGCAGCGTGCGTGAGATCTCGAGGCTCCGCCACGTCGCCGCGTCGATCTCCAGCCGCGTGCCCTCGGCCGAACGGACGAGCCGTTCGACGTGTGCGAGCGACGACCGCTGCGTTTCGCGGAGGTAGTCGATCACCGCCCCGGCGGCGGCCAGCGCCAGCACGTCTTGCGGCGCCTCGGTCTCGAAGCCGAAGCCCTCAAACCCCTTCACGCCGAACTGCGTGCGGAGCGTCTCTAGCGCGTTGCGTGGGGCGAACGAAGACGCCGGCCGGCGCGTGAGCGCCGTTTGCTCGGCGGCCATCGCCGGCAGCAGGGCGGCCCGATCCTCGGCGACGACGATCTCGGTCGGCTCGAGCCGGGCGAGTTCGTCGGGCAGACGCCGCTCCGAGAGGCTCGTCGCGTAGAAGACGCCGGTCGACGCGTCGATCCAGGCCAGCCCGACCGTTGCGGGTGTGTCGCCGGATGACTTCGCCCCGTCGAACGCCACGGCGGCCAGGTAGTTGCTAGCCACGGGGTCGAGCAACTCGTCATCGGTCACCGTGCCGGCGGAGACGATCCGCGTCACCTCGCGCCGCACCAGGCCTTTGGCCTGTTTGGGGTCTTCGACCTGATCGCACACCGCGGCGCGGCGGCCGCCACGCAAGATCTTCGCCAGATACGCGTCGAGCTGATGATGGGGGAAGCCCGCCATCGGCACCGCGGCGTCTCCTTTGTCCTTGTCACGCGTGGTGACCGTCACGCCGAGCAGCCGGCCGGCTTCTTCCGCGTCTTGGTAGAACAGCTCGTAGAAGTCCCCCATGCGGAACAGCAGCAACGCGTCCCCCGCGGCCTCTTTGGCCTCGTGGTACTGCCGCATCATCGGGGAGAGCGTCGGGGCCACGGGCGTGGACCAAGCGGAGGGGGGTGCTAACAGACAGCAAGAGAAAGCAGCTCTAGCTTCGTCGCCCGTCGCCCCAGTCTCAAGCCTCGCCGCTCATTGCACGAGCTCTTCTTCTTCGCCGCTCTTGTTGAGCTCGATCTCGCCCGAGTCCTCGAGCGCGCGGACGATGTCGACGATCTTCTGCTGCACGTGCTCGACGGCCGACAGCTTCACGGCGCCGAGGAATTCCATTTCCTCGCGGAGCATGTCGCCCGCGCGTTGCGACATATTGCCGAGCACCTTCTCCTTCATCTCGGGGCTCGCGCCCTTGAGGGCCATCGCCCAGTCGGCGCTCTCCACGTTCTTCAGGACCGCCTGCATCTCCTTCTGGCCGAAGCGGGCGATGTCGTCGAAGACGAACATCAGCCGGCGGATCTCCTCAACGAGGTCCGGGTCGTCGGCGCCGAGGCCGTCGAGCAGCGTCCGCTCGGTCGCACGGTCGCACACGTTGAGCATCGACGCCACCGACTCCACGCCGCCCGCCATGCGGAAGCTCTGGCTCATGACGCTCGACATCCGCCGTTCCAGGCCGGCCTCGACCTCGCGGATGATCTCCGGGTTGGTCTGCGCCATCGTCGCCATCCGCCGCACCACGGCCAGCTGCCGCTCTGCCGGCAGGCCCGAGAGGATCTCGGCTCCGAACGAAGACGGCAGGTGCGACACGATCAACGCGATGGTCTGCGGGTGCTCGTCGACGATGTAGGTGAGGATGTTCTGGCTATCGACGTTCCGCAAGAAGCCGAAGGGCAACGCCTCGATCGACTGCCGTACGTTATCGATCAGGTCGCCCGCGCCGCTGCCGAGCGCCTTCTTGACGAGCTTCTTGGCGAAGTCGAGGCCGCCGGCCGCGCCGCCCGACGCGGGGTTGGTGTCGGCGAACTGCTTGATGACCTCTTCCTGCTCGTCGGCCGTGATCCGCTCGAGCTTCGCGATCTCGATCGAGACCTGCTCTACCTCGCTCGGCGGCATCTTGCCCATCAGGTCGCTCGCCTGCTCTTCGGGCAGACTCATTAGCAGGACGGCGGCGCTGTGCAGGTTGGACACGGGGAGAACTCCGTTCGCCGAGGCGCGTTGGGCGTATCGCGGCGGAGCCCTGTTGCGCACCGGGCCCGCTCGCTTTCTCGGATCGTCAACGCGGCCGACGCGGGCTGAGCGATTCTGCGGACTGCGCAAAGAAGAACGCCGCTAGCAGAGCCAGCGGCGTTTGTGCTTTTTTGCGAGCGATTCCGCGCAGAACGTCGGCGTTCGGCCGATCAGACGCCCGCCGGAACGGCCGACAACTCGGGCTCGAAGCCCACCTCCAGCCGCATCGGGCCCATGGCTGTTGAGAACGACACAGCGAGCGGCGGGGTCGCCGAGGGGAAGCGGATCTCGTGGCCGTCGCCGGTGATCACGTTCGGCAGGCCGACGAAGAGCTTATACTCCTCGAGCTCGGTCTTCGCCTGACCGGCGATGACGTTGGCCAGCTCGCCGATGGCGTCCAGCACGTCGTCGTCGACCTCGGTCTTCTCCTCCATGAGCATCGCGGACGCCGCGTTGAGGGCGAGTTCTTCCGACAGGTTGATCACCACCATGCCCGACGCTCCGCCCGACAGGCCTATCAGGCCGCTGATGGGAAACTGGCGGATCTTGGGGTCTCCGAGCGTCAGCTCGCCGCGGTGCGCGTCGGCGGCCAGCATCGTTGTGAACGTGTTGGTGACCGCTTTGAGAAACGGGTTGATGTGCTCGACTTTCATCAAAGCTCCTGCCGGTAACGAGGCGTTGCGCGGGGGGTCCGGGGGTTCCCAACCCTACGCCGCCTCCTCACCGCCCCGCGGCCCGTGCGGACAACCGACTGCGATTCGCCGATCCGGTTGTGCGGGTTCTGCCGCCGCTCTGCTGTGCCGTTGCTGATCTTTGCCGGCGGGCGTTACTCGCCGGCCGGTCGCCAACGCCACACCGCCGCCTGGCCGGGGCTCTCTTCGACCTCGACCACCGCGCTCACCACGCCGGGCGTCGCAGCGAGCACCCGCTCGCCGATCCACGCGGCCAGCAACTCCGCGGTCGTGTTAGCGACGGGCAATAGCCGACAGTCGCTCGCCGGGAACACCCAGCGGCGATCCTCGAACCGCGCCACAACTTCGTCGGCCGTCTCGTCGACCGAGATCAGACGGTGCTCGGTCGGCAGGAGCACGCGATGGTCCAGCTCGTCGACGATGCGTTGCACCGCGTCGCGCGTGGCGATGAAGTCGAGCACGTACGCGTCCTCGTCGAGCGGCGCTCCGAGCTCCACCACCACGCGGTAGTTGTGGCCGTGCAGCGGCTCGCACGTGTCGCCGTCGTAAGTGATGAAGTGCGCCGCCGCGAAGGCGAACGACTCTTGCCGCAGCCGGATGGCGTAGTTCACGTCGCCGGTGTCTTCGCTGCCAGCCAAATTCACGCCCCCGCCGCGAGCGGCTCGGGCGAGGCGTTCTTCGCCAGGAATTCCTGAAGCCGATCAGTCGCCTCTTCGGGCGCGTCTTCAACGACCCAGTGCCCCACGTCCGAAAGCCGGGTGACGTCAGCCGCGGGCCAATGCTTCTCGAATCGCTCAAGGCACGCCGGCGTGAAGCACCAATCGCGCAGGCCCCAGATCAGCTTGATCGGCAGCTCGGCGAGCTCGGGCAGCCGCGCCTCGATCTGGCGCAGCACCGTCCACGTGGGGTGTCGGCCCGAGCGGGGAATGTCCACCACGAACTCCCGCACCGCGCGGCGGTTCGGCCAGGTGTCGTACGGCGCCAGGTAGCCCGCCTCGACCGACGGCGCAAGCCGCGCTCGGCGGGCGAGCGTCATCCGCAACGCCGCGAGGGAGAACAGGTTGCCGCCCTGCAGGGCGAGCTTGCCCACCAGCGGCGTGCGGCACACGGCGATCCGCCGGGGGATCGACGGCGGCGGGAAGGCCCCCGTGTTGAACAGCACGATGCGCTCCAGCAACGCCTGCCGCTCAAGCATGGCGCCGAGGCCGATAGCGCCGCCCCAGTCTTGAGCGACGAGCGTCACCCGCTTGAGGTCGAGCGTGTCGATCAGCCGTACCAGATCGTGGATCCGATCGGCCAGCCGCAGAGCCCGTTGAGGCTTGCTGCTGAGCCCGCAGCCGATGTGGTCGATCGCCACGCAGCGGTGCGTGCCGCGTTGCTGCTCGATCAACCGCCGCCAGTGGAACGACCACGTGGGGTTGCCGTGAACGAACAGCAGCGTGGGAGTGCTGTCGAAGTCGGCGCCCGCGGCGGCGGCGGGGCCCACGTCCGGACCGACGTCGAGGTAGTGCAGCCGGTCCTCGCCCAGATCGAGCCAGTGCGACTCGAACGGGTACAGGTCGCGCCACCTCTTGGCGGCAGCTTCGTCGGCGACGGCTTGGGAGAGCATCGCCGCAGGCTACCGTGCGCCGGGGCCGATCTCAAACGGGGCGCCACCGCCGCTTACCCCCCAACAACCAAACGGGCCGCGACAGGCAATGCCCGCCGCGGCCCGAGATGGTTCAAACTTCCGGCCGATTGCGACCGAGTGGAGTCACTCGAAGAATGACGCGAACCGGACAGCGCTGCGCGCGGCCATGGATCGGCTCGGGCCAATCGGATTTTCAGGTTCCCCCGGCGGAATACTGGCCGGAAGTTTGATCGGGTATCCACGGCTGCTTTGGCAGGCCGCGGTGTTTGGTTGCTTGTCGCTCCGTCTCGTAAATCGTAGGCGCCCCGTGGCGTATCGGCTCGCGATTACCTGCCTCGTGAGGCCCGACCACGAACGACGCGATTCATCGCGGCGAGCGTCGGAGCGTATCGACCAAGCATAGCCCGCGAAAGGCCGTGTTGCGTCGATTGGCAGGCTTCCTATCGCTAACCCCCAACGCTGCAAGCCGCGTGCCGTAGTCGGGCTGGCGGCCGGGCACGAGCGGTGGTAACTGCAAAGCCAAAGAGTTGGCCACAGCCCGTCTCCCCCGGAAAGGTCCTGCCGTGTTCGCTTTACGCGTCCGCCTGCTCGTCGTCTTCGCCGTTCTCGGCGTGGCGACGCCCTTGGTGGCTCAGACGGTCCGCCAGCCGCCCACGCTTCGCGACCGACTGGTAGTCGGCCTGCAGGTGCGACGCCCGGTCGAGTTCGCGTTTATCGACGCCGTGATCGACACGGTCGAGCGGGGCGAAATGCCGCAGAAGCTCGTCGATGGTTTCTTCTTCTGGGCTCGGGGGAAAGCGGCCGCGCGACCGGGCAAACGCGGGATCATCTATTTCCAGCCGGGCCTCGAAACGCAAGCGAAGCGGCTAGGGATCGCCATCCGGACCACGCCGCCGCCCGCATCGGGCCCGTAGGCCGGCGCGCAGCGGGCTGGTATATTCCGGGCTTCTCGAAACATTCACCGTTTCGTCGGGGTCGGCCGGGGCCGCCCCGCGGCGTAGCGGTAGCCCTTCCTTGAGCCAGTTGTATGGCGCGCAAAGTCGTTAGCCGCAAAGACCTACGAGCCGAAGCCGAGGCCGCCGCGGCGATCGAGGCGGCGGATATCGCCACCGGCAAGAAGAAGGCCAAGAAGAAGGCGACCAAGCGGAAGTCTCGCGCGAAAGCCGCCGCCGAGGTCCGCCTGAAGGCGTTCTGGGGGGTCTTTAACCAGTCTCTCAAGCGGGTGGCGCTCTATGAGTACAGCCAGAAGAAAGAAGCGATGAAGAAGGCCGAGGAGCTCACGGCGAAGGGCAAGTCGCAGCACTTCGTGCAGCCGGTCAAGGAAGTGATCGACGAGGCCTGACCGAACGTGCTGTGGCCCCTTGTGCCAAGCCGCCATGAGCCCACGAGCCGGCACTTTGCCGGCTATTTTTTCGCTTCCACTATGACGACTTGTCATTTTTTGACGATCCGTCAATACTGTCGAGCGTACAAGGAGCCATGACCGCCAGCACCGCCACCACCGCCGAGTCGCGCAAGCAGCGCGAGATCCGCAGCCGAGAGGCACAGATTCTCGACGTGGCCCGGCGGCAGTTGCTGGAGCGTGGCTACCTCGGCTTGAACATGGACCGCATCGCGGCGGAGATCGAGTACAGCAAGGGCACGATCTACCAGCACTTCCGCAACAAAGAAGAGATCCTGGTCGCCCTGGCGACCCAGGCGCTGGAGACGCGGCTGGCGATGTTCCGCTCAGCCGCCGACGCGGAGGGCCCCCCACGCGTCCGCATGGCGACCGTTGGCGCCGCCGCGGAGGCGTTCGTCGAGCACTTCTCGCACCACTTCCTGGTGGAACAGGTCGTGCGGGTCTCGTCCATTTGGGAGAAGACCTCGCCCGACCGACGCGAGGTCATGGAAGGGTGCGAACGGCAGTGCATGGCGACCACCGTGGCGATCGTTCACGACGCCGTCGTCGACGGGTCCCTTCGCCTGCCCGACGGCCACGACCCCGAAGAGCTGATCTTCGGCATGTGGTCGCTCTATCAGGGCGCCCAGACGATCACCCACACGAGCCACACGCTGGCCGAGATCGGGCTCAGCAACCCGCTCGCGTCACTCCGCTTCAACCAGAACGTGATGCTCGACGGTTACGGCTGGGCGCCGCTGTCGAGCGACTTCGATTACCACGCGTACATGGACCGCATCAAACTCGACCGGTTTCGCCATGATCAATTCGCTTGAGCGGCGCCCCGCCGCCCCTTTTTTTGCCGTCACGCTGACGCTTCGTCAAAAACTGACGGTCTGTCTGGCGTGTGCGATGCTCGCCACCGGCGGCGTTGCGATCGCCGACACACCGCTGCCGGTGCGAGTCTTCCCGGCGGAACGCGTCGACTCGCTCGAACGGAAGCGGGTCTACACGGGCACGCTCGTCCCCGCGCGGCGCAGCTCGTTATCGTTCGAGGCGGCCGGCAAGGTTGTCGGGCTGCTGGTCGACGAGGGAGACCGGGTGGAAGCCGATCAGATCCTCGGCCGGCTCGACACCCGCCGGCTCGACGCCCAGATCGCTCAAGCGCGGGCCGAACTGGTCGAGGCAAACGCCCGACTGCGTGAGTTCGTCGCCGGGCCACGCGTGCAAACGATCGCCGCGGCGCGGGCGGAGGTCATGAACCTCGCGGCGCAACGCGACGTCGCCGCGCGCAACCTCGAGCGGCGGGCGATGCTCGTAGAGAGCCGGGCGATCAGCCGCGAAGAGTACGACGAGGCGTTGTTCGAGTTCCGCGCCACCGAGGCCCGTGTCGACGTCGCTCAGAAGCAGCTCGATGAGCTCGAGGCGGGCACTCGGCAAGAACAGATCGACGCCCAGCAGGCCCGCTCGCAAGCGCTCGAGGCGCGCGTCGCCGACATTCGCCACCAGTTGGAGGACACGGTGCTGTTGGCGCCGTACGCCGGCCGGGTCGTTCGACGCCGGCTCGACGAGGGCGCCGTCGTCTCGATCGGTCAGACGGTGTTCGAGATCATCGAGGATGCCGCCCTGGAAGCGTGGATCGGCGTGCCGCCAAGAGCGGCGCAAACCCTGTCGACGGGCGATCAGCTGTACGTCGAGATCGACGGGACCCGACACTCAGCGACCGTTCGATCAATCCGCGCCGAACTCGACCCCCAGACCCGCACGCGGAACGTGGTGCTCCGGCTCTCCGACGATGCGCGGCTCGTCGCCGGGCAGGTGGTGCGCGCCACGATCGCCCAGCCCGTGGCGATGAGTGGCTTCTGGACGCCCACCGCGTCGCTCACACCGCGCCGCCGCGGCTTGTGGGCCGTGTACGTGGTGGCGGACGGCAAGGCCGACCCGCGCGACGTCGAGGTGATCGAGACCGACGGCGACCGCTCGTTCGTCCGCGGCGCGTTGGCGCCGGGCGAGCAGGTGATCGCCGAGGGCGCTCACCGCATTGTCGCCGGGCAGGCCGTGCAGGTCGCGTCGCGTTAGTCGCCAACCGGCCCTCCCCGATCAGCCCGCCCAGCCAGCCTCCTCCCTGATCCCGCCAACTGGCCCCGCTCACCCTCGGCGCCCGCCCCATGTCTCGCCTGCTCTACGACAACCGCCGCATGCTCGCGCTGGCGATCGTGCTGATCATGGTCGCCGGCCTGTCGTCGTTCTTCGTGCTACCGCGGATGGAGGACCCGATCCTCACGCAACGCACCGCGATCGTGAACACCCTACTGCCGGGCGCCACGCCGGAGCGCGTGGAGGCGCTCGTCACCGAGCCGATCGAGGAGGAGCTCGAAGAGATCCCCGAGATCAAGGAGCTCCGCAGCACCAGCCGCTCGGGCGTGTCGACGATCACCATCGAGCTCCGCGACGACGTGTACGCCTCGGCCGAGATCTGGTCGCGCGTCCGCGACAAGCTGGACGACGCCCAGCCGGTGCTGCCAGCCGAGGCGAGCGAGCCTGACTTCGACGAGCTGGAAGTCACCGCCTACGCGACGATCGTCGCGTTGGTGTGGGACCTTCCCAGCGAGCCCAACTACGCGGTGCTGCGGCGGCTGACCGAGGAGCTCGAGCAGCGGCTCCGCTCGGTGGGCGGCACCCGCGAGGTCGACACCTTCGGCGACCCGCCCGAGGAGATCACCATCGTGGTGGAGCCCGCCCGCCTCGCCACGCTCGGGCTGACCGCCGCGGAGATCGCCGCCCAGGTCGAGGCGAGCGACGCCAAGGCAGCCGCAGGGCAGGTCCGCACGCCCGACGGCAACCTGCTGATCGAGATCGACTCGGAGCTCGAGACCGTGCGGCGGATCGCCTCGACGCCGATCCGCTACGGCGCCGGCGAGGCGGGCTCCTTCGTCACGCTCGGCGCCATCGCCGACGTGCGGAAGGGCGTCGTCGAGCCGTCGCCCCGCCTGGCGATCGTCGACGGCAAGCCGGCCATCGCGCTCGGCGTGCTCGTGCGGGGCGATCAGCGCGTTGACACCTGGGCGGTCCGCGCCCGGGAAGTCGTCGCTGAGTACGCCAAGGAGCTCCCGCCCGCGGTACGGCTAGACACGCTGTTCGACCAGAGCGGTTACGTGGAGACGCGCCTGAGCACGCTGCTGGGCAACCTGCTGGTGGGCGCCGGGGCCGTGATGGCGGTCATCTGGTTCATGATGGGCTGGCGTAGCGCGCTGGTGGTCGGATCCGCGTTGCCGCTGGCGTCACTCATGGTGCTGGCCGGCATGCGGCAGATGGGCATCCCGATCCACCAGATGTCCGTCACCGGGCTGATCGTCGCGCTGGGCCTGCTGATCGACAACGCCATCGTGATCGTCGACGAGGTGAACGACCGCATCGCCGAAGGCGAGTCGCCGGGCGAGGCGGTCTCCAAGAGTGTCCGCCACCTGGGCGTGCCGCTGCTCGGCTCGACGCTCACCACCGCGTTGTCGTTCGCCCCGATCGCGTTGATGCCCGGGCCCGCGGGTGAGTTCGTGGGCGCTATCGCGTTGTCGGTCATCATGGCGGTAGTAGCGTCGTTCGTGCTGGCCATGACGATCACGCCGTCGCTCGCGGCGATCTTTGCGTCGCCCCGGCAGCAACGCGTGCGGCGTTGGTGGAGCACCGGCTTCTCGTCGCCGTCGCTCACGGCGTTTTACCGCGGGCTGCTCGCCCTGCTGTTCCGCCGCCCGGCGTTCGGTCTGGCGTTGGCGATGCTGCCGCCTTTCGTTGGCTTCTACCTGGCCGGCACGCTCACGGAGCAGTTCTTCCCGCCCGCCGAGCGCGACCAGTTCCAGGTGCAGGTAGACCTGCCCGCCGGTTCGAGCATCGAGGCGACGCAGCGGCTCGTCGAGAAGGCGGGCACGGTGCTGGAGGAGCACCCACGCGTTGTGTCCAGCGAGTGGTTCCTCGGCGAGAGCGCGCCGAACTTCTACTACAACATGATGGCCAATCGCAAAGCGACGCCGCAGTACGCGCAGGCGATGGTCACCATCGACAGCGCCGAAGACTACTTCGGCGTCATCAACGAGTTGCAGACGATGCTCAACGCCGCGGCGCCAGAGGCCCGGTTCATCGTTAAGCAGCTGGAGCAGGGGCCGCCCTTCGAGGCGCCGATCGAGGTTCGCCTGTTCGGGCCCGACCTGGACACGCTGCAAGACCTCGGCACGCAGGTGCGCCGCGTGCTGTCCGGCACGCCGGACGTGGTGCACACGGTGTCGGACCTCTCCGAGACGCTGCCGAAGGTGTCGCTCGAGATCGACGAGGCGGAGGCGCGGCTCGCGGGGCTCGACCATCTGCAGATCGCCCGCCAGCTGAACGCCACGCTGGAGGGCGCCGTCGGCGGCTCGATCCTCGAGGCAACCGAGAACCTGCCGGTGCGCGTCCGCGTGACCGGCGAAGACCGGGGTCAACTCGGCCGCATCGCCGCGGCGGACCTCGTCGGCCGCACCACGGCGGGCGTGGCGAGCCGCCTGCCGCTCTCGGCGATCGCCCGCGTGCGGCTCACGCCAGAGCGTTCCGCCATCCCCCGCTTGAACGCGGAGCGGATGAACGAGGTGAAGGCGTACCTCACCGCCGGCGTGCTGCCGGCCACGGTGCAGGCGGCCTTCCAAGACCGCCTCGCCGAGAGCGACTTCGCCCTGCCGCCCGGCTACACGCTGAAGTACGGCGGCGAGGGCGATAAACGCGACCAGGCCGTCGGCAACCTGCTGTCGAACGTCGCGGTGCTGGGCGTAATGATGGCCGCCACGCTGGTGCTGTCGTTCGGCAGCTTTCGGCTGGCGACGCTCATCGGCGGCGTGGCGTTCTTGGCGATCGGCCTCGCGCTGGGCGCGTTGGCGACCGCCGGCTACCCGTTCGGCTTCACCGCCATCATCGGCACGATGGGCCTGGTGGGCGTGGCGATCAACGACTCGATCGTGGTGCTCGCCGCCATCCGCGAGGACGAGCGGGCTCGCACGGGCGATCGGGCCGCGGTCCGCGAGGTGGTGCTCAAGAGCAGCCGGCACGTGTTCGCGACGACGCTCACGACGATCGCCGGCTTCATGCCGCTCATCCTGGGTGGCGGCGGCTTCTGGCCGCCGATGGCGGTGACGATCGCCGGCGGCGTCGGCGGCGCAACGCTGCTGGCGTTGGTGTTCGTCCCATGCGGCTACGTGCTGGCGATGTGCCGCGGCGGCGCCAGGGCGGCCGGCGACTCAGCGACCGACGAGACCGATCACACGGCCGCGGCCGCGGAGACTACGGTGCTGCCGGCGGAGCCCGTTGTGGCGGGGTGAAGCTGGAAACCGTCTATGCACACCACTGGCGACCGCAGGTTACACGTCTCCGCTCGCGTCGTCGGGCGGCTCATTTGACCAATCGACCTCCAGTAGCACGCTGTCCGCAGCGTCGAGAAACCTTGCAAAGTCGTCCGCGGTTCTGAGGTGAAACCTCAACTCGCACCCCTGCTGCCCCGTCGCAACGGAGTCAGGCACGCTCAATCGATCCTGCCAATAAGCAACGTCGCCCGGCCATCTTGCGGTCTGGACCACCGTGACGCCTGCGGTGCGAAGGTCGCAGTACCAACGCCGCTTTCGCCTAATCCTGAACGACAGGTTCCGGTAGCGCAGGCGGTTCTCTTGTCCGCGTTCGAGGCACGGCCGGTAGAACGCCTTGGCCGCGTCGTTCTCCGTACCCCGAAGAGCCTCTTCCCAGGTCGTCCAAGCCGCGACAGCGGCCTCAGAGGTCTTTCGACGCCGTACCGCCTGCTCAGACAGCTCGGGAGCCGGGTAGACCACTGAGCAACCTAGGTACTCCGCGCCGCCATCCGAGTCTCTGGCGAGCACGACGCGGCAGCAAGTGACTGGCACTCCGAATTGCTCGTTCAACCATGCGGCGCCGGGAAAGTAGCGCAAAGTCGTAGCCTTCTGCGATCAGAACGATCCGCTGCCCATCGTTCAAACCAGCGACATCGCAGTCCAGAAAGTCCGCTAGCGAGTCACGCTGGTCCTCGTCAAGCAACGACATAATCGCCTCGGGCGACCACTCGGCAATCATGCCGGCGTAGGAGATCGCTTGCAGCATCTGCAGCTTCTCGGCGCCGCGTTTGAGTTCGACAATAACCAGCGTGCCTTCTCGATCGACCGCCAAAAGATCGATGCGATCCTTGACCGTGTCAGAGGGTGAAAACTCCGTGCCGAGGACGAAGAGTTCCTCGCCAAACTCGGAGAAGAAGGCGTCGGGGCTGTTGGCGATGTACTTCTGGAGGTCGTATCGCTCGGTGATGTCTACTTCCGCGAACGACGGCGCCTCCAGAGCGGCCAGCGTGCCCGACTCGCGATCGATCTTCAGCATCGCCGGTTACCCCACCACTTACGGCGGACTTCGTTATCCGAGAACCGCCCGCACACGCTCGACCGTCTCCGGCTTCGCGTACTCCAGTTTGCCGAAGCCGCGGAGGGCCCCCTCGGCGACCGCCGCCTCTTGGTGCTCTTCGTAGTTCGTGATGAGCATCACGCGGGTCGCCTTCAGCGCGGCGTCCGCCTTGATGGTGCGGAGGATCTCCACGCCGTCCGAGTAGTCCTCGTCCAGCTTTCGGTTGATCACCACCAGGTCGTAAGGCTCCGCCCGCAGCTTCTCCAGCGTGTCTGCCGGCAGCCGCGAACGATCGACCCGGACCTCGAAATGCGACGTCAGAAACGCCGTGATGGCGGCGTGGTCGGGGTCGCAATTACCGACGTCTAAGACTCGCTTCATGAATTCACCACGGAGATCACGGAGCACGCAGAGACACTCCCCTGCGATCACCTCCGTGCTCTCCGTGCCCTCGGTGGTTAGTTGTTGACGTCGTCCGATTCGTTCGCGATCGCGAACAGGTGTGTGCGGTTGCTGATGTACAGCACGCCGTCGGCGACGATGGGGGTGCTGTAAACGCTGTTGCCCATGTTCACCTCGCCCAGGGCGGGCATCATCTCGCCGCCGTCGTCGACCATCGCCACATTGGGGTCGGCTGAGTGGCGGAAGATAGCGACGTCGCCGTCCTCGTCTCCGATGTAGACCTTGTCCTCGACGATGAGGGGCGATCCCCACGCGGCGGCGAACATGTCGTACGTCCAGTGCACCCTGCCGGTGGCGGCGTCGAGGCAGTGGAACAGGCCGCTGAAGTCGGCGATGTACAAGACGCCGTCCTTGATGGCGACCGTGCCGCAAGAGCGGTGCATCGTCTCCTCGAAGTCGATCTCGCCGTCGCCGTTCTGGTCCTGCTCCGTGTAGTGCCACACCGCCTTGCTGAACGGGTTGGGACGGGCAATATCGCCCTCTTCTTCCTCGACGGCCTGGATCCGTTTGTGTGGGATCGGCGTAGAGAGGTCCGCGTCGTTGAACGCCAGTTCCGGAGAGACGTCGCCCGAGCCGCTGGGGTCGATGCACCACAGGTGCCCGACGCCCTCGCCGTGCTCGGGGTCCTGGCCCACCGCGACGTAGACGAGGCCCTCGTACACAACCGGCGTGGCGATGATGTTGTTCCGCGTGCCGCGGCCGCCGAGCACCCACTTGCTCTGCTTGGGGTTGGCGTCGAACCGCCACAGCAGCTTGGCGGCGCCGGGCTCGTCAGTGCCTGCGGCGGTACCCCTGGCGTCGAAGCTGTAGACCCAGCCGTCGCCGCCGCCGAAGATCGCCTGCGGCACGTCTTCGCCGTCGGCGCCCATCAGCATCGCGCACGTCGGGCTCGACCACTGGCCGTGCAGGATATTCGTGCCGGGGGACTTGTCGGCCCACAGCAGCTTGCCGGTGTTCTTGTCGAGCGCGATGAAGCTGGGCGCGTCGGGCGCCGGCAGGTTGATGTGCGACTCGTCCAGCCCGTTCGAGGTGTTCACCAGCAGGATGTCGCCGAACGCGGTGACGCTGCAACTGCACATGTTGTGCTGCGACACGCCGAGCTCACGCATCATGTCGAACACCCAGATGACATCGGCCTCCTCGACCACGGGGTGCGACTCGTCCGTCATCGGGCCGTCGTTCTCGCCGTCGCGGAAGCCCTCGGTGTCGAGGCAGCGGACCTCGCCACGGCTGGTGACGAACCACAGCCGATCGCCCTCGACCAGCGGCGCGCAGCAGATGCCCTGCAGCGGCCAGTCGTGCACACGGCCGGTCTTGAGCTTCTCGCTGCTGTGCTGCCAGAGGAACTCGCCGGTCTCCGCGTCGAACGCGATCAGGCAGCCCAGGTCGACGCTCGACGGGTACCGCTCCAGCCAGCCTCCCGAGTTGTTGGTGCCCACGAACGCCTTGCCGCCCGACACGACCACGTTGCCGTAGGTCTGCGAGCCGAGCCGCGACGCCCACTTGATGTTCACGGCCGAGGTGGAGTCCCACTCGCCCGTCTGGAAGTCGAAGTCGCCGACCTCCCACTCGGTGGGGATGTTCGTGCCGATCGGCGTGTTGTTGCGGCGGCTGTCTCCGCCCCACTGGTTCCACTCGAGCGTGGGGATCGTCTCGTCGGACGTCGACAGCAAGAACGGCTTGCCGACCGTGCCGCCGGGGGACGTGACGACCTGAGCCGCCGCAATGGCGGGCAACGCCAGAAGCAACAGCAAGGTCAGTGTCGCTTTGACGACTGGTACTCTTTGTTCCACAGCTTGTTCCTGATTCAAGACCTAGAGGGCGGCGTGATCTCGGCGGTTTCAACGCGCGTCGCGTTGATCAGCGCGACGCGCACTCCCCGCCCTTCGTGGGCTACGTACATGACGTCGCCCACGATCATCGCCTGCTCGGGATGATTGATCGTGAACGTCGACCCGTCATTCAAAAAAACGACAAACGGCTGAAACGGGGACGTCCGCAGGATCTCGATGATGTCGTCGGGATTCATTGGTAGGCGTCTCGCTCGGGTTGTCTGTTCACTCGTTCGGCGTCACACGCAGGTTGTCGACGTAGAACTCGGCTTCCTTCGCATCGCCGAACAGGCCGGGGCTGCCCTGCAGGTTGGGGGCCGGGTCTTCCAGCCGCAGCGTCCACGCGTCGGGCTCCGACTCGCTCCGCGGCCAGACCTTGGCCCGCACCAGCGCGACACCCTTGTTCTTCCGAGGCGTCACCGACAGCTTCATCCGGTACCAGACGCCGGCCTCGAGCTTCATCGGCAACGCCGCTTGGGTGCGGCGGTCGTGCGTGCACCAACTGTATAGCCGCGCTTCTTGGTTGGGGCCGAATAGTGCGAATGTATAGCGGCTGTTGATCAGGCCGGCGGTGGGCAGCTTGACGGCCGTCGCGGCCGCCGGAGGGCCCTCAGGGTCGGGGCTTGCGGCCGTCTCCCCGGCGACGCCTTGCTGCAGCTGGATGTCCGCGCGGACCGTGTAATTCGACAAGTCCGACGGCCCCATCCACATCCGGCTGCGGGTGCCCAGCTTGGTGGTCGGCTTGCCGGGCCTCGTGGGCAGCTCGGTCGGCTTGGCCAAGTAGTGGGAGCCGTCTTCGTCCTCACGGGCCACGTAACGGATGCGGCCACCGACCCACGTGAGCGGCGGCGCGGCGCCGTCCTCGAAGTCGAACTTCCACGGCAGCGGCGGCACGATCCGCACCCGCGCCTCAGCCGAGATCCCCTCCACGTCGCACAGAACCCGCGCGACCCGGTGGCCCGCCTTGTCCGGCGCCCCGTACTCGCCGCCGTTGGAGATCGCCCCCGGGCCGGCAACGCCGAAAGTGACTTTGCTCGGGTCTTCTTTGCGGAGGAGTTGGCCGGCGGCGTTGTACAGGCGGACTTCGTACTGTTGCTTCTCCCCTGGCGCGAGCAGCACGTCCCATGGCGAAAGCTGCACGTGGGCCACGCGGTGGTCAACGATCTTGGCCGGCACGGAGCCAGACGCCTTTTCCTCGGAGGAACGGCCCGCCCCTGCGGCTTGGTCCTCGCCGAGGCAGTACATCGCCGCGCTGGTCGTCAGATAGATGCGGCCACCGGCAACGATCGGCGAAGCGTCGATCTGCTCGCCACGCAGCGACGCCTTGTGCACGGTGTCGACCCCGTCCTCGGACGGTTTCAGGACCCACCACCGCCCGCCGCGTGTGCAGGCGTAGATCTTGCCGTCCGCGTAGATCGGGCTGCCACGCATCACGCGGCCCAACGCCTTGCGAGCGATCTGCTCGCCCGTCTTGGCGTCTAGCACGAGCAGCTTCGCCGAGTCCGTGATCGCGTACACGCGGTCGTCGATCACCAGCGGCGAGCTCTTGCCCACCATCTGCTGGTAGTTCTTCCACACCTCCTTGCCGGTCAGGTCGAGCGGCAGGTCGCCCCCCGCGGCCACGGCCTTGGCGCCGTCGATGCCCACCATGGCGCCCATGAAATTGCCGGCCAGGTTCTCTTCGCTGTGGCCGGTGAAAACCATGCCGTCGGCGCTCACCGCGGGCGAGACGTTTAGGCCCCGGCGTGAGAGCTGGCACTTCCACAACGTCCGGCCCGTTGCCGGCTGCATCGCCCACACCGCGCCGTCGCCCGAGCCGAACACCAACGCGTCTTGCCCCGCCAGGCGTGTCAGCCGCGGGGTGCTGTAGGTGGTGTCGAACGGGATCAGCCGCGTGCCGCTGAGCCACCGGAGCGACCCGGTCCCCTTGTCGAACGCCAGGAAGCGATGGGCCGGCTTTGCCAGCAGGTTCCACTTGGGCGAGTCGCCCCAGCCGATGACCACCGCGCTGACAACGACCGTGTCTTGGTAGATGAGAGGGAAGTTAGTGCGTCCGCCGTACGTGGACAGCAGGCCTAGCTCTTCGTGCAGGCTCCGCTCCCAAACGACGCGGCCGGTGGCGCCGTCCAGGCAGCAGAAGTATCCGCACACGCCCAGGGCGTACACGCGGCCCGTCTCGGGGTCCGCGACCACGCTGGACCAGCCGACACGCGTGTCCGGCACGTCGGACAAGTAGACGTTGAAGCGATGCTCCCACAGGATCTCGCCGGTCTCGGCATTCACACACACGACCTTCTCGCCCTCGGTGGCCGTCTCGGGTTGGTCGCGTACGAGGGCGTAGAGCTTGCCGGCCAGGACGACGGGTGTAGAACGTCCGGCGAGCGCTTCGCTACGCCAGACCACGTTCTCGCCACGCCGGGGGTCCCAGCGATCGATCAGGCCCGACACCTCGACCGAGCCGTCTCCGTTCGGCCCCCGCCACACGGGCCAATCGCCGGCGACCGACGACGACGCGACAAGCCCGACCTGAACGGCGAGGAAGAATCTGCGGGCGAGGTTGTGCATCGGGACGCTGATCAGGGGCGGGGGAAGGCGTATCCGGGGCGGGGAAGCAAGTCGCTGAGGGCGGCCGGCGAAAGTCCGTGTCATGCTAGCGGGGGTTCCGTCCGCCGCGGCTCGCCTGAGGTTTAGCCGGCCTCGCGGCGCCGATTCAATGTCGCAGCCGGGAGCCGGCGGGGTTAGCCGCAATTCCACCCGAATCCGCTGCTTTCTCTAACCTCGCGAGGATACCAGAGCCGGAGAGGGCGAGCCATCGTCGTGATTCTACGCCACGGGCGACCGATCGGCTCCGGACCATCCGGACGACCCGGGCTACCCCTCAAGGCCGCAAACTCACTGCAACAGGTGCTCTAAACCAACTGCGGCGAAACGCTTGCGTCATCTCAAGCGGGCTTTTTGGGCTCGCCGATACGACAGCTGCCAACCGCCCCGACCCGCGATCGGGGTGGCCTGGCGCGTTGGCCTCTCGGCCCAGTTTGCTCGAGCCAAGGATTGGCTCGACCGACGCCAACGTTCCCCCCTAGCAGGTACTTGCAACAGCCGAGCGAGCGGCTCGGGCCCGACGGACTCCCGGCACTTATAAGTGCTTCCCTCGTCGGACGTGCTGCTCCCCAAGGCGACTGCAGCGAGACGCGAAACCGGGAACAGCCAGACTCTTTCGGGGGGACGCATCGCGCGTTGCCGGAAGTCGGCCTGGCGATCCGAGAATAGCCTCGCTCGGCGATGCAATCCTGCTGCACTACGGAGAGGTAGTAACGATGAAGCTTGAGATGTTGGGAGCCATGCTGCTCAGCGTCTGTCTGGCGACCACCGCGCAAGCGGGTGGTTTACTGGACAGCCTCTGCGGCGGCGGGTGCTCCGATTGTTGCGAGCCCAGCTGCTGTGCCGAGCCCAGCTGCTGCGCCGATGACTGTGGTTGTGAACCCTCGTGCTGTGCCGAGCCCAGCTGCTGTGCGGACGATTGCGGTTGCGAGCCGTCCTGCGGCTGCGAGCCCTCGTGCCTGTGCGAGCCCAGCTGCGGCGCCGCGGCCTCGTGCTGCAAGAAGCCCTGCTTGCTCGACAAGCTCTTCGGTCGTTGCGGCAAGAGCTGCGGCTCCTGCTGCGAGCCCAGCTGCTGTGCTGAGCCCAGCTGCTGTGCCGACGACTGCTGCGGAGAGCCCTCGTGCTGTGCGGAGCCCAGCTGCTGTGCGAGCGACTGCTGCGGTGGCGCGATGAGCGCTCCCGCCCCGGCCGCTGCTCCGGCTCCGGCCCCCGTCGAGGCTGCCCCAGAGGCCGCCCCGATGCCGCCGGCGCCGACCGCCGACCCGAACGCGGCGATCAGCCGTCCGCGTGACGTGGTCCGCGTCAGCTTCGCTCGCTGAGCTAAGTGAGACCGGTGCTAACGACAAAAACCGCCTCGGGCAACGTGCCCGAGGCGGTTTTCTTGTTTGGTTCGGTCCGGCCGCTCTAGGCGGTCTTCGAATCGTCGGGCGGCAGCAACGTGCGGAATCGCTCGGAGGGCATAATCATCTGGCGCAGGCGGACCCCGAACCGTTCACCCACCTTCACCGCTTCGCCCTCGGCGACCAGTTCGTCGGCGACGCAGATCTCCAGCAGCGCGTCGCACGACTTGTCGAACGTGATGATCGATCCAGGACCGAGCTCGACGATGTCGTTGATGCTCAGGTTCTTGCGAGCAAGCGTGGCGGACACCGGCACCGACACCTGAAGCATGCTCACCGTGTTCGGCGGCAGATCTCGGTAGTCTGTCGGCGGCGGGAAGCCCCTCAGTACGCGCGCCTTCGTCGGGTTCCGCGGTTCGTCTTTGCCCGGCTCATCGGCCTCGGGCTCGGGCGTCTTGTTGTCGGCCGCATCGCTCTGGGTGGCGGCATCTGCGCTGGCCACGGTGCTCGCGAAGACCTCGCCGCCCGCGGCCAGCGGCCACAGCAGACGCAGGGCGCCGAGCTGCTCGCCCGCGGCGATCTCAAGGGGCAACGCCAATGCGTCGGCGTGCGGTTGGCCACGATCGATCGCCGCCGCTAGGTCGTCGACCCAAGCGGCTCGAAAGTCGTCCGCCATCAGCTCGTCGGGCACGACGAGCATGCTGAGCTCCTGCGCGAGCGTGCTGAGCTTGCTGTCGCCGGTGGGGTCGGGCGCCTTCACCCAGTCGGGCAACAGGCCCGAGTCGGCCGGTAGCGTGGCGACCAACGCCTTGTCGCCGAAGGTGAGCAGCACCATCAGCCCGCCGCCGCCGGGAATCCCCTCGGCCGGATCGGCTGGGGCTCCGGGCTTTGCCACCACCTCGGCGTCGAGCGCGCGGCCGAGCGCTTCGGCGATGTCGCCTGCGTTCTCGTTGCAGGCGGCGGCGATCTGCGGGGCGAGGCTGGCGTCGAGGTCGGCCATGATGGGCGTTGCGGCGTCGGGCGAGTGCTAGCGATACGCGGGCGCACAGCGCCACGTCTCCTCTCTGCGATCGGCCACCCAGGCCGCAGACTTTAACCAATCCGCACAACCGGCCGCCGATGGCGGGAAGGCGAGCACGCTGCTGGCGCCTACAATACGGGCGTCTGAACGCCACCCTCACCGCAATGGCGCCTCGCTGGCGCCGCACCGCACGCATGACCGCTACCGTCGCTGTTCAACCGCCGCTCGACGGCGTGAAGCCGTACAAGTCGCTCGCCAACGACGAGCTCCAAGCCCGCATCAACGCCGTGCGCGAGGCGCTCGGCCCCAAGCTGCTGATCCTTGGCCACCACTATCAGCAGGACGAAGTCGTCGACCTCGCCGACCTCCGCGGCGACAGCTATCAGCTCAGCCAGATGGCGGCCGACTCCAGCGAGTGCCGCTACATCGCGTTCTGCGGCGTGCACTTCATGGCGGAGACCGCCGACATCCTGGCCAACCGCCCAGACAAGCTGGCCGAGCGCGACGGCGAGCGGGTCCGCGTGATGCTGCCCGACCTGGCCGCCGGCTGCTCGATGGCCGACATGGCGGGCATCGAGCAGATCGAAGACGCCTGGGATCAGCTGTCCGAGGTGATCGACACCGAGCGGCTCATCCCCGTCACCTACATCAACTCGGCCGCCAGCCTCAAGGCGTTTGTCGGCCGGCACGGCGGCATCGTCTGCACCAGCAGCAACGCACGGGCCGCCATCGAGTGGGCGTTCAACAAGTCCAACGGCGGCAAGGGCGGCGACCGCGTGATGTTCTTCCCCGACCAGCACCTCGGCCGCAACACAGCTTCGGCAATGGGCATCAGCAATGCACAGATGCCCATCTGGAACCCGCACGCGGACGAGTTCGGCGGAAACACCGAGGAGCAGCTCACGGGGTCGAAGGTCATCCTCTGGCGCGGCTGGTGCAGCGTGCACCAGATGTTCAAGGCGGAGCACGTCGACCTGTTCCGCAAGAACCACCCGGGCATCCAGATCCTCGTGCACCCCGAGTGCCCGCAAGAGGTGTTCGAGCTGGCCGACGTGTCGGGCAGCACGGGCGCCATCATCCGTGCCGTCCGCGAAGCGCCGGCCGGCTCCAAGTGGGCGATCGGCACCGAGCTGCACCTGGTGAACCGCCTGAAGCAAGAGCACCCGGAGCAAGAGATCCACTTCCTCTCGCCGGTCGTTTGCATGTGCGCGACGATGTACCGCATCGACCTCGCGCACCTCTGCTGGACGCTGGAGAACGCCTACGCAGGCACGCCGATCAACACGATCGAGGTCGACGCAGAGACGGCGAAGTGGAGCCTGGTGGCGCTGGAGCGGATGCTCGAGGTGCGCTAGGCGGCGCCACTACTGGGAGCGGTACCGTGGCGACTCGGCAACAGCGGCGCGAAAGCGAGGCAGGCGAATACGACGACGCCGAGCAACCGCCACCAGTGAACCACGTATCCGATCGTCACCGCTTGATCGTCGTACGAGATTTCGGACTCCCAGTCGCCCAGGGCGGTCCGACCCTTGATGGTCAACAAACCACGGGCGGTTTCGCTGGATTGAAGTGTGCCTATCCCACGTACGGCCCCATCGACGAAGCCGACGACGCGTGGAAACAGGCCGTCGGACCGCATCCGCGTTGACCACAAAAAGCCTGACTCCAGCCAGACGAAGTCTTCGTGAGCACGGCCGCTGAGTAGCGAGATGGCTTGGTCCATCGATAGATCGGCGGGTTCGTACCACCGCACGCCTGGGTGGGCCGACTCGATAAACGCAATGGTTCGGTCCGTGCCGGTTCGGCTGTCGGGCGGCGCCTCGATCGACCGGAACGAAACACCACCTGCCGATGGCCAAAACGTGGTGTCGCCAACAACGGCAAAGTAGTGGGCATCCTGTACTGCTCGCCCTGAGCGATCCACGCTCGGGCTGCTGAAGACCTGCGCCGCCGAAGTCGCTGCCTTCAGGTAAGCCAGATTCCGGGGATGATCCCAAGCAAGCCTGAGATCGAGTCGCCTATAAAGCGTGGCTTCTTCAAGGTATGGGAGCAGGAGCGTACGCCAGCTATGGAGCGGCCGGCCTGCGTCGTCGACCGTGTACGGTGGGGGAAATTCTCCGTTGACGTCATGGTAGTTGTGCAACGCCAATCCGATCTGCTTCGCGTTGCTCATGCTCATGCTGTGCCGCGCGACGCGACGCGCTGAGCTGAACGCGGGCACCAGCAGCCCGACCAGAGCGTGGAGAACGACCAGCCCCGCGAGCGTCGCCGGGAAACCGGAACGCCGTCGTACAAGCAACCGAACGCCGGTGACAAGCAGCGTCAGATACAGCCCCAGCGGTGGCCCGAACGTTCCCATGCCAACCACCAGCACCGCCGAGAGCCACAGAATCTCCCGCGTGCTGAATCGCCATCGCGGGCCGCGCGCTGTGTCTTCAACTGTGTCCCCCATCGTGGCATTATCACGCCGCCCCCTCCCTCCCGCCAAGCGAATCGCCGACGTGACGCCCCTCTGGCCCGACTACGAGCTGCTCGACTTCGGCGAGGGCCGCCGCTTGGAGCGGTTCGGCGAGCTGGTGCTCGATCGTCCCTGCCCGGCGGCAGACGACTTTGGGAAAGCGTCGCCCGCGGCGTGGCGCCATGTCGCCGCTCGGTTCCGCGGGTCCCGCGCGCCCGAGGGAAAGTGGGCGCCGCTTCCGAACAACTGGCCGGGCGATCTCGCCTGTGCCGTGCCCGTCGGGCCGGGCTACCGGCTCGGGGTCGTGAAGCGGCGCACCGGGCAGGTCGGGCTGTTCCCCGAGCAGTTCGTCAACTGGCGTTGGATTCACGACCAGGTGGCTCGCCATCCGCGGCCGCTGCGGGTGCTCAACCTGTTCGGGTACACCGGCGGCAGCACGCTGGCCGCCGCCGTGGCGGGCGCCGAGGTGACGCACGTCGATGCGTCGAAGGCATCCGTCCAACTCGCGCGCGACAACGCATCCCACTCGGGACTGGCCGAGGCGCCCATCCGCTGGATCGTCGAAGACGCCGTGCGGTACTGCGAACGCGAACTCAAGCGTGAGTCGTTCTACGACGCGGTCATCCTCGACCCGCCCTCCTACGGCCACGGCCCCAAGGGCGAGGAGTGGCGGCTCGAACGCGACCTGCCGAAGCTGCTCGGGCTGTGCCGCGACCTGACCGACCTGAACTCAGGGAAGGCGTCGCGGGCGTTCTTCCTAGCGACGTGCCACACGCCCGGCGTCGGCCCCGCGGAGCTGTCGGCCTATCTGTCGGACGCCATCGTCGGCCACTGCGGCCAGCCCCCCGCCGCCGGTCGGCTGTGGCTCACCACCAAAGACGGCCGCAAGCTGGAGAGCGGCGTCTATGCCCGCTGGCCGAAGTAAGGGCGAACCGCGGGGTATACTGCGGTATCCCTGCCTGCGGAGGAACTCAGCATGACGACACTACGCGTAACCATGATCGATCAGAAGCCGGTGGTGTTCTTGCCGCCGGAGCTCGCGGACCGGCTCGGCGTCGTCGAGGGTAGCGAGCTGGTCTTCGATGAAGGAGCCCTGCGTCCGAGCGACGCGATTGTCGATGCCCAGGTCGATCTGATGACCGACGTTATGCGGCGAAGGCGTGACGTCCTCCGACGGCTCGCCGAGTAGACGATGAATCAACCCCTGTGGATCGAGAAGGACGCTGTCCTCCGCGCCCACGCCGCACAGCTTGCCGAACACGGCGGCCAAGAAGGACTGCGCGACGCCGGGCTGCTCGACTCAGCGCTGATGCGGCCCAGGCAACTTTGGCACTACTCTCAGCCGAAGCCTGACGCCGCTGCGCTCGCCGCCGCCTACGCATTCGGCCTCGCTCGCAATCATCCGTTCATGGACGGCAACAAACGCATCGCCGCGGTCGTCTGCGAAGCGTTCCTGAACTCGCTGGGCTTCGACCTGACAGCGGGGGACGACGACTTTTACACTGCGATGTTCGCACTCGCCGCGGGGGAACTCCCCGAAGAGGCGTTCGCCGATTGGCTTCGTGAGCGGCTGCGGCCGATCGACTGAACCCGCTCGACTGGCGCCGATTGACGGAGACGCGTCTCACGCCGCGTCGGTCGCCCCGGCCGCCCGTTGGAAGCGGGCGAACACCATCCGGCCCGCCGACGTCTGCAGCACGCTGGTCACCTGGGCCGTCACCTCGTCGCCCATGTGCTCGCGGCCGTTCTCCACGACGACCATCGTGCCGTCGTCCAGGTAGCCGATGCCCTGGTGCGACTCCTCGCCCGGCTTCATCACCCGCACGGTCACCTCTTCGCCCGGCAGGAAAATCGGCTTGAGGGCGTTCGTTAGATCATTGAGGTTCACCACGCCGACGTTCTGCAGCTTGGCGACCTTGTTGAGGTTGTAGTCGTTCGTGACGATCTTCCCCTCGAGCTGCTTGGCGAGGATCACCAGCTTCTGGTCTACCGGCTGATCGGCGAACTCCGGCAGCTCGCGGTCGAAGATCACGAGGTCCACGTGCTTGTCGCTCTTCAGGCGTTGCAGCACGTCCAGGCCGCGGCGGCCGCGGGTGCGGCGCATGCGGTCGCTCGAGTCGGCGATGCTCTGCAGCTCGGCGATCACGAACTGCGGCATCACGAGCTGGTTCTCGACAATCCGCGTGTCGACCACGTCGGCGATCCGGCCGTCGATCACCACGCTGGTGTCCAGCAGCAGCGGCTTCTGTCCCTTGGTCTGCTTGCGGAACTCGACGTACGGGATGATGAACCGGAAGTCGTCCTTCGTCTGCAGCAGCACGCTGATGCACGCGTAGCAGACCACCGTGGCGAGCGCCGCCCGGATCCAGTTCCGCGCGTCGGCCAGCTCGGGCGCCTCGGGCAGCAGCGGCGTGAGCGCCAGCTGGAACACGTACGTCAGGAACAGCCCGATGATCATGCCGAAGTAGATCGCCGTGATCACGTCGAGCTGCTTCTTGCGCGCCGCGGCGTCCACGTAGATGATGACGCCCGCGAAGCCCATCACGCCGAAGAAGCTCATCCACCCGAGCAGGGCGAACGAGCTGACGATGTAGTCCGACCGCGCTAGCTGGTAGCCGAGCGCGGACGCGACCATCAAGAACACGAGTCGCAAAATCAGCAGAGCCATAGGCTCCGATTCTATCCGCGTGGGCTCCGGCCACCAAAGCACCACCGGGGGTATCCGGACCGGCGGGCCCCTCGCTAGGCGGTGCGGCCGGCGTCACCCGCACGACCGGTCATCGGCAGGGGGCCGCCACGGCCGCCGCCCGTCGCTCACCAGTCGCGGCCAGCTCGCCAGGCCTCAAGCACCGCCCGGTCGGTCAGGCTCGACACGTGGTCCGCCACGGCCCGCTGGGGCGACTCCTGGACGGCGATGTCCGCCAACGGCGGCGGCAGCCGATCGACTTCCTCCAGGCACCGGTCGAAGGCGGCCAACAATGCGGCGGTCGCCTCCGCGCGGTGGCTGAGCACCTGCTCGTGCCGGTACACCCGGCGGAACAAGAATGCCTCCAGCTGGAGCTTCTTCTCCGCCAACTCGCCCGAATGCGTGACCAAGGGCGGCGTGGCTCGCACCTCGGCGGGCGAAGACGGATCGGCCGCGGCGATCGCCTGCCCTGTCTGGCGGATCAGGTCGCCGATCTGGCGGTCGAGCAGCTCGCGGATCGCTGCTCGCCGCAGGTCGGCGTCGTCGAGCGCGGCGTGTTGGGCAACGACTGTTTGCACGGTCTCACGCCACAAGAGCGCCTCCGCCAAGTCGTCGGAGGTGAGCAAGCCGAGCTCCAACGCGTCGTCGGCGTCGTGCGCGTCGTAGGCGATGCTGTCGGCGGCGTCGACGACCTGCGCCTCGAGCAGTGGCGAGACGCCCTCGTCGGACCGCCGGGGCTGAAGGTCGTCGGCGGTGCGGGCCGGCTTGGCCCCGCGTTCTCGCTGCCCGTCGAGCACCTCGAACGAGAGGTTCAAGCCCTCGCGGTCCGCGTAGCGCCGCTCCAAACGCTCGAAGATCCGCAACGCCTGACGGTTGTGATTGAAGCCGCCCTCGCTCTTCAAACGTTCGTTCAGGAGCGCCTCGCCCGCGTGCCCGAACGGCGGATGCCCAACGTCGTGCGCCAACGCCAGCGCCTCAACGAGGTCCTCGTTCAGCCGCAAGGCACGAGCGACCGTCCGCGCGATGGACGCCACCTCCAGCGTGTGCGTCAGCCGCGATCGGTGGTAGTCGCCCAGCTCGCCGGTGAAGACCTGCGTCTTATGGCTCAGCCGCCGGAAGGCGCTGCTGTGCGTGATTCGGTCGCGGTCTCGCTGATACGGCGATCGGTACGGATGCTCGTCCTCGGCGGTCGTTCGCCCACGGGTGTCGGCCGCGTGCATGGCGTACGGCGCCAGAACCAGCGATTCGCGCTCGGCGTAGTGCATCAAGCCGTCTCTTCCGCCAACGCGCCCGAGAGCAGATCCCACGCGGCGTCGAGCGATTGCGGCAGCACGCGTACGCCCGCCAGCGTCGGCATGAAGTTGTGATCGCCGGGCCACCGCGGCACCACGTGCCAGTGCAGATGCCCGGGAACCCCAGCTCCGGCGACCGAGCCGAGATTCAGCCCCACATTAAAACCCTGCGCCTGCACGCGTTCGGTCAGCACCCGCGTCAGTCGGGTGATGAGGCGGAGGCAGCCCCGCTGCTCGTCTTCGGTCAGGTCGGTCAGGTGAGCGACGTGCCGACGCGGCGCCACCAGCACGTGTCCGTTGCTGTAGGGGTACCGGTTGAGCACGGCGACACAGACGGCGTCGCGTGCAATGACCAGCTGCCGACGGTCATCGTCGGCCGAGGCGGGCTCCGCCGCAACGCGGCAGAGGAAGCAGTCCTTGTCGGCGCCCGGCAGCCAACGCGCCGGCTCCGGCGGCGCAGGTGGCGGCTCACTGCCCTTGATGTACCCGAGGCGCCAGGGCGCCCACAGTCGATCTTCGTCGGCGCCTTCCATGCGAGCCTAGCGAACCTCGACCGAGTCGATCATCGACTGGAAGCCGTCCGCCGCCGCGTCGATGGTCGACTGCGGGCCGACTAGCTTAAAAAAGTAGGCCCGCCCATCGCTCAAAGGCACAATCGCGCCGAGCAAACGGTAGCCGTCCTTCGGCTCCTTCGGTCCGCGCGGCGGGCCGTCCATGTACGTGCCGGCAACGTCGATCGTCGTCACCTCGGTCTCGCCCGCACCGCTCGTCTTGATGTCGGCCGCCGACATGTCCGCGCCGCCCTCGGTGCCGCGGAACTGACCGACCCAGCGTTGCAGGTTTTGGTCGATGCTGCCGCCGGCGGCCATCATCGTCAGCCGCGCGGGCGCCGCGTCGACCCCTTCGGGCGCCGCGACGGCGAACTCGCCTTCGAGCATCATGCTGCGGGGCTCGACCTTCTCCCACGCGTCGGGCGCCTTCGCTACCACGCGGCCACGAGCCAGGGTCAGGTCGTGAGCGAACGCCGTTGAGGCGCCAGAGCATAGCAACAGCACATTCAGGAGCAGCACGGTCATCAGCGGGCGAATCATGCGTGTCTCTCGTCGGTCGGGAACTAGGGCTGGAACTCGTTGAAGGCGATCCGTTGGCCGGTCGCGCGGACGCCAGCGACGCGTTCTAGCCCGCCAACATCAGATAGACCAGCACGCCTAGCATGCCGGCGGCCACGGCGGCGAGCCCCGTGGCGATGGCGGTCTGTCGCCGCTGAGAGCGACGACGCTTCCGCGCGTAGTCGTCGGGAGCCGGCTTACGGGCGATGGTCGCCGCGACAGCCGCGACGGTCGACGCAGCGGCTGCGGCCGGCTCGGTGACCGCGGCAGCCGCCCCGCCCGGCGCCGTCGCCGCGGGCGGGGTGGCCCCAATGAGCGGCGCCGGCAGCTCGGCCGCGGCTTCGGCGGCAGTTCGCCAATCGGGCCAATCGGAACGCCAGACAAGCCAGTCCGGCTCGATCGTCCCCGAGCGGATCCACTGGGCGAAGACTGTCGGAACGGTCGGCCCCAGCTGCTCGCCATCGGGCGAGGCGGCCCGCCACTCGACCGCCGCGAGCGGCGGCTGCGGCCGTTCGCGAGCCGGTGAAGCGGCCGGAGAGGTGGAGTGAGCGGCTTGGCTCGAAGCCGCAGGACGACGGACCACCGCGAGACCTCTCGTGACTTCCGGGGGGGACAACTACGGGCGAGGGGACAACTACGAGAGCGAAACGCCTGACGCCTCTCGCCGGCCCCGCCAAACCTGCGACAGCAACTGGCCCAATCGGCAAAATGCCTACCAGCGTCGAACCCGTCGCTCGGATTGTATGGAAAACCGGGCCGTGGTCGCGCCGCGCTCCGTTATTTCCCGCGATAAAGCTAGTGTCGTATACCCGTTTTTCCTAAACTGCAAGCTTGCCCTTCGCACAGCCAAGCGACGCGGCGTAACACGAAAAGGCCTTGTTCTGAGGCCGCTGTCGACGACCCGAACGCGGTCCCCCCGCCGCACAGCAACTTACCGACCCCGCTGCCCCCCGTCCTTCCCGCCGCGATGCCAAGCAACCCGCACAGCGAAGACTTCGATCACGACCCGGCCGGCGATCAGGGCCCGGTCGAGATCGCGATCGTCGGAGACCTGACCGACAGCGAGAGCGAGCTAACCGATCGGCTGCTCAGCGTGGCGCCGGGCGAGGAGTGCACGATCTACTTCGATTCGCCCGGCGGCAGCCCGTACTGCGCGATGTCGCTGATGTCGCTCATCAAGCTCCGCAGGATCCGCGCGACCGGCATCGTAACGGGCGAGTGCTCGTCCGCCACCCTGTGGCCGTTCGCCGCTTGTCAGCGTCGGGTCGTTACGCCGTACAGCGTGATGCTCTTCCACCCCATGCGGTGGCAGAGCGAAGAGAACGTCGGGTTGGCCGAGGCCGCGGAGTGGGCCCGACACTTCGGCGAACTCGAACGCGACATGGACCATCTGCTAGCGCGGATGTTTAACGTCGACTCCGATCTGATGGACTCGTGGATCAACCCGGGCCGCTACGTGATGGGGGCCGAGCTCGCCAAGGCGGGCATCGCCGAGGTGCTGCAGTTCGACGAGCTTGCGGACCTGTGCCCGACGGCCGACCGCGAGAAGGACAGCCACGCCGCGCGGCAGAAGGCGATCCGCCCGGCCGCGCGCCGGGGCAACTAGACCCGCCAAGCCCCGGCACCCGGGGGCGCCGGAGCAGGAGGCTCGGCCGTGTCGCGAACGGACCATGCACCACGCCGCCGGTTCTGGCGCGCCGCTCTTGCGGCGCTCGCCGTGGCGATCGGCTGCGGAGGTCCCCCACCGCTAGACGAGCGGGTGCGCGAACTCGCGACGCTTCCGGCCGCGTCCGAGTCGTCCAGCGACGAGCTTCGCCGCGCGATCGCGACGCTTCGCCAGCAGCGGGGCGCGCCGGACCAGCTCGAGCCGGCCGGCTTCAAGCCGCCGGCCAGCCAGAACTCGGCCGCACAGTTAGCTTTGGTGTTCTCGGACGCGTTTCGCACGCAGATCAGTCCGCGCGTGCAAGAGCTGGTCGATTCGGGCGAGCGATCGCCCGGGCTGCTGGAGAACCACGCCCCGGTGCTGCGGCGCCTGGAAGCGGCGGCGGCTCTGGGCACGTGCCGTTTCGCGACCGACTCGCCAGCCGGGTACTTCGCGCCGATGCGGTACCTGGACGACGTCGCCCTCGCCGCGAGGTTCGAGCTGCTCCACAGCCGCCAGTCAGCGAACGACGGTGACCCCGCCGCCGCCATGAACGCCTGGCGCCGCGCGATGGGCTGGTGCCACCGACTCGCTCGCGTCCGTCGCGTCTCGGCCCGCGTGCTCGCAGCGACCCTGCGGGCAGAGCTGCTCAATGAACTGGCCCTGCAGCTCGACGCGCGTGTCTACGGCCGATACGAAGCGGAGCAGGTCTACGGTTTGCTGCGCGATCAGCTCGCCGATTGGCCGAGTGATCGGCGGATGCTGGTTGGAGACCGCGCGATGGTGGCGCACGCCTACGAGGCGTTGCGTATCGGCCTGCTGGATCGCATGGTCACGCTGGACGAACGCAAGCGTCTGCGGGGGGCGGGACTCTACGATCGGCTTATGGAGCCCGAGGCGAGTGAGCTCGACGCCGACCAGACGAACTACCTGGCGGCGATGGACCTGCTAATCGCGTCGGCTGAGTCGGCGTACCACGAACGCGTCGACGCCGTCGATCAGGCAATCGAGCTGGCTCGTCGAACGCCCGACGTGGCCGCTTACGACATGTTTCTGGTAGAGCTTCCGGAGGCCATGCTGCTGGTCGCGCGCGATCGGTCGCGATGCGAGGCGTGGTCCCTGGCGCTCTCGGCCGCGGCCGACCTGGTCGCGCCGAAGTTCCGCACCAACCCGGTAAACGGCCTGCCGTACGAGGCTCAGGTCGACGCGACACGCGTAGTCGTTCGTACCCAAGACCCCCGCGCGGGCGACGCGGTGTGCCCACGGTTCGACACGCTGGCGGGCGGAGCCCGCTAGGGGGCTAGGTTGTAGCGCTCGGCTCTGGAGTCGCTCGCCGGCGTGCGTCAGGTGGTGAGCGGCAGCGGCTGGTCGGCGGCTTGTGACGCGATCTCGTCGAGCTGGTCGTCGCTGATCGGTTCCGCGTTCAGCACGGCGGCGAAACGCGCCCGACGGATGACACCCTTCTCTAGGAACGGCGGCGCGAAACGGATCACGCCGCCGGCGGAGTCGGCCATCGATTCGCACTCCGCACGGTCAACTTCAAGCGGCATGACGGTCATGCGGCCGTCGAGCGTCTGGACCGCTTGGCCGTCGAGCACGAGGTGCGACGCCGCCTCGCAAGCTAGTTGCGTCACTGGTTGAGCATCGAGCAGATCGGTCTGCAGCGAGAACGTTACGAGCACCACGACGGCGTTCGGCTCCGCGAGCGGGGCGGTTCGCCAATACAGTTGACTGCGGAACGGGAACTCCGCGGTCGGCTGGTGCGTGACAACGAAGTCGTCGCCCCGCGCGTAAGTTTCAACGACGTCGAACGCGCAGCGATCGGCGCCTCCATGGACCACTGGCGCCAGAGTGAATGGCGTGGGCGGGGTCTCGCCCAAGGCAAGACGCCAGTGCCCGGCGTTGGTCCGGGCGATCGACAAGTCGGGCTGCGTGCTAACCGCCCCCGCGTCGTTGAGAAGCCAGCGGCTCGAGTCGTCGGTCATACGTGCGGACAGAAGAAGCTGCGAAGCCGCGTTGGACACATCCGGAATTGCGACCGTCGCGCAATAAAAAACCCCGCCGCTCGCCCGAGGGCAAGACGACGGGGCCGGAACAGAGAAGAGGCCGTCGCTGGGGACCGGGGATAATCAGGATTAGGCAATCGCCTCTCGCCAACGGCGAGCACACCCAGATCGACCGATCTCGGTTCACTGCTTTGCATCGTACCAATCCGGCTGAGGCTGTCCAGACAATTCCACGCCTTCGCGACGGTTTTCTGCAACCGCGCCCCGCGACCGGTCCGTCGCCCCTCCGCTAAGTTGTCCGCACCGCACTGTATCGCCGCCTCAACCGCCCCCGACTGCCGGAAAGTCGGTCGGTTCGCCACGCTGTAGCGATAGATCCACAGCCTCTTCCCCCCAAGAGCGAACGTCCCTTGAACCCGTCGCACGATCCGCCGGAAGCCACCCCTGCCGAAATCAACTCAGCCGAAGTCACTCGACTCCATGAAGTTGCCTGCTTGGCCGCCCGGGTCGGCGGAGCCACTCTGATGCACTACCGAGGCCGCTTCGAAACCCGCGAAAAAGGGCCCGCGGACCTCGTGACGGACGCCGACCACGCCGCCCAGCACGCCATCGAACGGCTGCTTGCCGAGCAGCGGCCAGAAGACGCGTTCATCGGCGAGGAATCGCCCTCCGACGAGCGGCCCGGCGAGGATCGCGTCTGCTGGATCGTTGATCCGCTCGACGGCACCACGAACTACGTCCACGGACTGCCCGCCTACGCCACCTCCGTGGCCGCCGTGCGAGGACGGCAGCTCTTGGCCGGAGCGATCTACGACCCCAACCGCGACGAGCTGTTCGCCGCCGGAGCAGGGCAGGGCGCCACGCTCAACGCAGCGCCGATCCGCGTAACCGACTGCGTGTCTCCGGGCGAAGCGCTCGTTGCGGTCAGCCTGCCGGCCACGTACCGAGCCGAGTCGCCCGACCTGGACGACCTCGTTTGGGCCGTACGCACCACGCAGGCGGTTCGTCGCTCCGGCTCGGCGGCGTTGAACCTTGCGTACGTCGCGTGCGGAAGGCTGGACGCCCACTGGGCGTACCACATCCACCCGTGGGACTCCGCCGCGGGCGCCTTGCTGCTGCGAGAGGCGGGCGGGGTGCTCACCGGCCGCGGCGGAGCCGAGTTCGACGTCTGGCAGGGACACTACGTCGTCGCCGCCACCAGCGAGCTGCACGCCGCGATCACGACCGGCCTGAAGCCGCTGGGCGCCTAGCGGAGCCCGTCGGACGCGAAGTTGGCCGACACGGGGCGCTCGGCGATGCGGCCCGCCTCGTCTTGGGTCCGTCGCTGGCCCACCGAGTGCCAGGCCGTCACGTCCTCCAGCTCGGGCATGACCTCGAGGACCTGCGTCTCGAGCATGGCCGCCATCCGGCTGACGCCCTCCGACTCGCTGCTCTCCATCAACGCCTTCACGGTCTTCATCAGCCGCAGCCAGCGTGCCCGGGCGAGCACCGGGGCCGAGACCGGGGCCGCGTCCTCGACCAACAGGTCGATAAGCGGCACCTCCAGCGCCTCTTGCCAGCGAATCAGGTCCGCGAGCGATAGGTTCGAGTCCGGCCGCTCCTCCTGGCGGACTCGCTCCATCGTCACTCCCATTCGGCGTGCCGCACTGCGGATCGAGACGCCTTGTTGCTCACGGATTCTGGCGATGCGGTGCAGCGGTCGGGCCTCGGCGGCCGGGTCCGCCGGCGCCTTATGCTCTGGCTTCCCCGGTTCCCGTGCCGCCGGAGCGGTCGGGCCAACGTTGAAGGGAACGCCCGTCGTGTAGTCGTCGGTGATGTTCATCCGCTTCACCTCCATTCCGATCGCCAGAGAAGAAAAGTCGTCCGCACCGCGGTGAGCCCTGTCCGCCTCACGCTCGTGCGGCGAGTCGCTTGGGTGGGGAGTTGGTCAACCGCCCCGCGACATGCGAATCCTAGGCGCCGCCAAAATCGGCATCAAGCGACGTAAATTACGGTGGCTAATGGCTTTAGATGCAATAAAAGAGTCGCCTGATGCGGAACGCTGCGGCAGTACGCCGGTCACGCTCGGGCGCATCGCCCTGGTGTTGCGAGACGCTGCATCGAAGCGCCGCAGAACACAGCGCTCAAAAAAGAGCAAGAATAAATTCGCCGACGGCGAAAGTTTTGCGCTAGACAGCCGGCTTGCGGCTGCCCGCAGACACTGGGGCTGCAACCGCCACCGCGCGTTGCGTCTATTCGCCCAGAGCGAAGTCAGTGATCACGCCCATCACGTTGCCCGGCGGCAAGTTGGGAATCACGCCGACGCCTTTCCGCGGAGCGGGCCGCGCCGGCTCGTCGCGGCGGAGCAGCTCGTCGTCCTCGTCGGCGGCGGGCGTGTCGCTCGGCAGGTTCTGGAAACCCATCAAGCGACGGTGGGCCGCCTCCATGGTCGGCTGCGTTTGGCCGGGCCGACGCAGGTCGGCGAACGACACACCGCGGCGCGGGTCGGGCGTCGTCTCACAAGCCTTCAGCAGCTGCTGCTGCGACCACACCAGACGCAGCTGCTCAACGTTCACCCGCTGCGAACCGTCGTGGACGATGACCGTGTCTGCCTCGACCACGGCCCGCACGTCCTGGATCATCTCCGGCAGCCGCCGACGCGACCCGCAGTGGACAACACGCACCTGTGGGAACTCGGCGGCGAGCTCGGCGGCCACGTCGAAAGTGTCATCGCCCGACGCTTCGTCGATCACCACGAGTTCGACGTGGTTCGCCAGGTCGGCCGTGGCGTCAAGCAGCCGCGTGACGTCCGCACGGAGCGTCCGCTCGACGTTGCGAACCGGCAGAAGCACAGCGAGTGATTTATCCACGTGAGCAGCTCCGAGTGTTGGTCGCACACCGAGACCGGCGGGAGGGCGTTGGTCGTGCAGGTCTGTGCTAGCATCGACGACGCGCCGGGGCGATCTGCACCCGATCATCGACTCACCTGCTTGGGGCGACCCCGCGCGTTACGCCGGTCGTGCGGCCCCGGCCGCCTTCTTGGGTCCTGCCGCGCAGCGTCGGCCGCCGTGTCGTTGGCCCTGGGGCACGTTCGGTAGCTAAACTCGCTACCCACACGGCGCCCCCACCTCGACCCATGAGCGACATGACAAACACCCCGGCGGAAATGGACGAATGGCCGGCCTTCGCCGACGAAGACACGCTCCTGCCGGCGATCGCTCAGGACGACGCCGACGGCCGGGTCCTGATGCTCGCCTACATGAACCGCGAGGCGTTCGCCGAGACAATCCGCACCGGTAACGCGGTGTACTACAGCCGCAGCCGCCGCTCGCTGTGGCACAAGGGCCAGTCGAGCGGTCACGTGCAGCGCGTGCGCCAGGTGCTGATCGATTGTGACCGCGATACGATCCTGCTCCGCGTCGAGCAGCTGGGCCCCGGCGCCTGCCACGTCGGCTACCGCTCGTGCTTCTATCGCGAGGTAACGCCCGACGGGCTCCGGACGATCGAGGCCCCGGTGTACGATCCCCACGCGGTGTACGGCGACAAGTAGCGCGCCGGCGATCGACGACTCCCTACCGCCAAGAAGCAATCACTATGAGCGTTGAAGCCCGTCTTGCCGAACTCGGCATCACCCTGCCCGAAGGGCCGGCGATCTTGGGGCTTTACCAGCCTGTCCTGGTTGTGGACGGCACGGCGTACACCTCGGGGCACGGGCCGCTGCGGCCGGAGGGCGGGGCGGTCACCGGGCGCCTCGGTGAGACGCTCGATCCCGCGGCGGGCGCCGAAGCGGCTCGCCTTACCGGCCTCGCGATGCTGGCTTCGTTGCGATCGACCCTCGGGAGCCTTGACCGCATCGACCGGCTGGTGCGAACCATGGGCCTCGTGCAGGCAAGTCCGGACTTCACCGGTCACCCGGCCGTGATCAACGGCTTCAGCGAGCTGATGCGCGATGTGTTTGGCGAGGACGCTGGCGTCGGCGCTCGCAGCGCCTTCGGCGCAGCCTCGTTGCCTGCGGGCTGGGCCGTCGAGATCGAAGCGGCCTTCCTGCTGAAGGGCGCCTGAGCGGCCCGGGTCAGACGACCACCGTGCGTGGCGTTGTTTCTGACGGCATCTCGGGGATCGGGGTCGGGAAGGCGCCGTCGTGGTGGAACGTGCGGTTCGCGCCCAACCGCCCCGCCTCCGCGAGCGCTTCCGCCAGACGTTTTTCCAGGGCCTCGCGTCCCTCGCCTACGTGCGCCTCGACCAAGCCGCACGTGACCGTGGCTTGGATTTTCGCGCCGCCGCGCTCGTAGTCGATCGCCTGCATCTGCTGCCGCAGCTGCTCCATCCGCTTGGCGGCCGCGTCGAAGGCGTCGCCCTCCAGCAGCATCAGGCACCGATCGCCGGAGAAGAACCGCTGCGTTTCGCCGAGCGTCTGGTCGGCAGCGGTCGCCAGCTCACGCAGCACCGCGGCCTCGATCGTCGCCGGGTCGTCGATCTCCGCTAAGCTGTCGGCTCGCACCTCGGCGAGCAGAACCTCCGCTTCGTCACCCACCGCGTCCGCGGCCGCGGCGAGCGCGACCTCGAGTTGTTCGAAGAGCTTGCCGAGCGAGTCGGTCGCCTTATCGCTAACCGCCGCGGCGGGCTCCGGGGGCGGCTCGAGTTCTGCCTTCTCCACCGCCGAGTCGGCGGCGGCGCTGGTCGCCGCGGCCGCGTCGCGAATGGCGATCGACTTGTCGACCAGCTCGGCCCGCGACTCGCTGTCGAGCCCCTGCTCGATGAGCGAGTCGATCTCGCCGCTCATCTCGGTGACTTCCTTCGCGTTCTCGCTGACCGCCGATTTGGCCGCACGGGCGACGTGGTCGCCCTCGGCGCCGAGCTCGTCGAGCCGCTCGATCGTGGTGCTAACCTGATCGAGGTAGTCGTGATTCACCTCTTGCAGCTTCGTCGCGGACGAATCGAAGCGTTGGTCGTCCTCGCGGTTGAGCTTCAGCTCAACGCTCGCGGCGCTCAGCTTGTCGCGGAAGCTCGCGAGACTGCCCATCAAGTCGGCCGTGCTCGGCTTGGCCGCGGGCGCCGCCGGCGGCGTCTCAGCCGCCGGGGCGGGGACTGGTTCCGGCGGAGCTTCGGGTGGCGGAGCCTCGATCGGCGGAGCCACCGGATCCGGCTCGATCGGGGCCGCGGCGGCGGGCGGTGGCTCAGGCGGCGGCGGTACCGGCTCGGGCGCCGGTGCGGTGAGCGCCTCTTCGATCGGCAGCTCGAGCTCTGGCTCGGCGGCTCGCCGATTCAGGATCGCCACGACCGGCGCCGCGACGGCGTCGAAGACGCCAAGCTTGCCCAGCGCGTAGCCCACGGCAAGGTTCGTGACGGCGATCAGCGAGATGGCGGCGAGGAACATCGCGGGCGCGGGACCTGCAGGTTGCTGCCCCGGTGGGGAAGCGTGGCTGGCGGGTCTGCAAGAGTAGCTCACCCACACCGCGCCGCACGCGTCTTGCCGGTTGCGTCGGTCGGGCCGGTTATTGCACCGGCGTCCGCTCGCCCAGCGAACGAACCGCGGCCACGAAAGCGGGCGACGCCGCGTCGATCGTCACCACCTCGGTCGTGGCCCCCGGCTGCCGTCCTCGGATCATCAGGACCACCTCGGATGCCTCGGCGCGACGCGTGATCTCCGTGAGCGCGGCTTGTTCTTCGGCGGTCATCGGCTCGTCGCTGGCGGCCGTGTTCGGGGGTTCTGGCATGGGGGCCTGCCCCCGGATGACCGGCGCCGGCCAGCCTTGGCCGGCATCGGCCGCAGCCACGGCGCTAACGACCGGCGCGAGCTGGCTGGCCGAATCGGCTGGCGGTTGCGAGGAGACCGACGGTCGCGAGGCTGCGTTGGCGATCGCCGCGGCGGGCGCCGCGTAGAGCGACTCCAGGCCTACCTTCGCCAGCTGTTTGTGAACGGACGCCAAGCCCGCGTAGAGCCCCTCGTCGGCGGGCTCATCGGCGGCAAAGCAGACGCCGATGAGTCGCCCCGCGGCGTCAAACAACCCGCCGCCGCTACGCCCCTGGACAGGGGCGCCGGTCGTCTCGATGTTCGGCGGCCCTTGATAGCGGTCCAGATCGACCACGCGGCTGTCGCGCACGGTCGGCACGGCGCCCAGGTCGCAGCCGACACTCCGGACGGCGTCGCCCACGCGCGGCGACTGAGCGACGCTGGCGATCGGCGCCGTCGCGATGTCCCGATCGATCCAGAAGCTAACGAGCGCCACGTCCGCGTCGAAGTCGTAGGTCACCAGGTGGCCCACCACCTTCGGCCACGGCTGGGGCGCGCCGGTCGCCACGTCGAACAGCTCGAGCGACAGCTTGCCCTCGGTGTCGATCGGCCGGCCGTCCGCGTCGCGGAACAGGTGGGCGCAGGTCACGACCAGCGCAGCGCCGTCGCGGGCGTCGACGACCGTTCCGGTGCCGTAGGCGCGACCGCCGGGGTCTTCCACCGTGAGGCGTACCGTCGCGGCGAGCAGCGGCGCCGCAGCGGCGGAACTTGACGGCGCCGCGTTGGCCGGCCGAGCGGCGGGGATCGGCGGCAGCGGCTCGAGCCCGGGGCCGTGATCGGCGCCGACAGCGAAGGCCCGCGGACCCGTCTTTGACGCCGCCAACGATTGGCTCACGGGCGACGCGACCGCCGGCGTCGATCGCGCGGCGATCTGCTGCGATTTCGTCACCAACTCGACGAGGTTGGCAAGGTCCGTCGCCCCCTCGATGCGTCCGATCTCACGGCCACCTGCGACCGTGACGAACGTCGGATAGCTGTGCACCCCGAAGCGCCGCGCCGCCGCGTTGTCGGCGGAGCCGTCGATCTTGCGGATCGGCACGCCTTGGGCGGCGAGCCGATCGACCGTTGGCTCCATCGCCCGGCACGGCGGGCAGGTAGGCAGGTAGAAGTCGAGCACCTCGACACGCTGTGCGTGAACCGTGGCGCCGAGAGCGAACGCGCCGAGCAGCGCGTAAGTGAACCTGAGAGTGACCATCCACATCCCTCCTTGGACGACGTGGTCGATAGTTGATGGGTCTCGCCGGGATTGCTCGTTCGGGGGGCGGCCGCCGCGGTGCGCGTCCTGCGCTTTGCGGGGCTGCCGAGCAAACCGGCCACGGCAATTTGTTCCAGTTGGGTAATTCCTACAAGGCGAGAAACCGCTCGTGTGCTAGCACGGATCGCCTTGAGCCCGGGTTTCTGCGTCTCCTCGCCACGCCGGATCCGCCTGTTGGGCGACGCGTCCGTCCGGGTGCATAACGCGTGCCGACGCCGCTCCCGCGCTCGTCCGCTCGTCGATAGAATGCCGAGCCACCCTTCGCCAACGCCCGCCACTTCGGCCCACCGCGAGCCCCGATGCCCGACGTCACGCCCCGACGCCTGCTCGTCACGTCGGCCCTGCCGTACGCGAACGGGCCGATCCACCTCGGGCACCTCGTCGAGTATCTGCAGACCGACGTCTGGGTCCGCTTTCAGAAACTCCGCGGCAACGCGTGCGTCTACGTGTGCGCCGACGACACGCACGGCACGGCGATCATGATCTCCGCCAAAAAGGCGGGGGTCTCGGAGGAGGAGTTCATCGCCCGTGTGAGCGAGGAGCACCAGCAAGACTTCGCGGACTTTTTCATCGAGTTCGACAACTACGGCAGCACCAACAGCGACGAGAACCGCGTGCTGTGCGGCCAGCTGTGGGCGAAGATCCGCGAGGCCGGGCTCGTTGCGCAGCGAGAGGTGGAGCAGCTGTTCGACCCCGAGGCGGGCACATTCCTTGCCGACCGATTCGTCCGGGGCACGTGCCCCAAGTGCGGCGCCACCGACCAACCGGGCGACAACTGCAGCAGCTGCGGTACGACCTACTCGCCGGCCGAGCTGATCGACCCGGTGAGCACCCTCAGCGGCGCCACACCCGAGGTCCGCACCGCCCCGCATCAGTTCATCGAGCTGGAACGGCTCCACGGCTTTTTGCGCGACTGGGTCGAGACAGCCGACGCCCTGCAGCCGGAGATCGCCAACTACCTGAAGGGCCACTTCCTCGGCCCGGCGAACAAGCCGCTGGAGCTGCGCGACTGGGACGTCAGTCGCCCGGCGCCGTACTTCGGCTTCGAGATCCCCGACTCGCCGGGCAACTACTGGTACGTGTGGTTCGACGCGCCCATCGGCTACATCGCCAGCACGCAACAATGGTGCGACCAGCAAACCGTCGCCGGCAACCCGCAGTCGCTCGACGACTGGTGGCGGTCCGACGCGTGCGAGATCCACCACTTCATCGGCAAGGACATCACGTACTTCCACACGCTGTTCTGGCCCGGCATGCTGCGGACGGCCGGGCTGTCGCTGCCCTCCAAGGTGCACATCCACGGGTTCCTGACCGTCGATGGCGAGAAGATGAGCAAGAGCAAGGGCACGCTCGTCGGCGCCCGTGCGTACCTCAACCACTGCGACCCGCAGGCGCTGCGGTACTACTACGCCTCGAAGCTCTCGAGCCGCGTCGATGACTTCGACCTGACGCTCGAGGACTTCGTCGCGAAGGTGAACACCGACCTGGTGGGCAAGGTGGTGAACCTCGCCAGCCGGGCCGCGAAGTTCGTGCAGAAGACGGGGCTCTCCGCCGAGTACCCCGAAGACGGCGGGCTGTTCGAACGTGGCGCTGCCGCGGGCGACGCCATCGCCGCCGCCTACGAGCGGACTGACTACAGCCAAGCGATGCGGCTCGTGATGGAGCTGGCCGATCGGGCCAATCCGTTCGTCGAGAACAACAAGCCGTGGGAACTCCGCAAGGACCCCGAGCAGGCGGGCCGCGTGCAGGACATCTGCACGATCGCGCTGAACCTGTTTCGGCAGATCGCTGTGTACCTGTCGCCGGTGCTGCCGCGGCTAAAGGAGCAAACCGGCGAGCTGCTCGGCGAGCCGATCACCTCGTGGGAACAATCCCAGACGCCGCTGGTGGGAACGCCGGTGGCGAAGTTCAAACACCTCATGCAACGCGTCGAACCCGAGAAGGTGCAAGCGATGATCGAAGAGAGCAAGCCGGAAGACTCCCCGACCCCACCCGCGGCGGGCGCGGCTACCGAGCCGGCTGCCGAGCCGGTCGACGAGGCCCTGGCCGCGGCGCTCGCCAAGTACGACGACGGCCCGGAGCCGCTCGCCGCGGAGCCGCTCGCCGACGAGTGCGTGTTCGACGACTTCATGAAGGTCGACCTGCGGATCGCCCGTGTTGTGCAGGCCTCGCACGTCGAGGGCGCCGACAAGCTGCTGCAGCTGACCCTCAGCCTGGGCGGCGGGGTTACCCGCAACGTGTTCGCGGGCCTCAAGAAGGCGTACGAGCCGGAGGCCTTGGTGGGCCGTCTGGTGATGTACGTCTGCAACCTCGCGCCGCGGAAGATGAAGTTCGGCGTGAGCACGGGCATGGTCGCCGCGAGCGGCCCCGGCGGCGAAGAGGTCTTCCTGCTGTCGCCAGACACCGGGGCTAAGCCCGGCCAGCGAGTTCACTAGGCACGGCGCCAGACGTGCTCCGACTCCGACCTGCCGCTCTAGCCAGTTGCTACACCGCCGGGGACGCGAACCAGACCTGCGTGTCCTGATTGAGAGATTATGATGCGCAAAACCGAGTTTCGATTTTTTCGATGGCAACTAGCCTGAGCGAGCAGGCGTGCCAACCCCTCTGATTCCCCTTGTGAGACCCTCTGATGATGCAGCGTTGTCTAGTCGCATGCGCGGCTCTCGCGTTGGCCACCGTGGCCGGCGCCCAAACCACGATCTTCAGCGAAGACTGGGACGACGGCCTGGGCGCCGATCGTTGGTCCGACCCGTTGATTCAGCTTGAGACCGAAACACTGAGTTTCGACGGCTCGGTCGATTACAACTTCGACTACAGCGTGATCGCGTCGTCGGCTCCCAACAGCGCTGGTGGCTCGACGACCGGCATCTACATGGAGACCAACACCACAGACGACGGCGACGTCGACGAGGGGGAGTCGGTCGGCGTGATTCCCAACGGCTTCACGCTGCCGGCCGGCGACTTCACCTTCAGCGCTGACCTGTACCTGTTCTGGAACGGCGGCAGCGGCTCGACCGAGTACAGCATCTTCGGCGTGCACCACCAGGGCAGCGATCAGGTGTCTAACCGCTTCGCAGGCAATAACGGCGACGGCCTCTCGTATCAGGTCGATACGGACGGTGACTCGGGGACGGACCTGCTCCGCTTCGAGAACGACGGCGTGATCAACTCGAATTCGGGTCTCGCCCCGCCGTTCGGGCCCGGATGGGAAGACATCCCGAACGGCACCATCCCGGGCGTGCCCACCGGCGCCACCTCGCCGATCGGCATCGCCAACCAGTGGGTCGACATGGAGATTACCGCCACGGGCGACACCATCGAGTTCAAGATCAATGGCGTCGTGCTGGACACCTACGCCAACAACGCCGACGGCGGCTTCTTCTCGGGTGGCACGATCCTCATCGGCCAGTCGGACCCGTTCAACAGCACCAACTTGGACAACCCGCAGGGCCTGTCGAACGCGGCCATCTGGGACAACATCGTCGTCACCACGCCCGGTGGCGGCGGCGACCCGAACCCCGGCGACTTCAACGCCGACGGCACCGTCGACAACGGCGACCTCAACCTGCTGCTCAACAACTGGGGCGAGCTTGCCGCGGCCGTCGATCCGCTGTGGGTCAACAACCTCAACGGCACGGTCGACAACGACGAGCTGAACGCCCTGCTCAACAACTGGGGCTTCGGCATCAGCGCCGTTCCCGAGCCGACGACGGCTCTGCTGCTGCTCGCCGGACTCGCGATGCGTTCGCGTCGTCGCTGAGATTAGCGTTTAGCTAGAGACTCTCGGGCCGGTCGCACCGTTTGGTGCGGCCGGCCTTTTTTGTGCGCTTTCGATTCGGACAGTGATCAGTCGTCCAGGGCGTAAGGCCTGAGCTCTTCGAGCGTGGCGAACTCCAGCGACGAGATATGACACGCGGCCAGCAAGACCTTTGGCGCCTTGCCGGCGTCCAGGGCCTCCTTCCACCGCGCAGCGCACAGGCACCAGCGGTCGCCCGGCTTGAGCCCGGGGAACTGATACGCCGGGACCGGGGTGCTCAGGTCGTTGCCCCGCGCGCGCGAGAACTCCAAGAACTCGGCGGTCATCTCGGCGCACACCGTGTGCACGCCGGTGTCGCCCGCACCCGTGCGGCAGTAGCCATCGCGGTAGAACCCGGTCATCGGGTCTTGGCAGCAGCCGATGAGAGGTTCGCCGAACACGTTCTTCGGCTGCGGTTTCGTCGGGGCTTCGGCCATGCTTCGGTGATCGTTAAGAGGGGGGCGAGGAATCGCCGTTACGGCGCCGTCGTTGTTCCCGGGTCGGCGCTGGATGTTGTCAGGATAGGTCCCCCGACTGACGATGCGTAGGACGCGTTCGCCGGACGGCCTCGCCGACCGCTCCGCTCGCCGGACGCTCCGCTCGCCGGACGCTCCGCTCACCGACCGCGCAAGAGAAAGGCGGGGCCCCTTAGGACCCCGCCTCGCTCTCTTCCCTCTCCCCAGAGTGAACCCCTGATCGCCCTTAGGCCTCGTTGGCCTCGAGCTTCTTCTGCTGACTCTTCGGTGTCACCTGCTGCAGGTGCGTGACCCGTCGGTCCGACTTGGACCGCACGCCGTTCACCACCGAGCCGATCAGCCGCACCCCGACGTCGCGGAGCTGCGTCACGGCTTGGTTGATCTTGGGCACGTTGGACGAGTCCTTGAGCACCGACAGGATCACGCCGTCGCAGTGCTGTCCGAACAGCAGTCCGTCACTCAGGCCGACGATCGGCGGGCCGTCGATGATGACGAAGTCGTACTCGTCACGCAGCTGCGTGAAGATCGGTTCGGCCTGATCAGTCGCGAGGGCCCGGATGGCGTCCGAGTCGCAGTAGCCGGCGGTCACGACCCACAATCCCTCGGTGTTGGGCGCGGGACGCACCACGTCGGTGGTCTCGGCCTCAGCACGGAGGACCTCGCTCAGGCCGTCCTCAAGCGGCATGTTGAACAGCGTGTGCAGCACCGGCCGACGCAGGTCGCCGTCCACCAGCAGGGTCCGCCGCCCGGCGCGGGCGAGGCTCGCCGCCAGCTGGCTGGCCACCGTCGTGCGGCCCTCGCCCGTGAGGGCGCTGGTGACCATCACCAAGCGACGCGGCTTCTTGGTGGACTCGTGCATCAGAGCGGTCCGCACGCTGTCGATCGATTCGCTCAGCTGGGCAACAACCGGGTGCCGCGGGTTGCGGATCTTTCCGCCCGAGAGCGACGGCAGGGTGCCGATGACGCGGATACCGAGCCCCTCGTCGATCTGCTCCGGCCCGTCGAGGCGGCGGTTGCTGAACTCCATGAAGCCGATGCCGAGGCACGTCAGCAGGAAGGCCCCGATGCCGCCGGCCGTCGAGATCGCCGCCCGCACGAGCAGGTTACGAGCCGACGACGTTTCCGCCGGGGCGGCGCCCTGCGGGTTCACGAGCGACTGGATCCGGGCCGGCGCCTTCAGCTCGACGGCCAGGTTCTGGATCTTCGTGGCGATGTTCTGCTGGATCTGCCGCTGCTGCTCGATCTTGGCCTGACGCAGCATCAGGTCCGTATTGTTGACGGCCTTCTCCAGCAGCCGCTCTTGCAGCTCCTGCAGCCGCTGCTCCACGCGATCGAGCTCCCGCTGCAACGTGGCGCGGGTGAGCTGGAAGCTCGTGGTCTGGGCCTTGAGCTGCGGGTTGGGCTCGTTGGACTGCTGACCCGCGATCTGGGCCCGCATCTGCTCACGCATGGCCGCGATCTGCTGATTCAGCTGGTCACGCTGACGGGCCAGGCGCCGCACCTCGGGCGAGTTGCCCCGTTTGACGGTGGTACGCAACTGCTGGATCTGCATGTCCAGCATCAAGACCTCGGACCTCATTTGTGCGATCGACGGGTCGTTGCCCAACGCCTCGTCGATCATCATGTCCTGGTAGCTCGGATCGTTGATCTGCCGCTCGAAGATCTGATACTCCATGGTCGCCTCGACGACTCGCGACTGCAGGCGCGACTGCTGTCCCTGCAGCTGAGACATCTCGGAGAGCATCAGCTTGGTCTCGGGGTCGAAGCCGTCCGAGTACGCCTCGCTGGTGCCGGCGTCTTCGGCGAGCTGCTGATACGCGATCATCTCGTCGCGGATCTCTTCTTCCAGGTCGGCGAAGCTCTGCCGCAAGATTTGCAACGGTTGCTGACGCAGCACCCGCTCGCGGTAGACGACCTCGTCGAAGTACGCCTCACTCACGGCGTCGATGACGTTCTTCAGGTCCGTACGTGGGTAAGGCCCGGCTAGCGAGATCTCTAGCAGCTCACCGTCGTTCGGGAACGCGACGCCGAGCTGGTCTCGCAGCCACATGACTTTGTCGTCGCCCGGGTTTTGCGGGAACAGCGACAGCGAGCCGATGTTGGTGTTCCGCAACGCGGCGGACAGCACGTACGGGCTCTTGATCGAGGCGATCTGCGTCGATCGAAAGATGTCGAAGTCTCGTGTCTGGTTCGCGGCGCGGGAATCGACCAGCGTCACCGGGTCGCTCGCCACCTTGTAGTACGCCTTGGCGGCGTAAGTTTCGGGGAAGAGCAGGTAGAGGCCCGCCGCGGCGGCGACGGCCGTGAGCGTGCTCATGCACGTCGCGAGCAGCCAGCGGCGCCGCAACGCGTGGAACAAGCCGCTGCGGTCCATCCCGCCCTTGATGACATCCTTTGCCGGGGTCGCCATACCGCCCAGCGAGGCGGCTAGGGGGTTCGCGGCGGCCGGGGCCTGCCGCACCATCGCGGTGCCCGGGACGACCGCTTCGGTCGCGTCTCCGTTCTCTTGGCTCGACATGATGAGTGATTCTCCGGATCAGTAAGCTGTCGCCACGGTTGGCGAGAGCCGGGGCGCCCCTTCCGCCGCGGTACGCGTCGGGCAGAGCTGGGAAGAAGGGTCCGCGGAACCGTCCCCCCTGGAGGGGCCGGCATCCGCGTGACAGCCGTAGGGCAAGACCGGCGCCGGTCCGTGGCGATGACTTGCGAATCGGCCGCAAGCCCTTGCGTATCAGCAACTTAGGCGTGACGTTAGCGGTCCGCCCGGTGAGTTGACTTGTGGCCTGAGCGAAACACCGCGTCTTGATTTTCCGACGTCGTCGGGCCGATCCCTGAGCGTTCACTCGCCCCCACAGCGTCGCGTGGGCGCTCGCTGGGTGTCGCTCGGGCGTCAGGTCGCGAGCGGCCCCACGCCCATCGGCTGGCCGTCGATCCCGTCTTCCGCCACGGTGAGCCGATCCAGCAACGCCTGCAGAAGGTAGAGCAAGCCCATCGCGAAGAAGATCATCGAGAGCCCGCCTTGGTTGTGCATCACCTCACGGACCACCTCGTTCTCGGTGACCCGGTACGTGAGCGAGATCAGCACGATGCGGATCACGTTCACGAAGATCGCGATGGGGATCGCTGTGAGCAGGATCGTGAAGCGGTCCCACCAGGGTCGCTTCATCAGCAAAACCAGTGCGACCGACAGGCCGATGAAAATCGTCAGCATCCGCATGCCGCTGCACGCGGTCGCTACCTCGAGCGGGATGCCATCGACGTTGATGACGGCGCCCTGCCGGACGACCGGCTGGCCTAGAATGACCAGGGCGATCTCGCTGAACACCGCGGCGATCAGCTGCATGTTCATCAGCAGCGGCCGCTCGATCATCGAGGGCAGCGGGTACATGAAGAACAAGAATCCGACCGCCGGTCCGGCCCACGCTGCCAGGCGCCACCCTCCCACGAGCACCACCACGCCAAACAGGCAGATCAGGAAGCTGTAGCGGTTGATGGGTTCGATCTCGTACTCGCCCGCCACGAATCGAGCCGCGAAGCCGAGCAGTACGATGCCCAGGCCCGCGTAGCGAGTCGCGTCGCCGACCTTCGAGAACGGCTGCCCGATCATCACGTAGGCGAGTCCGCCCAGGCACAGGATCGCCCAGCCGATGCCCTCCAGTGGGTAGTTTTGCATCTGCCAGCCCAACCCGGTGATGGCGGCGCCGGCGCCGGCCACCGACTTACCAAACAACGAGGCAGGCATCAGGCCGAAGAACGTCTCCTCCGCCTGTCCGCGCGGGGGCTCCTGAGCCGTTGGATTCGGCCGGCGAGACCACATCAGGTAGAGCGCGATCAGCGGGATGATGTAGCCGTGCGAGTACTGGTCTTTCTCCCAGAACTCCGCCACGTACGTCAGCATGTCCCAGTACGAGTAGATCAGCAGCGCGACGAGCCCGATCAGCCCGGCGTATGACAGCTTCTGGTACTGATCCGCCCAGGAGAATGTCGCCTGCTCTTCCTCAAACGGAGCGGCCTGGACACCGGGTTGCAGAAAATCGACGGCCATAGCGGCGGCTGCTTGCGTCTTTGGAAGGCGAGTCGTGTGCGTCGGAATCGTTGCGACGCGGCGTAACGGGGCCGAGTTCCCCCAGCTTCTTGCGGGAACCGTGGGGCGAGCCCCTCGAAACTACGTGCGGCTACCCAGAGTGTCAAACGCTCGGCGCCGTCGAGCTGCGGCCGGTCGGCAGGGCGTCGGCACCGGTAGCGGCGCCAGCGTTTCCCGAGGGCCGATTGGCCCGATCAGGAAGAATTTACCGGCTGCGGCAAAGTTCCGGCTCGAGGAGTCCGATGAGTACGACTGTGCCGCTTATTCCGGGCGGCGCGACCGGGCGCTTTGTGCCGGCAGCGACTCCGCCGAGCTACTCAGCGTCAACCACTTGCGACTGCCGAGGCCAACCCAGCATGAACGGCGCCCTCCCCTCGCCGAGCTCGACGCTCTTGCCGCGTAAGGCGGCGTTGCACGCACTGCTTGCGGCCGCGGTCGCGAGCAGCGGTTGCACACCGTTTATGGCCCCCCGCGAGCCCCTGCCCGTCACCGCGGGCGGCCCGCCGCCGACGGCTCCGGCCCCGCGGGAGCTCGAGATGATGACTCTCGACATGTACCGCATCGAGCCGCCGGACGTGCTGCTCATCAACGCGATCAAAGTCGTGCCGAAGCCGCCGCACGTGATCGAGCCGTTCGACGGCCTGCTGATCCGCGCCGCCGGCGCCCTGCCCGACCAGCCGATCGCCGACGCCTTCGCCGTCGATCCGGAGGGTCAAGTCGATCTGGGCCCCTCCTACGGCAAGGTCCGCGTCTCAGGGCTCACCGTCGATGAGGCTCAGGACGCCATCCGCCGCCAGCTTGCGGAGATCCTCGAAGAGCCTGAGGTGAGCGTCTCGCTGGCGTTCAGCACCGGCGCCCAACAGATCGCCGGCGAGCACTTAGTGGGGCCAGACGGCCGCGTGAACCTCGGCACGTACGGTCAGGTGTACGTCGCCGGCATGACCATCGAAGAGTCCAAGGAGGCCATCGAGCGGCAGCTCAGCGAGCGGCTCGAGAGCCCCGAGGTGGTCGTGCAGGTGCTCGCCTACAACAGCAAACGCTTCTACGTAGTCACCCAGGGCGGTGGCTTCGGCGACAGCATCGTGCCGCAGCCGATCACCGGCAACGAGACGGTGCTGGACGCCCTCGCGGCCATCGGCGGCATCAGCCAGCTCTCCAGCACCAAGATGTGGATCGCCCGCCCGGCGCCCAACGGGGTCGACTGCGAGCAGATTCTGCCGATCGCCTACTCCGACATAACACGCGGCGCCTCCACGGCGACGAACTACCAGCTGCTGCCCGGAGACCGTCTGTTCATCGCCGACGATCCGCTCAGCCGCCTCAACGGCACGTTCGACCGCATCACGCGGCCGCTTGAGCGGGTGTTTGGGCTGGTGTCGCTCGGCACGGCGACCATCAACCGGATCGACCGGTTCGGCCTGGGCAGCCTGTAACCGCCTAAGCGTCGCCCCGCCGCACGGGGCCCGACTCCCTCTCTACGTGTAACCGCGCGGTCAGCGCCGACCCGAGACTCTCGCACGGACGCGACGAATGAACCGACTGCCCACTGCTCTGGCTCTCACCGTGTTGCTCGCGGCCTCGGCGCCCGCCGCGGCGTCGCCTGCCGGCGCGGCCCTCTACCGCCCCCAGCCGATCGTCTACGCCGACGAGGCGTGCTCTCGCCAGGGATGCGGCCCCGAGGCTCTGTGCGAAGCGTGCGCCACGCTCAAGTGTGTGGATCCGGCTTCGCCACCACCTTGCAGCGCCGACGGCGTCTGCCGGCCCAAGCCAGAGACCTTCGGCTACTACCACACGCGGTGGCGCCGCTGGCCGACCGACCAGAAGACGCGAGAGCCGTCGGTGGCCCCGCGCGAAGAGGATTCGCTCCTGGGGCCCATCGATCCGCCGACGGCAAAAGAGGAAGACGAGCAGGCTCCTCCGCCGATCGAGGACCCGGCCGACGACGCCGAGGTTGAGGCGCCGCTTGAGATCGACTTCCCCACGGCGCCGCTGCCCGGCGACGGTCCCGGACTCCTCCGGGGCGTGCAGCCACCGCCGGCGCCGGCCGAGGACGGACCGCCCGCCCTACCGTTCGGCCAAGCAAAGCCGGTCGTCCCCGAGTCCGGGCCCCGGTACCGGCTGCCGAGTTCCCGAGCGATGGGCCTCGCCAAGAAGCCGGATCGCGGTGTCCGCCAAGCGGGTCTCGACGGCCCGCCCGCCCTGCCCGCCGCGCTCGCCAAGGCGCGGAGCGGGAGCCGCCCGGTACGCCTGCCCGCCGTCAACCCGACCGATCGGGGCGCCGGCGTCGTGCTGCCCGCGGCGTACAACCAGCCGAAGAACTGACCCGCATCGCGTCCCAGCAGCTTGACCCGCGCAGGTCACGCACCTAGGTTTCGAGGGTTGGCCGCCGGCGGCGGTGGCCGCGTCTCTCTGAATCGATCCTGGGCGGCAATGGCACGGCTTCTTCCCATTCCGATCGCCGTTGTGGTGATCGCGATTCTCACCATCGTCGAGGGTGTCCGCAGCGGTCGGTGGGTCAACACCGACGTGCCGATGCTGTACGCGGCGTCGCTGCTCGATCAGGTGCCGACCAAGATCGGCTCGTGGGAGGGGCAGGACGATGAGGTCGAGTCGAACATCCTCGTCATCGCCGGGGCCGAGGGTTACGTGTCGCGTGACTATCGCGACACCGAGACCGACGCGATCGTGAACTTGTGGCTGATCGTTGGCCACGCCCACGATACGGCCGAGCACACGCCGGACTTCTGCTACCCGTCGCAGGGCTACCCCATGCGGGGCGGGATGGAGCACCAACAGGTGAAGGTCGACGGCCTGCCCGAGAGCGAGTTCTGGACCGCGGTCTTCGAGCCCGGCGAGGCGGGCGGCATCGCCAAGCGTGTGTTCTGGGGCTGGTTCAAGCCCACCGACACGGGCGAGGTGCAGTGGGTCGCGCCAGAGAAGTCTCGCTGGTTCTTCGGCAACACGCCGGTGCTCTTCAAGGTCTACTTTACGAGTCGAGCCGAGAAGGACGGCGATGAGGTGGACTTCGCCGAGACGGACAGCGTGCGGTTCGCTCGTGAGTTCCTTCGCGAGGTCTCGCCGCTGCTGGCTAAGGCCAACCAGCCGGTGCCGGAAGACTTCGTGCCGCCGACCAAGGCAGACGACCCGACCACGTAAGCGGCAGGCACACGCCGGCCGATGGCGCCGCCAAGCGGACGCCTCAGAACAGGTCGCTTTCCGAAGGCTGCGCAAGCTGCCGATCGGTTTGCAGCGTGTCGACGTCGTAGAGCTTCGACCGCTTGTACTTCGAGGTCATCATCTGGCCGTAGACCTGGTCGGAGACTTGCTCCGACAAGAAGATGACACGGCCATCGGCAAACGACATGTTGACGCCGCCCGGGTGGTTGCTGTTCGGGTAGCCGAGCTGCTCGACGAGGATCGGCTGCCCACTCGGGTCGGCCCACGACTCCGGAGTTGACGTCAGACGCCCGCCGTTGACCTTCTGCAGAGCGCCCAGCTCTTGGGGCGAGAGGTTTTGCAGCCCCGAGCTGTTGGGAGGCGAGTCGAGGTTCGGCTCGTTGTGCCACACGAAGCCGAAGTAGTGCTTCACATCCGGCAACGAGGCGACGCTGGGTTCGAGGTCGGCTTCGGGCGTGTCGGGGTACGTGTACCACACGGCGTGGATGTTCTCGGTGATGAGGAACGTCTTACTCGTGCCGTCGGAGCTCTGGATGTAGTCGATCGACACCTGCAGCTCTCGGTTGTTCTCACGGCCGTCTGCGGCGGCGGAGGTGTTCCAGTCGGAGTCTGCCCTCCGGTTGGCGTCGAAGAACACCCCGTTGGGTGCGTGCTCAGCGAGGGAGTTGCCGACGCCCAAGGCGGGCGTGTAGCCGGGGATCGCTGGGGGGTTCTCGCGCGAGGCGTCGCCGAACGCCTGGCCCGCGTTGACCACGTACGACAACGCCGGCAGGCCGGGCCCGTCCGGCGGGTCGCTCGGGCACTGCAGGTTCACCAGCTCGGGCAGCATGTTCACGCCCGCCACGCTGCCGCGGCCGCTCACCTGGGCCGCTTGGCCGCCCAGGTTGAACGACTTCGTCCACAGGTCGTAGAGGGCCGTCTCTTCGACGTAAGGAAACAGCTTGATCACCCAGCTGCCGCGTCGCCCGACGGTGTACTGATCGTTATCCTGCGGGCTGGACGTGTCGGCGTACTCGTTGATGAGCCCCGGAAGCCGTCGCTGGGTGGTGTCGTAGTTGATCATGGCCAACGACAGCTGCTTGATGTTGTTCAAGCAGGTGTTGCGGCGCGCCGCCTCGCGGGCGCCCTGCACCGCGGGCAGCAGCAACGCGACCAGCGTGCCGATGATCGCGATCACCACCAGCAGTTCGACGAGCGTAAAGCCGCAGCGGGCGGGCGGCTTTGCGGAAAGCGTCGGAGACGTTGGAGCGAGCATCGGGGCCTCTTGCTGGTCGGGATCCGCAGAAATCTGCCGGCGGCTGACGCGACTGGCGCCGGCCCGCAGAGCTTGCCCGTTCGGCTGGTTCGCACCGCGTCGCGGCGCCTATTGCCAAAGCGCGTAAACCGTTTGCCGGGCTCGCCTTATTCTTGCCGACCGCTCGGCTTCTGTCCACGAACAGCGCCCCTGGCGAGTGGTGTCCGAGCCACTCGGCCCCGGGCTCGTAAGGGCTTCTACAGGTTGACGTTACGCCGCGGATAGGTATCTTGGATGTGTGAGCGTTGTTGGTTTGGCCGGCTTGCCGGCTAGCCCGTCGATGCTCTGTGGGCTCGTGGCGGAATTGGCAGACGCGCATGCTTGAGGGGCATGTGCCCGCAAGGGCGTGCTGGTTCGACTCCAGTCGGGCCCACTCCGGTCGGATGGCGAGCACGACAGTCTCGGCGAACAACTCGATTCGGCGCCGCTCACGCCGATGACAGGCCGAGGCTCGACGCGAACCGCCCGAACGGAATCTCTCCCACCCCAACAAGAAACGCATGGCTCGCTTGCGGGCCATGCGTTTCTTGGTTTTGGTGACGGGCTCGCCGCACGCCGCTTACTGGTAGCTGGCGGACTCCAGGTACAGGAAGATGCAGCCGACCGCCAAAGCGACGGTCGCCAGGATCATCAGCACCGTGTAGACGGTCATCGGCGGCTTCTTCGTCAGGCCACCGCCGCGGCTGGGCGACAGGCTAGCTGAGCTTGAGTCGAGTCGTGACACGATCGCCCTCCTGAATGGGTCCCTGTTGAAAGCGAACGTCCACGCGGCCCACCGCCCGATCGGGCGCCGTCCGTAGGATCTCGAGCCGGCCGCGGTACTTCGTGTTGCGGAACACATCGACCGTGTCGCCCGCCCGAATGCCGTCGTCCGAGCCGATGCTGATCTCCACCAGCTGGGCGCCGTTCTCACGCTTGGTGCGGCTGACGACCCCGTCCACCTTGGGCGTGATCGCGTCTGCCGGCGTGTTCGGGTCGAGGTTGTTCGCCCGCAGCAGGCTCGTCATGCGGCTCGTGTCGGCCACCAGCTCGCGGTTCTGCTCGAGGGCCGACTCGATGTCGTTTCGGATCGCCTGGAACTTCTCGGTCGCTTCCAACGCCGTGGCGAAGTAGCGGTCTTTGTCGGAGAGCGCTTCGCGGATCGAATCTCGCAGTTCGTTCAGCTCGTCCGCCAGCGCGTTGTTGCTGATCTGGGTGGCCTCCATCCCGGCGATCGCGGCCCCGGACGCCGTGCGCAGCGCGTCGAGCTCCGCCTGAGCGTCGCGGTTGCGTTCGGCGAGCCGCGCCTTCTCCGACTCGAGCTGGATCAGGCGTTCGGTCGCGGCCTGCTTCTCTTGCGTCAGCGAGCTGTTGGTCCGCTGAAATTCGCTCGTCTTGGTCTGGAGCTGGGCCTGCGTTTGATTCAGCTGAGTCTGGATCCGCTGCTTCTCTGCCTTCAGATCGCGGTGGGCGCCGTACGCGGCGATGGCCGCGCCCATGAAGGCGCAGCTCATGACAAACAGCGCGACGACGAAGCACTTGCCGAGGAAGTTCATGCCGATCCGGCTTATAAACGAGGAACGTCGGGTAGGGCTGCCGGGCTCGCTGGCGCGGCCGAGGCAACGCGGACGCGGGCCTTGCTAGGCCGCGGCAGGGACCGGCAGATCGGGCGTTGGCCCCGATTTCCCGGCGAGCGTGCAGTATAGGCAGCCGCCAAAAACAGTGTCAATTTAAGGGGTTTGCGACCCCCAGAGAAGTTGCGTCGAGAGCCGCCGGTCGTGCCGAAAGGACCGATTGGGCGTGTCGAACAGGCCCTTTCGTGAACCGACGACGCGGGCTGCAGACCACGCGACGCGTGGCTTCGGGAGCTTCCGCCGGGCGCCTACCCCTGCGGGAAGCAGCCACAAGCCGAGCCACAGGGGCCCGGCGGCGGTTCCGGCGAGCCGCCCGTGTTGGGCGTCGCGCACACGCTCAACAGCTTCTGGAGCTTGTCCGACCCGCAATCGGGGCAGGCGGGCCGATCGTCATCGCCACGGACGAGCAGCTCAAGGTCCGAACCGCAGTCCGAGCAGTGGTACTCGTACAGGGGCATGGCAAGTCTCCGCTGCGTCGGTCGAGGGTCCGTGAGGACACGGGTTTCAAGGGCTGACGCCGCTGCTCCGCCGCGGCGGGACGGCTCGCGTTTACCAGCGGTCTGTGGGGCGTTGCAGGATCTCGTTGAGCACCATGGCGTCGCGAACGCCGTTGGCGCTCGAGAGCGCCGCGGCGATACGCGCCGCGGACGTGTCCTCCGGCGGCGTGGCGAGCAGCGCCTTTTCATCGGCGTCCTGCTCGCTGACCGACTTGCCGAACTTTGCGCTCAACCGGGCTCGGACCCGATCGTCGGCGCCAGCGATACGCTCGCCCAGGTGCGCCGCGTGCTCCGCCAGCTGGCTCTCGGGCAGGTGTGGCATCTCGGTCGTCGGCTCGGCCGAGGCGTCGGACATCAGTTCATTCGCCGGGGCAGCCGCTGCCGAGGACCGGACCTGCGGTCGCGAAGCCGGCGGGCGAGCGATCGGCCCCGGGGAGGCCGACTCGACCCGCTCCGTGGGTCGGACGCGTCGTTGCGGTTCGAGGAAGGGGTCCTCGGGACGCCGCAACACCGGCCGTTCGGGCTCGTCGTCGAAGACCTCGATCACGCGACCCGTGGGCAACCCCTTGGGGGCCATCCGCGCCTCGCGGACGGGCTCGGAGCCGGCGCCTTGTTCCATCGCCGCGCGATCACCGCGTGCGCGTTGGGCGCCCGACGCGTCGTCCGCCCCGTCTCCGTTCGCCCGGTCCCCGTCGGGTTCGTCTCGCTCGCCTCCGTCTCGCATGCGAGCCAGAAACTCCTCGAGTTCGGAACGAACGGCGTCGTCTTCTTCGGGCGGTTCGCCGACCGCCTCACCGGAGTCGAGGGCACGCCGCTGCTTGGCTTCGGAGGTCGCTGTGAAGATCGCTCGCACCACCCAGATGAGCAGCAGCAGCACGGGCCCCAACGCTTCGTCGAGAAACGCCAGGGGCGGCAAGAACGGCGGGAACGAAGCGACAAGCATGTTGCGGTTTTGCGGGGGATCCGGGTTTACTTCGCGCCGGCGGTCGCGATCGCCTCACGCATCTCGGTATCAGCCTGCACGTTTTGCATCTTGTAGTAGTCCAGGATGCCCAGCTTGCCCGTGCCGAACGCCTCGGCCATCGCTTTGGGCACCTCGGCTTCGGCCTCGACCAGCTTGGCTCGCATCTCTTCGATCCGGGCGATGTTCTCTTGCTCTTGCGAGACCGCCATCGCCCGCTGGCCCTCGGCCTGAGCCCGGGCCACACGCGTGTCGGCCTCGGCCTGGTCGGCCTGGAGGCGGGCGCCGATGTTGTCGCCCACGTCGATGTCCGCGATGTCGATCGAAACGATCTCGAACGCCGTCTGCGAGTCCAATCGGCGGGCCAGCACCGCCTTCGAGATCCGATCCGGGTTCTCGAGCACCTCTTTGTGCGTGATGGCCGAGCCGATGGTGCTGACGATGCCCTCGCCCACGCGAGCGACGATCGTTTCCTCCGTGGCGCCGCCGATGAGCTGATCGAGGTTGGCCCGCACCGTGACGCGGGCCTTCACCTTCAGCTGGATACCGTCCTTGGCTATCGCATCGAGGCTGGGCCGCTTGCTCGTCTTCGCCGGGCAATCGATCACCCGCGGGTAAACGCTCGTCTGAACGGCCTCGAGGATGTTACGCCCCGCGAGGTCGATCGCCGTTGCGCGTTTGAACTCGAGCTCGATGATCTTCGCCTTGCGGGCGGCGATCATGGAGCGCACCACGAGCGGCACGTTGCCGCCGGCTAGGTAGTGCGCCTCCAGCGCGCGGGTGGTTACGCCCTCGTCCTCGGTCAGACCCGCTTGGATCGCCATGATCTTGCTGCGGACGATCACGGTGGGATTCACTTTGCGGAAGGTCATCCGCAGCAGATCGAAGATGCCGATGCCGGCGCCGGTGGTGACCGACTGGATCCAAAGCCGGAAGTACCGCGCTACGACGGCGATCACGCCGAGCACCACGATTAGCGCGATCACCGACAGGACCAGCCACACCGGCGAACTGTTGAGCACTTGGGCAAGAATCATGGCGTTGACAAGCGAGGTCGGGGGCTTCGGTCAGCCGCGGTGTGAGCTGGAGATCGTGTCGCGGCAGCCCGAAACCCCGCCGGGAGCTTGGTTCGGGCCTCTCGTTTTGTAGGACGCCGGGGCGGCCGATACAAGCAGACACGGCGCCTCTCGCCGCTTGCCGGGGGCCTCACGAGGCGGACGGCGGCGTGCCCTCGTCGGGCGCATCGAAGTCGAAGTCGGCCAGCCCGATCTCTTCGGCCGGGCGAGCGAGGCGGTCTTCGGCGGTGGGTTCGGCGGGCGAGGTGGATTGCGTCGTGCGGCGGACGACCACGCGGTTGCCACGCACCTCGACCACCTTCACGTACTCGCCCGGTTCGATCGCCTGGCCGCGACTGACGCAGTCGATCATCTGGCCGTCGATCTCCACCGCGCCGGCCGGGAGGAGCTTGCTTCGAGCCACGCCCACTCGGCCCACCAACGCCTGCCGCGGGTCGGCCGGATCGACCTCCTCCGCCGTGGGCGCTGTGCCGATGAGCGTCCGGCCCATGGGCGTGTGCGGCAGCGCTTGCAGGGCGCCATAAATCGCGATGGGCGCGACGAGCACCTCAAGCGCCGCGAATGTCAGCCCGCGTGTCCAGCCGCCCGACTCGTAGGCGAAGTACACGGCGCTGAGCATCGCGACCGCCGAGAACGCCCCCAGAATGCCCCCCGACGGGAAGAACACCTCCGCGATGATCAGCAGCGTGCCGATCGCGGCGAGCAGGACGCCCAGCGAGAATTCGTCGAAGACGTTCAACGAGCGTTCCGTTCTCTGAAAGGTTGCAGGGACTGAAGGGCTAACCGCTGACTCGCCGCACCACAACACGGGCGCCGCGTGCGGAGACGACCTCGATCGGGTCGCCCCGTTCGATCAGGTCTCCCTGGGCGATCACGTCGACAAGCTCGCCTGCGATCTCCGCCCGACCGCCCGGCAGCAGGTCGACCGTCGCCACGCCCTGCTGGCCCACGAGGTGCGCGTAGTCGGCGAGCGACTCGCGGCGGTCTTGTTCGATGCGGTCGGCCTTCTCGGGCGGCATGAGCATCGCACGCCGAAAGAACGGCGAGTGCGGCAGGTACTGGCGCAGCACCATCCCGCCGACCAAACACGCGACCGCCGCGCCGGCGACCGAGCCCAGCGAATCGCGTAGCTCGTCGAGCTGCGCTGGGGTTTTGGGCACGAGGAACGTCTGCCCGGCGAGCACCAACGCGGCGATCACCATCAGTCCCCCGCCCAGGCCGAACACTCCGAAGCCCGGCAGCACAACAACCTCGAGCAGCAGGAACACGACGCCGGCGACAAACAGCAGCACCTCGAGCCAGTCGGCGGTGCCGTCGAGGAACTTGCTCCAGAAGAACAACAGGAACGCCACGGAGGCGATGAAACCGCCGAGGCCGAGCCCCGGGGTGCTCAGCTCGATGTACAAGCCCACGACGCCGATCACGAGCAGCAACGCCGCGAGCCCCGGCGAAGCCAACGCTTCGACAAGCTCCAGCGCCCAGTTCGGTTTCGCGGTCCGCGGCGACGCGGCGAAGCCGTACAGCGTTGAGAGTTCGTCGAACTGCTCCACTTCTCGCCAAGCCGTGCCCAGCCGGACCGCATCGGTGGTGGTGAGCGACAGCGGCTCGCCGGCCGCCGACACGACTTCGCCTGTCTGCCATTGGTCGCGATCCGCGAGCTGATCGACCTCGGTCTTGCTCATCAAGCGTCGCTCGCCCGACTCTCGTTGCGTGTAGCGACGAAGCTCGATGGACGGATCGATCGTCGATGCGAGCACCGACCACGGGCGGCCGACGGCGTCGGCCAGCGACGCACGAATCGCCGCCACATTGGCGTCGATCCTTGCTCGCTCGTCCGAAGCGGCGGCTTCCGGCGCGGCCGCGCCGAGCGGTCGGGCATCGGGATCGCGGACGGGCTGGTTGGGTGCTTCGGCCGCGTCCGCATCGTCCTCTTCTGCTTCCGGCAGGTCATCCATGGGTTGGTCAGCAACGGGCGGCGCTGCGGCGGGCTGGGCGGCGGGCGGTTGGGCCGAGTCCTCGCCAACTAGTTCAGCGCCGGACTGCATAACGAGCTGATCGCAAGCTAACGCGACGAGCGCCGCGACGCCCGCCGCCCGTCGCGGCACGTAGGCCACCGTGCGGACCTCGGACTCCTCGAGCTCCGCGAGGGTACGGGCCAGCCGCACGCCGGCGCCGACATCGCCGCCGTCTGAGTCGATCCGCAGTCCGACCCAGTTCGCGCCGCCCGGGGCGATCTCGTCGGCCAGAAGGGTCTGGAACCGCCTGACGGACCGCGACGAGACGGGTCCGGCGATGTCGATCATCACCGGGCGCCAGTCTTCGGCGAGCGAGCGATCTTCCATCAGCGTGCCGCTGGGCAAGCCCAACGCTCGCGCTAGGGCCGCACGGGTCGCCGTCTGATACTGCGCGATCCCCTCGGCTCTGGCCTCACGGCCGGTGAACGTGGCAAGCGTGCCAGCGGGCGTGAGCACCTCGCGATCGCCGATCGCGACCGCGTTGTCCAAGCCTTCCAGCTCCGTCTCGGTGATCAGCCGTACGCCCTCGTCCGTTTCCACGCGCAGCAGCGCGACAGATCGATCGACCATCGCCGTCACCACGGCGGGCGGCGCCGCGCGGCGAGAAGCCGCGATCTGCTGATACAGCGCCAGCACGCCCGGCTCGACCCCACGCGAAGGGTCATCGCCCGCGGTGGCGGCGCCAAACTCAGCGTCCGGCGCGAGCGCGAGCTCTTCACACGCAAGCGCTAAGAGCGTCGCGTGTCCGCTGAGCGAATCGGGCAGAAACGCGATGGTGCGAACGCCGGCCAAGTCGTCGTCAACGAGAAACCGAGCCACCGCCAGAGCGCGCTCGAACGGGGTGTCCGCGGCGTCTTCGTCAACGCGGCGGAACTCGAGCACCAAGACCGGGCGCCGATCGGCGGTGGCGGCGTCCTGCAGCCGCTTGGCGGCTCGCTCGATGCGGCCACGCAGCCGATCGTCGTCGCCACCCTTGAGCGGAAGATCCACGAGGACCGTCGCCGCGGCCGGCGGCGATTCCACGGCCGCGTACGCCAGCCCCACGCCGCTCCACCAAACGCTTGCCGAAACAGCGGCGAGCACGCAACAAGCGATAGGTCGGCCTCTCATCGGCGGCGGTTTGCGATTCACGGGCGGGTTATTGGTGTCCGGTGGTATTGTAGGGGGAGAAACGCATCGCCAAAACAATCGGCGCGGCGGCGCCGCCCCGGTGGCCGCTGTTCTTCGCTCTTCCACGTCGCAGATTGCCGAGAATGGCCAACGATCCGGCGACCAGCGACACCGCCGGCTGGGTGACCAGCCTGATGCTCCACGCCGGGTTGCTGGCGTTGCTCGCGGCGTTCTCGCTGCCGGACCTGCCCCGGGCGCTGGGCCCGCTGCTCGTCGCCGAGACGGCCGACACGGAGGAGGCAGACAGCGACCTGATCCTCGAGGAACCGCCGATCGACATCGCCGAGTCGGTCACGCTGGTCGAGCTGACGAGCGACGTGCCGATCGAGGCCGTCGAGCCGGCGCCAGCGGCGGCCGAGCTGAATCTGCCGGTGTCGCTGTCGCTCAGCCCCACGACGCTGACCGCCGCGATCCCCTCAACGACTAACGAGCTGGCCGGCGTGACGGGCGTCGGCGGACGGGGCGACGCGACGCGCGGTGCGCTGCTCCGCGCGAAAGGCGGCACGAAGGCGAGCGAGCAAGCCGTGGCGCGTGGCTTGCGCTGGATCGCGCAGCACCAGAACGCCGACGGAACCTGGAGCCTCGTGCACAACGCCGGTGAGTGCCGCGGCCGCTGCGGCAACCCGGGCACGCTGGGCGAACCCAAGGACCGCTTCGAGCGGACCCGGCGGTCCGCCACAGCGCTCGCGCTGCTGCCGTTCCTCGGCGCCGGCGAGACGCAGCAACGCGGCCGCTACAAGCGGATCGTCTCCGAGGGCATCAACGCCCTCGTCAGGCTCGCTAAGCCGAACAAGGACGGCCCCGGCGCCTCGTGGACTGACCGCGGCACGCTGTACAGCCACGGCCTCGCGGCGATCACGCTGGCCGAGGCCTACAGCATGACACGCGACGAGCGACTGCGTGTGCCGGCCCAGCTGGCGATCGACTACATCGAGTATGCCCAAGACCCCAATGGCGGCGGGTGGCGGTACCGGGCCCGACAGGCGGGCGACACGTCGGTCACCGGCTGGCAGATCATGGCGCTCAAGAGCGCGAAGCTCGCGGAGCTGAAGACCAGCGGCAGGACCACACGCCTCGCGCGGGCGTTCCTCGATTCCGTCGCCGAACGGGAAGGGCGGCGGTACCGGTACGTCGTCCCCGAGCCGACCGAGGACGGTACTCCGCCGGAACCCGCGGCGACACGCACGCTGACCGCGGTGGGCATGCTCTGCCGCATGTACCTCGGGTGGAAGCCGGACGACGCACGGTTGGAAGACGCCGCGGCGTGGATCGCCGCGAAGGGGCCGAACGAGGACAACTACTACTACAACTACTACGCCGCCCAGGCGCTGTTCCACTACACCGCGGGCGAGGGCCCCGTGTGGCGGAAGTGGAACACCGCGATGCGGGACCAGCTCGTCGAGCAGCAATCGACCCGCGGGCACGAGCGTGGCAGCTGGTGGATCGACGAGAACCACAATCGCAAAGGCGGGCGGCTCTACACGACCTCGCTGGCGACCATGACGCTCGAGGTTTACTACCGCTACCTGCCGATCTTCCAGCAGGCGGCGATCGAAACCGAGTTTCCCGAGTAACGCGGCTAGCTTTCGGATTCGTCGTGGCGCTCGGCGATGTCACTGAGCTGCCGCTGGGCCTCGTCCCACGTGAGCAGCACCTGCGGGACCCGTTGCAGCGGATCATCGATCGCGCGAGCGCCGCCGGCCTCCGCCCGGTGGGCCTCGACCTCCTCTTCCAAGGCGATCAGCCAGTCGGGCGAGTCGAGGCCGGCCCCTGTGGGGTGCTGCATCAGGCTGGCGATCTCTTCGCTCAGCGCGGCGAAGGCTTGCTCCGCCTCGTCGCCCGCGGCGTTTACGGCCGGATCGACCAGGTTCTTGAGGCGGTCGATCGTCAGCGGCCGGACGAAGCGTTCGCCCACGCGGTCGGACACGCTGGGCAGCCGCATGCCGTGCCGCTCCTCCATGTCGCGGAGCCGCGCCTGATGCTGGTCGGCCGCGTCTGCGGTGCGCTCGGCGACGGCGCGGCGCCACAGCTCGGCGGCGGCCGGACGGTTGCCGTGCTCCAGGATCCGGTGCGCCAGGTACACCGGCTTCAGGTTCCACGCGACTCGGTCGTACGCGTTCCGCACACGCACAAAGTCCACGAACACGTGCAGCAGGTTGCCGTGATCGGACTGCGTGGTGGTGCTGTTGTAGTCGCGATACTCGCGGTAGTTCTCGACGACGGTCTCAATGGCCAGCGTGAGCCCCCACTCCAGGCCCGCCCGATCGGCGTCCGCGTCGAGCCGCTCGGCCACCAGAGGCGCCATCTCGGGCTCCTCGTCGCGCAGGTGGTCGAGCCACTCGCCGATACCCTGGTGCAAGATGCCACGCAGGTTGCTGAGGATCAGGAACCGCTGGGTGAAGAGCTCGTCGCCGTGAGCGCGGACGAACGAGACGAACCGCTGCCAGTCCTGCGGCGAGCCGATACGCTCCACCACGCTCAGGCGCACCGTCTTGCTGTGCCGCAGCCAGCGATCGAGCTGCGACTCGGTAAGGTTCTGCACGGCCTCGACGAGCAGAGCGTCGATCGGCCGCGCCTCCTCGCTGCCGTCGCGGTCGGTCTCGCTCCAGACGCTCGCCGACTCGACGAGGCAACGCACGAGCGCCTCGTAGCCCGCTTCGAAGAGGCGATCGTACTCCGTGACGGCGCCGGGGCCGTTGGGCCGATCGTTCTCCATGGCCTGCGCGACATCGAGCAGCTCGCAAGTTTCGCGGACGAGCCCCAGCTTCGGCAGCCAGGTCACCAGGGCGTGGATCAGTCGGTGCACGGTGCGGGCCCGGACGATCGCTCGGGGGTCGCCCCCCTTGGTCATCGGCACGTAAAGCAAACGCTCTCCGCGCAGCGCCTGCAGCATGTGGGGCCACTGTTCGCAGACCGCCGCCGCGTCTCCGCGGAGCACGCTCCGCAACACGCCGATGGCGCCGCCGCTGAGCTTGATCGGCGCGTGGCGCTCGCGCTCCGGATCGGGCGACGACTCGGCCTCATCCAACGCGAGCGCGCCGGACGCCGCGCGGAGCAGCCGGGCGGTGTCGGCCATCTCGACGCACGCGGCCACGGTGCGATCGAGGATCTTCTCCTTCACGGCGCGAACGCGGTCGAACTCCACCATGGACTCGTGCGAGCCGCGTGGCGTGGGCAGCCGGTGACGATGGATCGCCTCAAGCAGCTGACCGAGGCCGACGCAACGCTCGGCCGCTTCTTTCCGCCACGCGCGTAGCGCGACCGACCGTTGGTCCTCGCCGCCACCCTGCACGCCCCACGTGATCGCGGCGCGGCGCCACAGCTTGGCGACCGTCTTAAGAAAACTGAGCCGCTGGGCGACGCGTTTCGCTTCCTCCTCGAGCTCCATGCGGGTCTCGTCGCCGCTGGGCTCGTAGATGGACGAGTCCATGCCGTCGTCCGCGCTGTCCTCGAAGGTGACCCCCTCGTACGCCGCGCTGAACAACCCGAGCTCATCGTCCTCATCCTCTCCGTCGTCGAAGAGGTCGTCGCCGTACGCTTCGTCGTCCTCGTCTTCTTCGTAGTCCTCGTCGCCGTCGAGCAGGTCGTCCAGGGCGTCGTCGTCGGGCAGCTCGCCCACGTCCCAGCGGGGAGCTCGCCAGAGGTCCTCCGCGTTCGCCTCTAGATGCTCGAAGAACCGCACCACCTGCGGCCACCCGTCTTCCACCGCGGCGTGCTCGCCCGCGGAAGCCGACCGCTTCTCGACCAGGGCGAGCCAGCGTAATGCGAGCTTGCGGAACGAGGCCTCACCCTCTTCGAGCGGCGTCAGATCGACCTGGCACAGCCAGCGCATGAGCAACGCCATCGACGCGACGGTGTCTTCCTGCTCGAGCAACGCCTCAATGACCAGCTGGAACGACTGGGGCGTGTCGAACTGATCGACGAACATCCCCCAGAAGCGGATGTCGCCGGCCTCGGCCCCCGCTTTCCGCCAGGCGCCCAGTGCGCCCGCGACGAGGTTAGTCGAGACCTCGACTTCCTTCGCTAGCAGCCGACGCACGTCGGCGACGATCGGCGTTGCGAACTGATCCCACCACGTGGCGAGATCGCTCAGCCGCTCGCTCAGCGACGACTCGCGAGCCTCGTCATCGAGCGCCGCCGCCTCGGTGCACGCCCGCGAACAAAGCCCGAGCAGCTGCTCCACCATCAGGATGAGATCGTCCACCCGGTAGTCGTGGACCGTGTTCTCCATGGCGGGGAACAGGCTGAAGTTGCCGCCGAAGCCGACGATGTTCCACGGATCGACCAGCGCCCCGCAGCGGATGCCACGATCGATGAGGTCGCGGATCTCGACGACGGTCTCTTCCGCCCCGGCGAGATCACGCGCGTCGATCCGGCGGTGCCCGGCGGTGATCCGGCAGTCGATCTCGCAGAGCAGCCGCGCCGAGGCAACCCGCACCTGACGGGCGTGCTCGATCGCCACCTCGGGGCGGCCCATGCGGGCGAACACGCGGGCGAGCTGCACCCGCTGGAGCTGATCGGCCCGACGGCCGGCGATCTCGTGATTCAGGTGCTGCCGCGCCCCGGCAAACGGCTGACGCATGCGTTCGGCCTCATCGTGCAGCCGACGGGCGTGCTCGCCGTTCATCTTCGCGAGCCGCTCGGAGTAGTAGCGGTCGCGGTAGGCGGCGATCTCCGGCAGCAGCGTCGAGAGCGTCTCCTCGCTGCTGTGGGCGCCGGGTCCCTGCCCGCTCACGCCCGACGCCATCAGGATCGTCCCGGCCAGCACGGTCGCCGCCTCCTCAAGACGCTCGGCACGCGTTCGATCCTGAGCGGGGGTGTCGACACGGGACATCAACGCCTCGAGCACCACCGGCTGCAGCACGAACCGCCGATAGAACCCCGAGCCATCGATGCGGTTCGGATCCCACAGGCCGAAGTGGTGGTTGGGGCGTTTGTGAACCGGGTGATCGAAGTCGTACTCGCGCGGATCGACTGCGAGCTCTTCGAGCATGTCGGGGTCGAACGCGGCGGCGCGCAACAGGTCCGGCGCGGTGTCGGCGAGGATCTCCAGCGCGCGGTCGATGAGTTGCTGATAGGGCCCCGAGGCGGTGCCGGCACCTTTCACCACAAGCGGCGTTGGCCGAACCCACTCCTGGCGGTAGGGCTCGATCTTCTGCTCGGTCTCTAGCACCGCCACGGGCCGGTAACCGAGGAAGTCGTCGAAGCGGTCGCGCGCGGCGTCGATCGCCTGCGAGTCGTCCGGCGGATGCTCTCCGGCGAGCAGCGTCTCGAAGACGCGGCCCAGCATGAACCCGTTCCAGAGCCGGTCCGGCGGCGTATCGCCGAGGAGATCGCCGTGGAAACCCTGGTAGCTTTCACAGAAGAGGCGGGCTGCGCTGATCAGCTTGTTCGCTTGCACGACGTCGCCGAACGCGTCGTCTTCTTGGCTCAGCCGCTCGCAGGTTGTGTCGAGCGTGGCGAGCACGGCGCCGAGACTCGCGGCCGGACTAGGTTTCTCTCCGTCGCCGTGCTGGCTGCCGCCACCTTGCTCGTCGCCGCTAACGCTCGACGCGAACAGAGCATCGAGCGCCCGCAGGAAGCACGGATCGCTGGCGCCCGACGAAAAGTTCAGGTACCCGATCGCCTCCCTGAGGGCGTGCGCGTGAGCGTCGTCGTTGGGTGCGGCACTGGCCATCCGCCGCCTGGCGGTAAGGTGAGATCGCACGAGCCGCTCACCAGGGAGCCGGCACGCACGAGCGGTAACCGTGGGGCGTTGTCGCCCTCAAAAGCGGCATGACTCGCATCGTACGGGAGCGGTCTCGCGGGGGTCTAGCGGCGGCGCGTCCGCCTGCGTGCAGGCACGGAAGTCGGTGACTAGTATTCAGGGGTGAGCGCAGCGTCCCCCGCACGAGGGTTGGGCGCATTGCGAACCAGACCAACGCCCCCGGAATTCGCCAGGTTGCTACGGCCTTTGACCATGCCCGCACTCCGCTCCAAGTACGTCCGCCGCCTCAGCCTGCTGACGGTGTTGGCGGTGATCTTGCGCGTCGCCACCGGCGACGCGGCTCTTGTCGATCGGGCGGAGCTGAAAGACGCGGGCCTGATGCGGGCTTGGACCGCGCAGGCGCCGATCGACAACTACCGGGGCGGCGGCGTCACCGCCATCGTGCACCGAGGGGTCGTCTACGCCCTCACAACGCGCGGCCAGCTCCGAGCGTTCGACGGAGAGACCGGGGCGACGCTGTGGACCAACCGCGTTGGCGACCCAAGGCGCCGCAGCCTCGGCCCGGCGATCAGCGACACGCGAGACGGCGTCCGCGTCTGCCTCACCAACGGATCGAACGTTTATAAGATCGACGCGAACACGGGCGCTGTACTGAAGGTGGTGTCGACGCCCGGCGCTCCGGGCGCCCCGCCGGCGATCGCGGGCAAACGGATGTTCGTGCCGCTCGTCGATGGACGTGTGATCGGCGCGCCGCTGACCGAAGAAACGCTGATCTCGTGGAACTACAAGTCCGTGGGAGAGATCTTCGCGTCGCCCGTTCCTGTGAAGGACTCGGTGCTGTGGACAACGAGCCAAGGTTTCTTGTACGCGGCTAGCGCCGACGGCTCCGTGCGTTATCGCTTTCGCGGCGCCGCGCCCCTGGTCGGCCCGCCCGCGGTGGACGAGGTCGCTTACCTGCCGACAACCACCGGCCTGCTCTACGCGATCGACCCCGAGAACGGGCGACAGCTGTGGCGCGCCTCGGTAGGAGACGATGTGCAGATGCCCGCCGTGGTGGCGGCCGGGGTCGCGTACGTCGGCTCCACGGCGCCGGCGTTGCACGCGTACGACGCGGCCGACGGCCGACCGCTGTGGTCGATCGACGGGGTCAACCAGTTCGTTTCGAGCAGCGGCGACCGGGTCTACGCCGTCGGCCCCGACGGTCGACTAGCGATGGTCAACATCGCGAGCGAGGGCGGCGAGGCCCGTTGGATCAGCCGGCTGAACGCACGAGCGATCACCAACACCGAATCGGATCGTCTGTACCTCGTCTCGGACAGCGGCTTGATCCAGTGCTTGCACGAGGAGTCGCTCACGAGCGCCCGTCGACACGACGGGGCGCCAGCGCCGCAGGCGGACAACGACGCGAAGAACGAAACCACCGAGGAGCCTCGCGAAAGCGATCCGTTCGAAGACGACGCGGACGAGCAACCGATCGATGACGATCCGTTCGCCGACGAGCCGAACGACGCGGAGGACGACCCTTTCGCGACCGACGATTCGATAGACGAGCCAGAGGACGACGGGTTCGGCGACTTCGGAGCCGACGAGGACGACCCCTTCGCGGACCCCTTCTAGCCGACTCTCCGGCAACGGTTTCTGTACGCTCGCCCGGCCGGGTTTGGTGCGGACCACGCGGCTCGTCGCCCCGACGGCAGGGTGGGCGTCCGCGAGCGGCGAACCTCCAATGGGCGGGGACGGTCCCTCGGGCCGGTCCCGCCGCGTGCGTCGCACGCGGCGCCCCTGTTTCGTACCGATCGCCGAGTCTCTGCATGAGCAGCATGGTCGCTGGCGCCGACTCGCCGATCGAATCCGCGGAAAAGCCAGACCCGCCCCGCGGGGAAGAACCGTCGATCTCTGACGGCGAGCCGTCGCCCGGCTGGTGGGACGGCCCCGGTGGCGGCAGCGAGGTGCTGGCGGTCGCGGCGCCGTTGGTCGTCTCGAGCCTGTCGTGGACGGTCATGACGTTCGTCGACCGGATGATGCTCAACAACTGGTCGGGCGCCGCGATGTCGGCGGCGTTCATCGCCTCGGTCGCGTGGTGGGCCGTCGTGTGCTTGCCGGTGGGCCTGTGCAGCTACACGGGGACGTTCGTCGCGCAGTATCACGGCTCCGGTCAGCCCCGCCGCATCGGCCCGGTGGTATGGCAGGGCGTTTGGGTGGCGTTGGCGGTTTCTCCGCTGCTGCTGGCGCTCATCCCGCTGGCGTCGTCGATCTTCGCGGCGGCCGGGCACGTGGGCGAGGTCGCGGACCTGGAGTCGCGGTACTTCGCCCTGCTGTGCCTCGGCGCGCCGGCGATGCTGCTGTCGCAGTCGTTGTCGTCGTTCTACAGCGGGCGTGGCAAGACGGTGCTCGTGATGGTGGTGGACAGCGCGTTCGCTGGGCTGAACCTGCTGCTGGACTACTGGTGGATCTTCGGGCTGAGTGTCGCGCTTGGCGGCGAGCCGACGCAGGTGTTCCCCGCCATGGGGATCGACGGCGCCGGCTGGGCGACCGCCGTGTCGCTGTGGCTGAAGGCGGGCGTGTACCTGGCGTTGATTCTGGGACAATCCAACCGGGCCGATTTTTCGTCGGGCCTGTGGCGGCTGGAGTGGCCGCTCGCCCGCCGGCTGTTCCGCTTCGGCGCGCCCAGCGGCGTGCAGATGCTGCTTGACGTGCTCGGCTTCACCGTGTTCATCGTGCTGGTCGGCCGGCTCGGCCCCGTTGAGGCGGAGGCGACCAGCATGACCTTTAGCATCGGCTCCGTAGCGTTCATGCCGATCTGCGGCCTGGGGATGGCGGCCAGCATCCTGGTCGGGCAGCACCTCGGCGAGAATCGCGAACGAGCCGCCGGCCGCGCGACGTGGACCACGCTGCACGTGGCGTGGGCGTACATGGCGTTGGTGTCGCTGCTTCTGGTGGCGACGCCGCAGGTGTTCCTGGCGGGCTTCTTCGCCAGCGAACCGACCGACCCGAACGACGGCGCCCCGCGCGCGGCGGTCGCCGCGACGGCGATCGTGCTGATGCGGTTCGTCGCCGCCTACAACTTCATGGACGCGATGCTCATCGTGTTCGTCAGCGCGTTGAAGGGCGCCGGCGACACCCGCTTCGTGCTGCTCGCAAGCCTCGTGATGGGCGCCGCGCTCGCGGCGCTCAGCTGGTTCGCGGTCGAGGTGCTCGGCGCCGGCATCTACGGCTGCTGGGCGTTGGTCTCGTGCTGGATCGCCGTGCTCGGGCTCGTGTTCTTCGCCCGCTTCCTGCAGGGCAGCTGGCGGAAGATGCGGGTGATCGAACCCCTGAACGAAGTCGGCTGACCTGCGCTTAAGTGCGTGGAACCGCCAGGGCTGACGCCGACGTTAGCGGCTTGCTTACCCACCGGTGGCGGGCGCGGCGGCAGCTTGCTCGGCGAGTTGTTGTTCTGCCGAAGAGAGCTCGGGGTTGGGCGTGGCGTCTCCCGGCGCCTTGCCGAGCAGCCACTTCACGCCGCCGACGAGGGACGCCTGAAAGTCGGGCCGCTCCCAGACGTCTTCGCGATGGCCCAGGCTGAGGTGCATCACCCGGCCCGCGCCGTACTTCTTCACCCACAGCACTGGGATGTGCCGCGGCTTTTTCAGCTCGGTCTGCTGCATGTCGAGCGACATCAGCACCCGCACCTTCTCGGGCTGCCAGTGCTTGTGCTGATAGATCTCCTCCTTGAGAGCGATCCGCGTCCCCGCGAGCCCGAACGGCTTGCTGGCCGGGTGGTCGGCGGCGTGCACCTTCAGCACCACCGGCGTTTCGGAGTTCCACGGGTGGCCGTCGAACGTGCCGCCGATCATGTCCCAGAACGGCTCGTGGTCCTGGTACGTGTCGGTCGCTGAGTGGACGCCCAGCACGGCGTGCCCCTGGTCCGCGAGCCAGTCCTCGAGAAACCACGCGAGCGTCTCCTCGGGGATCGGCAGGTCGCCGGTCGTGTAGAACGCCACGACGTCGTACTCCGCTAGCAACTCCGGCGTGAAGTCGTTCGCGACGTCTTGCGTGCAGTCGACACGGAACGCGCCGCTTTCCACGCCGAGCCGTTGCATGATTCGCTCCGCGTGCGAGAGGTCGCTCGCCTTGCGGGTGACGGACGAGTGCTTGAAGCCCGCACTCTGCGTGACGAATAGCAAGCGAGACGGCTTGTCGGCCGCCGCCGCCCGCTTGCCCGTGAGCTCGCGGACCCGGACGTTGCGGTACCAGACGCCGCAGCCGTGGTCCTGCAGCACGATGTGCCCCCGCGTGCTGGCGGCGAAGGTCGGCCACTCGGCGAACTTGGTCGCCGCGACCCGCTCGTTCCATTCGTCGGAGCCGATGATCGCGGCCGCGACCCGCTGGCCGTTGAGCCAGTGCTCGACACGGCCGGCATTGTGAACGATCCGGGCGGTGTTCCACTCGCCGGCCGGCTTGGAGGCGTCGGCCAGCCGGTCGTACAGCCCGTAGAGGGCGCCGGCGCGTTGGCTCTCGTCCACGCCCTCGTAGTTGGCGTCGTCCAGCACCTGGTACTCGGGCCCCGAGAAGAAGGGCTCGGCTCCGTCCTCGGTCACGAGGTACATGACACCGCTGTTGCCGCCGGCGGAGATCTTCCACTCGAACTCGAGCTCGAAGTCGCCGAATTGGCGGCGGGTAGTGAGGTTCGCTGAGCCCTCGCCGCCGGCGGCGTCGGCCGGCTCGAGGGTCAGCTCGCCGTCGAGGTTGATCTTCCACGCCTTGGGGATCTCGTCCGACTGGTAGCCCCGCCACGCGTCCAGCGACGTGCCGTCCATCAGCACGGTCCACTCGCTCGCCTGGCACGCCGCCGTGGACGTGAAGACTGCTAGCAAAAGTGAAAAGAGGTGTCGGCTTCTTGTGTGCATGAGGTTGTCGCCTTGGCCTGGCCGGATGAGCGGGAATCGGCTCGGGGGGAGCCCAGTATGATTGCCCGAGCGGCGGCGGGACAGCGTGGCGTGGCGTGGCGGCGGGGGGGCGACGGGGGGGCGACGCTGCGGGCCGACGGCTTGTTTGTCCGGCAAGAGCCATCCGCGGTAGGCTGACCCACCAATCGTTGCCTCCCCCTGCCGAGTCGAAACATGCCGCCTCATCGCCAACGCTTCCTGCTGGGTTTTACGAGACTGGGTTTCACGACGCTGAGTTTCACGACACTGGGTTTCATTACGCTGGGCTGGCTGACGTCTTCCGCGATCGGCGCCGAGGTTGATCCGCGGCTTCTGGAGACGCTCGCCCGCCTCGATGGGGCGGCGAAGCAGATCAAGACGCTCTCGGGCAGCTTCCTTTACACCGTCACGTCCGCCCGACAGCAGCAGCAGGTGGTCGCCGACGTGCGGCTGATGAAGCCGAACTTCGCGCGGCTCAAGTACACCTATCAAGCGAACCCGGCGTTCCCCGCGATCGTCGCCTCGGACGGCAAGAAGCTGCACACCTTCACGCCCGAGTTGTTCGACAACGGGACCCGTTCTTTCCGCGAGGGTCCGTACGACTCGTTGCTCGGAGCGAAGCAAGCGAGCGGCCTGGCGCCCGGGGGCGGCTCGTTCGCGTCGACGCCGGTCGCCCGCAACGGCGCGAACATCCGGCTGTGGGACGCGGCGCCCATCCAGGCGTTCTTCGATCCCGGGCTGGCGGTCGAACGCCACCTGTACGTGCGAGACTTCGCCGAGCTCGAGTGGGAGCCACGCGTCGAGATCGACGGCGTGCTGTACGACGTCGTCTACCACCGCTTTGAGCAGGGCAACATCGCCGGGGGCGAGGGCTCGGCGTTCGACCAACGGCTGTACGTCGGGCCTGACGGGCTCGTGCACATGTACGTGCTGGAGTTCGAATCCGCCGGCGCCCGCGGCGTACAGGTTGCGCGCCTGCACAATCTTGTGCTAAACGAGCCAATGGAAGCCGCCGACTTCGCTTTCACGCCGCCGGCACCGGCGCCGCAAGAAAACGAAGCGGAGTGATCGCCCCACGAGCCAGACCCTGCGCTCGTCGCGAGCATCGCTCGACTTAGTCGACTTCCTTCTCGTCGATCCAGCTCATCATGCCTTGCCGACCTGCTCGATCGGGTGACCCTGCCGCTTTGATTGCTGGCAGCTCGCTGGCGGGTTAGGCCCCACGCGTCGAATCGATTCGCCCACATCCGCGACAGGCTCACGATGAAGGTCTGGGTACTGAATGCCGCATGGATTTCTCTGCTCACGCCACCGGTGCTTGCCACAGCAACGGATGGTCTGAGAACGATAGCTTTCACGGGCGCCCCAACGCCGGGAGATCTGAGCGTTGTCTTCGACGGTGCGTTGGGTGCGGTTATCAATAACCGAGGCGATGTTGCCATCGGTGGCGACGTCCTGATCGATGGGGCGCCGAGAAGGAGCGTCTGGCTCGCACGTCCCGGACGCGCTCTCGAACTCGTGCTCGCGGACGGGCAGACAGTCGGCGGGGTGCCGGTCAACGCCAGGACGTTTCGTCTGGACGAGCAAAGCAACGTAGCGATCTTTGACTACCCAAACGTTTGGACTAAGCGACCAGGCGGAGTGCTTACGCCAAACGTGCTGGAGGAAACACCGATACCCGGCGCCGACGAGACGATTAAGCACATCGAGGTTCTCGACTCGTTCAAACAAGGTCGGATCGCCGTTAGTGCGATGCTGGGGCCGCAAGGGGGCTTCGCGGACACGGGAGCCATCCTTCAAGGCTCTATCAATGGACTGCTGTCACTCGCCGTGCTGGAAGGGGACGCAGCGCCGGGGCTCCCCGGCACGTTCCGCCAATTCGGCTGTTGTGATCTGCCGGCGAACGATCGAGGGGATCTCGCTTTCAACGCGTCAGCGATCGGTCCGAGCATCAGCGACCAAAACGACAGGGGCCTCTGGCTGCGGACCGTCGATGGGAACCTGAGCCTGGTCGCCCGGGAGGGGGATGCAGCGCCTGGGGTCGCCGGCAGCGTCTTCGGCGAAGACTCTGTTTCACCATTCACTCCGTCGCATGTCGACAACGATGGCGGCGTTTACTTCACCGCGAATCTCGTGAGCTCTGCGGCGGAGGGGATCGCCGGAAAGTCACTCTGGAGATGGCGAGCGACCGAGGGGTTGACCCTCGTAGCGAGTCTCTCCGGACCCGCTCCAGGCGTCGACGCCAACTTCAGCCGGGTCAACGCGATCACGGCGACCTCCACCGGCAGTTACAGCTTCGGCGGGTTTCTGAACACCGGAGACCCCCATGTCTCGTCGGAGAACGACAGCGCCATCTGGGCGGATCGAGGGGCGGGGTTGGAGGTCGTCGCTCGGGAGGGTGACCCCGCGCCAGGGACAAGCGCTTTCTTCGGCAATCCGCTGGGGAACCTCTCGTTCAACGAGCGAGGGCAAGCCGCCTTCGTGAGCACGCTCCACGGCCCGGGCATTAATGAAACGAATGACCGTGGTCTCTGGGCCCAAGACTCGGCAGGCGCTCTACGAATGATTGTTCGCCATGGCGACGAGATCGACGTCAGCGACGATCCGTCTCAGCCGGACTTGCGGACGGTTGAGCGCTTCAGCTTCTTCAACTTCCCCTTCAGCGGCGGACGGCAACACAACGACCTTGGCGAGATCGCCTTCACAGCACAGTTCGCCGATGGATCGAGCGGCGCTTTCGTATCGACAATTGCCGCGTCTCCGCGGCCGTCGCCCGGCGACTTCACCGGTAACGGCCGAGCCGACCTCGCCGACTACGCCGTTTGGGAACAGCAGTTCGGCAACTACGTGACCCCGTACGGGCCGGGCGACGCCAACGGCGATGGCTTGGTGGATATCGCTGACTACACTATTTGGCGTGACCACGCGCTGCTTGCCAGCGCTAACGGCGCGACCATACCTGAGCCCGCGATGATCGCCCTCGCAGCGATCGCTCTCGCCATCCGCTCAGCGACTAGCCGTCGCTTTGAATGCTCGGCTTAGCCGACTTCCTTCTCGTCAATCCAGCTCATCATGCGGCGGAGTTCCTTGCCGACCTGCTCGATCGGGTGGCCCTGCTCGCGGCGGCGGGTCGCCTTGAAGCTCGGCGCTCCGGCCTTGTTCTCGAGCATCCAGTCCCGGGCGAACCGGCCCGACTGGATGTCGTCCAGGATGCGCTTCATCTCGGCCTTGGTCTCCGGCGTTACTACGCGGGGGCCGCTCTTGTAGTCGCCGTACTCGGCCGTGTTGCTCACGCTGTACCGCATGTAGCTGAGGCCGCCCTGGTAGAGCAGGTCGACGATCAGCTTCACTTCGTGCAGGCACTCGAAGTACGCCATCTCCGGCTGGTAGCCGGCCTCGACGAGCGTCTCGTAGCCGGCCTTCACCAGCTCACTGACACCGCCGCACAGCACGGCCTGCTCTCCGAAGAGGTCCGTCTCGGTCTCCTCGGCGAAGGTTGTGCGGATCACACCGCCGCGGGTGCCGCCGATGCCCTTGGCGTACGCCATGCCGATCTTGAACACGTCCGACGACTCGTCGGCCATGTCATCGTCGGCGGCCTTCGCGTCTCCCTTGCGGGTGGCGATGAGACACGGCACGCCGCCGCCCGCCTCGTACTCGCTGCGGACCAGGTGGCCAGGGCCCTTGGGCGCCACGAGCAGCAGGTCGACGCCCGTCGGCGGCTCGATCAGGCCGAAGTGGATGTTGAACCCGTGCGAGCACATCAGGATAGCGCCCGCCTTGAGGTTCGGCTTGATGTCTCGCTCGTAGACGCCCGACTGCACCTCGTCCGGCAGCAGGATGTTGACCACGTCGCCCTGCTGCGCCGCGTCCGCGGCGGAGACCGGCTCGAAGCCGTGCGACTTAGCCAGGTCGTAGTTCGGGCCGCCGGGGCGCTGACCGACGACGACGTTCACACCGCTATCACGCAGGTTCTGCGCGTGAGCGTGCCCCTGCGAGCCGTAGCCGATAATGGCCACGGTCTTGCCCGCGAGGGCTTTCAGGTCGGCGTCCGCGTCGTAGTAGATCTTGGCCATCGCGAGTGTCTGGTGGGTTGTCACCCGGCGGCTTGCAATGCCGGATGAAGGGGCGAATGCGGAAGTCGAGTTTCGGAATGCGGAATCGAAAAGCGGGGCGAGCACAGATTCCGCGTTCCGAAATCCGTGCTCCGCATGGGCACCCTAGCCGGCTTGGCTTGCCGCCGCGGGTTCACCGACCAGCGGCCGATCGACGCTCCGCACCATGGCGATCCGCCCGGTGCGGCACAGCTCGAGGATGCCGAAGGGGCGCATCATGTCGATGAAGGCCTGGACCTTTTTCTCTTGGCCCGAGAGCTCGATCATCATCTCGTCCGGCGAGACGTCGACGATCCGGCCGCGGAAGATGTTGGTCAGCTCGCGGATCTCGGTGCGGTCGGCCGTGTCTGCCTTGACCTTGATGAGCATCAGGTCGCGCTCGACGTGGTCCTTCGAGCTGACGTCGTCGACCCGCACCACGGTGACGATCTTCTCCAGCTGCTTGCGGACCTGCTCGAGGATGCCGTCGTCGCCGACGACGACGAACGTCATCCGCGAGAATTCCGGGTCCTCGGTCTCGCCGACGGCCAGGCTGTGAATGTTGTACGCCCGCGAAGCGAGCATGCCGGCCACGTGGGCCAGCACGCCGGGAACGTTCTGGACGAGGGCCGAGAGGACGTGTCGCATTCGTGGGGGGCCGCGGTGGTCGCGGCAGCGGGGTTTGGTGTCGCTAAGTTGGCCGCTGGCGAGCGGTTGCGAGCCCCGAATCGTAATCCGGCCCCAGCCAGGCCGCAAGCTGCCCGAACGGATTGACCACCGTCTTGGCCAACCGTACGCTATTGGGCTTCGCGACCGCTCATCGGCCCGAGCGGGAGGTGGCGTTTCCCGGGAGAGGTGCTCCCGGGGGCGAATGATCAACGAGGCCGACCATTACCCCAACGCCGGACACCGTCCCCCTGTGGGACGCTATGCGAGCCGAGCGTCGCCCCCCGTCGGGCACGTTCTTGCTTTGCCGAGCCGGTGTGCCCTACGAACGAGAACACTAAATGTCGCTGGTCAATGAGCTAGTTGAGTCGGGAGTCCACTTCGGCCACCGCGCGAGCCGCTGGAACCCGAAGATGCGGCCGTACATCTACGCCCGCCGCAACCTGATCCACATTATCGACGTCCGCGAGACGATCCGCGGGCTGCTTCGTGCGAAGAAGTACCTGTCGGACGTCGCCGGCCGGAACAGCCTGATCCTGTTCGTCGGCACGAAGCGGCAGGCGTCGGAGACCGTGGCCCGCGAGGCCGCCCGGGCCGGCATGCCGTTCGTCTCCGAGCGTTGGCTCGGCGGCACGCTGACCAACTTCCGCACGATCCGCGACCGGCTCGGCCGGCTCGAGGAGTTGGAGGGCATCCGCCAGGGCGAGGCCATCAACGGCTACTCGAAGAAGATGCAGTCGATGCTCAATCGCGAGTATCGCAAGATCTACCGCAACCTGAACGGCATGCGGACGATGACGCGGCTGCCCGAGTGCCTGTTCGTCATCGACCCCCGCAAAGAGAAGAACGCGGTCAAGGAGGCCAGGGCGCTCGGCATCCCCGTGGTGTCGCTGATCGACACGGACTGCGATCCGGACTCGGTCGACCTGCCGATCCCCGGCAACGACGACAGCCTGCGGAGCATCGAGCTGATCTGCCGGCTGATCGCCGACGCGGTCGTGGCCGGCAAGGCGCAGGCCGCGCTGCAGCAGCAGGCGGCCAAGGACGAAGCCGCGGCCAAGAAGGCGGCCGCCGCCGAGGCCCGTGCGATCGCCGAGAAGGCCGCGGCCGACAAGGCAGCCGCCGAGGCTCCGCCGGCCGATACGCCCGCGGCCGATTCGCCGAACGGCGACAAGCCCGCCGGCGGCGACGCCCCCGCGAGCTAACCTCGCTCACGCTCGCTGTTCTTCTACACGCTCACCCCACAACACGCCGGCCCCGCGGCTTAGCGGGCCCGGCCCCACCGAGGAACCCTCCCCGATGGCCGAAGTAACCGCTGCGATGGTGAAGGAGCTGCGCGACGAGACGCAGCTCCCGATGATGGACTGCAAGAAGGCGCTCGTGGAAGCGGGCGGCGACAAGGAGGCCGCCAAGCAGGCGCTCCGCGAGAAGGGCTTGAAGCTGATGGACGGCCGCCGCGATCGGGCGACCGAAGAGGGCCGTATCGCCGTGTCGGCCGGGGTTGATCAGTCGGCCGGCGCCATCATTGAGCTGCAGGTGGAGTCGGCGCCGGTCGCCGGCAACCCAGAGGTCATCGACCTGGCCAACGCGCTGGCGAAGCAGCTCGCCACCGGCCCCGGCGCCGCGACGGGCGAAGAACTGTGGGACCAGCCCTCCCCCGCGCACGAGGGCAAGACGCTCCGCGCCGTGAAGGACGACCTAGAGAACCGCATCCGCGAGGTCTTCAAGCTCGCCCGCATCGCACGGGTCGACGGCCCGTGCGGTGGTTACGTTCACTTCGACGGCAAGAGCGGCGTGCTGCTGTCCATCGAAGGGGGCAACGACGAGCTGGCCAAGGACGTCAGCATGCACGTGGCGGCCATGAAGCCGTCCGCGACCACGACCGAAGACCTGGACCCCGCCGAGGTCGAGAAGGAGCGGGCCATCCTCGTCGAGGCCGCCAAGAAGGAAGGCAAACCGGAGAAGATCATCGAGAAGATGGTCGACGGCCGGATGCGTAACTTCTACGCGGAGAAGGTGCTCGCCGAGCAGCCCTTTGTGAAGGACGACAAGCAGACGGTGGGCAAGATCGCCAAGGCGGGCGGCATGACCCTCAAGGGCTTCACTGCCTGGAAGCTGGGCGACTCCACGCCGGCCGTCGCCGGCTGATCGGCTCCGCCCTTAGCACCGCCACACCTACCCGAACGCCAGGTTCGCCAAGAGTACCCCTTGGCGATCCCTGGCGTTCTTGGCGTCTTGGCGGTTCTTTCTCGCGGCCGCTAGACTCTGCCGGTCGCCCGCCCCTCAGGACCTCTTCGTATGGCTACCTCCCCCTACAAACGCGTACTGCTAAAGCTCTCCGGCGAGAGCTTCGCCCCCACGGGTGAGCGGGGTATCAGCATGACCGAGGTCGTCGATATCGCCAGCCAGACGGTCCGCGCGGCAGCGCAGGGTGTGCAGGTGGGCATCGTCATCGGCGGCGGCAACATCCTGCGGGGCGCGCAGTTCACGGCGGGCGAGAAGAGCATCCAAGAAGCCACGGCCCACTACATGGGCATGCTCGCCACGGTGATCAACGGCCTGGCGCTGCAAGACGCGCTCGAGGCGGTCGGCGCCGAGACGCGGCTGATGACCGCCATCAAGATGGACGGCATCGCGGAGCCGTTCATCCGCCGCCGCGCGCATCGCCACATGGAGAAGGGACGGATCGTCATCTTCGCGGCCGGCACGGGGGCGCCCTTCGTGACGACCGACACCGCCGCGGCGCAGAAGGCGCTCGAGCTAGAGTGCGACATCCTGATGAAGGCGACCCGCGTCGACGGCGTGTACAGCGACGACCCGGAGACCAACCCGCACGCGGTGCTGTACGACGAGCTGACCTACCATCAGGTCCGCGAGAAGGAGCTCCGCGTGATGGACTCCACGGCGATCGCCCACTGCATGGAGCACGCGTTGCCGATCCTGGTGTTCAACTACCGCAACGACGGCAACATCGAGCGGGCGATGCGTGGCGAGCCGATCGGCACCCGGGTCGTAAGCCGCTCGGCCACGACGGCTTGAGCACGTAGCCGCCGCTACAAGCTACCGTCGCTCGCGAACCTCACGCCTCAAAACTCAAGCCTCAGGCCTCTCTTCCATGACCGTTGATGAAGTGGTGCTCGACGCCGAAGAGCGTATGCAGAAGGCTGTCGATAAGCTCAAGGACGACCTGACCGGCATCCGCACCGGCCGGGCGAACCCCGGCATGGTCGACTCGCTGCGGGTCGATGCGTACGGCTCGCCGACGCCGCTCAAGCAGCTCGCGAGCGTCAGCGCACCCGAGCCGCAGCAGCTGGTCATCCGGCCGTTCGACCCGTCGGTCATCAAGGATATCGAGAAATCGATCGTGGCGTCCGACCTGGGCCTCGCTCCGCAGAGCGATGGCAAGGTCGTGCGACTGAACGTGCCGGCCCTGTCGGGCGACGTGCGGAAGAAGATGGTCGCCCGCACCAAGGACCTGACCGAAGAGACGCGGGTCAGCATCCGCAACGTCCGCCGCGACGCGAACAAGCACCTCGACCAGCTCGAGAAGGACAAGGATCTCAGCGAGGACGAGTGCAAGACGTACAAGAACGACGTGCAGGAGCTCACGAACAAGTTTGAGGGCCAGGCGAGTGAGCTCGCCAAGGCAAAAGAGAGCGAGGTGATGGACGAGGGCTAAGGGCAAGCGTCCCCAGCACCGAGAACCAAGGCCGGCGTGCTAGCACGCCGGCCTTTTTTTCTGCGCGGATCGCAGCGACGCGGAGGACTTCTCTTCTCCGGATCTGCGAGGGTTGTTAGCTTCTCCCCACCCGGCGGCGCCCCGCGTACGCGCCGACCAGGAAGGAACCCACCGATGGCCCGCAAGGAAGCGGCAGACATGTACCACGATCAAACAAGCGACGACGCCCGGTCGCTCCCCGTCGCCGATAGCCGCCGTCTCTGGCTCGCCGGCTCGACGCTCGTTGTCATCCTCGGAGTGGTAGCGGCCCGATCGCTCACCGGCGAAGGCGTCGCGGAGGCCGCGGGCGATTCGCACCGCCCGCCGACCACGGCCGAGGCCCCGAAGCAACCGGCCGAGCGCGAGGTCATGGCGTTGGTGAATGGCCAGGACATCCGCCGGGGCGACCTGATCCAGGCTTGCGTCGAGCGGCACGGCGAGAGCGTGCTGGAGAGCTTGGTGAACAAGCGGCTGATCGATCACCACTGCCGCAAGCGCGGCGTCGCCGTGACGGACGCCGACATCGACGCCGAGATCGATCGGATGGCGAAGCGGTTCAAGCTCGGTCGCGAGCAGTGGCTCGAGCTGCTAGAGCAGCAACGCGGCGTCTCGGCAGGCGAGTACAAGCGAGACATCCTGTGGCCCACGATCGCGCTGCGGAAGCTCGCCAGCGACGAGCTTTCCGTCGCGGACGCGGAGCTGCAAAAGGCCTACGAAACACGATTCGGCCCCTCGGTGAGCGTGCGACTGATCGTCGTCTCCGACGAGGCGAAGGCCAAGGAGGTGCATCGCGCGGCCGTCGATCGGCCAGCGGACTTCGCTCGGCTAGCGATGCAGCACTCGGAGGACGTGAACTCGGCCAGCATCGGCGGCCTCATCCAGCCGATCCGTCGCCATGTGGGCGAGCCGGCGATCCAACGCGTGGCGTTCTCGCTGCAGCAGGGCGAGGTGTCGAAGCTGATCTCGGTGGGCTCGCTGCACGCGGTCATCAAGTGCGAGAAGCACCTGCCGCCCCGCAACGTGCCGCTTGCTCAGGTTAAGGCAGAGCTCGAGGAGCAGATCCGCGAAGAGAAGCTGCGGGGCGTGGCGAACAACCTGTTCGCTCAGCTGCAGAGCTCCGCAACGATTCAGAATGTCTACAACGACCCGCGTCTGCGACAGTCCATGCCGGGCGTTGTCGCCACGGTCAACGGCGAGCAGGTGACCATGCGCGAGCTCGGCAAAGAGTGCGTCGCGCGGCACGGCGAGGAGGTGCTGGAGGTCGAAGTCTCACACCTCGTGCTGCGGCAGGCGCTCAAGCGGGCGAAGCTGTCGGTGAGCCAGCAGGACCTCGAGTCCGAAATGCGGCACGCCGCGCGGCTTGCGGGCATCGTCGATTCCAGCGGCGAGCCCGACATGCGTCGCTGGGTGCAGATGGCAACCGAGCAGCAGGACCTGAGTTACGAGCTGTACGTCCGCGACTCGGTGTGGCCCTCGGCCGCGCTGAAGAAGCTGACCAGCGGCCGCGTGCAGGTGTCGGAGGAGGATCTTCAGAAGGGCTTCGAGGCCAACTACGGGCCGCGGGTCCGGTGCCTGGCGATCGTCTTGGACAACCTGCGGCGCGCCCAAGAGGTGTGGGATAAAGCACGCCAGAACCCGACCTCGGAGTTCTTCGGCGATCTGGCGGCGGAGTACTCGATCGAGCCGTCCAGCCGCAGCCTGCGG
>JBCBPC010000006.1:0-168778 GCA_039820945.1 Planctomycetota bacterium
ACCGCCGCTTCTCGGGTCTCAAACAACGCCTGTGGCAGATCGTCACGCCCGAAGCGTGCGACCACCAGGAATCCACTCAGTCCCTCTGGGAGTTGGGCCATTTTGGCCTCCTTGCGTGGCCCCGAAGTGAATAAGCCTGGGCGCCGTGGAGCCAACGGCGCTAGGCGGGTTTGGCTGAATCACACCGTCGCGCCGGCGGGGTCGATGCCCTCGGCCGCCACCCTCTCAAGTTCGGTGCGATGAACGCGCACGAGCCGTCCGAGCCGGGTTGGCTGGATCGCGCCGCGTTTCAACCACGTGTCGAGCTGGCGTTCAGAGACGCCGAGAAAGTCCGCCGCGTCGCGGCGGGTGTAGAGGATGCGATCCTCGTCGAGAGAGCTGGCCACTATCGTTACCCCGCATGTACAAGAGTTCGCGATCCCGTGCGGTGGGCTGCGAATGCGGGTGCTTTTTTGCCACGGGTTTTTCGGGGCTAACTAGTTATCCCCGAAGGTCGTGGGCCAACGCTGCGGCGACTGCCGGCGGAAAAAGTTTCGATTTCTTGGACTCGGGACAAACCGACGCAGGCATTACCCCAGCTTTCCAGCTTGCTTCAGCGCCTTCCGATCCTCGTCGTACGTGGTCGGCATGAGCGACAGCCTCTCGCAGATTTCACACCTGCGCAGGCCGTCACCGAGTAGACGCCGGACTTTCTCACGGCGATCGGCCACTTCGCGGGAGGGCGGGCGCCCACCTTTCCGACGAGCGCTCCGCACGCTGATCGCGGTTTCGACCTCCAGGCCGTAAGCCGTGTTGCGTGCAAAGGCCGCGGCCCGTTCCCAGCGAGCCACGGTTTGATCTTGCAATATGTGGTCAAGGTCCGACGACACGCACGGCGAGACGTCGGATTCGTCGATGATCTCACCCCCGCGTAGGCGACCGGCGAACGGCCCTGGCAAGCGGAGCATCTTGACCCCCGTCCCGACGATCCAATATCCGCCGCACGAGCCGGTCGCTGACTTGGGCCGGAAGCCGCCGACGAGCGCGGCTTGCGGCGTCAGCTCTTCGCGCCAATCAGTCGGCACCGGGAAACCATCCTGATCCAAGCGGTCGAGAGAAGCCGCTTTTGCCTCTGACCATCCGGCATGATGGGCCTCGGCGTCGCCCATAAACTGAAACGCTTCGCTGGCTGGGCTCCATTGGCCGGCCAAGATCAGGCCGTTGGGGATCGTGCGTGAGAACTGCACGGCGTGCTCGATGTTCTGAGCGATCGCCTTGATCGCACGTCGCAGCTCATCGCTTCCCATATCGCTCCCTCCATGCCGGCCCGGCCGCCCGCCGTAGCCCATGGAGGAGGTCACGGCGGGGAGCCGACGCGGGGATCAATCCGCTAGCCGTTCGATCGATAGAAGGCCCAACCAACCGTCGTCGGCTGGGCTAGCCGCATTCTAGCAAGCGCTCCGATGACGATTGCCCCCCTACCCCGACCGCTCGTGCAGCACCTGGTGCAGCACTTTTGCGACAATCGCCCTCAAGCCCGGTGTTTCCGGGGTTCGTTCGAGTCCCGCCTCGGCTACTGGGGTGGATGCGACTTCACCACAAACTTGCCGACGGAAAGGACGACGGACTCAGCAGAGCCACGCCACTCCGCCTTGGACCGGCAGCGATAGCACCTGTTAGCCAGCGCCGCGCTCGGTAGCGAACTCTCGGGCGTAGATTCCGAGAACGCATGTGGCAGACGCTAGGACAGGAACGCTCGGTACCCCGCATCACAACGCTCACAGGAAAGACTTCCGCACGGCTCACCCGCAAGCATGTTGTCCTACAAGGCCTCGGAGACCACCCTGTGGAGCGAGGCTGTTGCTTAGTTCGCCAACATGACACTCACTATGACACCGGTCCTAAAGGCGTAGCGTGCATGACAGGACACCTCCGAAGTCACGGCTGAGTCCCTACCGCTCCTGCTGTGGTAGACGATACGGCACCTGCGCCGACCACACCCGCTGTTCCCGAAGAAGCTGGGACAGCGGATGTCGAGCTTGCACCGAACCCGGAACCAATACCAAGTGCCACTTGCGGCGGCAGCCTATCCCAATGCGGTTTTGGAAGAGAAGAGTTGAACCGCCGTATTGGAGTTGCCGGCCGACCAATTCCACGTTGGTCGAACACGTCAAACGCTCCTTCGCTAAAGCTGCGGCAGTTGGCTCCAATGTTGTAGTCGGAGTGAGTCCCCAGAACGCTGTTGAGAGCTTCGATTACCATCGCATCTTCTTCCGGTGTCGAAGCCCGGTAGTAGCCAGGACGAATGTTCCCGCCTTGAGTTTGATCGCGATAGATTCCTCCTCGCAAACCGCCTCGCCAAAACGGAGACTCGTAGTCGACACCAAAAGAGTAGCCAACATTCTCGCCGTTGGGATCACCAACGTTGATACTCCAATGACCCTGTGGCTCTCCTGGCCCTGGACCTTCAATCCAGTAATCGAGGCCGTAAGGGTCCAGAAGTAGCAACGGTGAGTTATGGGTGTATCGAAATAGGTTCGGATCGGAGCTGCCGAACCTTAGTGGATCTTCGCTGATGAATCGCCCCGAGCTCGCGTCGTAATACCGCGCCCGGCTGTACTGCAAATCTACCTCGAAGTCATACTCGCGCCCGGTGAACAGATACCGTGTTCCAAACGCGGTGTTTGTTAGTGCGAGAACCTGCCCGAAGCTGTCGTACGTGATGTGATTGAGCACGACACCGGGGCCGCTGACAACGTCGCGGATCGTCCCGAGGTGATCGGCCAGCAACCACAAGGCTTGATCGCCTTGCTGAGCCAAGACCTGGTCGATCCCGGGTCCGTGCAGGTACCGCTGATCGAGCGCCGGGGCCTCTGTCGAAGCGGAGCCATCAAGGTCCACGAAGTCGAGTAGCACGTCCTCGCGGTCGTAGACGAACAGGGTGGAGACCTCGCCACCGGGGCCGGCGCCGTCGGCATCGACGGTCTTCTCGATCCGTCGATCGAAGACGTCGTACGCGTACTCAACCGCTTGCGTGATCACGCCGCCCGCGGAGAAGTCGGTCACGCTCACCAGACGGTTGCGGTGGTCCCACTCGAACTCGCGGTACTCGCCGGTCGCGATCTCCGTGCGGCGTGTCGTGTTGCCCTCCGCGTCGTACTCGTAGTTGTAGGCGCCGTCCGACAGCAGGCGGTTGCCCGCGCCGGTGGCGTAGTCGCCGCCGTGGAGGTGGCTGTCGGTGCGGTTGCCGTTCGCGTCGTAGGCGTACGACTCATCGCCTCGGAGGTCCGCCGCGTCGCGGTCCGCGCCGGTGAGCTGGCTCCGATCGTCGTACGTGTAGTCGGTGACGCCGTCGATGTCGGTGATCCGCGTGATGCGGCTCGACGGGTCGTACTCGAAGTCGTAGAACGCCAGCACCTCGTCCGCGGCGTTCGTGTGGTCGAGGTCCGTGAGCCGATTCAGCTCGTCGTACTCGTAGTCGGAAACCGCCACCGTGTTGTTGCGGCCGAGGTCCGAGTAGCGGGCGATCTCGTCGAACTGGCCGAGCTCGTTGTAGACAAAGTCGACGAGCTTGTCGGAGACGTCGGCCCCCGACTGCTGGATCGTCGTCGTGCGGTTGAGCGCGTCGTACGCGTAACCGGTCGTCGCGCCGGCCACGCCGTCGATCGTGTCGGCGACGCTCGTCACGTTGCCCACGCCGTCGTAACCGTAATCGAGCACCACACGCGGGGTGTTCGGAGTTCCGTCGTTGTCGACGGTATCGACACGGTCGCGGGCGTCGTACGTGAAAGCCAGCGCGCTGTACGCGTCGACGACCGACAGCAGGTTGCCCGCCTCATCGTAGGCGTAGTCGATCGTGTTGAGCGGCGTGGCGCCGTCGGTGTCGAGCCAAGTCTCCGCGACGAGCCGGTCGATTTCGTCGTACGCGAACGCCGTCGCTCGGCCGTTGCGGTCGGTCTTGCCGATCAGGTTGTCCGTGGCGTCGTAGGTGTACGACGTGACCTCGCCGAGCGGGTCGGTCTCCTGCACCAGCCGGTCTCGGGCGTCGTACCGGAAACGCGTCTCGTTGCCGACCGGATCGACGACGCTGACGAGATTGTCGTCGGTGTCGTAAGCGAATCGGGTGACCCCGCCCTCGGGGTCGGTCGTCTCGATCAGCCGATTGCGGCCGTCGTACACGTTCTGGGTTGTGAAGCCGAGCGGGTCGGTCACGCCCGCGAGGTTGCCCGCCTCGTCGTAGGCGAAGGTGGTCGCTTCGTCGTCCGCGTCGATGGTCCGCGCGAGGCGACTCATCGGGTCGTACTCGTTCGTGGTGACGTTGCCGCGGGCGTCGGTCGTCGTGAGCAGGTTGCCACGCGTGTCGTAGGTGAACGACGTCACCGGCGCGGTGAGCGGCCCGGCGCCGTCCGGGTCGGGCTCGGTGATGAGCGTCAGCCGGTTGACCGCGTCGTAGGCGAACTCGGTCCGGTTGCCGTTCTCGTCGACGACGGCGGTCTGGTTGCCCACCGCGTCGTACTCAAAGGCCTGGAACGCCTCGTCCGCCGTACCGACCGCGAGCGTCACTCGTGTGAGACGGCCCGACGTGTCGTAGTCGTAGTCCGTGACACGGCCCAGAGGGTCCGTCATCGTGTCCACGAGGCCCAACGTCGTGTACGTGTAGGACGTGACGAGGTCGTTCGTCTCTTGGTTGACCGCGTCGTCGATCTCGCCCACCACGCGCCGCATCGAGAGCCGATTTCCCGTGGTGGCGTCGATGTCGTACAGCGTCTGCCGGCCGAGTTCGTCGGTGAAGCTCGTGAGCTGATTGAACGTGGCGTCATAGGTGAACGACTGGCTCGCGGCCGGCGAGAACGCTTGCCCGCCGAGGTAGCCGTAAGAATCGGCCTGGTCGAAGCCGTAGATCAGGACGCCGAAGTTCAGCACGCTGTCGAGCGTGTGAGTGCCCACCGTCACCGGCACCTGAGCGGCGGAGAAGTCGGTCCCTGCGATCGCGGTGAACTGATCGTCCGCGATCGCCACGCCGTCGAGGCGGATCGAGCCGACCGCCGACGTCGGTGCGACCACGTTGATGAAGTTGTTGGCGATTCCCTGAGCGGGCGTCGTCACGGTGTAGGAGTTCGTGAACTGTTCGAACGGCGGGACGAGAGCCATGAACGGATCGCCGGTCACACCGTCAAAATTGGTGCCGTTCGAGAACTGCGCGACCAACGCCGGCTTCGAGGTCGTGATCACCGACGCGTCCGTGAGGATGGTCTCGAAGAACTCACCGCGTCCTAGCGTGGCGACAAGGTTATCGCCGATGAACACCTCCGTGTCGGCGGTCGCCGCGAGGACTCGGAACGTATCGCCCATCTGCCGCGTGGCGAGCGGAGCCGTGACGAACGCCTGCCCCCAGGTGCTCGTGGGCGGCAGCTGCTCCACCAGATGATCACAGAACGTGACGTCGGTGGGCACATTGCCACAGCGGTGACCGCTGAAGACTGCGACCGCCGCGCTGGACGTGATAACCGTGCCGGTAAGGTCCGAATCGTCGTTCTGATCGTTGGTCAACTGGTACGCCTGCCCGCGATCCAGCGTCAAGGTGTAGGGGACGCCCGCCGCTCGGCCGTCGGTTGCGACCGACGGGGTGATCGTGACCTCCGTGCCGTCCTCGACGGCCACGACGGCGAACTGGGTGCCGTCCACGAGACCGTTGCCGCTGGACATGACGATGTGCTCGAACCCGAGCGTGTCGACCGGCAGCGCCAAGAAGCCGTCGGTCGTGAACATCTGCTGGTTCATCCCGTAGACCGAGACGGGTCCCTCGGTGGCGACACGAACCCCGAGGTCCTCGATCTGATCCGACGACCTGATGCTCGCGTTGAATGGCAGGGTCACGGTGGTGATCTGCCCCGGCTCGACCGTGAACTGCTCCGAGAAGTTAAGCCCGGCGATCTCGACCGTGCCGTTCGTGCTCAGCTCGCTCGCGATGAACAGCGACTGAGTGCCGAACCCCTCCCCACCGACGTCGTTGCCCTGGAACGCCAGCCAGAACTCCGTGCCGGCGTTGCTCAGCAACGCGTCGCCCGTCCCGGTGATCGTGTCGCGGATGGTGACGACGTTTCCGAACTCGTCGTACTCGTACGAGGTGACGTTGCCGCGGCCGTCGCCCGTGATCGTGATCAGGTTGTTGGCGTCGCGGCTCGTGCGCGGGAGCGATCCCTCCGGGTCGACCGACGTAACGCTCTGGCCGAACCGGTTGAGGTTCACCTCGACGACCGACCCGTTTTGGTCGGCGAACATGCCCATGGCGTCCTTGGGCGAGGTCGCCGACGGGGCGGCGTTCGGGTCGATCGTGTCGGTCGGCGGCAGCAGCACCTGGGTCTGCGCCGGCATGAAATCGCGGGTCGCTCCGTCCTTTAGCTCCGCCCGCACAACACGGCCGGCGAAGTTGTAGAACGACTCTTCGAGGAAGCCGCGGGCGTCGATCTCGCTGGTGAGCCGGTGGCTCGCGTCGTAGCCGAAGGTGCGCGTAGCGCCGTCGGGGTCGGTGACGCTGGTGAGGTTTCCGGCCGCGTCGTGCGTGAGCGTCGTGACGCGGCCCGCCGGATCGACGATCGAGCTGACCTTGGCGTCCGTGTAGTTGAACGTGGTCTCGAGACCGGCGGGATCCACCCACGTGGTCAGCCGTCCCTCGGCGTCGTAACGCCACTCGGTGACGCGGCCGTTACGATCGGTGACCGTCGAAAGCTGATTGTCGTCGTTGAACACGTAGACCATCTGGTCCGTCGTGGTGCGGCGGAACGTGCCGTCGCCGAGCTTCTCGAGCGTGCTGAAGTCCGCGGGCGGGTTGAGATAGGCGTCCGCATCGTTCGGGTCGAGCTCGAAGACCTGACGGGTCCCGCCGCCGTCGAGCAGCAGCACCGACCCGTCCGGGTTCTCCACGATCGTTTGCTGTCCGGCGATCGTCCAACCGGCGCCGAACTCGCTAGCGGACGTGTTGGTGATCGTTACGTCGCTCTCGGTTGCGTTGAACGCTCCGTTGAGCACGCCGTCGGCGCCCTGCTGAAAGAGGCCCGTCCGCAGCGTGTAGTCGTAGACACCGGTCGGCAGCATCGACATGTCGGCCTGCAACGCCGCCTCGATCTCACCGCCGGCGTCGGGGATCGACCAGAAGTGCTCGCCGCCGTTGAGTCCGAGCCCCCCCGCGAAACCGGGGACCTGAAACATGAAGTCGCCGCGTGTGAACTCCAGCTCCGCGACGAGCAGCCGCTGGTCGTTCGCGGGGAGGTTGTCGTAGCCGAAGTGCAGGATCGGACGCGGGTCGGCGTTCAGGCTGTTGTAGTAGAGCTGCACGCCACGCGTCTGGCCGAGCGACTGGTAGGTCGCAAGGTCGTGGAACTCCTCCAGCGCCCCCGAGTGCAGCTCGACGCGGGAGCTCGCCTTAGCCGTCGCCTTGCAGTTGGGATTCGGGCACGTTTCTTCCTGGGTGAGTTCCTTCTCGTTCGGGTCGGTCTGCTCCGGCTGCGGCTCCGGCACGAAGAAGTGCCACGAGGAGTTGCGAATCCCCCCCTCGACGGTCTCGATCATCGAGCCGTCAGCCGACACGCGCCCCTCGCCGACATCGTCGAAGTCGCCCGTTAGCGGGTTGATCGACCACAGGTCCATCACGGTGCCCGGCGCGAAACCCGCGCGGTTCGGCAGCGATAGCTCCGCGGGACTGGTGAACATCATGTCGCCCGGCTGGATCGTCACGACCGTGTCGGGCACGAGGTTGGGTGGCAGGGCGGCCGGGGTAAGGCTCGTCGGCACCTCGGTGATGCTCAGGGTTCCGTCGAACGCCATCGTTCCGCCGTTCCCGTCGTCCATCAGCAAGGTTCCCGCCTCGACGAAAACCGCCGCCATGTCGCCCGGCGATAGCTCCTGCTGAACGGTCGTGTTGGCGGCCGGATCGATCTGGCTGCCGCCGTCGACGTTGAGCACCGGCAGGTAGATCGGTCGGCCGATCTCATTGTTCGCGCCGTCGAAGACCTCGCGCCCGAGCACGAGTGGCAGCTTCTCAGCGACGTAGGGGTACACCCCAGGCCCCGCGAACAAGTCGCCACGGGTCACCACCGTGTCCGCCGCGATCGGGTCCACGCTCTCCAAGAAGAAGCCGCCGCTGGCGTCGGTCAGCGTGGAGAGCAAGACCACACCGGTCGCGTCTCGAATCTCCACGACCATACCGACGAGCGGCGCCTCGTTGGTGTCCAATACCGTGCCGCTGAATCGGGTCGTCGTGAGGGGATCGGCCTCGACCGTGATCGACGACGTCCGCATTACCGTTTCTGCACCGTCGGTCAGGCTGACCGTGAAGTCGTAGACACCGAGCTGGTCGGGCGTTGGTGCAAAGACCAGCCGCCCGTCCGCGGCAAGCATGCCGCCGGGCAGCGGCCCGGAAGAGCTGAGTGTGTAGGTCAGGTGGTCGCCGTCGGCGTCCTGGCCATCGAGCAGCACCTCGACAAAGTCACCCGGCACGGCCGTCAGGGGCGCAATCTCAGACAACGTCGGCGTCGAGTTCGCCCCGCCAGACAGAAGCGTCGGCGTGATGCTGAACCTGGCGTCCGCCGGGTTGTTGAAGCGTATCGGCACCGGCCGAGTCGATTGACCCGGCAGCAGCCCGCCGCTGGGAACCGCCGGCGTGAGATTCAGATAAGGTTCGTTTGCGCTGGTGCTCCCCGAGGCGTTGCTCAACGTGACGCTCGCGGGCAGCCCAGCGAACACCGCGGCGAGTTGCCTCCCCACCGCGGCGCCATCGTTGCGGACAACGATCTCGGCGTCGTACACGCCTGTCGTCTGGTTGTAGCGCACGTTCTGGATCGACGCGGTCAGGTCCGGACCGGCCGCCAGTGCCGAGACGTCGATCGCGGCGCCCGGATCGACACGGTCGGTCGCCAACGCGAGCCGCGGCGGCGGCAGGGCATCGGTGTCCGTGCTGTTCGTGATGTCGGTGACGACAACGCGTGTTTGCTCGTCCGCGTCGCTGTTGATGAGCTGGAAGACGAGCTCCGCGTCCGTTTCGTTGCCGAGCGACGTGACATCGATCTCAACACGCGACCCGTCGTACCTGACAAGCCCCGGTGTGTACTCGGCCTGGTCACCGGCCAGCGAGAACACGGCTGTGCCCGGCACGCCGTTGTCGAGCAGCGTGCTGGACGCGTCTGCCGAGTCCACAAGAAAGACCTGGAACAGGTCTTCTACGGCCGGCGCGGTATCGGACGTATCGAGATTGGCTTCGATGTCGAAGGCCACGGTCCTCGTGCCTTCGCTCTGCCCAAGGGCCACCGGCTGAGAAGCCGCGACGCTGAAGGCGAAGCCCTCGCTCAACACGACCGTTCCGGGGTCTTCGCTAACGGTCGCCTCAAACGCCTCGCTGTCGGTCAGCGGCAGGAAGCCGTTGTCGATGACCAACACAACAAACGGTGTCGGCCCGGGCGCGTCGCTCGCCGACGGGGTCCAGCGCACCTCCGCCGTCGTGTCGCCGGTTTGCGTGATCGTTGCCCCGGCGGGCGTGTTATCGGAGTCGAGCAGGAAGGTCAGCGTCTGGCCGTTGTTCGCGTCGGTCGCCGAGATGGGGACGACGAGTTCTTGGCCGACCGTGGCGGCTTGGTCGGCGATCGCCTCAAGACTCGGTGAGACGTTCTCTTCATGAACCGTGACCTCGAAGCCTTCGGAGTCGCTGAGCCCGGGGCTGCCGGAATCGGTCACGAGGACGAGAAAGTCCACCGCCCCCGGGAACGAGACCGCCTGCGGAGTCCAGCGGACCTCCGCCGTGGTGTCTCCGGTCGGCACGATCGTGGCGTCGGGCGGCGAGTTGTCCGGATCCAACGCGAACGTCAGCGAGTCGCCGTCCGGGTCGCTCGCCGTGACGGTGACAACGATCTCGTTGCCGACCACGACGTCGCGATCGGCGATAGCATCCAGGTTGGGAGCCTCGTTGACGGCCACCACCGTCACGGTGCTATCGACCGGGGCGCTCGTGTTGACGCCGTCGGTCACGGTGACGCTCACCGTGCGTTGCGCGACGCCCGGGTTTTGGGAGACGTTGTTGTAGGTCAGCGTGCGGAGAACCTGCTGGTACTCCTCAACGGTCGCCGTGCCGCTGAGCGTCAGCTGCCCGGTGGCGGCGCTGTAGGCCGCCGTGATCGGGGTCCCGGCTGTAACCGCCGAGAGCGACTCGTCGGCGCCATCGGGCCTGGGGCTGAACGTCGCGGTCGCCCCCGACAGGTTCGAGCTGTCTGCGTCGACGACGCTCAGATCCGTGGAGACGACCAGAGTCGGAGAGTCGCCCTCGGTGAAAGTCGCCGCGAAGCCGTCACCCGAAGCGGGGCCGTTCAGGTCGATCGTCGGCGTTGGATCGATGCTGGGCAGCACCGTGAAAGAGAGCGTCTCCGCGTCGGCGAGCGCGGGGTTCCCCGAGTCGATGCCGATGATCCAGACCAGGTTCTCCCCAACCTGGTCGGACGTCGGCGTCCAGGTGAACAGGCCTTGCGGGGAAAGTGTCGCTCCCGCCGGGAAATCGACGCCGGTGTCCGGGTCCGGCAGCCAGCGGAGCGTGTCACCGGTCGGCGATCCGCCCGAATCGACATCGGTCAGCGTGCCGCCGAGCGACGGGAGATTGAGGGCGATCGTGTCGCCCACCGTCACCGTTGGCGTGCTGATCGCCGACAGGTCGAGGTCCGGCGGACAGTCGTTCCCGCTGAACCCCGAGGCGTCCAGCAAACGCCGCGCCTCGAGCGACTCGAACAACGAACGGCGGTCTTTGCGTCGTGGCGCCTTACGGAGCCGCTGCTGGTGGGGGACCAACAAGCCGTGGAAACCTCTCAAATTCGCCACTTCTTCACTCGGTGCTGATCAAACTGAAGACAAACGCGGTGTGTAGCCTGACGCTCAATAACGACAAGTATTCAGACGCACACTCGGCGTAAGCTAGCTACCGCGGGACCACGGGTCCACCGTGCGGTACCGATCCTCCGAGAAACGATCGGCGATCGATCCCACGCGTGATATCTCGTGGCGATAGCAGCGATCCTCGAGAAGGCAATCAACACTCGACCAGTACTCCGCCGTCACTCGCTTCGAGCGATTGTCGCGGTCTATATAAACGGCCCAACAACTCTGCTTAGACCGATGGTTAGGCACGCGCGAGGTGCTGCGCTGCGTCGGTGCCTGAGGCAAGTAAGAATCCTCGCGTTCGGCCGTTGATCACTGCCCCGACGCGGCTAATCTGGCCTTCGTGCGAGGAAGGCAAGACTCGCGTTGCTCGTGTCCGGTGGTCCGTCCGTGCCCGAACTGCCCGACATCACGAAGTACGTCGCTTCGCTCGATCGGCTGCTCGCCGGCCAAACGATCCGGGCGGTGCGGGTCCGCAGCCCGTTTGTCGTGCGGACGTTTGAGCCGGACGTCTCGGAGGCCGTTGGGCGGACCGTCGTGGGCTTTTCACGCCGCGGCAAGCGGATCGTCTGGGAGCTGTCCGACGGCCTGTGGCTGGTCGTTCACCTGATGATCGCCGGGCGTTTCCACTGGAAGAAGCCGGGCTACACGGGCCGCGGCAAGTCGGACCTGCTGGCGATCGCGTTCGACCACGGCGTAATGGCGCTCACCGAGGCCAGCTCGCAAAAGCGGGCCGGCGTGTGGGCCGTCGCGTCACTCGACGAGGTCGACGCGATGGACCCCGGCGGGCTCGAAGTCCTCTCGGCCAGCGAGCAGCGATTCGCCGAGGCGCTCACGGCGTCGAACAACACGCTCAAACGCGCGCTGACCGACCCGAAACGCTTCGACGGCATCGGCAACGCGTACAGCGACGAGATCCTGCACGCTGCGCGGCTCTCGCCGCTGAAGCGCACCGGGCAGCTCGCCGCCGAGGAGATCACTAGGCTGTACGGGGCGACCCGGTCGACGCTCACCGCGTGGATCGATCGCTTCACCGCCGAGGCGCCGGACAAGTTTCCTGAGAAGGTCACAGCTTTCCGGCCGGAGATGGCCGTGCACGGCAAGTTCGGCGAGCCGTGCCCGGTGTGCGAAACCAAGGTGCAACGCATCCGTTACGCGAGCAACGAGTGCAACTACTGCCCGCGGTGCCAGACGGAGGGCCGTGTACTGAGCGATCGCTCGCTCGCGCGGCTGCTTAAGGACGACTGGCCGGCGACGATCGAAGAGCTCGAGGGCTGACCGCAGCGACGTGTCGGCGAAGCAAGCTCTAAGCGGTCGCCGTCCGCCGCACCAGCGGCACGGCTCCGATGGTCATGACGGCCAGCTGGCTGACGGCGAACACCAGCAGCCAGAAGCTCACACCCTCGGTAAAGCCGTAGCTGTGCAGGCCGACGCCCAGCTCGTTCACGCCGAACCAGCTCCAGCTGGTGACGATGTTGCCGCCCACCGCGAGCACCGACAGGCCAACCGGGCCGACGAGCTTGCCCCACCGGGCGTGCAACACCAGGGCGTTCCAGAGCACGATGATCAGGGCGCCGTTCTCCTTGGGGTCCCAACCCCAGAAGCGGCCCCAAGAGTCGTCGGCCCACAGGCCGCCGAGCACCGTGCCGATGAAGCTGAAGAACAACGCGAAGCATAGCGTGCCGTAGGTCATCCGCATCAGCTGGTCGCACGCGGACTTGTCGAGCCGGCCGAACAGCGTGGCGCCGACCAAATAGCAGATCGCCAAGAACCCGGCGAGATACGTCGTCGAGTACCCGAGCGTGATGCACACCACGTGCGTGGCGAGCCAAAACTGCGTGTCGAGCACGGCTTGCAGCACCGTGAAGGTGTCTCCATCCAGCGAGAGGAAGTACGCCACCAGCAGCGTCAGGAAGCCGAGCACCGACGACACCAATGAGCCGATGCCCATCCGGTAGATCGCCTCGAACGCGACGCCGAACAACGCCGCCGCCCAGCCGATGAACACGGCGGACGAGTAGAGCGTAGTCACGGGCGGGCGGCCCGAGATGTACACGCGGCCCACCAGGGCGAACGTGTGCACCAGCAGCGTCACGGCAATCACCGCCGTCGCGCTGCGGCCGATCACCTGCGCCGAGCGCGACCCGGCCGGCGCCAGCCACGAGGCAACCACCAGGACGAACCCGATGACGTACGCCCCCGCGCATGCGGTGAACGGGCTCATGGCGTGGAAGAACTGCTCGAACGCGATCTTGCCCCGCTCCAGCCGCTCGGCCGCCGCGAGGCCCTCGGGCGCCCCGCCGGCCAGCGACGCCTCGTAGGCCACCTGCGTCTGCTCGACGGTGGCCAGGCGGCTGGCGAACGCCGCCGCGTCGCCGCGAGCGTAGGCGTCCAGCACGCCAGATAGCGCGGCCGTGGCCGGGTTGCGATCGGCGTCACGGGCCTGGGCCAGCAGGTCGAGGTACTCGCCCTCGAAGAGCGTGGTCCACTCGCCGGCCGGTTCGGTGGGCGGCACGGAGCGTGGCGCCCGCGAATCGCGGAGCCGCAGGATCTGTTGCTGCGTCGCCTGCAGGGTCGCCTGCAGGCGCTCCGGCTCGATGCTGATCCGCGGCGATGAGAAGGCCGCCATCAGCTCGCTCACGCGGTTGAGCTTCGCCTGCAGCTGGAGCGTCCGGTTCTCGGTGAGGTTGCGCTCTTTCTCGTCCTTGGCGAAGGCGAGCCGCCCCTGTTCACGCAGCGTGTCTTCTTTCTCGAGCACCTCGCCGAGGCTGTACCGATACGAGCCCACGCGGCGCGGCAGGCCGAGCACCTCGAGCAGGTCGAGGTTGTCGATCCGCAGCACCCGGTACTCGCGGGCCACATCGGCCCCGGTGAGCGTGTCGAGCAGCCAGCGGATGGCGGGCGTCGGTTCGTCGTCATCGCCGAGCGGCTGGACCTCTTGTCGGCCGGACAGGTACTGCAGCGTGGTGCGGGCGAGCGTGTCGATCGGCTTCACGCGGCCGTCGTCCGCGATGGCGACACGGCCGAAGCGCTGCATGGCGAAGTCGCCGGGCGTGTCTTGCGGCGTCCGGGCCTTGCCGCCCAGGTAGCCGGCGATGAGCACCGCCGCAATCGCGGGGGCGAACACACGCGGGTCTCGCCAAGCGGCCGGCTTGAGCAACTCTCGCCATTCGCTATCGGCAGCGCCGAGCGGCTGCTTAGCCTGCTGCCGCGTGGCTTCTTCGGTGCGTCGCTGCAGGAACCGCGACAGCGTCACGCCGAAGTGCGCCAGCATGCCCACGCCCACGAGCATGCAAGAAACGTAGGGGATCATCCAACCGCCGTTGGTGGTCACCTGCAGGATGGTCGTTTGCTCGTCGACGAAGCCCGACTGATACAGCGTGTCTCCGCCGTAACGCAGCGGGTTGTTCATCCAGATCCGCACGGGCCGTTCGACGCCCTGCAACGGATCACGCAGGACGATGTTCGACTCGTAGTTCTTCGGCGTCGGCGTGCCGACGTAGTACTCGGTCGTGAAGTCGTTGAGCGTGACCGAATACGGCTTGTAGTGGCGTTCAAAACGCAGCTCGAGCGTGTGCGTGGCGCCGCCGGCGGTGAACCGTTGCGGCAGCAGGGCGCCGCCGGCCGGCCCCTCCAGCATCGACGCGGACGCGAGCCACACGCCGAGCGACTCGTCCGTCTGCGGGTCGAGCAGCTCGACGTACGCGGACGGCAGGTTGACCGACTGCTCGGGGCCGACGCCCACCACCGACCGCACCGGAACGGCCACGACCCCCGTGCCGGCGCCTTCGGACGCCCGGTTCTTAATCGGCGGGCTCGTCGTCGGCTGGTCTTCCGCGGTGTCGCTCGCCCGCCGCAACGTGGAGTTCTCATCGAACCTGACCACCCGCACGGCGACCGGCAGGCCGGGGTGGCGGATCGGCTCGCCCGTGGCCATGGCCCGCCGCAGACGGCTTTCGGGGATGACCGTCACGCGGTCGGCGTCGCCGTCGGGCGTCGAGAAGGCGAGCTCGGTGCTGCGGATGTCGTACGCGTAGTTGACCGTCTGTCCTTCGGACACGCGGAGCTGCGCCTCATCGGCGGTCAGGCCGGTGAGCAGCTCGCCGACCATCAGCAGGCCGATGCCAGCGTGCAGCAGCACGATGCCCGCCCGCTTGCGGAACACCAGCCAGCAGCCGGCCAGCAGCACGGCCGACGCCAGGCCACCCTTCGCCAGCTGCCACAGGATCCGCAGCCCGGCGTCGTCGATCCGCCACTCGGCGTTCGTCAGCAGCACGCCGCACGTCATCAGCAACGCCAGGTTCATCACCGCCGCCAGCCACCACTCCGCCGGCCGCACGCGGCCGTAGGTCTGCACGGACCAGTACGAGCCGAGCAGCGCGACGCCCGCTAGGCTCGCCCGCAACGACTGCCAGAGCCCCTCGCAGAACTCCGCAGAGAGCTGGCTCTCAAAGGCGTCGTCCATGCCGCTCACAACCACCCAGGTCGTGGCGGCGACGCCGATGAGCGTCACGCCTAAACCAACGGCTAGCCGGCGGCCCTTTGCCGCCACCTTGAATCGCGTCGTGTGCGCGGCCATCAGGTTGGCCATCATCAGGCTGCCGATAGTCAGCCCGCCGGGAAACCAGAAACCGCCCTCGATCGGCTGCGGCTCGGCCTTGGTGATCATCTCCGCGAGCCGATAGAAGGCCTGCCACTCGACCTGGGCCCACCAGACGCGGAAGTAGGCGTGATCTACCACGTACCAGATGTCGTGATCGACCTGCGCGAGCGTGCCGACAAACACGAGGAAGATCGACGCCGCGAACAACGCCACGGTCAGCCGGAGCGAGGCGAGCGCCTGCAACGCAGACGTCGCCGGCGAGCGCCTCGCGGGCTCACGCGGCTGGCGGTCGTCGGGCTTGGGGGCGGGGTCGGCCGGCACGGGTCGCTGGTTCCTGTTCCTCGGAGAATCAGTCAAAGCACTTCAAGCGGCTAGAACCGCAACGACGCGAGCCAGCCTCGGAACGCGTCGCGATCCGCCGCCGCGGCGTCGTTCGGCCCGTTCAGTTTCAAGAACCAGACGCTGCCGTCCCGCTCGCTGATCGCGGCGAGCGTGGTGCTCCCCTCTCCGACGAGCTCCACGTACGTGGCGTCGCCCCCGGCGATCGGCATCGGCTCCGACTCAGCGTCGAGTTCGTCGGCCGTGGTTGGCTCCAAGCCCACCTGGCCTCGCCAGCGGTTCACGTTGCCGAGTGTGTCGGACATGCCGCCGCCAGCGGCGAAGACGAACGCCGTGACCTCGCACCCGGCGGCGGTCTTGAACGACGCTTTCCGCATGGCGCTGCCCGGTTGATCGGTCCACCCCTCGGGTGTGTCGTACTCAAGGCCCCCGCCACGCGCGGCGCGAGGCGGCGCCGCGACCGGTGCGGTCGGCGGGGCCGACGACGGCTGCATGCCGCCGCTGAAGCGGCCGGCGATGTCGACGAGCACGCGCTCGTTTTCGGCCTCGCCGAGCGGCGACACGGAGTCGCTGAGGTTCGCGGCGGTGAGCGGCGGCTGGGCCATCTGGCCACGCCAGCGGTTCACGTTGTCCAGCAGCTGCGATCGCCAATCGCCCGTCTTGGGCAGGCCGATGACCGACACTTCGAGCGGCGCCGCCGTCCCGTCGACCTCGCGTCGGAGGGTCGCCAGCCGCATCCCGCCGGGCCGCTCCTCTGACCAGCCGTCGGGCAGTTCCCAACTCGGTTGCTCGCCGCTGGCGTCGAATCCGTTGTAGATCACCCGCAGTTGGTCCTCTGCTTCTGTCACGGCCGCGATCGGCGCCGTCGCCTTAAGGAACCACACCTTCTCCGCCCCGGCGATCACGGCAGCCAACATCCGATCGGTCGGTTCACCGGCCGTTACCTCCGGTGCGGAAGGAATCGCTGCCGGCGTGGCCGGCGCCACGACAGGCGATTCGCCGGTTGCGACCCGGTAGGTCCGGATCTCTTCGGTTCGACCGCAACCGATGACGGCGATCAGCGCGAGGAGGCACGCCGCTGCCATGCGCGTGGCGGCCGAGCCGCTGGCACAAGCCGCTGCTGAGTTTGGTTGCACAGTCCGCATCGTCGCGCGAGCCGAGGGAACGATTTCGGGGCGGCTGACTCGCCGCTCCCCTGACCCACTATCCGCAATTGACGGCCAGCTGGCCACGGCGGCCCCCCCGACTGCCGACACACCTTCTGCGCGGTGTGACAGAATGTCGCACCCAAGCGAGGGGGCTACTTCGTCGCCGCGAGCAGACCCGACGGCGACGCCGCCGCGCCAGATCAGCCGAACAGGCCGCGGATGCCGTCCATTAGGGCGCTGTTGACCGTGTACGGCTCCTTCCACGACCACATCGTGCCGATGAGGTCGAGCGTCATGATGCCGCATAAAGTCATGGTGACCAGGCTCAGGCCGAGCATCACCACGACCCAGGTCGGGAACTCGGAGGCGCCGCCGACCGCGGCCGCGGCCGCGGCGGGCGCCGCTTCGACCCCGCCGCCGAAGTCGTCGCCGGCCTCGGTGAAGCCGAGGTCAGCCGAATCGTCGTCCCCGTCGTCCACCGCGTCGAACGCGACGGGGTCGTCGTCGGTCACTCCGACGTCGGACAACGCGACCACCTGCGAGCTGTCTTCCTCGTCTTCGTCGCCGTCGTCGCCGGGCGTGAGCAAGAAGTCGTCGCCCGAGGACAAGCTATCGCCGGCCGCGAGGCTGTCTCCGGCGTCGGCGTCCTTCTGCTGGGCGACCGCCGACAGCGCGGCGAGGTCCAACGCCGACCCGATCGCCGAGCCCGCGAGGTCCAACGGCACATCGTCCAGCGCGATGCCGCTGTCGGACGGTGCCAGGTTGATTCCGCTATCGCCCGACGCGAGCGACACGTCGCTGCCGTCGCCTAGGACGAGATCGTCGTCGCTTCCGTCCGTGTCGAGCGCCAGCGAGCTGCCGCCGCTCGGCTCCGCGCCGGACAGCGAAGGGAGTTCCCCGGTCTGGCCCGCGGCGTCGCTACCCATATCGAGGTCGAGATCCAGATCGTCGTCGTCAAGAGCGAGGTCCGAAGACGGCTGCGACGGCTCTTGCGACTGCTCAACGGCCTTCTGAGCCGCGGACACGTCTCCGGCGTCGAGAATCCGGCTCGACGCGGCTTCCAGATCGAGCTCCAGCTCTTCCAGCTCAGCGAACGAACCGCCCGCATCGGTCGATTCGGCGGCGAGCGATGATTCGGACGCGAGCGTCAGGTCGTCGTCTTCCGACATCTCGTTCTTGCCGATGATCGTGCTCGGCGGGCGCGACGGGGCGACGTCTAGATCGTCCTCGGCCAACAGAATCGACTCCGCGTCGTCGCCGTCGGCCAGGGGCTCGACGCCGAGGACGAGATCATCGTCGTCATCGTCCGTGGCCGCGGCGCCCGGCACGCCCTCGTCGGCCATCTTGTCGATGTCCTCGGTGCGGAACTTCCAGCCGGCCCCGTCTTTGTACGCGCGGAGATCGCCCGCCTCGCGAAGCTCGTTCAGACGGTCCTTGGAGACGCCAAGCTTGTCGGCGGCTTCCTCGAGCGATGTGAACTTCTGTGCCATGAAAGACTTGTGGGGTGCGGTGTCACGCGAAGCCCGCCGGCGGCTCCCTTGCCCAGCGGTCCAGCTGGGCGGAAGCGGCGGCTACTCCGTTATCTCTCGTCGGTCATCTCTCGGACCGCCTTGGGGAGCGGTTCGGTGGCGTTGAATCCGTTGTCGAGCCGCAGATCGGGACCGAGCGGCCGGACGCTCTTTAGGGTAATCAGTCCGGAAGCTGGGTCGATCTGGTAAACCGCAACAACCTGGCGGATCGGGTCGACGACCACCATCGTGAGCGGAGAGTTCGGGTTTTGCAGGATCTGCCACTGGAGTGACGGGGCCGCCGCGGGCTGGGCGACACCGACGCCCGCCGGGGCTTGTCCCCAAACGTCGCCGATTGGCTGGCCCTGGGCGGGCATCGCCAGCCCAGCGATGGCGGTAGCGAGCCACCCGACCGACCAATTCTTCCGTGATTCGAGCCGTAGCATCGGTTGCTGTCCGTTCATTCGTGAGGGGTTTCGCCGTCTGTTTGCACGCGGCACCGAGCGAGCCGCAGCCGGCTCGCAATGGTACGCACACGCCCGCCACAACCGCAAACTTGGGCCGCGCGGTTCGCGGGAGGCATCCAGCACGGTAGCGTGCCGCCCCGATTGCCGGTAATTTCGCGCGGCTGACGGCTGTCCCCCTCTCGAAACGGCCCGCGATCCCCACGCCATGCCCGCCCCTTCCACACCCATGACCGAGCCCGCCACGGACGCCCAGCGGCTGGAACTCGCTCGCGAGATCGCCCTAGAAGCGGGCCGATTCACGCTGCAGCACTTCCGCCGCGAAGACCTCGACGTCGAGCGTAAGGGCGATGGTTCGCCGGTGACCGTCGCGGACCGGGGCGCGGAGCAGCTACTCCGCGAGCGGATCTCCGCAGCGTTCCCCGAAGACGGCATCCTGGGCGAAGAGTTCCCCGAAACGCCCGGCACGAGCGGGCGGAAGTGGATCCTCGATCCGATCGACGGCACAAAGGCATTCGTGCATGGCGTGCCGCTCTACACGAACCTCGTGGCGGTGCTCAACGAGGCGGACGGCGAGCCGGTGCTGGGAGTGATTAATGCCCCGGCGTCGGGCGAGACGATCCACGCACAGGTCGGGCACGGGGCTTGGTACCAGAACGGCGATTCAGCGGTCCGGCGTGCCGCGGTCTCCACCGTGGAAACCCTAGCTGACGGGCTGTTCCTCACCGGCGACGTCGCGGGCTTCCAAGATCGCGAGCAGGACGCCACGGACGTCTACATGGCCCTGCAGAGCACGGCCCGCATTTCCCGTACCTGGGGAGACGCTTACGGCTACATGATGGTCGCCATCGGCCGAGCCGAAGTGATGATCGACGCCGAGATGAGCCTCTGGGACGCGGCCTGCCTGAAGCCGATTCTGGAGGAAGCGGGCGGCAAATTCACCAGCTGGGCCGGCGAGCCCACGGTGCACTCGGGCGACGGGATCGGTTCGAACGGCCTGGTCACCGCCGAGGTTTTGTCGCACACGAGGGGTCGCTGAGCGTTGCCGGCGCCGAGCGATTCGGCTATTCTTCGCGATTCGCGTAGGTCGACCGCCCGGAGCGGGGGCCACGCACACCAAAACAATTCCCCCGGGCACGCGTCGCGGCCCCCCTGGTCAGACGTCGGAATAGCGAGAGTTAGCGATGGCGCGTGTATGCGAACTGTGCGGCAAGGGGCCGCAGATGGGCAATCAGGTGACGACCCGCGGTAAGAAGAAGTACCTGGGCGGCGTTGGCACGAAGATCACCGGCATCACCCGCCGGCAGTTCAAGCCGAACCTGCAGAAGGTGCGTGTCTCGGCCGAGGGCGGCACGACCCGCAAGCTGCTGGTCTGCACCCAGTGCATCCGCAGCGGCGCCGTGGTGAAGCGGGTGCGGAACGCTCCGTTCCACCTGCCGACCGCGAAGGCGGGCGCCGCGTAGTAGCGCGGCCCCAACGTCTTACCCCGCCGGCGACTCGGGAACCCCGCGATGGCGATCCAGCGGACCGACGTCGAACGAGTCGCCTTGCTTGCGCGGCTAGAGCCGACCGGCGAGGAGATCGACCGTTTGTCGGGCGAACTCGCGGCGATCGTTGACTATGTCGATTCGCTGTCGGCCATCGACACGGCGGGAGTCGAACCGATGGTCCACGCCATCGAGCAGACCAACGTGCTGCGGGCCGATGAGGTACGCAAGAGCCTGCCAAGGGACGCCGCACTGGCCAACGCTCCGCTGAAGTCGGACAGCGGCTTCCGCGTGCCCGCCGTGTTGGGTGACTGACGCTGGATGACGGACGCCGGGCGACGGTCTGTTCGCCACGGTTGATTGCGCGGCCCCCCTCCCCTTCCAAGCAGCCCCCGATCAACGCGTAGTGGCCGACTCGCCCGCAGACCTGACGGCCGCTCGACTGCTTGAGCGACTCAACGCGGGCGAGCTGACGTCCGTCGAGGCCACGCAGGCGTGCCTCGACCGCGTCTCCGCGACCGACGACAAGGTCGGCGCCTTCCTACGCACCACGCCCGAGCGGGCGCTGGAGCAAGCGGCAGCCGTCGATCGGCGCCGCGCCGCCGGCGAGCCGCTCGGCGCCCTGGCCGGGGCGCCGGTGGCCGTGAAGGACGTGCTGTGCGACGAGGGCGAGCTGACCACGTGTGCGTCGAAGATGCTGGCCGACTTTCGGCCGCCCTACGACGCGACCGTCGTCGCCCGCCTCAAAGCGGCCGACGCCGTCTTGATCGGCCGCACCAACATGGACGAGTTCGCCATGGGCGGCTCGACCGAGAACTCGGCGTTCCAAAAGACCCACAACCCGTGGGACCTTGAGCGGTCGCCCGGCGGCTCGAGCGGCGGCGCGGCGGCGTGTGTCGCCGCGGGCCAGGCGCCGCTGTCGATCGGCACGGACACCGGCGGTTCGATCCGTCAGCCCGCCGCGCTGTGCGGCGTCGTCGGGCTGAAGCCGACTTACGGCCGCGTGAGCCGCTACGGACTGGTGGCGTTCGCCAGCAGTCTCGATCAGGTCGGCCCGCTAGCGCGGAGCGTCGAAGACGTCGCGCTGCTGTACGACGCCATCGCTGGTCACGATCCGCGCGACACCACATCGACCAATGAACCGGCCGAACCAACGGCGCCGGAAGTGGACCGCCCGCTGGAGGGGCTCCGCGTCGGTGTGGTGCCCGAGCACTACGCTGAAGGCCTGAGCGACGAGGTCCGCCAAGCGGTCGAGAAGGCGATCGACGGCTACCGCGAGGCGGGCGCCGAGACCGTGGAGGTCCACCTGCCACACGCGAAGCACGGCGTCGCTACGTACTACGTGATCGCGCCGAGCGAGGCGTCGAGCAACTTGGCCCGCTACGACGGCGTTCACTACGGCTACCGGACCGAGCCCGCGGCGATGCACGCCCGCCTCGCCGCCGAGCGGAAGGAGGCGACCGAAGCGGGCGACCAAGCGGCCGCGGACAAGATCGACACCGCCCTGGTGCGGCTCTATCGGCAGAGCCGCAGCGAGGCGCTCGGCCCGGAGGTGCAACGCCGCATCATGCTCGGCGCGTACGCGTTGAGCGCGGGCTACTACGACGCCTACTACAAGAAGGCGTTGCAGGTCCGGCGACTGATCCGCCAGGACTACGACCGAGCGTTCGAGAAGGTCGACGTCATCGCCGGCCCCGTGACGGCCGCCCCCGCGTTCAAGCTGGGCGAGCTGATCGACGACCCGCTGGCGATGTATCTCGTCGACCTGTACACGGTGACTGCCAACCTCGCGGGCCTGCCGGCGATCAGCCTGCCGTGCGGCGTGTCGTCCGCCGGCCTGCCGATCGGCCTGCAACTGATGGCCCCCCCGCTCGAAGAGACCCGCCTGCTGCGAGCGGCCCGCATGCACGAAGCCACCCACGGCCCCACCGCGATCGCCCCCTTGTCTTGACCACGGATGACACGGATCGCACCGATAAGCAAAAAGGTGCCCTGCATCCGTGCAATCCGTGGTTCAAAAACACCATGAGCGACAACCAAACCATCGCCGGGCAAACGATCATCGGCCTCGAGGTGCACGTGCAGCTCGCAACAAAGAGCAAGCTGTTCTGCGGGTGCGCAACGACTTTCGGCGCCGAGCCCAACACGCAGACGTGCCCGGTGTGCCTCGGGCTACCCGGCTCGCTGCCCGTGCTCAACGAGCGGGCCATCGACCTGGCGGTCGAGACGGGCGTGGCGCTCAACTGCACGATCCCCGACTTCACCAAATGGGACCGCAAGCAGTACTTCTACCCGGACCTGCCGAAGGGCTACCAAACGAGCCAGTTCGACCTGCCGATCACCGAGCACGGCTGGCTGGAGATCGCCACCGAAGACGACGAGCCGAAGCGGATTCGCATCACGAGGGCGCACCTGGAAGAGGACGCCGGCAAGAGCCTGCACGATGAGTCCGCCGGCGGCGGCGACTCGGTCATCGACCTCAACCGCGCCGGCACGCCGCTGCTGGAGATCGTCAGCGAGCCGGACCTGCGTAGCTCCGCGGAGGCCAGGGCGTACCTCACCGAGCTGCGGCTGCTGCTGACGTTCCTCGGCGTGTCCGACTGCAACATGCAGGAAGGCTCGCTCCGCGTCGACGCGAACGTGAACCTGCACGTCGAGGATCCAAAAGCGGCGGGCGAGACGGCCGCGACGCCGATCGTAGAGATCAAGAACCTGAACAGCTTCCGCGCGGTGGAGCGGGCGATCGAGTACGAGGCGAGCCGCCAGTGGCGAGAGTGGCAAGAGACCGGCCGCCGCATCGGCCAGGCGCCCAAGCAAACCCGCGGCTGGGACGACTCGGCCGAGGTCACGCGCGCTCAGCGTGAGAAGGAAGAATCGGCCGACTACCGCTACTTCCCCTGCCCCGACCTGGCGCCCGTCGTCGTGACCGCCGACGAGGTCGAACGGGTGCGAGCGAAGATGCCCGAGCTGCCCGCCGCGTTGCGCCTCCGGCTTCAAACCGATCACGGCCTCTCGGCCTACGATGCGGACGTCATCACCAGCGCCGGCCGCGAGATGGCCGACTACTTTCTGGCGGTGGCCACATCGGGTGGCGACGCGAAGCAAGCCGCCAACTGGGTCACACAACACGTCTCGCGGGTGATGAACGCCACGGGCAAGACGCTCGCCGAGCTCGCCCTGCCCGCGGAGCGGCTGGGCGGCATGATCGCCAAGCTCGTCGGCGGCGACCTGCCGAGCGCCCGTGCCCGCGACGTGTTCGACACGATGCTCGAAGACGGCGTCGACGCCGACGCGGCGATGGACAAACTAGGAATCGCGGCGGTCGATGAGTCCGAACTTGTGACCATTTGCCGTGAACTGCTCGACGCGAATCCGAAAATCGTCGCCGACGTGCAGGGCGGCAAGCAGCAGGCGGTGGGCGCTCTGATCGGCCAGGCCAAAAAGAAAAACCCCAACGCCGACCCCGGGCGCGTGCGCGCGATCTGCCTCGAACTTATCGCGGAGAGCTGAACGGTAGCGGCGGGGCGCCGGCTCTGATTACGCTGCGATGACCTCCAACCGAGAGTCGCCGCGCGCCGTGCCGATCATCACGCTCACCACCGACTTCGGCGCGGCGAGTCACTACGTAGCCCAGATGAAAGGCGTGCTGCTGTGCGGAGCGCCCGGGGCGACGCTCGTCGACCTGTCGCACGATATCCCGCCGCAAGACATCGCCGCCGCCGCGCGGCTGCTGGAGCAAGGGTCGCCCCGCTTCCCCCGCGGCACGGTGCACCTAGCCGTCGTCGATCCGGGCGTGGGCACCGACCGGGCGATCGTCGTCGTCGAGGCGGCGGGGCAGCACTACGTGGGCCCCGACAACGGCCTGTTCGGCTGGGTCGGCGACTGGGCCGACGGCGTCGTGGCGGTCGATCCGAGCAAGGTCGGCGGCGAGACGCCCTCGGCGACGTTCCACGGCCGCGACCTGATGGCGCCCGTCGCCGCACGTCTTGCTGGTGGGTCCGGGGCGGCAGAGTTCGGCGAGCCGCTCGAATCGCTCGTTACCCTGGCAAGAACGCCCGACCCGAAGAAGAACGGAAAGAGCATCGCCGGGCGGATCGTCGAGGTCGATCGGTTCGGCAACCTGATCTCGAACATCCCCGTCGGCATGCTCAGCCGGGCGCCACGCGACACGCGGCTGCGGGTCGCGTGCGGAGACGAGCACGAGACCTTCGGCCTGCAGGTGACCTACGGCGACCAGCCGCCGCACACGCTGGTGGCGCTCGTAGGATCGGGCGGCATGCTAGAACTGGCGATCGTCAACGGCAGCGCGGCCGACATGCTCCGCGCCGGCGAGGGAGACCGCTTGCTCGTGGATTGGAGTCACCGCGAATGACGCAGATGCAGACGCAAGACAACGAACGGGCCCAAACGTCGCAGGCCGAGGCTCGGTCCGATGAGACTCAGCCCGATGAGGCTCGGCACGATGGCGGCGACAACGCGCAACAGTTGCACGATTGGGACCGCGAACACTACTGGCACTCGTTCACGCCGATGTCGGGCTACCGGCCGCTGGTGATCGAGCGGGCCGAGGGCCGCACGCTGCACGACGTCGAGGGCAACGCCTACCTCGACGCGGCGAGCAGCATGTGGTGCGCGGCGCTCGGCCACAACCACCCGCGTGTCAACGAGGCGATCCGTCAACAGCTCGACCGCGTGGCCCACTGCACGAGCCTCGGCATGGGCGCCGACGTGACGGTGCGGCTCGCGAAGCGGCTGGCCGACCTGGCGCCGGGAGATCTGAGCCGCGTGTTCTTCTCCAGCGACGGTTCGTCGGCGGTCGAGATCGCGATGAAGCAAGCGCTGCAGTACTGGCGGCAGTGCGAAACTCCGAAGCCGACGAAAACGAAATACCTTTGCTTCGGCAACGCCTATCACGGAGACACGATCGGCGCGACGGCCGTGGGCGGCATCGGCCGGTACCACGAGGTCTTCGGGCCGATCCTGTGCGAGGTGATCCGCGTCGACCCGCCGAACACGCAGCGCGATGACTCGGCCGACGCCGCGCTCGCACGCGTTGGCGCCGTTCTTGAACAGCAAGCGGACGAGATCGCCGCCGTCATCATCGAGCCGCTGGTGCAGATGGCCGCGGGCATGCTGTTCCATCCGCCGGGCTTCCTCGCCGGATTGCGGCGGCTGTGCGACGAGCACGGCGTGCTGCTGATCGCCGACGAGATCGCCGTTGGCCTCGGCCGGACCGGCAAACGATTCGCCTGCGACCACGAGAACGTCGCGCCCGACTTCCTCTGCCTCGGCAAGCACCTCACAGCGGGCTACCTGCCGATGGCGGCCACGCTCACCACGCGGCGGGTTTACGAGACGTTCCTCAACCGCACGCCGGACGAAGACCGCACCTTCTGGCACGGCCACACCTACAGCGGCAACCCGTTGGCCGCCGCCGCCGCGCTCGCGACGCTCGATGAGTTCGACGGCGGCGTCATGGACGCCCTGCCAGAGAAGATCGCGCACATCGGCGAGCGGCTCTGCGACCTCGCGGCCGACCCGCGCGTGAAGCACGCCCGGCAACGCGGCATGATCGCGGCGTTTAACCTGGAGACGTCGGACGGCTTCTTGGATGAAGACTCACTCGGCCGCCGCATCGCCCGCTACGCGATGGACCACGGCGTCTGGCTCCGCGCGAAGCCCGACCTCGTGTACGTCACCCCGCCGCTGACGATCACGGCCGACGAGATCGACCGGCTCTTCGACGTCATCGCCTCGGGGCTTGAGGGAACCACGGATGAACTCGGATAGACACGAATGCCGCTGGAACCGCGAATTACGCGAATCTGCGCTAACCGACGAAGGCAGCCGCCAGAACACTCGCGAGTCTTCGCGTCATTCGCGGTTCCCCCGTTCTGGACCCACGTTCATCCGTGCTCATCGGTGGTTCCCCCCTCGTCCATGGTTGCTCCGTCGTCGAGGCCGAGCTGACGCATCTTGCGGTACAGGTTCGAGCGGTGCAGGCCGAGCTTGCGGGCCGCGGCGGCGACGTTGCCGCGTGAGTGGTCCACGCAGTGGTCGATGTACGCCCGCTGGAAGGCGTACGTGGCGTCGGTGAGCGAGCCGTCGAAGTAGTCGTCCAGGCCGCCCCCGCCCGCGGCTCCGGCCGATCCGCGATCCACGATCGAGAGGTCTTCCGGGCCGATAGTCGGGCCGTCCGTCAGGTACGCGACGCGCTCCATCAGGTTGCGGAGCTCGCGGACGTTGCCGGGCCAGTTGTGCGCGACGAGCCGCTTCTTCGCCGCGGCCGACAGCTTCGGCGGCTTCCGACCGCGCGACTGGCCGAACGACCGCAAGAAGTGCTCGGCCAGCAGCACCACGTCTTCGCCCCGTTCACGCAGCGGCGGTAGCTCGAGCGTCACCACACACAGGCGGTAGAAGAGGTCCTCGCGGAACGACTTCTCGTGCACGCGTTCGGAGAGATCGCGGTTCGTCGCGGCGACCACGCGGACGTCGACCCGCCGCTCTTCGGCGCCGCCCACGCGGACGACCGTCTTGTCTTCGAGCACGCGCAGCAGCTTGGCCTGACCGGCGAGGCTCATGTCGCCGATCTCGTCCAGCAGCAGCGTGCCGCCGTCGGCCAGCTCAAACTTGCCGGCCCGTGACTCGCGGGCGTCGGTAAAGGCGCCGGCCTCGTGGCCGAAGAGCTCGCTCTCCAAGAGCGACTCGGCGATCGCCGCGCAGTTGACGGCCAACAGAGGGGCGGACCGACGCTTGCTGCGGAAGTGCAGCGACTGCGCCACGACCTCCTTGCCCGTGCCGTTCTCGCCGAGCACGAGCACGGACAGGTCCGACTCGGCCACGCGATCGATGGTCGAACGCAACGCGACGATCGGCGGCGAATCGCCGAGCATCCGCACGCCGCTGGCCGCCTGATCCACCAGCGTGTCGCGTTGCTCGAGCAGGTCTTCCACCTGCTGCGCGCTGGAGACCGCCGCGGCGGCCAGGTAGGCGAACTCGGCAAGGCCCGCCGCGTCGTCGTCCGTGAACTCGCCCGGGGCGCCCCCCTGCCCTCGCTTGTTGATCAGCTCGAAGGCGCCGAGGCGGTCGCCGCCGGGCGCGTCGAGTGGCACGCACAGCAGCGACTCGGTGCGGTAGCCGGTCTTGGCGTCGGTCGCGCGGTCGATGTACTTCTCGATCTCCCGCGGGCAGACGCGGAGCGTCTCGCCCGACTGCACCACCTTGCCGACGACGCCCGCGTCCTCGGGGATGGTCAACTCGTTATCGGGCATGCCGAGCGCCGGCCGGCCGACGAGCTTCTTGGCGGCGCGGTCCCACAGGAAGATCGTCGCACGATCGGCGTCGAAGATCCGCGTGGCGGACTCGGCCATCGTTTCGAGCAACGCCCGGGTGTCGCTCGAGGCGCTCCAAGCGAGCGAGATGCCCAGCAGCTCGTCGAGGCGCTCGCCCCGGCCGAGCGAGCGGGCGACGCCCCGTGCGGCGTGGGCGACCCCGGTCAGCTCGCCGAGTCGCTGCGGATCGACCGCGGCCTCGACGGCTAGCAGGTCGGGCTGCAAGGCGTGCGGGTCTTGCGGCAGCGGCGCCGCCGACCAACCGGCCAGCGACACCGGGGCGTGCCGGTCGAGAGCCTCCGCCACGGCCTCGGGTGGGGCGGCCAGCGGACGCGGGTACGCGGCGACGAGCGTCCAGTGGGGCGTCGCCGGGCGCCAGACGCACGCCTGAGTGCCGCCGCACGCCTCGGCGATCGCCTGCAGGACGCGTCGATCGGCGTCCGCCGGCGAACCGGCCCCTGAGACCGCTTCGAGCAGTTGTTGTGCAAAATCGACAGCATCAGGCGAGGTCTTCATGACCGCCGATCGTAACTGTGCGCCGCTGGCGTGCAACGGTCTGGGCCCGTTCCGGAGTAACCCGGGCGTTGCTACCATCGCCCAACCTCACTTCAAGCTCTCGCGACCCTCCCGTCACGGAAACCAGCGACTATGGCAGGCCTGTTCGAAGGCAAACGCGGCCTCATCACCGGCGTTTTCAACAAGCAGTCGATCGCCTGGGCAATCGCCGAGCGGATCATGGCCGAAGGGGGCGACTGCGGCTTCACCCACATGCCCGACAAGCCGGACGACGCCCGGCAAAAGAACCGCGGCCGGGTTGAGAAGCTGGTGAAGGACAACCCGCGGTGCAAGTTCCTGGCGCCGATGGACGTGACCATCGACGAGCACGTCGCGGCGGTGATCGCCAAGTGTGAGAGCGATTTGTGCTCAGCAGAGAACGGTGAGAAGCTCGACTTCTTGCTGCACTCGATCGCTTTCGCCCCGCCCGAGGACCTGAAGAAGGACACCGTCGATTGCAGCCGCGAGGGCTTCAAGCACGCGATGGCGATCAGCGTGCACAGCCTGATGGCGCTCACCAGCGCCGCCAAACCGCTGCTAGCGGAAGACGCCAGCGTGCTGACGCTCACCTACTACGGCGGCGAGAAGGCCGTGCCGGGCTACAACGTGATGGGCGTCTGCAAGGCGGCGCTCGACGCCACGGTGAAGTACCTGGCCTACGAGCTCGGCCCTCAGGGCGTCCGCGTGAACGCCCTCTCGGCCGGCCCGCTGCAGACGATCTCCGGCCGCGGCGCCGGCGTGGACGAGATGCTGGGCCTGTACGAGGCGATGGCCCCGCTGGGCCGCAACATCACGCACGAAGAGGTCGGCAAGAGCGGCTGCTACCTGCTGAGCGACATGTCGAGCGGCGTGACCGGCGAGATCCTCCACCTCGACGGCGGCTACAACGCCATGGGCTCACCCGGCCGGCTGCTGGAGCGCGTGAAGGCGGGCACTTGAGTTGTAGAGGGGTAACCACAGAGACACGGAGAGCACGGAGAAGCCTATCCCTCAGGGTCTCGGCACCTCTGTGGTTTCGTAAACCGTTTCTGCTGGAGCTTGCGAAGGCAGCCGGGTAACCGGCGCTGCAACGCGGCGCTGGGAGGGCGAGGCTCCCGCCGAGCCTCCGGCGCACGACGACTGCTTTCCAATTCGGCTCAGCAGGAGCTTCGCCCTCCCAGATAGGACCAACGCGGAGAAGCGTTTCCCTCGGTGTCTCCGTGCTTCTGTGGTCCCCCCCGGCGGCAAAGCGCTATGTACGCGGCGCCAGCGGGTCGAGATACTCCTCGGCGATTCACGCTCCACTCCTCCGGTCACGGACGCCCCGGGATGATGATCCGCACGCTCTGCGCGCTCGCCGCTGCCTTGCCCTGCTTCTGCCTGTGTACGGCGGCTAGCCCCGCCATCGCCGCTACCGCCCCCAGTACAGCGCAGGCCCTCGCGCTCAAGCCGATCCAGCCGGGCGTCGAGTACGACATGCCCACGGGCGCTGAGAAGAAGGCCTGCACCGTGAAGGCGGCCCGAGAGGGCAAGAGCACTTCGTGGATCGTCCGCGACGCTCAGGATCGGATCCTGCGGCGGTTCGCCGACTCCAACGCCGACAACGTCGTCGACACCTGGTGCTACTACGCCGGCGGCCTCGAGGTGTACCGCGACATCGACTCCGACTTCGACAGCAAGGCGGATCAGTACCGCTGGTTCCACACGGGTGGTTCGCGGTGGGGCATCGACAAGAACCAAGACGGCAAGATCGATAGCTGGAAGCAGATCTCGCCGCAGGAAGTGGCGGAAGAAGCCGTGGCCGCCGTCACCTCGCGCGACGACGCCCGCTTCGCCCGTCTGCTGATGACCCCGACCGAGGCCCAGGCGCTCGGTGTCGGCAAGGCGATCGGCGGCGAGCTGCGTAGCAGCATCAGCGCGGCGACGCGGAAGTTTGCCGAGCTCGTCCGCACGCAAAAAACGCTGTCGCGTTCGAGCCGGTACGTCGACTTCGGCGCCCCGCGCCCCGGGGTGATCCCGATCGGGACGGACGGTTCGAAGCGCGACGTCACTGTCTACGAGAACGCGACGGCGCTGATCGACCACGAAGGCACGCCGACGCAGCTGCTGCTCGGCTCGCTGTTCCGCGTGGGCGACGCCTGGCGATTGGTCGAGGCGCCCACCGTCGACTCGAGCGGGCCGAAGCTCGCCACGGTGTTCTCCGTGCCCACGCTGTCGGGCGCCGGCCCGAACTCGCCGCGTCTTAGCGAGAACACGCAACAGCTGCTCGCCCAGCTCGAGAAACTGGATCAGCAGGCCGCCACCGCCTCGGGCACGAAGCTCGATCGGCTCACCGACCAACGCGTCGGCGTGCTAGAGCAGCTCGCGAAGTCGGCCGTCGACAAGGGCGAGAAGCGACAGTGGTACACGCAGCTGGCCGACCTGCTGAGCGCAACCGCCCAGTCGAGCGGCTACGCCGGCGCCGTGAAGAAGCTGTCGCAGCTTGAGCGTTCGCCGGCGGTGAAAGCCGCGGGCGCCGACCTCCCGGCTCACTTCCGCTACAAGCGGATCGGCGCCGAGTACGGCGTGGCGCTCGCGGCGAAAGACGCGGACTACGCCAAGGTGCAGGCCGACTGGCTCAAGAAGATCGAGGCCTTCGCCAACGCCTACCCGACGAGCCCCGACGCCGCCGACGCGATGCTCCAGCTCGGCCACATGGCGGGCGAGTTCACCGGCGAGGAGAAGGTCGCCGAGCGATGGTACACACGCGTCGCCAAAGAGTTCCCGCGGACGCTCGCCGGCAAGAAGGCCGCCGGCGCGCTAACGCGGCTCGCCTCGGTCGGCAAACCGCTGAAGCTGAGGGGAACCACGCTCGACGGCAAGCCATTCGACATCGCTACACGCGAGTACCGGGGCAAGCACGTGGTGGTGCACTACTGGGCCAGTTGGTCCGACCCGACCGCCGACATGAAGACGATCGCCGCGTTGCAGCAGAAGTACCGGGGCAAGCTGGCCGTGGTCGGCGTCAACCTCGACACGTCGAAGTCGGCCGCCTCGCGGACCGCCACGGGCGCTCGCTGGCCGCAGCTCTACAACGAGCAGGGGCTCGACGGCGCGCTCGCCACCGACATGGGCGTGATGACCTTGCCGATGATGATTCTGGTAGACGACCGCGGACGGGTAGCGAACCGCAACTTGTACGCCGGCGATCTCGAAGCCGAGCTCAAGCGGCAGATCCGCTAAGCACCGGGCGGTGCGGCGTGTCACCACGCCCAGCGACGGTTGCGACGGGAGCCGATCCCGCAGTCGGGGGCGCCGCCGCTGCGCTTCCGAGAGCGTTTACGCGTGGCACGGACGGACCGACCGCGGCTGTAGCTCACGCGACGCGAGTCTTGCTCGTCGCGGTCTTCGTTGTGGTCGTATTGGAACGCGTGGTTGGCGTAGGTCATCGCACCCTTCTCGCGGCTCAGTAGCAAACTCCCGTGCGGAATCCAACGCTCACTAGGAGCGACGGATCTCCCAATATGCAACTGCGGCGCCAGCGGCTACGTCGCCGGCTTCTGCGAGCGGCCGTCGGTGCGGAGGGCTCGCCCGAGCCGCTGCAAACGCGTGGCTTTTAATCGCCCGTTTTCCGTGAGGCCGGAAACGCAGTTTGGCGTGACCATCCCCGAATCGGTGACAGAGGCGATTGGCGCTGGTGGCCGCTCTAAGCGTCGTAGAGGGTTGACCTTACGACGCCCGTGGAGCGTCGCATGGGCCGCTCTGGACTCGGCTTCGGCCCCACAAACCGTTTGACAGCCACGCCTTACCGACGATTCACACAATCAGGGAAGCGTTTCACCAGAATGGTGAAAGCCGGGAAGGCCGGAAGATTTCGAAACGAAGCCGATCGGTTGGCGAAACGCCGCCTCGGCGACGGCGAAGCACGACAGGCTGCGGACGCGTGGGCGTCGGGCAGACCGTCGGCGTCGCTGCGATCGCGGAAGCGTTTCGCTGCCGAGAGCAATCGGCGCCGAACCTCCCGTCATGCGAGTGGATACCGGCCGCCGCAGTGCTTTGCGTCGTTTCGGTCGAATTGTCGGTCGCGACGGCTCTTACGAGTCACGCAACGCGGAGTGTGGCGTTAGGTCATCGTCTCGTTGGCTTTTGGAAACACGCGGTCGCCCGTTTGTCGAACAGACGTTGCCGTGCGCGGAGCGCGCACGACGAGGCGACATGACGCAATCGACGGGCCAATCGGCGAACCCGATCTGGCCACGGTCGCCCCGAGCCTGCTAAAGGACAGGTCCCCCCGCACGATTCTTCCACCCCAAAGCCAAGAGCCTTCGCTATGGAAAGCGTCTGGCCGACCCTGCCCGTCCTCGCTTGGACCGTCACGCACTTGTTTGGCGTGGTCGCCGCCTGGATGAGCCGTCTGCCGCTCTCACAGCGGCCGGCCGCTTTCGTCCGCGGCGGGCTGGCGGGAGGGTTTGTAGGAGTGGCCTGCTTCGCGTTGTTCAATCCCCAGTCGGAGGCGCTCGGCTGGCTGATCTCGGCGGCGACGCTCGGCGTGATGACGATCGCCGCTGTCTGGGAGTCCACGCAAGCAACGGCTGACGAGGACCTCACGCTCTCGCGGCTCATCGCTAGCCACGAAGCCGCCGCGGCGGCCGCCCGACGCTAGCGTCACGCCGCACGCGAGGCGTGTGGCCACGGCGTCTCGACCGGACGACCGGCACGCGCCGCAGAATCGTCGCAAAAAGACTCCCCCGCCCCCCACACGGTTGCCGAAGTTAGCAACCGGAGTGGGTTCTGCCGCTGCCGCCGTACGTTCGCGGTCTCGGCAGAACACGCCGCGGGTGAACTCGCCCGCGAGACAACGAAAACAACTAGTTCAGACACGTCGCGCGGCGCTAGCGTGGCGAGTACACGATCCGGGTCGAGAGACCGATCAGTTTCCTGGGGGGGAGAGACGATGCGCACCTTTATCTTGGCATGCGCCATTGCGGCGGCGGCCGGGCACAACGTGGCCTCGGCCGAGACGGCCGCCGACCAGATGGCCCAGAGCGTCGCCGGCGCGTTGCGCGATAGCGGTCAGCTCTCGAACTACCGCGTCGGCGTGAAGTACGAGGACGGCGTCGCCTGGCTGCTGGGCACCGTGACCAGCGACGAGCAGGCGGCCACGGCCGCTCGCATCGCTAGCGGGATCGACGGCATCGACCACGTGATCAACAAGCTCGAAGTCGTGGTCCCCGAACCCGAGGCGGACGCGGGGCTGCAGCTTGCCGCGGTCGAGGAAACGGCCGCCGAGGCTCCTTCGCCGCTGCCGCCGAACCCGCAGGCCATGCCGGCGCCCACGACCAACCGTGGCATGCCGCGTCCGATGCAGCGGATCGCGAGCCGCCCGATGCCGCAGGGGCAGGCGCCCGTGCGTTCGGCCAGCTACGGAGCGGGCTACGCCGGCGGTATGTCCCAGCCGCAGGGCTACAGCACCGGCGGTAACGCCGGCGTGAGCTACGACCAAGCCAACATGCCGGGCTACGCCTGGCCGAGCTACGCAGCCTCGCCCAACTACTCGGCCCTGACTTACCCGAAGCAGTACTCGCCGAGCGCCTGGCCGTACATCGGTCCGTTCTACCCGTACCCGCAGGTTCCGCTCGGGTGGCGGAAGGTGACTCTGGAGTGGGACGACGGCTGGTGGTTCCTGGACTTCAGCCACCACAAGGGCCACTGAGCCGCGAGGCTCAGCCGCCGACGAAGAACAACGCCGCCCGTGGGAGACGATTCTCCCGCGGGCGGTTTTTCGTTGGGAGTGGGCAGTTGAGAGTGGGCGGTAGGCAGGTCGGAACTCAGGCCGTACGCCCACTGCCCACTGCCCACTGCCTGCTAGCGTCCGCCCGCTTTTTCGGATTAATCCGCAAGTTCGGCCCAGCTTCACACGATACAGAGACTATCGACAGACACGGCGGCCGCGGCACGTTCCATGTGCGGCGGTCGACGAACCGACGCGGAAGCGGCTTCCCACCCGCCCGCGGCGCCTCAAACGCTGTTAGCACAAAGGTCTCTCTCGATGGCACGGCATCGCTCTTCGCAACGCAGCTACGCCCTCGCGGCCGCCATGGTCATGGGGTCGTCGCTCGTGAGCACGACGGGTTGCTTCTGGGGCTGGACCAGCACCGGCCCGAGTCTGGGACTGCTGTCGGTGCCGATCCCGGTGTCGCCCTACCTGCAGAAAAAGTCCGAAGACAAGTACTGGGAACGGGAGCGGTACGACCGCGTGCCGATCCTCGGCCCGATCACCAGCGGCGGCGCGCCGGTGGCGCTCGACACGCCGAGCGACGACGAGGTGATGCGTGCCCTGGAGAAGGCCCGCCCGATCGAGGGCGGCATCCCGATGCTCTGGTCGCGCAACCGCAACGACGTGCGGATCGTCAAAGAGAAGATCGCCGACTATGTCGATGAGGTCCGCGTCTACCCGATGATCGGCCCGGCTCAGCAGCACCACGCCCACTACAAGTGCACGATCTACTACGAGGACGTGCGGCGGGTGGGCTGGCCGTTCCCGCACACGCTCCGCGACGAGGACGCCCGCGAGGTGGTTTACATCGACCACAACCACCTGCACATGGTCGGCGACGTCGATGACGGCGGCCCGGGCATCTGAGCGGATCGGGCCGCCCGGCGGCCGAACAAACAACGGGGACCGGCCGTGTGCTCGCTCTTTGGGCGCACGGCCGGTCACTTTGCGTAGCTAGGGATCGCAACGCTTGGACGAGGCACAAGGCATGGACAGCGAAAGCCCCCGGAGCCTGCTCGACCTCTTGCTGGCCAGCGGCCCGCTGGTGTGGCCGATCTTGCTGGCGTCGGTCGTGATGATGCTGTGCGTGCTGGAACGCACCATCGCTCTAAGGCGCCGCCGCGTGGCGCCCAAGCGGTTCGTCCAATGCCTGCTCACCCAGGTCGAAGAGAACGGCGACAAAGAGGCCGCGCTCGAGCTCTGCCACGAGGAGACGAGCCACATCGCCCGCGTCTTCGAAGCGGGCCTGCGCCGCTGGGGCAAGCCGGCCGTGGAAGTCGAGCAGGCCGTTCTCGACGAGGGCGAGCGTTGCGCCGTCGCCCTGCGACGGTACCTGCGGGTCATCAACGGCGTGGGCGCCATCACGCCGCTGCTCGGGCTGCTGGGCACCGTGTGGGGCATGCGTGTGGCGTTCGACCAGATCGCCGGCTCGAGCGCGATGGGCCGTCCTGAACTGCTCGCCGGCGGCATCAGCCAGGCGTTGCTGTCGACCGCGTCCGGCCTGGCCGTCGCGATCCCGGCGATGATCTTCTACCTGCACTTCACCGGACGGGCCGATTCCTTGGTGATGGAGATCGATCGGCACGGACAATCGCTGGTGAACCTGATCTCGGCCGAGGCGATCGAAGACCGTCTCGGCGGCCGTCGCAAGCGCGCAGCCTGAGCGGAGGACCCACACCATGCCGCTCAAGACCACCGGCAGCGAGCCTCTGCAGCTCAACCTGACGCCGATGATCGACGTCGTGTTCCTGCTCGTGATCTTCTTCATGACCGCGACGCAGTTCGCAGAGGTAGAGCGGGCCATCGAGCTGGAGCTGCCGACCGTTGCCGAAGACGGCGCCTCCGTGGCCACGCCCGATCAGCCAAGCATCGTGTCGGTTCTGGCCGACGGCCGGCTGCTGCTAGGTGAGCGTGAGGTCGATCCGCCCACGCTCACGTCGGACCTGAAACAGGCGGTCGTCGACGACGCGGAGCACAGCGTGTTGATCCAGTGCGACGCCGCGGCCAGCGCGCAGCAATGGGCGCATGCGCTCGCCGCGTGCCGTGCGGCGGGAGTCAGCGACGTCGGCGTCTCGGTCGAAACCGTGGCGGACATCCGGCCGCTTGTCCGGTAGCCAAACAGAGGAGGCGCGCGAACTCGTATGGTCGCAGCGATCGTCCTCTCGACGACCGTCACGGCGTTGGTGACCACCGCGCTCACTGCGTGCGTCGCGTTGTTCGGGCTGACGTTCACCCGCTGGGGACGCCGCCGCACGCTGACGCGGTACGCGGCGCTATCGATCGCCGCGCACCTGCTATTGCTGCTGGTCGCCGGCGGCGTGCGGTACGGCTCGCCGGCCCCCGGCGCCGAGGACGCGCCCCCGGTGCGGGTGAGCATTGTCGCCCGTGCGCTCACTTCGCCGGAGGAAACGTCGCCCGAGGAGACTACGCCGGAGGAGGAACCACTTCCGAGCGAGGAGCCAATCGCGGAACCGGACTCGAGCGAAGAGCCGACGAGCGATCTCGATAAGCCCGAGCCTACGCCGGCGTTAGCGGAGAGCGTTTCCCCGCAGGATGCCTCCCCGCAACCCGCTCCCCCGCAAGCGCGGGTGGCTGAGAGCCCGACGCCGCCATCGCCGGCGATCGCCGACCAAACGCCGACCGGCGCCGATGCAAACAGTCTGAGCGCGGAGCCACAACCGACTCAATTAGCGAGCGAAGCGACCACCGCGGCAGTGCTCGAACAACCGAACACTGTCGCCGCCGTTAGCGAACCGACCGCGGCGCCAGAGATCACGCCACCGCCGCCCGTGCCGCCCGTCGTCGCCCCGGCTGAACCAGCCGACGCGTTGCCGCCGAGCGCCTGGCGATCGACCTACTCGGCTCGCGGCGAGCAGCAGCGCCGCCGGCTCGCCGATCGCGACGGCGGCGACTCCGACACGGAAGACGCCGTCGCACGCGGTGTCGAGTGGCTCGCCCGCGCTCAGCGCCGCGACGGCGCTTGGGACACCCGTCGGTGGGGCGGCGGACGTGAGGACAAGGTGCTCGACTTCAACCGGGGCGGCGCCGGCAAGCTCGCGGAGACCGGCGTGACCGGTCTCGCGCTGCTCGCGTTGCAGGGTGCCGGGTACACGCATCTCGAGGGGCCGTATCGAAATACCGTCACCAGCGGCTTGGCGTTTCTGATCGATCGGCAGCAAGTCGGCGGTCCGAACGACGGCGATCTGGCCGGCGACGCCTCGCACTTCGCACGGACGTACTGCCACACCATGGCCACCTTCGCGTTAGCCGAGGCGTTTGCCGGCACCGGCGACGAGCGGCTGCGGTCAGCGGTCACCCGCGCGGTGCGATTCCTGGAGCGACGCCAGAACCCGGCCGACGGCGGTTGGCGCTATGCCCCGGGTGATCGGGGCGACATGAGCCAGATGGGCTGGGCGGTGATGGCCCTGCGGAGCGCGGAGCTCGGCGGCGTCGCGATCCGCCCCGCGGTCTGGACAGGCATCGAACGCTTTGTCGATTCCGTCGCCCTCGGACCCTCGCGCGGGATGGCTTGCTACCGACCTGGAGAGCGGCCCACGCCGACCATGACCGCCGAGGCGCTCTACTGCCGGCAGATCCTCGGCGTCGCTCGCGCACGCCCGGCCGCGGGCCGCGAGGCCGTCGGCTTGCTCGCTGCGGACCGGCCGACGTCGGGCGGTCGGCGGCCGCCGAACCTCTACTACTGGTACTACGGTACCCTGGCGTTGCACCACGAGCGCGAAACTTCGCCGGAAGCCGAGTCGGCCTGGAGTGCGTGGAACGCTTCGATGAAGCGTGCGTTGCTTCCTCGCCAGGTGAGCGGCGGGCCGAACGACGGCAGTTGGCGGCCCAACACGCTGTGGGGCGGCTACGGCGGCCGGGTGTACACCACAGCGCTCGCCACGATGTGCCTTGAGGTGTACTACCGGTACGACCCGGAGCAGATCGGTCGCGACCCCTGGCTGGCCAGCCGCGGGCCCCGCTGGCGGTGATCCGGGGCCGCGTTGGAAGCCTGTTTGACGCCGGAGTCCGGCGGCGTAGACTTAAGGCTGTTGTCGGCAACGGTTTATCGCTGCCGGCCGGCCCACTTTCTTGCTGGTTGCCCCCGTCATGTTCACGCCCGGCCCGGTCCAACTGATCATCGTCCTCGCGATCGTGTTGTTGCTGTTCGGCAACCGCCTGCCCGCGTTGGCACGCTCGTTCGGTCAGAGCATCACGGAGTTCAAGAAGGGCGTGAAAGAGGTAGAGAACCACTCGGACGAAGAGACCCACCCGGGAAAGACCGGCTGAGCCTCGGACGGATCATCCTCCCTTTCACGAACGCCTACCACGCGACACCGCGACTCTGCGTCGAACGCCTATGTTCGGGATGAGCCCGACCGAGATGTTGATTGTCGGCGTGATCGCCGTGCTGCTGTTCGGCAGCAAGCTTCCGTCGGTGGCCCGCTCGGCGGGCAAGAGCCTCACGGAACTGAAGCGGGGCATGCGCGACGCGCAGGACGAGTTCCGCCGCACGATGCACGAGGTCGACACCGAGCCGGCGCCGAAGGCGTCGCAACTCGCCGCCCCGACCGACGAAACGGTCGAGGCCCCAGGCTACCCCGAGCCGGTGGACACGCCCTACGCCGAGGCGAGCGACGAGTCGGCGAAGGCTCCGTGAGCGGCTGGCCGCCGACGCACAGACTCGCTATTCTGTCGGGCTTCCGCGGTAACGGCCATGAGCGTTGGGGCTCATTCCGGCGGAACCGCGGGCGATTAGCTCAGTTGGTTAGAGCGCTGTGTTCACACCGCAGAGGTCACTGGTTCGAATCCAGTATCGCCCACTTCTCTTTCCCGGGAAAACCTTGACTTCCCGGAAGCGGCTTCAAGCATTGTCTCGTCGGATGCACGAAACGATGCACGAAACGGAGCCCAACGATGCCGCGGCCAAGCAAGCCGTACCTTCGTAAGCAGACCCGCAGCAAGGGGGCCAAGGCCGACCGGAACCTCCTCTCGGAGCGAACGTTCGGCGACGCCGAGCTGCGACTCGAGTTCCTGCTCGCCAAGGGCTCGAACGCGGGCGTCAAGCTGCACGGGCTGTACGAGGTACAGCTGTACGATTCGCACGGGATCTCTGAGCCCGACGCGACCCACGCCGGTGGCATCTATCCGCGAGCGGTGCGCAAGCCGCGTTATCACCACATCGACGCCGGCACGCCGCCGCTGACGAACGGCGCCCTGCCGGCAGGCGAGTGGCAGACGCTCGCGGTTCGCTTCCGTGCTCCGCGGTTTGACGCCACCGGCGCCAAGACGAGCCCTGCCGTGTTCGAAGAAGTGCGGCTGAACGGCGAGGTCGTCCAGCGGATGGCGCGGGTCGATGCCCCGACCGGGGCCTACTGGCATCGAAGCGAGATGGCGAAGGGGCCGGTTTACCTTCAGGGCGACCACGGCCCGGTGGCCTACCGGGACGTACGAGTGCGTCCGTTGGCTGATCGCGGGCGATAGCGTCGCTCAGCGCACAACGTGCGCGGGACCTCTCCGCGAACGGCCGGCGGTGTGCACTGAATCGCCACGGGCGCTACTCGCGCGTCTCGCGATCAACGTCATCCTGGTGATCGACGGGGTCATCGAACAAGATGCGGTGCGCCGGCGTTTCGGTATCGTCGTACTGGCCGTCGCGGGTCGCCCAGATAAACGCCGCGACCGCGGCTGCCGCAAGCAGCAGGGCGGCGGGCGCCATGACGTAAATGACCGACATGCCGGGAGCTACGATTCGGGGTTGGGCGAGGGGTCGGCCGCGCCTCGGTTCTGGCTGAACGCCGCGGCGGAGACCAACACGCTCAACGAGCTAAGCGGCATGATGACCGCGGCGACGAGTGGGGTAACCCAACCCATCGCGGCGAGCGTGACCGCCGCGGCGTTGTAGGTCAGGGAGATAGCGAAGTTTCGCCGCGTAGTTCGCATCGTCGCGCGAGCCAAGCGGATCAGGTCGTTCAGCTTGCTGATGCCGGGCGAGGTGAAGTAGACATCGGCGGCAGTCAGAGAAGCCTCGACACCGCCGTGAACCGCGACCCCGATGTCCGCCGCCGCCAACGCCGCGGCGTCGTTGACGCCGTCGCCGACCATCATCACGGGCCTTGAGCCGTCGTTGCTCGTCGCAGCGTGGACCCGCTCTAGCTTGCCCTCAGGAGTGACCGACGCCCACGCGGCGTCGCGGGGCACGGCGAGGGCCGCGGCGACGCGTTGCACCGGGGGATCCGCGTCGCCCGACAAGATCGCCGGCGTCCATCCGCTGGTGCGGAGCCGGTCGAGGTGACCCTTAGCGCCCGGTCTGATGGTGTCGCTGAGCCAAACAACGCCAACCACATGCTCATCGAGCGCCACGACAACCACCGAGTGGCCGCGGCTGTGTCCCTGTTCGATCGCCGAGCGCATGCCCGGTGCAATCGAAGCTGCGTGGCTTTCAGCAAATCGGGGAGAGCCGACGAGCAGGCGCCCCCGAGGGATCGTCCCCGCGACGCCAAAGCCCAGGCTCTCGGTACGGTCACGGATCGGGAAGCTCTCACTCGGCGACCCGTCGGAGAAGGCGTCGCCAATCGCTCGGGCCATCGGGTGATTCGATTCGACTTCGATCGCCGCGACCCAGGGCCGTAGGCTCTCGTCGCCGATGTAGCGCTTGACCGTGACGCGCCCGGTGGTGAGCGTGCCGGTCTTGTCCAGCAGCAGCGTCGCCGGCCGCGCGGGGTCGACACCCGCCAGCTTCTCCAGCACCGCCGCGCTCTTGATCAGCATGCCCTGCCGCGAACCACGACCGATCGCGACGGCCATCGTCAGCGGCGTGGCAAGGCCCAGGGCGCAGGGGCACGCGACAATCAGCAACGCAACGGTCGACTCGATCGCGCCGCCCAGACCTCCGATCGTTGCCCAACACGCGAAGTTTGCGCAGGCGATCACGGAAACCGCCACGACGAAATACCCGCCGATCCGATCCGCGAACCGCACGATCGGCGGTTTCTCGGCCAAGCCGTCTTCGACGAGCTGCACCAGCTTGCCGACGCGGGTTGATTCGCCGACCGCGGTTGCCGACACACGGAGCGTCGCGGCGACGTTCTGCGAACCCGCGTAGACCGCCCCGCCCTGCTCGACCGGGACGAGCCGCGACTCGCCCGTCAGAAGGGCCTGATCGACCGACGACGCGCCGCGAAGGACGGTCCCGTCGGCGGGGAAGAGCTCTCCGGGCCGGACCACGACCTCGTCGCCGACGTTGAGCCCCTCCGAGGATTCTTCGACCACCCTACCGTCGCGGACGACGCGACAGCCGTCGGGGGTCATCGAGAGGGTGAGGCCAACGGCCTCTGCCGCCCACCGCTGCTGACGCGATTGGAGAAACCGGCCCACCAGCAGCAGGAACACGAGAACGCTGAGCGAGTCGAAGTAGATCTCGCCGCGGCCCGCGATGACGTTCACGGTGCCCGCGACGGCTCCGACGCCGAGCGCCAGGGCGATCGGCTGATCGAGACTGGCGGCGCGGTTGCGGCAGGCGACCCACGCCGAGCGGAAGAAAGTCGCGCCCGGCCAAGCGAGAGACAGCCAGCCGATCCCCATGCTGATCCAGCGGAACAGCGTCGCGTGCGCGGCGTCGATCCCTTCGAAAGCGCCCGCGTAGAGAGAGACGGCGAGCAGCATGCTGTTGCCGGCCAACGCGCCGGCGATCGCCATGCGGATCAGCCGCGTGCGTTCGGCATGGTTGCGAGCCGATTGCGCGGACTTGTCGCGAGCCGGATGCGGGGCATAGCCGAGCCGGTCTAGCGTCTGCGCGATCTGCGACAGGCCAGTCTTCTGCGGGTCCCAAGCGAGGCGAAGCCGCGCTGAGCCCAGCGACAAGCGGGCGTCCAGCACGCCGTCGATGATCGTTGGCAACCGCTCGACGAGCCACACGCACGCCGCGCAGTGGACGCCTTCCAGCCGCAGGTCGATCGAACGGCATCCGTTTTGGGTTACGCCCGCATGACGCTCGAGGAACGCGTCGGTGTCGTAGGCGTTGTATTGCTGGCCGGCGCCCTTCGCTGCCTGGTTGGTGTCGGCGGACCGATCGCGGACCGCGTAGTACGCGTCGAGCCCGCAGCCGCGGATCGTTTCGTAGGCGACCTCGCAGCCACCGCAACAGAACTGCCGTTCCGCCGTCGGCTCGACGAGCGCCGTGGGCACCGGCAAGCCGCAGTGATCGCACGCCACGGCGGTGGCGGCGTGCGATTCCGAAGAGGACGTTCGCTCGGCGGTGACAGTCACGGCAGGTCAGCCTCTTGTGTGCGACAGCACGCCGGCAACGCCTCGGGATCGGGAACGAAGTCCTGGCGATCGCTCGCTTCGGCGATCACCTGCTCGGTCAATGCCTCCGCCGACAGGGTGAGCCTGCCGGAGAGCGTGAACAGCCCGACACCGATGAGCGCGACGGCTGTGGCGACCGGCAGCTTCGCGCCCAGCACGCCGGCAAGCTGGCGAACGCCGATCCCCAACGAGAGCAAGACCGGCAGCGTGCCCGCCCAGAACGCCGCCATCACCGCTGCGCCTTCCCAAGCGCCGCCCGACCCGGCCGCGGTGACGACGAAGGCATAGAGCCAGCCGCACGGGAGAAGGGTCGTGAGAAGGCCGATCGTCAACGCACGCGGCAGGGAGCTCTGCTGAGCGGCGAATCGCTGGCCGCGTTGGACGACGCGTGTCCATGCGGGCGGCAATCGCCAGTGTCCGATGCGGGCCAACCAGCCGGTGGAATGTTGCTGCCGAGCAAGCTCCGCCACGCCGAACAGCACCAGCGTCGCGCCCGCTAAGGCGAGCGCGATCGGCTGAAAACCAGCGAGCGCCGACGCCAGGTTCAGCATGGCGCCCGCGGCGCCGGCGATGGCTCCGACCAGGCTGTAGGTCAGCAACCGCCCGCCGTGGTAGGCGGCGTGCAAGGCGAGCGCGGACCCTCGGCTGTGGCCGCCGCTTACGGCGATGCCGCAGAACGGTCCGCACATGCCCGCGCAGTGGAGCGAACCCAGCAGACTCGCCGACAGAACGGCAACCAGCATCGCGATCATCGGCGGGCTCCCTCGGGCTTGCCGACCCAGACATCGTCCTCGGCCAAAAATCGATCGTCGCCCCGCGACGCGATAGCGGTCACGCGCCACGTCCCCTCGCGGTTGACCGATAGCGATGCGGTGCGTGTGTCGCTCAGCGGGTCGGGCGGCAGCACCACCTCGATCGGAGAGCGCGGGCGGCTGTGATGGAACATCCCCACCTGCAAGGCGGCGTCGCGGATCGGCTCGCCCCGACGGTCTCGGAGAACGAAGCTCGCCTCGCGGTCGCCGTTGAGGGCTGCTCCCTTGGCGAATTCAATCTCTAGGGACCAGCCGAGCCGTTCGCTCGCGCCGCGGAGGGCTTGGAGGTCGTCCCACGGCAGGGCTTCCCCGTACATGAGAGGGCTGCTGGAAGCGGCCGGGATTAGCGTGGACGACAGCAGCAACGCGCCGGTCACGATAAACACGTGCCCGGCCAATAGCACGGCGACAATGACCGGCCACTGCACGCCACGCCACCAAGGCTGGCGGTCGTCGTTGGGTTCACGGCTGCTCATCGATCGCCTCCTGAATCAACGCCGCCGGGCCGAACAGGCGGTAACGCTGCTCGATCGCTTCGCCGCTGCTATCGGTGACTCGCAGCCGGACCTCCATCAAGCCGCCACGCTCCGCGAACGCAGACGCGGGGGCGAGCAGATGAATCGGTTCGGTGGTGGTCTCTCCGGTGTCCGCCGCGGCTTCGGCCCGACCGTCGATCACAAGCGAGTCCGGCGCGAGGACCTCGATCCGGTACGTCCGCCGCTCTTCGGAGCGATTGACGATGTTCACGCGGACGATGTTCTCAACCATGCCGGCGTCGTCCACGGCGAAAGGCCTGCCAAGACCGCGGAGCAGCGTCACGTCGAACGCGGTGCGGCTGGTGAGCAGGGCCAGGAAGATGCCCGCGAGGACCACGATGATGCCCGAGTAGATCAGCACACGGGGTCGGACGATCCGCGTCGCTTCGCCCTCCAGCCCCGCCTGCGAGCTGTAGCGAACCAGCCCGCGCGGGCGGCCCACCCGATCCATGACCGCGTCGCACGCGTCGATGCACTGCGTGCAGTTGACGCACTCGAGCTGCAACCCGTCGCGGATGTCGATGCCGGTCGGGCACACATCGACACACAAGCGGCAATCGACGCAGTCGCCCAGGTTTTTAGCCTCCCGGTCGCGCCCACGCCCGCGCGGCTCGCCACGAACCGTGTCGTATCCAACCACGAGGCTCGATCGGTCGAGCAGCACCGATTGAAACCGTCCGTAGGGGCAACCGATGATGCACAGTTGCTCTCGCCAGTAGCAGAAGTCGAAGAGCATGGCGACCGTCACGAACACCACCAACGCGAACGCTGCGGGGTGCCGCCAAGGCGGCTGGGTCCAGATCCACTGGTTCAAAGCGTCCACGCCGACAAAGTACGCCAGGAACGTGTTCGCCAGATGGCCGCAGATCAGCACGAAGACTACGTACATCGCCACGGTCCGCCAGCCGGCGACCGATTTCTTCGGCTTGCCGCCCTTGCCTGCGGCGCCGGTGAACAGCCGTTCGATCGGTCGGAAGACGAATTCCATGTAAACGGTCTGCGGACAAGCCCAGCCGCACCACACGCGGCCGACGACCGCGGTGACGAAGAACACGCTTAGCCCCACCATCAGCCCGAACACGGCCAGCAGCTCGAGGTCGGTCGGCCGGAACTGGAGGCCGAAGAGGGCGAACCGGCCGTTCCAAACGTCGAGCAGCACCGCCGGTCGGCCGTTGATCTTGATGAACGGCAGCAGCGTGTAGATCGCGATCAGCACGTAGGCGACGACGCGGCGACGCGACCAGAACCGCCCCTGCGACAAACGCGGGAACAGCCACCGGCGCCGCCCGTCGCTTTCGAGCGTCGAGAGCACGCGGCCCCCGGGCTGCAGCATCGGCAGGTCTTGCGAGTTCGCCATAGTCGTTAGCGGAGGGCGGTCGTTGTCCGGCTCGCCTGGCTGCTCTCGGCTTCGCCGGCCGCGTCCTGCGACGGCGCCGAGACGGCCTTGGCGGGCCACGGCGCGATCTCTTTGCCGGACTCGCCGCCGTACTTGCCGGGCAGGTTCTGCCCGCGTAGCGAGGCGACGTACGCCGAGACGAGCACCACTTCGTTCGGGTGCAGCCGATTCGCCCAAGCGGGCATGGCGCCGTTCTTCGCGCCGTTGGCCACCACCTTGGCGATGTCGGCCACCTGCTTCACGTGGATGTACTCGTCGTCGGTCAGGTTGGGCCCGCTGATGCCCTCGCCGCCGCGGCCGTGGCAGCTCACGCAGTTGGTCGCGAAGGTCGCCGCGCCCACCTTCAACCACTCTTCTTCGTCCATGTACTGCAGGATGGTTTGCTCGTCGGCCGTCAGGTCGCCGATCTCGCCAAACTGCAGCCGCATGTTGGCGGCGAGGTTCGCTTCGTACTGCGAGGCAAGATTGCGGTTGGTGAGCGGGGCGTGAAACCACAACGCGTAGATCGGGCCAAAGATGACCGTGGCGACGAACAACAGGTCCCACCACCCGGGCGTGGGGTTGTCGAACTCTTGGATGCCGTCGTAGCTGTGGATCACCGTCTCGTCGGCGTCGCCGGGAGGCGTTGCTTGTTCGGACATAGCTTGTCTCTTGGTAAGGAGGGGCTCACGCCCGCGTTTCGGCCCTAGGCCCCGTGGATGCTGAAAGTGGCGACGCTCACGAGCTCGTTGGCCACGCACGTGCACTCCGCGCACTTGCCGCAGCCGCCCGCCCCGTGATCGCCGGCGTCTGCCGTCGAGCCGCCACGTTGCTCCACCGCGCGCCGCGCTGTGTCCTCAGACGTCGGCCCGTCATCGGCGATGTCCGTCGGGAAACGCGACTCGACCGGGTCCGTTCCGTCGGCCAGAGGCAGCGACGACCACGTATCGACCTCCTTGCGGCTACGCGTGGTCACCCACAGGCACACACCAGTGAACACAGCGACGAAAAGCAGGAGCCCCCCTACCGCCAGGATCTCGAGCCCGGCAGCCGACATCGCTTGCTTAATCATGATCGTTCTCCGGTTCGGTTCATCGCGGTACGGGCGGGTTCGGCGGGCGCCTCTTCGGCGATGCCTGAGGCGTCGTCTTCCGCCGGTGGCTCGCCCGGCTCGGCCTCTTCCGCCGAGGCGTCAGGCGTCTTGAAGAGGTCGGTGCCGACACGCTGCAGATAGGCGACCAACGCGATCACCTGCTTGTCAGCGAGGTCGTACTGCCGGCCGCTTAGGTCCGTGTACGGCTGGTTCTGATTCTGAGCAACGAACTCATCGGCGATCTGCTGAGCCTGCGCCTCGGCGTCCGCCCTCGACGCGTCTCGGTTCAGCCCCTCGTACTGCGGGTAGGGCACGCCCAACGTCTGCATTGCGGCGATCCGGAGCGGCACGGACTCGAAGTCGAGCTCCTTCCGCATCAGCCACGGATAGGCCGGCATGATCGACCCCGGATTCAGGTCGCTCGGGTTGCGGAAGTGCAGGATGTGCCACTGATGGCTCTGGCGGCCACCCTCGCGGGCCAGGTCCGGCCCGATGCGGCGCGAGCCCCACTGGAACGGATGGTTGTAGACGCTCTCGCCCGCCTTGCTGTACTCGCCGTACCGCTTGGTCTCCGCCACGGTTGGTCGGATCATCTGCGAGTGACAGTTGTAGCAACCCTCGCTCACAAACAAGTCGCGTCCAGCGAGCTCGAGCGGCGTGTACGGCGTGACCGAGGCGATGGTCGGCACGTTCGAGCGGATCACGAACGTTGGGACAAGCTCAAGCAGCGAAGCGAGCACCACCGCGATCGTGGTCAGCACCGTGAACTTCAGCGGCCTGCCCTCCCACGCCCGGTGCCACCACATCTGCGTGAAGACATCGAACTTCCGCCCGAGGTTGGTGACGGCAACCAGCTCCGACTCGGGCGCCTTCTGCTCCACCACCGCTACGTCCCGCAGGGCGGGCGCCTCGTACACCGGCACCTCGTAGGTCGCCGGCCGCGACTGCCACGTCTTGTAGAAGTTCCAGACACCGACCGCCGAACCGACGATGTACAGGCTGCCGCCGATCGCCCGGAGGTAGTACATCGGGATGATAGCGCGGGTCGTCTCGATGAACTCCGGGTACGCGAGCTGCCCGGTGGGCGTCATGGTGCCCCACATGAGGCCCTGCATGATGCCGGCCACGTACAACGGCACGACGTAAACCAGGATCCCGATCGTCGCGATCCAGAAGTGCGTTTCTGCGAGCCGCTGGCTGTAGAGCTTCGTCTGGAACAGCCGCGGGGCGAGCCAGTAGCACATGCCGAACGTCATGAAGCCGTTCCAGCCCAGGGCGCCCGCGTGCACGTGGGCGATGGTCCAGTCGGTGTAGTGCGACAGGGCATTGACGCCTTGATCGAGAGCATGGGCCCCTCGAACGTGCTCATGCCGTAGAAGGTGATCCCGACCACGAAGAACTTGAGCACCGGGTCGGTCGTCACCTTGTGCCACGCCCCCCGGAGGGTCAGCAGGCCGTTGATCATGCCGCCCCAGCTGGGCATCCACAGCATCAACGAGAAGATCATCCCGAGCGTCATCGCCCACTCTGGCACCGCCGTGTAGTGCAGGTGGTGCGGCCCCGCCCAGATGTAGATGAACACCAGCGACCAGAAGTGGATGATGCTCAGCCGGTAGCTGAACACGGGCCGGTTGGCCGCCTTCGGCAGGAAGTAGTACATCAGGCCGAGGAACGGCGTCGTCAGGAAGAACGCCACCGCGTTATGCCCGTACCACCACTGCATCATCGCGTCCTGCACGCCCGCGTAGATCGGGTAGCTCTTCACGAGGCCGGGCGAGAGGATCGGCACCCACAGGTTGTTGAAGATGTGCAGCACCGCGACCGTGATGATCGTCGCGATATAGAACCACAGCGCGACGTACATGTGACGCTCACGCCGAGTGGCAAGCGTCATAAAGAAGTTGACGCCGAAGAACCCGGCCCAGACCACCGCGATCGCGATGTCGATCGGCCACTCGAGCTCGGCGTACTCCTTGCTCTGCGTGATGCCGAACGGGAGCGTGAGCGCCGCGGAAACGATGATCGCCTGCCAGCCCCAGAAATGGAGCAGGCTCAGCCGGTCGCTCCACATCCGTGCCTTGCACAGCCGCTGGGTGGAGTAGTAGATCGCCGCGAAGATGCCGTTGCCGGCGAACGCGAAGATCACCGCGTTGGTGTGCAGCGGACGAAGCCGGCCGAACGTGATCCATTCGATCCCGCCGTTCAGCGTGGGAAACGGTAGCTGCAACGCGAGGATCATGCCGACCGCGAAGCCGACAAGCCCCCACACGAGCGTGGCGGCGACGAACATCCGAACGATGGCGTCGTCGTAGCTGAAGCGTTCGAGGCGCGGCCCCGACGGGGTCTCGGCTTCCGGCGACAGCGCGATGTCTTTGGACATGGTTTGGCTTAGACCTTCCGTACGGACAGTCTCAGAAAGTAGCGGGGTGACTAGGCAGGAATGACTTTTAAGGGGACGCCGCGGAAAGCGTCAGGCTGTCGATTCGCTTGAGGAGACCGCCAAGGGAATCGTTGCGACCGAGGTCGCGCACACTGGCTTCACCGACGGCTCCTTGCGGAGCAGGCCGCCGATGGTCGTCGCCCGGAACAGCTTCTCGGTCGACGCGATCGACTCGTCCAGCAGCCGGTGCAGCGGGCAGAGTCGGCCGGCGTGCGCCGTGAGCCGCATCAGGCATCGCTCGATCCGATGGATCGGATCAACGCAGTTGACGACCTCGAGAACCGTGAGTTCTTCGGGGTCCCGGCTGAGTGCGTATCCGCCCCGGATACCACGCTGACTGCTCAAGATGCCCGCCCGGCCGAGCGGCTGCAGCACCTTCGGCAGATAGCTCGGCGAGACCAGCGTGCCGTCGGCCAGCTGAGTGGTCGTCTGGCATTCACCCGGCTTGTGGGCGAGCCATACAACCGCCCGGAGGGCGTACTCAGCGGTCTGGGAGACGGACAATGTCGGCGTCCTGAGGCTGCTCAACAACGAGAAACCGAGTGCGAGAGCCGCCATTAAGGACAAGCGGCTCTCGTTACACGGAATATCGGCTGAGCAACCCCAGGAGTCAAGTGGACATTCTTGTCTTTTGAGACAATTTTGGGCAGCCCGGCTCGATTGGCGGACCTTCTACGGCGGAGCGACCTGTCGGGCTGCCTCCGCTTAGGGGCGCGACACTCGCCCGCGATCACCGCAAGCGACTCGAGGAAGTGCGCTCGGTACCTGAGAGCGAGTACTGGAGAGCTAGCAGCGACGCCCTCACGGCATCGCGCGGATCTCTTCGACGTATGTCGGTTTTTCGATCAGACGCGAGACGCCCTCCGCGGACTTCTCGAGCTCGAACGCGTCGTAGAGTTCGCCGGACGCCAGACGAGCCTCGTAGCGGATCCGATCGGCGCCCATGTGGATCACCTGGAAGAGCTGAACCCCCGATGCGACCCGCGCTACATCCCACTTCTCCTGAAGCGGGTACATCTTAGGCCCACTCACGCTCACGACGTACACCGTGTTGCTGCTCTTGCGCGTGACGCCCTCGCTGACGTTGACGTTGCCAACGGCGGCGGCGTCGCGGGGGCCGCCGAGCCCGGACCGGGCGTAAGCGTGGTCGTGCCCCTGCAGCACAAGATCAACGCCGTGCTTCTCGAGCAGCGGGCGCCATGCGGCACGCAGCGTTGGATTGTCCCGTTCCTTGGCGGCCGAGAAGATCGGGTGATGAAACGTCACCACCGTCCACTTCGGGCGGGCCGGGTCGCTCAGCACCGCGTCGAGCCACGGCGTCTGCCGCTCGATCTGCTCATTCGAGTTGAGCGAGACGATGCGTACGCCCTGGTAGTCAAACCAGTAGACGGTTTCTTCCAGGCTTTCGGGACCGTTGGTCGGGAACGAGAAACTCGGGCGCCATTGGGCTGACAAGCTGCCGCGGTACTCGTGATTCCCCGGGGTAGCGACACTCGGGATCATGCCGTTGAGCCACCCGCCGGCGCCGAACCACTCGCCCCACTCGCCGTCGCTGTTCGGGCGGTTCACCAGGTCGCCCGCGTGCAGGAAGAACGCACACCGCGGAGCATGCTGATTCGCCTCGCGGATGACGCGCGACCACAGCGAGCGGACCGCGTTCTGTGCGTCGCCGAAGTAGACGAACGTAAACGGTTCGTTGGCGTCGCTCGCGGTTCGGAACTGGTGCCACTCGCTCCAGTGCTGCCCGTCGCCGACGCGGTAGGCGTACATGGTCCCGGGCGTCAGCTCACGCAGCCGAGCCGAGTGCCGCAGGCTCACCCCCAGGTCCGAGGAGAAAGGGTCCGACGAACCGCCGACCGATTCGCTGCCCGGGAAAGCGCCAACCCGGAGACTGCCCCGCAGATCGATCGCGGGGGCGTACTGCACCACCGCGTCGCCCACAGTCTGGTCGGTCCGCCAGGTGACATCGACCGACGTCGCCGGGTCGTCCGACCAAGTCAGGATGAGTCGGTCTGGCAGCGGAGTCGGCGCGTGCTGCACCCGATCCGTGAAGGTCGCGGGCTTCTCCGGGTGCGGCCCCTCGTGGGCGACGCACGCCCCATGGGTGGCGATCCACGCCGAGACGAAGGCGATCGCGACGCCAAGCTCGCGCTCGCGGCCGCGGCGGGTCAGAGCGTCTGTAAGGCGACGCATGGGCTCTTCCTCTTCGATCCGAGCTGGTTCGAAAGCGGCGGGCGCGACCGGATTCTAGCGGCGGCCGCCGACGTGACTGCGCCGGGTTCTACCGTTCGTCGGCGGCGTTGGCGAGTACGCCCCCCGGCTCTTCTTGCAATCGGCAAATCGTCCGGCCGACATCGATGGCGGAGCGGTTCGTCACCTCACGCGCCGGGCAACCAGCTCCTACGCCGCCCACGAAGCGGCGGCTTGGCGACACCGCGTACGTCCCAATCACCCACCGGGACGGCTTCGATTCGATCGACCCGTTTTCCGCAACACCGGCGCCATTCGTGCGCAAAAGCGTGTGCCGCTCGACGGTTACCGTGTAAGCTGGTAACCACAGTTGTCGGCCAGCGCATCGCGTTGCCCGCTCCGTCACGGAACTCCGGTCTCTCTGGAACAGAGCCCCCTTCGCTATGTCAAGAACACTGTCTGCTTTCACGGCCGTCGTCGCCGGGTTTGTTGTCGCGGTCGCCTCGCCCTCGGCCGCGCAGCGGTCGCTCGGTATCGACTTCGCTGCCTGGCAAGGCAGCGTCACGCAGGCCAACTACAACACGCTGCGCAACGTCGACAACATCGAGTTCGCGTTCTTCCGCTCAAGCCGCGGCGGCACGACCGGGTTCTACAATCAGAGCGATCCGAACAACAACTTCGGCAACAACACGCTCTCTCAACGGTACGACGACCCGTTCTTCGTGCAGAACATCACGCGGGCGACCAACGCCGGCATCATGGCCGGCCCGTACCACTACTCGCGGCCGGACATCGTGGCGACGACGCTGAACGCGGGCGGCATCGCCAACACCGGCGCCGACGAGGCCGACCACTTCATGCAGATGGCCGGCCCCTGGATGCGGCCCGGCTACCTGCTGCCGGTGTTCGACCTCGAAGACGGGCAGGCCGAGCGCACCAATGCGGAGATCACGCAGTTCTCGATTGACTTCTCGGAGCGGCTCAACGAGGTCATGGGCATCCAGCCCATCATGTACATCAACGGCAACTACATTGCGAATGTGGTGCAGTCGCCCATCCAAGACTACTTCTCGGGCTTGTGGACGGCCCGCTACGCCAACCAGTCGAACCCGGACGCGATTCCCATCCAGACCGGTCACCCGAAGGACACCTTCAGCGGCTTCTACGGCCCGTGGCAGACGCCCAGCGATCCGCACCCCTGGGACTTCTGGCAGTACGCCAGCACCGGCCGCGTGCAGGGCTACCGCAACGGCACGCAGGGCATCGACGTGAACGTCGCCCAGGGCGGCACGGAGTTCGTCAAGGACTTCCTCGTACCCGCGCTGTGGGTGAACGATTCCAGCGGCGACTGGTCGGACCTCTCGAACTGGAACAGCGGACAAACGCCGGTCGCCCCCGTGCAGGGCGCCGGGCAGGGCTCACGCGTTGGCCCGCTCACGCTGCCGCAAGAGCGTCTGCCGACGGGCGACGACACGGTGGTGCTGGATCGTGAGGACGCCACCGTCACGGTGACGCTTTCCTCGGGCACGCACAGCATCCGCAAGCTTGTTGCCCGCGAGCCGCTGAACATCACGGGCGGCTCGCTCGCCATGCACTACACGCCCGTCGCCGAGTCAACGAGCTACTCAGCACGGATCGAGGCGCCGGTGGAGATCTCAGGCGGCGCGATGTCGGCCCACACGATCGAAGTCGATTCGGCCGACACGCTGACGGCGTCCGGCGGTCAGCTAACGTTTGACACCGTTTCGCTCGAGCGGTTCAACGTCTTCCCAGCCCAGTTCGTCATCGGCGGTGCGACCACGCTCGCCCCGCTCGGCGTGGCGCCCGCCACCGTCATCTCCGGCCCCGGCTCGGGCGACTTGGGCGTCGTTGATCTGGCCGCCGGCGCGGTGGTCGACGTGCCCGACACGATCGCGGGTGTCGACGTTTCGTTCGACACGCTGGTGAGTGGCCTCGCTCTCACCAAAGTGGGCGAAGGCAGCCTCCGGCTGACCGAGGCCAACACCCACGCCGCGACCTTCATCAACGGCGGTGAGTTGGTTGCCGCCAACACGTCCGGCTCCGCAACCGGGCTCGGACCCGCGTTCATCGGGCCAGACGGCACGCTCAGCGGCAACGGCGTGGTCGGTGGCTCGGTGATCAGCGACGGCGCCGTCGCCCCTGGAGAATCGGTAGGCAACCTGACGCTCGGCGGACTGACGGCCAACAGCGGCTCGGTGCTCGAGATCGAGATCGACTCGGCCGGCAGCCACGACGTTGTTAGCCTGCTCGGCGGCCTGACGATCGACCCCAACGCGGAGATCAGCGTCACCTTTGCCGACGGCTACACGCCCGACGCGGGCGAGACGTTCTCGATCATCACCGGCGCCACGAGCGTCAACGGCGGCTTCGGCATCGTGACCTCGAACGGCCCGTCGCTTGTCGCCACGAGCGTCGCCGACGGGGTCGTGCTGGAGCTCGCGACGACCGTCATCTCGGGAGACTTCAACAACGACGGCCGCGTCGACAACGACGACCTGAACCTGCTGCTCTCGAACTGGGGCGCCAGCTCGGTCCCCGTCGAGTGGGTCAACGGGTTCACCGACACCGTGAACAACGACGAGCTGAACGCCCTGCTCTTAGGCTGGGGAACCGGCACGTCGGCCGCGGTGCCGGAGCCGGCCGCGGGGCTGCTGCTGCTCGCGGGGATCGGCTTGCGGCGCCGCCGCTGATGCCCGGCCGCCGCGAGCTGCCGACGAAGGTCTGCCCGGTGTGCGAGCGACCGTTCGCTTGGCGCAAGAAGTGGGAGCGCTGCTGGGACGAGGTGCGGTACTGCAGCGACCGGTGCCGTCGCGTTGCGAAGGGCGCGCACCGGCAAGAAGACCGACGGCGGGGCGCCGATGAGTGAGCCGGGCGACTACACGCTGATCGTGCTCGCCAACGAGCAGGGCGACTACGACGTCGCCGCGAGTGTCGACGTCGCGCGGCGGTCGCTCGGGCGGTGCAGGCCGGTAGAAGTCGTGCCGCTCGAGGAGCATGAGGTCGGGGCCTGGATCGCCCGCCACCGCGGTCGCCGATGCCGCACCGAGCGACAGGTGCTAACGATCACCGAGCGCAGCCGCCCGGTGGTGATCGACGCCGACCTTCCGAGCAACGCATGGCGACAAGGCTGACGCAGGCCTAGTCGCGGACGCGGGCCATTCGGGCGTCGAGCCAGAGGGCGTCGTCGCCAGCGTCGCCGCGATCGGCGAAGTCGACGATCAGCACCAAGCCGGCGGCGCCGCGCACGTCCAGATCGATGGGCACGGGCTCCTCGCCGGAGCGGATCGTCTCGCTGGTGTACAGCTCGTCGACGCGGCTGTCGCGCACGGCGAACACCCGGAAGACGACGCTGCCGGGCTGGCCTCCGCGTAGCGGATCCGCGACGGCCAGCTCGGCCTGGAACCGCGACTCATCGTCGGCCACGGCGTAGACAATACGGGCCGCCGCGTGGCAAGCGACCGCCTTGGCGTACCGGCGCCCCCGTACGACGAGTGGGTCGCCCAGCGGCGTCGCGTCGCGGCCCAGTGGCCAGCGAAGATCGAAGTAGGGCGTGTGTCGGTAGTCGCGCGGCGCGGCGTCGGAGAGGTAACGCACACGCCCCCCCAGCGGCTGCAAGAACACGAGCTCGTCGCGTTTGGAGACGAGCCGCACGCTGTCGGTGGTGACGATCGACACGTCTCGCGGCGTTACGCGGACCCGCTCGGCGACGAGCACCGACCCGTCGCCCAGGCCCACCAAGCACCCGCCTGTCGGGCCGTCGGCAATGGCGTTTGCAAGGCTCACAACACTCACGCGCGAAACGTCGATCGTGGTCTCTTCTCCGAGCAGCCGCCCCGTCACGACGCCGTCCGCAATGCCAACGATCGCCCCTTGGTAGCGGTCGCCGTCGGCGCCTGAGTCGTCGCGGAGGACCAGCGTGTCGGTCGCCCCCGCGGTCGGGGCCGTCGGCTCCGGGACGCCGCTGAAGAGAATCCTGCCGATCGCGGATCGCGGCGCGGCGATCCAGGCTTCGGCGCGGCGGACCGCGCCGGCGTCGGCGTCGAGCCGCACCACGGGGTCATCGGTCCAATCGGGGCCCGCCGAAAGCCGCGAGCCGTCGGTGAACCGCACCCACACGCCGGGTTTCGGCGCCGCGAGGGCGCCCCAGCAGACGAGCGAGCCCGGGGCGGTCTCACGCTCCCCGCCGAAGACCGCCGCCGCGTTCGACGCGTCGCCCGCGTCGTAGATGAACGCTGTGAGCCGTTCGCGTAGTCGTTCGCCGGAGAGCAACACGGCTTCGCGCGGCGCCGCGCCCACGACCGCAACACCGAGTGTTGCGATCAGTGTGAGCGTTGTTCGGCGGAGTCGCACGGTCGTCATCGCTGGAAGATCGGGACCAGCCCGTTCGGGGTCTGCAGCACGATGCACGCCATCGCGGTCGCGTAATGAGCGCCGTTGTTATCGTCCCACGAGCCGTCGTTCTTCTGCATCGCAACGAGCTGCTGGCGTGTCCTCGCGTACCAACGATCCCACCGATCGCCGCCGGCCTGCCACATCGCCTGGGCGGCGTAGTACTGCCCGTAGTAGAAGTGGACCTTTCGGCTCGCGCCCGCGGCGAAGGCCTGCCGCTCCAAATAGTCGAGCCCGCGCTGGATCTCGTCGCCGTCGTAGACACCCGCGCTGTAGAGGGCGACAACCCCGGCGGCCGATCTCGGGAACAGGCTCGAGCGGTTGCCCGCGAGCTGGTAGGCGAACCCGCCGTCCTCGTTCTGACAGCGTCGCACGTAGTCGAGGCACCGCTCAACCGTCGCCGGCGGCACGTACACCCCGGCGTTACGCGCGGCGCGCAACGCCATGATCTGGCAGATGGTCACCGAGAGGTCCGCGTCGACCGGCGCGGGCTGATAACGCCAGCCCCCCTCGCTGTTCTGCGCGCCGACGATCAGCCGCACGGCGGCGGCCAGCTTGTCGCGAAGCTCCGACCGGGGCGTCATGCCGTACGCCTCGGCGAGGAAGAGCGTCGCGAAGCCGTGGCTGTACATCGGGCCGTGGCTGCCGGCCCCGGGGGCCGCGATCAGCCCGTTGGGGCCCGTGTTCTTGATCAGGTAATCGACACACCGCTGACACGCCTCGCCGCGCGGCCCGCGGCCCGGGGTGTCTCCGTCGGCCAGGAACGCCATGCCGGCCAGCGCCACCACAGCCGGGTTGTTGCCCATCCGCCGCCCGCCGAAGGCGCCGTCGGGCCGCTGAGATCGCGCGAGGTACGCCAGCCCGCCCTCGACCGCGTTGGCGACGGCCGCGGCCGCGCGATCGGTCGGCGGGGTCTGCGCGGCGGAAGGCTGGGTAATCGTCGTCACGACGAGAAGGGCCATCAGCCCCCACCTCGCCACGCGAGTGAGATCGGTCGTCACGGCGTGTCGTCCTCCTCCGCGAGTCGGCGGTAGTAGGCCTCGATCGCTTCACGGTACTCGGGCAAAAACTCGTCGGGCGTCGATTGCAGCACCTGCTCGCGGACGCGTTGCGGCAGGTGCCCCCAGGCGGCCTTCATGGCGTCGGCGCCCAGCGGCGAGGGTGTCGGATCGCGGCTCTCGCCGCCCTGCGGCGTGCCGGACGACTGCATGGCGGCCTGCCGACCACCGGGCTTGGGTTGGCCGCTACTTGGTTTGCCTCCGCTTGGCTTGCCGGCTCCGGGCTTCGACTCGCTGCGTTGGCTCTGCTGTTGCTTCTGTGGTTGCTGCTGCGCGGACGAAGAACCTTGTTGCTGCTGTTCCATCGCGGCGATCAGCCGATCGAGATCCGCCACCACCTGCCGCTGGATCGGCAGCGCGGCGGTCTCGATCCGCCCGTCGCCCAGCAACCGTCCCGCGTTCTGCATGCGGTCCGCCACCTCGACGAGCGGGTTCTTTCGGGGTCCCGCGTCTTCGCCCGGAGCCGGCTGAGCCGACTGCTCCATGCGGCGGCGGAGCTCGTCCGAAGACGGCACCCGCGGCCCGCGCGGACGGTCGTCACGCGAGTCGCTGTCACGTGGGCGGGGGTCGCGCGGCGGCGCCGCACGCGATTCGGGCGACGGGGCGAACAGATCACCGAGCCCGTCGCCCAACAGGGCGTCTCCCAGGTTCTCGCTCGCGTCGTCGGTCGCCGCGAGACACGGAGCGTTGACGCCCACGCCGATCAGGACGATCGCGAACGCGATAAAAGTGCGGCTATCTGGCCGTTCAGAGTTCATCAGAAGCCTCCTCCGGATCGTTCTTACGTCGAGCCATCTCGCCGGCCAGCTCGGCGAGGCGGCGCTGTTCGACCGCGAGACGCCGTCCCGCTCCGGCGGGGGGCGCCGCGACGCCAGGGTCCCGCCGCGACCGCGCGGCGTCGGCCTCGTACAGGTCGGTGCGGCCGATCAGGTCGAGCTGCGTCAGCCGGAGCATCTTGAGCTCGGCCACGTCCACGGGCGAGGGCTGACCACCGCCGCCGCCTCCTCCTCCTCCGCCCGATTGCTCCTGCTCGGCGGCTTGCTGCTGATTCTGCTCGAGCACCTCGGCGATCGCCTTGAGACGTCGCAAAGCTGCCGCCTCGCGTCGCTGCGTGCGTCGGCCGATCTCGCCCCGTTCCAGCAGGGTGACGATGTCGTCCATGTCGCCCGCGACACTGATGAGGGCGAGCTCGAACACCGGCCGGCGTGTCAGCCCCTCGGCCGACGAGGCGACGTCGCCCCGCAGGCGGAGTTGGTCTCTCGCCAAAGCCGTCGGCTCAGCCGACGACGGCTCAAGGTCGGCTCCCGCCGTGTCGGAAAGGAGAACGTCCTGGCGTTCGATGTACTCGGGCATCGCCGCCGCCAGCCGATCGAGCAGCCGTTGGGTGACCGCTTCCTCGATCTGCTCGATCCGCTCGTCGATCGCCCGCTGCGCCTGCTGCATCGATTGCTGGGCGTCGGCGAGGTTCTCTTGCGGCGAAGACTCGCTCGACGAACCGCCCTGCTGCTGGCTCCCCGCCCGCTGGCCGCCCTGCTGTTGGCCCGACTGTTCTCCGGGTTGGCCCGACTGCCCGCCGGACTGTCCGGATTGCCCTCCGTCGGACCCGGGATTGGCCGCGCGCGCCTGGCTGGCGGCGCTCGCCATCTGGGCGCCGGCCTGAGGCGCCGTGAGACGGTCGAGCTTACGGCTCATGCGCTCGGCGTCGTTCGCCACCTCACCCGCTTCCCGCGGATCGGCGGCCCGTTGCTGCAACTCGGCGATGCGTTGCTGCGCTTCACGCAGCCCGGCGATGAGCCGCTCGGGATCGCCAACGCCGGCGCCGCGAAGTGTCTGCAGCATCTCCTCCAGGCCGTCGATCGCACGCTCTTGCCCCGCCGCCGCACTGGCGAAGCGACCCCGCGCGAGGTCGCTCGCGGCCTCCCGGAACGCGGCGCCCACGCCCTGCGTGGCCCCCTCGGCGAGCGTGTCGCGGACGGCGTCGATCGCCCGCTCGGTCGCCTCGCTGCCGGCTTGTTCGTCGCCCGCATCCCCTGCGCGATCGAGCAGGCCCTGCATCGCCTGCCGGAGCCGCGCGAACCGCCGACGCAGCTCGGCCTGCGTCGCGAGCAGTTGCTCGCGGGCGGTCTCCCGCTCCAGCCCGCCGAGCGGGTCGCGCTGCGCTGCCTTGGCGGCTTGCTGAACTGTTTCTTCCTGCGCTATCCGCTGGCTCTCCGCGAGGTCGAGGAGCTCCTTCGCGAACCGGCCGTAGTCGGCCCATCCGGCGAGTTCATCGGCCAGCGTGGCCAGCCCCTCGATCGCCCGCTCTTGGTTCGCCACCGCGGTGTTGAGCTGATCGGCGGCTTCTGCGGCGGCGGCTTCACGCTCCGCGCCGGCGGCGCGACGGGCGGCGGCGAGCGCCTGGCGTGACTGTGCGATCGGGCTCTCCGCGAGCCGCGTCAGCCGGGTTGCGGCGGCGGCGAGACGCTCGACGAGTTCGGGACGGTCGAGCCGGTTACGCTCGGCTCGGTCGCGCAGGTCGCTCGCCAACCGAGCCGCCCCGGCGGTGGGGTCGGCCACCGACTCTTGTGCAAGCCGCTGCGTGTACTCGGCCGAGCGGACTCCCTCACGAAGGTCCGCGGTGTCGACTTCGGGGGACTGCGCTTCGATAGCGAGCGATTCCGTAGCGTCGCGCGCCGCGCGTTGCCGCTCGAGGGACTCCGTGATTTGCTGCACCAGCATCGACTGCTCTTCCGCGAGCCGAGCCTCGAAGTCGGCCGGCGACACGATCAGCAGGCCCGTGGGCCTCTCCGACGACGACGTCTGCGGCAGGTAGTCGCTCGCGCTTGCGGCGATCGTGAGCCGGGCGCCGGGCGCCAGGCCAAGCGACGCCAAGTCCCACGCATGATCAACCACTCGGCGATCCGCCCCGTCGAGCGACTCCCGGGCGGGCGGCTTGCTGGGGCCCTCGAAGAGCGGCGTGCGACGGGGCTCGCGCGTCGGGCCCGCGTCGGTCGCACCTGTCTCGGCTTCGTCTCGCCACGTCAGCCCGACGCCGGCGACAGCGAGGTCGTCTCGCACGCGGAGGCGGACCGGCACCACCGCCGTGGGCGTTGCGTAAGCGTCGCCCGCTTCGAACCAGTCGAGCGTCGGCGGCGTGTCGGCGATCACCTCGTACGGCAACGCCGGCGTGCTCGCCTCCACGCCGGTCTGCGAGCGTAGTTCGAGCCGGTAGCGGGCAACAACGGGTTCGGTGCGCCAGCCCGCTTCGGGCGTTTCCGCCACCGTGGCGTTCTGCGGATCGATGACCAGATCGATCGATTGCTCCTCGTAACGCAGCACGGCCGAATCGAGTGGTTCGGTGGCCTCGATCGACGCAGTCAGCTCGCTGCCGGCGAGGACGCGGAGCTGACCGGTCGATTCGCCCTGAGGCAGACCGCTGTAGTTGGGCGGCGCGATCGCGACCGCGAGGCTACGCACCTCCGGCGCCTGAAGGACCGCCACGCGGCGCCACGTCATCGTATCGTCGTCACCGCCTTCGATGCGGTACTCGAAGTCGCGTGTCACGCGTTCGAGCCGGCCGATCGCTTCGTCGCCGACCGACTGAACCGAGAGCGAATCGATCGGCGCGGGCTGAGGCGTTGCCGCGGACTCGTCGTCAACGAAACGGTAGTACAGGGTGGTATCGTCGGGGGTCAGGCCCCGACGGTTGCTCACCAAGGCTTCGAAGTCACCGCCGGTGGCGATGGCCTCGGGCGCCTCGATGATCAGCTGCGTTCGACGAGGCCACTCCGCCGACGACCACGGCGCCAGCAAACGCGTCGCCGCCGTACGGGCAGAGGTGGGCGACAAGATCGCCGCGCCCACCACCACAGCAACGCCGACCGCCAGGCGAGCCACGGACCGGCGGCTCCGTTCGCCTGCGACCACGCCACGAATCCGCGTCGCATCGAGGCGGTTGGCGGCGTCGACGACGACCGCCCGACGGAGCTCGGCCGAGCCGGCCGCCGGGTCGTCCGACTCCTGTCCGTAGAAAGCGACCGCGCTCGACAGGCGGCTGCCGAGCTCGGGGTTGCCGGCCTCGAGCTGTTCGGCCACGGCCAGCCTGCCGCTCAGGCGGCCACGCAGCTCTCGCCACCCGCGACGAACGGCGTAACCGGCCACTGTCAGAAGCACGGCGGTCGCGATCCATCGCAGACCGGCGTCGCGCGATCGGACGGCGAAGTCGATCGCGGCGAGCGCGATGCCCGCCGCCACGATGACCGCGGCGGCGTTCGCTAGCGACGCGGTCCACGCCCTCCGCGACTGAGAGCGGCCGGCGGCGTCGAGCTCGGCGATGAGTTCCTTGGGGGTCATCGGGGCTACAGCATTGCCTTGCGTTTGCGGAGGATCCACTCGGCGCAGAGACAACCGACGATCAACGCCAGCAGCGGCCATCGGTTCCAGAGGTCGATCGGCGGCAGAGACTGCAGCGACGCCGCGGTCGGGGCCGGCAGCCGGGCGACCAGGTCGTTCGCGTCGCTCAGCACGGCGAACGCGCCGCGAGAACGCTCCGCCGCCTGCCGCAGCCCGCCGCGGTTCATCTCCGGCCGAGCGGCCTCACCGGCGAGCGCGACGACCTCGAACACCGCCGACGACGCCTGCCGACCATCGGGCAGCACAAGCCCCGCGCGGTAGCGTCCCGCCGGCAGACGATCGAGCGTCGTCCGGTAGCCGTCGGCTGTCGACTCAACCCGCGGCCGGAATTCACGGCCGCGGGCGTCGGTGACGACCAGCTGTGGTTCAACGATGTCTTCGGCACTCTTGCTCGCTTTGCGGACGGTCAGCACCACCGGCTCGCCGGCGTCGTACTCACGTTGGCTCGCGGCCAGCACCAGGTCGGCGGCGTCGGCGTCGCGCTTGCCTCGGGCGAGGGTGCGGAGCAGCTGACCCCAATAGCGAGCGAAGAACACATCGCCCACCCGGCGGCGCCAGCGATAGGTGGAGTCCGTCGCGTGCAGCACGACCCGCCCCGCCCCGTAGAACTGCGACACCACCAGCGGCGGCGAGCCGGCGGCGCCGTCCGCCACCGCCAAGACGCTAGCCGCGGGCTTCGGCTCGCCGATGTCGGCTCGCCAGTAGATCGGCGGCAGCCCGCGCCAGATGGCAGAGTTCTCCGTCGGATCATCGCTGAGCAGGAACGCCGGGTCCCGCTCCGCGAGCGACGTCGGCCGAAACCGGAGGCCGGCCGGCTCGCTCCAACCACCGGACGCGGCCGATGAGAGCCGCGTCGGACAGAGGGCCGCGAACGCTTCCCGCTGGCCGAGCGACGCCGGCATGCCACGCGGGCCCGCTACCAGGCAGAGGCCGCCTCCGTCGTCGCCGACGAAACCGGCCAGGGTCGACCAGGCCGAGCGCGGCATCACCGTCGCGTCGAGGTCGATCAGCACGACCGCGTCGTACTCGGCGAGTTCGGCTTGGCGTGTCGGAAACCGCGGCAACGCGGTAAGGTCGGAATCGACGTATCGCGGGTCGGCCTCTTGGAGCACCGTCGCGACGCGGATCGACTGATCCCGCTCCAGCAGGTGTTTGAGGAAACGGAACTCGTAGTTCGGGTACCCGGCCGCCAGGAGCACGCGGATCGGGTCGTCGGTCACGCGGAGTGTATGAGCGAGCTCGGACAACAGCTCCGCACCGCCCGCTGAGTCGTCCGCCAAGCCGTCTCCTGGGGCGGTGGCGACCAAGCGGTAGCGATACTCGCCGTCGCCGCCGGGCCGATCGATGAAGCTGATGGGGATCGGCTGGGAGCCTTCGCCGATGGTGACCGATCGCTGCTGCACGACGGCGCCGTCGCCGGCCTCGCTCTCGATGCCCTTGGCTCGGCGGAGCTCGAGCCGAACCGTCTTGCCGGCCAGCCCGCGCGTGTTCAGAGTGGCCTGAAAGCGCACGAGATCGTCGAGGTACACGCGGTCATCCGCGCGCAGCGCGCTCAACGAAAGGCTGGCCGCCGCCGCGTCCGAGCCGACTCCGACCAGGTACAGCGGCGCTCCGAGCCGTCTGGCGGTGTCCGCTGCCTCGGCGAGCGAGCTGCCGGCGGTGACTTGCCCGTCGGTAATCGCCAAGACCGCGCGGAGCGTTGGTCCGGCGGTCTCGATCGCGGCGACAGCGGCGTCGCCCAGCCGCGTCGAGGCGCCGTCGATCACCTCGGCGACGGACTCTGGTGAGTCCGCGTTGTCTTCACGGCGCCAATCTGCCCCGAACCGATAAAAGTCGATCTCGTAATCGCGTGCCAGACGCGGCAACACCGGATCGTCGCCGGTGACGAGCCACTGGCGAGCGGCTTCGAGGCGGCTCGGCGGCGTCGCGCCCGAGCCCGGCGTGTCGCGTCGCTGCATGCTGTCCGACGCGTCCAGCAGCACGGCCAGCCGCGGGCGGCCGGTCTCTTCGCCGAACCACACGAGGCCGCTGAGCATCACGAGCATCAGCGCGATCGCGACGCCGCGTAGCACCGCCAAGCCCGCTCGGTAGGCCGACCCCGCGGGCGACGTCTCAGCGCGGTAGCAGTAGGCGACCAACACGATCGCCGCGGCCACCAGAAGAACCGACAGCCACGGCGGCCAGGGCCAATCGGCCTCGAGTCGCCAGATCGTCTCGGTCGGCGTCGCCTGAGCGGCGACCGCGGCGGGGATCCAGGCGGAACCGATCATGCGTGCCCCCGGCCGAACCAGGCAGCGAGGGCGGTATCCAGCAACGCGAGCACCACCGCCGCGTACAGCAGCAGCCGATGCAACGGCGCGTTCGCGGCGGCGGTCGATGCGGCGCTGGCCGGCCCGCCGACGACGACGCTCAGCGTCGCGGGCAACGCGTTGCGATCCACCGGCCGCAGCGAGCTTTCGGCGTCACTCGTGTTGACGGCGTAGCCCGCGGGGTCGTCTCCCAACGCGTTCTCGACTTGGTAGACACCCGGCGTGTCGGTGGTGTCGTACGTCCAGCCGCCGTCGGTGCGTTCGATCGTCGGATCGACCTGGCCGTCTGGTCGGCGGATGCTGGGCGGCGAGGCGTCGGCCAGACGGCCAGACAGCACATCGCCCACGACTAACGTCGGCTCGTCGGTCGTGGCGCCGGCGGTGTACTCCATCAGCCCACGCACGATCGGCAGGAAGCTGGGCCAAGCGGGCCAGGCCGTCCACGGCCCCCCCGTCGCCGGGTCGATCGGATCGACCGAAGCCGCCGTCCCCACGACGGCGACGCGGCCGCGCCCGTAGCCGGCGGTGACGAGCAACGGCGAGCCACCGATCGCGAGGGCTACTTCTGCGTGCGTCGAACGATCGGCTAGACGGATCGGACAACGCCGCATCACCGGAACGGTCAGCAAGCCGGCGCGCTCGCGGCCGCGGAACGGCACGACGATCGGGTGATCGTATCCGAGCGGATCGATCTGATAGCTGGCGTCGCTCACCGGTTCGCCCAACACCAGCGGCAATAGCGGCGACGTCGACGCATCGGCGTTCGCCCCGCCGATCGAAACCAGGCGTACCCGGCCGCGCGATCTCTGGGAAGACAACGGCCCTTCGGCGCCTGGGCCCAGCACACGGTTGTAAGCGGCGGCGTTCACGCGATCGCCGAGAAAGAACACGAGCCCGCCGCCCGCGCCGACGAATTCCGCGAGCCGTTCCGCCTCCGCAGGCGTGAACTCAGAGACGTTGCAGCAGAAGACGCACGCGAACGACGCGAGATCCACCGTCCGAAAATCCGCGTCGGCGATGCGTTGCGCCGCGATCGGCGACTCGCGGTCGCCCGTCGGGTTCAGGGCGTCGACGACGTAGCGCGTGGCGCCCGGCGCCCCGCCCACGCACAGCACTCGCACACGATCGTAGACACGCAGCACCCGGGAGTGTGTGTTGTCGGCGGTGAGCGCGTCGTCCCCGAGTTGAACCGCTACGACGCGCGTACCTGGTTCGTCAAACCGATGGCGGAAGTCGATCGTCGTGCCGCCCGCGGCGTTGAGCGTGACCTCTTGCTGAGCGACCGCGACGCCATCCACCAGCAACGCGGCGGTGGTGTCCGACGGCTGACTGCCGCGTCGCGCCGCCGTGTCGGCAGAGATCGCGACCTCGCGGCCGGTGGTGACCAGCTTGCGATCGAACGTCAGCCGCGTGACGGTGGCGTTTCCGACGACCTCTCGCTTGCCCACATCGATCGCGGTCACCGGGCCGAGCCTAGCGATCTCGCTAAGCGATAAGCCGGCCGCCGAGTCGACGGTGACGTCGCCCCAGGTCGCTTCGTCCAGATCCGTAAGCACCGTGACGCGCACCGGTCCGGCAGAACTCGTCCGCGGCGAGTCTTCTTCGGAGAGCCCGATCACTCGCCCCACCACGGCGAGCGTCGCATCGACGCTCGCCTCACCGGCGGTGGGGGTGAGCGCGTCGATGGACCGAGTAACGGCGGCGGTGTCGTTGCTGGTGTTCGCGACGATCGCCGGCGACGACGCGAGGGTGACGACGCTGAATCGATCGCCGGAGCGGGCCTGCGAGACGATCCGCCGCGCCTCACGTTTGGCGCGGGCGAACCGCGACTCGTCGTTCGCCTTGGTCTGCATCGAGAGCGACCCGTCGATGACCAGCACCTGATGAACGCCGCCGGCGAGACCGGATAGCACGCCGCTCTGATCGAGGAAGGGCTTCGCCGCCGCGAGCGCGAGGCACACCAGCAGCAGGGTCCGCACGGCGAGGAGGATCCAGTGCTGCAGCCGCAGCCGGCGGGCCTGCCGCTCCAGAGCGGCTTGCAAGAAACGGATCGCCGCCCACGGCGTCTCGCGGCGGGTCTGCCGCATCCACAAGTGAATCAGGATCGGCGCAGCGGCCGCCGCCAGCCAGCCCAGCATAGACAGGCTCGCGAAGCCGAAGGCGATCGTGACGGGCGTGGGGGACAACGGCGGGCGCCGGGGCTCTCCGGAGGTGGGCTAACGAAGCCTTGCTTGGCGATGGTGCAGGTAAGCGGACAATGCGACATCGAGCGGGCGATCGGTCCGCATCAGCACGTAGTCGGCCCCCTGCGCACGGCAGCCGGCGGCCACGCGTTGCTGGAACGCCTGGAATTCCTCGCGGTACGCCCGCCGCAGCCGGGCCGGATCGACCAGCAGCTCGCCGAGCCGCTCCAGCCCTTTGAACAGCGTCGGCTGCTCGAACGGGAACTCGAGCTCCGCGGCGTCCAGCACGTGCATCACGACGACATCGTGCCGTCGGCAGCGGAAATGCTTGAGACCGGCGAGCAGCGCGTCCGGATCGTCGAACAGGTCGCTGAGGATCATCACCACACCACGGCGGCCGAGGCGCTCGGCCAGCTCGTGGAAGATGGGGCCGGCGGCGGTCTTCTCGCCGCCCGAGCCCTCGCCGATGGCCGACAGCAGCGGCGCGAGCTGCGACGGGCTGCCGCTCGGCCGGACCAGCGTCCGCACGCGGTCGCCGAACGTGGCCAGCCCGACCGCGTCCTGCTGCTTGAGGATGAGGTACGCGAGCGCCGCCGCGGCGGTCTGGGCGTACTCGAGTTTCGGCATCGGCGCGTCAGCGCCGCGGTACGTCATGCTTTCGCTGATGTCGAGCACGAGGTAGCCGATCAGGTTGGTCTCTTCCTCGAACCGCTTGACGTAGACCTTGTCGGTCTTGCCGAAGGCGCGCCAGTCGACGTAGCGGAGGTCGTCGCCGGGGACGTACTCGCGGTGCTCGGCGAACTCGTTACTGAAGCCCTGGTAGGGCGAGCGGTGCAGGCCGGAGACAAAACCCTCAACGATGCGCTCGGCGCGGAGCCGCAGCCCCCGCATCCGCGCCAGCACGGCGGGGTCGATGAGGCGTTCCGGCGGGGTCGTTTGCTGGGGCACTACAGGATGGAACCACAGAGGCGTAGAGGCACTGAGGGGACGAGACGGAACGGGACGCTACAACACACGCCGTTTGATGCCGTGCTTTACGAGGTCGGTGTTGAAGTTGATCAGCAACCCTACACGCTTCTTGGCGAGGCGCAGGTAGGTAAGCAGTTGTGCTTCGTGCACGGCGGTTACTTCGGTCACGCGCTTCAGCCCCAGAACAACCGCGTCTTCGATCAGCATGTCAAACCGACAGCTGATGTTCAGTGTGGCTTCCTTGTATCGAATCGGCAGCTCGGCCTGACGGACAAACGGTACGCCCAGCTGGGCGAGTTCATACCCCAAGCACTCTTCGTAGACCGACTCGAGCAACCCAGGCCGAGCACCCGATGCACCTCAATCGCCGCGTCGATGACACGCTCGGTCAGTTCCGCATGGGGGTACTTCAACGGTCCTTCCTGTTCTTCGCTGTCAGTCGGCCTCTGTGCCTCTGTGCCTCCGTGCCTCTGTGGTTCCCTAACGATCGAATCAAGCCGCGGCTTCGGCCGGGGTGCTTTCTAGCAGTCGGTCGATGACGTCGTCGGCCGTCACGCCGTCGGCCTCCGCGTTGAAGTTCGTCACCACGCGGTGCCGCAGCACCGGGTGGGCCACCGCCTTCAGGTCCTCGAGCTCCACGCAGTGACGCCCGTCGAGCGCGGCCCGCGCCTTCGCCGCCAGCACCAAGAACTGGCTCGCCCGCGGCCCGGCGCCCCAACTCAGGTACCGGTCCACCACCTCCGAAACGCCCTCGTCGGCGGCGACGCGTGTCTGGCGGACAAGTCGGATCGCGTACAGAGCCAGGTGGTCCGCCACCGGCACGCGACGCACGAGGTCGGCCATGGCCTGCAGTTGCTCGGCGGACAACGTCGCGGTCACGTCGGCTGGCGCTCCCGCGGTCGTCTGCTTAACAATCGACAGCTCTTCCTGCTCGGTCGGGTAGCCGACACGGACCATGAACATAAAACGGTCGAGCTGCGCCTCGGGCAGCGGGTAGGTGCCCTCCTGCTCGATCGGGTTCTGCGTGGCGAGCACGAAGAACGGCCGCGGCAACGCGTGACGCTCGCCGCCGACGGTGATCTGACGCTCCTGCATCGCCTCGAGCAACGCGGCCTGCGTCTTCGGCGGCGTTCGATTGATCTCATCGGCCAGGACGATGTTGGCGAAGACCGGCCCCGGCAAGAAGCGGAACTCCCGCTTGCCGGTCACCTTGTCCTCCTGGATCACCTCGGTGCCGGTGATGTCGGCGGGCATCAGGTCGGGAGTGAACTGCACGCGGCTGAAGTCGAGCGACAGCGCGTCGGACAGCGTGCGGATCAACAGCGTCTTCGCCAGTCCCGGCACGCCCTCCAGCACGCAGTGACCGCGGGCGAAGAGGGCGATCAGCAACTGATCCACCACCTCCTCTTGACCGACGATCACCTTGCCGAGCTCGGCGGCCAATCGGCGGCGCGCCTCGCCGAGGGCGGCGATCGCTTCAACGTCGGACTCGGGCAGCGTCATGGCGTCGTCTTCGTTCCGTTGGGTAATGGTTGGCCGGACAGGATCGGCCGAGTTAGCGCACCGCAATCAAGGCTCGGGCCCCGCCGGGGCGGATCGCGTCTTCCGTAGGACGCAGACGGCCGAGCACCGGTTCCGCTGGGGCCGGCTCACCGGACCGCAACGCGAACGCGGTCGGCCCGACCAGCAGCAGTTCGTCGCCCGCCGCGTAGGCGTCGATCGGGCCGTCGCTGAGCCCCGCGGTAGGGATCTCGGGCCGAGTGAACCGCCCCGTGCGGGCGTCGATCGCGTGCACCGCGTTACGCCCGGGCCAGAACAGCTCGTTACCGACCACAGCGGTCCGACCGACCCCGACGAGCCCCGCGTGGCGAGAATCGGGGAAGGCGTGCCGCAGGGCGCCGGTCGCCGCGTCGCGCCACTCGAGACTCTCGCCGGCGACAACGACCACCTCGGGCGTCGCCCAGACGACCTCGGCGGCCTCGGCGAGCTCGGCCGACCACGTCGTGGCGCCGCTCGACGCGTTGAGCGCAACCAGCACGCACGCGTCGGCGGGCGCCGCGTACAGCACGCCCGCCCTGACGAGCAGCTGACGGGGCAAGGCGCCGACGCGGCGCGGCGTGCTCGGCGGGCCCGTGTACTCGGTCGCCCAGCGGATTCGGCCCGTGTCGGCATCGAGCGCCAACACGCCGCCCGCCGCCGTGCACGCGTACACCGTATCGCCGTGTCGTAGCAGCGTGTTCAAGTCGCGCGGCGATCGCGACGCCGCGCCGGCTCCGAGGCTTGTGCGCCACACCTCTCGCTGCGGAGCGAGTTGGTAGCAGACCAGCGACACCGCGCCGCGGTTCGTGCGTGGAGTGATGAAGGCGTACAGGCGATCGCCATCGACGATCGGCCCCCCGGCGAACGCCGCGGGCTCGCCGCCCGTGGTGAGGGCCTTCGCCTGCGCTTCGAACACGAGCTTGCCCTCGCGCGACAGATCGATGCCGACGAGCGACTCCTCAACGGTGCTGCGGCGGCGGTTGCTGCCGATGACCTGGATTTCTCGACGGCTCACCCGCCCGTAGGCGACTTCGCCCCGAACGACCGGGGAGCCCACCCAGCTAACCGTCGGAGCCGGGAGCTCGGTCAGCCGACCACGGTTGTTCAGCACGCGCACCCGGCCGCCGCGGATCACGAGGCCGCCGTCCACACGCCAGCCACCCAGGTTGTTCGCCCCGCCGGCGGACGCTACTCCGCCGGGTGTCGGAGAGGTCCAGTCCTCCGGGGTCGGGATCTCGACCGACTCGCCCGTGGGACGGTCGATCCCTTGGAGCTTGCCGCTCTCGATCCAGACGACCCGCTCGCCAGCCACGGCGGGACAAACAGACACCGCGCGTGCGGCGTTCAGACCGCGTCGCTGAACGATGCCGAGCTGCCGCTGAAACAGCTGCTGCTGTCGTTGACGAGCGAGCTGAGTCAGCCGTTGCCTCGCCATCCGCTCGAACAGTGCATGACGCCACCGCCAAGCCACCAACGGCCCAAGCCGCTCGCCTGGCAGAACCGTCGCTTCTGCGTTGACACGGGCGGCGGAGGTCAGCATTTCAAGCGTCGACGCGAGCGATTGCGGTCGCCCCGCGATTCGCCCTTCGCAAGCCGGACAGAGCGCCTCAAGCAAGCGTCTCAGTCCCACGGCCCGTTCGAGGGCCCCTTCTTGCAGGTCGCACGACGCTAGCCGCGTGAGCGCTCGGGCAACGTCCCTGTCGTCGGCGACGGCAGCGACTACGGTCGGCCGATCGAGCGATCGCCAAGCCCTAGAGAACGGCGCGGGGTCGAGATCCGTGTCGAGAGTGGTCATCACGGCGCCGGCCGATTCGCCGGCCGGGCCGGTCGCCAGGGGTGTCGCGCGTTCCAGCAGCCGCCGTGCGGCGTCGACCCACCCATGTGAAAGATAGAGCTCGCCGAGGGCGATGCACGCCGGGGCCCCGGAGGTGGTTGCGAGAAACTCTTCCACCACCTCCGTAAGCCGGTCGGAGTCGAGCCGGTCGACCCCCTCGGTCAGCAGTCGCTCGGCGACCGCGTCAGAGCGTTGCCGGTAGATCGACAGCCCTTCGGGTGGCAGGGCGACAAGCCGTTGCTGGCACTTCTCGGCGACCGTGACGAACCGGCCCGGAGCGATGGCGATTAGCTTGCCGCCGTGCTCGGCTTGGATCGACTCGAGTCGGTCGATGGCCTCGTCCCACAGCTCGTCCGTTAGCAGAGCGTCGACCTGATCGAACTGTCGCGTCACCGCGCTCTCGATCAGCGGGGGTGTGAAGCCGCCCTGCCCTTCGGCCCTGGCGATCAGCATCCCGACGCCGAACAGACCGCAATACGCCAGGCGAAACAAGAGCGTTGCGATCGAGCTAGGCGGGCGGGCGCGACGCACTTCGATCCTTCGCTCAGACAAACACGACCCCGGCTCTAACTCGTTGCTTCAGACAACGCGGGGCATGTCCAAGTCTACCGCCACGCCACGCCTGAGGCAAAAGGCGCGACGGCTCAGAGATCGGCCGGTGGGAACCAGTGGTACAGCATGAAGTAGACCAGCACCCCGGTGATCGAGACATATAGCCAGATGGGATACGCCCAACGGACAAGGCCCCGGTGCCGCGCCCGCAGCGTGGCGGCCGACTCTGTGGCGGGGTCGAGCGCCAGCGCTCGCGTGCCGAGGTACGCGGCTCGCAACGCGAGGTAGGGGACGGACATCGCCAGGATCACGTGCGAGCCGAGGATCGCGTAGTAGACGTAGCGGATGGCGCCGGGGTGCGTGAACTTGACGGTGAGCCGCACCGCGAAGTGGTAGTACAGGTAGCAAGCTAAGAACGCCGCCGAGACGGCGAGCGCCGCGACCATCGCGTTGCGGTGGGCTTGCTCCCGACGCTGCTTGATGAACACGAGCGCCGCGACGAGCAGGAGCGTCGCCACCGTGTTGAGCGCCGCGTTGACGTGCACCAGCGGGTGCGCGGCGGCGAGGACAAACCAATCGATCAACTTCCGCGTGCCTCGCGTCCAACGACCCACCAACAGGCGGCGAGCATGACCGCCGCGAAACCCGCTGTCACCAACCAGCAGAGCGGCTCGGGCGGCAGGCCCTCAGCGTCTAGCGGGGTGAGTCGGTGCCGCAACGCCGCTACACCGTAGGTAAGCGGATTGACCGCGACCACCACGCCGAGCCAGCCGTCCGCGCCCTGGCGGAAGAACGCGCCGGACAGCAGCCACATCGGCAGCAGGAACACGCTCATGATGGCGTGGAAGCCCTGGGTCGAGTCCATCCGCCACGCGATCAGCAGCCCGAGTCCGGTCAGAGCCACGGCGAGCAACGCCATGCCGCCGGTGGCGGCAAGGGCCGACGCGGGTGTCGGGTTGATCTGCCCCACGGTGGCCCAGCCCAAAGCGAGGAACAACAAGGCTTGGATCAGCGCGATCGTCGCGCCGCCGAGCACCTTGCCGAGCACCATCGCCCACCGCGCGACGGGCGCTACGAGCACCCCCTGCAGGAACCCCTCGTTGCGGTCCTCGATGACGCTGATCGTGGCGAAGATCGCCGTGAACAGCAGGATCATCACCAGCGTGCCGGGGAAGAAGTGCGTGTAGCCAAGGTCGCTCGACCGGAGCCCCTCGCTGAACAGCAGCCAGAACAGCACGGGCTGCACCAAGCCGCCGATGACCCGGTTGCGTTGCCGGAAGAAGCGGACCAGCTCGCGTTCGGCGAGCGTGAACACCACCGGCAGCGACGGCGAGTAGGTTCTTGCGACCTCCACTTAGCGGTTCCTTGAGCTGCGAGGGGTCTATTCGTCGGCGCCGACAAACAGCTTGCCCGTCCTAGCGAAGAAGACGTCTTCTAGCGACGGTCTTCCGATCGTCACCTCGGTGATCCATTCGGGAAACGCGGACAGCAGCTTGGCGGCGTCCGCCGCCGCGGTGCGGCTCTCGAGACGCACCCGTCCGTCAACGCACGTTGCCTCGCCGCCAAAGCGGTCGCGGATCGCGTCGGCGAGGGCGTCCGCGTCCCCCGCGACGAGCGTCAGCGTGTCTCCGCCCACCGACGAGCGCAGCTCGCGCGGCGTGTCGCAAGCAACGACCCGTCCGGCGTCCATGATCGCGAGTCGGTCCGCTCGCTCGGCTTCCTCGAGCAGGTGCGTCGTGACGATGATCGTGAGCCCCTCGTCGCGGGCGTCTGCGAGCCGGCGCCACAGGTCGCTGCGAGCCGACGGGTCGAGCCCGACCGAGGGTTCGTCCAGCAGGAGTACCCGCGGCCGGTGAAGCATGGCCTGGGCCAACTCCACACGCCGCCGCAACCCGCCCGAGAGCGACTCGACGATGTCTCGCTTCCGATCGGCGACGCCGAACCGCGTTAGCTCGTCGTCGATGCGGCGACGCAGTTCGGCTCCGGAGACTCCGTAGAGGCGGCCGTGATGGCGGAGGTTCTCTTCGACACGCAGCTTCTTATCGAGACTGGGCGACTGGAACACCACGCCCAACTGCGAACGCACAGCCGCGGGGTTGGTTTTGACACTGGCGCCACCGACCAAGATATCCCCGTCTGAAAGGGGCAGCAGCGTGGACAGCAGGCGGAACAGCGTGGTCTTGCCGCTGCCGTTGGGTCCAAGCAACCCGAGCACTTCATTCGGGGCCACGTCGAGCGTCACTCCGCCGAGCGCCTCACGCTCTCCGTAACGATGCCGCACTTCCGAGACGCGGACCATCGGCTCCGCAGCCGCTGGGGCAGGCGCGGACGAGGCGGGGATCGCCGATGGCGTGATGGCTGACGGCATCAGACGCCTGAGACCCACAGAGCGAACAACCAGACCGGCACGTAAACGAGGCTCACCCGGAGCAGCGATCGGGCAGCCACGTCAGAACGATCGAGAAAGAACCGTCGCGACGCCACGCACAGCAGCACGCCGACCGCGGCGACGGGCAGGCCGTACCACAGGGCGTCGATCGAGGGGGACAGCAGGAGCGGCGCTAGACTGATCGGCGCCAACACCGCCGAACCGACGAACGCCTGCGTCCCGGCCCACCAGCCGGTGGGGTCGAGCACCGTCGACATCTTGTAGCCGGCCTGGGCATATCCGTGGCGGCTCAGCCACGCGATCGCCATAAAGTGGGGGAACTGCCACACGTACATCACTGCGACGATCGTCAGGGCGATTGGGTCCGACAGCGAGCCCCCGCCCGCCGTCCAGCCGATCCACAGCGGAGTCGCGCCGCTCACGGCGCCCACGGCGGTGTTGGTCCACGACCGCACCTTGAGCGGCGTGTAGAGGCCGACGTAGACCGCCCAGGTCCCCAGAGCGATCGCCGCGGGCAACCAGCCCGCACGCATCGCCAGCGTCGTCACGCCGAGCGTGAGCGTCAGCAGGGCGAACGCGAACGCGTCGGCCGGCGAGAGGCGCCCCGCGGGCAACGGACGGTCCGCGGTGCGTGGCATCTTGGCGTCGAGCTCGCGCTCGAGCCACATATTCATGGCGTTCGCGCTGCCGGCAACCAACGCCGTCCCCAGCACGACGCTCAACAAGAGCGACGGCGTGATCAGGACGGTCGCGAGCGCTCCGCCTCCGGCGACCTGCATCGCCACGACGACCGCAACCAGCTCCAGAACGACGATCCGAGGCTTCGTCAGCTCGACGAAATCTGCCCATCGGGCGAGCAGGCCGGGCCGTGTCGAGGTCGCGGGCAAGGTGGTCAGGCCGGTGCTCATACCAGGACGCTCTCTCGGGGCGGCGGCGACGCGGCCGATGTTTTTGGGGCGGGATCTCGAACCGTAGTGGAGCGTTCGTGCGTCGCTGTCACGCCGCCTCCGGCGTCGCCCCACCGCACGGCCCGAGCGGTGGCCAACGCAAGCAGAAGCGACCCGATCGCACTGTGGCCCGTGACGATCACGGTTTCCGCAAATCCGCTAGCCGTCGCGGGTTGTATCGTAGCCGGCACGACCTCCATCGCCCAGCCACGCACTCTTGGCGGCGCGAGCGATCGCCCGTCTGCCGCGGCCGTCAGGCTCGCCGTGGGGTGGGCCCAGCCCGGATAGCGGTACTTGGCGATCCAAGTCGCCGCGCCGAGCGACACCTGCACGAGCAGCACCGTGGCCAGCAGCCCGGCGAATCGCCGCCGGTTTCCCCACGTGTCGAAGACGGCCACGGCAAGCGTGGCCAACGCCACCACCGCGGCCATCCACAAGTGCGACTGGACGTGCAGAGCAAACGCCCAGGGATCGCCTTCCTCCGGCGTGTGCCGCAGCGTGGCCCCCAGAACAAGCTGGCAGTACAGGAGGAACGGCAACGCTGCGGCGAGCCAGCCGCTCCGCTCGTCGGGGCCCCGGCGGGCTTTCGCGGTCGCCGCGACCAGCAGCACCGTCACCACGAAGAACAGCGGGCCGGTCGACCCGTGCAGCAACGCCAGGTGCCGAGCGTTGATGAGCACGCGGGCGCCGCCCAAGAACCCCTGGAAGCACACCAGCAACAACGCGCCGACCGCGAGCCGCCGCACCCGTTTCGATTGCTGCTCGCGGAAGGCGGCCACGACCAGCCCGATCGTCACCAGCCCCACCAACGAAGCCAACAAACGGTGGCCGTGCTCGATAAACAGATCCCAGGGGCCGAAGAACCAAGTCTGCCACGGGTAGAGGAACAGGTTGTAGCCGTAAGTGCCCGGCCAATCGGGGACGGCCATGCCGGCGTCGGTCGTGGTGATCAGCCCGCCGACCCAGATCAGCGGGAAGGTCACCACGCACAGGACCCACGCAATCACGTGAGTCCAGCGAGGCGGCGTTGCATTCGGATAGCTCACCTTTTGACCTCCGTCATGGCGACATCTTCGGCGGAGGCGTCGGCGAGGGCGCCGCCCGACTCGTCGTCTGGCGATAGCGAACGTGCGTACGCGACGAGCGTCCAGAGCTCCTCGTCCCCGAGCGAGCGGTCGCCGCCGGGGCGTGTCGGGCCGAGCCCCGGCATGGGCGTTCCCGCGATCCCTTGATGCAGTCTGCGGAAGAGATCGGTCGGGGCGTCGCCGCCACGCAGCGGCTCCGCGAGCGGTTTGCCCCACGCGGGCCGCGCGGGGAACGCTTGCCGCGCCGCGGCGATGAGACGCGACGATCCGGAACGAGCCGCGTCACGCTGTCTGGCACGGACTTCCGCGTTCCAAACGTCGTAGTCCACGTCGGCCACCGACACGGGCAGCCGAAGCCCTTGGCCCCCCTCGCCGTGGCACTTCACGCAGCCGGCTCGCTCGGTGTGATACAGCTCGCGTCCCGCTCGGATGACCGACGCATCGCGCAGGTCGATCGGCGCCGCGGCATCAACGAGCCGGTCCTCCGCGCCCCGCCACGCTGAGACGATCGTCGTCAGCGGCAGCTCCGCGTCGCTCGGCCGGACCAATTCGTTTTCTTCAAGCTGCTCGGCGGCGAACCAGACCAACTCCCGTTCCAGCTCGCCACGGATCGAGAGATACGCAACATACTGCGCGAGCGCCTCACGCTCGCGCTCAGCCAGCAGTCGGAAAGACGGCATCGCCGCCCCCGCGACCCCGTGGTCCAGCGTGCGACGCAGATCGGCGAGCGTCGGCTGTGCGTCGCGGTAAGTGCTCTTCCACTTGAACACTCCGGGGCGGAAGTCACGCGGATACGGGGCCTGATACAGCGCAGTCGGCCCGCGGCCATCGCCCGTCACGCCGTGGCACCGTGCGCAGTGCCGTCCGTACAGACCCTGCGTCACCCCTGGCTCGTGGCTGATGACCTCGCCCGAACACTGCCGCAGCAGATCGAGCGAGAGCAGCGTATCGAGCCCGGCGGTCGAGGGCAGACGCGGCTCGTCGGGCGTGCCGAACAGATCGACGAGCACTCGATCGATCGCCGCCGACTGCGGCTCCGTCAACGCCTCCGCCGCGTGCAGCAACTCGGCCCGCTCGAACTCACGTTCGCCGTTGCAGCCCATACAGGCCGCAACGCCGGCGAGGATCAGAATCAGGCAGGCGGTAAGACGCACGGGACGCGTGGAGAGGGCGAAGGAAACCTGAGCTGTTCTAGCTAAACCGCGGCTCCGCCGCCGCCGGTCACGCCCGTCTCGCCCGACTCAGCGATGCGACGACTCGTCGCACGCACGCCGGCAGAGATCGATCGCCGCGCTACTCCGTGGGCAGAAACCGCTCGACGGGCAGCCGAATGACACCCAGATCTTGCGGCCCCTCGACCGGATCGATCTCCAGGCGTCCACGGCGGTCCGTTTCGCCGTGGACGGTCGAAACCCCGGCCAGGTAGCGGCCTTCGTGCCACATCTGGAGGCGGATTCGCCCGGCCGGGAGGCCTTCGGAGATCGCGAACCGCCCGTCGGCCGTGGTGACCGCGAAGTACGGGTCGTCACGAACCAGCACCCAAGAACGCATGAACGGATGGATGTTGCACGCGACCGGGCCCGGTTTCGGCTCGACCTTGTCGAGAAGGAAATCACGCCGCCCGTTGGGTTCGAGCACCACATTGAACGAGGCGTTGCGGCGGAACGTGGCGTTCACGTTGTGGGTGGTCGGATCGTCGTTGGCCAGCGTGAGCGTCTGGCCGACCCGCGCCAGCACGACGCGTGGCTGGAAGGCACAACCCGCGTTGGTGAGCACGAGCGGCTCGGCGCCGGCCGCTCGCGGTGGCGTACCGACCTCCGAGACGACCCAAACGACCAAATTGGCCAGTCCGCCCTCCGGCCCCACCAGGAGCGACTCGTCGATCGGCCCCGCTTCGCGGCAGCACGCGTCGCGGCCCGGATCGAGTCGGGCGGGCTGGGGCGTCTCGCCCACCACCAAGAACCGCCCCGTGATCGGCCCGCCGCAACGGGCGGGCGATACGGCGACTGCCAGAAGAAAGACGGCGAGCAACGAACACAGTCTCATGGATACCAGTCTAACGGGCCGCTCGTGGGACTCGCGAGCCGGCGGTAGACTCCGGGGCCGTTGAGAAACGCCCCCGCCTCGTGCCGCAATGCTGCCCCTCTGAAATGAAGATCCTCGTTGTTGGTGGCGGTGGCCGCGAGCACGCGCTCGCCTGGAAGCTGGCGCAGAGCCCTCGTGCTGAAGTCGTCTTCGTCGCCCCCGGCAACGCCGGCACCGCGCGCGAAGCCGGCCTGCCGCTTAAGAACGTGGCCATCAAGGCCGACGACGTGGCCGAGCTCGTCTCGTTCGCCAAGGCGAACGAGATCGGTCTGACTGTCGTAGGCCCCGAGGCGCCCCTCGTGGCGGGGCTGGTCGATGAGCTCGAAGCCGCCGGCCTGCGAGCGTTCGGACCCAGCAAAGCCGCGGCGGAGCTCGAGGGTTCCAAGACCTTCTGCAAGCAGCTGCTCCGACACGCCGACGTGCCGACCGGCGACTTCCACACGTTCCGCGATGCCGCGGAGGCGACCGAGTTCATCAACGAGCGCGAGAACGAACCGTGCGTCGTCAAGGCGGACGGCCTCGCCGCCGGCAAGGGTGTCGTCGTGTGCAGCGGTCGGTACGACGCGTTGGAGGCGGTCGATCGCATCGCGGCGCAGCGAGAGTTCGGCGAGGCCGGCGCCCGTCTGCTGATCGAAGAGCGGTTGCACGGCGAAGAAGCGAGCATCCTCGCGATCACCGACGGCCGGTCGCTGCTCACGCTGCCGCCCGCCCAAGACCACAAGCCCGCGTACGACGACGACAAAGGCCCCAACACCGGTGGCATGGGCGCCTACAGCCCCACGCCGCTGGTCGATGAATCGCTCGTCGCCCGGATCGAAGAAGACGTGCTCGTGCCGACGATTCACCACATGAAGCGCAAGCGGCGCCCCTTCCGCGGCGTGCTGTACGCGGGCCTGATGCTTACCAAGCAGGGGCCCAAGGTGCTCGAGTACAACGTCCGGTTCGGCGACCCCGAGTGCCAGCCCGTGCTGATGCGGCTCAAGAGCGACCTGCTCGACCTGCTCGAGGCAGCCGCCGAGGGCCGGCTCGACACGGCGCCGCCCCCCGAGTGGGACCCGCGCCCCGCCGTTTGCGTCGTGATGGCGAGCGAGGGCTACCCGGCCGCGTACCAGAAGGGCTTCCCGATCAGTGGCCTCGACGCGACCGACGCCATGGACGACGTGAAGGTGTTCCACGCCGGGACGTCGGTTTCTGGGGCCGACGTCGTGAACACCGGCGGCCGCGTGCTGGGCGTTACGGCCCTGGGCGACACCGTGCCCGCCGCGAAGCGGACCGCTTACGCCGCGGTGAAAGCGATCCGCTGGCGCGGCGCGTGGTGCCGCAAAGACATCGCCGACAAGGCGCTCGTGGCGATCTCCTAACGACGCTCACGCGCAGCGCACAAAGAAAGCCCCCGCGGAGCCGAGGCTCCGCGGGGGCCAAACACACGTCTGGTTCACGAGTCGTTGGTCAGGCCGCCCGGCGGCGGAGCAGCGTTACGCCGGCCAGCGTCGCCAGAACCATGGTAGACGGCTCCGGCACCGGCGCCGTGGAGGTGCCCTTACCCCAGTTGTTGAGCAGCGAGTTCAGCTCGTCGTTATCGACCAGCGGCCCCGTCGGAGCGAAGCCGCCCCAGCCGGCCGGGGCGGGAGGCACGGCGGCGCCCCAGTTGCTCAGCAGCAGGTTGAGGTCGTCGTTGTCCACGCGGCCGTCGCCGTTGAAGTCGCCCGGGCAGAAAGTAGGCGGCTCCTCGACCTTCTCACCGATCGCCTCGATGCCGTTGATGTCGATCACCGCGTACTCGACCTCTTGGCCCTGGAAGCCGGCGATCGACAGTTCGCTCAGCGAATAGTCGTGACTCCACTCATGGCCGCCGTGCTCCAGCCACACGGCGCCGGACGGGCCGGCTAGCGAGTCCAGCACGATCAGCTCGCTGCCCGTGGCGTAGTAGCCGTCCGGGTCCTCCGGATCCACGATCTGGCGGATGCTGAAGACGATCTGGTCGCCGCCGAACTCGCCGTTGGGATCGATCAGGTCGATCGGCTCGCCGTTCTGATCACGCACAGGCTCGTCGCCGGGGAACGTGATGTCTTGGTCGAACACGTCGGGGCGGCCGACGGTGTCGTTCACCATCAGGGCGTCCAGGTTGATAGCCTGGCGCCCCTGGTTGCCCTCGCGGAAGTCGAACGCCGAGCCCGGGATCGGACCGAGCAGGCTCTCGACCGCCGTGACGATCGTCGGCCAGCCGATGTACGCGGAGCCCGCGCCGTTCCACACGGAGACGCCGCTCGGCCAATCCACGTCGAGCGAGTACTTGTTCACGTCGCCCACGACCGGGGCGCCCGGCTCCTGATTGTTCTCACGCGGCTCGGGGCCCCAGACCTCGAGTCCGTCGACATCGACCGGCAGCGGCATCGCGTTCACCTCAGGCTGCGACGCCCAACCGAACTGCAGGTTCGGTCCCGTGACGGCGGCGCCGAGCTCAACGCTCACCTCGCCGGCGCCGTTGATCACGTTGCCGTTGGCCAACCCGATCGGACCGCCGCTGGGGATCGGCTGCGCAACAGGCACACCCGGGCTGATGTAGCCGGCAACAAAGTCGTCGTGCGAGAAGATCAGGTGCGACGCGTCACGCAGCGTCTCGCTGAACAAAGCGTCGCGCGCGTTGGCGATCGCGTCGATCTGCTGATCTTCTTCCCAGCCCTCACGCGTGCCGGTGAAGTCGACGGTGTCGGCCGTCCCGCCGGCGCCATCCCAGGCGATGACCTGCTGGGCATCGGCCACGGGACCGGCGACGGAGAAGTCTCGGTCGTGCGAGTACTCCTTGCCGTACACCGCATCCGGGGGCGACAGCCCGGGGCCAATGATCGGGGGGCCGATCGGCGAGACCGGCGAGTAAGGAATGACCGCGAGCGCGGCCGGCGAGGCGGCGAAGAGCCCCGCGAGTGCGAGGGCCGTGAATCGGAGCGTGTGACGCATGGCGAAACCCTTGGGAGAGGCCCCCTGCAAAGCGGATTCGGGAAAGCTGGCTCGCCACGGGGGGCGGCGGATCGCAAGCCAGCCGGTGTGCTGTCACCCCGGCAATCAACGGCCGCTTGTTGAGCCCGACACGCCGTGGTCCAAAAATCGGGATTACCGGGAACCGCCGTGTATTGGGGGGCGCCCCCTAGCCGACTCGACGGCGGCGGTGAGAATTCCCGCTCGGTTACACGCCCTAACAAACGCCCCGCCGAATGGCTCTCGTCACGCTCGAAGACCTCTCGATCGCCTTCCGCGGTCCGCCGCTGCTAGACGGCGTCGATTGGGTCATCGAGCCGGGTCAGAAGATCGGGCTGATCGGCCGCAACGGCGCCGGCAAGAGCACCCTGATGCGGATCGTCGCCGGCGTGCAAGCGCCCGACTCGGGACGGTGCGCCGTGGCGGCGGGCGCCCACGTCGCGCGGCTCGAGCAGGAGGTGCCCGCCGAGCTCGTCGCCGGTGACGGCACCGTGGCGGCGGTCATCCGCTCCGGCTGGCGCGACGCGGGTGAGCATGAGGCCTGGCGACTTGAGCGGGAGTTCGATCGCCTCGTCGAAGCCACGCGGCTCGACCCGAACGCGCGGTTCTCCGAGTTGTCGGCCGGGCTGAAGCGGCGGGCGTTGCTCGCTCGGGCGGTGATCAGCCAGCCCGACCTGCTGCTGCTGGACGAGCCGACGAACCATCTGGACCTCGTGGCGATCGAGTGGCTCGAAACGTTTCTGGTCGGCTGGCCGACGGCGCTGTTGTTCGTGACGCACGACCGAGCGTTCCTGCGGCGGATCGCCTCGCGCATCGTCGAGATCGACCGGGGCCGCCTGTTCGATTGGGCGTGCGACTACGACGCCTTCCTCAAGCGGAAGGAAGAGCTCCTGGCCGCCGAGGAGAAGCAGAACGCGCTGTTCGACAAACGGCTGGCCGAGGAAGAGAAGTGGATCCGACAGGGGATCAAGGCACGCCGCACCCGCAACGAGGGCCGCGTGCGAGCGCTCAAAGCGATGCGAGCCGAGCGGACCGAACGCCGCTCGCGCGAGGGGACGGCCCAGCTGGCCATCCAGGAGGCGCAGCGGAGCGGCGCGCTCGTGGCCCGAGCGACCGACGTGGCGTTCTCGTACCCGGGGGGCGAGTCGGTCTTCGAGTCGCTGTCGACGACGCTCATGCGGGGCGACAAGGTCGGCGTGATCGGGCCGAACGGAGCCGGCAAGACGACCCTCCTGCGGGTGCTGCTCGGAGAGCTACAGCCCAAGAGCGGCGAGGTGCGGCTCGGCTCGAACCTGGAGGTGGCGTACTTTGACCAGCTACGCGGCCAACTGGACGACAACCAGACCGCCGAGCAAGCCGTCGCGGACGGGTACGACACCGTGAAGATCGGCGGCGCCACGCGGCACGTGATCGGCTACCTGCGCGACTTCCTGTTCACGCCCGATCGCGCGCGGACGCCGATCGCGAGGCTCTCCGGTGGGGAGCGTAACCGTCTGCTGCTGGCCAAGCTCTTCGCGAAGCCGGCCAATGTCGTCGTGCTCGACGAACCGACGAACGACCTCGACGCGGAGACGCTCGAGCTGCTCGAGGAGCGGCTCATCGACTACGACGGCACGCTGCTCGTCGTGAGCCACGACCGCGCGTTCCTGAACAACGTTGTGACCAGCACGCTGGTGTTCGAACCCGTGGGCGACGGTCTGGCGGTCAAAGAGTACGTAGGCGGGTACGACGACTGGGTCCGCCAGCGGCGTGAAGCCGGCGCCGAGCGCGCCCCTCGCCCTGCCCCGAAGCCTGGAGCGACGCCGACGAAAGCCGGAGCGAACAAGCCGGCTCGCAAGCTCGCCTACAAAGAGAAGCGCGAGCTCGACTCCCTGCCCGCGCAGATCGAGCAGCTTGAATCGCGTATCGCGGAGCTCCACGCGAAGATGGCGGATCCGCAGTTCTATCAGGCAGCGCCGGACGCCATCGCCGCGGCGACCGCCGAAGTCGTCGACATTCAGTCGCAGCTCGACACGGCCTACGCGCGGTGGGAAGAACTGGAAGCGATCTGACGCGGAGGAGGCGCCGCCTTGGAGTCCCCCGCCGATCGCTTCGGCTAGTCAAACCACTCGTCGTCCGGATCGAAAGCCGGGACCGGGACATTGAGGATCCGCAGCACTGCGGCCCCGGCGGGCACTGCCCGATGGCGGCACCCTGGCTTGATGAGCACCGCCGAGCCGGGAGCAACGGGGTGTCGTTCGCCGTCAAGCTCCAGGTGGCCCTCGCCCTCGAGCACGTAGTACAGCTCCGTGAGCTGCTTGTGGTAGTGCGTCTTTGCGGGCGTGGCGATCTCGACAAGGTGCATTGAGGCGACCCCATCGGCCTCGTCCACGAACGCCCGCCGAGCCACGCCGCACGGGCACGGCGTGGCGGGGAGCGTGTCTAAGCGTACGATTCGGTAGTTCATGCCAAATTTCCGATCAGATCCAGCCCGTGTGCAAGCGAGGCGGGAAGCGATTCTGGTTGTGCGGATCGCCCGTCGTTCGGTACTCTAAGGACTGAACGCTTCACGTTTCTCGGCGTAACTGCTGTTGATGCTCAGCCTTACCTACCTCAACGCGAAAGCTTCGGGCAGACGTCTCGTCAGGCGTTTGTGTGTGGCTTTGCTGATAGTGAGCTTAGCGGCTCCTCCCGTTGAGGCCGCCTGCTGCTGCGAAATCGCGGCCAGTGCGTGTGGTACTCAAGACGCTACCGGCTGTGGTTGCTGCAAGCCACGCGCGGCGACGAAACCAGCGTGCTGCGTCGGGCCGATGGCAGAGCCGACCGGAGAAACAAGCCACAGTTGCCGTTGCAGCGACTGTCCGAGCCAGCGCGTCCCACCACCGCGGGACCGTTCTGTCTCGGCGGCTGAAATCGAGCCGCAGCCGGTCGCGTGCTTCTCGCCGCCCCCGGTGTTCGTCGCCGACGCGTCGATCGTTGTTGTCGCTGACGCTCTCGACCGCCCTCTGTGGGCGCCATCCCCCTCCGAGCGGCTAGCCCTGCTTGGTGTCTGGATCCTTTGAAGCCGACGCCTGCGCTCGCCCGGCCACCCGGCGGGGCGGAAGCGCCTCTCGATGCGTCCGGTTTACTGAACAATTCTCGTTGGGCGTCCGCCCAACGAAGCGATCAACACTAAGGATCCACGATGATCAAGACGCTTGGAATTCTGGCTCTCGGCTTGGCTCTCACGCTCAGCGTAGGAGCGGTCGCCAACAGCTACCGCGCCATGGACAGCACCGTCGGCTGTGATAGCTGCGGCTGCGACGCTAAAGCCGAGTGCGACAGCGATAGCTGCTGCTCGACCAAGGGCAGTTGTGGGTGCGACAGCTGCGAGTGCGGCGTCGAGCCCGCCGACGACTGCACGTGCGCGGACTGCTGCTGCGGCGGCTGCGACGTGAACGAGACGCCCGAGGAAGACGAAAGCGAAGAGTGACTTTGATCGGCGCCACCTCGGCGCCGAAAGCGATGATTACGGGCGGGCCGCGTCGCTAGCGACGCGGCCCGCTTTCGTTTACCACCGAAGTCGTAGACCCCCGCTCCGCACCACCAGCGGCTCGCATGAACTCCTGGCGTTTGATCCGGCGTAGCCTCGTAGCCCATCGGCGGTCGCACGCCGCGGTAGCGGGCGGCGTGGCCGTGGCGACCGCGGTCCTGGTGGGGGCGTTGGTCGTCGGCAACTCGGTCCGGGGCAGCCTCCGCGAGCTTGCGCTCGACCGACTGGGCCCCCTCCAGTGGGCGATCATTCCCGGACGGCCGTTCCCCACCGACCTAGCGGACAACCTTGCCGAGGCGAACGCGCCTGCCCGCCCGATCGTCCTCGCGCCGGCGACGGCTTCGGCGCGTACTAGCGGCAAGGCAAGGCGTGCGAACGGCCTCACGCTCATCGGTGGCCTGATCGACCCCGGCGACGCGGGCGGGCTGGTCACCGAATCTTTGGCCCAGGAGCTGGGCATCGTCGACGGGGACGCGGTCGTGGTCCGCGTCTCGGCCGTGTCGGCGATCCCCAGCGACAGCCCCCTCGGCGAGAAGCAAGACACCACCCGCTCCGTCCGTTTACGGAACGTGCGGGTGGTCCCCAGCGAGGGGCTGAATCGGTTCTCGCTGATGGTGTCACAGACGCCGCCGCGGAACCTCTTCGTCACGCTCGAGCAGGCGCAGCGGCTGCTCGAGATCGAGGACCAGTGCACCGCGGTCGTCGTCGAGAGCGTTAAGCCGGACGGATCGGCTCCCGGCGTTGAGCCGACACTCGACGCGCTCGGCCTGGTGCTGATCGACCTGGGCGATGGCGTCTGGCAGCTGGAGTCAGAGAACCTCGTGCTGTCGCCCGAGACCGTCGCGGCCGCCGAGGCCGCGTTCGGCGCGGACTCGGTACAGCGAGCAATCACCTATCTGGCGAACCGCCTCGACCGGGGCGAGCGTTCGATCCCCTACTCCACTGTCACGGCGATCGGCGGCGCTCGGGTGACTCCGCTACGCGACATCCGTGGCGAACGCGTGGGCTTGTCGGCGGACGAGATCGTCCTGTCGGACTGGGCCGCGGATGACCTCGGCGCCGCGGTGGGCGACACTGTAACGCTGCGGTTCTACGAGCCGGAGAGCACCCACGGCGTGCTTGCCGAGGCGCCGCCCGTGTCGTTCACCCTGGCCGCGATCACGCCCGTGGCGGAGGGTGATCCGCGTTGGACCCCGCAACTGGAGGGCGTGACCGACGCCGAGTCGATCAACGAGTGGGATCTGCCCTTCGAGCTCGTCGAAACGATCCGCCAGCAAGACGAGGACTACTGGGATGAGCACGGTACGACGCCCAAGGCGTTCATCGACCCGCGTCGCGCGGCGTCGCTCTGGAGCACCCGCTGGGGCACGACCAGCCTCGTGCGGTTCCGAGCCGCCGGTGATCGCGTGGCCGTCGAGCGGCGGCTGCTCGACGCGATCGACCCGGACGACTTCGGGTTCACCCCGGTGAACATCCGCAAGCAGGCGTTCGCCGCCTCGAGCGGCAACACGCCTTTCGACGTGCTGTTCCTGCTCTTCAGCATGTTCCTCATCGTCTCGGCGGCCGCGCTAATCGCGTTGCTGGTGCGCCTTTCGGTCGAGGCCCGAGCGAGCGAAGTGGGCCTGCTCGGGGCGATGGGGTTTACCGCCGCCGCGACGCGTCGCCTGCTGATGCGTGAGACGCTTCTCGCCGTTGGCATCGGCTCGCTCGTCGGCGCCGCGATCGGCGTAGCCTACGCGGCTGGGCTGCTGGCGTTGCTCCGCACCGTTTGGATCGACGCCATCGGCACGCCGTTCTTGCGCTTGCATGTCGGCCCGGTGGCGGTGGTCGGCGGCGTGGTCGGCGGGTTCGCGGTTGGGGGCCTCACCGCCTGGCGGGTCGTCGCCGGGCTCACACGCCAGAAGCCGAAGAACCTGATCCAGTCGCGTGGCGCCGAATCGGCCGCTGCCCAACCCGGCCCGGTCTGGCCCCGGGTGCTGTTCATGCTGGGCGCCATCGTCGCTGCTTTGGGCGCCACCGTCGCGGGCAAAGGCCAGCAGGGAGAAGCAGCGGCCGGCGCCTTCTTCGTCGCGGGCGGGGCGACCCTTGCCGGGATGCTCACCGCGATCGGCGGAGCGTTGCTGCCGCGACGCTCGACAAGCGGCGCCGCGCTCGGCTTCTGGCGAGTCGTCGCGGCGGGGATCGCACGCAACCGCGGACGCGCCTTGCTGATTCTCGGCCTCGTAGCCTCGGCGTCTTTTCTCGTACTCGCGACCTCGGCGTTCCGTTTGTCCCCGACCGAGGCGGGCGTCGGCGGGTTCGCGATCGTCGCCGAAAGCGATCAGCCGATCCTGTTCGACCTCGACACCGCGGACGGCCGATTCGAGCTGGGCTTCAGCGAGCGCGACGAAGAGCTGCTCGCCGGCTGGCGGGCGATCGGCTTCCGCGTTCAGCCCGGCGAGGACGCCAGTTGTCGCAACCTCTACCAGCCGCGGCGACCGCGGGTGCTAGGCGTGCCGCTGCGGATTCAGCAGCTGGCCGAGCCGTTCGCCTGGGCCGCCACGGAAGCCGATCCCGGCGCGCCCGACTGGTCGGTGCTCGACGCCACCGACAAGCTCGGTGATTCGGCGCCCATCGTGCTCGACTTCAACACGGCGGTGTACAGCCTCAAGCTGTACGGCGGCGTGGGCGAAGCCTGGGACCTCGAAGACGAGGCCGGTCGAACGATCGAGACGCGTGTCGCGGGCCTGCTTAAGAACAGCGTTCTGCAGGGTGACGTGCTCATGGGGGAGCAGTCATTCTTGCGACACTTCCCCGAGGTCTCAGGCGAGCAGTTCTTCTTGCTGCGGGCGCGAGACGACGCCCCGATCGGGCCGGTGATTGAGTTACTCGAAGACCGCCTCAGCGACTTCGGTTTCGACGCGGAGCCTGCGGCGACGCGGCTCGCTCGGTTCTTGGCGGTGCAGAACACCTACCTCTCGACGTTCCAGTCGCTCGGGGCGTTCGGGTTGCTGCTCGGCGTAGCGGGGCTCGCGATCGCGCAGTATCGCAACCTCGTGGAACGCCGTGGCGAGCTTGCCCTAATGCGGGCTGCCGGCTTCTCGGCCCGTCGGCTCGGCCGGCTGGTGCTGGCCGAAACCCTGCTGCTGGTCGGCCTCGGCCTGGGGGTCGGCGCCGTGGCGGCCGGCGTGGCATTGGCCCCGCTTGGCGAGGCGTCCGGCAATCAGCCCCCGTGGGCGATGGCCGGGGTGCTGGTGGCGGCGTTGATGCTCACGGCAATCGTGACCGGCCGGCTGGCCACACGGGCGATGCTAGCCGCCCCGCTGACGCCCGCCCTTCGCGGCGACTGATCTGAGCGATCGTCGCGGCGGCGACCCCGCACGGTGGTTTGGCCACCGCGGGCACTCTACAGTCAAGGCGTATCGCTCACGCCCCATCGATCGCTCGGAAACGCTATGCGCGGCCTGCTGTTTGTTATCGCTTCGTTCGGCGTCACGATCCTCGCGTGGGGCCTCTACGGGCCGACGCTACACGTAGGTCAGGCAGACATGTCGACCGTGCCGGGGCAGTACGCCCGGCTGCGGCCGTTTATCTGCGTCGGTCTCGCGTACTTCGCGATCGGCGTGATCGTGCCCGCGGTGATCCTGCTGACCCGTGGCGAGAAGGGCGCATGGACCGGTCGCGGGGCCGGCATGAGCCTGCTGGCGGGCGCGTTCGGCGCGATCGGTGCGTTGGGCATCATCATGGCTTTCACGTTCGGCGGCCGACCGTCGTACGTCATGCCGCTGGTGTTCGGCGGGGCGCCGGTGGTGAACGCGTTCCTGACGATCTACTGGTCAAAGAAGGTCAAAGAAGTCGGGCCGCTGTTCCTGGCCGGACTGGTGATGGTCGTGCTGGGCGCCGCCACGGTGCTCATCTGCAAGCCGGGACCCCCGGCGAAGACCGTCGCCCAGCTGACGAGCAACCCGGTTACCGAGACCTCCGGGGACGCCGCATCGGTTGAGGAGAAGGCCGAACCGGTGGCGGAGCAAGTCGTCGCGAACGACGCCTCGGCCTCCGAACCCGCGTCGGCAGAAAGCGTAGCCGCCAGCGGCGATGCCAACGCGGACACGAAAGCCGACGAGCCGCTGCCGGCCGAAGCCACCGAGACCGCTACCGACATCGTTGCGGCGCCCGCCGTGGGCGGCGTGACTCAAGCCGGCTTCTTCGGCATGAACTTCTTGGCCCAGGTGCTGTCGATCGCCACGGTCGTGGCGTGCTGGGGCGCCTACGGGCCGGTGCTGCACGTCGGGCAGGCCGCCATGCAGCAGAGCCGGCTGCGGCCGCTGCTGTGCGTCGGGCTCGCGTACTTCGCTATCGCGGTCGTCGGGCCGTGGCTGTTGCTGCAGGGTCCGCTGCCCGAAGCCAGCGAGTTCAACGTCGGGGGCTCGCTGTGGAGCATGGGCGCCGGGGCGGCCGGCGCCATCGGCGCGTTGGGCATCATTATGGCGTTCAACTTCGGCGGCAAACCGATGTACGTCATGCCGCTGGTGTTCGGCGGCGCCCCGGTCGTGAACACCTTCGCGACGATCATCGCTCAGGATCAGCTGAGCAACGTGAACCCGTTCTTCTTGGCGGGGCTGATCCTTGTGATTGCCGGCGCCGCGATGGTGCTGGTCTTCGCGCCCAAGGGGCCGCCGCCAAAGAAGGCGCCCGCCGCCAGCCCGAAGGTCGAATCGAACACGCCGCCGACCGCCGAACGGAACCCGGTCACCTCGGCCTGAGCGGCGCCGAGTGATGATGGCGCCCGCTGCCGCGGCTCACGTGCCGCGGGCGACGCCGTACCACTCGATCTGCTTCCGCGGGCAGTACGTGTATCCGTGCCGTTCGCACAGCGGGGCGAGCCACGCCGCGTGGTCGGCGAGCTCCTCGGGCGTGCGGCCTTGCGGCATCAGCAGCACCCGCGCGGGGTCGTGGCCCGGCAGTTCGCCGAGCAGGCCGCGGACCTCGTCGAGCTCGTCGGGCCGATCGATGACGAACTTCAGTTGATAAGGGTGCTCGGCCATCAGCCGGCGGACCACATCGGGCCGCCAGCGGCTCCGCTCGTGCCGCCGGGCCCAGTGCGCGTGCTCGTCCCTGGACGGCGTCGATCCGGCGAGCTTCGGGCTGAGGGACATCAGGTCGCACACCACGGGCAGGTAGAGCGTGCCGGCCGTCTCGATCGTGACGTGCTTGCCGCCGCCGCGCAGGCGTTCGCAGAGCGGGATGAGCTCCGCGAAGAGCATCGGCTCACCGCCGGTGAGCACGACGTGGCGGCAGTCCCACTCCTCGACCTGCGCAACGATCTCATCGACCGTCAGGTCGACGCCCTCGGGCCGCCACGAGGCGTGCGGCGTATCGCAGAACCAGCAACGCAGGTTGCAACCGCTGGCGCGCACGAAGACGCTCGGCTCGCCGGTGAGGAGGCCTTCGCCCTGGGTCGATCGGTAGACTTCGGCGATTCGCAAGCGGTAGCGATGCGGTGTGAGGGACAGGTGGGGACAGGATTGACAGGATGATCAGGAAGACGTCGCGGCTTTACGAGTGCCCAACCCTGAAGATCCTGTTCATCCTGTCCAGCTTGAGGGGAGGGCGAGTCCATTCGGGCCGAGTTAGTTGGCGTAGGCGATCGGGTCGGCCAGTCCCGCTTCTTCGAAGCCCTTCAGACGCAGCACGCACGCGTCGCACACGCCGCACGACACGCCCGCCGGGCTCGGGGCGTAGCACGTGTGGGTCAGGCCGTAGTCGACGCCCAGCTCCACGCCGCGGCGGATGATCTCTGCCTTGGTCAGCTTAATCAGCGGGGCGCGGACGCGGACGGCGGGCTCGCCGACGGACTCCACACCGACCTTGGTCGCCAGGTTGGCCACCCGCTCGAACGCCTCGACGAACTCGGGCCGGCAGTCCGGGTAGCCGCTGTAGTCGACCGCGTTCACGCCCACGAAGATCGCGTTGGCTCCGATCACCTCCGCGTACCCCAACGCGAGCGACAGCATGACCGTGTTGCGGGCCGGCACGTAGGTCACTGGGATGTCGGCCGACATCTGGGCCTCGTCGCGGCCGGTGGGCACGGCGATATCGTCGGTCAGCGCGCTGCCGCCAAACGCGGCCAGGTCGATCGCTACCCGGCGGTGCTCGGCGACGCCCACCGCCGCGGCCACACGCTTGGCGGACTCCAGCTCGAAGCGGTGTCGCTGTCCGTAGTCGACGCTGAGAGCGTACACCTCGTACCCCTCGCTGCGGGCGATGGCGGCGGTCGTCGCCGAGTCGAGCCCCCCGGAAAGGAGCACGACGGCCTTGGGCGTAGACATGGAGACGGCGGATCTCTCTGCAGGCGGTGACAACCGGCGGCGGCGAAACGGTTCGCCCTACCGAGCAGGGCGGCATCATGCCAAACTCAGTCGCCAGGGCTCAACCGCCCTGCCCCGCCTCTGCTTCGCGTCTTGCGACCTTCACGCCCACAGCAACCACCCACGCTCCCCCCGCGCCGATGGCCGTCTCGAGACAACTGCTAGATACCTTCGACAACCAGTTCCCCGACCGGGACTACAAGATCGAGATCGTCCAGCCCGAGTTCACGTCGCTGTGCCCTAAGACGGGGCAGCCGGACTTTGGCGAGGTGACGATCACGTACACGCCCAAGGCGAAGTGCGTGGAGCTGAAGAGCCTCAAGTTCTATCTGCAGGCTTACCGCACCGAGGGCATCTTCTACGAGCACGTGACCAACACGATCCTAGACGACCTCGTGGCCGTGGTCACGCCGCAGTACATGCGGGTGCAGATCGCGTTCAACGCCCGGGGCGGCATCACCGAGACCGTGACGGCTCTCTACACCGCCGTCATCTGAGGGCCCCTCTGGCGCCACGCCGGCGCGACGCCGTAGCGACGCCGTAGCGAGCGTTCAGGCGCCTTCGTCGTCGGAGCCGTCGTCTTCCTCGTCGTGCTTCGCCACCCCGGTGCTGTAGGTGCGATACAAGAAGTACCCGCCCACGGCCATCGCCGCGGCGCCGGTCAGCGTGGCCACGTCGAGCAACTCCGGCGATAGCAGACACACCACGGCGCCGCCCACCATGCTGATGATCGCGAAGATCAGCCGGAGCGAGGCGTGCTCCTTGGTCTTGTTCACCGCCGACAGGTCGATCGCCTGGCGGGCGCTCTGATTGGCGAGCTGCCGCAGCGCGCCCATGTCGTGGCCGTGCTCCGGCGCGGGGCCACGCTTCAGCTCCTCGAGGTTCTCCAGACGCTTAACCGGCTCCGGGGCGGGGGCCGCCGGCTCGGGCGCCGGAGGCGCTTTGGCGACGCGCGCGGCGACGACGGGCTTCGCGACCGGCTGCGGGGCGGGCGCAGCGGGCGACTCTTCGCCACGCAAACGCTGCATCATCCGCTGCATGTAGTCTTCCAGCGACTCGTCATCGCCGGCTTCGGCAGGCGCCTCGGGCTCGGGCATCGGCGCAGGCGGCAGGGCTGCGGCCGGCTCGGGGACGACGTCGTCGTCCGGCAGCGTGTGTGCGAACTTCTCGTAGAACGACTCTGGCTCGTGCGGCTCGGCCGGCGTCTCAGCGGCGTCGAAGGCCGTGGTCGATCCCTGGTGAGCCGCGTCGGTGGGTTCGTCGGCCCCCCACAGCGATTCGATTGGAGTCGACTCGACAGGGGGCGCCGCCGACGGTGTGTCGACTACCGGGGCCTCGATCGCGTCGTGCTCGACGGCTTCTTCTCCGCGCGGTTCCGACGCCGGTTCCGCGGCCGCTACGCCCGGCTCGAACTCTGGCGCCGGATCTTCCTCCGTGGCCGCCGGGGCCGCCGGGGCGGAAGCCACAACGCCCTCGGCGTCGCGCTCGACGGCCCAGAGACCGTCGATCTCGCCCGTGAGCTGGGCGCCCGAGTCGGCGGCGTCTAGTGGCGCCTCGGCCGCTGATTCGTACTCGGCTACGGGCGCGGTTTCTGGCGACGGCTCGAAGCCATCGCTAGCCGTTACCCCCGCTCCCTCAGCCACAAGTGCGGCAACGGGCACATCGCCAACAGGCACATCGTTGACGGGCGCCTCGATCGACGATGGGTCGGTTGGACTCTCGAGCCTGTCCGTGGGCGTCTCACCAGCCGTTGTCGCATCCACCTCGCCGACCACCGGGGTCTCGACCGCGTCCGCGGCGTTTGAAGCGTCGGCGACATCGAAGGAAGCGACTTCATCGGCCGGGGCCGCGGCAACAGACTCTTGTGCCTTCGCAAACTCCTCGGCCAGCTCGGCGTATTGCTGCTCCGCGGCAGCCAGTCTTGTGTTCGCCTCGTCAAGGCACGCGGCCAACTCGTTCGACCGGGTCGTTGCGTCCGATAGCTCGACAGTGGTGCGTTCGAGGTTCTCGAGCGCCTGCTCTAACTCGTTCGTGACGATCTGCAGCGTGGACTCCGTCGTCTCTTGCCGCAACGCGTAGTCGGCTCGCTCGACGGCCCACGTCGAGCGTTCATCACGCAGCACCGACAGCAGCTTTCGCACGCGGGCCCGGGTGTTAGCCAGGCGGTCCTGCAGCGCGTGTGAGTCCGCGGCCGACTCGGCCGACGGATCCGCCGGCGGCGCCGCCGACCCGTGCTGCACGGCATCGCTCGCGTCGGCGTCGGTCTCCAGGGAGCACGCGTCCTGGTCAGCAACCGGGGCTACAGCGGCGGGCGCAACAGCGGGAACCTGTGGCCGCTCCTCGGTTTCTGACGCGATGTCCGCGGTCTCGGCCGAGAAAGCGTCCGCAGCCGACGCGTCGTAGAAGTCGGTCAACGCCTCCCGCGAGTCTTCGGTCGCCTCCGAATCGATATCCCAGTCGATATCGACGTCGATGTCGGTGCCAGGGTCTGAATCAGCGTCGGCGTCGGCGATCGCTGCATCCGCGTCGTTTGATGTCGCAGGACGCGACCCTTCTTCGGCAGTGACGGGCGACCATGGCTGCAGCAACCGAGCGGGGATCGCCGGATCGGCGACCGCGTCCGCTGCCGTTTTCGGCGCCGGTGGACTGTTGGCGAGTGATTCGGCCGGTTCTTTGCGAGCCGGTTCTTTGCCAGCCGGCGACGCCGCTTCTGCGGCGGGATCGGACGGGGGGTCTGCCAATCCGCGCCCCCAATCGCCAGCGGCCTCTGTTTCCTCGGCTGCAGGCGGCTGGTCGGCAGCGAGCGAAGGGTCGAACACGGGCGGTTCGGCGTCGCCGGGCGCGGCGTCGAGCAGCGCATCCGCTAGCGGCTCGTCGAAGGGCTCAAAGCCCGGATGGACCTGGAAGACGATCTCCCCGATGCGGAGGCGGTCGCCAAACTCGAGTGTCTGCTCGGTGAACTCTTGGTCGTTGACCCATGTGTTGGGCGCCCAGCGTCGAACGACACACCGGTCGGCGGTGGCGGTCACGATGCAGTGCAGCGGGGAAAGCCCGGGGCCGTCCACTCGCACATCGCACCGCGGACCGGCTCCGATCCGGAGCGGGGCCTCGGTCACCTCGACGTCAACGTCGGTGGGCCCGTCGGCACGGCGGAGGCGGAAGGGCGCCGAGGCGAGTGCGGAGGTATCGGGCGTTGGGACGCTAGAGCTAGCGGCGGCCATGCGATCGCGGTGGTCGAGCGGTGAGGGTTGGCGCCACGTGGCGGCGCTAAACGGCGGGGACCGATCGGGCGTGTTGCGAGAACGGGCCACCGTCATCTAGCTCGCCCGGGGGTTCCGGTCAAAACGCGAGAGCGACGCCGACCGGAATCGCCCCGGCAGCGGCGCCGTCTGGGCGGATTACGCCCGCCGGCTGGCCTAAGTGACGATTCTGAAGCGATTTACGGCGAATCGGCCGGGCGCCAGATCGAACGCCAAAACTCTGGCGAATCCCTCGGGAAACGAGCAACCGCCCGACGGGCCACGGCGTACTATGTTTGCGATACCGATCGACCGGCGGTTAGACCGCACCGGCCGATCGGTTGCGGGGAGGCACATGGCTCGGCCAACGAAGTTCTGGCAAGCCGTGTCCCGCACACACCAGGAACATGACATCGGTCCGCCGAAGCCGGAGAGCCACGTCCCCTGGACGTGGCTCGCCGCAGGCGGCCCCAGCGAGGCACTCATCTCATGGCGCGCAAGGACTCCATCCTCAAGATCAAGGAACTGCTCGTGCGGCGGCGCGATGCGTTGCGTCGCGCCCTAGCGGGCGACCTAAGTCTGCTCGAGCAGCTTCGAGACCAGGGCGGCAGCGACGTGCTCGACTGTGCGCTCGATTCGGCGCACGGCGAGATCAGCTCGCGACTCGCCGAGGTCGAGTCCCGCGAGCTAGCGAGCATCGAGAAGGCCCTGGAGCACATTCGCGCCGGGGTCTACGGCCAGTGCGAGATCTGCAACGCCAAGATCCCGCTCACACGGCTGAACGCGTTGCCGTACGCGACCATGTGCATCGAGTGCCAACAGGCCGCCGAGAACGGCACCCTGGAAGAACGCGCCGGCGAAGATTGGGGCCGGGTCGTCGATACCGGTTATTCGGACGCGGACGTCCGCGTCTCGGACCTGGAGCTGCAGTAGCCGCGGCAAAGTATCGCGGCGGCTGAGCGGGGGCGCTAAACTATCGGAGCCGAGGCGGGGACGTTCTCCCCTGCCTCGCGAGTTCGTTACCCGGCCCGCTCCGCTTGTTGCACATGGTCTTCCGAAACGCCATCGCTCTGCTGCTGTTCGGCGCCGTCGGTATCGGGTGGTCCGCTGAGACGCGCGGGCAGACGCCACACTCGGCGCTGCGGCCCGTGGCGATCGAGTCGGCCGAAGACGCCGCACGGCGGCGTGACACCGAGCGGGCTCGTGACTTCAAGACGCTCGCCCGCGATGTCGAAGCCCTCGACTCGCAGCTTGGCATCATCAAGCGTGTCGCGAGGCTAGTGACGCCGAGCGTCGTGCACATCGAGGCCGCCCCGGCGCGTGAGCAGCCGTTCCGCCAAGAGGAGGAAGCGGGCTCGGGCATCGTCGTGCGGTTCGGCGGCGAGTCGTACGTGCTCACCAACCACCACGTGATCCGCAACTCCAAGGCGAGTCGCGTCCGCGTGCAGTTTTCTAGCGGGCAGCGAATTAACCCGCGACGGATCTGGTCCGACGCCGAGACCGACATCGCCGTGATGGCGATCGACAACGCCACCGCCGCGCCGGCGTTGCTGGGCGACAGCGATTCGCTGGAGATCGGCGAGCAAGTGCTGGCGTTCGGTAGCCCGTTCGGGCTGAGCCAGAGCGTCACCCGCGGCATCCTTAGCGCGAAGGGCCGGTACAATCTCGACCTGGGTAAGGGCGAGGTGCAGTGGCAGAATTTCTTGCAGACCGACGCGGCCATCAACCCGGGCAACTCGGGCGGCCCGCTGGTCAACTTCCGCGGCGAGGTCGTCGGCCTGAACACGGCGATCGCCAGCAGCAGCGGCGGCAACGAGGGCATCGGGTTCTCGATCCCGATCAACATCGCGGTGAGCGTCGCCCGGCAGCTGATCGCGTCCGGCCAGGTGGCCCGCGGCTACCTCGGCGTGACGCTCGACGGCGACTTCCCGGGCACCATCAACCGCCAGATCGGCCTCGCGCGGTTCTCGGGCGCGATGGTGAAGGGCGTGCAGCAAGGCTCGCCGGCGGCCGTCGCGGCGCTCAAGGCGAAGGACGTCATCCTGCGCTTCGACGGCGTCCCGATCGAGAACAACGGCCACCTCATCACGCTCGTGAAGCTCACCACCGCAGGCCGGCAGGTGGAGCTGGAGCTCTTCCGCGACGGCTCGGTGCTGCGGACCTACGTCGAGGTGGGGCGGCAGGAGTGACGCCGTCGGGCGCCGGCTGTTCGACGCTGTCCGTCGCACGCTGCTGCGGCTTCGATGAAGGGCTTCGCTCCGGCCTCGAACCGTGTGCCAACGCAAGCACGTGGCGGGCCGCCTACTTCCACGCGTAGGCCGCCAGGGCGTTCAGCTCGCGTACGAACACCTGTCCGCCGCAGACGGCAAGGTGGGCCCAAGTTTCGTCGTCGCTCACGCGTCGACGGTCCAGCTCGGTGTAGGCATCCGGCGAGGCATGGAACAGGATCAACTCGCCGCCCGAGTCGAGCGTGAGGATCCGATCGCCCCCGACGACCATGCTCTGGTACTTGCCCCGCGGCTGGCTCCGCCACGTCTCTTCACCGGTCTCGAGGTTGAGGCACTGCACGCGTTGATTCTTGAGGTGCAGATAGAGGTGGCCGTCAACAACCACCGGCGAGGACATGTAGGCTTGCGACTTGTTGGACCACAGCTCTGCCAGCCCGAGGGGCTGGTTCAGGTTCCCTGGGTCCGCGTTCTCCGCGTCCGACGCCGGCGCGTCCGAAGGGGTCGCCGACACCCGCCAGAGCTGCGACCTGCCGGAGTGGGCGCTCGTGAACAGACGGTCGCGGTACACAACCGGCGTCAGGATGTTCATGCCGCGGAACGCCTGAATGGGTTGCGACCAGCGTTCGGCGCCCGACTCGGGGTCGATCCCCTTGAGCGCCTCGCGGGTCTGCACGACGACGAGCGGCTCGCCGTCCACGTCACTGAAGTACGGTGAGCTGAACGCCCCGTCGGACCGCCGGCCCTGCCCTTTCGCGGCGGTCCAGACGATCTCGCCGCTCTGGCCATCGATCTTTTGCAACGCGTTGCCGGCTTGGACGTAGACGTGCCCGTCGGCGACCATTGGCGAGGAAGCGGCGCCGAACTTCGGCGGCTCGACGCCCATCGTGGCCGGGAAGTCGATCCGCCAACGCTCGTCGCCCGTCGCTACGTCGAGCGCCACCAACACGTCGCGGATGCCTAGCACGTACAGCGTCTCGCCATCGCAGGCCGGCGTGGCGCGGATCCAGCTGCCGTTGGCAGCCGCGAAGAACGGCACCGTCATCGCCCCCGGCCACTCGGTCCGCCAGAGCCGCTCGCCGGTCTGCCGGTCGTAGGCCGTGACGACCTCGGTCGCTTCGTCTTGCGTCTCGGTGGTGAAAACACCCGTGCCCGAAACGATCGGTCCCGAGTAGCTGGGGCCGAGTTCCGTGCGCCACAGGAGCTGTAGCCGATCTTCTTGCAGCGAGTCGGGCCATTCCTGGCCGACAGACTGGCCGTCGCGCGTGGGGCCACGCCACTGCGGCCAGTCGGCGGCCCCGGCAAGGTCGGCGCCAACGAGCGTTGAGACGCTTAGCATCAGCAAGACGAACGTCTTTGCTGAGAGACGGATTCGCGGCATCGTCGCTTTCCCCGGGGCAATCGGTCGTTGTCATCCCCGATCGTAGGCGTTCACCACGAGAAGAGGTACGACCCCCCGGGAACGCCCTTTCATGACCGTCACCGCGTGGCCGGCTGAGCTAGGTCGGGCGCGGGCGAGTTGGGCAATCAACTCGTATGCCAACGGCGCCCCTGAGCGGCGAACGCGAGGCAAAGCATGGCGCCACCGAATGCGGTCGGCTCAGGGATGAACGCCCATGGGACCGGCGTCGACGAGAATCCGACGGCATCCAGCACGATCCCGGGGTAGCTGAAATACGAAGCAAGCGGGTCGTGGTCACTAGGCAGTTCCGCCCGCACCCGAAGGTCTCGCACCTGGCCATGAAGGTACGTGATGTCGCCCGCGTAGAGTTGACCGCCGTTCGTGATCTCGTCTCGCCACAGTCCCGCGGCGATCCAGTAGTCGAGATAATCCATCGCCTCCACTTCGCGCATGTCGATCAGCGAGTCGTCGATACGAACGGAGAAGCTGGGCGTTCGGCCAGCAAGTTCGTCTGCGATGACCATGAGCACGGTCACCTTGTCGCTCGGGATCAACGCGCGTTGCGACACGACGGGATACGCAAACGCGTTGGCCCCCGTTCGACGCGGCTGATTGGGATCAGCCGACGGACCAACACTATCCCCGGCCCGCAGCACGAAAGAGTGATCGCCCAGCAAAGCCGAGTAGCCGTACCGCGTTGGGTCCGTCAGATAGAAATTCGTCGTCGCTCCCAGGTGCCCGCCCCACAACAGCCAACCATGCGTTGGGTACGGCGGCGCCGTCACCGAGCCGTAGTACTGCTCGGCAGACAACGTCCATCCGGGGACCACCACCGAGGGGTCAAACGCCAGACTGCTATCTGTTCCCGCGAGCCCGAAGGAGACGTCCGCCTACTTCGGGAACAGCGTGTCTTCGAAGCCGAGATTGACGAACGTGGCGTGACACCAATTGGCGGAGGCCAGTCCCAGGCCGACCATGCCAGCGATGATCGCTAACCTCACGTGTCGAAACGTCGTGTGCTGCTCCTTGGCGAACCGCCACGAAAAAAGCCGGCCAGTGCCCGTGGGGCGCCGGTCCGGCTTGAGTGTGACGATCTTGATTAGCGTGGTAGCGTTGGAGGCGTTGCAGCGGTCGCAGTGTAACGACGCACCGGCGGAGATCAAGCTTCTTCCTCGGCCGGGTCTTCGGTCGGCGGCATCGCCTTCCGATCGTCGGAAAGCCCATTGGCCAGGCCCGGCACGCCGGCGGCGCCGGCGGGGACGTGCAGCGTGGCGCCTTCGAAATCTTCGCCGATCGGCTCGTATCGGCCGCCGAGGTGCTCGGCGAGGAATGCCTCGGTCACCGCGTTGAAACTCGTGCGGTTCTCGGGACGGGCGAAGCCGTGGCCCTCGTCCGGGTACAGCACGTACGTGACGGGGATCTCACGCTTCTGCATCGCCTCGACGATCTGATCCGCCTCGAGCTGCGTGACCCGGGGGTCGTTGGCGCCCTGGCCGATCAGCAGCGGCTTGACGATGCGGTCGACGAACCGCAGCGGCGAGCGGTCGAGCAGCTCTTCACGGCCCTCGTCGGTCGTCCAGTCGCCGACGCGGAGCTTCATGACGGGCATGAAGCGGGCCCAGTAGGGCGGCACGTTCTCGAGCAGCGTCACCAGGCTCGACGGGCCGACGATGTCGACGCCGCAGGCGAACACGTCCGGCGTGAAGGTGAGGCCCACCAGCGTGGCGTAGCCGCCGTAGCTGCCTCCCATGATGCAGACCTTGTCTTTCTGCGCGACGCCCCCTTCGACAGCCCAGTCGACGGCGTCGATCAGATCGTCGTGCATCTTGCCGGCCCACTCGCCGTTGCTGGCGTTGATGAAGTTCTTGCCGAAGCCGGTGCTGCCCCGGTAGTTGACGCTCAGCACGGCGTAGCCGCGGTTGGCGAGCCACTGGTGCGTCGGGTTGTACCCCCAGCCGTCGCGGGCCCACGGGCCGCCGTGCACGTCGAGCACCATCGGCAGCGGCTTGTCGGGCACGCCGTCCGCGTCTGCGTCGCTGCCGACGGGCAGCGTTAGGTAGCTGACGAGCTTCAGCCCATCGCGAGCCTCGATGACCGGCGTGTGCATCTTGGCCAGCGGGTACTCGTCCAGGTCTTCACGGCTCTTGAACAGGAACCGCATGTCGCGGTCGCCATCCGCGGCGCCGTCGGCCGGGCGGGTGTACACGAAGAACTGGATGGCGCCGTCGTCCAGGATGTACGCGACGGTCCACTTGGTGTCGTCCAGCGTGCGGCCGGTGATCTGGAACTCGCCGTCGCGATACTGCTGCAGGTACTCGATGTCGGCGCGGATCGCGTCGTCGAGCACCGTCCACTCGCGGCGGCTGTAGGTGAACGAGACCGCCTGGATCGTCTGCTCGGTCGGGTGCGTGAGCAGCCCGCCGACGTCGGCCCGGTCGTCCTGGGCGACGAGCGACACCTCGCCCGAATCCAGGTCCTTGGCGAACAGCCCGGCGGTGTTCCGCTCGCGGCTGTCTTCGAAGTACAGCGTACGGCCGTCTTTGCTGAAGCCGGCCGGGCCGCTGGTCATGGCGTCTTCGCTGGTGAACTCGGCCATCGGCGCCCAGTCGTCGTAGCCCTTCTCGCCCGTCGTGTCGGCGGTCGGCTCGAGCCATACCTGACCGGCGTCGGGCGTGAAGTTCACCGCGAGGCGGACTTTCAGGTCATCGTCAACGACAAAGCCGGCCACGCCCGGGTTCTCTTGCAGCAGCTCACGCTCCCCCGTAGCGATGTCGACACGGTAGATGTCGTGGAACCGCGGGTCGCGGTCGTTGAAGCCAACCAGCAGCGTGTCCGGGTACCGCTCGCTGGCGCCGGACAGCTGCCCGCGGACACCGTCGATCGGCGTGAGGTCGATCGTCTCTTTGGTGGCGACGTTGGTTGCGTAGACGTGCCAGTTCTCGTCGCCGTCCTTGTCTTGCGAGTAGACGATGTGCGTGTTGTTGTACGCCCAGCTGTGGCCGCGGATGCCCCGCTTCTTGTCGTCGGTGACCGGCTTCGCGGCGGCCGGATCGTCGGCGGGACCGACCCACACGTTGAGCACACCTTCGACGGGCTTGAGGTAGCTGAGGTACTTGCCGTCGGGGCTGAGGCGGGCCTGCGCCATGTCTGGGTTGCCGAACAGCACGTCGCGCGGGATGAGCGGGGTGGTCATACTTGCAGTATCGCCGGAAGTGGTGGCCTGAGGCGCCGTGGGATCGGCCGGCGGATTTGCGTTCACGTCAAAGGTACCGACGCCGGCTTGGTCGCAGCCGACGAGCAGCATCAGCAAGCCGGCGAACAGGGTGAGCTCGGCGAAGAGTTCGAGCACGCGGCCGGGGCCGGCGAGAGGTCGGGCGGCGAGCAGCATGGGGTGGCCTCGTTTGGTGGATCGTCGCCGACGCGGTCGGGCGTGGCGGTGGCGGCTTGATCGGCGCACGTCGGGCGCTCCCCCTCCGTGACGCGGCATGGCCCGCGGCTTCGCTTGCCGCGTGGAGAGCCGCTGAGCTTGGCGAGAGGCGTTCGGTCCCTGAACGCTAGCGTGACGCGATTGCGGCAGCGTACCGCAGGCGCCCACCGACTGGCTACGGCGACGCGGACCACGCGGTTCGGGCCGCTCGGGCGGTTGCTAGACTGTGCGGCTGCTAGCACCCGCCGAGGCCGACCCGCCTTTTGAACGCTCCCCACGAATCCGTCGAGGCGCTCCGCCAGCGCCGCGCCCGGCCGCTGTCGCCCAGCGACACGCCGCTGGTGTGGCTCGTGGCCGCGGCCGTGGTGGGGTTGCTCGTCGGGCACGGCGGAGCGGGCGCCGCGTTGGCGCCCATGACCTGGGCAATCGTGGGCCTGGTCTTGCTCGGCGTGTGGGCCGTCGCTTGGCGTCGAGGCGGCGAGGCGTGGTCGGCCGCGTTGCTGCTCGCTTCCGCTGCGTGCGTCGCGGCTGGCTGGACGTCGGCCAACCAGCGCCTGTTTCCCGACGACGACCTCGGCAGGTACGCACAGCGGCTCGGCGAGCCGGTGGCGATCGAGGCCATCGCGATCGACTCGCCAACGCAGTACGCGGCGCCGGAGCCGTCGCCGTATCGCGCGATCCCGGCTAACGCCCGGTGGGTGACGCCGGTGCGGGTGGTGGCGTTGCGCGACAGCGCCCGCTGGCGGCCGATCCGCGGCCGCTGCTTGGTCTCAGTCGTTGGCGACGCCGCGGCGGTGGAGCGTGGCGATCGGCTGCGGGTCTACGGCCAGTTGCGGCGGCCCTCGCCGGCGCTCAACCCGGGCCAGTGGGACGCGGCCGACACCGCGCGCCGCGATCGCCGACTCGCCGGCGTCTGGACGAATCACGCCGCTGCGGTCGAGGTGCTCGATCGCCGGTCGGCAGTCGTGGCGCCGGCGTCCCTGTTCGCTCGCGTCCGCGGCGCCGCGCAACGGGCGTTGGAAGATCATCTTTCGCCGCGTTCGGCCGCGCTGGCAAACGCCATGCTGCTGGGCGTCTCAGGAGGCGTGCCTGATGAGTTGGTCGAGGCGTTCCGGCGGAGCGGCGCCGTGCACACGCTTGTGGTGTCGGGCCTGCACGTAGGCATTGTCGCTTCGTTGGGCGCCGTGGCGGCGTTGGTCGGCCTCGTGTCCCGACGTGGCGGGTTGCTTCTCGGCGTGGCGTTGGCGATCGCCTACGCCGCGTTAGTGGGGGCCGATCCGCCCGCGTTGCGTGCTACGGCCATGGTGCTAGTGCTCGCGGTAGCGGCGTACACGGGGCGGGCGTCGCTCGCGGTGAACGGGCTGGCCGCCGCGGCGTTGTTCGTTTTCGTGATCGGGCCGGGCGAATGGCTCGCCCTGGGCACGCAGGTGAGCTTCCTCGCGACCGCCGTCTTGCTGGCATTCGGCGTGGCTTGGGCCAAGTGGGCCTACCGCGAACGTCCGCCGCTCGAGCGGCTCGTCGCTCGGACGAGGCCCCTGCCTCAACGCGCGATGCGACGCGTCGCCGGGGTGGCGATCACCACCGCGGCGGCGTCGGCGGCGGTGCTGCTGGTGGCGGGGCCGCTGCTCGCCGAACGATTCCACCTGCTGACGCCCGGCGCGGTTCTCGCAGCGCCGCTGATCGCCCTCACGCTGCCCACGACTCTGTACGCCGGCGGCCTGTTGTGCGTTGTCGACGTGCTGCTGCTCGCGGCGCCCGACATGGTTCGAACGACCGCCACCGCGCTGCCCGCCCTCGTTTGCGAAGGCTCGCTTAACGCGCTGGCGGAGGGCGTCTCGCGCGTCGCCGACACGCCTTGGTCATGGACCGCGGCCGCGGGCATGGGCGAGTGGCGGCTGGCGATGCTGTACGCGTGGCTCGCCGGGGCCGGGGCGGCTGGCTTGTACGCCCGTGGCGTGTGGCCGGCTTGGTGGCGGATGGGGCTCGTCGGCGTGGCGATCGGCTTCCTGCCGACGCTGCTGCCCAACGAGCAAGACGCGTTGCACGCCGAGGTGATCGCGGTCGGCCACGGATGCGCAACCCTGCTCCAGGCGCCCGACGGCACGACGGTGCTGGTCGACGCCGGCTCGCTAGGCGGCCCCGACCGAGCCGCCGACGTGATCGCCCGCGCGCTCTGGGCCCGTGGCGTGACGCGGCTCGACGCGGTCGTTGTCTCGCACCCAGACGTGGACCACTTCAACGCGTTGCCCGGCCTAATGGAGCGATTCCCGATCGGCGCCGTCTGGTGCTCGCACCGGATGTTCGACAGCGTGATCGACGACGCGGACCGATCCGCCCCGGCGGCACTGTGGCGTTTGCTCCGGAGCGCGGGCGTGCCGGTTCGCGAGTTGCAGAGCGGCGACCGCATCCGGCTCGGCCGCGGCGCGGGCGACGATTCGGGCGACGATGCGGGCGACAGTATCACCATCACCGTGCTGCACCCCGACGACCTGGGGGTGATCGGTTCGGACAATGCCAACAGCCTAGTGCTCGGCGTCGAGCACGCCGGGCGTCGGCTGCTGCTGGCGGGCGACCTCGAGAGCCCAGGCCTGGAGCAGGTGCTATCTCAAGAGCCGTACGACTGCGATGTGCTGCTGGCGCCGCACCACGGCAGCCCGCGGAGCAATCCGCCCGGCTTCGCCAGATGGTCCACGCCGGAGTGGGTGGTGATCAGCTCGGGCGGGCCGACGACGGCGTCAGCGGACGACTACCGTGCGGAGGGCGTCAAAGTGTTGAATACCTTCCAACGCGGGGCGGTCTCGGTGCGTATGGACGATAGCGGCGCTCGAGTCGCCGGTTTTCTGCCATTGCAAGCGTCCGATCGGTGACACTTGCCCCGTTCCTCACAGTTGTCTGTGCGTCCGCGGAGATCCAAGGCGAACAGGTCCGTCGGCCTAGGCACTGACGACCGAACCCCCTATCTTCACGTTGCTTCCGGCCGCGGTGAGAAGCGGTCTCAAATGCTCCCCCCAAGCACGTGGCTTGGCCTCCGCCTACCGGCCCCGGCCGCGTCCCTAGCGAAACTGCATGTCGATTATCTCTCCCCAGCCGCCACAGGTGTCGCGGCCGAGCAAGAAGTCCGTTCCGAGCGAAGACGCCGCCGTGGCCAACGCGCCGGGCATGTCGCAGGCGATGGACCCGATGAACTCGTGGGCCATGTGGAAGCGAGGCGCTGACTGGCCAACCGTCATCTGGATCGCCACGGTGCACCTCTCCGCGTTGGCCGCGCCGTTCTATTTCAGCTGGCAGGGTTTTACGGCGTTCTTGCTGCTGTACGTCGCCACCGGCATGTTCGGCATCTGTATGGGCTACCACCGGCTGCTCACGCACGGCAGCTTCCAGACCTACAAGCCGGTCCGCTGGCTGCTCGCCTTGCTGGGCGGCCTGTCGGGCGAGGGCTCGGCCCTCACCTGGGTGGCGAACCACCGCAAGCACCACAGATTCAGCGACAAAGACGGCGACCCGCACTCGCCGCGTCACGGCAAGTGGTGGTCGCACATGTTCTGGTTCATGCCCAACCTGGGCCAGAAGTGGCGGGCCGAGGTGCTTGCCCGCTACGCCCCGGACATGATGAAGGACCGCGTAATGGTGTGGCTCGACAAACTGTTCTTGCCGTCGCAGTTCGCGATGGGCGCCGTGCTGTTCGCCATCGGTTACTGGGGGACGCCGCTCGGCATGGGTGGCGAGAACGCCGTCTACTATGGCTGCAGCATGTTCTTCTGGGGTCTGGCGTTGCGGATGGTGTACGTGATGCACATCACCTGGCTGGTCAACTCGGCCACCCACCTCTGGGGCTACCGCAATTACGAGACGACCGACGATAGCAAGAACCTGTGGTGGGTCGCGATGATCACGTTCGGCGAGGGCTGGCACAACAACCACCACGCCTACCAACGGGTCGCCGCTCAGGGGCACAAGTGGTGGGAGCTGGACACCACCAATTGGGCCATTCTGGCCATGGAGAAGGTCGGTCTGGCGTGGGACGTGGTCCGCGTACGAGACCTACCCCAGAACGCCAAACCGGCTTAGCCGGGCATAGTCCGCCCTCCCTGCGGTGCCTGTCCAGCGGAAAACCGGCTCCCTACGCCGTTGCAAGCGGGGCGGCCGCCGCTACAATCGCGGGCTTGCAGCGTAGCGAACGTTAACCACAAGCGAAGCGTCGGCCGCGGTGGCCGTCGCGAAAGAGGAGTCTGGCGTTGCTCGCCACGGCCAACCGGGGCCGGGGCAGGCGACGTGGCATTCAGGCCGAATCATCCTGGGGGCTCTCGGTGGCTTCGAGCCGCCGTCTCGCTAGCAAGAGAGCCGCACGACACCCGACAATCAGGCGCAACGAAACTCATGGCGTTGACGACGGAACAAACCAGCAGCATCGCCTCGGAGTATGGCCGAGACGGGTCGGACACCGGTTCGCCGGAGGTGCAGATCGCGTTGCTGACCAGTCGCATCGCTGAGATGACGGGTCACATGAAGGTTCACAGCAAGGACTTCGCCAGCCGGCGAGGGTTGCTGCGGATGGTGAGCCGTCGGCGTCGCTTGCTCGACTACGTCAAGCGGAAGAACCCCCAGCTGTACCTCGACCTGTTGCAGCGGTTGGGAATCCGGAAGTAAGCGATCCGCTCGGGCGGCCGCCGGCCGCCGCGGGGTACGACCGCTTTGCTAAACAGCCCTCTCGTGCCGACCTCTCGTCGCGTTCTTGGCTCGTTGTCTTGAGCCGAGCCGGTGCGTGCGTTTGCCGCGTCGCAAGCCTACGCGCAGCAGCATGCCACGCTCCGTGCCGCGTCACGGCGTCGAGCTTGCGTGCCATTCAGAATAAGTTAGCCAGTCAGCAGTCAGTAAAGGAATCGAAGTCTTGGAACGCACATTCGTTGAGAAGCAGATCGGCCGGAGCACCATCAAGATCGAGACCGGCGCCCTCGGCAAGCAGGCCGCCGGCTGTGTCTTGGTCACGCTGGGCGAGACGGTCGTGCTGACCGCCGCCGCCACGAGCGACCCCCGCCCGGGCATCGACTTCTTCCCCCTGACCTGCGACTACCGAGAGCGGTTCGCTGCGGCGGGCAAGTTCCCCGGCGGGTTCCTCAAGCGTGAGGGCCGCCCGTCCACCAAGGAGACGCTCACCGCCCGGCTGATCGACCGGCCCATCCGCCCGATGTTCGCCGAGGGCTTCAACGACGAGGTCCAGGTGCAGGCGTTCGTCGTCTCGAGCGACCGGCAGAACGACGGCGACGTGCTCGCCATGAACGGCGCCTCCGCGGCGCTCACGCTCTCGACCATGCCGTTCGAGGGCCCGCTGGGCTCGGTCCGCATGGGCAAGATCGAGGGCAAGCTGGTGCCGTTCCCCACGGCCGACGAGCTGGAGTTTAGCGAGCTGGACCTGATCGTCTCGGGCACGAAGGACGCGATCCTCATGATCGAGGGCTTCGCCCGCGAGATGCCCGAGGACGAGATGACCGAGGCGCTGCTCGAGGCCCATCGCCTGATCGGTGAGCTGTGCGACATGCAGCTCGAGCTCAAGGAGAAGGTCGGCGTCGCGCCGACCGCCTACACGCCGCCCGAGTCGGACGGTGTGTTTGACAAGCTCGACGGCGCCTTCGGCGCCCGCCTCAAGGAGGCCAAGCAGACCGCCGGCAAGCAGGCCCGCGCCGAGGCGTGCAGCGCCCTGAAGGCCGAGGCCCTGGCGGAGATGATCCCCGACCCGGACGCCGACGGCGCCATCGCGATGGGCGCCTTCAAGAAGGCGTGGCACGACCTGGAGGGCAAGGTCGTCCGCCAGACCATCCTCGAGGGCACCCGCCCCGACGGCCGCGGCCCGAAGGACCTGCGAGCCATTGAGTGCGAGGTCGACGTGCTGCCGCGTGTGCACGGCTCGGCCGTGTTCCAGCGTGGCGAGACCCAATCGCTCATCACCATCACGCTCGGCACCGGCCGCGACGAGCAGCGGGTGGACGGGCTGTTCGACGAGTACAGCAAGCGGTTCATGCTGGACTACAACTTCCCGAGCTTCTCGGTGGGCGAGTGCCGGCCGATTCGCGGCCCCGGCCGGCGGGAAATCGGCCACGGCATGCTGGCCGAGCGGAGCGTCAACCCGGTGCTGCCGGAGCACGACGACTTCCCGTACACCATCCGCGTGATCTCCGACATCCTCGAGTCGAACGGCTCGAGCTCGATGGCGTCGGTCTGCGGCGCCACCTTGGGCCTGATGGCCTCGGGCGTGCCCATCACCAACCCGGTGGCAGGCATCTCGGTCGGCCTGGTGAAGGAAGGCGAAGACTGGACGCTGCTGACCGATATCCTCGGCGACGAGGACCACTTCGGCGACATGGACTTCAAGATCGCCGGCACGCAGAACGGCATCACGGGCATCCAGCTCGACCTGAAGATCATGGGCATCAGCGAGGAGATCATCCGCGCGACGCTCGCCCAGAGCCGCGACGCCCGGATCGAGATCCTGCGGTCTATGCTCACGACGATCCAGCGGCCGCGTGAGGCGACCTCCGCCTCGGCCCCACGTCTGGTCCGCACGAGCATCAACCCGGAGAAGATCGGCCTCTTGATCGGCCCGGGCGGCAAGACGATCCGCGGCATCCAAGAGGACACGGGCGTGCAGATCGACGTCGACGAAGACGGCACGATCACCATCGCCGGCCCGGACGAGGAGACCGTCACCGCCGGCCTCGGCCGTGTGGAGGCGCTCACCGCCAGCGTGCAGGTGGGCCGCATCTACAAGGGCAAGGTCAGCAGCATCAAGGACTTCGGCGCCTTCGTCGAGATCCTGCCGGGCAAGGACGGCCTGTGCCACATCTCCGAGCTCTCGGACGGCTACGTCTCGAGCGTCGGCGACATCTGCAAGGTGGGCGACGCGATGGACGTGAAGGTCATCGCCGTCGACGACCAGGACCGCGTGAAGCTCAGCCGCAAGGCCGCCATGGCCGAGACGGAGGGCGGCGCCGAGGAAGAGGTCGCCACGACCGAGGCGTGACGCCACGGCCAGCTACCTGACGACAAACGAGCCGAGCCCCACGTTGGGGCTCGGCTTTTTTCTTCGGACACCGCTTAGGTTGAAGGAGATAGGGTGATACCTGTTGATAGGGAGGATCGCGAGCGACGGCGTTACTCGCTCGGTGCAGGTCGTCCAACGAAGACTGCCCGATCGCTCGTGCGGTGCTGATGTCTGACGAGCGACCGCATACGCAGCGCGATAATTGATCAGCAAACCGGGCCCACCGGACTCGGCCCGCCGAACAGCCATCTCCCGTATCACCGAACATCCCCCCATCTCCTTCTCCTAGAACGCCGCCAGCACAGACTCGAGCCGTGGAACAGCAGGCCACCACCGACGAGACGGTCCAGCGGTTGATGGATCAGTATGCCGAGATCGCTCGGCTGGCGGGCGGGCTTGCGCACGAGATCAAGAACCCGCTCTCGACCATCCGGCTAAACATGCAGCTGCTGGCCGAAGACCTATTGCCCGACGAGGACGAGGTCGCGGACGAAGACGCCGTGCCGCTGTCGGCCGAGGAGCGGCGGGTCGCCAAGCGGATCGACGCCGTGCAGCGTGAGTGCACCCGGCTGCAGGACCTGCTGGACGACTTCCTGAACTACGCGCGGGTGCGGAAGGTCGACCTGGCGCCACGCGACCTGAACGTCGAGCTGGCCGACGCCCTGGACTTCTTCGAGCCGGAGTGCGACGCCGCGGGGATCACGATCATCCCCTACCTCGACGCCGACCTGCCCACCGTCCGGCTGGACCGCGAGGCGTTCCGCGGCGCTTTGACCAACCTGCTGCTGAACGCCAAGCAGGCGATGCCCGACGGGGGCGAGCTGATCGTTCAGACCCGCGGCATGGGCGATCGCGTGGCGGTGTACCTGACGGACACCGGAATCGGCATGAGCGACGACACGGCGAGCCACATGTTCGAGACGTTCTACAGCACGAAGCCGGGCGGCTCGGGCCTGGGGCTGCCGACGACGGCCAAGATCATCGAGGCCCACGGCGGCACGATCGCCGTCCAGAGCGAGCTCGACCGCGGGACGCGGTTCACGATCGAGCTGCCGGCGGTCGCGCGCCTGGCCAAGCCTACGTAGCGGGCCACAGCAGGCTGGGAGCCGTCCGCAGAAGCGGTGTCGTTGTCGTCAACTTAGATCGTCGGTTATCCGCCGGTCTTGTCTTCTTCTCCGATCGGAGACATACCCTCCGATGAACATCAGGAATAAGGGCGGCGAGAACAGCGCCGCCCGGAACAGAAACAGCGAGTCTTCCACCCGGTGACGAAGCCAATACGCATCGACAGCCACGAGAGCGATGCACAGCAAAAACGCTGCCCCCAAGAACCAAAGCAAAGTTACGGCTCCAGGCGTTTCTCGAATAGTCACGTAGCTGTTGCCTTTGCGAGATGTCAGGTAGTGCATAGCCGCCCAAACCCCGAGCACGTTTAGCGGCGCAGCGGCGAACCTGAGCTGCCCTGTTGTCCAGGCAGCGACGCTCCCAAGAACGGCCGCGAGCAGGAATGCTGGAAGCATATAGGCAGCCCACGTCTTGCGGGTCAGCAGTACCTTCGGCGGATCGCTGGCCATCTTCGTATCTTCCCACCCTTCGATCCGGGGTCTGCACTTGATGTCCGTATCGGCATCAGATTTGTACAGCGGGGCCCTCTTGCAGTTAAGAGAATTCTATACCAGTCGCATCGCGGCGGGCTGAGGAGTCGTACCGAATTCCTTGGGCACGGCGGAGTCCGCCTTCTACCCCGTCTCTTCCGAAAGGCGTCTTCCGCCCTGATAATCCGGCCATGGCGAAAGTAAAGACACGGACCGGCAACACGCGCGCCGCGGCGGGGCCGCCGATCAAGGTGCTGGTCGTCGACAACGACCACGGCCACGCCGACGCGATGGCCGAGAGCCTCGACAAGATCGGCTACGAGTGCGAGGTCGCGCACTCGGGGGGCGACGCCCTGCCGCTGCTGGATAAGCACGAATTCGAGATCGTCGTCACCGACCTGGTGATGCCCGGCGAGACCGGCGGCCTGGAGCTCCTGGGCGCCGCCAAGGAACGGCGGCCGGACGCGGAAGTGATCCTCGTCACCGGGCACGGCACGGTGGAGTCGGCCGTCGAGGCGATGCGTCGCGGGGCGTTCAACTACCTGCTCAAGCCGCTCGACTTGGCCCAGCTGCGGGCGGTGGTCGACAACGCGGCCCGCAGCCAGCACCTGCGGCGGGCCAACGCGGAGCTCCGCAAGCGGCTGGACGAGAAGTTCGGCTTCGAGGGCGTCATCGGCGAGAGCGACGCCATGCGGGGCGTCGTCGAGCGGCTCACGCGGATCGCCCCGACGGACGCCTCGGTGCTCATCCAGGGCGACACCGGCTCTGGCAAGGAGCTGATCGCCCAGGCGATCCATCAGAACAGCCCGCGGAAGGCGCGGCCGTTCGTGGCGCTCAACTGCGGCGCGCTGAGCGAGAACATCTTGGAGAGCGAGCTGTTCGGCCACATCAAGGGTGCGTTCACGGACGCGTCGCACGACCGGGTCGGCAAGTTCGAGTACGCCGACGGCGGCACGCTGTTCCTCGACGAGGTGGGCGACATGCCGCTGGCGACCCAGATCAAGCTGCTGCGGGTGCTCGAGTCGAGCGAGATCACCCGCGTGGGCTCGAACGAGACCAAGAAGGTCGACGTGCGGATCCTGTCGGCCACGAACCGCGACCTGGAAACGGCGATCGCCGACGGCGTGTTCCGCGAGGACCTCTACCACCGCCTGAAGGTGGTCACGGTGCGGCTGCCGCGGCTGGCGGAGCGACGCGACGACATCCCGCTGCTGATCGAGCACTTCGTGCGTCTGCACAGCAAGCGGCACCACAAGAAGGCGCCGGGCGTGTCGGCGGCGGCGCGGCGGCGGCTGCTGGCGTACGACTGGCCGGGCAACGTCCGCGAGCTAAAGAACGCGATCGAGAGCATGGTCGTCGTCGACTACGACGGCGTGCTGGACCTGGACGACCTGCCGGAGCAGTTCGCCCCGGCCGGCGCGCTGGCCGAGGACACCGCCGCGGCGGAGCCCTCGGCCGGGGCGGCGCTGGCGGACCTGGTCGGCAAGACGATGTCGGACATCGAGGGCCTGTTCATCGGCGAGACGCTCAAGGTCACCGGCGGCAACCGCGAGGACGCCGCGAAGATGCTGGGCATCGGCGAGCGGACGCTGTACCGCAAGATCAAAGAGTTCGACCTGAGCTGAGCGGCGGTTTCTCGGGGCGACGGGCTCAAGGGCGAGCGTTTTGCGAAGAGGGGATGGGGGGATGCTTGGTGATAGGGGGGATGGCTCTTCTTGCTGCCTGCCGGCTCGGGCTGACGCCGTTGAGCACTGCGACGTGCTCGACCGGATTCAGGGTAAGTGGCTGCCGGCGGCCCATCGTGCGTTATCTGCTGAGTGGCCCGCGGCGCTTCGCGATCGAGTCGTCTAGCTTGTAGATTGCTCCCACGGCAACGGACCGAGCATCGCTTGCGATCCCCCCCTATCACCCAACATCCCCCTATCTCCTTCTCCTAAACGCGCTCCTTCTCCTAAACGCAGCCCCCGAACAGCTACGGACAGCTGAATGCCCACGATCCGCCAACTGCCGCCGCTTGTCGTCAACCAGATCGCCGCGGGCGAGGTGGTGGAGCGGCCGGCGAGCGTGGTGAAGGAGTTGCTGGAGAACGCCGTCGACTCCGGCGCGACGCGGATCGACGTTTCGATCGAGCGGGGCGGCATCGACCGGGTGCGGGTGGTCGACAACGGCGGCGGCATCGCGGCCGACGAGCTGCCGCTGGCCATCTCCAACCACGCGACCAGCAAGATCGCGGCGGCCAAGGAGCTGTTTGAGGTCGGCACGCTGGGGTTCCGCGGCGAGGCATTGGCCTCGATCGCCGCCGTCAGCCGGATGACGATCCGGAGCCGCAATAGCGCAGCCGCCGAGGGAGCAGAGCTCACCGTCTGCGGTGCGGCCGACGCCGTCGCCTCGCCCGCGGGCTGCCCCGAGGGGACGACGGTCGAGGTGGCCGACCTGTTCTTCAACACGCCGGTGCGGCAGAAGTTCTTGCGGTCGCCGCAGACCGAGGCGGGCCACGCGACCGAGGCGTTCACCAAGGTGGCGCTGGCCCACCCGGGCGTCCACTTCACGCTGAGTCACAACGGCCGGCTCGTGCACGACCTGCCCCCCTGCCCCGCCGCCGACGCGGACGCGTCGCTCGAAGACCGGCTCGCGCCGTGGTGGCGGCGGATCGAGACGCTGTTCGGCGACGAGCTAGCCGGCGCCCTCGTGGCGGTATCCAGCGAAGACGATCGGCCCGACGGGACGCGAATCACTCTGGAGGGCTTCGTCGCGGCGCCGACGCACAGCCGCTCGCACACGAAGCTCCAGTACCTGCTGGTGAACGGGCGGGCGATTCGCGACCGCTCGCTGCAACACGCCCTCGGCGAGGCATATCGCGGCCTGCTGCTCACCGGCCGCAAGCCGATCTGCTTCCTGCGGCTCGACATGCCGCCGGCGCTGGTGGACGTGAACGTGCACCCGCAGAAGCAGGAGGTGCGGTTCGCGGAGTCCGGGTCGCTGTACAGCCAGCTGCTGGGCACGCTGCGGACGAAGTTCCTCTCAACCGACCTGCGGTCGGGCGTGGCCCCGCAACCGGGCGCCTCCGACGAAGACGACGGCGCCGCCAGCGGTGACGAAGCCGGGCTGGTGAGCTGGGCCCGCCAGGAGCTGTCGCAGCGGCGGCTCGACATGGCGGAGTCGTCCGCTTCGTCGTCGTCGCCATCATCCCCGTCGGGGCCGCACCGGGTGGAGCCGTTCAAGCCGTTCCCCGGCGATCGCGAGCCGCTGACGCTGCATCGGTTCGAGCCACGCGACAGCGGCGGCCACGCGACGGCTTACAAGCCGGCCAGTGGCGCCGTCGCTCCCACCGACGTAGCCACCGACGCCTCGCCTCAAGGAACCGCCGCGGCGGCGTCTGTGTCGGCCGGCGCTCCGCCCCGGGCGCTGCAGCTGCACGACCGCTACCTGATCGTCGAGACCGACGAGGGCATGGAGGTGATCGACCAGCACGCGTTGCACGAGCGGGTGCTGTACGAACGCCTGCGTCGGCGGGCGCTGGACGGACCGCTCGAGAAGCAACGGCTGGTCGTGCCCGAGCCGGTCGATCTGTCGCCCGCCGAGGCGGCCGCCGTGCTCGAGGAGCGCGAGCTGCTTGGTCGGCTGGGCCTGGAGATCGATCCGTTCGGCGGCGACACGGTGCTGGTGACCACCCTGCCGGCGATTCTGCGGCGGGCGGCGCCGACCGACCTGCTGCGAGAGATCGCCGCACGGCTCGCCACGGGCGGCGAAGCGCCCGAAGCCCGCGATGTGTGCGACGAGCTGCTGCACAGCATGAGCTGCAAGGCGGCCGTGAAGTACGGCGACCCGCTCACTCCGGCGGAGATCGACGCCCTGCTGGCCGCCCGCGCCGAGACCGAGAACCACCACCACTGCCCGCACGGGCGGCCGACGTCGCTGGTGTTCACTCGGGAAGAGCTCGATCGGAAGTTCGGGCGTGGGGGGTGACGAGGAGGCGTGAGGCTTGAGGGGTGAGGTCGTCGGCCGGCTTGGACCGAGTGTCTGTTCGAGGGGCGTCTCGCGAGTCAGAATATGCCCTGGCCGGAGACCGGCTCGGCCCAACGCGCCCGCCCATCGTTCTGGCCTCAAGCCTGTGGCTTCTGGCCTCTCGCTTCTGGCCTCAAGCCTCTCCCCTCAAGCCCGACTTCTCCCCGAATGATCTGCGTCAGCATCGGCCGCAGCCGGCACAAGCACATGCTCGCCGAGCACAAGCACCTCGTCGAAGAGGGCGCGGAGCTCGTGGAGCTGCGGCTCGACTACATCAGCTCGCGGGTGAACCTCAAGCGGCTGATCGAGAAGCGGCCCTCGCCGGTCATCATCACCGTCCGGCGTGAGATCGACGGCGGCAAGTTCGAGGGGAGCGAGGACGACCGCATGATGCTGCTGCGCGAGGCGATCGTTCTGGGCGTCGACTATGTGGACCTTGAAGAGGACATCGCCGATAAGGTGCCGCGCTACGGCGACACCAAGCGGATCGTCAGCTACCACAACTTCCGCAACACGCCGGACAACCTGGAAGAGCTCCACGCGGAGATGGCGGCGAAGGACGCGGACGTGGTGAAGCTCGCCACGATGGCCCAGAACCCGATGGACAACATCCGGATGCTGGAGCTGGTGCGCAACAGCGACGTGCCCACCGTGGGCATGTGCATGGGCGACATCGGCACGCCGTCGCGCATCCTGGGGGCCAGATTCGGCGCGCCCTTCACCTACGCCACGTTCCACCACGAGCGGGCCCTTGCGCCGGGGCAGCTCAGCTTCCAGCAGATGACGGAGATCTACCGCTACGCGCGGATCGGCCCCGAGACGACCGTTTACGGTGTGATCGCCGACCCAATCGGGCACAGCCTGAGCCCGCAGATCCACAACGCGTCGCTCGAGGAGGCGGGCATCGACGCGGTGTACGTGCCGCTGCGGGTGCCGGCCGACTCGCTCGGCGACTTCATGGCCAACATGCAGCGGCTCGGCGTCGAGGGGCTGAGCGTCACGATTCCGCACAAGGAGACCATCACCAAGCACCTGACCAAGGCGACGCAAGACGCCAACGGCATCAAGGCGGTCAACACCGTCGTCCGGCGGGGCGACGACCTGGTGGGATGCAACACCGACTGCGGCGCCGCGATGGACTCGCTGGAGCACGTCCTGGGCGAGGTGGGCGCCGAGCCGAGCCCGCTGGCCGACAAGCGGGTTCTGCTGCTGGGCTCGGGCGGCGTGGCGCGGGCGATCGCCTTCGGTCTGCGGAAGCGGGGCGCCAAGATCACGATCGCCGGGCGCACCCGCGAGCGCGCCGAGCGGCTGGCGAAGGAGTTCGACGGCCGGGCGATCGACTGGCCGGCCCGCCACAACAGCCCGTGCGACGTGCTGATCAATTGCTCGCCGATCGGCATGCACCCCAACGTGGATCACACGCCGTACACCAAGACGCACCTGAAGCCGTCGGTGGTGGTGTTCGACACCGTGTACAACCCGGAGTCGACGCTCCTTATCAAGGAGGCTCGCGAGCAGGGCTGCACGGTGATCACCGGTGTCGATATGTTCGTCCGCCAGGCGGCGCTGCAGTTCCTGCTGTTCACCGAAAAGGAGCCGCCCACGGAGCTGATGCGCGAGACGCTCAAACGGGCGATCGGGCCGGTGAGGTACTAGGAGGCTCGAGGGGTGAGGGGTGAGGCTTTCGTGGGTGGTGATTTGGGCGTGTTGGTCGATCGACGCGGTTGGCTTGCCTGCTCTTCTCTTTAGTTCACTGGCATGTCCGCTCCTGCTAAGCCGTCCGTCGATCGTCTGTTCTTCACCGGCTACCGTGGCAGCGGGAAGACGACCGTCGCGCGGCTCGTCGCCCAGCAGTTGGGCTGGGACTGCGTCGACTCGGACGACGTCGTCGAACAACTCGCCGGCAAGGCGATCGCGCAGATCTTTGCCGACCAGGGCGAGCCGGCGTTCCGCGACCTGGAAGCGACCGTCGTCGATGAGCTGTGCGCGGCGGACGCAACGGTCGTTGCGCTGGGCGGCGGCGCCGTGCTCCGGGCCACGACGCGTGAACGTCTCCGGGCCGCCGGCCCGGTCGTCTGGCTGCGGGCGTCGGCAGAGACGCTCGCCGGGCGAATCGCCGGCGACGCGACCTCCGGCGCCCGACGGCCCCGCCTGACCGGGTTGTCCGGCCTGGCCGAAGTCGAGCGGGTGCTCACCGAGCGGGAGCCGATCTATCGCGAGTGTGCTACCGTTGCGATCGATGGCGAGGGCCGCGAGCCCGAGCGTATCGCCGACGAGGTCGTCGCTTGGCTAAGCGGTGCCTAACGCCGCAGCCCGTCCTGCAAGGAAGCCGCTACTCGACCGTGACGCTTGCCCTGCTGCTGCCGATCGTCTTCGTGCTGGGGGCGTTCGCCGCTTCACTCGGCAACGCGGCGATCTACGGCTGGGCGTGGAACTCGCGGCGCGTTTCGCCGTGGCAACTGCCGGCCGAGGGTGTCCAGCGGCGCACTTGGCTCGACTGCGTGCCGATCATTGGCTGGCTGCGGCTTCGCCGCGACGAGCCGGTGCTCGGCAAGCGGTTCTGGTTGCGGCCGATGCTGCTGGAGTTGCTGTTCGCCGCTTATGCGACGTACTTCGCATTCCACGTGCTGTTCGTTGGGTCGGTGATCGAACCGCAGCTCCTCGACCTACAACGCTTCGTCGGCGTCGCGGTCGATCTGCCGGCTTTCGGAGCGCTCGACCTGACGCGGCTCGCTTGGGACCTGCTGCCGCACTTGGTGCTGCAGCTCGTGCTCTTGTGGCTGATGTTCGTTGCGTCGGTGATCGACTGCGACGAGAAAACCATCCCCGACGAGGTGACCGTGCCGGGCACGCTGCTCGGGCTGGTGCTCGTGACGCTGCTGCCGATGGGCCACTTGCCGAACGTTGAAGTCCGGCAGGCGCCGCCGATCGTGGGCGCCGAGCTGCTGCGCGACGGCGAGCCAATCGCGACGGACCTCGGCGAGACGCTGTGGATCGAGCCGACGCACGTTGCGGCGCCGCTCGACTGGCCCGGGGAACTCGCGGGCGGCCCGGCGAACGGAACCGCGCTCGGCGTCGGCCTCGCCTGCTACGGGCTGTGGTGCTTTGCGCTCACGCCCCGGTACCTGCGTCTTCGTCGCGGGTTGCTGTTCGGCGTCTCGGTCGTGCTGCGGCGAGTGGTTCGCTCCCTCCGCACGCGGCCGCTGCGCGAGATCACCCTGGGCGGCGTGCTGTGGATCACCAGCGTGTGGTACACCGGCGGCGCCGCTTGGCAGGGGCTGCTGACAGGGCTCGTCGGCTTGGTGGTGGCCGGCGGCATCGTGTGGGCCGTGCGGATCATCGGCTCCACTGCGTTGGGCCGCGAGGCGATGGGCTTCGGCGATGTGACGCTCATGATGATGGTCGGCGTCTACGTCGGCTGGCAGGCCGGGCTGCTCGCGTTTTTCCTGGCGCCGTTCGCCGGGCTGCTCGTGGGCGTGCTGCAGCTCGTTCTACGGCGAGACGACGAGATCCCCTACGGCCCCTTCTTGTGCCTGGCCACGGCCGGGCTCGTGAGTCAGTGGGGCCGTTTCTGGCCGGGCGTGGAGGGTGTCTTCTCGCTGACGTGGATCGTGCTGGTCGTGCTGGTGGTGTGCCTCGTGATGCTCGGCGTTCTGCTCGGCGTTTGGCGGGTCATCAAGGAGCGGCTGCTCGGCATGGGCGATGCTTGAGCGTGTTCGCCACGCCGCTACTGCAGACCATTGACGACCTAGCCGCTGGGGCCGGTGCGCTGCGTGAGCGGCGTTACGGCGTCATCGAGACTCACGCCGGCGCGTTGGCGGGCGTGCGACTGCGGCCTTGGCCGCATCTGCTGTGTTGGCCGGAGGTGTGGCCGGTCGGGCCCGACTGGCGTCCCCCCGGGCCGCCGGACCGCTGCCGGCTGTACTACAACCAGCCGCGGGGGCACGGGCGGTTTCTCGCCCTGCGGTACGTCGCCTGCACCGCGGGCACGAGCTATCGCACCTTCACCAAGGCGCTCGACACGCTCGACGCGATCGCCGCCATCAAGCGGTCCGACGCCCTGCTGTGCGACGCCAGCACCGACCGGCTCAGCGACCGCTTCCTGCGACGCCGCGGCTGGGAACCGCACGCGCCGGCGTGGCGCCGACGCAACTACATCCGCCGCTTCTACGGCGTGTACCCGCCCGCCGCGCTCGCGGCCGCGGGCTGCTAGCACCGGCGGAACGCCGACCTTGGCCCCCCGCCCGGCGATCGCTACGCTCCGCGCGTCTGTAACCGCCCGGACCGCCGGGGCGGTTGATCGAACCATCTCGCCACCGGTCGCATGCCGCGTCTGCTCGCCCTCGCCGCTGTGCTCTCGCTCGCTCCGGCGATGGGGTGCGGCCGCGTGGTGTTCCGTCCGCAGCAGCCGCCGCAGACGGTGCAGCTGACGCTCGACCAGCAGCAGCAGATCGCGCAGCGTGAGCAAGAGCTCCGCACCCGGGCCGAGCAGCTGGACCGCGACAACCAAGAGCTCGAAACGATGCTCGCCCAGTCGCGGCAGCAGTCGCAGCTGCTTTCCGATCAGATCGTCGCGACGCAGGATCAGCTCCGCTCGACCGTCGAGCGGCTGGCGAACTCCGAAGAGAACAACACCGAGCTGAAGCAACGGACCGAGGCGCTCGTCGCGTCGGTCAGCACGCCGGCGGTGGGCGGCATCCGGCCCAACAGCACGCTGTTGCGGCCGCTGCAACTGTCCAGCGCCCCGGGCGTGGCGGTGCGGCAGGACGGCGACGTGATCCGCGTGGCGATCGCCGCCGACCAGCTCTTCTACACGAGCGACGCCGGGCTCCAGCCGCCGGGCGAGCGCCTGCTGCAGGCGGTCACGGCCGAGCTCGCGCGGGCGTACCCGGGGCACCTGATCGGGCTGGAGGGCCACACCGACGGCGCCCCGCTCGTGTCGTCACGGCACGCGTCGAGCCATCACCTGTCGGTCGCTCAGGCGACCGCCGCGTACGACGTCCTGCGTCGCGCGGGCGTCCCCGCGAACCAGATGTTCGTCATCGGCCACGGGGCGAATCATCCGCTGGTGTCGAACGCCACCACCGAGGGCCGGCAGAAGAACCGACGGCTCGAGCTGGTGGTGTATCCCGAGACCGTCCGCCAGCGTTAGTGGGCGTCGGGTTCGGCCGGAAGCGGCTTCGCCAGGAAGCCGAAGACGCCAGCTCGACAGACCTCCGCAGCATGGCTCTCGGCGAGGCTGTTCTCCTCGCAACCAGCAAGTGAGAATGGTGATTGGAGTGGGCGACCACGCCCTCACGCAGCAGCCCTCACTCCTCACTCCCACACCTCCCCCGTCCATGCTCACGATCGTCGACTACGGCATGGGCAACCTCCGCAGCGTGCAGAAAGCGCTCGAGAAGGTGGGCCACGAGGCCGTCATCGGCAAAGGCGCCACCAACCTGGAGAGGGCGGACAAAATCATCCTGCCGGGCGTGGGCGCTTCGGCCGACGCGCTCGCCGCGGTCCGCGCGCAGGGTCTTGAAGAACCCATCAAGCGGGCGATCGACGCCGGCAAGCCGTTCCTCGGAATCTGCCTCGGGCTGCAGATGCTGTTCGACGTGAGCTACGAGGACGGCGAACACCGGGGCCTCGGCGTCTTGCCGGGCAAGGTGGTTCGGTTCGACGTTCCGCGCGGATTGAAGGTGCCCCACATGGGCTGGAACCAGGTGCGGTTCGACCGCCGACCGCCGATCTTCGCCGACACCGCGGCCGACGAGCACTTTTACTTCGTCCACTCGTACTACGTGGTGTGCGACGACCCGTCGCTCGTGGCAACGACGACCGACTACGGCGGGCGGTTCTGCTCGAGCGTGTGGCGAGACAACGTGTATGCCACGCAGTTCCACCCCGAGAAGAGCCAGCGCGCCGGCCTCGCGGTGCTGAAGGCCTTCGCCGACCTGCCGTGCTAGAGCTCGCTCCTGTTAGGGATCGCCCGCTTGAGGGTGGTGTGACGCGGCCTGTACGGTCTGTTCCGAGTCACGTGCGGGGGCCCGACGCTCCGGATTTCCGCCGCGGCCGGACGCATAACCTACGCTTTTGGGTGGTCGGGGCCGGAGCCCGACCGGGCGCTGGTGTTCGCTCGCCTATCAACAACACCGTCGTGACCAACGCTTGCCCGCCGTCATGCAGCCTCAACACCGCCGCAAGAAGCAGTTCATCGACTCCGAGGTACAGGGCGCGCTCGCCAGACGACTGGCGGTCCACTGGCTGGTCTACGCCTTCGTCGCGGGCTTGCTGCTGGTCGGCCTGCGGTGGCTGGTGAACCCGGCGACGCCGCTGATCGACCACCTCAGCGCCGCGTGGGAAACCTACGGCCCGGTGTTCATCATCCTGCTGAGCCTCGCCCCGCTGTTCGTTTACGACGCGGTCAAGCTCAGCAACAAATTCACCGGCCCGGTGATGCGGCTGCGTCGCGGCCTGCGTGAGCTCGCCAGCGGCGAGTCGGCCGAGCCGATGCAGCTCCGCGACGGTGACTTCTGGCAAGACCTGGCGAGCGACTTCAACGCGGTCAACGACCGTGTGTCGCACGATTGAGGCACGGCTCGCGACGGGGAAAACGCTGCGGTGAGGCCGCGGCGACGGCGCGACACGGCGCCTAGCGGCCGGGTGGCGATTCGCTGAGACTCGGCAAAAGCCGAGTCCGTCCCGCCTCCCGCCTCACGCTCCGCCCGCCCGTGTCACGCGAAATCGTTTCCGCCGATATCCGCGGTCAGATGGTGATGCTGGGCACCGGCACCAGCGTCGGCGTGCCAAGCATCGGCTGCGGCTGCCACGTCTGCGCGAGCAACAACCCCAAGAACAAGCGGACGCGGTGCAGCGTCATCCTCGGCCTGCCCGAGGGTAACCTGCTGATTGACACCTCGCCTGACATGCGGCAGCAGCTGCTCCGCGAGGGGATCGGCCTGGTGCACGCGGTGCTGTACACGCACGAGCACGCCGACCATCTGTTCGGGCTGGACGACCTGCGGCTGATGCAGTTCTACCTGGGCGGCCCCGTGCCGTTGTACTGCGAGGAGTGGGTCGAGCAGCGGATCCGCACGTCGTTCGATTACGCGTTCAAGCGGCGGCCCAACCTGCACAGCGGCGCGGTGCCGGAGCTGTCGTTCGAACGGATCGGCCCGGTGAACGGCGGCTGGCCGACGATCGACGTGCTGGGCGCCCGCATCACCGCGGTCCGCCAGCACCACGGGCCGAACTTCGACACGCTCGGCTTCCGCATCGGCGACATCGCCTACTGCACGGACGTGTCGGCCATGCCCGACGAGAGCAAGGAGCACCTCACGGGGCTCGACGTGCTGATCCTCGACGCGCTGCGTGAGAAGGGGCACACGACGCACTTCAGCCTGGACGAGGCGTTGTCGCTCGTCGAGGAGCTGGAGCCGCGGCGGGCCTACTTCACGCACATGTCGCACGACCTAGAGCACGAGGCCACCAACGCCCGGCTGCCGGCCGGCATGGAGCTGGCGTACGACGGCCTGCGGATCGACCTGACGTGACTGAGATGTGACTGGCGAACGCTCGCGAGTAACGCGGATGAAAGGTCCCCTAGTCACGTCCTGCGCGGTTGCTCGTCAGAGTTCCTCAGCGCGAACACGAGTTAGGCGCCCCTCGCTGGACAGCACGAGCTCGACGCCACCCAGCAGATGGAGCCGCTCGGTCAGCTCGCTGCTCAAGGGAGGTTCTTGAATCTGCACCTGGAGCACCTTTAAACCACGGAGCTGTTCGACTTGACTGATCAAGGCGGGCAGAAGCCGATCGGTACAGATCACGCGGCTTGGCGTTCTGCTGTAGTCCGCGCCCAACATCCCCTGCGACAGACTGCCGATCTGGCGCATCAGCCGGCTACCGCTAGCCTCATAGCGGACGCACGCCCCGCTACGATTGTAGTTGATCGCGGTCCAGAACAGCGAGTACGTGTCGTAAGCCGTCCAACCTGCGGCGGCCACGCCGACCACGGCGGATAGTCCCAGCTGATACGAGGGTCGAACGGCCCGACGCCTCACCGCACCACGGCGATCTTGTTCTCGCGGAGCAGCCGCACGTAGTCGACCGTGATCGACAACGCCTCTTGGTTGTAGTGGTCCTCGGAATCGAACGCGGGGCGGCTGGAGTCGCCCATCTTCTCGCCGAGTTCTTCCTTCTCCTTGTCCTCGTCCAGCTGCTCGCGCTCGGCGAGGTACTGCTCGAGGTTGAGCGTCACCGTCTCGCGTTCCTTCTGCGTCTCGTACAGGTCGATCCGCTTGCGGTCGTCGGCGAAGTCTTCGCTCGCGGAGATGCGAGTGTCGGAGAGCTGCTGCAACGCGTCGGCGATCCGGCCGTCCGCCATCCCCAGCCGCGGAAACGCCAGCGGGGCGACGTTGTCGAACGCGATCGCGTAGTCCATCTCTGCCTCGCTGATCCCCTCCAGGTGATCCGTGAGCGAGGGGATCGTCACGTCGGCCAGCACGCCGCGGTTCTGGGTGCTGTCGCCGCCGGGGCGGTAGAACTGCTGGATCGTCATCTTCAACGCACCGAGGTTCGGCCCGTTGCCGATGCGGAAGATCGCCTGGCCCAGATCGAACAGCTGCTGCACGGTGCCCTTGCCGTGCGTCGCCTGGTCGCCGATGACGATGCCGCGGCTGTAGTCCTGGATGGCGCCCGCGAAGATCTCGCTGGCCGAAGCGCTGAAGCGGCTGGTCATCACCACCAGCGGTCCGTCCCACTCCAGGCCGGGCGCGTCGTCGTTGTACGGCACCACGCGGCCGTCGGGGCCTTTGACCTGCACGACGGGACCACGATCGATAAACAGGCCGGTCATGTTAACGGCCTCGGTGAGCGAGCCGCCGCCGTTGAACCGCAGATCGACCATCACCGCGTCGACGCCCTGCTCGTTGAAGCTGCGGAGCAGCCGCCGGACGTCTCGTGTCGTGCTGCGGAAGTCGGGCAGATTCCGCCGGGCGCCGTCCATGTCCATGTAGAAGCTCGGCAGGTTGATCACGCCGAGCTGGTACGGCTGGCCGTTGGCCTTCTCCCCCCACTCGATGACCGCGCCGCGGGCTTCTTGGTTCTTCAGCTCGATGCGGTCGCGGACGATCGTGTACGCGGCGAGCTCCTTCGGGTTGTCGACCGGCTTCACCTGCAGGCGGACCGTGGTGCCACGCTTGCCGCGGATGAGCTTCACGACGTCGTTGAGCCGCATGTCGACAATGTCGTCGAAGTCGCCCGCCGAGCCCTGCCCCACGCCGGTGATCTTGTCGCCCTTCTTGAGCGATCCCTCCGCGTCGGCGGCGCCGCCCGCAATGATCTCGTGCACTACGGTGTAGCCGTCTTCGCTGCGGAGCGAGGCGCCGATGCCGTCGAGCTCCAGCTTCATGCCGATGTTGAAGTTCTCGAGCGTCGAGGGCGACATGTAGCTCGAGTGCGGGTCGAAGCCCGCCGTCATGCTCGTCAGGTAAAACTCCAGCAGTTCGTCGCTGGTCGTTTGGTCCCAACGCTTGCGGATGCTCGTGTAACGCTTGCGGATCTTCTCGCGGGCTTCGGGCAGCTCCATCTCGTCGGCGAGCTGCACGAGCAGATCGAACTTGATCCGCTTCCGCCAACGCTCGTACGCCTCCTCCGGAGTGCGTGGGTAGGCGGTGGCGTCGCGGTCGCTCACCATCTTCTCGTCCACGGTGAAGTCGTGCTCCGCGTCCACGAGCTCCAGGGCGGTTTGTACCCGCTCATCGATCCGCGCGAGGAACCGGTCGAACACCTGGTGTGCGAAGCTGATATCGCCGCGGCGGAACAGGTCGTCCAGCCGCGTGCGGTTGCGGGCGAACTCTTCGATGTCGGACTGGTAGAAGTAAAGCTTCCAGGCGTCGAGCGTTTCGAGGAACGCGTCCAGACACCGCTGCGACATCTCGTCGTCGATCGGGTGACGCGAGAGGTGCCGCTGCTCCATGAGCAGCCGCACGGCCATGGCGATCTGTCGGTCCTGGGCGGAAGGCTTCGCCGGGCGGGCCTCGGTGATCGATGGCGCCAGGGCGGCGGCCGCGACGACGAGGGTCAGTAAGACCCGACCGATCACGCGTCGCTCGATCGTCGCACGGGGGCTCGTCGCCCGGGTGGAAACGCACTCCATAACGCACCTTCGAATAGGATCGCCGGCTCCTGCAGCGGAGCGGGCGTGGTTGCTCAGTCGTTGCTGCGACACGCGGGCCGCGATCCGTAAATCGTTACGCGGCAGCACTTTTTAACGATACTGCGGCGCCGCAAGACCGGCAAGATCGGCGTAGCTTCACCAAGCCCCCCTTCGCCGCCAACCGCAAGGCGCCAGTGCTGGTACGCCGCCGCCGGCCCGACGGTTCCTCGGGCGCCCCGCCAATGACTTCTCTAACCCCGCGTTACGCGTCTTCGGCAGGCCACTCCTCAGCAAACACGGCGAGGAGGGTGGCGTCTTCCACCGGGGCCACGGTGCGGAGATCCAACACGACGCGGCCGTCCAAGAGAGCGTTTCGCGGCGTGATCGCCGGCGTGGCCGTGTTGAACCGTGCCTCAAGAGCGGGGAAGTCCGTCGCCGACACGGCGATTCCCCACGAGGGGAGACGAACCATCCCGATCGGCCCCGCCGCCTGCTCGGCGCCTAAAGCGACCGCCTCGGCCGACTCGACGAGCGACGAGTCGGCGACTTGTGGCGCAAAGCGCTCGGCGCGAGTCCTGAGGTTGTCGAGCGGCGTGTCGATCAACCGTGAGATCGGATGGGCAAACCGAAGTTGCTCGGGCTTGGCAAACATCTCGAGCGTGGCGACGAGCGCTGCCGTGGTCAGGTTGCTCGCTGCGGCGATCTGCCCGCTGTGCGTCGCGTCGGACGCTTCGATCAGTGCACGCGGACCTGCTAGCAGGCCGCACGCCGGACCGCCGACCAGGCCGATGCCGCTGAGCACCACCACGTCGGCGCCCGCCGCAAACGCTCCCTTCGCGGAGACGGTGTCCACGCCCGTGTCGATCGGCGTCTCGACCGGCGGGGCGCCTCCCAGATCGGCGATGAGAGTCACACCGCTTTGATGGACGCTTGAGGCAAGTTCCGCGAGCGTCGGTCCCGCCACCCCTCCTTCAACCCGTAGAAATTCCTGGCGTCGCACGAGCACAGCGCGTGGGGCGCAGCTCGCTTCGATCGCCCGGGTGTAATCCTCCAGCGTGGCGCCGCCGGGGCCGCCAACTTCCACGACCTCGAGGCCGGCCGCTTGTGCGAGCGTCGCCAGCGGGCCTTGTGGAAGCGGGTCCCCCGCATCCGTCTTGGCGACAATCAATTCGCCCGACTGCTGACCGAGCGCCTCAAGCACCGCGGAAAGCGCGGCGACAGGCGTGGAGAGCACACGGGCTTCGGCGGCGCCGAGCAGTTCCGCAATCGCACGCGTCGCCGCGCCGTGCACCGCGTAACTGCCGCCAGATCGGCAAGCGGCGTCGAGCGCCGAGTCCGCCATCGGAACCGCTTGCCGGGCGGAGCCCCATAGCTCGCCGGTCGCGTTCACTACGACGCTGGGAGGAGCCAGCGTCGGCCGCTGCAAACGCTCCACGAGTTGTTCAACCAGCTCCACGGGCGATTTGGCGCCCAGGTCTTCGGCCCGACGCGCCACCTCGCCGCTTAGGTCGTGCACCGCGGTCCGCACGCGGGCCAACGCGTCCGAGCGGTTCCACTGATCGATCGCCCGCTTAACCCGCGGATGATCGACCAGTTCGTTGAGCGAAGGGAGCTTTCCCAGCAGGTCTTGCGGCGACATGCCAAGTATTGTCGGCCGTGACGAGGCGAGACGCCACCGGCCGTTCAGCAAGCAGGACGAGAACCCTACTTCACCGCGGAGCCCTGCTCTTGTGCCAGAAACTCCGTGACGGTCTGCGACCCCCGCGGGTCGGGCGATCCGAACATCCGCGACCAGAAGCCCGGCTCGTTTCGGCTAGCGGTGCTTCCCGGCGGAGGCGAGCCCGGACCGAACGGCAGCTTGCTGAGCAGCGATCCCCAGCCCTCACGCAGATTGCGGGCCGCGCCGCCGGTGGCGTCGGAGACCCGCTCTAGGGTGTCGGCGATACCGTTGCCGCTCGACCCCTTGGGTTGCGATTCACCGCCGCCCCACGGCTTCCAGTCCACCTTGGGCATCTCAATCTTCGGCCAGCCGACCTTGAACCACGGCGAATCGACCATCGCGTCGTCGCCGGCGGGCGCCGGGGGCGCTTGCTGAGCCGCCGCGGGGACGGCGCTAAGCACGACAGCGCTCAGCAGGAGCACGCACAACAGGAAAGCCGATGACAGTCGTTGAAGCGGCATGATTCGAGACATCGTGACACGCCTCGTCGGGTTGCGGGAAATCAGAGCAGCGGGACGACGCTCTCGCCGACGGCCCCCACCAGAGGCCGTGCGGATACGGGTCTGGCGGAGGTTGGCAGCCACACCGCGGGCGGTCCAGACCGAAATCCGGTAGCTGGCGCCGAGCCATGGCGCCGGGCGCTGATATGGCGATCCATGGGGGCGGCAGCTAGCATGCCGGCCCCCGTCCCACTTGGAAACTCATCGCCAAAGAGCCCGTGCCTACTACCGCCACCAATGAACGAACGAAGCTCGGCGTGCTGGGCGCCGGGCAGATGGCCAGGGCGTTGGTCGCCGGCTGGGTCGAGTCGGGACTCCTTGGCCCCGGCGACGTCGTCGCCTTCGATCCGTCGGACACCGCCTGGAACGCTTTCGAGCAAGGCATCGGCGAGGGCGTGCAACGCACGGCCGACGCCGCTGCCGCGGCCGGCGCCGAGACGCTCCTGCTGGCGGTCAAACCGCAGTACATCGCGACGGCGCTCAAGTCCGCCACGGCAGGGCTGAGCGGCGACACGCTCGTCGTTTCGATCGCCGCGGGTGTGACGATCGACTCCCTGGGAGCCGCCGTGCCTGAGGGCACGCCGGTGGTCCGCGTCATGCCCAACACGCCGTGTTTGGTCGGCCGCGGCGCCTGCGTGTACTCGGCCGGGCCCGGGGTGACCGACGAGCAGCGGGCCTGGGTCGGCAGGTTGTTCGGCGCCGTCGGTTTTGCCGCCGAGGCGCCCGAGAACCTGCTCGACGCCGTGACGGGCGTGTCGGGCTCGGGGCCCGCGTACATTTACACGGTGATCGAGGCGCTCGCCGACGGCGGCGTGCGTGCGGGCCTACCACGCGAGCTAGCCCTGAACCTGGCGACGCACACCGTGGCCGGCGCCGCGGCGATGGTCGCCGAGACCGGCACGCACCCCGCGGCGCTCCGCGACGCGGTCACGAGCCCCGGCGGCACGACGATCGCCGCGGTCGGCGAGCTCGAGCGGCGAGGCCTCCGGGCCGCTTTGATCGAAGCCGTAGGCGTCGCCGCTGGCCGTGCCCGAGAGCTCGGCCGCGGGTAGGATTCAGCCATCACGTCCTGTCCCCTCGGGTTCGCTCCGCCGGCGTGCTGAGCGTTCCGAAACACGGAGACCGCATGTCGATCCTCTGCACAATCGATGACAAGCACGTGCCGCTCTATCGCGTGATGTGGGTGGCCGCCACGCCGCATTTCTGTGGCGAACCCGACTGCACGCGCGAGGGCTACTACGAGGTGCGGCTCGAGCAGGACGAGTCGTTGTGGGCCAACCAGCCGGAGCGCGACGGCGTGGTCAGCGCACTGGAGCGGTGGCAGGGCGGCCTCGGCACGGCCGACACCGGCGACGATGAGTCTTGGTGAACCCGACCTCCGTGGTAAAGGCGGGCGCCCCCCGAACGGACACGAGACAGAAACACTACGAAGGACGCATGCGATGGACGGGCTCGAAGACAACGGCGCCGCGGGCGAGCAAGAGTACGCGTGGCTCGAGACCTACTTCGTGCTGATCAGCGCCGCCGATCGGCCGACGCTCACGCAGGTCGAGGCGACGCTCGGGGAGACGGGCGGCGAGCGGTGGACCATCGAGAACCTGCGGGCCGACGACGACGGCCTGTTCGAGTCGCTGCTGGTCCGCGCGCCCGACGACAACGCGGCCCTCGAGGTGCGTTACGAGTCGGGCGAAATGGTCCAGGAGCAGGCGCTCGAATTGGCGTCCTCGCTGAAAGAAGAGCTGACGCCCGACCAACTGGCGGCCATGGCCGCGGCCGACGCGCGGCTCGACGTGCTGCACCTTGAGCAGGTCGCCGCCGAGGGCCCTGGCGACGGCGCTGGCGAGTTGGGGGCGGCCTCCGACGACCCGTTCGCGGCGGAGGTCGAGGCCTCAGACGACGAGTGGGGCGGCCCCGACATGATGGGCGAGGGCCTCGACCCCGGCACGCTGCTGATGGTCGTCGAGGCGTTGGCGAAGCTCACCGGCGGGCTGCCGTTCGACCCGGCCGCGGGCGAGGTGCTCGTCTGAAAGGCGAAGTAGGAAAGGGGAATGCCGGTTGGCTGAAGTCGCGAGTAAACTCCGACGCTGCCGCGAACTCTTCCCCTCGCCTTTCCGCTTTCGACTTTCCCCTTTGATAGAATGCTTGCCAAAGACATCAAGCCCGGCTCGATCGTCGTCTCCGACGGCGCCCCGTTCATCATCGAGACCGTGACGGTCCAATCGCCGTCCGCCCGTGGCGGCGCGACGCTCTACAAGTTCCGCGCGCGGAACCTGGTGACCAAGAACAAGCTCGACATGGCGCTCAAGGGAACCGAGAGCCTCCAGGACGCGGACTTCCAGAAGCGGGAGGTGAGCATCATGTACTCCGACGCCGAGTCGGTGCACCTGATGGACACCGAGACGTACGAGCAGTACGCGATCGCGCTCGCGGACGTCGAGCAAGAGATGCAGTACGTGCCGGACGGCTTCGACGGGCTGCTCGCCCTGATCTACAACGACGAGTGCGTCGGCGTGTCGCTCCCCGCGACGGTCGAGCTGAAGATCGCGCAGTGCGATCCAGGCGTGAAGGGCAACAGCGCCACCGGACGCACCAAGCCGCTGAACCTGGAGACCGGCCTGCAGGTCCAGGGCCCGGAGTACCTCAAAGAGGGCGAGACTGTGAAGGTCGACACCCGCACGGGCGAGTTCCTCGGGCGGGCCTAGCGAGGCGCCGAAGAGGCAACCGCCAATCTCGCGAATGAAGGCGAATGGCCTCGCGAGTATTCGCGTCGATTCGCGCGATTCGCGGTTCCATTGATGTCCGACTAGCGTCGTGATGTCCGACTAGCGCCGCCGCCGGGTCAGCGGCACGGCTGACAGCGCGAGCAGCACGCCCGACGGTTCGGGGATGGCGGTACGGATGTCTAGGAGGTCGATGCTCCACGTCGTACCGCGGGTCGCTGATGTGAAGACGACACCGAGGGACCACACGTCTTCCCAATGCAAATCGTTGGGGCGGCCGAAGAAGTTCAACGCGTCGAACTCCACGGTAACGATGAAATCGGTATCCGATACCGGCGGTGCAACAGCAAGAGATTCGAACAAGCCGTCAAACGAATTGGGATCGTTCGGATCACCTGTCACCACGCGGAGCTCAACGAGGAGCTCTCCGGCGGGGCCGCTTACTTGCTGAATCCGGCCGAACGTCAGCTCGATCCGGTCGGCGCCGCCTTCGGTGAAGTCGCGATTCAGCCTCAAGCCGCCGAACGGTCCATCGACGGGCGTGAGGTCCTCGAGGCCTCCGTACTGAAGCCGAAGCCCATCGCTTAGATCCCCAGCAAGCGGGCCTGTTGCACTCAAGGCGCCATCCATCGGTGTGATCTCTAACGACGGCGCCCACTCTCTATCGATGATGCGGCGTTCACCGCCAATGACGCTGCTCTCGGGCAGGCCAGATTGAACGACAGGATCGGGTCCTATCAGCGCGTACGAATAGGCTCCCGAGTGGAAGTCGTCGATCACAACCGTCCCCGCGTGAACGCACGGGGCAAGGAACACGGAGACGGTAAAGCAGAGTGCTCGCCGCAACATGGGTTCGTAACCTGCATGGGATCAACGCGGCGAAGCAACAGAAAAACCCACGACAAGCCGCGAGGCGATCACCTCGCTGGCCCTCGTGGGTTCGGTTGATTCGCGCGTGATTAGCGTTGCTCGCGGATGACAGCTAACTTCGCCGGCTTCGCAGTGTAGACACGGCGACCGTCAACAGGCAAATGGCTGCCGGCTCGGGAATGGCGGACGACGTGGACATCGCCGCGGACAGCAACGCATCGATCTCCGCCATGTCGGGCGCCGACTCGCCGAACTGGGAGTGCCAGTCTTCGAGGGTCGGCCACATCGGTGCGAGCGTGGGACTCCCGTCGCGGATCGTCGTGTAGTCGGCCACGTTCACGATGCCGTCGGCGTTCACGTCGGCCCAGCGACCGCGGCGGGCGACGACCCGCAGACTGTACTCGACGAAGTCGGTCGGCGGAACAACGTCGCCGCGGATCACCATCCATGGGCCGAGCACCGCGGCGTAGAGATCGACCTCGGAGCCGTCGGTGGCCTCGCCGCCAAACCGCCACACGTCGAACGGCGCCGCGACCGGCAACAGCTCGCCGGTGAAGTCCTCGAGCTTGAACAGGTCGTCCACGTCCTGAAACGCGGGCAGCATCGGCCCCAGAGGGGACCGTAGATCGGCGTCGACGAACCGCGCCTCGGGCAGCGGCAGGTTCCACGGCGAGATCACGCCGTACTCCACCGCGAAGCCATACTCGCCCTCGACCGGGAACTCACGCTCGGGCGGGCCGAAGTTGCCCACCTCGCGCAGGTAGCTTAGCCGCGGCACGACGCGGTACTGATCGAGCCGGTCGGGCGGCTGAGCCGCGGCCGTGCCGCCGGGCAACAAGCCGAGCGTCGCCGCGAAGCCAACCATCGCCAAAACCGTCGCCGCCGGGATCGTGCGCATCGCTTTGCTCCTCGCTCTTGGCTTGCCCCTGCACGGATCTTGGCCGGATCGGCGATAAGAATGCAACGCCCTTCGCTGGAAATTCACGCGGCGCGATCCACGAACGGCTAGCGCTTCTTCTTCACGCTGTTCTTCCCCGCCTTTTTCTTCGTGGCCTTCTTCTTCGTCGCCTGCTTGGCGGTGGCTTTCTTCGTGGCGGTCTTTTTCTTCGTGCTCTTCGTCTTAGCGGAATTCTCCGCCATCGCCTTGCGGGCCGGCTTCTTCTTGCCGCCGAAGATGCTGTCCCAGCCTTCGGCGTAATCCTTGGTGGAACCGACGCGGATGATACTCATGAGGAGATGGGGAGATGGGGTGGTGCGTGGGCGGGATGCGGGGGTGGGTTCTTGAACGCCGGGGGAGGAACAGCCCCCGCGGGAGGGGATGCGGGGATGGAGCCTTGGTGGGGCGAGACAGGGCGGCTCGCGCTTAGCAACTCTTCATGGGCGGCTATTCAGCGCGAGGGTATCCGAATGCGTCTTGAAGTACTGGTCCTCGAGAAGAGCACCGCACACCATCGGAACCGTTCATGACCACCGACGAGCGATGTGCTCAGGCGGCTCGCCCCACCACCGCGCCATCACCCCATCTCCTCCGCAACCGGCCGGCTGCCGCCGGCGGCTACCGCCCTCGCCCGCGGCCCCCAACCCACAACGCCATCCCCCATCTCCTTCAGCTCTGAACCAGCTTCTTGTACTTAAACCGCTTGGGGGTGTCGGCGTCTTCGCCCATCCGCTCGCGGCGCTGCGCCTCGTACACCTGGAAGTTGCCCTCGCACCAGTGCACGTAGCCGTCGCCCTCGAAGGCGAGGATGTGCGTGGCGAGGCGGTCGAGGAACCAGCGGTCGTGGCTCACCACCACCGCGCAGCCGACGAACGTGGCGACCGCCTCTTCGAGCGCACGGAGCGTGTCGACGTCGAGGTCGTTCGTCGGTTCGTCCAGCAGCAGCACGTTCGAGCCGCCGCGGAGGAGCTTCGCCAAGTGGACGCGGTTCCGCTCGCCGCCGGACAGCACACCGACCTTCTTCTGCTGGTCGGCCTTCTGAAAGTTGAACTTGGCGACGTAAGCCCGGCTGTTCACCTGCTTCTTGCCCATCTCGATCAGGTCGAGCCCGTCGGAGATCTCTTGCCAGACGGTCTTGTCCGGGTCGAGGTGGTCGCGCGACTGATCGACGTAGCCGAGCGAAACGGTGGGGCCGAAGACGAGGTCGCCGGACGTGGCCTCCTCCTTGCCCATGAGCATCTTGAGGAGCGTGGTCTTGCCGGCGCCGTTGGGGCCGATGATGCCCACGATGCCGCCCGGCGGCAGGCGGAAGTTCACGTTCTCGAAGATCATCGTCTCGCCGAAGCTCTTCGAGAGACTGACCGCGTCGATTACCTGATCGCCCAGTCGCGGGCCGGGCGGGATCTGGATCTCCAGCTCTTCCGTGCGTTCTTCAAACTCTTCGGCGGCCATCTTCTCGTACGAGCTGATGCGGGCCTTGCTCTTGGTCTGCCGGGCCTTGGGCGAGCTGCGGATCCACTCCAGCTCTTTGGTGAGCGTCTTTTGGCGAGCCGACTTCTGCTTCTCGTCCTGCTCCAGCCGCTTTGCCTTCTGCTCCAACCACGCCGTGTAGTTGCCCTCGAACGGCAACGCGCGGCCGTACTCGATCTCGAGGATCCAGCCGGCGACGTTGTCGAGGAAGTACCGGTCGTGCGTCACCGCGACGATGGTGCCCGGGTACTCGGCCAGGTGGCGTTCGAGCCACAGGATGCTCTCGGCGTCCAGGTGGTTGGTCGGTTCGTCCAGCAGCAGCAGGTCCGGCTGCTCGAGCAGGATCTTGCACAACGCGACACGCCGCTTCTCGCCGCCGGAGAGCTTGCTCACCTCCGCGTCGGCGGGCGGCAGGTTGATGGCGTCCATCGCGACCTGGATCTGCCGCTCAAGCTCCCACGCGTTCTTGGCGTCGATCTGGTCCTGCAGCTCGGCCTGGCGGGCGCCCAGCTTGTCGAAGTCCGCGTCGGGGTCGCCGTACTTTTCGTTGATGGCGTTGTACTCGTCGAGCAATGCCTGTGTGCCGGCGACCGCCTCCATAACGTTGCCCAGCACGTCCTTCTCAGGATTGAGATGCGGCTCCTGCTCCAGCATGCCGACCGTGGCGCCCTCGGACAGCTCCGCTTTGCCGTCCCACTCTTTGTCGAGGCCCGCCATGATGCGCAGCAGCGTGCTCTTACCGGCGCCGTTGCGGCCCAGCACGCCGATTTTGGCGCCCGGGTAGAACGCCAAGCTGACCTCTTTGAGTACCTCGCGCTGGCCGTGCTTCTTCGTCAGTCCGGCGATCTGGTAGATGTACTTCTGCTTGGGAGGCATCGCGTTGGAAACAGCAAGAGGGCGGGCGGCAGCGGGCGGGAAGCCCGAATTCTATCAGCCGTCGGCGACCGCTGTCAGCCGATATTCGTCGGCCACGTGAAAGCTCGCGCAGAGACGTTGAGACGCAGAGGTTCCGTCGCTGACCGTCTTTGCGCCTCTGCGTCTCTGCGTGAGACTAGGCGAGTCAACCTTGCCCCGACGAGTCTGCCCCTATGCGTTGCGTACTTCCCCTGTTGCTGACCGTCTTTGCTTCTCTGCCTGCGTACGCCGAGGACTGGCCGCAGTGGCTCGGGCCGAATCGCGACGGCCTCTCGGCCGAGACCGGCCTGCTGCAAGCGTGGCCCGAGGGCGGCCCCGAGAGGCTTTGGCTCTTTGACGGCTGCGGCATCGGCTACGGCGGCCCGGCGATCGTTGGTGACGACCTCTACGTTATGGGCTCGCGCAACGGCGTGGAGCAGCTCCTCTGCCTCGACGCCGCGACCGGCGCCGAGCGTTGGGCGACCGACCTGGGGGCCGAGTACGAGAACGGCTGGGGCAACGGCCCCCGCGGAACGCCGACCGTCGATGGCGACCGCGTCTACGCGCTTGCGGCCGAGGGCAACCTCGTTTGCCTGAAGCGCGAGTCGGGCGAGACGATCTGGACGGCGAACCTCCCCGACCTCGGCGGCGAGATCCCGACGTGGGGTTACAGCGAGTCGCCGCTGGTGGATGGCGATCGGCTCATCGTCACTCCTGGTAAGGACGGCGCGATCGCCGCGCTCGACAAGAAGACCGGCGAAGTGCTCTGGCAGACCGAAGAACTGGACGACGTGGCCCACTACTCGTCGGTCGTCATCGCCCGCCCGCATGGCCAAAAGCAGTACGTGCAGCTGCTGGTGAACCGGCTGGTGGGCGTCGATCCGGACGACGGCGACGTGCTGTGGCAGGTCGAGTGGCCCGGCCGCGTCGCGGTGATTCCCACGCCAATCGTGCGGGGCAATCAGGTCTACGTGACCACCGGCTACGGCGTCGGCTGCATGCTCGTGGAGATCGACGCCGAGAACAACGCGACGGTCGTCTACGACAACAAGACGATGAAGAACCATCACGGCGGCGTGCTGCTGCTGGGCGACATGCTGTACGGCCACTCTGACCGGGTCGGCTGGCTGTGCCAGGACTTCGCGACCGGCTCGCGCGTCTGGCGGGAACGCAGCGCGCTGGGCAAGGGCGCGATCGCCTACGCCGATGGCCGGTTCTACTGCCAGAGCGAGGACGAGGGAGAGATCGTGCTGATCGCCGCGTCGCCCGACGGCTGGCAAGAGCACGGCCGCTTCACCCTCACCCCGCAAACAGAGCTGCGTAAGCCGAAGGGCAAGATCTGGACGCACCCGGTGATCGCCAACGGCCGCATGTACCTGCGGGATCAGGAGCTGCTGTTGGCGTTCGACATCGCGGCCGAGTAGCACGCCGGCGACGTCGTACGCCGGCCGGGCGTATCGGCTACGCGTCGGCGAGGTACGCGTGCTGGCTGCCGGTCGTGGAGAACGATCGGGCCGCGCTCTCGGCACTGAACGTGTCGATCGCCTTGCGAACGCCGTCGGCATGCGAGTCGTGGATCAGCACAACGCCGCCCGGCGTCATCCGCGACCAGAAGTACCGCAGGCTCGCTAGCGTGCTGTCGTGCGTGTCGACGTCGAGATGCACGAAGCTAAACCGACGCGCGGCCGATTCACCGGCGCCCGCGCCTTCGGTCGCCTGCTCGTACGACTCCGGGAAGTAGCCGGGGACGACCCGGACGTTGTCGAACTCCGCCAGGTACGCTTCAACGTCAGCCTGGCTGGCGGCGTACTGCCCCGAGCGGAAGAAGCTCACGCCGCTGTAGGTATCCGCGTCGGTCACGTCGCTGAGGCCCTCGAAGGTGTCGAAGCCCCAGAACGTGGCCTCGCCCTTGGCGGTGCAGATGAGCTTCGCGCTGGCGCCCTGGAACATGCCGACCTCGGCCATGTCGCCGGGCAGCTGGCTCTGCATGCGGGCGAGCGACAAGATGGTGTACGCCTCGAGCGGCTGCAGCAGCATCCGCTTTTCGCGGCCGACCCGCCGCACCAGGGCGACGTCGTCCGGGTCCTTGTAGAACCCGAGCAGGGCGAACTGCACGCGTTTGAGCACGAACATCAGCGCCGGCATGACCAGCGGCACCCGGTAGAGCAAGAAGCGGAACATGGGGGCTAGCTTAGTTCGTCCGGCGAGCAGGCGAAAAAATCGACGCGGCAGGCGGTGCTATCCGATCAGCCTCGCGACGTTTTTGCCGATGGTCGGCTCGGGCAGCGGCTTGCCGTCACGCTTCATCGTCTCGATCCACTCTTCAACGATCTGGCAAAGCTCGGCGTAAACCTCCGCCTCGGCGTCGCCGTGGCAGCACGGGCCGATGACGCCCGGGCACTGGCCGACGAAGCACTGATCTTCGTACGACCATTCGACGAGCTTGATGTACCGAGCGCTGTCGCTCACGTGTCTGCCTCGGCGATCTGTTGATCCACTTCGCGCTCTTGATAACGCTTGGCGTTGTTCTCGAGAGATCCGGACAACGTCAATCTTACACCAGTCGGGTGCTCGAAGTTGCGATGGCTTCCCTTGCCGCCCCGATTGACGAATCCCGCCTTCTCCAAGCGTTTGACGAGGTCTCGGATCTTCTGCGGCACGGCGCCCTCACTCCCACTCGATCGTGCCGGGGGGCTTGCTCGTGATGTCGTACACCACGCGGTTCACGCCCGGCACCTCGTTGATGATCCGGGTGCTGATGCGGCTCAGCAGGTCGTGCGGCAGGTGGCTCCAGTCGGCCGTCATGAAGTCGTCCGTGTTGACGCTCCGCACGGCGATCGCGTTCTCGTAAGTGCGGCTGTCGCCCATCACGCCGACGCTCTGCACCGGCAGCAGCACCGCGAACGATTGTGAGGTCTTCCGATAGAGGCCGGCCGCCTTGATCTCGCCGACGACGATCGCGTCCGCCTCGCGTAAGACGGCCAGCTTGTCGGCGGTCACCTCGCCCAGGCACCGCACCGCGAGGCCCGGGCCGGGGAACGGGTGGCGCCACACGATCTCTTCCGGCAGGCCGAGTTGCAGGCCGAGGCGGCGGACCTCGTCTTTGAACAGGTCGCGGAGCGGCTCGATCAGCTCGAAGCCCAGCTCCTTGGGCAGGCCGCCCACGTTGTGGTGCAGCTTGATCGTCGCGGCAGGGCCGTCTTCGGCGGCGCCGCTCTCGATGACGTCCGGGTAGAGCGTGCCCTGGGCGAGGTACTTGGCGCCCTCGACCTTGGCGGCTTCTTCCTTGAAACAAGCGATGAACTCGGCGCCGATGCGGCGACGCTTCTCTTGCGGATCGACGACGCCCGCAAGCTGTTCGAGGAACCGCTGCTCGCCCTCAACCACGTGCAGGTCGGTCTGGAAGTGCTCGGTGAACTCTCGCTCGACCGCGGCCCGCTCGTCCTTGCGCAACAGGCCGTTGTCCACGAGGATGCACGTGAGCTGCGGGCCGATGGCCTTGGCCAACAACGCCGCGACCACCGCCGAGTCGACGCCGCCCGACAAGCCGCAGATCACCCGGTCGTCGCCCACGCGCTCACGCACCGCGGCGATCGTCTGATCGGCGAAGTCGCCCAGCCGCCAGGCGCCGCTCGTCTTGCAGACTTCGCGGACGAAGTTGCCGAGGATCGTCTTGCCCTCGACGGTGTGGCTCACCTCCGGATGGAACTGCAGGCCGTACACCGGCAGGCGGTTGTGCCGCACCGCGGCGAACGGGCATGTATCCGTCTTTGCCAGCGGCGAGAAGTCGTCGGCGATCTGCTGCACCTGATCGCCGTGGCTCATCCAGACCTCGGTCTGCGGATGCACCTCGCGGAACAGATCGCTAGCGTCGGTCACTTCGCAGTGGGCCCGGCCGTACTCGCGGCTCTCGGCGCTGTCGACCCGACCGCCGAGCGCCTCGCAGGCCAGCTGCATGCCGTAGCAGATGCCGAGCACGGGGATGCCGAGCTCGAACAACGCGGGGTCGCAGCGGGGCGCGTCGTTCGCGTAGACGCTGCTCGGACCGCCCGACAGGATAATGCCCTTGGGCGCCAGCTCGGCGATGCGCGACGCCGGCAGGTCGTGCCGCACGATCTCGCAGTACACGTTCTGCTCGCGCACGCGGCGGGCGATGAGCTGGGCGTACTGCGAGCCGAAATCGAGCACGAGCACGCGCTCGTCGGAGAGGCTCACGGTGGGCGACGCATAGGTCGCGTCGGGGGTCGAGGCGGCGGTCATCCGGAGCGTCCCTGACATTGCGGGGCGACGCGCGGACCGTCTGGGCGGGTCGTAGCGCCGAAACCACGGATTCTACCGATCGCGCCGTCGTCGAGCCACCAGAGGACCGCGGGCGTTCGTTTCGCTGCGGTCGCCGACCGCTTATGATGAGGGCTGCGGAAACCGTGCGGGCCGCGGCGAGTTTGCCGCCCACCCGACCCGGCCGCCCCCACCTCACTCGCGCCCCACGGAGGGGTCCCACCATGCGAATCCTGCTGACCAACGACGACGGCATCTACGCCCCCGGACTGCTCGCGATGCGCGACGCACTCTCGGCCCTGGGCGAGGTGATCGTCGTTGCGCCGGCCACCGAGCAGAGCGGTGTCGGCCACTCGATCACGTTCCTTACGCCGCTCATGGCGGGCCAGACCTACGTCGACGGCGAGCTCCGCGGCTGGGCCGTCGAGGGCTCACCGGCCGACTGCGTGAAGCTGGCGGTAGCCAAGCTGTTCCCCGCCGCCGTCGGCGAGCCGGACGCCCGGCCCGACCTGCTAGTAAGCGGCATCAACCACGGCCTGAACGTCGGCATCAACGTGCTGTACTCCGGCACGGTGGGCGCCGCGACCGAGGGGGCGATCCTCGACATCCCGTCAATCGCCGTGTCGGTCGAGTACGAAGAGCAGCCCCGCTTCGGCGGCGCCGCACGGATCGCCGCGGACGTCATCGGCCAGATGCTGCAGCGCGACGCCTGGCGCGACCATCGGCTGTACAACCTCAACCTGCCCACCGCGGCCACGGCCGAGGGCGCCACGCCCGAGCTCCGCATCACGCGGATGGGCTCGACCCGATGGGACTCGGCGTTCGAAGAGCGGATCGACCCGAAGGGCCGGCGTTACTACTGGACGGTCGGTGCGCCGCCCACCGAACCGCCCGGCTCGGACACCGACTACGTCGCGATCCACGACGGCGCCGTGTCGCTCACGCCGCTGGTGATCAACCGCACCCGCGACGACCTGCTCGACACCATGCACGGCTGGAAGCTCTCCACCAACACCCCGCAGACCGCCAGCGTCTGATCCTCTCAGCAGACCGCCAACGCCTGAGTATTTCAGCAGACCGCTAGCGTCTGGCCCCCCACCACCCAACGTTCCAACGGACGGGACCTCGTCATGAACCAACCTATCAACGCCCCCGCCAGAGCCACGTGCGTCGCCATACTAGCGATCGGGCTCACGGCCGGATGCGGCGGCGAGTCGACGGCGCCGGCCGGCGGCATGTCCGAGCTTGAGAAGCTCGCCAACCAGCAGGCCGAGCAGGCCGCCGCCGCGGAGGAGGCAAAGGTCGCGGCCGTGGCCGAGTCCAAGCGACAAGAGGCCGCCAAGCTGGCCGATGAGGGGCCCAGCGCGGTGACCATGGACGACTTCAGCCGGGGCGACAAACTCAAGGGCAGCGGCGCGTTGGTTACACCGCTCAAAGCGGGCATCCGCGCGGAGCAGAAGCTCAACATGTTCACCGTCACCCACGCGCTCAATCTCTTCTACGGCCTCGAGGGGCGTTACCCCGAGTCGCACGAGGAGTTCATGGAGAAGGTCGTGGACTTCAACAACATCGAGCTCGAGCCGCTCGAGGAGCCCTACGAGTACTGGTACAACGCCGAGACGAACGAGCTTTGGAAACGCGTGAAGCCCGACGTCGCCGCCTCCGCTGCCGAAGAGGCCGAGAGCTGAGCGACGACCCGCGCCCCTCCCCCCAAACACCCAACCAGCATCCAACCAACCTTCAGGACCCGCCCGGCACGGACGCCCCACCACACCGCGAGCCGCCCGGCTCGCCCTCTTTTCTTCTGGCGTCCGCCATGCGTAACGCACTGATCATCGCTGTCGCCCTCGCGGCGACGTCCGCCGAGGCCGACTGGGTCTTCGCGCCGAGCCACTTCACGCACAACCCGTACACGGGCCAGCGTGTCGCGCAGTACGCCCAGCCCGCGCCGGTCGAGCCGCTGCCCGATCCGCGGGACACGGTGAGCCGGTACTGGCGAACCCGCACCAACCTTCGGGGCGTCGACGGCTCGGTCGACACGATCTACGACGTGCGGAGCTTCGGCACTGCCCAGGGCGGATTCGACGCGCAGCGTGAACGCGGCTTCGATGCTCAGCTTGAAACGCTGCGGGGCCTGGAGCCTTTCCGCAACAACCCGTACCTGTTCTTCGGCGGGCTGCAGGGCTTCGGCTACGGCTTCCCAGGTTACAGCGCTCCGACTCCTGGCGCTGGCGGGGTTGGCGGCCCCGGCGGATGGGGCGGCGCCCCGGCGGCCGTCCCCGGGTACCCGACGAATCAACGGCCCGCACAGGCGGCGCCTTGCTCGTGTGCTCACTGCGGACACTGCCGCAACGCCGCCACGGCGCCCAACCCGGCCGTCGGCCAGCCCGGCTCCGCGTACCCGTACGCCCCGCCGCAGTCGATCGTGGCGCCGCTGCCCTACTTTGGCTTCCCGTACGGCGGCTTGCCCTTGGGCGGCTTCCCGCCGTACGCGTTTCCGCACGGCGGCATGCGACCGCCCACGATGCAGCCGTAACACGGAACGCCATACAGGCGCAACGGCCCAGCGTGTTAGGGCGGCGGGAGGGCGACGCTCCCGCGGAGCCGAACCCGAGGTGCCGCTTCGAGGCTCGGCGTGAGCCTCACCCTCCCGGGGGCAGCCTCACTAACGGCTAATTGGGCGTTCTTGGGCGATCTAGCGCGAGAGCTTGCGAGCGCCGGCCCGCCAGTCTTCTTCGGCAGTGTATCCGGAGATGAGCCAAAGCTCGCCGCGGCGGACGAAACGCAATTCAAGGCCGTTGAAGTACACGCCGGTGGCGCCGCTCCCTTTGTGCGTCACCTTGATGAGCGGCTTGAGCGTCGCGGTAGCCGTGTCTCCGCTGGGGTCGACGACCACGTCGACACCACCCCCCTCGCCCGCCTGCAGCACGTCGAACATCGGCATCAGCGTGTTCGCGTCGGCCTGCATCTCGGCGGCGCCCGGGTCGATCGTCTTCAGCACGCCGGGCAGGCTGTTCGCGGCGATGCCGTCGAACAGCCTGCCGATCACGCCGCGGACCGCCTCGCCGGGCGTCACGACGTAACGCTCGACGGCCAGCCCCCCCACGGTCAGGAGCACCGCCACGACGACGGCGATCAACGCCCCCAGGCTCCGCGACTGAGCGAAGAAGACGCCGGCCGCCGTGATCAGCAACGCGCCGAGCGCGACAACGAGCGACGGGCTTTCCAGCAGGAGCGTCATGCGGGCCCCGCGGCCGAGGGTGGCGTGAGACGGGTGTCTCCGCAGCTTACCCGGCCGCCCGGAGCGACGCTTCTGAATTGAGCTTGTTGTAGAGCGTCTTGAGGCTGATGCCGAGCTCGTCGGCCGCCTTCGGCTTGGCGCCGTCGTGCCGCTCCAGCGCGTCGTGGATCGCTTCCATCTCGAGCTCGCGCAGCGTCATCGGCCCCCGCGTGCGGGCCGCGCCGTTGAGCTTGCGGCGGTTGAAGTGCTGCGGCAGGTCGTCCGCCGTGATGGGCCCCGACTCGCACAAGATCGTCGCGTGCTCGACCACGTTGGCCAGCTCACGCACGTTGCCGGGCCAAACGTGGCCGCACAGCGCCTCGACCGCCTCGTCGGTGAACTGCTGCTCGATGGGCGCCGCCGCGGGGCGGAACCGCTTGAGCAGGTGCTCGGCGAGCGCGGGCAGATCGTCCAGCCGTTCGCGGAGCGCCGGCAGATGGATCTCGAACGTGTTGATCCGGTACATCAGGTCTTCGCGAAACTCGTCTCCGGCGACCATCTCCGACAGGTCGCGGTGCGTGGCGCACACAACGCGGACGTCGACCGTGAGTGTCTTGTTCTCGCCCACGCGGCGAATCTCGCGGCTCTCCATCACACGCAGCAGCTTGGCCTGCATCGCCTTGGGCAGCTCGCCGATCTCGTCGAGGAAGATCGTCCCGCCCGAGGCGACCTCGAACAGGCCGACCCGATGCTCGTCGGCCCCGGTGAAAGCGCCCTTCGAGTGGCCGAAGAGCTCGCTCTCGATGAGCGTCTCGGGCAGGGCGCCGCAGTTGATGGCGACGAACGGCTGCTCGGCCCGCGGGCTGCGGTCGTGCACCGCGCGGGCGACCAGCTCCTTGCCCGTGCCGGTCTCGCCGAGCACCAGCACGGTGGACTCGGTGGGCGCCACCTTGTCGATCAGCTTGTTGACGCGGGCCATGCCCACGCTTCGGCCCACGAGGTTCGGCGCCCCCTCGATGCGTTCCAGACGCCGCTTGAGGGCGTGGAACTTTTTGGTCAGCTCGCGCTTCGCCGCGATCCGTTTCAGCAACGCCTCGATGTCGACCAGCTTGCACGGCTTGGTCAGGTAGTCGAACGCGCCGCAGCGCAGGGCGGCGATGGCGCTCGCCGTGCTGCTCTTGCCGGTGATGACGACCGCCTCGGTCGAGGGCGAGAGCTCCTTGAGCCGCGCGATGACCTCCACGCCGGTCAGGCCGGGCATGTCCTGATCGACGAGCACCGCGTCGTAAGCGTTCTTCTCGATTGCCGAGACCGCCGTCACGCCGTCGGGGCACACAGTGACCGAGTGCCCCATCCGCGGCAGCTCGAGCTTCATAAGCTCCTGCAGCGAGTTCTCGTCGTCGGCGAACAGCAGCGAGAGCCCCTCGCGTGATCCGCCGCGGGCGGTCTTCTGGGTGTCTTCGCTAGGCATCGTGCGGCCGTGGAACGGAGGTCTCGTGAGGGGAGAGCGGCTACGCCGCCGCCGCGTGCACCGACGCGGGCAGCGTGACCGTGAACAGCGAGCCGAGCCCGGGTCCCGGGCTGTCGGCCACGATCTCGCCGCCGTGCTCTTGCACGATGCGGTAGGTGATCGAGAGGCCGAGGCCGGTGCCCTGGCTCCCGCGACTGCGGGTGAAGAAGGGCTCGAACAGGTGCTCTTTCACCTCGTCGGTCATGCCGCAGCCGTCGTCGGTGACGGAGACGATCGCGTTGGCGCCACGCCGGGAGACGCGCACCGTGACCGCGCCGCCGGCGCCGAGGCTGTCTAGGCCGTTGGTCACTAGGTTGAGGACAACCTGCTTCATCTCCTGGCCGTTGATCTCGGCGACGACGGCGTCGCCGGGGGCGAGCTCCACCGTCTTGTTGCGGTACTTGCCCAGGTGTCCGACCATGTCGATCACGCCGGCGGCCAGCTCACGCAGGTCGGTCGGCCGGCGCTCCGAGTCGCCCATCCGAGAGTAGTCGAGCAGCCGCTCGGTGATCTCTTTGCAGCGGAACGACTCCTTGCCGATCATGTCGAGATAGCGGGTCACGACAGCCCACTCGGGCTCCTCGGCGTGGTCGCCGGCGAGCTCCGCCAGGCGGCCTTCCAGCGACTCGCTGCACATAGCGATCGAGGCGAGCGGGTTGTTGATCTCGTGCGCGACGCCTGCGGCCAAGAAGCCGACGCTGGCCATCTGCTCGCTGCGGACCACCTCTCGGGTGCGGTCCTTCACCTGCTGGTCGAGCTCGTCACGTGTCTGCTGGAAGTGCGTCATCATGGCGTTCATCGCGTCGGCCAGCTCGCCCATCTCGTCGTGCGATTCGAGCTCGATGCGGTGCGCGAAGTCGTCGTTGGCCACCTTCCGGGCGCCCTCAGCTAGCGAACGCAGCGGCCGGGCGATGGTGCGGCGGAAGACCTGAATCGCGAGACCCAGCAGCACGATCGCCATGACGAACGTCACCCAGGAGACGGTGATCGCCACGTGATACTGCGACCGGACCTCCTCACGCAGGTCGCCCAGACGCGTGTGCAGGTGGCCCGGCAGCTGCGCGACAAGCTCGCGGAGCGTCTCGATCTCCGTCTGCAGGGCGTCGGTCTCGCCCTCGCCGTTGTCGAGGAACAGCGTGTCGTCGAGCCGATCGTCGGCGATGCGCGCGAGGGTCGCGTCGATCGATTCGAGCGTCTCGCGCTCCAGGCGATCGTCGCCGATGCGAGCGCTGCCCAGCCCGCTGTTCTGATCGAGGCGTTCGCGGTACGCAGCGAGCGTGTCCTTGAAACTCTCGAAATCGGCGTGGAACTCAAGCCGGAGGATCTCCTCCAGAGGGTCGGGCCCCTCGCTGGCGATCCGTGCCTCGTCGTTAATGTACGAGTACTCGTTGAGCGGGTCCGCTTCGCGAGTGCGGATTAGTGATCGCTCCCGCGCCTGCCCGAGCTTCACGCGTAGGTTGGCCACGTGCTGGTTCAGCTCGTTCGCCAGCGGCAGCTCGGTGGAACGCGCACTGAGCGACTTCACCAAGCCCCGGTAGGCGTACAAGCCGTACAGGGCCGAGCCGAAGAGCGCGGCCGTGCTCAGGGCGAGCAGGCCGACGCCCACCCGCAGCTTCACACGGATCGATTGACTTGAGAGCACGCGTGACCTCCCTGTCACGTGGGGTCGGCTCCGTCTCGGGGCGTCCGCCATCGCGGGCGCCCGCCACGCGTTTCCCCCTCTTCCTTGAAGGGGCGGTGCGTCGCGTCCGCGAACTTAGCAGCGGCGGGGGATGCGGGACAACAGAGAAGGAGACTGGCGGATGGCCGATCGCCACGGCGGGGCTCCCCAGGGCCGGGCGTGCCGGGAACGTCCTGGAGAGCCTTTTCGGGGGAGACGGAGAGACGCCAACCGCCAGCGCGAACTCGTTCCGCTAGCTGTCGCGCTGGCGATGAGTTCGGCACGGATGAACCAGCAGACCGCAAAGCGGGCGTTCCCCGCATCTGCTAGTGGCGGGCCACCCGCCGCATCATGCTCAGGCCCCACACCGCGAGCACCACGTTGCCCGCCCACACCGCCGCGGGCGGGATGTCGCCCCCCTTGGCGTGATCCACGCTGACCATCAGCAGCGGGTAGTAAACCAGCAGGATCGGCAGAAAGCAGAGGAAGAAGCTCGCGAGGAACTCGCCCTTCTGGCGGAGGATCGCCATGGGCGCCCCCACCATCACAAAACAGAGACAGCTGAAGCCGTTCGCCCATCGGCGGTACGGCTCGACGGATAGCCGGCGCGCCCGGTATTCAAGATCGCCCAGCGTGCGGTCGTGCAATGCGTCCGCCTCGCCGGAAAGCCGCTGCGTGTCTCCGCTCATCAGAGCCAAGACTTGCTCGGCGGCGTGATCGCGCTCGAGCCGCTCGACCCGCGCACGCACCGCGGCCCGCTCCGCGTCGATCTCCGCGAGGGCGTAGTTCGACGGGCTCCGCGATCCGCTTTCCCCGAACAGCTCGGCCAGATCAATCTCGTGGACGAAGATCGCCGGGTCGGCGTACTTGAAAGGGCCGTCGACATCCAGATCGCGGAACGCCACCTGCAGCTTCTGCTCCGCGGGCAGCGAGCGCATCTCGGCCGCGGCGGCGGAGATGGTGATCGGCTCGCGCCCCGCCCTGCCCTGCACGGTGAGCGTCGGACGGATCAGCACGCGATCGCGGACATCGACCACGTTGATCCGCACGCCGTGCGCGGCGTAGCTGCGGTGCAACCGCAGCTGGCCGTAGATAACTTCTTCAAGCGACTCAACGAACACCCGCTGAACCCCCAGCCGGCCCCACGACACGGCGAGGTCGTTCACCCCCACGGCGATCAGGCTGGCAACGCCCGCCACCAACAGGGTTGGCCCGACGATCTTCCAGGGCGAGACGCCCATCGACTTGACCGCGACCACTTCATTGAAAGCCGACAGGCGGCCGTACACGCTGGTGGTCGCCAGCAGCATGGTGCCGGGCACGGCGAACTGCATCGCCTGGGGCACCAGGTACGGTGTCATCCGCAACAGCGGGCCGAGGCCCAGCCCCTTGTCGATCGCCTCGCGGCCGACCAACGCGAGAAAGATCAGCGCGGTCAGCCCTGCTAGCGTGAGCAGGAAGACCTGCAGCAGCTCGACAACGATGTAGCGGGTGAGGATCCGCACGGACGACCAACGATCGCAAAGCGTGGAGCGCGGCGCCAACGCTGGCACCAGTGTGGCGGAGCGTAGCAAGTCTGCCGCAACGCCCGCAGCGCCGGTTGGCCGGCGGGGCGGCGCGTCGCTCGGGCGCCTTCAGTCGGTGGCTTCGGCGGGGGCGGCGCGGTAGCGGTGCGTGCCGTCGTCTTCCCGCAGGCGTTGCATGAGCTCGCGCAAGAGATCGGCGTAGCGCCGCAGGGCTCCGTGGCCGTCGCTGCTATCCAAGGCGGAAGCGGCCGCGTCCTGCAGCGGCGCAATGGGCGACCAGTCGAAGCTCGGCGCCACGCCAACGATTTGGGACTCGCCCGGCGTTGGCGGCCCGTCGCCCGCACGGCAGACGGCGGCGAGCTGTTCGACGAGTTCCCGCATCACCCCGGCCGACTCCGCGGGCGTGTAGCAGTCCACGCGGCGGTACGGGCCGTTCCCGTAGGGGCCGCCCGTTGTGCGGCGCTCGGCTGGCTCGTGCCGTGCGCCCGCCTTCGACACGGCCACGGCGGCCGCGCTGGCGCAGATCAACGCGGCGCCGATCAACGCTTCCTGCTGATTTGTCGCCAACGCCCAAGCGAACGCGAGGAAGGCGATCGCGGCGACCAACGCGGCTAGCGGCGCGTAACCGATCGACGCGGCCGCCGGCGGCCGCGGCTTGGCTCCATGCTGCTCGACCTTCGTGACCACCACGGAAACGTTGTCGGGCCCGCCGCGGAGGTTGGCCACATCGACGAGGGTCTGTGCGGCTTCGTCCGGCTCCAGTTCCTGAATGAGACTGCCCGAGAGGGCGTCCTCCACCACGCCGGTGAGGCCGTCGCTGCACAGCAGGAAGGCGTCGCCGTGCCGTAGTTCGTGCGGGCCTTCAAGATCCACGTTGACGGTCTCGTGCGGGCCCAGCGACCGCGTGATTACGTTCTTCGGGATGCACGACGGCACGCGGTCTTCGCTCACGTTGCTCGCCGCGGCCATCTCCCAGACGAGCGAGTGATCGAACGTCAGCTGCTCGATCACGCCGTCGCGCAGGCGGTACACACGGCTATCGCCGACGTGCGCGACCATCGCCGAGTCTTCCGACAACGCCAGACAACTGCACGTGGTGCCCATGCCACGGAACTCGGCCGCGCTGCTGCCCTTCTCGTGGATCTTTCGATTCGCCTCGCGAACCGCGTGCCGCAGGCCGGCGGGCGTCGAGAGCCGGCTCTTGAGGAACGCTTGCGGGACGCAGTCGGTCGCCATGCGGCTGGCGAGTTCGCCCGCCGCGTGGGCGCCCATGCCGTCGGCCACCATCAGAAAGGCGCCCGCGGCGCCAGCACGCTCGCCCGTGCTGGGGGTAATCGACACCGAGTCTTGGTTGTTCACGCGGCGCATGCCGACGTCGGACCGGCTCGCTTGCCGAACAAAGAACGACGTTGACTTGGCTGCTGGCATTCGTGTCTCACACCGCCCTTCTGCCCGGGAGTACACAGTTTAGTCGGCGACGGGGCCATCCGACAGGCAACACCGCGGAGCAGCAGTCCAGGGCGCTGACGGCTGCTATGGAGCCCAGGCGAGAACGTCGGTACGGTCCGCGGCGGCTGCGCCCGGGTTTCCGCGGCTGGCGGCCGTCTCTCCGCGAGGGAATCATGCGCCCGCCAGCCTCATGCATCACGCCCCGAGCTCCACGTCGGTGTCGGATCGCGTTGTGCTTGATGCTCGCGACGGCGAGCGTGCTGCAGACGGGCTGCTTGCGACGCCGCCTAATCGTCCGGAGTCAGCCGCCGGGGGCCGCGGTGCAGATCGACAATCAGCCGATCGGCGTGACCCCCGCCTCGACCGACTACGTTTACTACGGCACCCGCGAGGTGAAGCTCTCGCTCCCCGGGTACGAGACGCTCACCGTGAATCAGCCGCTGCCGACCCCCTGGTACGCCCTGCCGGGGGTCGATTTCTTCACGGAGAATCTTTGGCCGTTCCCGATCGACGATCGGCGCGAGCTGAACTTCAACCTACAGCGACAGCGGATGGCGCCGGCCGGCGAGATCGTCGCTCGGGGCGAACAGTTGCGGCGACAGGCCGCGCCGCAGGGCGTGGCGCCGATCGGCGCCGCAGCCGCCTTACAAGGCACGCCACCGCCACCGGCGACGGGCCTACCCGCGACGGGGTTTCCTTCAGCGGCGCCCGCGCTTCCGCCCGTGGGAACGACGCCTCTGTTCCCGGCGCCGGGGGCTTCGGCTCCCGCGGGGAGCCAACCGAGTTCGCTCTCGCTGCCCCGGCCGACGTTCGCTCCGCCATCGACGCCTGTCCCGGCGGTGACGCCGCTCACGCAGGAAGCCGGGCCGAACCCCACGCCGGCGCCAGCTCAGCCGTTCCGCTACTGAGGGGCCAGCTGAGGGACTAAGCTCCCCCGCCTGAGCTACTTGATGCCCGGCCCGTCGTTGAACGCGCCGCGCACCAAGCGGCCGGGCTCGCGGGCGATCTTATCCGTGAAGACACGAGCGTCGTAGATCGCCGGCTTCAGCTCTTTCGCACGCTCATAGACCTCTTTGAGCACGGTGTTAGCGTTCTGCACGAGCGTTACCGCGTTGTCGTACAGCATCGGATCGTTCACCAGCCGGCCGATCGTCCCTTCACTCTGACCAAGCGCCTGAGCGAAGCGTGCAAGGTCGGCCATGGTGGTGTCGATACGCTCGACCGCAGAGATCAACAGCTGCGCCAGCTCGGGCCCCCGATCGCCCAACGGTTTGGTGAGACCCTCGAGGTTCGTCAGATTCGCCTCGGCGCTGCTGACGATGCCGCCGAACGACTCCAGCGTCTGCTCCGCGCGTTGCACCGTGGACCGGGCGTCGGCCAGCAGGGCCGGCACGTCGCGCGCCGCCGCGTCGATGCCGCTGCGTAGCTCCGGGTCGTTCACCAGGGCGTCGATATCCCCCATGGTCCGCTGCATTAGCGCCATCGTGCGTGTGAACTGATCCATGGCGGTGCGAGCGTCGCCGATGAGCGTATCGATCTCCCCCTGAACCGCGTCCTGGCCGAGCGCGGCGTTCACGCGGTTGGTTAGCTGAGCGACGCCGTCGGCCGCTTCACCGATCGACGCGATGGCCGGCCCGACCTCAACCTGAAGGCTGGTGAGCGCCTCGATCGGATCGGGCACGGCGCGGCCGAGGATCGGCTTGCCCGCCTCGAACGGCTGGGGCGTCGCGCCCGGGGCCAGGCCGCCCGCGTTGGAGAAGCTGATGACCGCGTCGCCGAACAGGCTCGAGGGCTGCACGCGACACGTGTCGGTCTGATACACCGGCGCACCCCGATCGATGTTCGCCCGCACGAGCACGCCGCCGTCGGGCAAGAACTCCGTGCTGGCGACGCGGCCGATGGCCACGCCGTCCTTGCGCACCGGGGTGTTCGGCCCGACACCCGGCGCCCGGTCGACGCGGATCTCCACCACGTACGGCGACCCCGTCAGGCGGAACGAGGCGCCCGTGTTGAGCGCCACCAGCAGCACGGTGATTATGATCGCCATCAGCGCGACGACGCCGACGCGGAACTCTTGAGTGCGTTGTGTCATGATTGAGGCTCCTTCCTGCGAACCCGAGCGCGGCGCGGCTTAGCCGGCCAGCTCTTGCAGGCGGTCGCCCGCCTCGCCGTTGACGAACTGGACAACACGCTGGTCGTCGACCGAGTCGATCGCTTCCGGCGGGCCGTCGAAGACGATCTGTGACTCGCCCGGACGCAGCCGCGAGACCGGGTAGAGCATCACGATGCGGTCCGCGAGCTTCCTGGCCGAGTGCATGTCGTGCGTCACCACGACGCTGGTGACCCCCTCGCGGCCGGCGCGCGTGCGGAGCACCAGCTCGTTGATCACGTCGCTCATGATGGGGTCGAGCCCCGTCGTGGGCTCGTCGTAGAGCACCACCTCCGGCTGCATGACGAGCGCCCGGGCTAGGCCGACACGCTTCCGCTGTCCGCCGGACAGCTCCGCGGGTTTCTTGGTGAGCACGGACGTCGGCAGTCCGACCTCCTGCACGCGTTCGATGGCCGTTCGCAACGCCTGCTCGCGCGTCGCGCGGCGGTGCTCGATCAGCGGGAACGCGATGTTCTCGGCGATCGACAGGCTGTCGAACAACGCCGCGTTCTGAAACACGAAGCCATAGCGGGTGCGCGCCTCGGTCAGCTTGCGATCGCCCAGCCCGGCGAGCGATTGGTCGTCGAAGCGGACCTCGCCCTCGGTCGGTGCGACCAGCCCGATCAACGACTTCAGCAGAACGGTCTTGCCGCAGCCGCTCTCGCCGATGACGACCAGCGTCTCGCCGCGGCGGACGTCGATCGACATCCGGCGGAGCACGGTCTGCGGGCCGAAGCGGACCGTCAGGTCGCGGACCTGTAGCAGCGGGTCTTGCGAAACCGCGACCATCACGCGACCCCCTGCCCTGGCCAGAGCAGCTCGAACAGGCTGTCGAGCGAGATGCTGAGCATCAGGTCCAGCGCGAGGATCACCACGAACGCCTGCACGAAGGCAATCGTCGCGGCGCGGCCTACGCCCTCGGCGCCCGCCGCCGAGTGGAAACCTCGGTAACAGCTAATGACAGCGATCGCCACGCCGAAGAACACGCTCTTGATCACGCCGTACAGCAGGTCCCAGATGCCGGACGACTCTTGGGCGTTGGCGAAGTAGAAGTACGGGTCCACGCCGAAGATCTGAATGCAGTAGAACGCCCCGCCGGCGACGCCCATGAAGATGGCCATCAGCGTCAGCGCGGGGATCATCAGGAAGCAGGCCAGCAGCCGCGGCACCACGAGGTGCTGCACGGGGCTGGCGCCCATCGCCGCGAGCGCGTCGATCTGCTCGGTCACCTTCATGGTGCCGATCTCCGCGGCGATCGCGCTGCCGATCCGGCCTGCGAGCATCGTCGCGGCCAGCACGGGGCCGAGCTCGCGGTACATCGAGAGATTGATCATCACGCCCAGGCGGTTCTCCATGCCGAACCGCTCGAACTGATGGTAAGACTGCACAGCGAGCACCATTCCGATGAACGTGCCCGTGAGGGCGACGACGGGCAGGCTGCGGACGCCGATCTGGTACAGGCTCGTCACAACGAGCCGACGGCTCGGAACACGGCGGAAGAGCCAGGCGATCGTCTGCGCGAAGAACAGCACGAAGTCGCCCAGCCCGACAATCGCGTCGACGACGAGCGAGCCCAGGTCGGCGACCGACTCGGTGGCCGCGGCGATCAGCCCTCCCTCGCGTGGCGTAGCGTTGCTAGCGGCTTCGGCGGCCATCCGTGGCTCGACGCGGAGAGTGGCGGGCGTACCGCCGGCGCAGACCGGGCGGCTTCACTCTCACTCTATCGATCCGGGCGAGTCGGCCGCTTGAGGCGAGTTTGCGGGCTCGGCGGGATAGCCTGCCCCGCCGTCCTCGTAGAGCCGCTGGGCGATGACCGCTAGCAGGTACAGGATGCCGCCGCCCACCGCCGGCAGGATCGCGCTGGCGAACGGAGAGATGAGCCGCATGAAGGCGAGCGTAAACCCACCACCAACGAGGGCGTCGAACCGGTACTGTCCCGTGCTTGTTGCGTACAGCAGCCAGCCTATCGTGCCCACGAACTGCAGCGTCGCCAGGAAGAAGATCACCCGCCCGACATGCCGCATCACATGGACGAGCATCGGCGTGCGGCGTCGGTCGAGCATCTGAGTCGTCCTCAGAACGGCTTGGGGCAGTCGTGTGCGTCGCTGACGCTCCACGAACGGCCACGGCCCGATGAGCCACAACGTGACGATAGCGCCGCCGACTAGCCAAGTGGTGGTGTAGTGCCAGCGGAGCAGCTCGCGCGACCACAGTGTGACGAACAGCACCGCGGCGAGTACGGTGAGATTCCAACGCCACCAGGGGCGCCGCTTGCGTTTCGTCGGTTCGGCCGCGACGCCGTCCACGGGCGCGCCTCGGGGCTGCGGGATTCACGAGACCGCGAGGCTACCAGCGGCGCCGTCCCGCCGCCAGCACGAGCGTCATCGCGATCGCCGACGACCCGGGCTCGGGGATCGCCACGGTGAGGATCACCTCGAACACCTCGCCGCTGGCGGAGCTGAGTGCGCCCGGATTGTTGAACACGTGTGGGGCGTTCGCCACGATGCCGCCGTAAACAAATCCTACGCGAACGGCGTTGCCCGGCATGACGTTCCGCATGATCGTATCGAGGTCGACCACGCCGTTGTCGTACGCGGGCACACCCTCGTCGAGGAAGAACTCGGCGTTCGAGCCGAACCGCATCAGGTCGCCGTCGTCGGTGAGCATCTCGGGGTAAGCGCCCAGGTAGTGCTGCTCGTAAGAGCCGTCCGCGTTCCGCACGACGGCGGTCATCTGGCTCGTGTTGGGCAGGTCGTCGTCGGTGACGAAGCCGAGCGCGTCGGCCGCCGCGTTGCCCGGGTCGTACTCCTGCAGCGTGATGCCGCCCATCAGCACCTGATGCATCTCGCCCGCTTCGGCAGAGAACAGCCCGAGCTTGGCCGAGTGGTAGATGTTCATCGCCTGCTTGAAGACGCCATCGTCCGCGTCCAGCTCGCCGCCGGCGTTGAGCGGGTCGAGCCCGCCGTCGATCTGCGTGGGCTGGCCCGTGGCGTCGATCTCTACCGGCACGGTCCAGTAGCCGTCAGCCTCGGTGAACACGCCGGAGAGGGCCGTGATACCCTCAGCGATCGTTCCGTCGTTCTGCTTCGTCAGCGCGGGGTAGACGTTCAGGTCGCGGCGGCGGAACTCGGCGCTCGGCGTGCTGGAGCCGACCGTCGTAAAGCCGAGCGAACCACCGTCGTCCTGGATCGTGAAGGTGCGAACCTGGTTGGTGTACTCGCCGGTGAGCCGCCCGCGGTAGCGCCCCTGGTAGTCCTGCCCGAAGACGAGGTGCATCTGGCCGTCGATCTCGTAGAGATCGCCGCCGGTGACGGTGAACAGCGGGTCGCTGATCTGGCGAACGTGGTCGGCCGCTTGGCCGGCGCCCCCCTTCACCCAGTCGACGATGCCCGGCAGGTCGATTGCCGAGAGCGTGCTGAAGGTGCCGCGGTCGTCGGGGTTGGCGGGGTCGTTGTCGCCGTAGCCGCCGACTTTGTAGAGCGTGTCGCCCACCTGTTCGAACTGCGCGTTGGCGGTGGTAAGTGAGAGCACCTCCAGCTCGGTGAAGCCGCTTCCGGCGTCGCCCGCGTCGATCGTGCGTGCCCACGTCTCGCGGGTGTGCGGGTCGATGACCCACACGTCTCGGTTGGTGCGGCGGCCCGGCACGTCCGCGTCGTTCAGGTCGAACCCGTGCAGGCCGTTGGTGAGACCGCCGACGACGACCCACTGCCCCGCGTGCTCGCCCGCAATGAACGAGTGGACCGTCGGCACCTGGGCGGCGCCCATGTCGTAGCGGCGCAGCTCAACCGAGTACGGCAGATCGCCGTCGACGATCACGGGCGTGACCGTCGACGTCTGATTCGCCAACGCGGCGATCGGCAGGCAGAGGCCAACCAGCGCCGCGAGCAACGTCGAGCGAAGCGCTGCGCCTGGTGTGCCAGTGCGGAGCGTAGCGGAGGGGAGAGTCATCGAGGGTTGTGGCGCTTCGTGGTGAATGAAGGTGTTGTTCGTCGTGAAATCGGCGAGCGTCGAGACACCTGCCGTAGTGGGCGACCAAGCGCGAGTGCACGGATCCGGGGAACACGCTCGCAAGCGAATCGGCAGCGAAACGCGGAAACGCGTGCGGGAGCACAGCGTTGTCCCCCCAAACGGGTCCGCGGTCGTCGCGCCGGGGGCATGCGACTCTGGGCTATCCGAGGTCGGTACGCCTCGACGTCTTTTTCGTCAAGGACGCCGCGGGTCGGTCGTCTCGCGCGACTGGTCTCGGGCGACTCGTCTCGGAACGAGACACGACCGCACAGCTCACGCAAAGCGTGTTGCGGTCGCGTTCCGAGCGAAGAGCATTAGCGGCTCATGCGGTTGTCAACCGCAGGCAAAGAGGCAGGCGGGCTCGCTAAATGCGGGCCGGCTCAGATCCCAAGTATACTCTCAGCCAGAAGCGTCTCAACCTGGCGTGCTCGTGGATAAGAGCTTGCAGGCACGGGGCCAAGATGCTCCGGCCGCGGTCGCCCCCCCTTCTTGGGTCGACTTGCTTGACCGTGCGCAAGCCGCGTCGTTAGCCTCTAACGTGGTGCTGACGCGTGTGCCGCTGCGGCCGCCGGGCCATGGCGGGCCGCTCTCTCCAGCATCGAAGAAACCGATCTGCGGATGGTTTCTCACGGCAACTTCCCCTCGGCGCCGGGTCCTCGCGGCGCGACCAAGGCTCTGAGCGCATCACCATGCATCCTGCGTACGCCGCGGCCCTGACGGCTCTTGCGATCGCCTCGACGGCCGGCGCCACGTTCGTGGTCGAGCTGCAGGTCATCCCGGGCGCCGCCCCGTCGGAACCGACCTTCCTCAACGCCCCGGTAGGCGACGCCGACTACTTCTACACCGGTGCGCGGAAGAACGCGGACATCTGGATCCACGATCGCGAGACCGGCCAACGTATCGGCACGTTCCTCAACCTGCCGAACGCGGCGACCGCCGCCGAGGACGGCCTGCTGTCGATGGCGTTCCACCCGGACTTCGCCACCAACGGCCTCTTCTACACCTACGTGTACCGCAACAGCGAGCGGCTGCTGCGGATCACCGAGCACCGCCGATCGACGACCGACCCGCTCGTCGCCGACCCGAGCTACTCTCGGCAGATCTACCAAATGCCCAACAGCAACAGCCACAACGGCGGCTGGCTCGACTTCAGCCCCGTCGACGGCTACCTGTACTTCACCACCGGCGATGGCGGCGCCAACCAGCGGCAGAACAACGGCCTGCCGTCGCAGGACCTGTTCGACCCGCACGGCAAGCTGCACCGCGTGGACGTGTCGGGGGATGACTTCCCGGCCGACGATGACTTCAACTTCGGCGTCCCGGCGGACAATCCGTTCGCCGCTGGCGGCGGCCTGCCCGAGGTGTACGCCTACGGGTTGCGGCACCCATGGCGTGGTAGCTTCGACCGCGCCAACGGCGATCTGTACCTCGGCGACGTCGGCGGCGTGCAGTTCGAGGAGGTCAACCGCGTGCCGGCTGGCGAGGCCGGGCTGAACTTCGGCTGGCGCGTGTTCGAGGGCCTCGACCCCACCACGATCGGCTCCAACGACCCGATCCCGCCGAACGTGACCGACCCGTTCTACTCCTACCCCCACGCCGGGGGCGCCGCGATCACCGGCGGGCACGTCTACCGCGGCACGGAGCACCCGGAGATGCAAGGCACGTACTTCCACGCCGACTACATCAAGAGCACCATCGGGTCGTTCGACGTCACGACGGGCGTGCCGACCGAGATCAAGGATCGTACCGCCCAGATGTTCGGCTCCGGCGGGGAACGGATCACGGCGATCGGCGCCGACGGCCTCGGCGAACTCTACATGCTGAGCTTCTTCAGCCAGGACATCTACCGAATCACCTCGTTCGTGCCGCCGCCGATCGACGGCGACTACAACCAAGACGGCGTCGTCGACCTGTCCGACTACACCGTCTGGCGAGACGCCGTGGGGCAGCCCGCCGGCACGCTGCCGAACGATCCCGACGGGGGCGTCATCGGCGAGGATCAGTACCAGACCTGGATCGCCAACTTCGGGACCGACGCCACGCCGGTGCCCGAGCCGGCCACGCTCGGCTGGCTCGCCGTGCTCGCGGTGTCCGCCGTGCACGGCCATCGGCAGCGCTAGCAGACTGCAGACGCCAGCGATGTGGGCGCCCAAATAAAAAACAGCCAGTCGCTCCGGGCCCGCGTTAACGGGCGCGCGAAGCAGCTGGCTGTTTTTGGCTTCGGTTAGGGTCGCCTAGGCGTCGCCGCCCTCGGCGACGGGCTCTTCTCCGTCGGCGCCAACGCCGGCCGCCACGGGCTCCGGCTCCGGCTCCTTGGTCGCGACTCCCTCGAAGACCAGCTGCTTCTTATCGCCGACCTTCTTCACCTCGACCCGGATCGTGTCCTTTCCGGCGAACTCACCCTTGAGCAACTCCTCAGCCAACGGGTCCTCGATGTAGGTCTCGATCGAACGACGCAACGGCCGGGCGCCGAAGTCGGTGTTCGAGCCCTTCTTCACCAAGAACGACTTCGCGTCCTCGGTCAGGTCCAGCGTAAAGCCACGCTCCGACAGTCGCTTGCAGACCTTCGAGACCTCCAGATCGACGACCTCCTTGAGGTTGTCTTCCGTCAGGTGACGGAACACGATCACGTCGTTCACACGGTTGATGAACTCGGGACGGAAGACCTTCTCGATCTCGTCCATCACGCGGGTCTTCATGCCGTCGTAGCTGGCGTCGTCGTCGGGCTTCTGGAAGCCGAAGGCCGACTCGTTCTTGATCGCCTCGGCGCCCGCGTTGGTCGTCATGATGACGATCGTGTTGCGGAAGTCGACGTTGCGGCCGAAGGAGTCGGTCAGGCGACCCTCCTCCATCAGCTGCAGCAGCATGTTGAAGACCTCGGGGTGGGCCTTCTCGATCTCGTCGAGCAGCACCACGGCGTAAGGGCGGCGGCGGATCTGCTCGGTGAGCTGGCCGCCCTCCTCGTAGCCGACGTAGCCGGGAGGGGCGCCGATCAGGCGGCTGACGTTGTGCTTCTCCATGTACTCGGACATGTCGATCTGGATCAGCGCCTCTTCGTCGCCAAACATGAACTCGGCGAGCGCCTTGGCCAGCAGCGTTTTGCCCACGCCGGTCGGCCCGGCGAAGATGAACGATCCGGTCGGACGCTTCGGGTCCTGCAGGCCGCTGCGGCTGCGACGCACAGCGCGGGCGATCGCCTTGATCGCCTCGTGCTGGCTGATGACCTTCTTGTGGAGCTCGTCCTCCATCCGCATCAGGCGGAGGCTGTCTTCGGTCGTCATCCGCGTGAGCGGGATACCAGTCATCTTGCTGACGACCTCGGCGATGACGTCCTCGTCCACCACGCCGCCGTTCTCGCGTGACTTTTCGCGCCACTCCTTGGTGATCTGCGCTTTCTTCTTCTTGAGCTTGTCGGCCTGATCTCGCAGGGCGGCGGCCTTCTCGAAGTCTTGGTTGGCGACCGCCTCTTCCTTGTCGCGGTTGAGCGCCTCGACCTCTTCGTCGATTTCTTTGAGGTTCGGCGGCTTGCTCATCGTCTTCAGCCGCACGCGGGCGCCGGCCTCGTCGATGACGTCGATCGCCTTGTCCGGCAGGCACCGGCCGGTGATGTAGCGGTCCGAGTACTCGACGGCCGCCGCGATGGCGTCGTCCGTGATCTGCACGCGGTGGTGATCCTCGTACCGCTGGCGCAGACCGCCGAGAATCGCTTTGGTGTCGTCCGGCGTGGTCGGCTCGACCAGCACCTCTTGGAACCGACGGGCGAGCGCCGAGTCCTTCTCGATGTACTTACGGTACTCGTCCAGCGTCGTGGCGCCGATGCACTGGATCTCGCCGCGGGCGAGCGCCGGCTTCAGCACGTTCGAGGCGTCGATGGCGCCTTCGGCGCCGCCGGCGCCGACCAGCGTGTGCAGCTCGTCAATGAACAGTATGGTGTTCTTCGCGCGGCGGACCTCGTTCATGACCGCCTTGATGCGCTCTTCGAACTGGCCGCGGTACTTCGTGCCGGCGACCATCATGGCGAGGTCGAGCACCACGATGCGGCGGTCGAGCAGCAGCTCGGGCACGTTGCCCTCGATGACGCGTTGGGCGAAGCCCTCGACGATGGCCGTCTTGCCGACACCCGCCTCGCCCAGCAGCACCGGGTTGTTCTTCGTGCGGCGGCAGAGCACCTGGATGGCCCGCTCGATCTCCTTCGCGCGGCCGATGACCGGGTCAAGCTTGTTCTGCTTCGCGAGCTCGGTGAGGTCGCGGCCGAAGCTGTCGAGCGCGGGCGTCTTGCTGCGCGAGCCCTTGCGGCCGCTGCGGCCGCCCTCGCTCTCGCCCTCTTCCTCTTCCTCTGTGGCGCCGCCGCGTCCGCCACGCTCGCCCTCGCCGCTCTCGATGCCGTGGCCCAACAGGTTGAGCACTTCTTCGCGGACCTCGTCGAGCTTCAGGCCGAGGTTCATGAGCACCTGGGCGGCGACGCCCTCTTGCTCACGCAGCAGGCCGAGCAGGATGTGCTCCGTGCCCACATAGTTGTGGTTGAGGTTGCGGGCCTCTTCCATCGAGTACTCGATCACCTTCTTGGCCCGCGGTGTCTGCGGCAGCTTGCCCATGGTGACCATGTCGGGGCCGCTCTGGACGAGCTTCTCGACCTCGAGGCGGATCTTCCGCAGATCGACGTCGAGGTTCTTGAGCACGTTGGCGGCGACGCCGCTGCCCTCTTTGATCAGGCCGAGCAGCACGTGCTCGGTGCCGATGTACTCATGGTTGAAGCGCTGCGCCTCTTGATTGGCGAGCTGCATCACCTTGCGGGCACGGTCGGTGAAGCGTTCGTACATGGCCTTCTCCGTTGATGGTTCCCGACGAGCGAGGCCGCCAAAGTTGGCGGAGTCGCGCGGCTCAGGCACGGCGTCGCGAGTGGGGTGCGAGGCGCCCGTCGCGCGTCGGCTGCCTTGTTGCGTCGTATTGTAGGGGTTGGTTCACAAAGCAACCAAGCGGGCTGCAGCGTTCACCGTCGGTTTAAGCGGCCCGACGACCCACCCCGGCATGCGGAGCGGACGCGGATTCGAAAGTCTGAGGGTCAGTTTGGCTCTGGTGTTGGTCGGGCGCCGAAGGCTGCTCGAGGCGTTCGATCGCCGCTCGTTCGCGGTCGATTTCATCCCGCCAAGGGGCCGCGTCGTCGAGCCTTTCCAGCCGACCGAGTTGGCGGCGGGCCGAGCTCAGACGCCCGCTCCGACGGAGCGTCATCGCGTACCAGATGCGGCACTCGATGTCGCGGCGGTCGGCCCGAACGGCTTGGCGAAGCCCTCGCAGGGCGGCGGTGAGTTCTCCCTGTAGATAGGCGGTCTGCGCCGCTCTGAGGCGGCGATCGTTCTCGTTTGTTGGGGGAGCGTCGCCCGTTTCGCTCGTTTCGCGTTCGTCCGCCAGCCGGCGGAGCTCTCCGCGGGTATCCACGAGCGCGGCCACCCACAGGGCGGCCACACAAACGCCACACGCAACCTTAAGGCGCGATTCGAGCCACGCGGGCCAAACCAGCGTCGCCAAAACCAGCACATTCAGTAGGACAGAGAAAGCCACCGCAAGCGTCATGCCAGCAAGCGAACCGCGGAGCCACAGATGCGGCAACCCGGGCCACAAGAAGGCCCACCAGGGGAGCGTTCGGCGGCGTTTCCGACGCGGCACGGCGTGAACCCTTCCCTGGCGAATCCGCGAAGACGTCGTCCCACGACCGGGCTCCGCATGGAGCAAATCGCGAGTGCAAAGCCGTTTCGCGGCGAAAAAACGGTCGAGCCGTCCGTACTCGATCGATCGCAGAGTATCGCTGGCCCGGCTGAGCAACAAGACAAACCTTGCTAGCGAAGACGGGTGCGAGGCCGAGCACCCTAGGCCGTCACCACAGCCACCGCCAAGCAGGTTTCCTCCGCTCATATTTCGCCCAACTTGGTGAGAACGGCTCCGAGCGGGCCCTGACTCGGCAGAGAAAACACGCCAGAATGGCAGACGTGCCCGAGACGCCCAATCCATCGGCTCGCAACGAGCCCCAACCGGCGCCGATCGACGGTCGCGTCCTGCGGCTGATCGACGCCTCGCTCAATCGGGCCACCGAGGGTGCGCGGGTGGTCGAGGACTACACCCGGTTCGTGCTCGACGACCGCCTGTTGACCGAGGCGGCTAAGCGGCTGCGGCACGGCCTCGCCGAAGCCTCAGCAGTGTTCGGCTACGAAGACCGACTCGCCGCCCGCGACACGCAGGGCGATGTCGGCACGACCTTCACGCTGGCGAGCGAGGCCACCCGAGCGACGCTCGGCGACGTGTGCGTCGCGAGCCTGGAGCGCCTCCAACAGGCGCTCCGGAGCCTCGAGGAGTACTCCAAGGCCGTGTCGCCCGGCACGGCCGGACGGTTCGAGAGCCTCCGCTACTCGGCCTACTCGCTGGCAAAGTCGATCGCGGCGGGACGCCGCGGGCTGGCGCGCCTCGGACGAGCGCGGCTGTACGTGCTGGTGGAAGGAGGCGAGTCTGAGGAAGACTTCGTCGGTCGGATCCGCGAGCTGTGCGTTGCGGGCGTCGATGTGCTCCAACTACGCGATAAGCGGTTGGGCGATCGCGAACTGCTCGGTCGCGCCCGACGACTCGTCGAGGCGACCGCCGATACCGAAACGCTGGCGATCATCAATGATCGTCCCGATATCGCCCGCCTCAGCGGCGCCGACGGCGTCCACGTGGGGCAGGACGAGTTGTCGGTGAGCGACGCCCGGGCGATCGCTGGCCCGCAAACGCTCATCGGCGTCTCGACGCACTCGCCCGCCCAGCTGAAGCAGGCCGTCGCCGACGGGGCGAACTACGTCGGCCTCGGCCCCACGTTCCCGTCCACGACCAAGCGGTTCGATAGCTTCCCGGGGACGGAGTACCTCCGTCACGCGGCCGGAGCGACGAGCTTGCCGGCGTTCGCTATCGGCGGGGTGACGCCCGAGAACCTGGACGAAGTCCTCGGAGCGGGCATTCGAAGGATCGCCGTGGCGTCGGCCGTCACAGAAGCCGACGACCCCGCCGCGGCTGCGAAGCGGTTGCTCGAGCGGCTTGAGGCTGCTCAATCGGATGACGCCAAAGCGGACGCTACCGAAGCGTGAGCCTCGGTCGGTACGATCTGGCGACGCACGCTGTCCCGTCGGTGTCCCTTCGCCGCCTCTTCGCTGTTTTATTGCCTGGCCAACAGTCCCATGCTTCACGCGATCATCATGGCCGGCGGGTCCGGCACCCGGTTCTGGCCCGCCAGCCGACGCGACAAGCCCAAGCAGCTGCTCTCGCTGGTTGGCGACCAGACGATGATCGCCCAGACGGCGGCCCGACTGGGCGATGTCGCCCCGCCCGAGCGGCGGATGGTGGTGACCAATCAGCGGCTGGCCGAAACCGTCCGCGAGCAACTGCCCGACCTGCCCGCCGACGCGGTCGTCGGCGAGCCGTGCAAGCGAGACACGGCGCCGTGCATCGGGCTGGCCGCGTTGCTGGTGACCAAAGTCCGCCAGGATCCGGACGCGACGATGGTCGTCATGCCGGCCGACCACGTCATCACGCCCGACTCGGCGTTCCAGGCCGCGGTGCACCAAGCCGCGGCACTCGTCGACGCGGAGCCCGAGCGGATCGTCACGTTCGGCATCAAGCCAACCTACCCGGCAGAGATCTTCGGCTACATCCAACGCGACGCGGCGGTGGCCGAGCCGTGCGGCGACGCGCCGACCTACAAAGTCGCCCGCTTCCGCGAGAAGCCCGACGCGAAGACCGCCGCGGAGTTTCTCGCCTCGGGCGACTTCTATTGGAACAGCGGCATCTTCGTTTGGCGGGCGTCGACCATTCTCGACGCCTTACGCGAACGCCAGCCGGAGACGCTCGCGCACCTTGAGAAGATCGTTGGCGCCTGGGGCGGTGGCGAACAAGACGCGGTCTTCACCGAAGAGTTCTCGGCGATCGACGGTGTGTCGATCGACTACGCGGTCATGGAGCACGCGACGAACGTCGCCGTGATCGAGGCGCCCTTCGAGTGGGACGACCTGGGTGGCTGGCAGGCCCTGCCGCGGCGCCTGGGGACCGACGACGCCGGCAACACGCTCGTCGGCAAGCACCTGGGCATCAACACCAAGGGGACGATTGTCCGCTCGTCGGACGACCACCTCGTGGTGACGCTGGGCTTGGAGGACATGATCGTCGTCCACACCGACAACGCCACGCTCGTGGCCAGCAAGCACGACGAGGAGAAGATCCGCCAGGTCGTCAAGCAGCTCGAAGAGAACGGCTGGGAGGAGTTCCTTTGAGCGACGCGGACCCCCGCGAACCGCAGCGGGGCCGAATCGGCGGCGTCGACTACGGCACGGTGCGGATCGGCTTGGCGATCGGCGATCTGGAGGTCGGCATGGCCTCGCCGCTGGAGACCTACACCCGGCGCAGCGAACGCCTCGACAAGCAGTACTTCGAGACGCTTGCCCGCGAAGAGCGGCTCGTGCGATGGGTCGTCGGCCTGCCGGTGCATCTGGACGGCGGCGAGAGCCAAAAGTCGATCGAGGCCCGCAAGTTCGGCGCCTGGCTCGGCGAGCTGACCGGCGTTCCGGTGGAGTTCTACGACGAGCGTTACACGTCTTCGCAAGCCGAGGCGATGCTGCAGGACGCCAACCTGACGAAGAAGCGACGCAAGGCGCGGATCGACGCCCTCGCCGCGCAGATCATGCTGACGGCATACCTCGAGTCAGGGGCGAAAGGACAGCAGGACCCGGGGTCGATCGGCTAGCTCAGCGAATCGCTCCGTCATTCGATCCAAGCTTGCCAACCGCGGCGTCAAACGGCGCCGGGCTCCGTCGATTGCCCCCCGTGCGCGGCCGCCGACGCCGCTTCGATCACCGCCTCCGAAAGCTCCTTGAGCTTCGGCCGCCGCTTGCGGCGGACCTTCTCGGGGATCATGCCCCGCATCGCGTCGAGCTTGCCGAAGCAGAGCATCCGGTCGCCCGGCTCAAGCGTGCGCTTGAGCCGCGGGTTGGGGATCACCGTCGACCCACGATAGAGCGTCAGCACGTTGATGTCTTGCTCCGGCAAGCCCGACTCGTCGATTGTCTTGCCGACGTAGTCGCTCCCCTCCGGCACGTGGATGTCGGTCACGCCGTAGCCGCGGCTGACGGTCAGCCGCTGACGGATGTCGACTTCGGGGAAGTCGACCTGGGCGGCCAGGTAGTCGATGATCGCGCCGGCGATATCGAGCTGCGTGCAGCTCTCGATTCCCTCCAAACCGGGCGACGACGAGTTCACCTCCATCACCTGCGGCCCGCTGTTCGCCTCCAGCAAGTCGACGCCGGCGATCCGCAGGCCCATGATCTGTGCCGCCCGCACGGCGATGCTGTTGATCTGTTCGCTGACCTCCACCGGCTCGGTCGTGCCGCCCCGGTGCACGTTGCTGCGGAACTCGGCGCCGACCGCCACCCGTCGCATCGCGGCGATCACGCGGTCGCCGACGACCAGCGCCCGCACGTCGCGGCCCTTGCTCTCAGCGACGAACTTCTGAATGAGCACGTTCTGCGCGGTGCTCTGCAGCGTCTCGATGATCGCCTCGGCCACCTTGGTCGACTCGGCGAGAATCACGCCGACGCCCTGCGTGCCCTCGATCAGCTTGATGACGACCGGCGCGCCGCGCACGCGTTCGATCGCCGGCAGGATGTCCTTCCGGTCCCGCACGAACGTCGTGGCCGGCATGCCGAGGTGATGCTTGCTCAGCACCTGCAGGCTGCGGAGCTTGTCGCGCGAGTTGGCGATCCCCGCCGACGAGTTCGCACAGAAGACGTCCATCTGCTCGAACTGCCGGACCACGGCCGTGCCGTAGTAGGTGATCGACGAGCCGATCCGCGGCAGCACCGCGTCGTAGTCGCTCAGCGGCTTCGAGCGGAAGTAAAGGTCCGGCTCACCCTCGGCCAGATCGATCGCGAATTTGAGCGTGTCGAGCACCTTCACGCGGTGCCCGCGTTGCTCGGCGGCGTCGCGCAGGCGGCGGGTGCTGTAGCACGTACGGTTGCGCGAGAGAATGGCGAGCTTCATGGCGTGCGGCGCTGGCCGGGGAGGATGTCTAAGAGTTGCCGCGTGGCCGCCGACGCGGCGGCCTCGGCTGGCAGAAGGAGAGCCCGGGGTTCACTAGAAAGCCGCCCTCCATCGCTCGGCGGCCCAGCAGCATGGGGAACCGCATTGGCGTGCGGTCGGTGAGCGTGAGTTCGATCGGCCAGCGGACGGCGCCCAGCACGCACTCGACGCGGATGACCGGTCGGTCCTCTGTCTGGCCGTTGGAGCTCTTCACCATACGGTGATCGACGACCTCCGCATCGCACGCGTAGCGATGGTGCACGGTGCGAACAAAGAAGCGGGCGCGGCTCACGCCGTCGGATTCGTACGCTTCGCAATCCTCGGCGTGCAGCGACGAGGTCTTCGCCCCGGTGTCGATCTTCGCTCGCAGGCGTGGGATCGCCAGCCCGGGCAACGCCACCCACTCGCGCCAGCCGATGACGGTCAGTTCTTCGCTCATGCTTCGCGGCGATGGGGTGCGTCGGGAGTGCCGGAGTGTACCGCCCCGCCACGTCTCCAGATACGCTACCGCTCATGGCGAAACGATTGATCTTTGGCTGTGGCTACGTGGGGGAGCGCGCGGCCGCGTTGTGGCAAGAAGCGGGCGATGACGTCTTTGCCGTCACGCGGAGCGAGGCCCGTACGACGGCGTTCCGGGAACAAGGCTGGCGGCCGATCATCGCCGACGTGACCGATCCGGCATCGCTCAACGAGCTACCGGAGGCCGACACGGTGCTGTTCGCCGTCGGCTACGACCGCTCGGTCGACGCGTCGATTGCGGAGGTCTACGCGGGCGGCGTCGCCGCGGTGATCGAAGCCCTGCCGGCCGGGACGGGGCGGTTCGTCTACGTCAGCTCGACGGGCGTGTACGGCGACGCGGGCGGCGACTGGGTCGACGAGTCGACGACGCCCAACCCGGGCCGCGCCGGCGGCAAGGCCTCGCTCGCCGCCGAGCGGGTGGTGGCCAAGAGCCGGTTCGCGGCCAACTCGGCGACCCTGCGTCTGGCGGGTATCTACGGCCCCGATCGACTGCCGTACCTGAAGGCGATCAAGGCGGGCGAGCCGATCGCCGCCTCGCAGACCGGCTGGCTGAACCTGATCCACCGGGACGACGCCGCGGCGGTGGTCGTCGCATCGGCCGCCGCCGAGGCCCCGCCGGGGCTGCTGTGCGTGAGCGACGGATCGCCCCCTCAGCGGTCCGATTACTATGCCGAGGTCGCTCGATTGCTCAGAGCGCCGGCGCCCCGTTTCGTCGATCCCGAACCGGGTTCGCCCCGTGCCGCGCGGGCGGCGGCCGACAAACGGGTGAGCAACCAGCGACTGGTCGACGGGCTCGGCCACCGCCTGCGGTATCCCGACTATCGGAGCGGGTTGGCCGCGATCCTGGGCGACGGCTGAGCGGTTCTCGCCGCACGCGTTGGTTGCTCGGCGATTTTCACGCCCGTATTATTTCCTGCTTGGGAAACCCCAGGCCTCAAGGGGCCTGCGGCAGCCCGAGCCGCTTACCCCCCGTTTCCGCCCCAGCCTTCGGGCGGCGTCGTCCCCCCCCTTCTCGCCAGCCCATGCTCCAGCGGACGCCCTTGTTCCCCCACGTGATCGAGCTCAACCACCAGGCGCGGCGCCGGGTGACTTGTAGCGTGTACCTGATCTACGACGGCGACGCGTGGACGCTCATCGACATCGGCTACGAAGACGCGGTCGATGACGTGCTGGAGATCATCCGCCAGCTGGACTTCCCGTTCTCCAAGTGCGAGACGCTGATCGCCTCACACGCGGACGTCGATCACATCCAGGGCCTCGCCAAGGCGAAGCAGCTGCTTAAGACCAGCGTCACGTGCCACCCGATCGCGGCGAAGAAGCTTGAGTCGGGCGACCGCATCGCCACGTTCGCCCAGATCGACGCCCAGGGCATCGACCTGGAGATGCCGCCCGTGAAGTGCGAGCACCAGGTGCGAGACGGCGACCGGATCCGCGTCGGCTCGGTGGAGCTGGAGGTCTGGCACACGCCCGGGCATACCGACGGCCAGCTGGCGTTCCGCATGGGCGACCTGCTGTTCTCCGGCGACAATCTGTTCCGAGACGGGTCGGTCGGCGTGATCGACGCCCACCACGGCAGCAGCATCCCCGACTTCATCGCCTCGCTCACCCGCATCCGCGACAGCGACATCGAGTGGCTGCTGCCGAGCCACGGCCCGATCTTCCGCAAAGACAACGCGCAGCTGGACGACACCATCGGCCGGCTCGAGGGGTACCTGCATCGGGCCGACTTTGGCACGTGCGCGATCGACTGGCCGTTGATGCAAGAGTGGGAGAAAGAGCTCGTTGCGGGCAAGTCGCCCGAGTAGGCGTGTCGCTTTGCGTGGCGACCCGGAACAACCGCGGCTGGAACCGACAGAGAAAGACGCCATGAGAGCCCTTCGTTGCCTCGCGTTGCTTGCTGTGCTCACGCTCGTCACAGCGAGTGACGCACAAACGACCGCCGGACAATCCGGCGGCGGGTGGCAGCTGCCCGCGGACCCCGCCCGGTGGCTCAACGCGCCGCCGTTGTCGGCTGAGTCGCTCTCCGGCAAGGGCGTCATCCTCTATTTCTTCGAAGAGGAGTGCCCCCGGTGCTCACGCTTCTGGCCGAAGCTGCAGACACTCTCCGAGTCGTACGCCAATAAGCCGGTGGTGTTCATCGCCGTCAACTCGGGCACCGCGCCGGGCGAGCTGCAGCGGTACGTCCGCCGGCAGAAGGTCGGCTGGCCGCTGATCATGGACTACGACCGCTCACTGGAGCGATCGATGGGCGTGACGCCGATCACGCTCGGGCGTGGCGTCGCGTCGATGGACAACGTCAACCACGTCATCGCTATCTCGCCGCAGGGCAAAGCGACGAACACGACCGCCCAGCAGCTGCCAGCCGCGGTCGAGCAGGTGCTCAAGGGCGCTGCGTGGCGGGTCGATCCGAGTCAGGTGCCGCCGCCGCTGGGCGACGCGTGGCGTTGGATCGAGATCGGCGCCTTCCCAAACGCCGCCCGCGACGTGACCAAAGCCGCCGAAAGCCGTGACGAAGCGTTACAGGCCGGCGCCGAGACACTGCTCCAGGCGGTGAACAACGCCGTGGCCGCCGATCAGAAGATCGTCGATCGAGCAAAGCGGAAGAAGGAGTCGTGGGCCGCCTACAAGCTGCTCGACGGCATGCGGCAACGCTACGAGGGCTACGCGGCCGAAGACGCGATCGACGACCAGCTCAAGAAGCTCGCGAAGTCGAAGTCGATCAAGTCGCAGGTGCGGGCCCGCCAGTCGCTCGAGAAAGCCCGCCGCACCGCGATGAAGGGCACCGACGGCGCCGTCCGTCGCGCGGTCGGCATGCTGAACAAGCTCATCGAGAAAGACCCGGAGACCGAGGCGGCCGACACAGCCCGCGAGTTCCTCGCCAAATACGAAACGCAGCGCTGACCTAGGTCAGCGCTGCGTTCGTTGCTTTGGCTAAGGCGAAGCGGTCCGGCTCGGCTCGGCGGGCGCCTCGACTTCACTCGCCCTCCCCTGCGTCAAAAGACGTCGAGGATGAAGTGATGGCCCGAGTGGAACTTGCGCGAGCTCGGGTAGTAGTTGTGCCAGCGCTTGTTGTAGACCGGGATCCGCATCTCGGGCGGGTACCGGTGGTACAGGCTATCGGCCGAGCGGAAGTACTCGTCGCCCCAGTAGTTCTGGGGGTAGTACACGTACGGGTAGTGGTAGAAGCGGTTCCAGTCTTGGCTGGTATAGGTGCCGCCCCACGCACGTCCGTAGGCCTGCTGGGCGTCCGCGGTGTCGGCGTTCAAGCTGGCCGACGCGAAGGCGGCCGCGCACAGCGCGGCCATAGCGATCCTGCGGATCATGTCTTGATTCCCCCCCAATGTGCGGCGGCGCGAGCGTAGCACCGCTGTAGGGGGAAGATCGGCCCCTCGCGGCGGGCTCATGAAGCGAAAAACCCGGATAATCGGACCAAGCGGGCCCGTCTGGCCGGCGCCGGGACGACGCGTACACTGCAGACGCACGGCGGCCCGCCGCCCTCTCCCGCCTTTCCTGCCTACAGCGACGCCCGATCCCCCCGATGCTCACCGCCGCCGCGATTGAAGAGGTTCTGAACGAGTACGCCGACCCGGAGACCGGCCGGCCGATGGGGTCGCTCGGCCAGGTGGGCGCGATCGGCGTCGACGGCGACTCGGCCACGATCGAGGTCGGGCTAACTACCTGGGCGGCGCCGATCGCCGACGAGGTGCTCGCCGGCATCACAGAGCGTGTCGCCAAGCGTTTGAGCGTTGACCCCGCGCAGCTGACGGTGACCTCGATCCCGCACGAGCGCAAGGCGGAAAAGCTCGGCCAAGTGGGCGTGACCGCCAAGAGCGTGATCGCCGTCGGCAGCGGCAAGGGCGGCGTCGGCAAGAGCACCATCGCCACGTCGATCGCCTACGGCCTCAAGAAGATGGGGTCGACCGTCGGCCTCATGGACGCGGACATCTACGGCCCTAGCGTGCCGCACCTAGTCGGCGTCAACGAACGACCGACGGCGATCGACCAGCGGCTGCAGCCGATCGAGAAGGACGGCCTGAAGCTCATGAGCATGGGCTTCATGGTTCCGGCGGCCGAGGCGGTCGTGTGGCGGGGCCCGATGCTGCACGGCGCCGTGACGCAGATGCTGCGCGACACCGATTGGGGCCAGCTTGATTATCTCGTGATCGACATGCCGCCCGGCACGGGCGACATCGCGCTGACGCTCTCGCAGCTGCTGCCGCTCACCGGCTCGGTCGTGGTGTGCACGCCGCAAGACGTCGCGTTGCTCGACGCGGTGAAGGCGATCGCGATGTTCAAGAAGGTCAACATCCCGGTGCTCGGCGTCGTCGAGAACATGAGCTACTTCCTCTGCCCCGACAACGGCTTGCGCTACGACATCTTCGGCAACGGCGGCGCGAAGGCGAAGGCGAAGGAGCTCGGCGTGCCGTTCATCGGCGAGGCGCCCATCTCGATTGACGTTCGCAAGCGCGGCGACGACGGGCAGACGTCGGGCAACTACGCAGACGAGTACATCGCCCCGTTCTTCGAAGCGATCACCCGCCAGATGGTGCGGAACATCGCCGACTCGCACGCCGCAGCGCCGGCCGCGCCGTCGCTGCCGGTGCTCTGATCGGGCCCGGCGCTGCGATCGGGCCGGCGTCTTGAGCGGACTGGCGCCGTGAGGGACCGGCCCCCGGGCCGGCGCCTTCTTCGGGCCAGCGATCGGATCGGCCTGGCACTCTGATCGGCTCAGCGTGCCGTTCAAATCACCACGCTGACCGGTCGGACTGGCGGCGAGCAGCCGGTCGCTGAAGGCCGAAAACCCCGCTGGCGCACGGAAAAAGCCGCGTGTCCCGCCCCCTTTGGCAGAGGGCAGGACGCCGCGGCTCGTTGCATCGTTCGTTACGAGATGGGCTCAGAAGACGGGCCCAGAAGGTAGGTTCAGACGCGGGCCCTACTTCTTCTTCTTGGCCCGCTTCTTCTTCTTGGCGACCTTCTTCTTGGCCGCCTTCTTCTTCACCTTCTTCTTGGCGGTCTTCTTCTTGGCCGCCTTCTTCTTCACCTTCTTCTTCTTCACCTTCTTCTTCTTGGCGGTCTTCTTCTTGGCCGCCTTCTTCTTCACTTTCTTCTTGGTTGCCTTCTTCTTCTTGGCAACCTTCTTCTTCGTCGCCTTCTTAGCGACCTTCTTCTTGGCGGTCTTTTTCTTGGCGACCTTCTTCTTCTTGGCCACAGTCGTCCTCCTGCAAAACGAGTCGCGGCGCTCTGCCATTCCCTTAGCCGCACGCCACCGTGGCGCCGCTAGGCGAAGGGCATCATCACGCCCGAGCCAAAGCGAGCCGCTTATCCGAAGCGGCTCCCGAGTTAGGCAACGATCCGCTTCGCTCCGTGTCTCGCGATCGCAACGCGTTGGTTGTCTCGCTCGACGCTTCGCAAGGCGGACGACATCGACTCTCGCGAGTCTTTGCGTTGACCTTATCGGTTACGGTTGGGCGTAACTGTAAGCATTAGTGCAAGCGCCGCAACACGTTTTTCGAAAAACGTAGCGCTTTTCGCGCGCTCGAAGCGCGCGACCAAAGCGGCACGCGAGCGCGCGATCGATCGATCACCAACGACCGCGCGACGCGCCGTAAGCACGCAGCGCTTCGTAGTTCTGATACGCGAGCAAGCCGAACAGCATCGCGTTCCACGTCGAGCGCGTCTCGTTGAAGAGCCACATGCCGATGACGATCGCCGCGACGAGCGATACGACGAGCGAAACGAAGACGCCCTTCGAAGGCGGCAAGAAGCGCACGAGCAACTCGCGCGCGACCTGCCCACCGTCGAGCGGCCAGATCGGCGCGAGGTTCAAGACGCTCCACGCGATGTTGATGAACAGCAGGTCGTTGAGAAGATCGGCCGCGATCGGGCTGCGCGGCGCGCCGGACGCGCGGACGCCCACGTAGATGACCGCCGCGAGCGTGAAGCCGGCCAGCGGACCGGCGAGTGACACCGCGACGTTCCGCCATGTCGATTGCCGCGTTCCCGGCGCCATCGCGAGGCCGCCAAAGCCGTAGAGCACCACGGATGGTGAGCCGCCGAACGCGCGTTGCACGAGCGCGTGCCCCATCTCGTGAACCACGACCGAGATCAGCACCGCGGCGACCCACACGACGGCTTGTTGCGGCGTGGCGGAGCCGCCCAGAAACAGGGCGATCACCCAGAACATCGGGTGGATCCGCACCGGCACACCCAGCAGCTTGAACCGCAAGTCGTAGGGGGTTGGCGAGGCGTCGGTGAAGAACATCGGCGCGGAAGAAACCTCGGTAAATGCAGTGGGAAACACAGCGGGGAACGGGCTGGGGGCGCCGCTCAGGCGGCCTCGCGGGCCGGCCGGCCCGCGGCGTCGGTGGCCAGCTCACGCACCACGTACTCGGCCGCTCGGGCCGAGGCGCCGCCGGCCGCGATTCGGTCGCGGAGCTCGGTCATCCGGGCTACGAGCCGCTCGCGCTCAGCGGGGTCGGTGAGCCACCGTGTGGCGTCGTGAGCGAGGTCGTCCGACGGGTCGTCGCAAGACAGGTACTCGGGCATCAGCACGTGCTCGTCGGCCGCGGCGCCGCGCTCGTACTTGCCCACCGGCTTGGGGAACAACTCGCTGGTTGTCAGCAGGTTGACCAGCGTGATGTACCGCACGCGGCGGAACCACTTCTGCACCCAGTGCATCGTCGGCGAGATGCGGTAGACGATCGCCGTCGGCTTGCGATGGTACAGCAGCTCGAGCGAGACCGATCCCGAGACGGCCAGGCAGACGTCGGCCGCCTCGATCAGCTCGGGCGTGC
>JBCBPC010000007.1:0-153928 GCA_039820945.1 Planctomycetota bacterium
TGCTGTACCATCGCAAGCCGACGGCGATCGTCTACCGCATCTCGCCGACGATGCACTGGGTGCAGAAGTGGTTCCGCAGCTCGAGCGAGACCGATCCCGAGACGGCCAGGCAGACGTCGGCCGCCTCGATCAGCTCGGGCGTGCGGCCGACGAACACGCGCGGCGCATCGCGCTCGTCGAAGCCGGCGTCGCGGATAGCCGCTTCGATGAGCGGCAGTTGCTTCGCCTTGAACGCCGCGACGACGAAACGAACGTTCGGAACGTCCCGCGCGACCTTCTTCGCCGCATCGAGTTGGTAGCGGAAGTTGCTGCGGACTTCTTGCGTCCTTGAACCGGGCAGCAACGCGACGAGCGGCCCCGGTTCGCTGCGCTGCTCCGCAACGAACGCCGTGTCGACCGCGCGCGAACGCAGCTCGTCGAAGTACGGATGGCCGACGTACGTCGCGTTGCAACCGCGCTGGCGGAGCCACGCTTCTTCGAAGGGCAACTTGCACAGCGCGTGGTCGACGTCGCGGCGGAGCTTCTTCACCCGCCAAGACGCCCACGCCCACAGCTGGGGCGTGCCGTAGTAGAAGACCGGCACGCCGTGCTTCTTCGCGACGCGCGCGATGTGCCAGTTGAAGCCGGGGAAGTCGACGAGCACGACCGCGTCCGGCTTGTGATCACGAAAGTAGCACTCTGCCTGGCGTTTCAGCCGCAGGAAGTGCGGGATCTTGGCCACCACGCGCAAGAAGCCCATCACGGCGTGCTGCGTGAGGTCGGTGTGCAGCTCGACGCCGGCGTCCGCCATCCGCGGCCCGCCGAACCCGACGCAACGCACTGCGTCGCCGGTCCGCTGGCGGAGTTCCGTGCACAGGTTGGCGCCGTGCAGGTCGCCGCTCGGCTCGCCGACGGAAAAGAAGAGGGTCAGCGGCCGCATGGCTGGTCGGTGGCTCTGAATCGCGATTCAAGCGGGGCGAACGGGGCAAGCTACGCGGGCGGAGCATCGCAAAACGCGACACACAGCGGAACGCCAGTTGGCCGAGAGGCGGCGCGGATCGGCGCTAGAACACTCGACGACGCGAAGAATCGCTAGGAGTTGGTCGCGAGGCGCTGCCTGAGCACCTAACCACTCATCGCCCAAAAAAAACGCCCCACACCGCCGAGGCGGCATGAGGCGTCCGTTTCTGGAGGCGTACGCTGTCGCGCGGATCAGGCTCGCGAGCGTCCGCTAGACGGAAGGCGACCGCGGGAAGTCGCCGACCGATTTGTTACCGGCTCACGCGGAGTCGAGAGCGATCACTCCTCGTCGGAGTCGTCGTCCTCCTCCTCGAGTGTCCACTCGTCGGCCGAGTCATCGTCGTCCTCGAGCGAGAGCGACTCCTCCTCGTCCTCCTCCTCGAAGGTCGGACGCTCGCTGTCGCCCTCGGCCTCTTCCTGCTCCTCGAGCGCCGGACGCTCGGCATCCGAGTCGTCCTCATCAAACGTTCGCTCGGCATCCGAGTCGTATTCATCGAAGGTCCGCTCGGTGTCTTCGTCCTCTTCCAGGCCGAACTCGTCCGACGAATCGTCCTCTTCCAAGCGGAACTCGGCGTCGCCGTCTTCGTCCTCAAGCACGTAGCCCTCGGCGCCATCGCCGTCGCAGTCCTCAAAGACCGAGGTGGGGGCCGCCGTGGCGGACGTGGGGGCGCCCGTGAAGCCGATAGCGAAGGCGGCGAGAAGAGCGGCGAAAGGGGTGAGCAGTTTCATCGTTCAGACTCCGTTCAAGTAAGCTCCGACGATCCGTGCCGGAGCGGGAATAGTGTTGGCGGCTGCGGGAGGCCGCCTCGCAAGAGAGAGGGGGGCGAAAGCGACTCGTGTCGCTGAGAGAACAACTACGCAAAGAGGGCGCCAAAAGCACGCGGCGTGACAGAACGCCGTGTTTCGGGCCGGTTCTACCCGTGATGCGCGTCGGGCCTTCCCCGTTCTTACAACCCCCTTGCAAGGTCGACGCACGCCGGGGAACGCACGGTGGATCACGCCCTGGCGGTGGGCCTGACCCGAACGCGTTAGCGTCGGGTAAGCCAAGCATCGGTTCCGCCCGGCGGGTGAGCCGGCCGGTGGACGACCCGCGGCTGGCGCCGTCGGCTCGGGGCGATTTCCACCCGCATCCGGGTGCTTGGCGCTGGCACATCGCCGGAACATCGCCGTGTCAGGCGCCTGACGCGTGGCGTGGCTCGCAGAGCGTCAGCGTGCGGGCGCCCGCTGCCAGCAGCACCACAGCGCCCAACGCGAACACCGGCGTGGCGCCCAACACGCCCACCAGCCAACCGACGATCGGCGAGCCGACGATCACCGGCGCCGCCAGGCAGAGCCCCACCGCGGCGACGTTCTGCGTGTGGTGCTCGCGATCCACCAGCTCGAGCGTGTAGTTGATCAGCATCTTGATCGTCACGGGCGTGAAGCCCAACGGCAGGAACACGAGCCAGTACCACTCGGTCATCGCGTCGCTGGGCAGCGAGGCGAGCGTGATCGCCGTCAGCGGCCCCAACGCCGTGCCGAACACGCACAGCTGCACGGCGAGCCGATTGCCGAAGCGATCGGCGATCGGCCCGGCGAGCAGGCTCAGGATCGCCACGGCCGTGTGCTGCGTGACCGTCCAGATCATCAGCGAGCGGAGGTTGAACGACTCACCCGCCTCGTCGACCGCGAGCGCCTGGTAGTGCGGAAACAGCGTGAACGACGCGCTGAACAGCAGCGCCGTGGTCGCCACGCCGCGGCACGGGCCGTCTTCCACGGCTAGGCGCCACGCGTCTCGCAGTCGGCTCCACGCGCCGGCGCTCGGCTCGTCGAACGCGTCGGGCAGCTCGCGGATGCCGAGCATCGTAAGGCTCGCCAACGCGAACAGCAGCGCCGGCGCCGCGAAGAGCCACGTGAAGCCGCCGTCGGGCAGGTTCAACCAGCGGGGCATCAGCACCCACGCGCACGCGATCGCGATCGGCGAGCCGACCACCACCGACGTCGCGAACAGCCGACCACGCCGCTCCGCGCGGATCACCTTGCCGTTGATCGCGTGCAGCGAGAGCTGGTTGACGCCCGTCAGGCAGAAGAACACGCCGTAAGCGGCGAGGAACAGGTACGGCATCCACCAGGCGGCAACGCTCGGGTCGGCGGCCGATCGCCACACGCCCGTCCCCCACACGATCGACAGCAATGCGAACGGCACGGACATGCCGAGCGTGCACGTGAACACCGCCCATCGCTTCTCGGCCATCAGCTTCAGCGACCGGGCGAACAACGCCGGCGGGATGCTGAAGCCCAGCCGGTTGAACACCATCAGCGAGCCACGGAGCACGGGCCCCCCGCCGATCGTGTCCATAAAGAACGGGATGACGATGCTCTCGGTCTTGAAGACCCAGCCCACGCGGAGCATCAGCTGATGGACCGCCAGCCACAAGAAGTTGCCGGGCTCCCACTTCTCGGGGCAATCGGCGTGGGGGGCGACCGTGTCGCTGTCCGGCGCATCGGACGCGACGCCCAGCGGCTCGTCGGCGGTTGAGTCCGACGGGCGCGCGGCGGGAGCGTCGGCAACCGTGGACATGCAAGACCGGGGTGGGAGACAGAGCGGCGAGGCGAGCAGCACTCTAAGCCCCCGCACGTCGCGCGACCACAGCCGTCGGCGGCAGCCGGCGGAGAGCGTCCGCCAGTCTGTCCGAGCGCTCCTGGCGGGGTGTCCGTCGGCTGCCGCCGACGGCTCAGGCCTCTGTTGCCAGCAGCATTTCCAGGTAGCTCCGCCGTTCGGGGGCGCTCAAGCCAAGCTCCCAGGCAACCGCGGCGACGCACGCCTCGGCCGCCTTCAGGTCGTCGTCGCCGCTGGCGATCGTCTCGATCTCCACGTACGTGCCGACGCCGTCGACCTCGTCGAGCGTGACCTCGGCCGAACGGCCGTCGTAGGTCAGGGCGAACGGCGTGCGGTGTTTCTTCACCGTGGCGACGTGGGCAAACCCGAGCGACGTGAGGATCTCTGCCCAGCCGTCGCGGTCTCCGCCGGCCAGCGGCAGCTCGATCTCGCGCCGCGTCTTGGTGACGCCGCCGCGCTTCGGTCCCTTGTAGGTGACGAACGACGCGTCGTCGTTGGTGCGGATCCGGAGCGCCTCGTCCGTCTGCGCGAAGTCCCGCGAAGGATGGTTGTAGTAAGCGTCCGCCTGTTCGACGGCCGCGGCCGGGGCGCCGCCGAGCGTGGCGAGCCTCTCCCGCACCACGGCAAGGTCGTCAACGGGGAACTTGAGTTCGACTTCGAGCATGGGATGGATGATATCCTGCCAGCATGCGCTTCCGCACCCGCGACCTGCTGCTCGGCACGCTGCTCGTGGCGGTGTACGGGTCCACAGTCCACTTCGGGTTGTGTGGGCCTATCGATGAGTTGCCTCAAAAGCTTCTCGATACAGCGCAAGTGGCCGCGCTCTCCGCTTTGGGCTTTTGGCTGCTCCGCCAGGCCAGGAGGAGCAGAGCCGGCAAGCTTATCGCGAAGCTATCTTGGCAGAAGGAAGGCTGGTTTTCCCACTTTGCGATTGCGGCTCTTTTCGCGGCAACATGCTTCTACCCCTCCGACTCGAAGGTGCCTTTGGGGTTCATCTGCGTCTCGCAGACATACGCCGCGGTTCTGGTACTTGGCCGCAACGCGGTTCACGAGAAAGGAGTCTTGTTGGGCCTTTGGATCTATCGCCCCTCGGAGTACGAGTTCCGGATGTCCACAACCGCTGGGCTTACGACTTTGCACGCCGTTGGGAGAGATGGCTCTTCGCCGAGAGCCTTCGGCTCCGGAAAGGTCGTTATCCCCAGGCAAACACGCAAGCGTGTGGAGGAGTGGCTTCGCGACCCCGGCAGTTCCGCGTAGCTCAGACAAGCCATGCACTTCGTTACCGCAGATAAGTCGGCCCGTCGATCGTCACGCCGTCCTTCGCCGCGTCGGCGACGCCCGCGACGTCGAGACCCCATAGGGGGCTGATCTCGACCGTCGCGTTGGCCGGCACGGCGACGCCGGCCGCTTCGAGCCAGCCGCGGTGCTGGTCGGTGAGGAACCGTTGCACGTACTCGGGCGTGTCCTTCGGGGCGCCCGTGGCGTTCTTCAGCGGGGCGAAGACCTCCGCCTCCGCGTACTCGACGACGATCGGCCGCTCGGCGCGGGGCAGCAGGTCGAAGATGAACCGCTCGAACTTCAGGCCGTTGTTCTCGGTAGGCGTCACCGGGGCGCCCGCCGTGTCGATGTGCGGCACCTTCTTGCGCGCAACGTGGAACGGCAACGCGTCTTTCAGCGCGAGCATCCGCTCGAGGAACGCGACGCCGAACACGTGCACGGCGATGCTGCCCGCCCAGAACTTCAAGCCGCCGCCGTCGGTAGCTGATGCGACGTCATCAGGAAAATCGCTGTACTCGATCACGCACAGCTCGCCGTCGACCATGACGAAGTTGCCCAGCTTGTCGTCGGGCGCCGTCTTCGCGACCGCCATGCTCGTGAGCTCGCTTTTGGCGCCGAGGTGGTAGCCGAGGAACTCGGCGTCGCCGATCGGAACGAGCGGGTTGTCGACCTGCAGATAGAACAGGGTCTCGACGCCGCGGCGCCGCATGTGATCGATCGCGCCGCTGCCGGCGAGCGCCGCCACCGTGCCGCCGTGGCCGTCCGGGCTGAGGAACAGGCGATCCTTGTCCGCCATCAGCACCTGGCCGGTCGCTTCGTCGACGGCGGGCATCGTCCCCTGGCAGAAGATGAAGAGGTCGTCCTCGGCTAGGCCGAACCGATCGTTCGCTTCGAGGAACGCGACCTGCTCGTCGTGCGTGACGGGGCTGGTCATGAGGTAAACGGGCACGCCCTTCCCGTGCCGCTTGGCCAGCGCGACGGCCTTCTCCAAATGGATCTGCAGCAGCGTGGCGTCGGACACCGGGCCGATGGGGTACATGCCCTTGGGCTTGTCGAAACCCAGCCGGCTGCCCTGACCGCCCGCCACCAGCAGCACGCCCACCGTTCCGGCGTCGAGCGCCGCGGCGCCGAGCCGCTTGGCCTCGGCGGGGGCCACGCCGAGCCCCCCGCCCTGCCCCGCCCGGCGATCCGCCAGCCGCATCGCCACGGGCGGCTCGGCCCGGCGCGACACCGCGTGCCAGTCTGGCGCCTCGATCTCGCCGGCGTGCAACGCGGCGAGCTGCTCGAAGTCGATCGCCTCGATCTGCTTCTGCAGCGATCGCTGGGCGGCTTCGCCTAGCCCGTCCCAGAAGCTGAGAAGGTGCGTCTGATTGTGCTTGGCGAGGTCGGCAACGAGCTTCGACGGAGCGGGCATACGGTCGGCTACGATCGGGCGAAGGAAGGCGGTGAGCGGTGGTCCCAGATTATCGGGCGTCTTCCGCCCGCTGCCTACCGACGAGCAATCCGCCCGGAGCCGTTGATACACCGGACGTGCCGGACCTATACTCCCGGGCTTGAATTCAAGACGACGAGCTCTCCGCTGTGGTGCGGCGTTCGTCGATAGGTCCTTAGGCGACTCGAGGAGATCCCCGTGGCTTCTGGCAACTACTTGTTCACCAGCGAATCGGTCAGCATGGGCCACCCGGACAAGGTGTCCGATCAGATCTCCGACGCGATCGTCGACGACATCCTCGCCAACGACCCCAACCCGGCCGACGCCCGCGTAGCGGTCGAGACCCTGGTGACGACCGGCCAAGTCGTTGTCGCCGGCGAGGTCCGCACCAGTCACTACGTGGACGTGCAGAAGATCGTCCGCGAGACGATCAAGAAGATCGGCTACGTCCACTCGGACGTCGGCTTCAGCTACGACGCGTGCGGCGTGTTCAACGCCATCCACGAGCAGTCGGCCGACATCGCCCAGGGCGTCGACAAGGCGTCGGACGTCGAGGGTGAGCAGGGCGCGGGCGACCAGGGCCTGATGTTCGGCTACGCTTGCAACGAGACCGACGTCCTGATGCCGCTGCCGATCCACCTGTCGCACCGCATCGTGGAGAAGCTGGCCGAGCTCCGCGCGTCGGGCGAGATCAAGTGGCTGCGGCCGGACAGCAAGAGCCAGGTCACCGTCGAGTACACGCCGGACAACAAGCCCGTGCGGATCGACACGGTCGTGGTGAGCACGCAGCACGACGAGAGCATCCTCGCCGAGTGCGCCCAGGTGATCACCGACGCCGCCAAGCAAGAGATCATCGAGAAGGCGATCAAGCCTTGCTTGCCCGCCGAGTACGTCGACGGCGAGATCACCTACCACATCAACCCGACGGGCAAGTTCGTCATCGGCGGCCCGCACGGCGACACCGGCCTCACCGGCCGCAAGATCATCGTCGACACCTACGGCGGTCGCGGCCGGCACGGCGGCGGCGCCTTCAGCGGCAAGGACCCGTCGAAGGTCGATCGCTCGGCTGCCTACATGGCCCGCTACGTGGCGAAGAACCTCGTCGCCGCCGGCTTGGCGGACGAGGTCGAGGTGCAGCTGGCGTACGCGATCGGCGTCGCTGAGCCGGTGAGCGTCAACGTGAACACCTTCGGCACGGGCAAGATCGACGACGAGGCGATGATCGGCCTCATCCGCGAGCACTTCAGCCTGACGCCGCGTGGCCTGATCAAGGAGCTCGGCCTAACGAAGCCCGTCATGGGTGTCACCGCCGCCCACGGCCACTTCGGCCGCGAGCCCGGCGCCAACGGCGAGTTCACCTGGGAGAAGACCGACAAGGCAGAAGCGCTGGCGAAGGCGGCCGAAGCCGTCGCCGTCGCGGGCTGATCATTCACCACGGAGGGCACAGAGAACACGGAGAGTTTCCTCCCGCTAGTCTCTCTGTGATCTCTGTGCCCTCTGTGGTTATTCCATGAACCGCGTTGGCCTGGGCGAAGATCGGCATCGGCTGGGTGAGCCCGGCACGGGGCCGCTGCGGATCGGTGGCGTCGACGTGCCGCACGATCGGGGGCTCGTCGGCCACTCCGACGCGGACGTGCTGCTGCACGCCATCACCGACGCCCTACTGGGCGCCGCTGGCCTGCCCGACATCGGCGAGCTGTTCCCCAACACCGACGACGCCAACCGCGGCCGCGACTCCAAGGAGTTCTTGCGGCTGGCGATCGAGCGTGTCCGCGAAGCGGGCTACGAGTTGGCCAATCTCGATTGCGTGGTCTCGGCCCAGCAGCCCAAGCTCTCGCCGTACAAGGACGGCATGCGGCACGCGATCGCCGGCGTGCTGGGTGTGAGCGTCGATCAGATCGGCCTCAAGGCCAAGACGGGCGAGGGCGTGGGCCCCGTCGGCCGCCAAGAGGCGATCGACGCCCGCTGTGTTGTGCTGCTGATGGCGACCAGCGGTTAGGCCGCTCGCGGCGACGGTCGCCAGTCGACCGATCTTCCCCGAATTGCCCAGCAAGCTTTAGGCTATCCGTCTGTCCGGTGGTCCGCCGGCTGCCGCCGGCGGCTGGTGCGCCGCTCGATTCCGCAACCCGCACTCCGAATTCCGCATTCGTGATGGCCACCGCAACCACGACCAAGCCGTTCGATCCGCAGACCGACGCCGGGCCGCACCCGTCGCTGGTCATCTACAACACGCTGTCGAAGAAGAAGGAGCCCTTCGAGCCGGTCGCTCAGGGCAAGGTGGGCGTCTACCTGTGCGGGCCGACCGTCTACGACAAGGCGCACATCGGCCACATGGTCGGGCCGGTCATCTTCGACTGCCTGAAGCGGTACCTCGTCTACTGCGGCTACGACGTCCGGTGGATCGTCAACATCACCGACGTCGACGACAAGCTGATCAACAAGGCGACCGAGCGGGGCATCTCCATGCTCGAGGTCGCCGAAGAGAACATCCGCGACTACGAGGAGAACCTCGCGGCGCTCGGCGTCGATCAGATCGACGACTTCCCGCGCGCCACCGACTGCATGGACGACATCGTGGCGTTCATCGCAGGGCTGATCGACGAGGGGTACGCGTACGCGTCGCAGGGAGACGTTTACTTTGACGTCACCAAGGACAACGGCTACGGCAAGCTCTCTAACCGCACCGTGGCCGACATGCAGGGCGACGGCGGCGGGCAGGCCGACCGCAAACGCGGCGCGGCGGACTTCGCGCTGTGGAAGTCGGCCAAGCCCGGCGAGCCGAGCTGGGACTCGCCGTGGGGCGCCGGCCGACCGGGCTGGCACATCGAGTGCTCGGCGATGAGCAAGAAGCTGCTCGGCGAGACGTTCGACATCCACGGTGGCGGCCTCGACCTGGTGTTCCCCCACCACGAGAACGAGATCGCCCAGAGCGAGTGCTGCCACGGCAAGCCGATGGCCAAGTACTGGGCGCACAACGGCCTGCTGCGCAAGGACGCGGCCGCCGGCAAGATCGGCGGCAAGAGCGACCGAGCCGCTGATCCCAACGCCGACGCGGGCGCCGGCGGCAAGATGAGCCGCAGCAAGGGCGCCGGCGGGCTGGCCGACCTCATCGCCAAGCAGGGCGGCGAGCGGATCCGTTTCTTCTTGCTCCGCACGCACTACCGCAGCACGGTGCTGTTTAGCGAAGAGGCGATCGAGGAAGCGGCAACCGGCCTCGAGACGTTCTACCGACTGTTCAAGCGGTACGCCCGCGTGGGCGGCGGCGACTTCTACGCGTTGACGGCGCCCACGTCTCGCGGCGCGAGCTCGATCGCCGTCGGCGAGGACCCGATCCTCGTGGCCTCCGACGCCTGCCGCACGAAGTTCCGCGCGGCGATGGACGACGACTTCAACACCGGGGCGGCGATCGCTGAGCTGTTCGAGCTGGCGAAGCTCGCCAACAAGCACTGCGAGGAGCGAGACCTGGAGGGCGCCGGGGCCGGCGACGCGGCGAGCATCGCCACGCTGGACCTCGTGATGGAGACCATCAAGGAGCTCGCCGGGGTCCTCGGCATCTTCACCAAGCCGGCCGCCGACGCTGGCGGGGGCGGCGAATTGCTGAGCAAGGTGATGCAGCTCGTGATCGATCTGCGTGCCGAGGCGCGGGCGGCGAAGAACTTCGCGGTGGCCGACGCCATCCGCGACGGCCTGGCGCCCACCGGCATCACGCTCGAGGACCGCGCGGGCGGCACCGAGTGGGAAGGCGGCGCCGACGACGCGCTGGACGCCGTCATGCAGATGCTCATCGAGCTCCGCTCGTCGAGCCGCGCGGCGAAGGACTTCGCCACGGCCGACGCGTTGCGCGACCGCCTCGGCGAGATCGGCGTGACGATCGAGGATCGCGCCGGCGGCGCCGAATGGACCGTTTCGAGCTAGGACACCGTCATGCGATACAAGATCGCGCTGAGGGCCTCAGAGGAGGGCGTTGCCGCTTCGGTGCTCGGCCTGCCCGGGTGCCATTCGCAGGGCGCCACGGAGGCAGAGGCAATTGACAACGTGCGGACCGCCATCAGGGAGTACTTGGAGGTGCAGTCGGAGCTCTGGACGGAGCACGACGTCCGCGAGATCGAAGTCGAAGCCTGACCCGTGCCAAAACTCCCCGGGGTTAACCATCAGGACGCGATCCGCGCGCTCGAGAAGGCGGACTTCGTCGTCGCCCGCGAGGGCAAGCACACGGTGATGACCAACGGCGAGCGGATCCTCACCCTCCCGAGGCACAACCCCATCAACGCCTTCACGATGGGCGGGATCGTTCGCGACGCCGGGCTGACGATCGACGAGTTCCGCAAACTGCTCTGACCCCCAAATGGCGCCATGCGGATCCTCGGCATCGACCCCGGGCTGAACGTCACCGGCTACGGCGTTATCGACGCCGACGAGCGTGGCGTGCGGCTGGTGGAGGGGGGCGTCGTGCGGGGCGGCAAGGGGAAGTCGCTCGCGCATCGCGTCGGCGAGATCCACGCGGGCGTCGCGGACGTGATCGCTTCGCTCAAGCCTGCGGCGGTGGCGATCGAAGAGCTGTACTCGCACTACGAGCGGCCGAAGACGGCGATCCTGATGGGCCACGCCCGCGGCGTGATCGTGCTGGCCGCGACGCAGGCGGGCCTGCCGGTCACCAACTACGCGGCGACGCAGATCAAGCGTATCCTCACCGGCGCCGGCCGGGCGCCGAAGGAGCAGATGCAGCAAGCGATTCAGCACGAGCTGGGGCTGGCGTCTCTGCCGGAGCCGGCCGACGTCGCCGACGCCTTGGCGATCGCCGTCACTCACTGGTACCTGAGCCGCCAGCCCAACCGGCTTATCGCCAACCAGTAACCAGTTCTCACCTCACCGACCGACGACCCTTGATCACTAAAATCACCGGCCGCGTTGTGGCGGTCTCCGGCGACGCGACGACGCTCGCCGCGGGCCCCTTCGAGTACGAGGTGCTGACGCCGGACTTCGTGCGTCGCTGGCTGCAGGGCCACGCCGGTCAAGACGTCGGCCTACACACGCTCGAGTACCTCGAGGGCGATCCGACACGCGGCCGGCTCACGCCGAGGCTTGTCGGCTTCGCCGCGGCGGTCGAGCGCGATTTCTTCGAGATGTTCTGCCAAGTGGACGGCGTCGGCGTGAAGAAGGCGTTGCGCGCCATGGTGCGGCCGGTCGATGAGCTGGCGACCATGATCGAAGAGCAAGACGTGAAGGGCCTCGCCACGCTGCCCGGCATCGGGCCGGCGACGGCCGAGCGGATCGTCGCCAAGCTCCGCCGCAAGGCGGCCAAGTTCGCGTTGATGGTCCGCAAGGAAGACCCAACCGCCGGCGGCGACTTGGAGAGCGACCTCTTGAGCGAGGCGTTCGAGATCCTCCGGAGCCTCGGGCACAGCGAGTCGGACGCCCGCCGGCTGATCGACGACACCGTCGCGCGGAAGAAGAAGTACAAGGATGTCGAGGCGTTGCTGCACGCGGTGTACGAGCAGCGGGCGAGCTGAGTCGGGCCGATTGTTTGCCGCTCGATAGCGGACGCGTTACCCTGCGAACCGTCTCCCCCCTCGTTACCTACCGCTCGATTCCCCGGCGTCACCCGCCGGAAGCGTGTTATGACCGCACGGTTCGTTCGTTGCCTTGCCGCGTGCTCGTGTTGTGTCGCTACGTGCGTGTTGTGGTCGTCGTTCTCCCACGCGGAGCCGACACGCACCTGGACGGGCGACGAGGGCGAGACCATCGAAGCCGAGTTCGTCCGCGAGCAAGACGGGTACGCGTTGCTCAAGACCGACGAGCGCACGCTACGCGTTCCGATCCGGCGGCTGAGCGAAGCGGACCAGCAGTGGCTCGATCGGCACGAAGAGCTGAATCGGCCGCGTGAATGGGGCAAAGCGGACGGGCGGCGATGGCGGGGCCGCTTCATCGAGGTGCGGGGCGAAGTCGCTCGCATCAAGCTCGGCCGCGAGCGGCAAGAGGTTCCGCTGCGTGACCTGAGCGCCGAAGACCACGCCCACCTCCGACTCGTCTACGAACACCTGGGCGAGACGGCGCCGGACGGCGTGAAGACGGGCGTTGCTCCAACGACCGCTGCCGCCGACGCGGGTCCGCAGATCGAACGCAAATGGACCGACAAGACGGGGCGGCGGATCCAAGCCGCTTTCCTCGGCACACGCGGTCTAAGCGTGCTGCTTTTGCGGAAGGACCGCGAGTTCGTCTATCCGATCGAACGCCTTAGCGAAGACGATCAAGCCTGGATCGCCGAGCACAACCTCAAGCGACTCGCCGACGACGTGCAATCCGGCTGGCGTGCGGTGGCGAACCTTGCCTTCATCGCAACAGCCGGGCCTTCCGCCACGCCCGCGACGCCGTCGACGCGGGCGCGAGGCGGTTTTGAGCAGCCCGCGCCCCCTCGGCGATCGGGGGCAAGATCCTCGCAGCGTGGTCGGCCGATCGATCTCCCGCCGCCCCCGAAGCGTGACGCGCCCGACGCCGCGCGTCGCCCGGTTCGCTGATCGGCGGTTCGCCCTTACGATCTCTTTGGCGTTTCGCTTCGCTCGGCGTCCTGCCTCTCCGACCGCGACGCCAGAGAATTCATGGAAGACCGCGAAGCCACCACTTGGCGGCTGATCCTGATACGCGTTTTGCGTTACGCGGCTGCTTTGTACCTCGCCGCCGTCCTGATGATGAGCTTTCTTGAGCGCCGTTTGGTCTATCCGGCGCCGCCCGTCGAGCGTGGCGATTGGTCCGCTTCGGAGGCGGATTCGCCAACGGCGCCCCGCGACGTGTGGATCGCAAGCGAGGATGGTGTCGAGGTCCACGGATGGTTCTACGACGCGCCCGAGGCGGACCGCGTCGTGCTGTACTGCCACGGCAACGGCGATCACGTCGCTGATAGCGACGCCCTTATGAGGACGATCCGCCGAGAGCTCAAAGCGGCGGTCTTGGTCTTCGACTACCGAGGCTACGGGAAGACGCGAGGCCCCGACGACGAACGCCCCGTGCCGACCGAGCGTGCCGTGCTCGCAGACGGCGCCGCCGCACAGTTCTGGCTGGCGGAGCGGACAGGTCGGCGAGCCGACGAGCTTGTGATCATCGGCCGCTCTCTCGGCGGAGGCGTCGCCACCGCGTTGGCCGCGGAGCACGGCGCCGCCGCCCTGCTGCTCCAAGACACGTTCACTCGTCTTACCGACGCGGCTGCGTATCATCACCCTTGGTTGCCGGTGAGGTGGATCATGACAAACCGATACGACTCCCTAGCCAGGATCGTTCGCTACCAGGGGCCGCTCATCGTCAGCCACGCCGAACACGACCGGGTGGTCCCGTTTTCGCACGCGAAACGCCTGTTCGACGCGTGCCCCAGCCGCGACAAGCGTTACCTCCCGCAAGCCACGCGAGGCCACCTCGACCCGATGCCGATTGGCTACTGGGTGGCGGTCCGCGAGATGCTAGAAATTTCGGGTGGCCGCAACCACAGCCCGACGCCGACCGACCGCCTTGGGGGTTGAGGGGTTTTGGGGCGTAGTTGACGACGACGCAAGCACGACCCGATAATCTTCACCGATAGCTATCGGACGCCGGCCCTGCCGCCGACGGCCAGGTTGTCACCCACCTCCGCCCAGCGAACCATCGAGAGTTCGCTCCCGCCGATCACAGCTTCTGAATGTTCAACTGGCTCGAAAGACCGCTGATCTTCCCCGCCCCGCCCCGCGATCGGGGGGCGTGGAACACGAAGTGGCTCGAGAAGGAAGACGTCTTCTTCGAGTCGCCACGCGGGCCGGGCTATCGGGCCGCCCGACTGCACGGCTGGTTCGCGCCCCACCCCAAGGCCCGTCACGTGGTGCTCTACGCCCACGGGCAGACGGAGCACGTCGCGAGCCTGCCCTCGGTGATCTCGCGGCTGCAAGACTCGCTGGATGCTTCGGTCTTCGTCTTCGACTACCGAGGCTACGGAAAAAGTGAGGGGCTCTCGAGCGAGCGAACCGCGATCGCCGACGGCATGGCCGCTCAGCAATGGCTCGCCGAACGGACCGGCCAGCTGCCCGAAGAACTGGTGATCATCGGTCGATCGCTCGGGGGCGCCGTTGCCGTGGGCGTCGCCGCGGAACGGGGGGCCAAGGCGCTCGTCCTGGAGAATACGTTCGGGCGCCTCCTGGATGTCGCGGCCTATCGGTTCCCGTGGCTTCCGGTGCGGCCGTTCATGCGAAACCGCTTCGACTCCGTCAAGCGGATCCCGTCGTACGAAGGCCCGCTGCTGCAGCTGCACGGCACACGCGACCGCGTGGCCCCGGCGAAGTTCGCCCGCGAGCTGTACTCGGCTTGCCCGTCGGAAATGAAGCGCTTCTACACGGTGCGTGGCGGTCGGCACCACGACCCGTCGCCGTTGGAGTTCTACTCGCACATGGCAAGCTTCCTCGACGAGGTTGAGGCGGTGCGGCGCATCGCCAGCCTGCCCGACGTTTACACGGGCAGCGGCTCCGCCGAGCTATCGGCCGTGGGCTGAAGCTCCGTCGAAAGCGACGGCGTCCGCCGGTTCCGTGCTCGCCGTCGCCCGCCGCCCCGGACAGCCGCAGCCAAGGAGGGTGGCGATGCCCCGCGAAACGATTCTCTCGGCCGACGACGGCGATAATGGCGACGGCGATGACGCCGCGTCGGCAGCCGACGCGGACGCCGCCTCGCAGCGGATGAGCCCGCCGACCGACGTCGCGGAAGAAGACCTGGCGTTGCGGCCCAAGTCGATGGTCGACATGGTCGGCCAAAGGGCCGTGTACGAGCGGATCAAGATCGCGGTCGACGCCGCGTTGATGCGCAAGGAGCCGCTCGGCCACGTGCTGCTCGACGGCCCGCCGGGCCTGGGCAAGACGACGTTCGCCACGTGCATCCCGCGGGACCTGGACGTGCCGCTGCAGATCGCCAGCGGCGCGGCGCTCGCGGCGCCCAAGGACCTGCTGCCCTACCTCACCAACGCGAGCGAGGGGTCGGTCCTGTTCATCGACGAGATCCATCGGCTGCCCAAGGCGGTCGAGGAGTTCATGTACCCGGCGATGGAAGACTTCCGCATCGACATCACGCTGGGCGAGGGCGTTAGCGCGCGGACCATGAGCATGAACCTGCGTCCTTTCACGGTCATCGGCGCCACCACACGGAGCGGGCTGCTCTCCGCGCCCCTTCGCGACCGGTTCCCCATCCGCGAGCACCTCGATTTCTACAGCGTCGAAGAGCTGGGCGAGATCGTCCGCCGCAACGCCGCCAAGCTGCGGCTGCCGATCGACGCCGACGCCGCCGCGAAGATCGCCGACACCAGCCGCGGCACGCCGCGGATCGTCAACAACCGGCTACGTTGGGTGCGTGACTACGCCACGAGCCGGGCCGACGGCCACGCCTCGCTCCGCGTGGCGAGCGACGCCCTCGACATGCTGGGCGTCGATCAACGGGGGCTCGACCCACAAGATCGCAAGTACCTCGACACGCTCATGCGTGTGTTCCATGGCGGGCCCGCGGGTATCGAGGCGATCGCCCACACGATCAACGCCGCGGTCGACACGCTGACCGATGAGGTCGAGCCTTTTCTGCTGCGGAGCGAACTGGTGATCCGCACGCCGCGCGGCCGGAAGCTCACGCACCTGGGCTACGAGCACCTCGGCCAAACGCCGCCGGCGGACAGCGAGTCGGACGACGAAGACCGACCGTCGCTGTTTGAATAGCGCGCGGCGGTCAATCGGATCGCTGTTCCGCGCATTCCAACCGCGTCAAGCGTTTCGCTTGTTGCTATGGGTGCGGTTTGCCGTTCTGGTACGCCGCGTGCCTACGGGAGCACAAAACCCGCAGCCGACAAGTTCGGCTCGCGTGCTCCCCCTCTCTTTCGGAGTCCGATGCGATGCGATTGACACCTCTTGCCCCGCTTTTCTCTGCCGCCGTTCTGTTCGCCACCTGTTCAACGACCCCGCTCGCCACGGCAGCCACGTTCGAGTGGGACGGCGGGGCCGGCGACAGCAATTGGAACTCGGTAATCATCTCGGGCGGCGTCCAGACGAACTGGTCGCCAGAGAACGTGCCCACCGGAGCGGACGAAGTCCTGCTCACCAGCGCGTCGGTGGCCGGACCGGTGACGATCGACCTGGAGGGTGGCACGCAACAGCTCCTTCGGTTCGAGTCGCGGAGCGTCGACGGGGCGTACACCCTCACCAACGGCACGCTGGAGTTCACCAACACCAGCGGCGCCCGCATTCTCTTCTCTGAGAACGAGGGCGACGAACTGATCGTCGATGCGGACGTGCTGCTGGGCATCGCCGGGACGCAGATCATCAATGTCAACACAGTCGGGCAGAGGGTGACCGTCAACGGCAACGTCTCTAGCTCCGCGGCGAGCGGCATCACGACGCTGATGGCGACGTCGCGCAACACGACCCGGCCCGTTTCGGTGGAGCTCAACGGGGTCATCTCCGACGGCGCCAACGCCCAGGTTGGACTGACGGCGGGATTCGACGGCGATCTCACAACGCACCGCGGCGTGATCCGCGTCACCGGCGCCAACACGTACACCGGCCCGACGCTGATCAACGCGGCGGTGCTGGAGATCGACTCGATCCAGAACATCGGCGGCCCGGCGAACTCGCTCGGCCAGCCCTTGGCGGGCGATGCGGCGATCGCAATCGGCAACCGATTCGCAGCCGGAGCGTATCGCGGCACGCTCCGCTACATCGGTTCGGGTCACACAACCAATCGGCCGATCTTGATGAACGGCGGCGGAGCCGACGAGGTGGTCATCGAGTCTTCCGGCACGGGACCGCTAGTTCTGGATGGCGACGTTCTAACCAACGGCAACTCACAGGACCTCGTCCTTGGCGGAACGAATCTCGGCGACAACACGCTCTCAGGAGCGATCCCGCCGGCGAACCTTGCCGTGGTCAACAACGTGGTTAAAGAAGGCGACGGCAAGTGGATCGTCTCCGGATCCAGCCCCGACCTCGACGGGACGGTGTTTGCGAACGCCGGCGAACTGGTGATTACCGGCGCCCTCGGCACGCCTGCGACACGTCTCACGCGAGTGCAGCCGAACGCCGGCGGCGTACTCACGCTGCAGGGCGGTGTGATCTACGCGGGCGACCTCAACAACCTGGGCGGCACGCTCAACTTCCGCTCGGGCGAGCTGAGCCTCAACGACAACACGACGGCCGGCGGAGCGGGGTCGTTCACCATCGGCACAGCGGGCGCCGGCGCGCTCCGCCTGCAGGGTGGCGATCAGGCGTTCGGCAACATCGCTCTGCAGGGCGCGGACGACACGCTAGAGATCACCACCGGCAACCACTCGTTCACGAATCTCGACAACTCGGCCGGCGGCACGCTCACGCTCAACGACGGCCAGATCAGCATCGACGGCGGCACGTTCACGGACAACGTCCCGGCCGGGACGACGCGTGATATCGCTCCCCGGATTGTCGGATCGGGCGGGTTCACCAAGCTCGGCGCAGGCACGCTCAACTTCACCGAAACGACGCAGCACACCTACACGGGGCAGACGCGCGTCGAAGAGGGCACGCTCGCGGTCGTCGGCACGAGTGGCTTGCCAATCAGCGAGACCTTTATCGCCGCCGGCGCCACGCTCATCGTCGCCAACAACTCAGGCGGCGACGCCACCGGCGGACTGTCAGGCAGCGGCACGCTTGTGACGGGGGACGACGCCGGCATCGGCCTCGAACCCGCTTCGGGCACGTTTACCTTCGCCGGCTCCATTGTCGGCGGCGGACGACTCGTAAAACGGGGAGCGGGCACGCAGCGGTTGTCCGGGGCCAACACCTACACGGGCTCGACGGACTTCAGCACCGCAGGCGGACGCCTCGAGGTCGTAACGGGCGGGTCGATCATCGGCACGTCCGCGATCAATGTCGCCAGCCAAGCCCGGTTCGCCGTCGCCGGCGGCACGGTCGTCACGGCGGGCGATGTCTCAGTCTCGACCAACGGGCGGTTTGAGATACTCGGCGGCTCGCTCCGAGCCAACCGACTGAATCGCGGCAGCGCCGGCCAGTTCACCTGGACGGCCGGCACGATCGACCTGGCCGACGCGGTCGTCATTCAAGACGATCCGTTCGACCCCCAGTCGCCGTTCCGCGATCAACTGACCCTCGACGCCGCGAAGACGTTGCGGACCGACGGGACCCTGACGATCGCTGCCGACGGCGAGGCGACCCTCGCCGGCGGCACGCTGGTCGCCAGCAACCTGCTGACCGGCATCGGGCGGTTCACCTTCGACTCCGGCACGCTGGTGCTCCGTGATGATCAGGTCCTTGATACGGTCCGGCTCGCCCAACTCGACATCGCTTCGCCCCTGGGCGTCGGCCGCGACTTTACTGTTGAGGGCACAGCGACGATCGCGGCTCCGCTCGTCGTCACGGGGGGCAGTCTCACCGTTGGCGCCGTCGTGAACCCCGAGAATCTGATCCTCGACGGCGGCGGATTCTTCGTAAACGCCAGCGACCTGACGATCGCCGCCCTGACGTCGGTCGACGCCACCGACGGCGGGGGCGTCGCCGTGAGCAACGGCGCCCTTGTCAACAGCGGAGAGCTAAACCTGATCCGCTCCGGCGCGGGGGCTACGCTCGCCTCGACCAACGCCGCCGGCGCCCAGATCAACGGCATCAACTCGAACCTGCAGTTCAACGAAGGGCTCACCAACGAGGGCGAGATCAACCTCATCAACGGCTCGTTCACGGGTGACCTGACGAACACCGCGGGGGGCAAGCTAACCCTCGCGGGAACGACCTCGTTCTTCTCCGGCGACGTCACGCTGTCCGACAGCTCGTCGATCCTCCTCGACATCGCGGGCGACCAGGCGGGCGAGTTCGACACCGTCTCGGCCACGGACGACGTCACGGTGGACGGTCTGCTGTCGGTGTCGCTCTCCGGCGGTTTCACACCGGCCGTGGGGCAGGAGTTCACGGTGCTCACGGCGAACTCGGTCATCGACGCGGGGCTCGCGCTCGCCGGTCCGGCGGCCGGCGTCTTCGACCTCGTGATCACGCCCAACAGCATCGTGCTGCGAGCCGCCGCGGCGGCCGCCGGCGACTTCTCGGGCGACGGCGTCGTGAACAACGACGACCTGAACCTGCTGCTCTCGAACTGGGGCGCCGCGGTGCCGCCCGTTCCCACGGGTTGGAACGGCTCGCTGCCCAGCCCCGCGGCGATCGACAACGACGAGCTGAACGCGCTGCTCAACACCTGGGGCTTCGGCACGGGCACGGCGGTGCCCGAGCCGTCGACGCTGGTGTTGCTGCTGCCGGCGTTGCTGGCTCACCGCACCCGGCGTCGCTGCGGCTGAGGCGCCGCCTGACGCTGCGGACGCGGCGTCTTCGGCGCCGGTGCGGCTCGGGTCGCGGCCGGCGCTGATTTGAGCGTGTCGCCCAGCAGCCGGAGCGTCTCGCGGTACTCGTCGGTCTCGCCCTCGTCGGCGGCGCGAGTGTCTTGCACGATTAGCGCGTAAACGCGGGCTCCGCTGGCGAACGTGAAAACGTTTTGCACGAGCTCGGACTCGACGCTCCCCGCGTTGCTCGCGACACGCAGCTGCTGCCCCGTGTACGAACGCTCGGCCCCGCGGAGCTGCACCGACTGGCGTTCCACGGCGTCGCTGCCGTACTGCTGAGCGATATTCTCGCTAAGGACTTCGAGCAGCGATTCGGGAGCGATCTCGCCGTCGTACCGCTGCAGCATCACGGCGGCCGAAGGGCCTTCGAGCGACCAGATCGTGACGCCCCCTTCGTCCATCGGCTCCGCGGCCTGCAGCGACTTCGGGTAAGCGAACTCTACCCCGTCGATGCGGAACTCGGCCTGTGTCTGCCGATCGAGCCGCATCGTCACGCGCTTGCCACCGACCATCACGGCGAACGCCTTGCCCACTGGGACGTTGTAGACCTCGCCATCGATCGTCAGCCGGCACGCATCGCCGGCTTCGTCGGCCCCGGCCGTTGAGCCGACAAGCGCGAGCGACAAACAGAGCACCAGACGGCGGAACAGCATCGCGAAATTAGGGGGGTTCGAGACCGGAAACGCGGGATCGCTAACACGCGGCCGATTGTAGCGAACCGCCGCTCTCGGCAACGGTCCCCCAAGAGGACGTCGAGAACACGCGACGCGGGCTGACTGTCGCTCAAGACTCCGCGGAGACCGCGGCCAAACGGATCGCCGCGTCGCTAGCGGCGGCCGGCGGATCGGCGAGGGGCGTCGCGATCGGCGGCGCCGCCGACTGATCGGCTCGGATGGCGGCGCCCGTGTGGAAGAACTGGGCGCCCTTCCCCGCGGCGCGGGCGCTGTACAACGCCGAGTCGGCCCGCGACAGCAGCGACCCCGACGAGTCGCCCAGGCTCGACTGGGCGAGCCCGCAGCTGACCACCAATCCGCCCTGCTCCGCCAACGCCTGCCGCACGCGGCGTCCGAAGACCCCGCCGCCGAACAGCCGTGTGCCGGGCATCACGACGACGAACTCGTCGATGCCGTAGCGAGCGATGAAGTCTCGGTCGCGGAGCTGCGCCCGCAAGAGCTCGGCCGACTGCCGCATGCGATCCTGCTGCTCGGCCCGGCCCGATCCGGGCGAGACGCTCGACGACTCGATCGCGAACACCGCCACGCAGAACTCGCCGCGTGTCGCCGCGTGCCCGCTGAGCTCCATCTCGAGGAGCTCGCTCAAGGCCCGGCGGTTGCTCAGGCCGGTCAGCGGATCGACACGCCCGCCGCTGAAGTTCGAAAGGGCCTGCGACTGCTGCCGGATCTGGTCGTACGCGGTCGCTACCTGCCCGACCAGCCGGAGCGTGGGCGCCAGCACCCGCTCGGACTCGTCACGCAACGCCTGCCAAGCGGCCTCGCCCTCGAGCGTTCCCGCGGCGTTGACTTCTTTCTTGAACCGCTCCACCTCGGTGTGATGCGTGGCAAGATCCCGTCGCAGCGAACCGGCGACGGTCTCGAGCTGTCGCGCGATCTGCGCGGCGCGGGCGAGCTCCTCGTTGCCCGTTTCGGACAAAGGCCGACGCTGCTGCGAGCGGCCGAACAAGTAGCCGATGACCGCGACCGCCGCCAAAGCAACGGTCTCGGGCAGTCCGCCGCCGAGTTGCCAGAAGGCGTCGCTCATCGGATCGATTCGCCGTGGGGGGGGTGCCGATCTGCTCAGATCGCCCGCTTGCCGCCGAGGCCGCGGATGATGAAGAAGCCCAACGCACAGAAGGCGGCGAGAACGACGAGCCACTCCTCGCGTGTGAGGGCGTCGAACCATCGCCAGACGCCCGGCAGAAATTCGCGGAGCAGGTCGCTGATGCGGATGAATGTGTCGTGGGTCGCCAACATGATCGGCTCAGCAGGGCGTTGCTTTTGGGAGGCTCGGCGTCGGCCGCATCGCATCGGACGGCGGCGCAGACCGATGCAAGCGTAGGCCACCCCTCGCGTTCGCCCGGGGCGGGCCCCGACTCTCGCGGCCCGGTGGCCGGCCTGCCGGCCTCGCAGCCCCTACGACCGGAACGACGGCCGGGCCAATCAAGCCCCGACAGCAGAGTTGCGGCCTCGTCGGCCGCCCCCGATTGACGCGGGGCGAACCCCGAAATACATTGCCCGGTCTGGCAGATGAGTTCGCTCATCGGCCGGGTGGCGCCGTAGCTCAATTGGTTAGAGTACCGGACTGTCGATCCGGTGGTTGCGGGTTCGAGTCCCGTCGGCGTCGCTTTTCCTAGGTGCCTGCTCGCGAGTGATGCGGCAGGCCAGCAGGGGCTCTTCCGCTCCAGTGGTCATAAGCCTCATGCAGCCCGCGCGTTCGTGGACGTGCAGCCGCAGACCTCGCCGGCACAACGCCGCGATGCGGCGTGCGATGGGGAGGCGTGTGGATCGCTCGAGTCCCGTGCTTGCGCACCGTGTCCGACGCGGCGGCTTAGATGCGCTTCATCGAAGTCTGCTCTAGCGGCGCCGCAGGCAGGCGACACCGGCGGCGCCGGTCGCCAAGAGTGCGAGGCCGGCTGGCTCGGGGATGACGCTCGTCGCGCCGGCGAGAATCGGCGTATTCGGAGCGTCCTCGTAGGCCCACTCCAGTATCTCGGCGACGCCGGGCAAGCCATCTACGTCTTCGAACCCGACTCGCACCCAGCCAAGGTGCGTGCCGGTGGGGGCGTTGAATCGCACGCCGACCAAGCCCGTGCCGCCTGCCGGGAAGTTGCCGAAGTCGCCCGAGGAGGAGACCAAGGAATTCGCGCCGCCCGCCGTGGCGAGATAGGACTGGTAGCTGAAGCCGCCCTGGAGCAAAGCGTCGTCGTCGAACACCAGCCCGGACGAGATCGTTTGGCCCGAGGCGAGGTTGATCGCCTCCCCTCGACTGTCGATCGGAACCTCGGCTCCGGCGAATCCTAACGCCTCGATCTGCACCGACCGAGAGTAGGTCGAGAACGCAATTCCGCCAGAGTTGCTGAAGCTCGAGGTCGTCGATGTAGCGATGCTGAGGGCGAAGTCAAACTGCCCGTCCGCATCGAGATCGACCGATGTGTACACGTACGAGGCGTTGCCGAGCACGGCACGGATCGGGTTCGGCGGGATGACGTGAACGATCGCCGCTTCGGCGGTCGAGGCGCCCGCAACCGCCGCGCCGGTTGCCGCGGCAAAGCGTGTCCACGGCTTATGGGTGAGGCCCCCGCGCCGCCGCTTGTACGCTGTGAGACGATCGTTCGTGCGGTGGTTCAGTGCGCGGGGACGGTCGGCTTTCATCGTGGGCTCCAGGCGGAAGGTTCGAGGGATGGTGAGGGGTTGGTCGGGGAACGCCTTAGGGCGACACGCGCGCTCGCCCTAGATAAAGTCGTCAGACGCCCGCGGTGCAGCGCCTTCGGAGATCCAGACGGTTGCGACGATCGGCTTCACGGACGATGCGCCGCAATGGTCGCGTTATCTGCGAGTGACGGTAGCCGCGGCCGCTTGCGGCTGCTGTTCCAGAAGTGATTACGCACCGATTTCGACACACCGCGAGTGACACACCGCGAGTGACACACCTGAGCGGGCCCGAGCGAGCCATCACTCGGTCGCGCTCAAGAGCTCAGCGCCGGCGATCGTGGACGCGGCTCGATAGACCGACATCGCAATCGACTCCGCGACAAACCGCACGCCGCCGTCGGCGTACAGAAAGTGAGCCCCGCCCGCATGGCTGCTGCGGAAGTTGCTAGTGCGGTGGGAGCCGCCGTCGACACTCGATCGGCAGTCGAACACCGCGGCCACGTCGAGCACCGTATCGGTCACGGGCGACTTGTTGAGCGGCTCGAGCGTCGTGCCAAAGATGCCCGCCGCGATCATGCCGAACGATGCGAGCGCCGCTGGCGTCGGCTCGGCGGCGATCCATCCCTGCACGGCCATGCCGCTGTTTGGCAGCCCCGGTATGGGGTCCTCACAGCCAGGGCCGATGCACAGCCGCCGCGCCGATCCGCCCTCGCCCATGACCATCGTGTGCGACAAGCCGTCCGTGATTCGGCGAGCCGAACCACGCTGGTTGAGCGTGAACAACCCGGCGACGTCCGCAGCGATCGGCGCCGGGGCCGCGCTCTCGAGGCACCACGCGTCGGTCGCGCCGCGGCTGAACAGATAGTGCGTCGGCGCCAAGCGATCGCCGACTGGGTAGCCGAGCACCGTCGGCCCAAGCTGCGGCGCCTCGACGAGGGTCGCTTCCGACGACGGACACATCAGCACCGAGATCGCGGTCCGGGCGATCGTCGGGTCTTGCTCGAACCAGGGCGCCTCGAAGCGATACGCGTCGGCGAGGGACCGCTCTTCCAGGTACGGCAGCAGCTCGGTGCACGCCCCGTGGAAGAAGTACAGACCGTCGGCGCGCGGTTCCACCTTGGCGCCGCAGGGAAACACGGACCGAGCAGCGTGATGGTTGAGCAACGCCAGTCCGCATTGGCGTAGGTTGCTCAGGCACGACGAACGGCGGGCGGACGCCCTCGCCACCTGCACCGCGGGCAGCAAGAGCGCCACCAAGACGCCGATGATCGCGATCACCACGAGCAGTTCGACAAGCGTAAACGCGTCCCTGGTGGGACGATCCGGAGAAGGCGTGTTCGGCGAGGTGCGGACGATGATCATCAATGGCGGAGATCGCGTTACCGGCGCTGGCATGCAGTAGGCTAATTGAGGGGCCTAACAAGGGCTTGTCCAAAAGTGATCCAGGGCAGAAAACCGGCCGCGCATCACACGCGGACAAGCGGGCCGGGAGGCGTTCGCCTACGATGCGACTCGGTGAGCCTGCTACCCGACGCCCTCCCGGCCGATGCCAACGCCCATCTCTCCCGATCTACGACGCCGCATCTTGGAAGCGGCCCGAGCCGCGGATCACGATTCGAGCGCGTCGCTGACGGTGAGCTCGCTGGCCGAGTACGTGGGGGTATCGGACAAGCACTTCCAACGGGCGTTCCGCCAGGTCTTCGACGAGAGCCCCAAGCAGTACATCCGCCGCGTCCGCCTGCAGAGCGCCGCGTACCTGCTCAAGTGGTCGGACGCGGACGTCACGCAGATCGCCCTGCTCTCCGGTTTCGACACGCACGCCGGGTTCACAAAAGCGTTCACGCGTGCCTACGGCCGATCGCCCAGCGCGTTTCGCGAGGCGCTCGGCGTTGTGCCCTACATGAACGCCCGCGTGACCGAGTCGCGCGGCGACGACGCGGACTCGGTCACGCTCGAGGCCTCGCGTTTGCTCGTCCGAGTCGAGCGCACCCCGGCTCGACGCGTCGCGGCCATGCGGCATATCGGGCCGGCAGAGAGCTGTGTTGAGGTGTGGCCTCGGATGGTCGAGTGGGCGAAGGCCTGCGGCTTGCTCGACAAAGATTCCGTGTTGCTCGGCATCCACAACGACTACTGGGACGCGAACTCGGAAGACAAGTATCGGTACGACGCCGCGATCGTCGTCGATGACGACTTCTCAGCGGACAACCACGTGACGACGTTCGTGCTCCCCGACGGACCGGTCGCGATGACCGAGTTCGACGGGTCGTTCCACGAAGCCGATCTCGCCTGGCGGCGATTCGTCGATCAGTGGCTGCCGGCCAGCGGCCTTCTGCCGCGAGCTCGATTTGCGTACGACGTCTACCCGGTCGATCTGATCGACGCGGGCCCGTTGGCGAGGCTGATGCAGACGCTCATCGGGATCCGCGCAACGCTGTGCCTGCCGGTAGTGGAGACGTGAGCGTCTAGGCCGCTCGACGCGTTGTCGCGGGGGACTCCAGTCGTGGGACGAACTCGGCCAGCCGGTCGCGGATCGCCTCCGGCTGCGCGTCCGCGATCTCGGCCAGCTGGTTCAACTGATGAATCACACGTAACACGGCTTCCGGCTGGCTGTCGGCGACCAGCACCTTGCTGTGGCTGGTGCGGGTGTGGCGTTCGGACTCGTCGTAGAGCTCTTCGTAGAGCTTCTCTCCGGGCCGCAAGCCCGTGATCTTGAGCTCGATGTCCTCGCCCTCGCGGAGGCCCGAGAGGCGGATCATGTCGCGAGCCAGATCGACGATCCGAACGGGATCGCCCATATCGAGCACGAAGATCTCGCCGCCGCGCCCCATCACCCCCGCCTGCAGCACAAGGCCCGCCGCCTCGGGGATCATCATGAAGTAGCGGTTGATGTCTTCGTGGGTGACGGTGACGGGGCCGCCGAGGGCGATCTGCTGACGGAAGATCGGCACCACGCTCCCGGCCGAGTCGAGCACGTTGCCGAAGCGGACCGTGTTGAACCGACAGGCTGACCCCACCGATTTGGCTTGCACGTAGCGCTCGGCCAGCCGCTTGCACGAGCCCATGACGCTGGTCGGGTTCACCGCCTTGTCGGTCGAGATCATGACGAACGCCTCGGCGCCGTGTATCTCGGCGGCGTCCGCGATGTTGCGTGTCGCCAGGGCAATGTTCTTGACGGCCTCGCCGGGGTGCTTCTCCATCAGCGGCACGTGCTTGTACGCGGCCGCGTGGAACACGAGGTCGGGCCGGTACTCCGAGAAGACCGCGTCGATGCGGGCCGAGTCCGTCGCATCGGCCAGGACGACCTCGACGCTCGAGCTCTCGCCGGCGTGCCGGAGCAGCTCGCGTTCGAGGAAGAACTGGCCGGTCTCCGTGCGGTCGAGCGCGACGAGCCGCTCGGCCCCGTGCCGCAAGAGTTGCTTGCAAACCTCCGAGCCGATGCTGCCCGCGCTGCCGGTGACGAGCACCGTCTTGCCGGCGAGCCACTCGCCGATGCGTTGGCTCTCCAGGGGCGCCGGTTCGCGGCGGAGCAGGTCCTCGATCGCCACGTCACGCGGCTGCACGCTCACCTTGCCGCCGAGCAACTGCTCGTAAGACGGCAGAACGCGAACCGGCGTGTCCATGCTGTGGGCGTCCGCGTGGATCGCCCGCACGGTACGCCCCGGCAGGTCGCCCGTGACCAAGACCTCGGCGACCGACATCGTAGCGATGACGTTCGCCAGGCTCTCGAGCTGCCCGAGCACCGGCACGCCGCCGATCCGATCGCCCTGTCGACCACGGTCGGCGTCGATGAAACCGACAACGCGGTAACGGCCGCTGCGGCCGCCTTGCAACGAGCGGAGCAGCGTCTCTCCGTCGTCGTTGGCGCCGACGATGAGCACGCGTTTCTTGTCTTTCCCAGGCAGGAGCTGAGCCTTCAGATCGCGCCAAGCACGCGGCGCCGATCGCAGCAGTCCGATGGCCACAAGGGTGGTCACCCCGTCGATAAGCACTACGCCGCGCGGGATCGAGTCGTACGGCAGCAGGAAGCTATCGATGAAGGTCAGCCCGACAGTGCCCCAGAACGTGGCGCGAGCGAGCAGCAAGAGATCGTGGAACCCGATGTAGCGATTCACGCCCTGATCGAGCCGGTGCCAGCAGAAGGCGAACGTTTTCACCCCCACGGCGCAGCCGCACGCGGCGACCATGTGCGTCCACAGGTGCAGCGGGACCGGCCCCCCGAAGCGGAGCGCGTAGGCCGCGAGGAAGGCGCCGGCGGCGAGCACCGCGAAGGCGCCCACGCGGATCAGTCGGCGGAGTTCACTGTTCATCGAATGCCTAACGTGTCACGGTCTGGTCGCTCGCCAGCGGCTGGGTCGTGCGGGCGATTGTTTGTCGGCGCCGCTCTCGGCGGTTCCGCTCGACAAGTGTCTGTTGCTTCACGCCGTCCTGGAGCCAACGCTCCAGGTAGAGCAGGTCGGGCCGGCGAGCCAGGCACCAGCGGAGGTGCGGGTCCGCCTCGGCGAAACGTCCCGCGTCGCGCAACGCGGTCGCGCATTCGTGCCGGACGTCGAACCCGTGCGGGGCGAGCCGCAACGCCCACAACGACGCTTGGCACGCCAGGTCGGTGCGTCCGGCGCGGCGGGCCAGCGCGCTGGCGATCCGCCAAGCGTCGGCTTGCTGGTCCATCGACGACGCGTCTTGTGAGGCGGTGGCGTTGGCGAACGCCTGCTTGGCGAGCAGGGCGACTTCGCTCGCGTCGCCGCGGGACTCGTAGATCGGTAGGGCCCGCAGCAGCAGGTCGCTGCTCGGCTGGAGCTCGCGAACGAAGTCGGCCGCCGGCAGGGCCGTGGCTACGAGCGTCACCAAGGGCACGCGGTGCGAGCCGGGCCGCTCCGCCGCGCGGCGCCAGAGGGCGAGCGTCTTTTCGACGTCGCCGAGCGACTGGAACTGACGCCCCGCTTCGAAATGCACCCGACCATCGTTGGGCAGCACGGCGAGCGCCTGATCGACAAGCGGCTCGACCGCCACACGCGGCGTCGCGAACAGCATGGACGTCGCCGCCAGCGACAGGTAGGCCTCGCCCATCAGCGGCGAAGCGTTCACGGCGCACAACGCCGCGTCGTGCCGCTCAAGGATCAAGTGAGCGCTGTCACCGACCGCTCGCTCGAGCCATTCGCAGGTGGCGGCGCGGCCGGGGAAGTCCGACGCCAGCGCCGCTTCACGCAGCGACATGCACGGCATGGGGTTGGCTTGCGCGTTGGCGCCCTGCTCGTACTGCTGCCCCAAACGCGAGGCGAGCCTCGACCACGCACGGGCGTTGCCCGGGTCGGCAGCGACCACGCGTTGCAGCTCCGCCACAGCACGGCCGGTCGCTTGGCGGATCATGCCGGGCAGGTGCCGGTCGGCGGGGTGCTCCGACGGCTTCACGAGTTGCGCCGTCAGATCGCGAACGGTGCGGCTGTGCCTTAGGTAGCGATCCCAGTGCAGAGCGCCGAGCGCAGGCCCCACGAGCGTAAGCACCGCGAAGGCGCCGGCGGCGGTTATCAAAGCACGGGGCGCCCAACCGGGCCCGGTGACGATCGCCGCCAATGATGACTCCTCAAGGGCGCCTCGCGTGCGAAACGCCAACGCGGCGAGCACCGCCACCGCGGCGAAGATCGCGGGGGCGTGCCAGACAAAATCGATCGCGGCGTGAGCGACGCTGCCGGCCAGCGGCGCGGCGATAGCGATTAGCGTTGCGGTCTCGATCGGCGTGCGGCACGCACCCAGGGAGCGTAGCACGGCGATCGCCGTCAGCAGCACGCCACCGACGAGCACCGCCACCCCCGCGAGGCCCGTCTCTGACGCCACCTGCAGCAGGCTGCTCTCCGCGTGGGTGAACTCCGTTGCGAACGGCGTCTCGAGGAACCGTTTGTGTGCATCGCGGTGGCTGCCCGCGCCGTGCCCCAACAACGGGCTGGCGGCGAAAGCGTCGAGGTTTGCCTGCCAGATCGCCCGGCGCCCGGCGATACGGTCCAGACGCTCGACATCCACGCTCACGAGGTCGTCGAGTCGCCGAGCGATCTGGTCGTAGCCGAACATCGACAAACCGCCGATCACCGCGAGCACGACCACGGCGCCGCCGATCGCGTGACTCCGACGCGTGTGCCCGCTGCACCACCAGATGGCCGCCGCGACCAGCACCGAAACCCCGAAAGCCGCCGCCGCACCACGCGACAGCGTCGCGAGAATCAAAACGGAGACGATCACCGCGGCAGCCGAAGCGACGATCCTCGTCGGTCTCTTGGCGGCGGTGACCGCGATGAGCGGCAACGACCAGACTCCCAGCAGCAGGAAACCACCGAAGTGGTTGCGGTTGGTGAATGTGCCCTGCAAGTGCTCCCCAAACTCGGCGGCTGGGTAGTCGTAGATCCCGAGCAGCTTACCGTTGCTGATGGCTAACGACGCGACGCCCACGAGGCCGGCGATCCCGACGGCGACGCCGAGCTTCGTCAAAACACCGCGTAGGTCGTCGAACGTGCGGACACGCACGCAGACGGCGTAGAACAGCGAGGCGTGGGCGATCCACAACGCGAGGTCGCGCAACGTTCGATGCGGCGCGAGGGAAACCACCGACCACTCGCCGAAACCGTCGGGAGCGTCGGTCCAAAGAGGCAGCGTCGCGGCGTGGCTCGGCGCGACGACGCCAAGCAGCGACGGGGGCATCGGCGTCAACTGAACCGCCAGCACGGCAGCGCCAGCAGCGAATAACGCCAAGGGCGCCGCGGGCAACGAACCGTCGCCGCTACGCCGAGAAAACGCGGCGACGGCGCCGGCCGACACCGCCAGGGCGACGTACACCAGCCGCCCGTGGTCTTTGCGGCCGCCGAGCGCAAGCGGCGTGATGATCAGCACGGCGAGCAGAACAAGATCAAGAAGCCGCTGGCTATCCCACGCACGCCGGCTACGACGCTCCCACGCACGCCGGAGCGATTGCAGCGGATTCGCGTGTGAGGAAGCGAACGAGCCCATGATGCTCGGGTACTCAGACGTGCAGTCGCGGGAAACCGGTCAGGCGGCACGGGGCAGCGGCGTTGGCTCGGCTTCACCTTCGCCTTCTTCGTCGTGGCCGTACCCGTAGCCGTACCCGTAGCCGTAGCCGTGTGCCTGATCGGAGATGCGGTTCGGCACCACGCCCAACAGCGGCGTCCCGGTGGCCCGCACCGATTCGCACGCACGCGCGACAAGGCGCCGATGGTTCTTCTCGGGCGTGAGCACCAGCACGACGCCGTCGACCAGTCGGGCGACGATCTGCGCGTCGCTCACGGCGAGCACCGGCGGGCAGTCGATCAGCACCTGGTCGTAACGCCCGTCGGCCCACGCGAGCAGCTCGGCGAAGTTGGGTCCCAGCAACAGGTCGGCCGGGTCTGGCCGACGCGGCCCGGCCGGGATGACGTCGAGCTGTTCGAGGTCGGTGCGTTGCAAGCACCGCTCGGCGATCCGCTCGACATCGCCCTCGGCCGACAGGATATCGGTCATGCCCGCCTGGCCCTTCAGACCCAGCAGGGCCGTCAGTCCCGGCTTCCGCAGGTCGGAGTCGATCACCAGGGTTCGCTTGCCCGTCTGGGCATAGGCCACGGCGAGGTTGGACGAGATCGTCGTCTTGCCGTCGCTCGGCTCGCTGCTGGTGATCACCAGCCGTTCGGACACCTCGGCCCCGAGCGCGATGGCCGTCCGCAGCGTGCGGAACGCCTCGGACTCGACCGCCTGCGCGTCGGCGTGCATCTGCACATTAGCCAAGCCCGCGTTGCCACGGACGGGCAGCTTGCGGACAAGGGCCAGCACGCGACACCCCAGCTGCATCGCGATCTCGTCGGGCGAGCCGAACCGATCGTCGAGCGTGTCTTGCAGGTACGCTACGGCCAAGCCGAGCACCAAACCCATCAGCAAGGAACCGCCGAGGGCGACCTTCAGTCGCGGCGACGCGGGCTTCGGGTCCGGCAGCGGCTGCTGCACGATCGTCGCACGCATGGGAGCACTGACCTGGCGGATATCGACCGCCGAGATCTTCTCGAACAGCACGTCGTAGTAACGTTCCAGGCGTTGCACCTCGCGGTCAAGCATCTGCAGGCGCACGATTTCGCCGCTCTGCTGGGCGGCGTTGGTTCGGGCCTCGTCGAACGAAACCTGCAGCTGTCGCTCGTTCTCGCTCACACGGGCGATCGACTGAGCGAGCATCTGCTCTAGCAGCGGGCCGAGCTCGTCGCCGCCGAGATTCTCGAGGCGCCCTGCCCCGCCGCGGGTGGCGAGGAACTGCTGGGTATTGGCGATCTGCCGATTAAGCGTCGCGACCGTCGGATGAGCGGGTCCCAAGAACGGCTCGACGCGGTCCAGCTCCGCCTGCAACTCAAGGACTCGTGAACGCTGCTCGGCGGCGACGGCCAGATCGTCTTCGCCCAGGCCGAGGGCCGAGAGCATCATCTTCTCGCCCACCGCCTGCTGCACCACGCCGAGGTGCTGCCGCAGGTCTTCGCCGCGAGCCGCCGCGGCGCGGACCGTCGCCAGCGACGCCTGGAGCTTCACGCGTTGCTCTTGCGCCGTCATCAGAGCGTCGTTCATCCGCAACGCGCGAGCGACGATCGGATCGACCACGTCCTCGCGGTCGGGGAGCGTCAGACGGCCGATCTGCTCGCGCGAGCGCGAGAGCTCGAGCTGCTTCTCCGCCAGGTCGCGTTCCAGTTGGTCGCGGTCCGCTGTCAGATTGTCGAGCAGGTCGGCGGCGACGCCGCGGTGTGCTTCTTCGACGAACTCGAGGTACGACTCGATCACCGACCGCACCACCGCCGCGGCCGCTTCCGGATGAAGCGAACGGTAGCTGACGTTCACGAGGTTTGTCTTGCGGACGGTCGACGTCGAGAGCCGGTCGGCGACATCGCGGACCCACTCGGCTGGCGGAAGCCCCTCAAGGTCAATGCGGTGCTCGGGCGTGAGCCGCTGGATGGCGCGTTGCAGGACGACGGGGCTGCGGACCAGCTCGCGCTGCGTCGCCATGACGTTGTCGCCGCCGATCTGTTCGGCCATCGACCGCATCTCGTCGCCGCCCTGCTCGATGACCATCAAGCGGGCTTCGGAGCGGTAGTACCGGGGCGCCAGGGCGTAGTACGCCGCGCCCAGCGTCACGCAGCCGGCCAGCACCCAGAGGATCGTGCCCTGCCGGTACTGGGCGACACGGGTGAGGCGGAGCAGCTCGCGCGCGAGCTCGCCGGAACCAGCGGTCGCGGGCTCCGCCGTCGTTTGCTCGTCGAAGTGAGGGTCTTGGCTCATGGACCGGGAATCGTGGGTCGTCGTACGCGTTGGGGGCCGGGCTGGCGCTAGAACAGGGTTAGGTCGCCGCCGACGCCCATCGTCACGCGAAACAGGGTGTTGAACGCGTCGGCGACGTTCGTGGCGAGCGTCGGCTCGACACTGACCATGTCGCCGGACTGGAGCACCAGGTTCTCGCCGCCGTCTTTCTTTGCGCGATTCATGCTGACCGAGATCACCACCGGCTGCGGGGCGCTCGGCACGTTGCGGATCACGATCACCTTGTCGGCGACCACGGTCGTAGCGCCGCCGGCCATCGCGATGGCGTCGAGCACCCGCAGGTCGTGGTCGTCGGTCAGCTCGAATTGGTTCGGCGTCTGCACGAGTCCCGAGACGTGGACCACACGCTTCTCACGCTGGCGGACCACGACCACGTCGCGATCGTCCAGGCGTTGCTGCGTCGGCGGCTGCCCCACGAGGTCGGTCAGATCGAACCGATCGGTGCGTTTCGCGGGAGCGCTTGGCGCAAGCGCCGGGGCGTCGAACGACACCTGCTGGATGTCGCCTTCGGGCGGAGACGCGTCGGCCAGCACCGGTGAGCCGTGTCGCAGCACCTCAACGACGGCGCCCGCCTCCTCGGTGAAACCGCCCGCCGCGGCGATGGCCGTGACAATATCGCAGCTGTGCCGCGGCACCTCGTGCACGCCGGGTGTCTCAACGGCGCCGAGCACCGTGACGCGGTGGGTCGCTTGCTGCAGCACCTCGATCTGTACCTGCGGCTGCCGGTACACACCGCGTGTCATCGCTTCGCTCGCGATGCGTGCGGCCGCGCGTGTGGGGTCGAGCCCGGCGATCGCCACGGGGCCGATCAGCGGCGGCTCGATCTGTCCGTTCTCGTTCACACGCAGGGTGAGCGGTTCGGGAGCTTCGGTCTCAAGGCCGGTGACGACCGTCACCCCGAGCACGTCGTCCACGCCGAGCGTGTCGCTCGCTGCGCCGACGGACGAGAGGCTCTGCATGCGGATCTGTTGGAACCCGGCTCCCGGCTGCGCCACATACTGAGCCGGCAGGTTCCGCGGCGTGAGACCGCCGGACTGGCAACCAACCAGCGCCGCGAGAGCGAGCGGCAGCGCGACGCGGAGGTCAATCGGCGGAACGTGGCGTACGCGTTGCATGCGGCAGGAAAGCCGGTGGCGAGCTTTGGGAACGGCGAGGGGCGGTTAGTTAGGAGATTGGTCCGAAACGAACAAGGCGAAGCGCTCTCGGCGCCAGCACGCGTGCGTGCGCAGCGGTTCGGTGGCGGGACGATCTTGTGACCGCTTCCGTGGCTCACCTAGACTCCGCCGCCCCGCCCCCCCCGCCCCACCAGCATCGATTGCTATCGCCGTGCGCAAACTGCTTGAGATCGGCTACATGGCGCGCGACTTCGTGCGTGTCGCCTCCGGACGCGACTATTTCCATGCGCCCCAGCCGTTAGGCCCGTACTTCACCCAACGCGGCGCCATCCGCGGCTGCTACTACAACGACCTGCGTCGGAAGGCCGACTGGACGGGCGCCACACACCTGGGGGCCCCAATCATCTACTTTCCCGCGTTGGGCGAAGAGATCGCGTTCCCCATCACAGTGCTGCAGTTTGGCCTCGGAGCAACGGACCGCTGGCTGCTCGAGGGAGCCGAGGCGGATCGCCGCCGCGCGCTCGACGCCGTCCGCTGGACCCTCGCGAGCCTCCGCGTTGACGGCTCGCTGCCCAACCGATTCCCCGAGCTGCAGCCCGGCCTGCCGTTCTTCTCCGATAACAGCGGCATGGCGTGCGGCGAGGCGCTCTCACTCCTGACACGGGCGATCACCAATCGAATCGTCGAAGGGACCGAACTCCAGACCGCGGAGCTGGCCGTGCGGCGCATCGCGGACAGCCTGCTGGCGCCGATCGAAGACGGCGGAACCTCGCTCCACCGCGGCGAGGAAATCTCCTTCTGCGAGCTCTGCCGCCGCGACGAGCACGTCATCCTCAACGGGTGGATCTTCGCGCTGTTCGGCCTGCGGGACTACGCAAAGCACACGGGCTGCGCAGCCGCCCGACGGGCGTACGACCAGAGCGTCGCGACGCTTGACCGCCGAGCGAGCGAGTACCTGCTGCCGGACGGCTGGTCGCTCTACGACACGCACGGACGCGTCGCCTCGCCGTTCTATCACCAATTGCACATCGCACTGCTCGGCGCCATGACGCGCCTCGAGCCGGACGCTTCGCGATTGGCGGACGTCGTCGCCCGCATGGAATCGGCCGACTCGCCGCTGAATCGCACGCGGTACACCGTCGCCAAGGCGTGGCGCAAGCTGTGCGAGCGTAAGCCGTACGCCACGGTCGGCGCCGCCCCGAAGAGGGCCGCATGATGGCGGATCTGTTGCTGCTTATGGCGTGCGCCGCCGTGATGGCTCACGCCACGCTCTACGCCTGGCGCGGCACGCGTAGCTACGCGATCCCGATGGGAGCGTTGTTCTGCTACTACTGGTCGCTCCACGGCGCCTGGACCATCACGCTCACGGGCGGCGACCTCGGCAACCACGACTACCTGATGGACGACCTCGTGACGGTCGTCGTCGACAACAACTACCGGCTCACGCTGGTGCTCTACACGGTCTTTGCCGTGCTGATGCTGCACGCGGCCCGGTGGGTCGGGGCCGTGCCGGGGCGCCTGCCCGACGACGGCTCGCGGATCCGCCTGAACGCTCCGCAGCTGATCATCGCGTGCGCGCTGTGCGCGATCGGCAGCTACCTCATCATCCGCGGCCCGCTCGGCATGTCGGCCGCCACGGGCGTGTCGCTCTACAACCTGACACGCTACGAGGGCGTGCTGGGCACGCTTGGCGTCGTGCTGACGATCCTCAACCGCATGGCGCTGGTGCCCGCCGCGATCGGCCTGGCGGCGTGGTTGTCCGGTCCGCGGGGGCGATTCGTCGTCATGCCGCAGCGACCGGGCTACGCGGTCGGGTTCGGCGGGGTGCTGGTCGGCATGCTCGGGCTCTGCTTCTTGCTCGGCAACAAGAACGAGATCCTCTTCGCCGCGACGACCGGGGCTCTGTTCTACCTGGCGAACTCGCCCCGGCCGCGTGTGCTGCGGTTGGGCGTTTCGCTGGCGTCGGTCCTGCTGTGCCTCGTGCTGTTCGATAACTTCCGCTCGGCGAGCGTCGCCGAGGTGAAGGAAGACGTCTCGGTCGCCGACACACTCGCTGCGCTCGCATCGGTCGGCGCCACCGGCGAGTGCTACGCCGCGCACCTGTCGCTCTACGGCGTGCTCAACGCTCAGATGACTCCCGACTTCGGCGCCAGCTTCCTCTCGCTGGCGGCTTCGGTCGTGCCTCGGTCGCTATGGGAGAACCGCCCCGAGGAGATCTACTGGTACTACATCGAGGGCGTCGGCGCCTCGAAAGACCAAGGCTTCACCATCCACCACGCCACGGGCTGGTACCTCAACTTCGGGATGCTCGGCGTGCTCACCGGCGGCGTGTTCGTCGGGGCGGTGTGGGGGCAGACGATCCGTCTGATGAACACGTCGCGCAGCGGTCGACGCTGGTTCGTCTGGCGTGTGCTCACGACGTTTGCGGCGTGCACCTTCACCGGCAACATGCCGACACTGCTGCGAACCGGTATCGAGGGGTATAAGGGGTTCGTGGTCCACTCGTTCATCGCGTCGCTGCTGGTGCTGGTGCTGTGCTCCACCCTCGTGCGGCGCCGGACCACGACCGCCCCACCGATCAAGCGACCGTCGTTGCGGCGGCGTCCGCAACGCGTCGCTGCCGCGGGAGCGCCCGCCGCTTGAGCGTCTCCGTCGCCAAGACGTCGGGCGGGGTGCGACAGGCCGTTGCGGTCGGGTCGCTCGCGGCGACGACCGTCGGCCTGAGCTTCGTCGCTCAGGTGGTGCTCGTCCTCTGGCTGGGCAGCGGCTACGAAACGGATGCGTTCTTCGCCGCAGCTGTGGTTCCCCAGGTGCTGTTCGATCTGCTCGTCGGGTCGCTCGCACTCGCGCTCACGCCGCTCTTGGTGGCAGCGCCCGCTGAGCGTCGTCGACGCGACGCCTGGACGCTCGTTTGGGCGGTCGGGTTGCTCTTCGCCGGCGTCGCCGGACTGCTAGCAGCGACGGTCAGCGTGTGGTCCGGCTGGCTGCTGCCGGGAATGACCCGCGTCGAGCTGCAGCTGGTCGAAGGACTCATGCGCGTCAGTGTCGTCGGGGCGGTGTTCCTGGCGATGAGCACCGTCGCCGGGGCCGCGCTCAAAGCGAGCGAGCGCTTCGCCGCTGCCGAACGGGCGACCGCCACGGCGGCGGTCGCCGGCCTGCTGGTGCTGCTCACCACACTGCCGTGGCTGGGCGTCGTCGCGGCGCCGCTGGCGTGGGTCATTCGCATGGCCACCGAGCTCGCACTCGTAACCGTCGCACTCAAGGGGCCGGTCCGGCCCGACCTCCGATCGCCAGTGCTCCCAGCAGCCGCCCGCAAGGCGTGGCCGCTGATCGCGGGCTCGTTCGTTTTTCGTACCGACCTGCTGTTCGATCGGCTCCTCTCGTCGATGGCGCCGACCGGTGGGCTCACGCTCCTGGCTCTCGGCAGGCAGCTGCACCACGCGGCGGCCCGACTGATCGGCAAGGCGTTGGTCGCCACTGTCGGGCCACGGCTCACCGTGCTGTGGGGCGAAGCCCGAACCGACGAGTTCTTTGCCGCCTACCGCAAACGACGGCGTCTGACCCTCGCGGCCGCCGCCGGGGCCTTCTTGTGTGTGCTGACCGCGGCCGCGGTGTCGGCGTGGCTGGCGCCAGAGAGCCAATTCGCCGGCGCGCTGGTCTTGCTCGTTGCACTCGGCGGCATCCTGCTGTTCGAACCGCTCGCGCAGCTCGGCGGCGTCACCCACTTCGCCCGGGGCGATACCGCAACGCCGGCGCGTTACGCCGCGATCACGTTCGTCGCAAGCGTTGGCCTCCGGCTGATCGGCTTTTATTGGCTAGGCCTCGTCGGCGTGGCGCTGGGGGCGAGCGCCTACTTCGTGCTGCAAGCCGCGTGGCTCAACCGTTCTGTCTTTACGCGGACGGGCTCGGCGCTCTATCAGGCGGACCCATCGACAACCGCTCCGCCCCCCTCCCGACGCCAAGCCGCATGATCGCAAACGAAACCGACGATAGCCGGCGACTCCGTGTGCTGGCGGTGCTGCCGGGCAAGCCGCAAGACGCCAACTCGATGCCGTTCCTGCGGCGTCAGCTGAGCTCACTATCGGACCAAGGCGTCGATGTGCGGCCGTTCTTTCTCGAGTCGCGGGTGTCGCCGATAGCGATCGCCCGGCAGTGGCGAGAGCTTCGCGCCGCCGTTCGAACCGAAGGGCCGGACCTGGTCCACGCCCACTTCGGCACGGTCACGGCGTTGTTCACGGCGCTCGCGACGACCAAGCCCCTGCTGATCACCTACCGGGGCAGCGACCTGAACCCGACGGCGGCCGTGAGCTGGTCTCGCAATACGCTCGCGAAGTTCTTCTCGCAGCTAGCCTCGCTACGCGCCAGCCGGATCATCTGCGTCAGCGATCAGCTCCGCCGCCGACTCTGGTGGCGCCGCCGCGATATCGCGGTGCTGTCGGACGGGATCGACTTGGAGCTGTTCCGACCACGCGACAAGCAGGAAGCCCGGCGCCAGCTCGGCTGGGATCCGGACGGGGAGATCCTGCTGTTCACCGCTCGCAACGACCCGGTGGGCAAGGGGCTCGACCTGGCCGAGGGCGCGGCCGCGGTCGCCGCGAAGAGTCGGCCCGGCGTCCATCTGGAGGTACTCCGCGGCAAGACGCCGAGCGAGCAGATGCCGCTGCTGTACAGCGCCGCCGACTGCCTGCTGATGTGCAGCCGGTTCGAGGGATCACCGAACGTGGTGAAGGAGGCCATGGCGTGCAACTGCCCGGTGGTGTCGGTCGACGTGGGCGACGTGACCGAACGCTTGCAGCACGTCACGCCATCCCACATCACCCCGCGCGACCCGAACGCCATGGGCGCCGCGATCGTCGAGGTACTAGCGCAAGCCGAGCGGAGCAACGGGCGCCAGCACATCCTGCCGCTGGGCGATCGTGAGATCGCCACGCAGATCGTGAGAATCTACCGCGACGCCGCTTGAGGGCGCCGCACGCAGAGTGCGACGCACGCAGAGTGCGACGCACGTGAGGTTGACTCTCGGAGCCCGGCGTCGGTACTTTCTCGCCCTTGCCGCAAGGATGCGGCCTCGCGCCAGGGAAGGCGACTCTTGCATATTTGGCTTCTTCACATCGGTGAACCCCTGCCTGTTGATGGGCAGGTGCGCCTGTTCCGTTACGGCCTGCTGGCCAAGCGGCTTGTCGCCCGCGGCCACCGGGTGACGCAATGGGCCGGCACGCTCAATCACTTCGTCAAGAAGCAACGCACCACGGCCGACGCGACGATCCCCTTCGCGCCCGGCTACGACCTGCGGCTGATGCACGGCCCGGCGTTCTCACGCAACGTCGGCTTCGCCCGGCTTCGGTACCAACGCGCCGTTTCGCAGTCGTTCCGGCGCCAAGCCGAAGCGGCCCCGCGGCCCGACCTCATCGTCGCGTCGCTGCCGACGCTCGGCCTGGCCGATGAGGCGACCCGTTACGGCGCCCGCTGGAACACGCCGGTGGTTGTCGACGTTCGTGACCTGTGGCCCGACGTCTTCGAGCGGGTGCTACCTCGGTTTGCCCGACCCTTGGCCGGGACGCTGCTGCACCGGGCGCGGGGCCTCTGTCGCCGTGCGTGCGGCGCCGCGACGACGCTCGTCAGCGTGTCAGACGACTACCTGCGATGGGGGCTCGACCGGGCCGAGCGGCAACGCACGCCGCTGGACGCCGTCTTCCCGCACGGATACGAGCGACCCGAGTTCTCCGCCGAGCAGCAAAGCCAAGCGGCCGCGTACTGGGACGACGCTGGCGTGGCCGACGGCCCCGCGACGCGGCTCTGCTTCTTCGGCAGTCTCGGCCAGAGCAGCGCGTTGGAGCCCTTCCTGCACGCCATGCGTTCACTTCGCGAAACGGGCCGCACCGATATCGAGCTCGTCGTGTGCGGCGACGGACCTAAGCGAGACGCGTACCGCCGGATCGCCGGTGAGTGCGGTTCGATCCGGTGGGCCGACTGGATCGATCAACCGAAGATCGTCGAGCTGATGCGACGCAGCCACATCGGTGTCGCCGCGTACGGCGCCGACGCGCCCCAATCGTTGCCGAACAAGCCGATCGAGTACCTGGCCGGCGGCCTGGCGGTGCTCTCAACGCTTGGCGAATCCGAGCTGCAAAGCCTCCTGGCCGAGGCCGATTGCGGCGAGACCATGGCCGCCCCCACCGCCGAGGCGATCGCCCGACGCTTCGTCGCGTGGGCGGACGACCCGCAACGACTCGCCGAGCGACGCGACAACGCCGCCCGCTTGTTCGCCGAGCGGTTCGAAGCGGCCACCGTGTACGACGCCATGGCCGATCACCTCGAGCGGGTTCACGCCCACTACGACCAGACCGCGATTCCGCTTGGCGTCGCGGCGTAGCCCCCCAACAACGTTTACTCCCTCCCCGCGAGTTAGCCCGATGTCCGCCTCCGCCGACACCAACCCGTACGCCAAGAACGCCGCGCTGAAGGGCGCCGTGCGTAAGACGCTCGGCGTGATGCAGGCCGTGCTGCCGAAGAGCGCCTACGCCGCGATGTACCGCCCGTCGTTCGCGGTTTACCAGCAAGCGCTGCGTAGCCGTTACGCCATGCGTTTGGCGGCCGCCAAGCGAGCGGGCGACGCGGCGGCGATCGACCGCCTGGAAACCGTTCACCGCGTTATGCCGCACTCGCTCATCGGCTCGTCCGGTCTTGAGCACACTTATGACCGCGCGATGGGCTCGGTCCGCGGGCACGTGCCCGGGGCGTTTGTCGAGTGCGGGGTCGCCCGCGGCGGGTGTGCCGCACTGCTGACGCACGTCGCCACGCAGAGCGAACCGGCGCGGGAGTGCTGGTACTTCGATTCGTTCGAGGGCCTGCCGGACCCCACGGAGAAGGACCTCGAGGATGGCCGCACGGGCCACCACATCCGCCCGCTGCCGAAGGGCTCGTGCCTGGGCACGATCGAGCAAGTCTCCGAGCTGCTGTTCGACGAGTTCGGCTACGACCGCGAAGACGTTCATCTGGTGCAGGGGTGGTTCCAAGACACGCTGCCCGTGACGCGCGAAGCGATCGGTCCGGTCGCTCTCTTGCGGGTCGACGGCGACTGGTTCGACTCGACCTACTGCGTCCTCACGCAGCTCTTCGACCAGGTGTCCGACGGCGGAGCCGTCATCATCGACGACTACTGGAGCTGCCACGGGGCTCGCAAAGCGACCGACCAGTTCCTGGCCGAACGCGGCGTCGAGACCGAGCTCGTGCCCGACGGCCGAGGTGGTATGTCCTTCATCAAGCCGAGCGGCGTCGCCGCGGTGGCCGCCTAAGGCCGCGCCCCATCAAGGATCCCCCACCCGCTGTGGAAATACTCCGCCGCATCATCGACGTCGTCGCCGCCAGCGCGGGGCTGCTCGTGCTTTCGCCCGCGCTCGTCGCGCTCGCGATCGCCGTCCGCATTACGTCGCCGGGTCCCGCGCTCTACCGCGGTGTCCGCACCGGCCGGCACGGCGAGCCGTTCCGTATCTGCAAGTTCCGCTCGATGACGGTCGGCGGAGAGTCGCTCGGCGGCACCACGACCGGCGCCGCGGACCCTCGCCTTACGCCAATCGGGCGGTTCATCCGCAAGCACAAGCTCGACGAGCTTCCCCAACTGCTCAACGTGCTGTGGGGCGACATGAGCCTCGTGGGCCCGCGGCCGGAGGTGGCCGAGTACACGTCGCGGTACACGGAGCGTGAGCGGACGATCCTGTCGGTGAAGCCGGGCATCACCGATCTGGCGAGCCTCGAGTTCGTCGACCTGCAGGCCGTCGTCGGCGCCGAGGACCCGGACGCGGCGTACCGGCGGCACGTCCTTCCACGTAAGAACGAGCTGCGTGTGCGCTACGTCGAAACACGCACCCTGGGGGGCGACGCGGCCATCCTGGTTCGCACCGTCGCCAAGGTGCTCGGCCTTGGGTTTGGCCTCGGGCCGGCGCGCGACGCCACGGCCGTCGCCCCCAACTCGAAATCGGCGCCGAAGCCGGCGCAGCGGAGGGCCGCGTAGTGGAGCACGTCCGTCTGCCTCACACCGATCTGACCATCACACGCGTTGGCCTCGGCGGCTGCCCCCTGGGCGGTCACGGCTGGGGTCCCGTCGAGCACGATCGACTCGTCGCCGCGGTGCACGCGGCGTTGGACTCTGGCGTCAACCACTTCGACACGGCCGACATCTACGGCCTCGGCGCGTCCGAGCAGTTGTTGGCCGAGGCGCTCGGACGCCATCGTCACGAAACGGTGATCGCCTCGAAGTTCGGCGTCCGCCGCTCGGACGACGGAACATTCTACGACGCGCGGCCCGAATGGCTCGGGGAGGCGCTCGACGCCACCCTACGCCGGCTGCGGATCGAGACGCTGCCGCTGTACTACCTGCACTGGCCCGATGGCCAGACGCCGATCGCCGAGACGCTCGGCGCCCTTCAACGCTTGAAGGACGCCGGCAAGATCCGTGCGATCGGCGTGTCGAACCTCTCGCCCGATCAGCTCGATGAAGCCTGCGGCGCCGCGGAAGTGTCGCTCGTTCAGCTTCAATACAGCTTGCTCGATCGTGAAGACGCGGCGTCGGCTCAGCCGGTGGCCGAACGGCACGGCGTGCCGCTGGCCACCTGGGGCTCACTAGCCCAGGGTTTGCTAACCGGCAAGTTCGACGCCAGCACACGCTTCGCCGCCGACGACCGCCGCAGGCGATACCCGGCGTTCCAAGGCGAGCGTTTCCAGCGAAACCTCCGCTTCGTCGCGCTGCTCCGATCGGAAGCGACCGCGCTCGGCACGACGCCGGGGCGTTTGGCGATCCGCTGGCTGCTCGACACGCCGGGTGTCGGCGCCGTGCTGTTCGGCGCCAAATCGCCCGAGCAAGTGGAAGACAACGTCGCCGCCCAGGCGCTCGGGCCGTTGCCCGCCGAAGTCTACCAGCGGCTGAGCCGCGGCTTCCGCCCCCAAGCCGAGGCGGCCTAAGGACCAACACCATGCAAACGCTCGCTGATCACTGGCTCGACGCGGACGAGGTCGACGATCTCGCTCACCGGCTCCGTGTTCACACGGTCGAGATGACCCACCGGGCGAAGAGTTCGCACGTCGGCAGCAGCCTGTCGATGGCGGAGCTGCTGGCGGTGCTCTACGGCCGCGTGCTGCGCATCGATCCGCAGAACCCCGAGGCGCCCGATCGCGACCGGTTCATTCTCAGCAAGGGACACGCTTGCGCGGCGCTCTACGCCACGCTCGCCGAGCGGGGCTTCTTCCCATTGAGCTGGCTCGAAAGCTTCTATCACAACGGCGCCAAGCTGCCCGGTCACGCCACGGCGAAAGGCATCCCGGGCATCGAGGTCTCGACCGGCTCGCTCGGTCACGGGCTGCCGATCGCGACGGGCATGGCCTGGGCCGCCAAGAAGGCGGGAGCCATGCACCGCGTCTACTGCCTGCTGAGCGACGGCGAATGCGACGAGGGCTCCAACTGGGAAGCCGCCCTGTTCGCCCCGCACCACCTGCTCGGTAACCTCACGGTGATCGTTGACTACAACAAGATCCAGAGCCTTGGCCACTGCGACAAGGTCTGCTCGCTCGAGCCATTCACGGACAAGTGGGCCGCGTTCGGCTGGCGTGTCGAGTCGATCGACGGCCACGACACCGTGGCGGTCGAACGAGCCCTGCGCTCCGCCCACGAGCACGCCGAGCAGCCGACCTGCGTCATCGCCAACACGGTGAAGGGCAAAGGCGTGAGCTTCATGGAAGACAGCCTTCTGTGGCACTATCGCACGCCGCAGGGCGAAGAGTACGAGGCGGCGATGGCCGAGCTGGCCGACCGCGCAACACGGAGAGCCGGATGAGAACCGAGTTCATCAACACGCTCACCCGCATGGCGGAACGCGACCCGCGGGTGACGCTCATGACGGGCGACCTCGGCTTCGGCGTCGTGCAGAAGTTCGCCGAGCGGTTCCCCGACCAGTTTCTCAACGTCGGCGTGGCCGAGCAGAACATGACGGGACTCGCGGCGGGCGCCGCGATGTCCGGGCGCATTGTGTTCACCTACTCGATCGCGAATTTCCCCACGCTGCGGCCGCTCGAGCAGATCCGCAACGACGTCGCTTACCACGGCGCCAACGTGGTGGTGGTGGCGGTCGGCGGCGGCATGGCGTACGGCGCGCTGGGCGCGAGCCATCACGCCACCGAGGACCTCGCCGTCCTGCGGAGTCTGCCGGGGATGACCGTCATCGCCCCGGGCGATCCGGTCGAAACCACCGCCGCGGTCGAGGCGTGTTGCGCGGGCGTTGGCCCGTGCTACTTGCGGCTCGGCCGTGCCGGCGAACCCCTCGTCCACGAGCAGCCGATCGACTGGCGGCTCGGCAAAGCGATCGTCACCCGCGAAGGCGACGACGCCACCCTGATCAGCACCGGCGGCATGCTGCACACGGCGATGCAAGTCGCCCAAAGACTCTCAGCGGAGCAGTCGATCGAGCTCCGCGTCCTTAGCATGCACACACTCAAACCGCTTGACGAGCGGGCGATCGCCACGGCGGCCGCCGACACCGGCGCCGTGTTCACGCTCGAAGAGCACAGCGTCATCGGCGGGCTCGGCGGCGCTGCTGCGGAGACCCTGGCCGAAAACACGGACACGCCGTGCGTGTTCAAACGGTTCGGACTGACGTCGGAGTTCCTTCGCGAGGTAGGCGATCAGCAGCACCTGATCGCGGCAGCCGGGCTCGACGAAGAGACCGTGAGCGGCCGCATCGCCGCTGCGCTAGCCACGTCGCCCGCCGCACGCCTCGCGGCGTGACCGCACGGGGCGTCGGTCAGACCCAAGCGCCTTGCTCGGCGAACGCGTAGTCGAGCGCGCCCGCGACCGAACGTGTGTCGGTCCCGCCGTTGTCGCCGTACGCGGTCGCCGACTCAAAGCCGTTCGCCTCGGCCCGATCCGAGCCGTAGTCGACGCTCACCTTGCCGGCGACCGCCTCTAGGTCATCGTCGCCAGCGGACTCCCAGAACAGGGCCGTGTTCGTGCCGCCGCCGGTGGCGTGGGCGGTTGTGCTGTCGAAACCACGGGCGTCGTTCGAGAAGCCGTCCCCCACCATCAGACCACGGCCGGTCCACGCGAGGAATTTGTCGTCGCCGGCGCCGTCGTGGAACGTGGCCGTATCGTTGCCGATCGAGGCGAAGGCCCAGTTCTGGCGGAAGCCGTAGGCCTCGTTCGAGTAGCCGGCGCCCGCCAGCCGCGTGCGTCCGATCCACGAGGTGTACACGTCATCGCCATGCGTGTCGTACATCGTGGCGCGGTCGTTGCCGCCGTTGATCGAGTGCGCCACCGTGCTGTCGAAGCCGAAGGCGTCGTTGAAGAAGCCTTCGCCCGTCAGGTAGGCCCGGTGCGACCACGCCAGGTAGCGGTCGTCGCCGGCCGAGTCGAAGAAGATCGCCTGATCGACGCCGACACTCGCGTAGGCGGTGTTGGTGTCGAAGCCGCGGGCGTCGTTCGAGTAGCCGGCGCCCACCATCAGCCCGCGGTCAGCCCAGCCGAGAAACTTGTCGTCGCCGGCCGAGTCCCAGAACAGCGCCTGGTCGTGGCCGCCGCCGTCGGCGTTGGCGACGGCGAACCGGAACCCGCGGGCGTCGTTCGAGTAGCCGTCGCCCACCATCAGCGCTCGGCCGTCCCAGCCGAGGAACTTGTCGTCGCCGGCGCCGTCGAAGAACGTCGCGGTGTCGTCGCCGCCGGACGAGTACGCCACCGTGAAGCGGAAGTTGTGCGCCTCGTTCGCGTAATCGTCGCCGAACATCCGGGCGCGGCCGTCCCAGCCGACGTACTTATCTTCGCCCGGCGTGTCGTAGAATGTGGCCCAGTCTTCGCCGCCGTTGCCCGCGTGAGCGGTTGCCGTGTCGAAGCCACGGGCGTCGTTCGCGTAGCCGTCGCCGAACATGTACGCCCGATCGGACCAGGCGAGAAAGCGGTCGTCGCCGGCCGAGTCGTAGAAGATCGCCTCGTCGACGCCGGTGGTCGCCTCCACGTAGGTGCTGTCGAAGCCGCGGGCGTCGTTCGAGTAGCCGTCGCCCACCATCAGGGCTCGGTCGGACCAAGCGAGCAGCTTATCGTCGCCCGCCGAGTCCCAGTACTGCACCGTGTCGACGCCGCCGGCGGTCGCATGGGCGACGTTGAAACGGAAGCCGCGGGCGTCGTTCGAGTAGCCGCCGCCCACCATCAGGGCCCGGTCTTGCCAGCCAAGGAACTTGTCGTCGCCGGCGGTGTCCCAGAACGTCGCGACGTCGTCACCGCCCTGCTCCGACTTGGCCACGACGAACCGGAACCCGGACGCGTCGTTCGTGTATCCCGCGCCGCTCATCTCCGCTCGGTCGGACCAACCGCTGAAGTTGTCAACGCCGGCGGTGTCGAAGAAGGTGACGCGGTCATCACCGCCGCCGCTCTGAAGGCTCGCGGACGCGAGGCCCGACGACTCGACGCGGTACGAATCATTCCAGACGGTGGCGGAGCCCGCCCGGAGGATCGCCGTGTCGTCGCCCGCCGAGGTGGTCGCCGAGAGCGTGTCGGTCCCGTCGCCAGCGAAGGTGACCGTGCCGCCTTGCGGCGTGTAGTCGAATCCGACGCCGTTGACGGCGATCGTGTGCGAGTTCGCCCCGGCGGTGTAGGCGAAGGCGTCGGCGGCCGCCGTTCCGGCGACGAGGAGATCCCCGCCCGAGAATGAGATGGCGTTCGTCAAGCGAACGTCTACCGACTCAGCGGCGCCGGTGAGGCGGACGAAGTACTGCTCCCCCGCAACGACATTGGCGTCGAAGCGTTGATCGCCGCCGACCTGAGCGATCTCAGTAACCAGCGTCTGGTTGGCGTCGTAGATCGCGATGCTCGACGCCCCGCCCAGCACCTCGGCCGTAAGCACCCCGGTGCGATTGGCCTCGACACGGAACCAGGTGTCTCCCGTGGCCGCGGCGCCGGACTGCGTCTGCTGCGCCGCTAGGGCGCCCCAGTCGGTGAACTCGAACGTCGATTCGATGCCGACCGAGAGGGTGTAGTACCCCAGGCCGTCGGAAGACGACATCGCGACGGTGTACTGCTGCCCGGCGACGACGTCGATCTCGTAGGCGCCCTCGGGCGTGGTGGTCCACGACCCGCCCCAGCCTTGCCAGTCGGCGGCGAGATCGTGCGACACCGTGTCGGCGGTGAAGGTCACCTTGCCGGTCGTGCCCGCCGTGAAGGTGAAGTAGTCGGCGTCCGTGAGCGTGGAGATGACGCCCGACAGCGTCGATTGCGTGGACACGCTGGCCTCGCCGAGCGTGCCCAGGCTGTGAGCCGTCGCGACCGACGAGCCGAAATCGTCGGTCGGCATCAGCGCGTCGATCGCGGCCTCGAGGTTGAGCCGCTTGTAGCTGGTGCTCGTGGCCGAGTCGAAGAACGTGTCCGCCGTGGACATCATGTGATCGTAGATGTCCCACTGATCGATGCCCGTCTGGCCAACGAACTCCATCGCCTCGCGCACCAGCACGCTGGCGCCGGCGACGTAGGGGGCCGCCATGCTGGTGCCCGACATGCTGACCCAATCGTCGTCGATCGTGTCGCCGTCGTTGCCCAAGTAGTCGGGCGCAGTGCTCGTGATCCACCGACCCGGCGCGGCGATGGCTTCCGTCGAGCGTTGGCTGAAGTAGCTCAGGTTGCCGTTGGGGTCCGTCGACATCACGGGGATGACGTGGTCGCTTGAGGCCGGGTAGCCGAGGCCCGGCGTGTTGTAGTTCGTGAAGCTGTTGCCCGCGGAGACCGAGATAAAGATGCCGGCCGCCTCGATCGCCGCGAACTCGTCCTCGAGCATCGCCCAAGACGGATTGCTGGTGTTGTTCCACTCGGCGCCGAGCGACAGGTTGATCGCGGTGATCGGGCTGTCGTAGGTGAACTGGTTGGCGAGCACCCAGTCGAGCGAGTCTTCGACCCACCCGAAGTGCCCCTTGCCGTCGTCGCCGAAGACGCGGAGGCCGACCAGATCGACCCCGGTCGCCACGCCCGTGTCCTCGCCGCCCGGGTTGTCGGCGCCGATGATGCCGGCCACGTGCGTCCCGTGGCCGCCGTGCGGGCCGTCGTCGTACGGGTCCGAGTCGTTCTCGGTAAAGTCGTACCCGCCGACGACGCGGTAGTTCGACCCGAGTCCGCCACCCAGCGCGTAATGGCTGTACGCGATCCCGCTGTCGATCACGGCGACGGTCTGGCCGGCGCCCGTGAACCCGTACTTCGTCATCACCTCATCGTGGCCGGTCTGGCTGTGCGCCTCGTAGAGCGTTTGCTCGACCCGCTCGGCGAGGTCCGTATCGAACATCGCCTCGTGCGTGAGGCTGATGTCCTCGCCCGGCGCCGCTTCGATGAAACCACCAGAGCCGCCCAGCCATGGCGCGTCGTGCTGCATCAACGCCGGGGCGTCGTCGATGGCGTGATGGCTGATCCCCAGAGCGGACCCCAGCAGCGGGTCGGCCGACATCACCTCGCGGGCTTCGAGCCGCTCGACGTTGCGGCTGCGGGCAGCACGCCGCTGCTTCACGGACTTCTTGCGTCGTTGCGCCATGGCGTTCACGTAGCGGCAGAAGGCAACCGCACGACGCGGGCCTGCTCGGGTGGGAGCCGCTTTGCTCGAGGAGGGAGGGGTCGTCGAAGCGCGACACGGGCGGTCGCACGCCAACGAGGAGGAGATGAGGAGGAGTGTCGCCTTGCGGCGGGGGAGGAGGGCGGAACGCCGCGGCTAAGCGGGCTCCACGTGAACCGTAGCTCACAAAACCCTCAAGCGCCGCGGGCCAACGCACGGGCTGCCGATGCGAAGACACCCGCCGTGGTCTCAAGGCAACGTGTTGCCAAACCGCGACGGCGCCCGACAGAATGCGTGGACTCGCCGCGGCGCCCTCTGCTGCGGGATCGCAACCTGTCTCGGCGAACCGCCGCAAGGAACGATGCGAACGCTCATCCGCAACGCCACCGTCATGCTGCCAACCGGCCGGGCCGACGTGGGCGTGGTGATCGACGGCGGCATAGTCGCCGACATCGATCCGGCCGAATCACTGGCTGTCGACGAAACCATCGACGCCACGGGCCTCCACCTGCTGCCGGGCGTCGTGGACGACCAGGTGCACTTCCGCGAGCCCGGCCTCACCCACAAAGAGGACCTCGAGCACGCCACGGGGGCGTGCGCCAAGGGCGGCGTCACCACGTTCCTAGAGATGCCCAACACGAAGCCGACCACGACCACGTGCGAACGCCTCGCGGAGAAGCTCGCCCTCGCGGCGACCCAGTGCCGGGTCAACTACGGCTTCTACGTAGGCGCGACGCCGTCAAATATCGACGAGCTAAAGCGGGCCACGCGGACGCCCGGCATCAAGATCTTCATCGGCTCAAGCACCGGCGACCTGCTGGTGGACGAGCAAGAATCGCTCGAGCAGATCTTCGCTGAAACGACGCTGCCGATCACCGCCCACTGCGAAGACGAGGCGACCGTCCGTGCGAACGCCGAACGGCTAACCGGCACGACCGACGTGGCCGATCACTCACGCATCCGCGACCACGCCGCCGCCCGCATCGCCACCACCAGGGCGCTCGATCTGGCCGCTCGGCACGACCATCGGTTCCACGTGCTACACGTGTCGACCGGCGACGAGACGGACATCATTGCAGGGGCGATCGCCTCCGGCCGGGGGCTCATCACCGGCGAGGCATGCCCGCACCACCTGCTGTTCTGCACCGATGACTACGAGCGGCTCGGCACGCTCATTCAGATGAACCCGTCGCTCAAAGAACGGGGCGACTGCGAACGGATTTGGGCGGCGTTGCGGCGGGGCACGCTGCAGGTCATCGCCACCGACCACGCGCCCCACACGCTGGACGAAAAGCGGCGGCCCTACCCCGACTCTCCGTCCGGACTGCCGGCGATCGAGAACTCGCTGGCGCTCGTACTGAACGAGGCGAGCGCCGGCCGCTGCACGCTCGAGCAGGTCGTCCACTGGATGTGCGACGCCCCGGCCCGCACCTGGGACCTCGTCGGCAAGGGCCGCATCGAGGTCGGTTGCGACGCGGACCTCGTGCTGGTCGACACCAACCTGCGGCGTACGGTCCGTAACGCCGAGCAGCTCACCAAGAGCGGCTGGAGCCCCTGGGACGGCGTGGAACTCACCGGGTGGCCCGTGCGTACGTGGGTCGGCGGCAAGACCGTTTACGCCGATGGCCGCGTTGACGACACCGTACGCGGCAGCGAGGCTATCTTCGATCACGCCCGCGGCGGGTACTGGGCGACCGGAGGTCATGCTCACACCAAGTTCGACCCGCCCGCGGCGCCCTAGCTACTGCGCAACGCGTCTATGACCGAAGAGATCTGGTTTCTGAAGCAGTGCGACCTGTTCCGCCGGTTGACGCCGGAGCAGGTTCAGCGGCTCGAGCCGCGCTGCCGGAGCCGGACGTTCAAGCGGGGCGAGCCGATCTACCTGCCGGCGGAGGCGGCCGACGCCGCGCTCGTCCTGGCCGAAGGCCGCGTGAAGATCGGCTCGGTAACGGACGACGGCAAGCAGACGATCCTCGCCCTGATCGAGCCGGGCGAGCTGTTCGGCGAGTTATCGGTGCTCGACGGCTCGCCGCGAGAGGAGTTCGCCGAGGCCGCGGAAAAATCGACCGTCGTGCTCGTGCCCGCCGAAGCGATGCGTGAACTCGTAGAAGAGAACCCCTCAGTAGCGGTTGGGGTAACGAAGCTCATCGGGCTGCGGCGGCGGCGGATCGAACGGCGGCTCAAGTCGCTGATGTTCCGCTCCAACCGTCAGCGGCTGGTGAGCCTGCTCACCGAGCTGGCGGACCAGTACGGCGAGCCGGCCGAGGCGCCAGCCGGCGCCACCCGGCTACGGATCAAGCTCTCGCACCAAGACCTGGCCAGCATCATCGGCAGCACCCGTGAAACGGTCACCGTGGTGCTCGGCGAGCTCCAAGCGGAAGACCTCGTGGAAGTCGGCCGCCGCCGAATTCTGCTGAAAGACCTGAACAAGCTGATCGCCGCCGCCGACGGCCCCGCCTCACCGCCAAACCCGTGAAAGTCCCGCGATACTGTGGCCCGCTTCACGGTAGCGAGCCGCTGTGGTGTCCGATACTTCCGTGAGAGAAGCCGCGGCCCGCGTACACTAAGGTGTACCGGCCGCTCAGAGCGTGCCCGCCGACTCGCCTCCAACGAGCGAGAACCGACATCATGAACAGCCCGAGTAACCCAACGCACGACGAGTGGAGCCCCTGCCAGAGCGGGGAGCTCGAGGGCCTGCGTGGCTCGCTCGTCCGCGCCAATCGCAGCCGCAAGACCGCGCGAGCCTTGGTGACGGGTGGCTACGCGACGGCCGCTTGCTTGGCGTTGTTCGCCGTTGGCTTCTTGCTCAATGGCGGGAGCGCCGCCGTGCCCGCGATGTCTTGCCAGGCGTGCTACGCGCGGTTCGACGCGTACCACGGTCACGTGACCGATGACACGCCGATGCGGGCTGAGCTCGTCGCTCAGGTCGAGCAACATCTCGATGAGTGCGAAATGTGCCGCGGCAAGTTTGAGAAGCGGTACCCCGACGTGCTCGCGGTGAGCCTCGCCGCGGCGGCGCCGCTGGTCTTCTTTGCGACCCGTTGGCGTGTCGGCAGCCGATAACTCTCCGGCGACCGACGAGGAGCGTCCCGTGGCCGTGGTGACGGGCGCCGGCGGCGGCATCGGCGCCGCCTTCACGCGGCTGCTTGCCGACCTCGGGTACGGGGTTGTGGCATGGGACCGCGATGAAGCCTCTCTCACCGAAGTGGCGGGCGCCGCCGTTGAGCCCTACACGGCCGACGTGTCAGACGCCGCGGCGTGGGATCAGCTCGTTGCGAACCTACGCACCGGGAACCGACGGGTCACGCTGCTGGTGAACAACGCGGGCGTGCTCATGGCGGGCCGGCTCGCCGAGAGCGATCCGGCCGAGCTGCGGCGGCTGATTGAGATCAACCTGCTGGGGGCGATGCTCGGGTGCCGAGCGATGGCGCCGATGCTGACGCCGTCGGTCGGATCGCGGCCGCCGCTGCCGGTCGGCGTGCTCAACGTGGCGTCCATCTTCGCGTCGCTCACGCCGCCGGGCTTCGCCGCTTACAACGCCAGCAAGGCGGGCTTGGTCGGCCTGACGGAAACGCTCCGCGGAGAATGGCGGCCCCTTGGCCTCACGGCGACGGCCGTGCTGCCCGGCGTCACACGGACGGGCCTGTTCCGCGACGGTCGGTTCACCAACGCCTGCTTGGCGGCCACTGTGGTCGAGCGCGGCCAAGCGGGGCAGCTCTCCCCCGATTTGGTGGCCGACCTGTCGCTCGCCGCGTACTCCAGGCGCCGGGCCGTAGCGCCCATCGGCAAGCGGGCCACCCTGCGGCACAAGCTGATGGGCTGGGCGCCGGGCTTGGTGCGGCGGCTTGTCGTTCGTGAAGCAAACGCAGTGCTAGTCGAGGCCGACAAACCGCCAATGTAAGACGGCGTTGCCCTTGCGATCGGTGGTCGCGAGGAGTGCAATAAGCGGCACCGAACGGATGGCGGCGCCTCTCGCACGTCCGGCTCGCCCCGCCCTGCTCTGCCCTGATTGCTGGCTCCCTCGCCGACCGATGCTGCACCTCAAGAGCGAAACGAACGGCCGCTGGCTGGCGCAGGTCGACGAAGACCTGGACGCCGTGCTGATCGATCACGCCCACTGCGAGAAGAAGGCGGCCGGCACCGCGTTGAACCTGATGTTCGCTTACGTCGAGAACCTCGATCTCTGTCGCGAGATGACGGAAATCGTCAACGAGGAGCTCGAGCACTTCCACATGGTCGTCGAGGTCCTCCAGAGTCGCGGGACGCCGCTGCGTCGCCTGACGCCGAGCACCTACGGACGCAAGCTCAACGACCTCGTGCGGAAGTCGGAGCCCGAACGGGCGGTCGATCGTCTGCTCGTGGCCGGCATTATCGAGGCCCGCTCGTGCGAGCGGTTCCAGAAGCTGGCCGATCACGTGGACGACCGCGAACTGACGGAGTTCTATCACGGCCTGTTCGAGTCGGAGGCCCGCCACCACACGACCTACACCCGGCTGGCCCGCCACTTCGCCCCCGACGACACCGTCAACCGTCGCCGCGACGAGCTGGCGGAGGCCGAGGCGGTCATCCTCGCCGAGAGCGACGATCCGCCCCGGATGCACAGCTAGACGCACAGCCAAGCGACGTCCAACGACGCGGCGCCAGCACGCCTTCACACAATCTGAACAAACACTTAACGCATTCCCTACGCGGATCTCGCCCGCTGGTAACACGCGGCGCCAATACTACTGAACAGAGCCATCGTGCGGCGTCACCGAACGGCGTTGCCGCTCGCCCCACACCGGCCGTTCATCCCCGCTGAGTCGCATGTACACCGATAATCGGATGTCGCTCGCCGAGACGCCGTCGCCGTATCGCGGGCACAGGACGACCGGCGACGGTGCCGACCGCGGCGTGGTCCGCAGCCTGTTCGTCAGCGATGTGCACCTCGGCTGCAAGCACGCCCAGGCGGCCGAGTTCCTCGAGATGCTCGAGCGGTTCGAGCCGCGAAACCTGTACATCGTCGGCGACTTCATCGACGGCTGGAAGCTCAAGCGACGCTGGCGTTGGCTGCCGGTGTACGACCGCGTGCTACAACGGATGATGGCGCTCAAGCGGTCCGGCACCCGGCTGATGTATACGCCGGGCAACCACGACTCGTTCCTGCGTGGCTTCCTCGCCAACTTCGGCGTGATCGAGATCCACGATCGGTTCATTCACGAAGCCGCGGACGGGCGCCGGTTCGTCGTCACCCACGGCGACCAGTTCGACCGCATCGAGCAGAACTGCCAGTGGCTCTCGCTCGTGGCGTCGTACGCGTACGACGTCCTGCTCACCGCCAACTGGTGGGGCAACAAGCTCCGCGGCAAGAAGCACGACCCGTACGCCTTCTGCGGAGCCATCAAGCGGCGGGTCAAGCGGCTCGTCAAGCACGTGAGCGAGTTCGAGCAGCAGCTGCTGGACGACGCTCGTGGCGCCGACTGCGACGGCATCATCTGCGGCCACGTGCACGCGCCGCGGATCACCTCGATCGACGAGGTGGCGTACCTCAACACGGGCGACTGGGTTGAGAACTGCACCGCCTTGGTCGAGTTCGAAGACGGCAGCTTCGACCTCATCCGCCGCGACGGCGAGGTGGTCGATCGGCTCGCCGCCCGCGAGCAGGTCGCCGAGCCGCCGCTCGTCGCGGCGATCGCCTGATCCTTCGGCGAGCCGCGGCACTGACGGACTGGGGCCGCTAGAACGCGGCCAAACCCCTCAGCTTCGCGCAGCCGGAGCGGAACCGGCGGCATCCCGCACTCCGGCGGCTTTCGCTGTGTCGTTCGCCGCCATAGACTCGCGGTTTCGGAATTTGTCGCTGCGGATGGTTGCCAGAGTCGCGTCCATGCCTAGCAGCGGCTTCGCGAGCAAGGAACACGGATGCTGGCGACGCATCTGAGCCGGGCGGTCTTCAAGCTCTGCCACGGCAACCAGCTGGTCTACAACACGTGCTGGGAAGACCCGCGGCTGGACCGCGTGGCGCTCGAGCTCGGCCCGGGCGATCGGCTGCTGGTCATCACGTCCGCCGGGTGCAACGCGCTCGACTACGCATTGGACGAGCCGGAGCGGATCGACACCGTCGATGTGAACCCGCGGCAAAACGCGCTGCTGGACCTTAAGCTCGCCGCGATCCGTCGGCTGGACTACGGCCAGTTCTTCGAGTTGTTCGGCCGCGGCAAGACGGACACCTGGGCCGACATCTACAACGACGCCCTCCGCGCGGAGCTGCCGGAGTCCAGCCGCAGGTTCTGGGACAAGAACGGCAAGTTCTTCTTGGGCGAGGGCCGTCGGCCGAGCTTCTACTTCCGCGGCTCGGCGGGCATGTTCGCCTCGGGCATCAACTATTACATCAATCGCAAGGCGAAGATCCGCGACGAGATCGAGCAGCTGCTCGCCGCGGAGACGGTTGAGGAGCAGCGTGAGCTCTACGAGACCCGCGTGAAACCGGCGTTCTGGGGCCCCATGATCCGCTGGGTGCTGCGACGCGACGCCGCGTTGTCGCTGCTCGGCGTGCCGCGGGCCCAGCGCAAGCAGCTGGAGCGCTACTACCCGGGCGGCATCGCGAAGTTCGTCGAGGACTCGCTCGACGCGGTCTTCAGCGAGCTGCCGCTCAAGGACAACTACTTTTGGCGTGTCTACCTGACCGGCGAGTACACGCCGGAGTGCTGCCCGGAGTACCTGAAGCCGGAGAACTTCGTTCGGCTGAAGGGCGACCCGGCCGCCGGCAAGCCGGGCCTCGCCTCGCGCGTCCACACGCACACCACGACGATCCTCGACCACCTCAAGGGCGTCGATTACCAGTACTCGCACTTCGTGCTGCTCGACCACATGGACTGGATGGCCGAGCACATGCGCGACGTGCTCGCCGAGCAGTGGCAGACGATCGTCGATCGGGCGACCGATCCGTGCCGTATCCTGTGGCGCAGCGCCGCGGTCATCTGCGAGTTCGTCGATCCGATCGCGGTGAACGTGAACGGCCAGGAGCGGCGCCTCGGCGAGGTGCTCGCCTACAACCGCGAGCTGGCCGACGAGCTGCACGCCCGCGACCGGGTGCACACGTACGGCAGTTTCTCGATCGCCACGCTGCACCGCGACGCCACGCCGGGCGAGGACGCTCTGCAACAAACCAATGGGGAGGCCGCCACCGATGCAGGCGCTAAGCCAGCTCAAGACGCTGTATCACCTGACGCTCTCGCCAATTCGCGGTAAGACGCACGAAGAGCGGCTCGACAGCTTCTACGGCGGCCAGGCGGACGACTACGACGCGTTCCGCAAGAAGATGCTGCACGGCCGCGAGGCCCTCTTCGAGCAATTGACGCCCCCCGCGGGCGGCGACTGGCTCGACATCGGCGCCGGCACGGCCCGCAACGGCGAGCTGTTCGGCGACGCGCTTAGCAACGTCGGCTCGGCGACGTTCGTTGACCTGTCCAAATCGCTGCTCGAGGTCGCTCAGCGACGCATCGACGACCGCGGCTGGGCCAACGCCCGCACGCTGCACGCGGACGCCACGCGGCTGCCGGTCGAAGACGCGTCGGCCGACCTGGTGACGTTCACCTACTCGCTGACGATGATCCCCGACTGGTTCGCGGCGATCGACGAAGCGTTCCGCACCCTGCGGCCGGGCGGCGTCGTCGGTGTGGTCGACTTCTACGTCTCGCGGCGCTACCCGGCCGACGAGCGACGCAAGCACGCCTACTGGGCTCGCAACTTCTGGCCCGTCTGGTTCGGCACGGACAACGTCCACCCCAGCGCCGACCACCTGCCGTACCTGGAGCGGCGGTTCGAGACGCGGAACCTCGATGAGTCGCACGGCAAGCTGCCGATGGTGCCGATCGTCCGAGCGCCGTACTACCGCTTCGTGGGAACCAAACGGGGGGGCGAACACGGAGAGGCGGACGCGAGCGTGTAAATCGCAATCGCCGGCGCCCGTCCTTTCGCCCTTCCTCTCTGGCTCGCCCCCTCTGGCCTTTCCCCTCTGAGAAGTGTCGACGATCTTCTACAGCGTGATGGGCGAGGGGCGTGGCCACGCAGCCCGCGCTCGCGCAATGGTCGAGCGGTTGCGTGACCGTCACCGGCTCGTGCTGTTCTCGTCCGCCGACGGGCTCGAGTTTCTGCAGAAGGTGTTCGGCGACGATCCGGAGATCGCCGTCCACGAGATCCCCGGCATCGTGTTCCACTACACGAGCAAGCGGATCGACTACGCGAAGACGATCCGGCTGGGCGCCGCGTTCTGGGCGTCCGCCGGCCGCGAGGCACGCAAGCTGCTACCGCTGTTCGACGAGCTGAAGCCCGACCTGGCGATCTGCGACTTCGAGCCGCTGCTGCCGCGTGCGGCCCGGGCGGCGGGCGTGCCGCTGGTGAGCCTCGACCACCAGCACTTCCTGTCGACGTACGACCTCTCCGGCCTGCCGGCGAATCTGCGGCGGTGGGCGTGGCGGATGAGCTGGGCCACTTGGGCGTTTGGCATCGACGCGCAGAAGCGCATCGTGTCGGCCTTCTACGACCCACCGCTACGGCCGGACGCCGCGGACGTTGTCCAGGTGAGCACCCTGTTGCGCGACAGCGTCCGTCACCGCGTCCCCGCCCGCGGTGAGTACCTCCTTTCCTACCTGCGTCGGGCGACGCCGCAACGCGTTGTCGATCTGCTCGCGGCGCTTCCGCTGCCGGTGAAGGTCTACGGCCTCGGCGCCCGCGAGGGCGTCGGCTCCGCGACGTTTCACGCGATCGACGAGTCCACGTTCGTCGCCGACCTGGCCGGGTGCGACGCCCTGATCTCGGCCGCGGGCAATCAGCTGCTCGGTGAGGCGTTGCACTTCGGCAAGCCGGTGCTCACGCTCCCCGAGCGGGGCCATCACGAGCAGTGCATCAACGCGTGCTTCTTGGCGGAGATGGGCGCCGGCGAGTGGCGCCATCTGGAGAAGGTGACCGCCGACGACCTGGGGGCTTTTCTCGCACGGCGAGACGACTACCGTGCCGCAATCGCGGCGTCGGGCAAGTCGTTCGACGGCACACCGCGAGCCGTCGAGGCCGTCGAGGCGGCGCTCGCGGGCTCCTAGCAATTCCCCCCACCAATGGCCAACGGGCTCCTCTACGCACAAACGTTCGCCACGCTGTACATGACCGGGCTGATCTGGTTCGTGCAGTTGGTCCACTACCCGATGTTCGCGAACGTGCCCGCCGAGGTGTTTGTCGACTACGAGCGGGTGCATCAGGCGCGGACCTTCTGGGCGGTCGGGCCCATGATGCTCGTTGAGCTCTTCACCGCGGCGGCGATGCTCGCCTACCGGCCCCCTGGAACGCCGGCGTGGGCGCCGTGGGTCGGCATCGCGTTGCTGCTGCTGGTCGACGGGTCGACGGCGGTCTTCTTCGGCCCGCAGCACGGCCGTTTGTCGGCGGGCTTCGACGCGACGCTCCATCGGCAGCTTGTCGACTGGAACTGGGTACGCACGTTCGGATGGACGGCACGCGGCGTGTTGTTGCTGTGGTGCTGCCGCTCGGTCCCTTCAGCGTAGCGCGTCGTTATCCGCGGCCTGGCGGTCGTACCGTCGCAGCGTCATCGCCGAGCCCGCACGCATGCCGAGGCGTTCGTAGAACGGCGCAAGCTTGGGGTCGCAGACGAGGTCGACCATGTAGAGATCGCGGAGACGGTTCAGCAGCCGTTGTGCGACGGTGGTTCCGATCCCCCGCTGCTGGAACTCGGGCAACACTTCGAGCAACGGGAGGTAAGCGGCCAACACCCCATCAGAAACGGCCGTGCCGAAGCCGACCACACGGCCGGTCTCGGTGTCCGTCGCGACGCACACCGAGAAGCTGCGTCGCAGGATCTCCAGGTGCGTGTCCTGGCTCGGTGGATTGGGCCAGCCGACGAAAAACCCGACGAGCTGCTCGGCCGTGAAGTTCTCGGCCGAATCGTGATACTCGATCATTCGAATGCCCGCTTGTCCGGCGATGCGTACGTGTAACTCGATCGCGGCTAACGCCGCGTCGCCGCGGTCAGCGTCTCGGCCCTCAGACCACGCTTCGCCAGTTGTGGCAGCACGCGGTCGAGCACCTCGGCGGCGCGGGAACCGCGGTCGGTCCCGTCGTGCAGGATCACGATCGAGCCGGCCTCGGTGCGCGAGACGACGAACGCCGCGATGAAGCGGAACGACTTCAGGTGCGAGTCGAACGGGAACACCGAGCCCAGCGCTGTGGTCAGGCCAAGGTTCTCGCACACCCCCTCGGTGGTCTCGGTGACGAAGCCGCCGCCGGGGCGGAACCAGCGGGCCCCGCCCAACGGTTCGAGAAGCGCGTCGCACGCACGCATCTCGGTCTCGAGCACGTCGGTCGGCAACGCGATCGACGGGCGATCGGTCATCTGATGGTTCGCCAGCTCGTGGCCTTCGGCCAGCACACGGGCGGCGATTTTTGGGTGCGACGCCAGCGACTCGCCAAGCACGAAGAAGGTTGCCCGTGCGTCGTGCCGGGCGAGTACGTCGAGCAGCCCGGGCGTGGTGGCGTCGTCGAGGCCGTCATCGATGGTGAGGGCGTACTCACCCCGGTCGTTCTCGATGCGAAACAGGACGGACGGCGTGGCGAACCAGTCCAGCAGCCACACCGGCGGGAACACGAGCACGACGATCGTGTGCAACGCGCCGACTAGGGCGAGCCCTGGCGTGCGGGCCAGGGCGCTCAACACCCCGCTAAGGGGCGAGAGCAGCCACGCGACGACGGCTAGCACCAAGCCCAGCGCCGCGCAGTTGCCAAGGCCGATCGGGCCGTCCGCCAGCAGCCACCGCGGCTCGCCCAGCAGCTTCATCGCCGCGGCGATTCGCAGCGCAGTCAGCGACAGCAGCAGGAGCGACCAAGAGCCGAGCGCTCGCGAACGCCACCCACGTCGCGTGCCGTGACGCCCTGCCCCACGCTGTCGCCCACGGTGTTCGGCCTGTTCGCTCAACGCGGCTCCGTTTCCGTGGACGACGCCGCGTTTCGCGACGGCGGGCTCAGTACCCCGGCCCGCGGAGATCGACGTCCGCGTCCGACCAGCCGGCGGTGGCCGGGTACCGCATTACGATATCGTCCCAGAAGGGATTCGCTGAAGGGTCGTCCGTGTTGAGCGAGTTCACCACCCGATTCTCTACTCGGGCGGCGCCGAACCGATTGTAGAACGCCTCGACCGGAAAGCTCGTCTGGAACAGTGAGACGGGGAACACCCCGTCATCGACCAGGTCGAACGCGGCGCGAACCACGGCGTTGCCGAGCCCCTCGCCGCGGCGGTCGGGGTTGCTGCACACCGCGGCGAGCGCCATCGCGCTCAGCGGCTCGTCGCCCAGATGGATCGTTCGCTCGAAGATCATCGCGTGGCCGATCGCCTCGCCGCCGTCCCACACGACGAGCGATCGCGGCTGCGTCGCCTCGGGTCCGGCGTATTCGGCGCCAACTCGGACGAGCTTGTCAGCACGTTGCTGCGGGCCGCTGTCGTCTCGGGGCCAGATGCGAGCCAACAGTGTGCCGATCGCCAGGGCGTCGGCCTCGTTGATGCTCGGCAACGATGTGGAAACAACAGTCGGCTGCATGGTGGTCGGCACGGGAGGCTCCCAGAACGAAAGGCGTGTCTGCCAAACGGTACGATCCGCTGGCTCGCTTCGCCGCTGCCCGGGCTGTGCACGAGGCTACGGCGAACCGAGCGAGCCGTCAAAAACCGCGTCATCCGTATGACGCCGCGGTGATCGCCCCAGTTCCGGCGGAGTTCCGTCGTCGATCAGCCCTCCTGGGTCAGTCGCGAAGCGGTGAAGCGGCTCGCGACGTCGTCGGGGTCCCACTCGACGCTCGGCCCCGCCATCGACTCGTAGTCGCGCCACAGCTCGAACCAGTAAGCCAGGAATCGATGCCGGCCGTAGCGGGCGTAGCGTCGCTCGATCGCAACGTGCAGATGGACGTCGTTGCTCGGCCGATCGGTCCCGGTGAGTTTGCAGAAGAGGCGGATCGTCTCCGTGTCGATCGGCAGGTGCTCGTAGTGGCCGAGCAGCTGCAGCACGTTCGCGGTGGCGTACGGTCCGAAGCCGTCGAGCGCACGGATCGCTGTGCGGAGTTCATCGACCGATCGCTCCGGTGATTCAAACCACGCGGGGTCGAGGTCGCCCGAGTCGAATCGGCGGGCGAGGCCGACGATCCGCTTGGCGCGATAGCCCACGCCGCACCTCGCTTTGAGACGTGACGGCGTCAGCCGAGCGAGCTGCGCCGGCGTCGGGAAGGCGCCGTCACCCAGGCGATCGACCAACAGCCGGTTCATCCGCACCGTGCTGGGCCACGCGACGTTGCAGTTAGTGATGGTCTTCACCATGTCCTCAAAGAGCGTGGGCGAGCGGAACAGGCGTCCGAAGCCTCGCCGCCGCGCCGTGGCCGATCGACGGAACCAAGCCGCGAGGTCGGTGTCGAGCCGCAGCGTCCGTCGGAGGACCCGGCGGAGCCCCACTGATTCGGCGCTCGCCAAGGCTCGGTCGCACCGCACGGCCAGCGGCGACCCGACGCCCCGCGGCTGCACAACGCTCACGAAGACGTGGGCGTTGCCGCCGGCCGGGTTGGCCACGCTCAACTCAGCGGGCTGAAATCGCCGCTCGTAGGCCTGCTCGCCCGGTCGCCACCGGTTCGGGGCGAGAAGAAAATACCCGTACGAGCAGACCGCCTGGGCGAGGCTGAAATCGGCGGGCACGGAGAGCCGCAGGCGGGTCGGCCGTGGCATCGAGGGGCGTGTCCGTGCGCTCGGTGGGAGGAAATCGGCCGGTTGGGTCGGCATGGTGGGCCGTCGGCCGGACTGTTAAGATAGGCTGGCACGGTTACTCTACAGTAGAGCGTGCATCACGCGCCTGCTGGTTGCGCCGCGCGGGTGCGTCGCAATACAGTCTCCCCGCATCGTTCACGAATGGCCGTTCTCCGCTCGTCTGGTAGCGTGGCGTCTATGTCCGTCGGCGAAACGCCTCCCAACGCCGCAAGCAACGCCGACGCCAGCCCGGTTGCCGGCGGCGCGTCGCCGCTGAAGCCGGTCGGCGAGAAGCGTGGCGTGCCCAGCGGCCTGTGGATGCGTTGCGAAGACTGCGGCGAGACACTCTTCCGCAAAGAGGTCGAGCGGTTGATGAACGTGTGCCCGGTCTGCGGCCGGCACATGTATCTGAGCGCTCGCGACCGCGTGCGTTGCGTGCTGGACGAGGGCACGTTCGAGGAGTGGGACGCGGACCTGTCGCCGGCCGACCCGCTCACCTTCTCCGACAAGAAGGCCTACGCCGAACGCGTGGTCGCCGAGCAGAAGCGGACCGGTCTGAAGGACGCCGCGCTCACCGGCTGTGGCATGATCCGCGGCCGGCGGGTCGCCTTCGGCGTGACCGACTCGGCCTTCATCATGGGGTCAATGGGCTCGGTCGTGGGCGAGCGGCTCACCCGAATGATCGAACGCGCGACCGAGCAGAACCTCGCCGTGATCATCGTTAGTGGCTCGGGCGGCGGCGCCCGGATGCACGAGGGCATCCTCTCGCTGATGCAGATGGCGAAGGTCTCCGCGGCGCTCGCCAAGTACGACGACGCGGGCGGGCTCTTCATTTCCGTGCTCACGAACCCCACCATGGGCGGCGTCGCTGCGAGCTTCGCCTCCTTGGGCGACCTGGTGTTCGCCGAGCCGAAGGCGTTGATCGGCTTCGCCGGCCCGCGGACGATCAAAGCAACCCTCCGCACGGAGCTGCCCGAGGGCTTCCAGACGAGCGAGTTCTTGCTGGAACACGGCTACGTCGACCGCATCGTCCGCCGCGCGGACCTGAAGAGCGAGATCGCCCGCTCGATCGACTACTGCGGCAAGTAAGACACCGCAGAATTAAGCCTTCGGAGATAGGACCAAGGGCCACCGCGATGCCTGCCATCGATCCGAGGAACATCGAGGTGGTGGACGCCGCCCAGGCGGCGGTGTTGCGTGCCATGCCCGCCTCGCAGCGGGTCGCGATCATCGGGCAGCTGCACACGGCGGCGCGAGCGATCATCGCCGCCGGAATCCGCCATGCGAACCCTGATTGGTCGGACGAAACGGTTGGCGTGGAAGTAGCGCGGAGGCTGCTGCGTGGATCAACTGCAACTGCTCCGGACCGTCGTTGAAGCGCTCGAACGCTTGAGCATCCGCTACGCGGTGGTCGGATCGTTCGCCAGCGGGGTGTGGGGCGAGCCGCGGTTCACGAACGACATCGACATCGTTGTTGAGATGGACGTCTTCGCCGCCGTGGCGTTCTGTCGTCGTTTTGCCTCGGACGAGTTCTACGTGAGCGCCTCCGCGGCGGAGGAAGCCGTCGAGCGCGGCGGCCAGTTCAACCTCATCCATCCGCCCAGTGGTGGCAAAGTCGATCTGATGATCGCGAGCGAATCGGCTTGGTCCGCCGATCAGCTACGCCGTGCCGTGCCGGCCGACCTACTGCCCGATCGTACGGTCCGGGTCGCCCGTCCGGAGGACGTGATCCTCGGCAAGCTGCTTTACTACCGCGACGGCGGTTCGGACAAGCACGTGCGTGATATCACGGGCGTGCTCGCGACCGACGTGGTGAAGGTCGATCGTGAGTACCTCGACCGGACGGCCGACGAGCTCGGCGTGGGCGAGGAGTGGCGGTCGATTCTCGCCAAGCTGGGCTGAGCCGCCTCTCAGTGGCCGGCGTTGGTGGGCGGCGACGCTCGCGATAGACTCCGCCCCCATGAGCGAGCCCCCCCCGCCCCACTATCGAGACACCAAGCTGCGGCCGGGCGCCGCCGGCTGGCAGCGTCGCTGGTACGAGGTGATCTTCGAGGCTGAGACGCCCGCCGGGCAGTGGTTCGACGTCGCGCTGCTGGCGGTGATCCTGCTGAGCATCGTCGCGGTGATGCTCGAGAGTGTCGACTCGATCCAGCCGCAATGGGGACGCACCCTCGCCGCGATCGAGTGGGTCATCACCCTGCTGTTCAGCCTGGAGTACCTCGCCCGATTGGCGTGCGTGGAGCGGCCCAGTCGGTACGCGCGGAGCTTCTTCGGGCTGGTCGACGTCGTGTCGATCCTGCCGAGCTACCTCGCGTTGTTCTTCACCGGCGCGCACACCCTGGCGACCGTCCGCACGCTCCGCCTCCTGCGGGTGTTCCGCGTGCTGAAGATGGCGCGTCACCTAAAGGAAGCGACCACGCTGCTCGCCGCTCTGCGGCAGACCTGGCCGAAGATCACCGTGTTCATCACGGTCATCTTCTGCTCGATCGTGATCCTCGGCACGGTCATGTACCTGATCGAGGGAAACCAGGACAGCGGCTTCGTGAACATCCCCACCAGCGTGTACTGGGCGGTCGTGACGATGACGACCGTCGGCTACGGCGACATCGCCCCGGCCACGCCGCTGGGCAAGTTTGTCGCCGCGCTGATCATGCTGTTCGGCTACGCGATCATCATCGTGCCGACCGGCATCTTCTCGGCCGAGGTCATCAGCGGCGTGCAGCAGTCGGGGCGCCGGTGCTCCGCGTGCGGCCGCGGCCGCCACGCCGACGACGCGGTCTACTGCTACGGCTGCGGAGCGGTTCTCTGACGCCGCGCCCCCGTCACCCCCACCGTGCCCGCCAGGAGAACGACTAGCAGTGTCGCGGGCTCGGGCACTTGTGCACCAGGGGAAGACGTCTGGCCGAAGTTATCGAACCACAGCTGGTAGTCGGCCGGCGTGTACGGACCGCCGAGCCCGTCCCGCCAGACGGTGTAGTCGAGGAAATCGACGCTGCCGTCGCGATTGAAGTCGCCGTCGATGCCGGGTGATGAGGTCTGGCCGAAGTTGTCGAACCACAGCTGGTAGTCGGCCGGCGTGTAGGGACCGCCGAGCCCGTCTCGCCAGACGGTGTAGTCAAGGAAATCGACGCTGCCGTCACGGTTGAAGTCGCCGTCGATGCCGGGGCCGATGGCCGTGATCGCGAACACGGTCGGCCCGTACTCGACGTCCCAGGCGAATTCCTCGGGCAGCGTGATCGAGTCGAACTCGCCGCCACGCTCCTCGTAACTCAGCAGTTCGAAACGATCGCCCGCCGTCGGCATGAACTCGCCGGCGCCGAGGTCGATCAGCTCGACGACGAGCTGCCCTGAGAGCGCCGCAATGCCGTCGACAACGATCTGATCGTGCTCTTCGCCCGCGGCGAGGCCGCCGATCCCGATCTCGACGGTAGCGTCGCCGGCCAGCGAGAGGCGGCCCTCAAGCGTCAATCGGCCAACCGGGTCGGAGCCGAGCGCGGCTTCGTCGGCCCCGGGAGCCAAGACGCCGTCGATCACCTCGACCTGTCCGTCGATCGGCCCACTGCCCGTAGTGACTAGGCCGTCGCCTACCAACGCGCCTCCGCGGATCTCTAGGTACTGCGTGTCGAGCGTGCCGCCGACGAGTTCCACCACCGCATCGCTCCCCGCGGTTGTGCCGGAGAACGTCGTGAGCTTGCCCGGGGCGGCGATAGCGAGTCGCATCTGCTCGCCGGCCGCCCCGCCGTCGATGAAGATCTCCCAGGCCTGTTCCTCGGCGCCGATGACCGCAACTTGGTCACCGGCGGTCTCGTTCGCGAGGTAGACGACATCGAGAACTTCCGGCACGTTTGTGGTGTCCCACACCGAGCCGACGGACCAGACGCCGAGCGATCCCGGCGACGCCCAGACGACGTCGTCGGTGACCGGGTCCCCCACGTAGAGGCCTGCGCTGGCTCCGCCGGCGCCAAGCGACGGGTTCGGGTCGATCACCACATTGCGCCGCGCGAGCAGGTTGGTCCCGATGATGCCCTCGACGATGTTGCCCGGGTTTGACGGGTCGGTCACGTCGAGCACCAGCACCGGCACGTTGTTGTTCACGAGATCGCCGCCGAGAGCGTCGATCACGAACTCATCGACGAAGAACCCGGGCACGCCCGTGACTTCGCCGCCCGAACCGGTCACGGCGACGGTGAACTCGGGCTCGTCGAGCGTCACGTCGAAGCCGAGCGCCAGCGCGTTCTGCTCGGACAGCACCGTGACGCTGGCCCCGGAGTCGAAGAAGAACGACCGCTCGGCGAGAGTCTCCGTACCATTGCGGACATCGGCTTCGGCGAACAACGCCCCCTGCGTCAGCGTCGGAAACGAAGGATTCTCTTGTGGGCTATCGATATCGAAGTTGACGATGTTCGGCAGGTAGACCGGCGCCTGCTGGAAGGCGGCCCCCGGCAGCAACGCGAGCGGCGCCTTGCGGGTGATCTCTCCGCCGCCGCTGCCTAGCGGCTCGAACTCGATCGCCGGCGTCCTCACGGTCCTGCCGTTGTGCTCGAAGATCTGCGGCATGTCGCTGCGGATGTGCGTGGCGTACTGGCTGGCGAACGGCAGGCCGACGACGTTCGGCAGCGGCGAGTCGGGCGGGAACGTGATCGTCGCCGTGTTGGTCTGGCCCGGGAGGGTCGCCGTGTTCATCGCGAACGTCGGACCGCCGACGACGCGGTCCTGCAACCCGCTGGCGTACAGGCCGAAAGCGTCGTTGATCGGCGCCAGGAGTTGGCCGGTGGCACCGCCGATCGTCACGAACTCGGAGCCGACGTAGCCGTCCGATTCACCGGGCGACGGATCGCCCAGGCCGAAGTCGTCAAACGCCTCGTCGGTGACCAGCGAGAAGCCCGCCCCGGTGTCGAGCAACGCGAGGTCAAAGTGCGGCGTGCCGTTCTTACCCAGCAGGTTGCCGCCGCTCGTGCCGACGGTCGGATCCGGCGAGAACACGAAGTCGTCGTTGAACTCGTCCGTCAACGCGATGCCCACCATCGGCAAGAAGCCGTCGATGGGCGTCTGTGCGCCAGCCGCCGTCGTGAGAGCGAGACACACGGCGACCGATACGCGCGAAACGAAACTGCAGCGGAACAAAGCGGATCCTCATCGACGGGCGTTTGCGACAGAGCGGCGGTTCCCGCGTGTCGCAAACGCCTAAGGGCAATCTCACAAACTAGATACGGCCCCCAAGACGGTCAACGAAACGGCGTCGTCGCGCGCTAACCTGCGGCTTTCTGCGTTATGATGACCCTCAGACACGCAACCAAGCAGGCGCCCGCCGTGACTGTGCCCCACCGACGCGACTTCCTGACCGCCTCCACCGGAGCCGCTGCCGCGGGGGTGGCTGCCGACGCACTCGGCGCCGACGCTCCCCCACCAACCGCGCCGCCACCGCGGACCGTCACGCTCGGCGCCACAGGGATAAAAACGTCGTTTCTTGCGCAGGGCACTGGGGTACGAGGCAGCGAGCGGCAGAGCGATCAGACGCGGATGGGATTTGCCGACTTCGTCGCGTTGATCCGCCACTGCTACGACCGTGGGCTGAGATTCTTCGATCTGGCCGACCTGTACGGCACGCACGTGTACTTCCGCGAGGCGTTGCGTCACTTCGAGCGTGACCAGATCACGATCCTCACGAAGCTGTGGTGGCCCTACGACGGCCCGCGAGACAACACCAACGCGGCGCATCGCGCGCAGGTCACGCGGAGCGCTCTGGACCGCTTCTGCGACGAACTCACCACCGACTACCTCGACATTGTGCTGCTGCACTGCCTGACCGACCCCGGCTGGCGTGAGAAGATGCGGCCGTACCAGGAAGCGCTCAGCGAGGCAAAGTCGAACGGGCAGGTCCGCGTCATGGGCGTCTCATGCCATGACTTCGGCGCGCTGAAGGCCGCGGCAGAGTCGGACTGGGTCGAGCTGATCCTCGCGCGGACAAACCCCGAGGGTGTGAAGATGGACGCCGCCCCCGCGGAGGTGAACGCCGTGCTGCAAGCGGCCAAAGACTCCGGCAAGAGCGTCGTCGGCATGAAGATCTTTGGCGAGGGCAAACTCGCCGACGACCGTGAGCGCTGCTTGCGTTACGCGCAGTCGCTCGACTACCTGGACGCGATGACCATCGGCTTCCACACGCCCGCCCAGGTGGACGACGTGCTACGGCTGCTAAGGTCCACCGAACCCCCTCCCCAACAGCCCGCCTGACGGGCCGCGGAGCAGCCGGCTCCAACCGCCTAGCTTGCTCGCTCCAGCGTGCGATACAGCGCTTCGCGTGCCGCCTCGGCATCGACGCTGATCGCTACTTCGAGGTTGGGCTGCCGGTCCGGTCGCGAACGCCGGTCGAAGACCGTGGCCCCCACGGTCAGCTCACCCTGGATCTCGACGTCGCCGTGCATCAGCTCGCTCGCGAAGAGACGGGGCTCGGCGACGAACATCACGGCGGCTAGGTCGTGCAGGCAGACGCCCTCGACACCCAGCCGTTCGCGGTACGCGCGGAAGAAGCCAGGCAGCACTTCCGCCAGCAGCGACGCTGTGCGGCTGCCGCGCGAGCGAGCGAACTCGAGCAGATCGAACCCGAACAGCAGCTCGCGGCTGACATCGAGCGGGACCACGGTGGTCGTGGCGGCCGATCGGTACACCTCCCGGGCCGAGCCGGGGTCGCAGAACACGTTGAACTCCGCGGCCGGCGTCACGTTGCCTCCGGCCGACACCGAGCCGCCCAGCACGACAACTCGCCGCAGGGCCTCCGCGACGTCCGGCTCGCGCGTGAGCACGGCGGCGGCGTTCGTGTAGGGGCCGGTGCACACCAGCGTGATCTCACCCGGCGCCTGCCGCGCCTCGTCGGCGATCACCTTGACCGAGGTGTGGCGATTCGCCTTCTCCGCGACCGGGAGCTCGACGCCGCCCAACCCCATCGGCCCATGCAGATCGCGGGCGTCTGTCCGCAGGGGCTGCAGCGTGTCGGCAGCGCCGATCCGGGGCCAGCGAGGCGGATCGATCCGCTCGACGATCGCCTGCACGTTGCGCGTGGACTGTTCCGGACCTACGTTTCCGCCGGTCGCGGTCACGGCAACGACTTCTAGCTCGGGGTGAGCCAGGGCGAAGCACAGAGCCACCGCGTCGTCCACGCCGGGGTCCATGTCGAGGATGATCTTTCGGGGCATGGGGCCCGGCCTGTCGCTCGCTGCGGGGAAGTGCTCGGATAATCCGGCCGCTTGGCGGCCTCACCTCGCCTCCTTTATCTTGCAGCGGACGCAAGGCCGCAATGCGGGTTGTTTTCCGTCCGACCGAACCACGAGCGCCCCTTCCGATGACGGCCCCGGCTTTCGCGACGCGAGGACGCTGCCGATGAGCGAGGCGACCACGCTCGACGACACGCTCGGGCGGCTCTCCGCCGGCGAGAACCTGTCGGTCGAAGAGACGCGCGCCGCGATGGACCTCGTCATGAGCGGCCGGGTCGACGAGCCGCAGATCGCGCTGCTACTCACGGCTCTGGCCGCCAAGGGCGAGACGATCGACGAGGTAGCGGGCGCCGCGATGTCGCTCCGGCAGCACATGACGCGGATCCGCACCGCCCGCACCGGGCTGGTCGATACGTGCGGCACCGGCGGCGGCGGCTCGAAGACGTTCAACATTAGCACGACCGCCGCCCTGGTGGCCGCGGCCGCCGGAGCGCCGGTCGCCAAGCACGGCAACCGCAGCGTCACCAGCCGCACGGGGTCGGCCGACGTCCTCTCCGAGCTGGGTGTGAACATCGAAGCGTCGGTCGAGCAGGTGGAGGCGTGCCTCGACGAGCTCGGCGTTTGCTTCTGCTATGCACGCCTGCAGCACCCCGCGATGAAGCACGTGGCGAACGTCCGGAAAGAGCTCGGCGCGCGGACGATCTTCAACGTGCTCGGCCCGTTGGCGAACCCCGCCGGCGCGGAGCACCAGCTGCTGGGCGCCGGCCTGCCGCACCTGCGGCCGCTGTTGGCAGGAGCTATTCAGAAGCTGGGTTCGAAGCGGACGCTCGTCGTGAGCGGCGCCGACGGGATGGGCGACGTCACGATCACCGGCGCCACGCACGTGAGCGACGTGGGCGCTGATGGCGTGCAAGACTACGAATGGACGCCAGAGCAGTTCGGTGTCGAGCGAAGCGGGACGATGGGCCTTGAAGTCGAGAGCCCGGCTCACAGCGCGGCGGTGATTCGCAAGGTCTTGAAGGGCACGCCCGGGCCCGCACGGGACATCGTCGTGCTCAACGCCGCGGCGGCGCTCGTGGTGTCTGGCAACGCCGATTCGCCCGCCGCCGGCGCCAAGCTCGCCGTTGAGGCGATCAACAGCGGCGCCGCGACTGAGCTGCTCGCACGGCTCGCCGAACGATCGCACGCCCCCGCGTGAGACAACTTCCTTACGGGCCCCGAGTGAACCGGCGCGGGTTATCCGGCGTACCACAGGCACACCGAGCATGCCTTCATGCTCTATCGCCAAGGAACGGGAGAAGCCGTCATGATCGCCAACCGCCCTCTCGAGGCCGCCAAGCGTGCCTGCCAAGTCGTCCGTCACCGCTGGAGCGAGGAAGAGCGGCTACGCCGCCGCTGCCGCGCCGAAGCGATGCAGGCCCATCTCGCGGCGTCACTGGGCCTTGCCCGCGGGCCGGCCCTCGCGCCGGTGAGGGCGCCCCGCTAGCGCCCGTTCAGCTCAAACCGGTAAGCGTTCCGTCGCTGCAGTAGTCGGCGTTGCCGAACGAGTTCAGCGACAGCCCGCACGCCTCGGCGAGCCACATCAGCAAGCGGTTGTGCGGCGTGTTGTCGTACCCTATCGCCCGGCCGCCACGCACGGCCCAGCCGTCTCGCGCCGCTCCGCCGATCAGCACGAACGGCACGTCTTTGTGGGTGTGGCTGTTGCCCTTGCCCAGCTCGTTCGTCCACACAACGAGCGTGTTATCAAGCATCGAGCCCGTGCCGTCCGTCTCGGGCGTTTCCGCGAGCCGCGTCGCGAGGTGGGCCACCTCCTCGCAGTACCAGCGGTTGATGCGTGTGAGCTTGGCCACGGCGTCCGCGTCCGAATCGGGCCGGTGCGAGAGCTCGTGGTGGCCCTCCTCCACGTCGAGCCAACGCATCCGCGCCTGTCCGACCGAGCGCGTGTACTGCAGCGTCGCCACGCGGGCAAAGTCGCAAGCGAAGCTGTTGACCATCAGCTCGATCTGCATGCGGCTGATCCGCGGCATGTTGTCGTTCGTCTCAACCACGCCCGGCTCGAGCTCCGGCACCGCGTGGTCGAGCTCCGCCATGGCCGTGTCCGCGGCGAGCTGCCGCTCCATGGAGCGGACCATCGCGGCGTGGTCGTCGAGCAACCGCCGATCCTCGTCGCCGACGAGCGTGCGAACCCGCTCGAAGTCGTCGGCCACGCTGTCGAGCACCGAGCCGAGCGCCCGGCGGTCGCGGGCGTCGCCGTACAGCTTCGCGAGCATCTGGTAGGGGTCGTCGATCGGAGCGATCGGCCTGTTTGGCCCCGCGTACACCATGCGTGTCCACGTGTCGGCCCGGTTGGGGACAAACACGCCAAACTCGAGCGAGCCGAACCGCGTGCGGGTCGTGGGATCCGCCTGCCAGAAGGCCCGGATCTCTTGGTCGACACTCCGCCCGCTCGACCAGCCGGCGGGAGTGTGACTGCCGCCCTGGATGTTCCCGGGCAGGAGTTCGGCGCCGGTGAGCAGGCAGCCGATGCCCCGCATGTGCCCGTCGCCGTCGCCCTTGATCTGATTGCCGATGCCCTTCAGCAGCAGCGTCCGATCGCGGTGCGGGGCCAGCGGCTCCAGGATCGGCGTGAGTTCGAGCGGCTCGCCTGCGGCCGAGGCCGTGGGCCAGAAGTTCGAAGGGATCGTGCCGTTCGGGCTGAACACGATCACCAGCCGCTGCTTGGGCCTGCCCGTCGGGGCACTCGTGGCCAAGGACGGCAGGCACGCGAGCAGCGGGGCGAGCGCGGGGCTCGCCCCGGCGGCCTTGAGAAATTCGCGACGGCTGTGCGGAGTGAACAGCGGCATGACGCGCTCCGGTCGACGGGCGTTAGTTCGCTCGCGCCGCCGCCACGGCGGCGCGGGCGATCAGACGGCGGATGTTGAAGTTGTTCTGCCGGAAGTCTACTGACAGCTCGTCGCGCACGGCCGAGCCGTACGCGAGCATCGGCTGCTTGGTGAGGTGCTCGAACAGCTGCGTGACGAACGAACGATGCACGTCCGGCGAGTTGGCGAGGTATTCCGCCAGCTCGCGGCTGTCGCCGATCCGCACCTCGCTGCCGTCGGTGGCCACGTAGCCGCCACTCGTGTCGACCGGTTTGCCGACGTCCACCGAGCGGAACCTGCCGACGGCGTCGAACTGCTCGAGCGTGAAGCCGAGGTCGTTGATCAGCACGTGGCACGCCTGGCACTGGTGCGGGCTGGTCTGCAGCGTCACGCGCTCGCGGGTCGTCATGTCGGGCGCCAGCTCCGGGGCGATCGGCGCGACCGCCTCGGGCGGCGGCCGCAGCGAGCGGCCAAGGAGGTGGCGGGCCAGGAACACGCCCCGATGGATCGGCGACGTGTCGCGGTAGTAGGCCAGCGATGTCAGCATGAACGGGTGCGAGACGACTCCCGAGCGTTGCCGGGTGTCCGCGGCCGCTCGGACGAAAGTGTCCGGGCGCGCGGCGTCGGTGGGGGCGTCCACGTCGAGAAACTTGGCGAGCCGTGCGTTGACGAACAGCTCCTCGCTCAGGAACAACTGCCGCAGGTCCGCGTCGCCACGCCACACCACCTGGTCGAGCAGCATCTCCAGCGAGGTGCGCATGTCCGCCGCGACTCTCGGGCCGAAGTCGGGGAAAGCCTCCGGGTCTCGCGTCAGCTCCGCGGTCTCGTCCAGGTGCAGCCAGTGGCGGAAGAACTCGTTGACCTTCGCCTTGGTGCGGCGGTCGTTGACCATCCGCTCGGCCTGCTGATCGAGCGCCCCCGGATTGCCGAGCCATCCCTCGCGCGCCGCCCCGGCGAGCTGATCGTCCGGCAGCGAGTCCCACAACGCCAGCGCGAGCCGTCCTGCCGCGCGTTGCAGCGGCGGGGCGTCTGCAGCGGCGTAGCCGATCTCCGGGTACAAGAACCGCGGGCTCTTCAGCACCGAGAGCAAAGACGACTCCAGCGGCGAAACCGTCTCGTCGGCGGCGTCCCCACTCTGGAAATGCCGGTCGACGAAACGCCATCGCTCATCGTCCGTGAGCGGCCGGCGGAACGCCCGCGCGGCGAATTCTTCGCAGAAGGATCGGGCCTCGTCCCGAGTGACCGGCTCCTCTCGGTCGCCCTCCAGCTCGGCGATCTGTTCGACGAGCTCGGCGGTGGTCTCAAGCGCCGCGTTGGTGATCGCCTCGTGCCACTCCGGCGAGATCGAGGCTCCACGCACGTAGCCGACGCTGCGGTCGTCGGGGGGGAACCGCGCCTCGGTGACCGCGATCGCCGGGGCGTTGCCGGTGGAGAGGTGGCGAGCGGGGATCGTCTCATCGACACCGCCGGGGCGCCGCCAGCCCAGGCGGAGCGTTAAGTCGTCCTTGGAGATCCGACCCGACGAGAGCTTCAGCTCGTAAACGCGGCCGCCCAGCAGCTTGACGCGGGCCCGCTCTTCCTCGCCGTTGGCCAGCGCGACGCCGGCGTCGATCACCCGCTGGTGGTTGATGGTCAGCTCGGCGCCCGCGTTGGTCTGGACGAAGAACTCGTACACACCCGTGACCGGCGCGCGTACCACGCCGCTGACCCACACGTGGACGTCCACCCGGTCGTTGCCGAACTGCGCTTCGGTCTTGGCCTCAGGGTCGCGGAAGCTCTCGTCCAACTCGGTGAGCTCCGAGAGCCGAAAGTCGATTCCGGGCAGATGCAGCTTGGCGGGCTTGCCAATGCCGGCGACGTTGCGCTTCCGGATGAATCGAGCGGTGAGGCCGCCGTTGTCTTTCCACTCGGGACGCCACAAGAACGAAGCCACCAGGTCGGCCAGCGTCTGCTCGTACTGACGCACCGTGAGCCGCGACAGCTCTCGCCGCGGCGGGCGGTTTCGCGCCTGCGCGAAAGGCGAGTAGAACGCGTCGTACAAGTACTGGGCGACCGCCTCGGCGTCCTCGCCCTCGCAAGCCTCCGCGTCGCCCTCGGGCATCGTGTTGGCGATGTACGTCGCCAGCTGCGACGGCGGCAGGTCGCCCGTCAGCGGGATCGAGTAGTAGTCGCTTCCCTCACCCTGCTCGCCGTGGCAATCGATGCACGACTCGCGATAGACCCGTTCCCCGAGGGCAACGGCCTCGCCCGCATCGGCCGTGCCGGCAGGCGCCGCAGCGGCGACTGCGCAGCCAAGCCACAAGCAGAACCAGCGGATCGGCGGTAACTTCGCCCCGAGGAACATCCCACGAGGCTAACGCCCACGAAATGCCGGGTCAAACACGGCGGTCCGAGCCGAAACGAACGATCACTTCTTTCCCGCGACCTTTCCCCACGTGTCACGAAGCGTGACGGTGCGATTGAACACCGGCGCGGCGGGGGTCGAATCCACCGGATCGACGTAAAAATAGCCGACGCGTTCGAACTGATAGCGTTCGCCCGCGGCTGCCTGGGCAAGCGAGGGTTCGAGCTTCGCGTCGACCGTCTCCAGCGAGTGGGGATTGAGATGGTCGAGGAACGTCTTGCCCCCCTCAGCGTCGTCCGGACTCTCCGCGGCGAACAGGTGGTCGTAAAGACGCACCGGCGCCGTCACGCAGCCATCGGCGGGCACCCAGTGGATGGTCCCCTTCACCTTCTTGCCGTCCACCAGCGCAGTGGTGTCCGGATCGAACGTGCAGCGGAGCTCGACGACTTCGCCGGCGGCGTCCTTGATGACCTCCTCGCACTTTGCGATGCCGGCGCCACGCAGCCGCGCCGCCCCGCCGGGCTTGAGCCGGAAGAACTTCTTCGGCGCGTCTTCCATGAAGTCGTCCCGCTCGATCCACAGCTCACGCGTGAGCGGCACTTCACGGGCGCCCCGATCCGGGTGCTGCGGGTGGTTGTCTAGCTGGCACGTCTTCACCACGCCGGTCGGCAGCGCGGAGCCATCGGCGTACGCCGTCAGCACCACCTTCAACGGCCGCAGCACCGCCATGCGGCGGGGCGCCGTTTCGTTCAGGTGCTCGCGGACGGCGTCCTCGAGCCACAGCATGTCGATCGTGCTGTTCTGCCGGGTCACACCGATCCGCTCGCAGAACGCGCGGATCGCCTCGGGCGTGTAGCCGCGCCGCCGCAGGCCGCGGATCGTTGGCATGCGGGGATCGTCCCACCCGGCGACGTGCTTCTCGGTCACCAGCTGCAAGAGCTTCCGCTTGCTCATGACCGTGTAGGTCAGGTTCAGCCGGGCGAACTCGATCTGCGCCGGCCGGCCGTGGGGCAGCAGGTCGAGCTCCGCCAGACGATCGAGGAACCACTCGTACAGCGGCCGATGGTTCTCGAACTCCAGCGTGCAGATCGAGTGGGTGATCCCCTCGATGGCGTCCTCTTGCCCGTGCGCCCAGTCGTACGCCGGGTAGAGGCACCACGCGTCGCCCGTCCGCTGATGCTCCAGGTGCTTGATCCGGTACATGACCGGGTCGCGGAGGTTGATGTTGGGCGACGCCATGTCGATCTTCGCGCGGAGCGTCTTGGCGCCGTCCGGGAATTCGCCGGCCCGCATCTGCTTGAACAACGCGAGGTTCTCCTCGACCGAGCGGTCGCGGAACGGGCTCGGCTCGCCCGGCTCGGTGAGCGTGCCGCGCGCGGCACGCATCTCCTCGGCATTCTGATCGCACACGTACGCGTGGCCCGCCTCGATCAACGCCGCCGCCCAACCGCACAGCGTCTCGAAGTAGTCGCTCGCGTGGCACAGGCGATCGCCCCACTCGGCGCCGAGCCAGCGGACGTCGTCGATGATCGAATCGACGTACTCCTGCTCTTCCTTGGCGGGGTTCGTGTCGTCGAACCGCAGGTTGAATTGCCCGTCGTACTCGACCGCCAGCCCGTGGTTCAGACACACGCTCTTGGCGTGGCCGATGTGCAGGTAGCCGTTGGGCTCGGGCGGGAAGCGGGTGTGCACCTCCGTGGCGCCGCTGGCCAGCTCCGCGTCGATCCGCTGCTGGATAAAGTTCCGCGAAACGGTGGGGGTCTCTTCCGTGGACATGCGGGTCGGTCGGAGCGGGCTTGGGGCGGGAGGCGGCCGGATTCGGTGCGCCTTATCGTTAGGGCCGGAGCGTGCGGGCCGGAGTCTGGCGAGTAGGCCGGACGGCTAATCTAGCAACCGTCGCACGCGTCGCGGAGGCCAGCCCGGCGCCGACCGCGTAGACTATCGAGCGGCGGAACGGTTCGATCCCGCCCCCCCTCGCCCCGCACCACAACGCCACCCATGCCCCACTCGCCCCAGCGTGTCGTCGCCCGCCGTGGTTTCTTGAGCTTCGCCGGCCGAGCGGCCGGCGGCCTCGTGGCAGCGTTGACCGCGGGAACGCCGGCCGAGGCGCTGGCCGATCTGCTCGCAACGCCGTCCGTAGCGGAGGGGCCCTTCTACCCCGATCGCCTGCCGCTCGACACGGACAACGACCTGCTCGTCGTCAACGAGCGGACGGCGCCGGCCCTTGGCGAGGTGACGCACCTCACCGGTCGGGTGCTGAGCCGTGTGGGTGAGCCGATCCGCAACGCGGTCGTCGAGATCTGGCAGTGCGACAAGCAGGGCTCGTACCTGCACAGCCGCGGCGCCTCGCGCGCGGGACGCGACGCCGGCTTCCAGGGCTACGGACGATTCTTGACCGACTCGTCGGGCGCCTACTACTTCCGCACCATCCGGCCAGTGGCGTACGGCAGCCGGACGCCGCACATCCACATGGCTGTAAGCCGTAACGGCCGCCGCGTGCTGACCACGCAGCTGTTCGTCGAGGGTGAGCCACGCAACGCCAGTGACTTCTTGTACCGCCGCGTGGGCGATGACGCCGCCAAGCGGCTTGTGACCACGAGCTTCACGCCGATCGCCGACGCATCGATCGCCGACGACCCGATCCCGCAGCACGAGGCGCGGTTCGACCTCGTGCTCGGCGCGACGCCGGCCGAGGGAGACGACGGACAGTTCCCCGGAGTGCTAGGGGCGCCTCGGGGCGGACGGCGCGGCTGAGGTCTTGAACGCATTGCCGCTGCGTGCCGATTTTAAGCTTGCACCTCTGCAGCCTCGGCCAGAGAATCCGCGTGCGGTTTTCACCACGCGCTCCGTCACGAACCAACACGCACCCCGAGCCACGAATGCTCGTCACCAACACCGAGTCGATCCCCGGTCATCAGGTCCGTGAGATCAAGGGCCTCGTCCAGGGCAACACGGTCCGTGCAAAGCACGCCGGTCGCGACATCGCCGCCTCGTTCAAGAACCTCGTCGGCGGCGAGCTGAAGGGCTACACCGAGCTGCTCACCGAGTCGCGTCGCCAGGCGACCCAACGAATGATGGACCAAGCGACGCAGCTCGGCGCCAACGCGATCGTGAACGTGCGGTTCACGACCAGCGCGGTCACCGCCGGCGCCGCTGAGCTGTACGCCTACGGCACCGCTGTGGTGATCGACCCGGCTAGCTGACCCCGCTCCGCCGCCCGTTGGAGACAACCCCGCCCGTTGGAGGCAACCCGCGATGGAAGAGATCTACATCAACCTGGGCATCGTGTTCGGGCTGATTTTCTTTGGCTACCTGTCCGGCAGCTATCTGGAGAAGCGGCACTTCGACCGCATCGAAGAACGGGAGCAGCAGTGCGCGGACGTGCTGGTGACACAGTTGATCACCTTCCCGGGCGGCGTCGCGCCGGAGCTGGCGCCGCGGATGTACGCGTCGGAGTCGGTGATCGCGAGCGACTACTTCAAGTCGTTCCTGTCCGGCATCCGCAAGTTCTTTGGCGGCGAGATGGGCAGCTACCTGCCGCTGCTCGAACGAGCGCGTCGCGAGGCGCAGGTCCGCATCGTCGAGGCCGCCCGCAAAGACGGGTACGACGCCGTGTGCAACCTGCGGTTTGAGAACGTCGACATCGGCGGCGCCACCAACCCGCGGCGGCGAGCCGTCACGGTGGGCATCCTCGCCAGCGGCACCGCCTACAAGCGGCCGACCGCGTGACGACGCCGAGCAGCGATCCGTCGGTCGAAGGCGAGCCACATCTGAACCCGGCGGCCCCCAGCGACTCAACATCGGCCGCCGAAAGGCCGCTCGGCGCCACCACCGACGGCCCGATCGACGTCGATCACACCGTGTGGGACGAGCCGTCGCTGGTGGCGGCCGGCGGGGGCTCGATCGAAGCGCCCGAGGGGCAGCTCACCTACGAGCGATGGCTGGCCCGCGGCGTCGAGCGATTCACCTCGCTCGAATCCTGGACCACCACGCTGCTGCTCGCCCTGTCGGCCGGCCCGTGGGGCATCCTCGGCGCCCTCCTCTCGCAGTCGAACAACCAGCTGGGCTTCCTCGGAATCCTCTCAGCCGCGGTGCTGGCGCCGGTGACCGAAGAGATCACCAAAATCGCCGGCCCGTTGTGGGTCGTCGAGAAGCGGCCGTACTGGTTTCGCTCGTCGCTGCAGATCATGCTCTGCGCGGCGGCGGGCGGCCTGGCGTTCGCCTTCATCGAGAACCTCATCTATCTGTTCGTCTACCACCGCGAGGGCGGGGCCGACTTCGCGGCGTGGCGGTGGATCGTCTGCACGGCCCTGCACCTGGTGTGCAGCCTGATCGCCGGTGTCGGTCTGGTGCGGATCTGGCGGCGGGCCATGCACACGCACACACGGCCCGAACTGGCCGTCGGCATGCCGTGGTTCGCCGCGGCGATGGTGGTGCACGGCCTGTACAACTTCGCCGTGACCATCGCCGCTGCCGGCGGTTGGCTGACGTTCGACTGATCGGCCGCAGCGCGACAAGCACGCGTCGACGAACGTCGCTCAACCCTTGTCTCTGTCCGCCTTCTTGTCGGCGATTTTCTCGTAGGTCGCGCCCGCGCTGGTCAGCCCGAAGTGGTGCGCCGCCATCGTGAAGCCCTCCTGCGACACGATGTGCAGCTTCCGCTTGATCCCGGCGACGTAGTCGCGGACCGTCGAGGCGCTGATGCCCAACGCGTCGGCCGCCTGCTGCGGGTTGGCGCCACCGGCGATCAGCGCCAGCACGTGCCGCTCACGCCGCGTCAGCTCGCCCTCGAACACGCGATGGTACGCACACATCACCTGCCCGCCCTCGGGCAGCGGGTACAGGTGCATCGCCAGTTTCACGACGCGCCCCTGATAGAGCATCCGCGTGGTGAACCGTGGCATCTCCTTGCGAAACATGCACGCCTGCACGAACGCCTCGCGGCAGTCTTCGCGGTCTTCGTCCACGCACCAATCCCACGGCTTCTGCCCGACGGCTTCGGGCGCCCGCGGGTGCAGCACGCACGTCCCGTCGGAAGCGACGATCAGCACGTAGCTGTCGGCAACGCTGTTGGGCGTGGAGGCGTCGAGCGGCATCGGTCGGGGCGTCGTGAGGGTGTCGAGAAAAAACGCGCCGCGCAGGCCGACGTGTCGAGTTCGCGTCGATGGCTAGCGGCCAAGTCGGGGTCGATACTAACCCACGGGGGCGAGGCGGGCGACGTCGAGCGGACTGGTGGTTCCACGACGGTTGCCGGGGCTATCGCCTCGCCCCCTTCCATTTCCGCGTGCCGGCGGCGCCGCTTGTGGCAGGACAAGCCCGCCGCAACCCACGGCCGCGGCCGGCGCAGGGACGCGTCGCGCGACGGGGCGCCGGCGTGCGTCGCAAGGACCCGCGACGCGGCCCGCCCGAAGGGGGCGCCGGGTTCCCCGTCATGCCTCGCCCGTCCAGCCTCTGGTCGGGCCACCCGTTGCGCTGCTGGAGGCGCCCGCAGCGCGGCACCCAACGACGGGGCTCGGAGGGATCCGGCAGCCGTCGGAGCCGACGAGGTCGTCGAAGACGGCTCGGTGCTCGTTTTGTGGCGTCTCGGATCGTTCGCCAGAGCGTGTGATACAGCGGTGGAGCCCGCGCACTCAACGACGCCGGCGGCGTGCGGCGGTGACCAGCGCCACACCGACCAAGACCCCCGCCGCCGGCTCCGGCACGGGCGCCCCGACCCCGGCGCCCCAACCGACCAGGAGGGCGTTCAGCTCATCGTTATCGACCAAACCTTCGAAGCCGTTAACCCACTCTGCGGGCACGGTGTTCTCACCCCAGTTCGACAACAAGAGATTGAGATCGTCGTTGTCGACGGCGCCGTCACCGTTGAAGTCGCCCGCCAGCGTCGCCGTGATCGAAAGCACCTCGACCGTCACGACGCCGGCGCCATAAGTCACGACGACGTCGAACTCAATGCCGGCGTCGGAGCTCGTGGTGACCGTGTCGAACACGCCGTCGAGCGTGCCCGTGAACGTCACGACCTCGAACAGGTCCCCGACGCTCAGCTCGTGCTCATCGAGGTGCATCAGCTCGAGCGTGCCGGCCAGATTGAGCATCGCGCCGTCGACGATCAGTTGGTCGTGCTCAGAGCCGGGCGTCAGCCCGCCGAGCTCGATCTGCAGCGTCGCGGCCGCGAGTTGTGTGTAGTCGCCGAGGATCGTCGTCGAGCCGGGCGACGACCCCGGCGCGACAACGCCGCCCTCGTTGACGACGTCGCCGGTGACGGTGTCGGCCTGCAGCGTCCCGGCGGTGAAGCTGAACACGCCTACCGAAACGTCGAGCCCGCCGGTCTTCAGCACGCCGCCGTCGAGGAACAGCTCGCCGGGGCCCCACACCAAGGTGTCGCCCGCGACGCGGACCTCACCGTCGTTGCTGATGGTCAGGTCGCCCGGCCCGCCCGGCCCCAACAACGGCCCGCCCACAGAAAGCGACCCCGAGAGGTCCCACACGCCGGTGTCGGTCAACGGGTCGTTGGGGTCCAGATCGCCCACCAGGACCGATCCGGTCGCGTCCGTCGAAGCGGCGATCAGCCCGTTGACGGCCGTGACGGTTCCGCCGTCGCTCACCAGCAGGAGCCCTTCGCCCAGGCTTCCGACCGACAGGTCATTGGCGGTGTTCCACTGGCTGCCGACCCCGATCACCGCGGCTCCCCCGGCGCTGCCAATGCCCTGGGCGATGATGCTCGTGTCGCTGTTGACGACGCCGCCGTCGCTCACGGACAGGAACCCGACGCCCGACCAACCGACAAGCAGCTCGTTGTTGACGTTCCACACGGAGCCCGCGTCGGCGACAACGGCGTCTCCCTCGGAGCCGGCAGAGACGCCGATCGCGCCGCGTCCGTCGTTCTCGACCGTGCCGCCCGTCTCGATCGTCAACGCGCCAAAGCCTTGGCTGCCGACGTAGAGCACGTCCGAGCCGTCGTAGGCGCCGCCTCCGTAGACATACAACTCGCCGTCACCGGTGGCGCGGTCGCCGATGAGCGTCTGCCAGCCGTTGAAGACGCCGCCATTGGCGACCTCGACCAAGCCGACGCTCTCAAATCCGATGCCGGTCTGCCCGGTGGTGGTCCAGGTCGATCCGACGCCGTCGATCCGTGCCGAGCCGTCGGCGGTCACGCCGAACACGCCGAAGAACGCGGAGCTGCTCGTCACGTCGGCGCCGCCGGTGACGTCGAAGCTGCCGAGGTCCCGGTTGCCCACCTGGATGCCGCTATCGACGGAGAATGACGATCCCTCGCCGTCGATCACGACTTGCCCGTCCGAGCCGACTGAGGCCGCCACCGCCACGGTGCCGGTGCCCGCGTTGACGGTTCCGCCGTTGCGGATGTCGAGGAGCCCCACCCCGGAGCTGCCGATCGTCATGCCGGACGCGGTCGTGACCGTGCCACCGTCAACGTACAACTCCCCTTCGCCGATCGAGCCGTTGCCGATCCGGAGCGAGCTGCCGCTCGACTCGAGCACGCCGCCGTTGGTCACGTTGGCGATCGCGTCGCCGAACGCGCCCACGGTGATCACGCCCGACGTGGTGGCGGAGGCGTTGTCGACGTTCAGCGTGCCGACCGCGTTGGGTCGTCCACCGACCTCGATGCCTAAGCCATCAAAGTCGGCGCCGTCGCTGATGCTTAACGCGCCCGTGATCGCGGCGCTGCTGTTGAACCCCAAGCCGACCGACACGAGCGAGTCGGCGACCCATGTCGAGCCGTCGCCCGTCAGGACGATCTCGCCCGACGAGCCGTCGAACCAGCCGATCCGCGCGAAGCCCGAAGTGGTCAGGTCGGCGCCGCCTTGCACGGTGAACACGCCGTTGCCGGACCGCCCCGAGAAGAGGTCGCCGAGATCCGCCCCCGCCGTCGCGCCGTTTAGCAGCACCGAGCCGCCGTCGCTGACCTCGACCAACACTCCGGTCGCCGGCACGCCGTCGTTGACGATCAGCTCGTCCGACGAAGCGGGGCCGCCGTCGGGGTCCCAATTCACCGGGTTGAACCAGTCGCCGTCCAACGCGCCGTTGTCGTAGGTCCGCGTCTCCGCGTGCGCCGACGAACCGAACCAGCACGACACGACCAGCAACAACCAACACCCACGCCGCAGCACCCTAGCCGCCATCGTTCGCTCCTTGTGAACCGCCCCGAGTTGAGCCGCCGGACTCAGCCGCTGGATTAGACGGCTGAGCTCCCCCGCCGTCTTCGCGCAGGTTCGGGGCGCATCGGACCTACGTGCCGCGATCGGGCGGGGCCGGATCAGTGTAGACAAGGACGCCGCGCCTAAGTGGGGTCGTTCTCAAAACGTACCGATTAACCGGCCCGTCAATGGGAACGACCCTTCTCGGCGCCTTCGCGCCTCTGCGTGAGACCAGCGACCAGTGAAGTCTCGCGCGAAGGCGCCGAGGTAAGGGAGCTGACGGCGTTTGCTCTCAACGCGATCGCATCATTGCCGCCGGATCACTCGCCTCGCTACGGGGCCGCTTCGGCGAGCATCGCCTCGTACTTCGCGAGGCGGCCCTCGTACTTCGGGAGCGATTCGGCCCGGCACCTCGCCACGACGTCGCGTTGCAGCTCGACGGCCCGTTCGAGGTCGCCGGTCGCGGCGAGTGCCGCGGCGTAGGTGTCCGTGAGCGACACGCCCGGCGTGCTGTCGATGGCGATCGCCCGCTCGCACAGCATCACCGCACGCTCCGGGTCGCGGGCGTCGTCGATCTCACTGGCCGCGTAGATCCAGGCGAGCTCATTGATCTGCGCGAGCTCGTAACGTGTCTTGAGGGCGATGACCCGCTCGTACGCCGCTGCCGCCTCGGCGTCTCGGTCGAGCCGGCTGAGCGACCGCGCGAGCCCCCAAAGCATGTTCGAGTCATCAGGGTACTTCGCGACGAGGCGCCGCTGCAGCTCGACAGCCTGAGCGTAGTCGCCCGCGCGCCTCATCTCGCCGAGCTGCTCCATCATCTGCTGGTCGGTGTCGTCTCGCCGGCCGACCGGGTAGTCGAGCGCGACCTCGCTTCCATCCTCAACACTCGGCACGCGGACGCCATCGTTCAATGGCCTCAGCTCTCGGAACCAATCCTGAGGATCTGCGGACGGATCCTCGAACACCACGATATCGAGCCAGCCCGGCTCGTTGGGAATGCGAACGGCGACTGCGGACCCGGCGACGGGCACGCGCTGGAAGCCGTGGCCCATGAAGTCGTCGTTGCGGCTGTCCGGATAGAACCGCGTCTGGGCAACCAGCTTGCGATCGATCTCCAGCACTTCACCGCTATCGCGTTCGACTAGCCGAAGGCGAACCATGCGTCCCGGTTCGTAGCGCAGGTCGACTTCCTGATCGCCCTTCTCGGCGCGGAGCCGGACGAGCTGTCCGGGCGGATGGATCTCCATCGGCACGCCGACATCCAGCCTGGAGTTCGGCCGCACGCGGACCAGGTAATCGCCCTCGGACAGCTTGCCAAAGTCGTAGCGGCCCTGTGGGTCGGTGAACTGGCTGGGGCTCGCGCCACGCGACATTCCGAAGGCGTCTTCGTCGCGCTCCAGCCGCGGGATCAGGCGTTGGCTCTGCGCCTCAACGAACGACCGCTCGGTTGGTTTGCCGTTGGCCTCGAACACCCGTCCGCTGAGTCGCACGCCGCGACGCAGCTTGATCGTCATCTCGCCGGGGACCGCTTCGATCCGCGCCGATTCCGGCGCGAAGTCCGGATGCCGCACCGTGATACGGCGATCGAGGGCGAGCACCTCCGGGCTGTTGTACCGCTCCATGTACTCCGGGTCGTTGCGGTCGAGGTCGCCCATCAGCCGCCGGTGCTCGGCGAGGTCGTCGCGTGGCTTCAGGTCGTCGATCACACAGACGCCACGCTCGTCGGTGAGGGCGTCGGCGTTCCGCGCACCCCGATTAGTCGACAGCACACGGGCGCCCGCGACCGGCTCGCCTTCGGTATCGACAACCCGGACCGTCAAACGCGCCGGCGGGTCCATGACGGCCCGCAACGAGCCGCCGGACTCGCGGACGGCGATCGCGTCGTAGGAGCGTGTGGCGTAGCCCTGCTTCGACACGGTGATCGCGATCCGCGAACCCCATTGTTCGTGCCGCGTCATCTCCGCGGGGAATGGCAAGTCGGCCAGCACGCACCGGCCCCGCGTATCGCTCACGCCGGTCCGCAACGGCTTGCGGCCCACATGCCCGGGCCGAATCAGAAACTGGAGCTCGGCGACGACCTCAACCCCCGCCACGGGATCGCCCGCGTTGTCGACGCACTCGACAGTCAGCGGCTTCGCAGCGGGCAACACTTGCTGCGTCTCGCCCCGCGCCGGTAAGGCCGAGTCTTCTTGCTGCGCCGGCTGAGTGCTCACGAACCGTGTCGCCTGGGAAGAGACCGCCGCGGCAACCTCGGCGTCGGCGTTGACGATCACCTCGCCCAGATCGACCGTGCTGTCGACGACGGTCACCGGCACGTCTTGCTCGGCGATCGCGTCCACTAGGCAGCCGTTCTCGGGCGGGGCGTATAGCTTCAGCCGCAGCACGTAGTCGCCCGGCGTGACGCCGGGCACGTAGAAGTCGCCGTCGGCGGTCAGCTTGACCGAGTGGTGCGCCTTCGCTCGCCAATCCTCCGCGACTCCCGACTCGGCGCCGGGCGTGCGGGGGATGAAGTAGTTAAGCGACTTGCTCAGATCGAGCTCGTCGAATGCTGCTCCGCGCAAGACAACCCGCCCACGCACGCCGCCGGGGGCGTCGCCCCAGACGAGCGTCGTTGTTTGCCCCGGCTCTACGCTGATCGGCTGCGAAGGCCCGGCGCTGAGCGGCGTGTCTCGCCACGGGCCGACCGACGCTGTCACGCTAATCGCGCCGGGCATGACCCGATCGAACACAAACCGCCCGACCCGGTCGGTCGTCGCCGTGCCGAGGTAGGGCGTGTCGATCACGCTATCGCCCGGCACGATCCACGAGGCGTTCACCTGCTGCTCGGCGACTAGCTGGCCGTCTTCAAGGATCTGCCCCTCGACGCGGCCCCAGGGTCTCAAGCGGAGCTCGCTCGGCTGCCCGTCAGCCGCGTGTTCCGAAGAGGCGAAGCCTTCGTCGGTCGCCACCACGAGTGCAAAGCGTTCGTGCGGCCGGGGGAACCGGAACCGCCCTGCGGCGTCTGTCACCGCGACACCCGCCATGTCGAATTCGCGCATCTGGGTGGGGCTGCCGAGGCTCACGGTCGGCGTCGCCACGCGGACACACGCGCCGGCAACCGGTTCGCCGTTGACGCCAACCACCCGGGCCTCGACGGCGGCCGCCGGCTCGAGCTCGACACGCAGCTCGGGGATCGCCTCGTCGATCGCCCACGGGCCGAGCCTCTTGGTGCGGTAGCCGAGCGCCTCGAAACGCACGCCCTGCGGCGCGTCGTCGCGATCGAGCCGCATCGCGAACTCGCCATCGACCTTCTTGGCGTCGTAGCGCTCAACGACCGACTGCCCGCCAAGATCGACTACCGAAAATACCGAGCAGCCAAGGACGGGCGCACCTGTCGATGCGTCCACGATCGTCCCCCGGGCGACGCGCTCGGGCAGGAGCGTCACGACCTGGTCGTCACCCGCGGCGACGGTGACAGTGCGAGAAGCAAAGCCCTTTCGACCGACACGCACGGTGACGGCGTCTTCGGGCGCCCAGTCCCAGACGTAAACGCCGTCTTCGTCGGCGGTGCGCGGGATCGGCTGCTTGATCGTGCTGTTGCCGCTCTGGTGGTGCAGCACGCTCACGCCACGCCACGCGTTTTGCGACAACCAGACGCCGGCGTTCGACACCGGCTCGCCCGCCTCGTTCTGCACCCGCAAACGGATCTCGCCGCCCGGCTGGAGCGGGAAGTCGAGGGGGCCGTCGAGCGTGGCGAAGTCGATCACCTCGGTGCGCGGCGCCCAGCCCTCGGCGACGACCGTCACACGGCGCTGGGCTTCGCTCAGCAGCGGCAGCTTGTAGACGCCGTCGGCGTCGGTGAGCACCTCGTTCACGCCTTGGTCGTAGTAGGGATCGTCGCCCCAGATGACGATCGCGCCCTCGACAGGCTGGCCGTCGGGATCGAGCACCCGGCCGCCGAGCTCATCGCCGCGGCGCATCACGAGCCGGGCCGTCCCCGCGAGCATCGCCGACGTGCTGACCTTCTCCGCCTGTTGCGTCTCGCCCCAGGCGCCGTCATCGACGTAGTCGGGGTGACTCAGCATGAGCGACAGCTCGACGTCGTCGCCCGGCGGCACGTTGGCGATCGACCAGCGGCCGTTGTCGTCGGTGACCGCCGCCGCGCTGCCGTAGGCGAGCCACGTTCCCAGCTGCGGTCGGCCCGATTCGGCGGGATCCTCGCCCCCCGACTCACGCTTGACCGCGACGCGGGCGCCGACGATCGGCTCGCCCGCCTCGTTGACGACCACGCCGCCGGCGGTTCGCCCGGCGACCATACGCAAGGTGAACTCCTCCGGCAGCGGGTACCCGTCCGGCTCCTTGCTGGGCCACCACTGCGTAAACAGCGGCGTGTGGCCCGCCTTGCGGGTCCAGATGCGTGCGAGGTCCACCAGCTCGGGCAGCTCGATCACCACCTCGCCACGCTCGTCGGTCGTCTGCGTGGCGTTGACGATTTCCTTCTTCGCGGCGACGCCGTCTTTGCCGCCGAGGTTACTGCGAACGCTGGCGCCGGGCATCGGATTGCCATCAGGATCGAGGACCCGCCAGAGCATCCGGCCGGAGGTGCGTGCGTACTCACCCTCGACGAGGCCGTCGCCCGCCGCGGTCGGCTTGGCGCCCGAGTCGACCGGAGCACGCCCGGCTCGTTCGCGGTACTCGCTGAGCCGCGTCTGCAGCTCGGCCCGCTGCGGGGCGAACGCCGCCTTGACGGCTTTCTCCTGAGCCTCGACGGCCGCTTCAAAATCGCCCGCGGCGGCGTGCGCCTTCGCCAACGTGTCGTACAGCTGCGCCGCAAAGCGGGGCGAGGCGCCGATGGCTTGTTGGGCGAGTCGGATCGCCCGCTCTGGGTCGCGGAGGTCTTCCCGCTCGGTGGTGGCGAGCAGGTCAGCCAAGTTGTTCTGCACGACCATCAAGAAGGTCGGCTTGGCATTTAGCAGGGTCTCGTAGACGGCGATTGCCTCGTCGTCGCGGCCGAGCTTTATCAGCGGCTGCGTTCGGACACGTAGCAGCTGCACGTCGCCCGGCCGCTTCTTGAGGTCCTCGTCGATCAGCGTGAGGGCGCCCGCGGCGTCGCCCTCACGCAGCCGTCGGCTAGCTTGCTCGATGATCTGGCCGGGCGTGATTCCGACCTTCGTCACGCGGTACTCGAAGACTTCATCATCTGTCGCGTCGGCTGCGATCTTGAGCTGACCGATTGGCTGCCACGCGTCGCGCGGCGGCCACTCGGCGCCCTTCTGCAGGGTGTGCACCCAGAGCGTTCCGGCTCGGTTCGGGACACGCATCTTAAAGCGGCCGTCTTCTTCAACTTCGACGTGGCCGTTGCTCGCTACGCACCAGTTCTGCTCGTCAAGGGTGAACGTGGGGCTTCCCCCGACGCCCTTGGCGAAACGCATCGGTGCGCCCGTCTGGTCATCGACCAACTGCACCGTGACGATCCGCCCCCGCGTGAAGCGTAGATCGGGAACCTGGATCTCTCGGGCGTCTGGCCCGATCGACACCGCGTGGCCGCCCGCTATGACTTGGTCCGGCATCGCGATGTCGTTCGGCGGCGTCCCGTCCGGTCGGACGAGGTAATCGCCCGGTGGAACGGCGTCGAAGCGGAACGCCCCGTCGCCGCCAACCGTCGCCCAGGCGTGGAACCGCTCCGCGTTCGCCGACGCGTCGTCAGCTTCCACCGTCCGCCAGTCCGTCTGCACTTGCACGCGTGTCGCCACGTACGGCTTGCCTTCATCATCGACCACACGCCCGGTCAGCGTGGCGCCAATCGGAAGCATGACATCACACTGGCCGGGGATCGCATCGAGCGGCCGCTGCGTGCGGGCGTAGCCCTCGGCGACAACGATCACCCGAGCGGGGGAAGGGACGAACGCCGTGGCGGCAATGACATCGCCCTGCTCTTCGCGATACTTCGCCTGCTCGGCCTCGCCGCGTTCTTGTTCGGCGGCGAAGTCGGCGACGGGGAGGTCGTCGATCCGGTAACGGCCTGCTGAGTCGGTGAGGGCCGTGTGGACCTCGGCTTCGGCCGGCGCGAACGTTCCGGGCGGCTGAACTTGCACACGGGCGCCGACGACCGGTTGGCCCTCCGTGTTGGTCACCACGCCCGACGCAACGCTAGCCTCCGCCATCGTGAAGCGGATTTCGCGTCCGTCGTTGACGAGGTTCCGAGCGTCGTTCGCGACGACCTGCGTCGCTTTGCCGGGCGCCTTGGCGACGACGAGGATGGTCTCAACAAGAGCGGTCGGGTGCGTCAACGGCTTGGCGTAACGCTCCGGCTCGGCGACCACGGCGTCGAAGCGGAATCGGCCGTCGGTGTCGGTGCTGGCCTCCGCCAGCTTGCGCGACGCCTTCGTCTGGAAGTCGTACCGGTACACGGCGACCGGCGTTCCGGTGAGCGGGCCGCCCGCCGTGTCGCGCACGCGACCCGTCAGTGCGTTCGGCTCGCCCGGGCCCGCGATCGGGTAGCGATCCGCAACGCTGGTGACGGTGACGAAGGTCGCCGTGGCGGCCGACGCGTCTTCGCGTCCGCTTGCCCCCGCCTCTCGCGTCCGCACGGCTTCCTGCTTTCGCCGATCGACCGCTTGCTTCGCATCCTCCGCCGAACGCTTGGCTTGCTGGGCCTCTCGCTTCGCTTCGTTTGCCGCTTGCTTCGCTTCGTTCGCCGATTGCTTGGCCTTGTTTGCGGCCCGCTTGGCCGCTTCAGCGGCCGCCTTGCGGCGCCACTTGGCCGATTCTTCGGCGTCGGCCGCGTCGTCGAACGCTTGGGCGATCAGCTCGTACGCCTCGGCCAGAATCGCCGGGTCGCGCGGGTCGTCGGCCGCGGCGAGGCGGGCGCGGAACTCCGCGACCTTCTGCTTCACGCCGGGCAACGCGCAGATGCGCCTACCCTCGCGTGTGCTGCAGCCGAAGACGACGCCGGCGAGCTTGTCCCAGTCGCCCAGTTGCTCCGTGCCGCGGGGCTGCACGACGAGCGTCTTGCTCACCGGCTCGCCCTTCTTGAGCGTCACGCGTACGTCACGTCGGCCGAGGTAGACCGGCAGCTCGTACTCCTTGCTGACGACAACGAGGTCTTCATTGCCCTCGGGCAGATACAGCGTCGCCCGACCTTCATCGTCGACCTCTTGCCAGAATTCGGGCGCGTGGTTGCGGTCGATCGCTTGCTCGTAGTCACGCGTCTCGAGCATCGCTTCAGCGCGATAGAGCGGGTCGCAGTAGAACTGCGAGCCGCTGTTCCACCACTGCACGTTGGGGCACGCGACGATCTCAACGCCGCCAACCGGCTTGCGGTCAAGATCAACGATTCGTACGTCGCATCGGACGAGCGGCTCCATCGGCAACACGATCTCCTTGCCGTACTGTGCGGGCCGAAAGACGTGCGGCCGCTCGTAGGGATCCTGCTCCGGAACACGCGACTCCTCGGCTGGCGCCTCGCCGTTGGTGGCCTTGTAACCCCGGCAGAGGGCGATCAACTGAATCGGCTCGTCGGCGGGCCAGCCGGAGATGGTGAACTCGCCGTCGGCGGAGACTTCCGCCCATGTCGCCCAAGAAACGTCGGGGCCTTGCCGGCTCTCGGCGAGCGTGTTGGCCTTCACCCGTCCATCGACGATCGGTCGCTGCGCCTCGTCGCCCAGCCGCCCGCGGATCTTTGCGGCCGGCTGCAGCTCGACCGTGGTGGTAAAGGTCGCCCCCGCTTTGAGTCGCATATCGATGAGCGGGCTGAAGTGGGTAACCTTGCCATCGACCATGCGAACCACTCGCAGCTTTTGATCGCCCGCGGTAATCGGCGGGAGCGTGAGCTTCGCCCCATCCTGTCGGGGTGGTGTCCCATCGCCCCACAGCCGATCGCCCGACGCCATCGCGTACAGGTCGGCGCCGACGGCCGGCTCGCCGTCGAGCAGCACGTTGACCTCAACGGGCGCGCCGCGTTTCAGCTCGACAACGTGCGAACCGCCCGCCACAGGCACGTCAACATGCACCGCACCCTCGTACGCGTACTCCGGATGATCGACCCGTAACGAGACGGCAAGCGTGCGGACCTTCTCATCGGCGTCGCGGAAGTGCGGGTACGCGATGGTGGCCGTCCCGTCAGAGTCGGTGACGACGTCAATCGGGTCGATCGATTCAGCGTCGTCAGGGTTCTCCTCCCACTCCCCGTGCCCTTGCGACGAACGCAGGGCCCACGGCGTGATCCGCGCGTCCTCGACCGGCTCGCCGTCTTCGTCGACCACGCGGACGTCGAACGTGGCGAGGTTGAGTTCTTCGATCTCCTCGGGCGGGGTGATCTTCACCTCCGCCGGGCTAAGGGTCACGAGCGACGCCGCTACGGCGAGCGACGTGCACGCCAGCGTGCAGGCAGCCCGCCACCGGCGTGTAGCCGCCCGGAGAACCGTGAACCGCTCGTCAAGCAGCACGCCGAGCCGCTTGCGGAGCTGCGACGGCCCCTCCCACAAGCCCGCGGCGCCGGCCAGCCGGGGCGCCGGCCGACGCCCCGCGAGCTCACGCGCCCAGCCAACCAGCTGCTCCGCGTACGCCTCACGGCTGCTCAGCTCGGCGGCCGCCGCGTCGGCGAGCGCCTCTTGGTCCAGCCGCACCCGTCGCCGCAGCAACCAGTACAGCGGATTCATCCACAGCAGCACGAGCAAACCCCGCAAGAGGGCGAGCAACCACAGGTCGCCGTTGCGCAAGTGCGCCAACTCGTGGGTGAGCAGCGTGCGTAGCTCGGCGTCGGTCGCGCGTTGGGCCGTCGAGGTCGGCAACAGGATCGTGGCGCGGCGCAGCCCGATGGCGACCGGCGCCGCCAGCCGAGCGCTCACTAGCAGCCGCGGCGAGGGGCCCGCCCCGCAGAGCCCCTCAAGCAGCCGCGTGCAACGCTCGGGCGCCAGGCAAGCGTCGGCCACCAGCCGGGCGCCGGCTCGCCAGCCGAGCGCGAGCCACGCCATCACGCCGACCGTCCCGATGCCCAACAACGCAAGCATCGCGGGCAAGACGCCGATTTCCGGCAGGGCGAACGCCGCGACCGGCTCGGCCACGGAGGCCTCGGGCGACGTTTGCGGCGGAAGCGCAGCGATTGGCCCAATCGGCTCGGCGAACGCAGCGAATGACTGGGTCTCGGGTCCCCGATCGAGCGGTGCGATCGGCAGTGGCTCGGGCGTGCTCTCAAGCAGAGCGACCTCCGGCGGGGCGGGCGGCAGCTCGACCGTGGTCATGTTCCACAATGACCAGCCGGGGATCGCCGCCAGGGCCGCCAGCAGCAGCAGGCTGGAAGCCGCCGCCCAAGCGACGGCGAGTCGACGCACCGGCTGCCGCAACGCTGCGCCCGCCAGCGTCGCCGCGGCGAGCAAAACGACGGCGCCCAGATGAAAGTCGGCGAGCGACGTCAACCACCAAAGCAGGTTGGCGAGGTTGGGCGTGTCCATTATTCGTCTCCTTGCTTGCGAGCACGGCGCGGCTTGCCGCCACGCTTGGACTTCTTCCCCTTCGGATCCTGCTGCTCTCGCGCCGCGGCGATCATCGACTCGAGCCGGTCTAGCTCGTCGGCCGACAGCGGCCGATCGCCGATGGCGTGCACGAGGTACTCGCTCACCGCGCCGTCAAACACGCGATCCAGAAACCCGCCCGCCAGGTTGCGGAACGTCGACTGCCGCTCGATCAGCGGCCGGTAGACGTACGCCTTGCCCTGCCGAAAGTGGTCGACGAGCCCCTTCTGCTCCATCACCTGCAGCAGGCTCAGCACCGTGGTGTAGGCGAGCTGCTCGCCGTCTTCCTCCAGCACGGCGGCGATTTCGCGCACCGTGGCGCCGTCGGCGCCGGCGTCGACCGCCTGCCAGAGGACCTTGAGGGCGTCGAGCTCACGCTCGGTGGGTTGGTCGGGCTGTCGCCCGGTCGCTTGCCGATCGGTCACCGCTTGGCGCCTCCGTCGCGGAAGGGGTGTTTCTACGGGTTCTCCCGTAACAACCGCCGCGATCCTACGGGTTCACCCGTAGATGTCAAGCTTTTTTGTGGGCGGCCCCGGCCGCTTGCCAAGCGTGCCGCCGCGAACCGATGATTCGGTGCCGCGGTCCGCTGCTGCGTAGCGACCCGCGACGCCTCGTGGTCTTCATGCCCCCTGCCCCGCCCTTCCCTCCATCTCGTTCCCGCCCATGCCCAGCTGCGTTCTTGCCTACTCCGGCGGCCTCGACACGTCCGTCATCCTCGGTTGGCTCCAAGACGAGGGGTACGACTGCCACTGCGTTTACGTCGACGTCGGCCAGCCGTGCGAGGACCGCGAGGCCATCATGCAGAAGGCGCACGACTGCGGCGCCAAGTCGGCGCGGCTGGTGGACGTGCAGGAAGAGATGTGCCGCGAGTTCGCCTTCCCCGTGCTGCAGTGGCAGGCGAAGTACGAGGGCATCTATCTGCTGGGCACGTCGATCGCCCGGCCGATCATCAGCAAGGCGTGCCTGCAGGTGGCCAAGGAAGTCGGCGCGGTGGCGTTCGCCCACGGCGCCACGGGCAAGGGGAACGACCAGTGCCGGTTCCAGCTTGCGGCCGAGGCGCTCGACCCCAACGTGAAGATCATCGCGCCGTGGCGGATGGCGAGCTTCCGCGACAAGTTCCCCGGCCGCACGGAGATGATCGACTACTGCGACGCCAAGCGGATCCCCGTCAAGGCGTCGGCCGCCAAGCCGTACAGCTCGGACGAGAACTGCCTGCACATCAGCTACGAGGCGGGCGAGCTCGAAGAGGTCGACAACTGCGGCGTGACGGTGCCCGACTTCGGCATGGGCGTCTCGCCGCAAGAGGCGCCGGACAAGACCGAGACGGTCTCGATCGGCTTCGAGTCGGGCGTGCCGGTCAGCGTGAACGGTGAGAAGCTCAGCGCCCACGCGCTGGTGGCGAAGCTGAACGACATCGCTGGCCGCAACGGCGTGGGGCGGATCGACATCGTCGAGAACCGCTTCGTCGGCATGAAGAGCCGCGGCGTGTACGAGGCGCCCGCAATGACAACGCTGTACGCCGCCCACCTGCAGCTCGAGCAGCTAACGCTCGACCGCGACCTAGTGAACCTCCGCGATCGGCTGGCCCCCGAAGTGGCGCGCGACGTCTACTACGGCTTCTGGTACACGCCGAAGACGGACGCCCTGTTGGAGTTCATCCGCGAGGCGCAAAAGCCGGTCACCGGTGAGATCACGCTCGGCCTGTACAAGGGCACGATCGAGGTCCACGGCCGCAAGAGCCCCAACAGCCTGTACGACGCCGAGGTGGCCAGCATGGAAGGCGGCGGAAGCTACGACCAGACCGACGCCGAGGGCTTCCTGCGCCTGCAAGGCCTGCCGAGCCGCGTGCAAGGCGGCGTGCGACCTCGGGATTACTGAGCCCGGCTGTGTGGTTGGTTGATTTCAGCGAGAGGAGATGAGGGGATGTTGGTGATAGGGGGGATGGCCGTTCGTCAGAGAAATTCCAAATGGGCGTCGATCATTTCTACGCGAAGATAGCAGGGGTCTCACATGACAATCAGGATGGTTCTTCTCGGCAGTCGATCATCCGGCTGTGCGAAGTCGGTGAGCAACTGCGATTGGATCATGACGAAGGCAATGAGCATGACCGATTCGCTGTTAAGCTCATCCGCTCGACTGGCGAACAGGTTGGATATCTGCCTTCGGATCTTGCTCGACAGGTTGTCCAACGCTCGTCAACCGGAACTCGGTACGCCGCGTTCATCCAAGACTTAACTGGTGGAACCCCCGACAAGCCAACGCGCGGGGCCAATCTTTTGCTCATCGCAGCGAGTCCTGGCACTTCTGATGAGGCGGCACAAGCGTACGTTGACTCCGCTCTTTCGCCGGACACCGGAAGTCGCTTGATCGGCGACAGAGACAGCAAGACAAAAGATGCGGGGAAGGCGGGATGCTTGCTTTCAATCGTTGCGATTGTGTCGTCCCTCGGGACGATCGCCATCCTTGCGAGTTCTCCGTGATACGCTGACTCATCCCCCCTATCACCAACATCCCCCGCATCCCCTCTCGCTGACAAACCGCTCACTGAGCCGCCCCCGTGTACCTCACGCAGAATCCCGTCCTGCAGCATGAGCTGCTCGCTAACTTGCGGCGGCCGCGGGCGTTTGCGTTGCTGTTTGTGTACGTGGCGCTGTTGGGGCTCGTCGTGCTGCTGGCGTGGCCGCAGCAAGCGATGCTCGACATGGCGCAGCCGGTCGCGGCGCAGCGGCTCGTGGGGCTGTTCTTCTTCGGGCAGTACCTGCTGGCGAGCCTGATGGCGCCCAGCTTCGCCGCCGGGGCGATCACCGGTGAGAAGGAACGCCTCTCCTTCGAGATGCTGCTGGCCAGCCCGCTCAAGCCGGGGGCGATCGTCGTCGGCAAGCTGATCGCCGCGCTCACGCACCTGGGCGTTCTGATCCTGGCGTCGCTGCCGATCGTCATGCTCTGCCTGCCGCTGGGCGGCGTGCAGGTGTACGAGGTGCTCGCCGCGTACGTGGCAATGATCTCCACCGTCACGCTGTTCGGCATGATCAGCCTGTGGGCCAGCAGCTTCTTCGGCCGAACCGCGTCGGCGCTCGTCGTGTCGTACCTGCTGATCTTGCCGCTGGCGATGGTGGGCGTGCTGTTGTGGCAGGCCTTGGGCGCCCAGGGCCAGCTCCGCGTGCTGGTGGCCACGACGGTGGTGCCACTGGGGTGCCTCGCGGCGTGCGTCCTGCTGTGGCGTCAGTCGGCGCTGCGGCTGCTTTACCCGGCTGACCTCGGCTCGGGCGGCAAGGAAGCGATCGACCTCGAGACGGAAGCCGAAGAGGCGGTCGGCCTCTATCTGCAGCGCGACGAGTTCCCCGACAAGCTGTTCGCTCCGCCCAAGCGGACCGACTTTCTGCCGGAGGGCGCCAACCCGATCTACGACAAGGAGATGCGGTCGGAGATCTTCAGCGGCGGCACGCTGATGCTCCGGATCGTGATCCAGGTGTCGATGCTGCTCGCCCTGGGCGTGATGGCCGTATGCCTGTTCTTCCTGCCGTGGCTGGCGCCGTGGCACATCGCGTACGTGCTGCTGTTCAACCTGCTGTGCGGCCCCGTGTTCTCGGCCGGCAGCGTCTCCAGCGAACGCGAACGCCAGACGCTCGACCTGCTGCTGGTCACGCTCATCACTCCGGCGCAGATGCTGTGGGGCAAGCTGCTCAGCGGGCTGCGGGTCTCGACCGTGCTAACCGGCTTCTTGATGTGGCCCGTGGTGCTCGCGTGCGTGATGCCGCTGGACTACTGGAGCAACCCGTGGAACCTTGCCACGATGGGCGGGTACTTCCTAGTGGTGCTGCTGGCGTGTGTCACCACGTCGCTGACCGCGCTCACCTGCTCGACGCTGTTCAGCAAGACCGCCACGAGCCTGATCGCCAGCTACCTGGTCCTGTCCACGCTGTACCTGGCGCCGCTCGCCGGGCGGTACTTTGCGGACACGTTCTACACGGGCCCGGCGGCCGACGCCGTCGCGACGTTCGGCGCCGTGAGCCCCTTCGCGGCGACGTTCAGCCTGCCGCTCGACATCGACCGCACCGAGCGGTTCGACAACCCGACCGCCGAGAGGGCCCAGGCCAAAGGCGAATCGCTGGTGTTCTGGTCGCACGTCGTCTGGAGCGTGGTCTACAACGGCGCTTTGCTGCTGGTGCTGCAGTGGCTCTTCCGCAACCGCTCTCGCGTCGCGGAGTGAAGGGAACCACGGATGAACACAGATAAGCACGGGTAAGCGGTTGCGGGGTCAGACGGAGACCTCATGCCGGTGCTTCGTCCATGGCTGTCACCCAGTGGGTCTTCTCCTAAGATCCGTCATCCGCGTTTATCTGTGCTCATCTGTGGTTCCGCCATGCTGATCTGCCTGTCCCCAGCGAAGACGCTCGACTTCGATCCGGTCGAACGCCACCTGCCCGCCACCAAGCCCGCGTTGCACGCCGAGGCGAAGAAGCTGGCCTCCGTCGCCAAAGAGCTCTCGCTGGAGGAAGTCGCTGAGCTCATGGAGCTCAGCGACCAGCTCGCCGCCACCGCGTACGGCTACCTGCAATCGTGGAAGGCCAAGTGGGACGCCAAGGGCGCCAAGCCGGCCGTGCTCGCCTTCCGCGGAGACGTGTACCAAGGCCTCGACGCCGACACGCTGACCGACAAGCAGCTTGAGGCGTCGCAAGATCAAGTGCGAATCCTCAGCGGGCTGTACGGCGTGCTGCGTCCGCTCGACCTGATGCAGCCTTACCGGCTCGAGATGGGCCGCAAGCTGGCCAACCCGCGCGGCAAACACCTGTACGACTGGTGGGGCGATCGAGTGACCGAGCAGCTGAACGCCGACCTAGCCGCGGCGACGCCCCGCGGCGGTGAGCCGCTGGTGATGAACCTCGCCTCGAACGAGTACTGGTCGGTCGTCCGGCCGAAGTCACTCGCAGCTCGCGTCGTCACGCCCGTCTTCAAAGACAAGAAGGGGAGCGGCTACCGGGTGATCAGCTTCTTCGCGAAGCGGGCCCGCGGGGCCATGGCCCGGCACCTGCTGAAAACCCGCCAACGCGGCGACGCGGCAATCCGTGCCTTCGGCGCTGACGGCTACCAGTGGAACGAGTCGCTCTCTTCGGCCGACAAGCCGGTGTTCACTCGCGAAGCGAGCGATTGAGCGCGCGACGGAGCGGGTGACGGACCGAGTCGCGTAGGGCCGGCCGCCGATCTGGGCGTGCCAACTGTGCGGACCGAACGGGCCTTCTCGACTACACTTGTAGTAGTTATTCCACGTGCAGCGGCGCCGTTCTGGCAGCCGACTCGAAACGACAGCCGCCGAGCCGATCTCCATGCCGACCGTTGATCTCCGCTCGCCCGCTTGGGCGGCGACTATCGTCGTGCTGGCGTTGTGCCACGCCGGTACGGTGCTCGGAGTCAAGCTCTGCACGTGCATGGGCTGTGTCGGTCTGAGCGGCCCCTGTGTGCTGATGTCGGGCGCGGACACCGCACTGCCCGGCGACGAAGACGCTGCCGACGGCGACACGACGCCTTCGGCCGAGTTTCGGATCGGCGCCCGCTGGACGTCGACCTCTTCAAGCCGGTTCGACGGCTCACGCGGCGGGCCGATGAACCTGACTTGGTCGATCGTCGACGACGGGACCACGATCGCCGGCTTTGAGGGCACGTCCGGCAGCGATCTCGTGGCGATGCTCAACCGACGCTACGGCTCGGGACCGACGATCGCCACGTCGCCTTGGTTCCGACTGTTCGAAGACTCGTTCAACCGGTGGGGCGAGCTCTCGGGCCTCACGTTCGCGTACGAGCCGAACGACGGCGGCGCCCGAATCGACAACACCAGTTCGCCCCGCGGGCAGCCGGGCGTGTACGCCGACCTCCGCGTCGGGGGGCACTCGATCGACGGAGCGTCGGGGTCCAACATCCTCGCCTACAACTACTTCCCACCGCACGGCGACATGGTCCTCGACACGGACAACGAGTCGTTCTACGGCGACCGCCGTGGAGACTCGCTGCGGCTGCGGAACGTCTTGATGCACGAGATCGGCCACGGCCTCGGCTTCAACCATCTCGAATCGAGCAACGCGTCGTTCTTGATGGAGCCGTTCATCTCGGTCGGTTTCGACGGACCGCAGTTCGACGACATCCTCGCCGCCCACCGCAACTACGGAGACGCCCTGGAGAAGAACGGCGGGAACGACGACCACGCGTCGGCCACGCCGATCGGCGTGCTGTCCGCGGGCGGCGCGTGGAGCATCGGGAACGACGCCGGCGGCGCCCGGGTCCAGCCGAACCAGACCGACTTCGTCAGCATCGACGGAACCAGCGACGAGGACTGGTTCCGATTCTCGACCCCCACGCTGGCCCGAGCGAGCCTCTCGCTGCTGCCACGCGGCCCGTCCTACCGAGAGGGGCCCCAGGACGGCGACCAGACCACGCTCAACACGCGGAGCCTCGCGGACCTGGAGCTGGGCCTGTTCTTGGAAGACCCGTTCGGGCGCAACATCGCCGAGGTTGCCGAGTCGAACGTTACCGGCCTCGGTGGGGCGGAGAGCGTGAGCCAGATACTCATTCTGCCCGGCCGAGAGTACCTGGTCCGCGTGAGTTCGCTGACCGATCAGGTGCAGATGTACAACCTGCTGCTCTCGCTCTCGCCGTTCGTGATTCCCGAACCCGGGGCCGGCTTCCTGCTCGGGCTGCTGGGCACGATCGCGCTCCGCGGGCGATCCCGTTGACGGTCGCGTTCGCGGTGTGCCATAACGCCGTGCCGTGCTGGCGCCCGCCCCGTTCTCGACCTCGCGATCCCCATGAACCGGTCGAACCCCGACGCTCTGTCGCAGGACGATCGCGACCTGAGCCTGTACGAAGACCGGCTCGCGCGGCCGATCCTGGTCAAGACGGCCGAGCTGCAGAAGAACGACCGCCTGCGGCACGTGATCTTCTCCGGCCAGTTCACGCCGGACCTGCTAGACGAGCTGGCGGACACCGCCACGCAGATCCGCCTGATGAGCAAGCACCGCGCGGGGCAGGATTTCTTGCGGAATCTGCTCGCCCACCGGCGGGCGATGCTGTACTTCACGCAGCCGTCTACACGGACTTTCCTGTCGTTCATGGCGGCGTGCCAGATCCTCGGCATGACCTGCAACGAGGTGCGCGACCCGCAGACCTCGTCGGAGACCAAGGGCGAGACGCGGTTCGACTCGATCCGCATGTTCTCGAGCTACTTCGACCTGATCATCATGCGGTCGCCGGTCGCCCGGCTCGCCGAGGCGTGCGGTTACCTGATGAACGACTTGAGGCGCCAGGGGCAACGCAGCGTGCCGATCGTCAACGCCGGCTCCGGCGCCGACGAGCACCCGACCCAGGCGCTGCTGGACGTGTACACGCTGCAGCGGACGTTCGCGTTTGAGAACCCGGCCGACTCGCCCGTGGGTCGCACCGCCGAGTTCCGCCTGGGGCAGAGCTACGGCGCCGTATCGCCGGGGCTCTCGGGCAAGACCTACGGCTTCTGCGGAGATATCGGCCGCGGCCGCACCGTGCGTTCGCTCGCCATGCTGCTGGCCGAATACCCGGACACGCGGCTGGTCTTCGTCACCCCGGAACATCCGAAGCTGCAGATGCGCGACGATCTGCGGCGCCGGCTTGCTGACCGCGGCGTGCCGGTGGTGGAGGTCGATTCGCTCGAGGCGCCCATAGACGGCGTGCCGACGATTCAAGCGCTCGACGCCCTCTACATGACCCGCGTGCAGAAAGAGCACGACTCGCCGGAGGACGCCGCGTCGTTCGCGGCGATCGACTTCGATCGGTACCGCCTGACGCCGACGCTGGTCGATCGGATGAAGCCCTACGCGCCGATCCTGCACCCGTTCCCGCGTGACCAGCACTTCGGCGAGATCCCGCCGGAGATCGACGCGGACCCGCGGGCGATGTACTTCCGTCAGGCACGCAACGGCATGTGGATCCGCGCGGCGTTGCTGGCGCATCTGCTCGACGCGGACAAGCAGATCGCCCGCCACTTCCACAACACGTACCGCGAGCAGCACGAGTACAGCAGCTGAGGCGAGTGATCGCCCCGTCCGCCCGCCACTCGCCCGCCGCTTCAAGGCCTCGCGCGTATGCGTCTGCTCATCGACGGGTACAACCTGCTGCACGCCAGCGACGTGTTCGGCGTCGATGATCAGAAGGGCTCCCTGCGTGGCGCCCGCGAGGCGTTGGTCGACTGGCTCGGCGCCAGGCTGCTTGAAAAAGAGCGGCGGGCAACCGTCGTCATCTTCGACGCGAAGGACGCCCCGCCGGCGGTCGCCGACCGCTTCGAGATCCACGGGATGGCGATCCGCTTTGCCCGCGGCTACCCGGACGCAGACGCGTTGATCGAAGAGATCCTCGAAACCGCCACGGGGACGAAGCAGCTAGTGGTGGTGTCGGCCGACCACCGCGTGCAGCGGGCCGCCCGCTCGCGGGGGGCCAAGCCGATCGACTCGGACGTCTGGATCCGCGAACTAAGGCGGCGCCAGGCGACACGAGCGCCCGACGAGGCGAAGCGTCCGGTCGGGGCCGCCGGCGAGTGGATCGCGGCGTTTTCCGACGCGGAAGAGCTTGCCCGGATCGAGCGCGAGGCGCTCGCGGCGCCCACGCCCCAACCGCCCCCCCGGCCCGAGAGCGAGCCCGCCGGCCAGCAGCCCGGCCAGCCCGCGACACCGGCCAAGAAGCGACGCCCGCGGCGGGGCGAGTTTGGCCCCGCCAGCGACAAGCCGGCCTTCGGCGCCGGCGTCTTTGATCCGTTCCCGCCGGGTTACGCCGACGACCTGCTCGCGGAAGAGTCCGGCGAGCCAACCGCCGAACGGTCGGACGACCGTCAGGACCCGAACGCCGATCCGGCGTCGTAGGCGACACGATCCCTGCGATCACGCCCTGAGCGGTCTCGTGGTGAACGTTCTGCACGTCGCCACGCGGCGCCCCCTCGCGGTTTGCCACGCACGCCGCTGCGCGTTCGCGGAGCGTGACTTACGTTTCTCCGACCAGTAGGCGCTGCGCCCTCCCCACGCTCACGCGCCGCCGCCCGTGACCCCGCTGACTCAGCGGTCCGAGCACCATCGCACCGGAGAACACCGTGGAAGACACCGAACTGCTCGCCGACTTCGTCGTCGAATCGAACGAGCACCTCGCGGACATCGAGAACCAGTTCCTGGCGATCGAGGAGATGGCGCCGCAGATCGACGCGGACCTCGTGAACGAGGTGTTCCGCGCGATCCACTCGATCAAGGGCGCCGCGGGATTCCTGGGGCTGCGGACGGTCAACGACCTGTCGCACCACCTCGAGAACGTCCTGAACATGATGCGGAACGACGAGCTGGCGCCGAGCTCGCCGATTGTCGATGAGATGCTCAAGGGCGCCGACAAGCTCAAGGGGCTGATCGAGGACGTTGAGTCGTCGAACGACGTCGACGTGAGCGACCACATCACGGCGCTCGAGAAGATCGCCGCGGAAGCCGCCGGTGGCGCCGACGACCAAGTGGCGCCCGCTACGGAGACGCCCGCCGAGGAGCTGACCGACGCCGATCTCGACGCCGCGATCGAGGCGAAGCTGGCCGAGGCCCAGGCGGCCCTGGCCGCCGAGCGTGCCGCCGATACGCAGGACGAGCCGGAGCCCACTCCCGCGACGGCTCAACCGACCGCCGCCCCCGCGGCCGCCGCTCAAGCGAGCGATAGCAAGTCGACTGAGAACAAGGCGAAGGCCGCCCCGGCCGAGGCCAACATCCGCGTCGCCGTCGGCGTGCTCGACAGCCTCATGAACCTGGCCGGCGAGCTCGTGCTCAGCCGCAACCAGCTGCTGCAGGCCGTCTCGACCGAGGAGAAGACCGGTCTAGAAGCCATCTCCGCGCGGCTCGACCAGATCACCAGCGAGCTGCAAGAAGCGATCATGCAGACGCGGATGCAGCAGATCGGATCCGTCTTCGGACGCTTCCCCCGCGTTGTCCGCGACCTGAGCAGCAAGCTCGGCAAGCAGTGCGACCTGGTCGTGGAAGGCAAGGACGTCGAGGTCGACAAGACGATCGTCGAGGCGATCGGCGACCCGCTCACTCACCTGGTCCGCAACTCGATCGACCACGGCGTGGAGTCGCCGGAGACGCGTGTCGCCGCCGGCAAGCCCGCCAAGGGGACGATCCACCTCAAGGCCTGCTACCAGGCCGGCAAGGTCCGCATCGAGATCACCGACGACGGCGGCGGCATCAACCCCGACAAGCTGAAGGAGAAAGCGCTCGGCAAGGGCATCATCACGCCCGAAAAGGCGGAGCAGATGAGCGATCGCGACGCGATCCGCCTCATCTTCCACCCGGGCTTCTCCATGGCCGCCGAGGTGACGGACATCTCCGGCCGCGGCGTCGGCATGGACGTCGTGCGGACGAACATCGCCAAGCTCGGCGGAACGGTCGACGTGGAGTCGACCCTCGGCGAGGGCACCAACATCATCGTCACCCTGCCGCTGACGCTGGCGATCATCCCGTCGCTCATCGTGCAGGTCGGCGCGGATCGGTTCGCGATCCCGCAGGTAAACATCGCCGAGCTCGTGCGTGTGCGTGAGAACGAACGCGACGAACGCCTGGGCCGCGTCAAGGACGCCGAGGTGCTGCGTCTCCGCGGGCAGCTCGTGCCGCTGGTGCGGCTGCGGAACACGCTCGGCTGCGGCGAGGCCGACGGCCCGATCGCCGGCAACGCCACCGGCGCCACGAACATCATCGTCGTCGACACGGGCCAAACCCGGTTCGGCCTGGTGGTCGACGCGTTGCACGACTCGGAAGAGATCGTCGTGAAACCGCTGGGCCGGCATCACAAGGAGTGCCGCATGCTCGCCGGGGCCACGATCCTCGGCGACGGGCACGTGGCGCTAATCCTGGACGTTGCCGGCATCGCGGCGGATGTCGATCTGAGCGGCGACGAAGAGAACCGCGGCAAGGGCGAGGACGAGGCCACCTCGGACGACGACGTGGACACCCAGTCGCTGCTGCTGTTCCAGAACAACGACCAGGACCGCTTCGCCGTGCCGATGGACATCATCGCCCGCATCGAGCGGATCCGGATCGACCAGCTCGATTCGGTCGCCGGTCAGGAGGTGCTGCAGTACAAGAACGCGACACTGCCGCTGATGCGGATCGAGAACTGCGTATCGGCCATGCCGGGCGAGCCGCTGGAGCGGCTGTACGTGGTGGTCTACGAGGTCCGCGGCCGCGAAGTCGGCCTCGTGGCGCCTATCCTGCAAGACATCCGCGACGTGCCGATGAACGTCGACACGATCACCTTCCGCGAGCCGGGCGTGATCGGCTCGATGGTGCTCGACGAGAGCACCACTCGCTTGATCGATCTGTTCGAGCTCACACAGCTGTCGCACCCCGAGTGGTTCGAGGGCGACGATCAGAGCGCCCAGATCGACGAGGGGCTGCCGCCGCTGATCTTGCTGGCGGAAGACTCCGGCTTCTTCCGGAACCAGGTGAAGGCGGTCTTCGAGACGGCCGGCTACCGGGTCTCGGACCACGAAGACGGTCGACTCGCCTGGGACTACCTCGACGCCAATTCGAATGATTTTGACATCGTCGTTACGGACATCGAAATGCCGAACATGAACGGCTTCGAGCTCTGCCAGCGTGTGAAAGGCGATCCGCGCTTCGCTTCGATGCCGGTGATCGCCCTGACGTCGCTCGCCGGAGCAGCGGACATCCAACGCGGCATCGAGGTCGGCATCGACGATTACCAGATCAAGATGGATCGCGACAAGCTGCTCAACTCGCTCAAAAACTTCGCCGGCGCCGGCGCCGCGCAGCTCGCTTAACCACCGACGGGGAACCCCTACCGATGAGCTCTACACTCCTAGCCCCGCCCGCGGACGCCGCGACCGGCGAGCAGCAGTACGCCACGTTCTACGTCGGCGAGCTGCTGCTGGGTGTCGACATCCGCCTCGTGCAAGAGATCAACCGCCAGCTGGATATCACGCCGGTGCCCAACGCCCCGGCCCACGTCCGCGGCGTGATCAACCTGCGCGGCGAGGTCGCCACGGTGATCGACCTGCGTCACGTGCTCGGCCTCGAGCCGTCCGAGGAGACACGCGACACACGCAACCTCATCGTCCACTCGCAGGACGAGGCGATCGGCCTGCTGGTCGACAAGATCTCCGACATCCTCACGCTGCGGCCCGAGGACATCGCCACGCCGCCGTCGAACATCAAGGGCATCGACTGCCGGTACTTCCGCGGTGTGCACAACCGCGAGACCGAGATCGTCGTGCTGCTGGATGTCGAGCAAGTGCTCGCCGACAAGGACTGACGCTTCACGCTCCAACGCGACCTCGCTCACCGAGGACGCCGCCTGAGAGAACTCTTCCTAAGAACGCCCCCCGACGTTCGCAAGCTAACGCACCGCACCATGAAGATTCGCACTCGACTGAACCTCGGCTTCCTGACCTGTGGCCTCGCGCCGCTGCTGCTGGCGGGGATCATCGGTTACCTGTCCGCGCAGAACGGGCTCGGCAAGCTCCGCGAGCGCGCCGCGGTGGACCTGGGAGCCAAGGCCAAATCGCTGCTGGTCGTGCAGCGCGACCTGAAAGCGACGCAGATCGAGTCGTACTTCGGCGGAATCAAGGATCAGGTCGCCACGCTCGCCGACAACCGCATGGTGGTCGAGGCGATGCGGCACCTGCCGCGGTACTTCACTAGCTACGCCGACCAGCGATCGCTCGAGTCGGTCGATATCGCGGAGCTGCGTGAGGACGTGGCGACCTACTACCACAACGAATTCGCCGACGAGTACTCCGAGCAGAACGGCGGGCCGCCCGCCACGGATCGGCTCGTCGCCGCGCTCGACGCAGACGCGGTCGCGCTCCAGCACGCGTACATCCGAGCGAACGAGAACGAGCTCGGCAGCAAGCACCTGCTCGACACGGCCGATCGCCAGACGGACTACGGCCGCCTGCACGCCGTCATCCACCCGGTGATGCGGAACTACCTCGAGACGTTCGGCTACTACGACATCTTCCTGATCGACAACGCCTCGGGCGACATCGTTTACTCGGTGTTCAAGGAGCTCGACTACGCCACCTCGCTCCGTGACGGGGCCTACGCCGACACGAACTTCGCCGACGCGTTCCGGGAGGCCGCCGAGCTCGACGAGGGCCAAACCGCCTTCGTCGATTTCAAGTGCTACCTGCCGTCGTACGAGGCGCCGGCCAGCTTCATCGCGACGCCGATCTTCGACGGCGACGAGCGACTCGGTGTGCTGGTGTTCCAGATGCCGGTCGACCGGATCACGGGCGTGATGGCTCAGCGAGTGGGCCTGGGCGACACCGGTGAGACGCTACTCGTTGGCCCCGACCACGCGATGCGGAGCGACTCGTTCCTGCTGCCGGATACGCACAACCTCGTCCCTTCATTCCGTAACCCGGACACGGGCGCACTGCGGAACGAAGCGGTCGATCGGGCTCTGGCCGACGAGTCGGGCGTTGCCACGCTGACCGACTACCGGGGTGAAGAGACGCTCACCGCCTACGGCCCCGTGGATATCCTAGGCGTCCGCTGGGCGCTGCTCGCGAAGATCGACTCCGCGGAAGGCATGGCCGCTCTGGCGAGCATGGCCGGAGAAGCCGACCGCGTCGCCACAAGCCTGCTCTGGACCAATCTGGGCGTAAGCGTGGTCGCGATCGCGGCGGTACTGGGGCTCGCGTGGTTCATCACCCGTTCGATCGCCCGGCCGCTCGACGCGGTTGTCAGCCGTCTGCAGTCGATCGCCGCTGGCGAGGCGGACCTCCGCAAGCGCTTGCCGGTCGACTCGGGCGATGAACTCGGTGAGCTGGCGACTTGGTTCAACCGGTTCGTTGATCGCGTCCAGAAGATTCTCACCGAGGTCTCCGAAACGAGCACCACGCTCGCCGGCGCCTCGGAAGAGCTGAGCACGACTGCAAAATCGCTGGCCGACGGTGCCAGCGAAACCGGGCGCCAATCCGCCACCGCAGCCGACGCGGCCGGCTCCATGGAAGCCTCCATGGGCTCCATGGCCGCCACCAGCGAGCAGATGTCTGGCAACGTCCGGAGTGTCGCCGCGGCCGCGGAGCAGATGACCGCCACGATCAACGAGATCGCCAAGAACGCAGAGCAGTCCGCCGCCGTCGCCGATCAGGCGGCGCAGCTCGCCCGCGTGAGCAACGACAAGGTGGGCAGCCTCGGCGAAGCGGCCGACGAGATCGGCAAGGTCATCGAGGTGATCCAGGACATCGCCGAGCAGACCAACCTGCTCGCGCTCAACGCCACGATCGAGGCCGCCCGGGCGGGCGAGGCGGGCAAGGGCTTCGCCGTCGTCGCGTCCGAGGTCAAGGAACTCGCCAAGGAGACCGGCAAGGCGACCGATGTGATCCGCCAGCGGATCGAGGGGATCCAAGGATCGACCGGCGACGCCGTCGAGTCGATCCGTGAGATCACCACCGTCATCACCAACGTGAACGATGTTGCTCGCACGATCGCCGCGGCGGTCGAGGAGCAAAGCATCACCACCCGCGAGATCGCCGAGAGTGTCGTTCAGACGTCGTCCGCCGCTGAGACCGTCGCGACGACCGTCAGCGAGACGGCGGGCTCGAGCCGTGCGATCACGCAGAGCATCGCGGGCGTCGATTCCGGAGTGAAGCACACCGCCACCGCCGCCCACGAGACGGAGCAGTCAGGACGCGAGGTGTCGCGGCTGTCCGATCAGCTCCACGGCCTGGTGCGTCAGTTCCAGCTCTGACCGCACGAAGAAGCCCCGCCCGGCACGCACCTAACGCCAACGCCACCTAGCACGACACCGGCGATGCCCTCCAACCAACTCCGCTGCCTCGTCGTGGACGACTCGGCGCTCTACCGAAAGGTTGTCCGCGACGTGCTCGCCGGGCTGCCCGGCGTGGAGGTCGTGGGCGTCGCCCACGACGGCAAACAGGCACTCGAGCAGATCGACGCCCTGACGCCCGACGTGGTGACGCTCGACCTCGAGATGCCGCTGCTGGACGGCATCGGCGTGCTCAAGGAGCTGCAGGCGAGGGGCGCCACGACGTCGGCCATCATGGTCAGCGCGTTCACGGCGCGGGGCGCCAAGGCGACCACCCAGGCGCTGCAGCTCGGCGCCTTCGACTTCATCCTGAAGCCGGCGACCAACTCGCTGGATGAGAGCATCCAGCAGCTGCGCCGCGACTTAGGCCCGAAGCTGCGGGCGTGCCAACTCCGCCGGATGGCGACCGCCCGGCCCGCCGCTCGTTCCGTGGCGCCGCAACGCAAGATCACGCCGCGTGCAGCGCGTCCCGCGGCGGCGTCGCCCTTTCTTGGACGCAAGCCCGAGGTGCTGGCGATCGGCATCTCGACCGGCGGTCCGCAGGCGCTGACTCAGCTGCTTCCGAAGCTGCCCGCGAACCTCTCGGTGCCCGTGCTGCTGGTGCAGCACATGCCGCCGATGTTCACTAAGAGCCTCGCCGAGGATCTCGACCGGCGTTGTCCGCTCAAGGTGGTGGAAGCGTCTCAGGGCCAGCCCGTAGAGAAGGGAAAGATCCTAATCGCGCCCGGCGGCAAGCACATGCGTGTGGCCGATCTGGCGACAGGCAAAGTCATTCAGCTCACCGACGATCCACCGGAGCGGAATTGCCGTCCGGCGGTGGACTACCTGTTCCGCTCGGTGGCCAAGTGCTACGGCGAGGCGACCCTCGCCGCGGTGCTCACCGGCATGGGCGACGACGGCACCGTCGGCGCCAAGGCGATCAAGCAAGCCGGCGGACGCGTCATCGCCCAAGACGAAGCAAGCTGCATTGTGTACGGCATGCCCAAGAGCATTGTCGACAACGGCCTAGCCGATGAAGTGGCGCCGCTCACCCGGATTCACGACCTCCTGCTGAAGCCTTTCAACGGGAGACTCGCTGTATGACACCGACAACCGCCGATATCGACGCCGTCTGCAACCTCGTCAACGAGCTCTGCGGGATCTATCTCGACACGAGCAAGGACTACCTGATCGAGGGCCGGCTCGCCCGGCTGCTCAAGCAGCACGGGTGCAAGGACTACGTGGAGCTCTCGCGTAAGGCGCGGATCACTCCCGCGCTGAAGGCCGACGTGGTGGACGCCATCACTACGAACGAGACCCTTTGGTTCCGCGACTCGACGCCTTTCGAGGCGCTCAAGTTCAAGATCATCCCCGAGCTGGTCGACGCGAAAGCGGGCTCGCCGTTCCCTAAGAAGTTCCGCATCTGGTCCGCGGCGTGCAGCACCGGGCAGGAGGCGTACAGCATCGCGATGACGTTCGCCGACACGGTGCCCGACTTCCACAAGTGGGACCTTGAGATCTACGGCACCGACGTCTCACCGTCGGCGGTCGAGCGCGCCAACGCGGCCTCTTACTCCGACCTGGAGGTCAGCCGTGGTCTCAAGCAGCAGCACAAGGGCGCGTACTTCGTCCGCCGCGGCTCGAGCTGGGTCGTCAACGACGCCCTCCGCAAATGCTGCAAGTTCGAGGTCCGCAACCTGCTCAAGCCGCTGACCGGCGTCGGCCGGTTCGACATCATCTTCTGCCGCAACGTGGCGATCTACTTCACGCCGCCCGACCGCAAGAAGCTGTTCACCGGGCTGGCCAACACCCTCAACCGAGGCGGGTGGATGTTCACCGGGTCGGGCGAGTCGCTGGTCGATCTCGGAGCCAACTGGGGACCGAAGCAGCACTGCCGCGCCGTCTGCTACCAACCGAGCGGCGGCAACGGCGTCGCGACGCTGGCCCGCTAACGGGCGCTAACGTCCTCCCGCCTCTCCACCGAGCATCGCCCCAACGGCGTCGGCGACGACCGCTTGCAGGCGTCTCGCCCCTTGGAGCGGGCCGACGTCGGCCTTCGCCCCACGCCGGGCGAGCAGAGCACCAACGAGGCGGCCCGCTCGCCTTGCGACGCCCGGCTTGCTGGTCAACGCCGCGAGCACCGGGCCCGGCGCCGTTGCGACGATGAACTCCAGCTCGACGCCACCCGCCCGCGCCGCCTCGTTCAGCGGCACGGCCCAAACGGCGTCGGCGATCGAGCGATCGCCCTCGATCGGCGCCACCACACACGCTCCGATGGCGCCCGCAGCGGCGCCGACTGCGATCATCCGTCGAGGAGAGTGGGTCGCTTGCAGCGCCGCCAAACGGCGGCCCGGCTCAAGGCCCGCCTCGCCGTGCGGACTCGCCAGCAAGACGCGTTGCCGGCCGAGACGTCCGATGGTGGTCGTCATGGTCGCGGTCGTTTGTCGCCGCGGAGAGGAGAGCCGGCCGCGAAGCCCGTCGAGCAGGTTGGCGGTGACTCCCCAGATGACCGCTTCGACGGGTTCGGCCGGGACCATCACTCACCCGGCCACGGGGAGCGACAGGACGAATCGCGCCCCCCCAAGCGGCGAATTCTCCACGCGGACGGAACCGCCGTGGTCGGTGGTGATCCGCCAGCACTTCGAAAGGCCGAAGCCGAGACCTCGCCCCGCCTCGCGCCCGCTGAAGAACGGGTCGAAGATATGGGCTCGCACCTCCGCAGGGATGCCGGGCCCGTCGTCATCGACAACGACCTCGACGCCCTCGTCGGCAGACCGGCAGCCAACGCGTACCTGTCCGCCGGAGCCGATCGCCTCGATCGCGTTCTCGAGGAGTGCTTTCACGGCGACGGTGATCTGTACCGCGTCGACTTCCGCGCAACACGGGTTCTCCTCGCTCGCAAAGCGAACATCGATCGAGCGCTCGGCCGCGACGGGCTGCAAATCACTGCAGACGCCGGCGACCGTCGCCCCAACGTCGACGCGTGAGCGCTCCAACCTTGGCGGCCGCGCGAAGAGCATCAGGTCCGAGATCATCTCGTGCGCACGCATCGCTCCGCGGTGCATCGCCTCGAGCGCCCGCCGCTTGTCGGGGTCGTCCTCGCGTTTGAGGAGCGTCTGAGCGCGAAGCGCGATGTTCGCCAGCGGGTTGTTGATCTCGTGGCTCGCCCCGTAAGCGAGCTCTTTGAGCGAGTCGAGCTTCGCCCGTTCGAGCGCCTCGGAGAAGGCCTCGCCCACGGAGGGCGGCGGTGCGTGGGCACGCGCCACGCCGCGGCGCCGCGGCGGCAGCCGGTGGCGCTCGAGCAGCAGGCGACGTTGTGCGGAGAAGGCGTCCACCACGGCGTGTGCCTCCCCAGGGCCGGTAAAGCGGCGCCTCAGTTGGCCGCGGGCGACTCGACGTCGAGCAACTGACACACCCGCTGCGTGAGCGTGTCGACGTCGAAAGGCTTCTTCATGAAGTCGTTGGCGCCGGCGTCCCGCAGCTGCTGGATCTTGTCTTCTTCCACCATGCCCGAGATGCAGATGATCTTCACGCTGTCCATCGTGGAATCGCTGCGGACCAGCTGGCACACTTCCATGCCGTTGATATCCGGCAGCATGATGTCGAGCACCACGAGGTCCGGCCGGAACTCCTTGATCTGCATGCCGGCGCCGAAGCCGTTGTTGACGCTGCGGACGTCGAAACGGCCGTCCCTCTCGAAATGATCGACGAGCAGATCCACCAGGTCCTGATCGTCATCGACGATCAGCAGCTTGCGGCGACCGCTGTCGAGCGCGTCGGTCGGGATCCCGTTGTCTCGCATAAACGAGTACAGCTGATCCCGCGGGATGCGGCGGAATCGGCTTCCGGGCACGCGGAAGCCCTTCAGCTGGCCCGAGTCAAAACAACGAATAATCGTCTGCTGGCTAACTTTGCAGATCTTAGCCGCTTCGCCGGTCGTGAAGACGGTTTTCATGGACCCGACCACCCCTCTCCATAGTTGATGGTGTGACGCCCAACCGGCGGCGGCTCGCGGCTCGCGATCGGCTCTGGAGCCCACCGCGGCGATATCCGCCCGCTGTTCGTGTCATCCGGTAACAACGTCCGAGGCTGTCGATGACCCGGGGCGGTTTCACCAGCACCGTTGCTGGCGATCGCGCTTGGGTTCGTCGACGGCCCGCGTAGCTTTGCAAAGTCTCGTGACTCTGCAAACGCCAATCTTCGCCACAGCCCCCCGAGTTGCCCGGTTTACCGATGGCTCGCTGATTATACGGCAGCGTCTCGACCGGTCAACGTTCGTTGCGATCCCGTAACACCCTTGCATAAAAGCACTTAAGCGATACCACAGCGGCAAACCGCCACGGATTATTCGTCGCCTCATCGTGGCGACTCACGCCGGTCCCGCCGCCGGCGCCGCACGCTCTTCGGCCGCACCGCCGCGCTTCAGGTGGGCTAGCAGCAAGCCGACGTCGGCGGGCGTCACGCCGCTCACGCGGCTAGCTTGGGCAAGATCGGCGGGTTGGATACGGGCAAGCTTCTCACGCGCCTCGTGCCGCATCTGCGTGAGCCGGCCGTAGTCGAAGCCGGCGGGGATGCGCTTGCTAGCCAGCCGCTGCTGGCGATCGACCTCTTGCTGCTGGCGAGCGATGTAGCCGGCGTACTTGGTGTCGTGGACCAGCTGCTCCACGATCGGCTCCGGGGCCTCCCCCAAACGCGAAGCCAGCTCCGCCGGCGCCATGCCAACAACCCCCGCCCAATCGACCTCCGGGCGCTTCAGGTGTTCCGCCAGCGACTGCCCGGCGACCCGCGTCGCCATGAGCGCTTGATTCAGTTCTTCAATCGCCACACGTTTCGTACGGAAGCGTTCGCCCCGCTCGGCGCCGACGAGCCCGCACCGCTCGCCCATCGGCGTGAGCCGTCGGTCCGCGTTGTCTTGCCGCAGCAGCAAGCGATACTCGGCACGGCTCGTGAACATGCGGTACGGCTCGTCGACGCCGCACGTGACGAGGTCGTCGATCAGCACGCCGATGTACGCCTGCTCGCGTCCCAAGACGAGCGGTTCGCACTCGGCGACGGCCAGCGCCGCGTTCGCGCCGGCGACGAGCCCCTGGGCGCTCGCTTCTTCGTAGCCGGTGGTGCCGTTGATCTGCCCGGCGAAGTACAGGCCCGCGACACGCTTGGTCTCGAGCGTCGGCCGTAGCTGGTCGGGCGGGGCGTAGTCGTATTCGACCGCGTAGCCGTACCGCATGATCTCCGCGTGCTCGCAGCCAGGAATCAGACGGAACATGGCGTCCTGCACGTCTCGCGGCAGGCTCGTCGAGACGCCGTTGACATACACCTCCAGCGTGTTGCGGCCCTCCGGCTCGAGGAACAGCTGGTGCTGCTGCTTGTCGGCGAAGCGGATGATCTTGTCCTCGATCGACGGGCAGTACCGCGGCCCGTTGGAATCGATCTGCCCGGAGTAAATCGGCGCGCGGTGCAGGTTCTCGCGGATCAGCTCGTGCACCGCCGGCGTGGTGTACGTGATGTGGCAGGGCAGCTGCGGCTGCGCCAGTCGGTCGTTCAGGAACGAGAACGGCCGCGGGTCGTCGTCGCCCGGCTGCACGTCGCACGCCTCGAAGTCGATCGTGCGTGCGTTGAGCCGCGGCGGCGTGCCGGTCTTGAACCGCTCCAGCCGGAAGCCGAGCCCGGTGAGCGCCGCGCTGACGCCGGTGCTGGTGCCCTCCCCCGCCCTGCCCCCGGCCGTCTTGGCCTCGCCGGTGTGCATGAGCGCCTGCAGGAACGTGCCGGTCGTCAGCACCACGCACCGCGCTCGGTAGACCGCCCCGCCACGCACGGCGACGCCGACGATGCGGTGGCCCGTGTCGTTGTGGTTGTCGCCATCTTTGTCGGTCAGGAGGCTCTCGACGGCCTCTTGCCGAAGGCTCAGCCCCGGCTGCTCTTCGACGATCCGCTTGATCTCCGCCTGGTAGCCCCGCTTGTCGGCCTGGGCGCGTGGGCTGTGCATCGCGGGCCCTTTGCGTCGGTTCAGCATCCGGAACTGGATGCCGGTCGCGTCGATCGCGCGGCCCATGGCGCCGCCCAACGCGTCGATCTCGCGAACGATCTGCCCCTTGCCCACGCCGCCGATGGCCGGGTTGCAGCTCATCTGCCCGACTGTATCGAGGTTGGTCGTCAACAGGGCCGTCTTCGCTCCGACCCGCGCGGCGGCCAACGCCGCCTCGGTGCCCGCGTGGCCGGCGCCGATGACGACAACGTCGTAGGTGTACTCAAGAGGCGTCATGCTACGATCATAGCCGCCCCGCTGACCGCTGCCGACACACACGCCCCCCGCCGCGCGGAACCGATGACCCGTTGCCCGTGGGCCGAGGCCTCCGACGCCGAGCGGGCGTACCACGACCAAGAGTGGGGCGTGCCCTCGCGCGACGCCACGCACCTGTTCGAGATGCTCACGCTCGAGGGGGCCCAGGCGGGCCTCTCGTGGAGCACGATCCTTAACAAGCGGGCTGGCTATCGGCGGGCGTTCGCCGAGTTCGACGCGGCGCGGGTCGTCCGATTCACCGCCAAACGGGTTGACCGCATCGTTGCCGACCCCGGCGTTGTGCGGCACCGGGGCAAGATCGAGTCGACCGTTTCCAACGCCCGGGCGATCGTGAAGCTCACCGACGCGGGCGAATCACTCGTCGAGCTTCTGTGGGCGTTCGTTGACGGCCAACCGGTCCAAAACCATTACCGGTGCATGGACGACGTGCCCGCACAGACGCACGTTTCGGCGTCGATGAGCAAGGAGCTCAAGCGGCGGGGCTTCCGCTTCGTCGGCCCCACGACCTGCTACGCCTTCATGCAGGCGGTGGGCATGGCGAACGATCACCTCGTCGGCTGCCCTCGGCACGCAGAAGTCGCCGAGCTGTTAACGGCGTAGCGGTTGGGGTCACGCCCGCACGGCGGGCAGCACGCTGTCGAGCGTCGCGAGCAACGCGTCGGTCTGCGCCGGCGTGCCGACCGTGATCCGCAGCCCGTCGTAGCCGCCCGGCCAGCCGTCGTACGCCATGTAGCGCACCAGCACGCCGCCGGCCCGCAGCTGCTCGTAGAGTGCCGCGTGCTCGCCGCTCGGATGCGTGCACCACACAAAGTTGGCGTCCGACGGCGTCGTGATCAGCCCGCGTCGCTGCAGCGCCGCATCGAGCCGCGCACGCTCATCGCGGACTCGCTCGACGTTCTCACGCAGCCACTCGGTGTCGGTCACCGCCGCAGTGGCCCCGGCGATCGAAAGCGTGTCGCAGTTGTAGCTGTCTTTGACTTTGGCCAACTGCTCGATCACCTGCGGCTGCGCGACGACGTACCCGAAGCGGAGCCCCGCCAGGCCGTAGCTCTTTGACAGCGAACGGCTCACCAGCACCCGCTCGTTGGTCCGCACGAGCTCCACGCAGCTCGTTTCCGCGAAGTCGACGTACGCCTCATCCACGAGCAACGGGCAATCGAGGGCATCGGCGAGCGCCGCGACCTCGCCGGGCGGCAGGCAGATGCCCGACGGGCTGTTCGGGTTGGCCAGGTACGCCAGTCGGACCGGCCCCGCCGCCGAGTCGTCGCACGGCGCCGTGAAGGCGTAGCCGAGCGACCAGTCCGCTTCGTATACAACGACGTCTTGCCCGACGCCCTGAATCTCCGAGAGCGTCTTGTACAGCGAGTAGCTCGGCGTCGCGTACCGCACCGCGTGGCCGGGCTCAACGAACGCGCGGGTGGCGATCGTCAGGATGTCATCGCTGCCGTTGCCGCACAGGATCCAAGACGCGTCGATCTCCGGGCACTGGTCCGAGAGCACAGACGCCGCCGCCACGCGGAACGCCGTCGACGACGGGTCAGGGTAACGCTGCAGACCGGCCTCGGCGGCCGCTTTGATCGCGCCGATCACCGCCGGCGAGGGCGGGTACGGGTTCTCGTTCGTGTTGAGCTTCACGAGCTTCGTTCCCTGCGGCTGCTCGCCGGGAACGTAGCCGCTCATGCGGGTGATGGCGGGGCGGAACATCGAAGCCACGTGGGGGGCCAGACGGTAAGAAACTGTCGCTAGGTACGCCGGATCGTCACGGCCCGTGCGTGGCCGGTCAGGCCCTCTTTCTGGGCGACGCGGACGATGTCGTCGGCGTGCGCGGCGAGCGTGTCCGGGGTGAAGTGGATGACGCTGTTCGAGCGGAGGAAGTCGTTGCTCGAAAGGCCGCTGGCGAATCGGGCCGTCGCGCCGGTCGGCAGCACGTGCGAGGGCCCCGCGGCGTAGTCGCCCACCGGCACCGGCGTGTGCTGGCCGACGAACACGGCTCCGGCGCAGCGGATCTCGCCGAGCAACGCCTCCGCGTCCTCGCACGCCAGGTGCAGGTGCTCGGTCGCGAGCTCGTCGCACAGCCGAGCGGCGTGCTCACGGTCTGCGACAACGATCAAAGCGCCGAAGTCTTCGAGCGACCGCCGCGTGAGGTCGCTGCGGTCGAGTGTCGCGAGTTGCTGCTCTAGATGGTCGACCACCTGCTCCACCAGCGGCTCGTGCCAGGTGATCAGCACCGCGGACCCCGGCGAGTGCTCGGCTTGGGCGATCAGGTCGGCCGCGGCGTAGTCGGGCGGCGTCGTTGCGTCGGCCACGACGATCACCTCGCTCGGCCCGGCGATCGAGTCGATGTCGACCTCGCCGAAGACGTGCCGCTTCGCAAGGGCGACGAACAGGTTGCCGGGACCGACGATCTTGTCGACCTTCGGCACGCCCTCGCATCCGTAGGCGAGCGCGGCCACAGCCTGGGCGCCGCCCATGCGGTACACCTCGGTCACGCCCAGCTCGTGGCACGTGGCGAGCAGGTCGTCGTTCTCGCTGCCAAACGGCGTCGGCGGGGCCACAACGGCCAGCTGCCGCACCCCGGCGGCCTGCGCCGGCACGGCGGTCATCAAGACGGTCGAAGGGTAGGCGGCGGCGCCGCCGGGCACGCAAAGGCCAGCCCGCTCGAGCGGCAAGTACCGCTGCCGCAGATGGCCGCCACCCTCGATCTCCACCCGCACGTCGGCGTGCAGGATCGCTTCTTGGAAGCGTAATAGGTTGCCGCGAATGCGTCGCACCGTCGCCAAGAACTCGGGCGCCGCGGTGGCGTGCGCGGCGGCGAGACGCTCGGGCGTCACCCGCAGTTGATCGGCGGAAAAGTCGGCGCCGTCGAGCTTTGCCGTGTACTCCAGCACCGCCTCGACGCCACGCTTCTGCACGTCTTCGCAGATCCGCTCGACGACCTGCACGGGGGTGAGCGGCTCGCCGAATACCTCCATCGTCTTCTGCCGCCCCGCCTCGGACACCACGTTGCCGTCCGGGGCGAGCTTGGCGCGCAAGGCGTCGATCGCCGGTTGGGCGTCGGGTCGACGGGCGTCGATGCGGGCGATTGCGAGCGGCATGGCCTAGAAAGCGTAGCGAACCGGCGCGAGGTTCTCGACACCCCCGCGGTCCTACGCCAACGGGCAGACAGCGGGCCGCGTTAACCGAGGCCGGCCAGCTCCGTGGCCTTCGCCACCCGCTCGATGCCGAGCATGAACGCCGTCGTCCGCAGGCCGAGCTTGTCTTCCTTGGCGCGATCCCAGATGTCGTCGAAAGAGTGCGACAGCGTGCGGTCGAGCTCGCCGCGGACGCGGTCCACGGTCCAACGGTAGAACTGCCGGTTTTGGGCCCACTCGAAGTAGCTGACCGTCACGCCGCCGGCGTTCGCCAGCACGTCGGGCAGCACGATCACGCCGCGCTCGTGCAACGCGTCGTCCGCCTCCGGGTGGACCGGCGCGTTGGCCGCCTCGACCACGATGGGCGCCTTGATGCGTTCGGCGTTGCCCGCGTGGATCACGCCACCGACGGCCGCGGGGATCAGCACGTCCACGTCCAGCTCGAGCAGCTCCTCGCCGGGCAGGGCCTTGCCGCCCGCGAAGGTGTCCACGAAGCCGTCTTCTTCATTTGTGTGCCGCCACATCGCCATCACGTCGAGCCCGTTGGGATCGTAACGAGCGCCCGTATGGTCGCTGATCGCCACGATCTTGCAGTCGGAGTCCGACAAGAACTTGGCCGCGTGCGAGCCGACGTTGCCGAATCCCTGCAGCGCGACCGTGGTGCCCGCCACGCGTCGGCCGAGCCGGCCGAGCATCTTGAGCGTCAGCAGGCCGACACCGCGGCCGGTCGCCTCCTCACGGCCCGGGATGCCGTAGTGCTCCACCGGCTTGCCCGTCACCACGCCCGGGTTGAAGCCGTGGTACTTCGAGTACTGGTTCATGAACCACGCCATCTCCCGATGGCTCGTGCCCATGTCGGGCGCCGGGATATCGAGGTCCGGGCCGATCACCTCGCGGATCGCGTCGACAAACTTGCGGGTCACACGCTCCCGCTCGGCCGTGCTCAGGTCGCGCGCCTGGACGGTCACCCCGCCTTTGGCACCGCCGTACGGCAGGTTCACGATCGCGGTCTTCCACGTCATGAGCGACGCGAGGCCGCGGACCTCGTCGAGGTCCACGTGGTGGTGGTAACGCAGGCCGCCCTTGTAGGGCCCACGGGCGCCGTTGTGCTGCACGCGGTGGGCGATGAGCGTCTCGAGCGTGCCGTCGTCACGCTTCAGCGGGATCTGCACCGTCAGCTCGCGCTCGGGCTGCGTGAGCAGGTTCCGCATCGACGGCTCCAGGCTCAGCTGGTCGGCCGCCTTGTTGAAGTAGTGCTGAACCGCTTCGAACGCTTTCATAAGTAGGGAGGCGCCGGCGTGCGTCGGGGAATACGATCGAGAGGGGGAGCGATCAACCAGAACGAGGGGAGCGACTGTACGGAAGCCGCCAGCCGCTCGCAACGTGCCGCGGCTTCCGACGAAGGACCGATGACGCAACCGACCCACCAAACCGCTCGCCCGTCAGCCGCCGCCCCCGGATGGCGGGCGACGTGGTTCGTGGCGGTCTTGATCGCAACGCTGGGCTGCGGCGGCCAGCCCGCGGCACCAACGACGCCAACGACGCCAACGACGGCCGGGTCGGAGGCCGCAGCTCCGCCCGGCGTCGCCGAAGCGAAAGCCCTCCCGAAGGCCGAAAGCGAAACCAGCACACCCGCCGTCGTCGATGACGGGCGCATGCTGTGGGCGCCGCCGACCGACACGCGGACGCCGATCCCGTTGGCCGCCGTGCCCGAGGCGTCGGAGGTCGTCCTGCTCACACGCCCGAGCGCCCTCGCCAGCTCGCCCGCCGGCGAGCGGTTTCTTGACGCTCTGCAACGCTTACTCGCCGGCACGGGCTCCGACGTGGCGCCGAACGCCGAAGCGGAGCTTCACGCGATTGGCCTGGCCAGCGGCGAGAGCTACGGCCAGGTCGCCGTCGAGACGCTCGTCGATCCGCCCGCTGACCGCGACGGGCCGCTGCTGTCCCGCGCGGCGGAGGACTTGCTGGCGACATCGTCACGGGCCGCCCACGTCTCGCTGCTTGTGAACCTGCCCTGGATCGCCGGCGAAGGGGGCGGCCTGTTCAAGAACGTATGGGCCCCGCTCGGCGAGACGCTCCGGCGGGAGGTCGATTCCGAGTGGCGAGCCGCGTTGCTGTCCGCCGAGTTGGTCGATCACCAGACGCTCTACTGGGAGCTGCGGCTCGTGGGCGGGCGGGGCGTGCCCGAGACCCGACGGGCGCGGACCCTCGGCAAGCTGGGTGCGGCGTGGGCGGAGGAGCTGTCGACGCTGGCCCGCTCGCGGGCGTTCTCGCCCTACGCCCAGCAGCTCATCGACCGGCTACCCGCGATGGTGGCCGCGGCTCGCCGACGCACACGTGTCGGAGCGGACGACGGCCAAACGATCGCCAACGGCTACCTGCCCGCCGCGGCGCTGCACAACGTGGCTTTGGCCACCGAGGTCCTGGTAGCCGAGCTGGGCGGCATGCCCCCCACCACGGTCGCGGCGACGCCGACAGGGTCACGGACGCTTGCCGAGCGGCTCGCGACGCCGGTGACGATCCGCTTTCAGCGCGAATCGCTCGAAGCGGCTGTAGCGATTATCGGGGAAGCCGTCGGCGCCCCGATCGCCATCAACGGCCGCGACTTACAATTACAGGGCATCACCCGGAATCAGATGGTCGGGCTCGATGTCTCCGACACCCCGGCCGGCGACGCGGTCGTCAGCCTGCTCCGCCAAGCGAACCCCAACACCGAGGCGACCGGCCCGGCCGACGACCGACAGCAACTCGTTTACGTGATCGACGCCGCAACGGACGAGGTGGTCATCACCACCCGAGCCGCGGCCGTCGGGCGTGGCGAGCCGCTGCCCGACGCGTTCCAGCCCTGACCGCTGCAATCGGGGGCGCCGCCCCCGACGAACCCCGTGTAGCCGGCCTCTCACCCACAACGAGCGCGACGCGACCCCGCCCCGTGACCCCTTTCCGCGTCCGCTGCGAGACCTGCCAAACGGCGCTCAAGGTCCGGGACGAGGGCTTCATCGGCGAGGTACACGCCTGCCCCAAGTGCGGCAGCATGGTGCACATCATCGCCCCGGCCGCCTCAGTAAAGTCCGCGGCGCCGCCCAGCGAGGGGGCAACCGCACCCGCGGTGGTGCTGGGCTCGACGCTCGAGTCGGACACTCTGGATTCCGACACGCTGGACGCGTCGTTCGCTGCGGGCCCGCGACAGGCCGCCGGGCCCGAGCCGGCCGAGTCGCTTGACGCGGTGGCTCCGGAAGCAGTGGCGCCATTGCCAACACCAACGCCAACGCCGACGCCGACCAAGCTCGGCTGGCTGCCGATCGCGCTGGGCGGCGTGGCGATGTTCGCCACCGGCATCGGCTTGGCGGCGTGGTTCTCAACCGCCGCGGAACAGCCGCTGCCTGCGGATGACGAACAGCTGATCGAGATCGATCCGACCCCCGTGGCGCCGCCCACGCCGCTGGTTCAACAGCCAGACGAGCCGGCGCCCGACGAGCCGGCGGCAGATGCCGTTGCCGGCATCGAGCCAACGGCGATCGAAGAGCTGGACACGCCGCCCAAGCGTGAAGACACGCTCGGCCAAGCGGATCAGCAAACCATCGTGACGCCGATCGATACAAAGCCCACGCCGCCGACTCCCGATGCGGTCGTGACCGAGTCGCCCCCGGAGGCCCCTGCCACCGCGCCGCAGCCCACCGACCTGGCCATCGCGGCGCCGCCGGAATTTGACCCGCTCGACTACGACCCGGCGACGATCGAGCTGATTCTCAAACGCGGCGCGTCGCCAGCGGCCGCCGTCGACACCGCCCCAACGGACGAGGATCGTGTTGCGATCCCAACGCCGACGCCCCAGCTAGAGCTCGACAACCGGCTCGCCGCCGCGGCGGCGAACGAAGCGGTCCGCGTCGAGCGCGGCCCGTCGTCCGACCCTCGCAACGCGCCGCCGTCGATGCCGGCCGCCACGCTGCTCGCCGTCACCGTGCCGCGGATCGACCTCAAGGACGTGCCGATCGCCGAGGCGATCGGGTTCTTTTCGCAGCTTTCCGGCGCCCCGATCACTCTCTCGCCGGCGGCGTTCAGCCGGGCGGGCGTCGACGCCCGGGCTTCGCTCTCGTTCGCCGGCGAGGACCAGACGATCGGCGAGGTGCTCGCCGAGGGATTGGCGCAACGCCGGCTGGAGATCGAAACCCGCGGCGCCCACGCCGTGGTGCGTCGCGCGGGGGCCGGCGAATCGCGCACCGCGACGCACGCCTTCGACGACCTCGCCGGCGACAATCCCGAAGCGCTCGTCGAGCTGCTCCGCCGGTGCGGGGCTCCCGGCCTCGGCCGGGCGTCGGTCGACGCCGCCGGTGGTGTGCGGCTCGACGCGCCGCGGGGCGTTCACTTCGACCTCCTAGTGCTCGGCGAGCGATTGCGGGTCGCCCGCGGCTTCGCCCAACGCACGAAGTACCCGCGTTCGATGCTCGCGCGCGAGCCGGCGATGGCGGGCCTTGGCCCAACCCTCTCGCGTCGGGCGACCTTCAGCTTTGTCGAGCCGACGCCGGTGCGAGAGGTGATCGCCCACATCGAGCGGGTCACTCGCTGGACCGTGCTGGTGGACTGGGCGTCGCTGGCCGACGACGCCGGTCTCGGCCCGCAATCGACACTCACCGCGGCGACGATCAACCGACCGTGGGCCGAAGCGCTCGACGGGCTCCTCACGCCGCTTGGGCTGGCCTGGGCGCCGATCGACGGCCGGACGATCGAGGTCACCAGCCGCGAATCGCTCGCCGCGGATCCGCCGACCGACTTCTACCCCGCCACATCCCTCCAAGCCGACGGGGCCCTCGACTTGATCAACGCCCGTACGGCCGAGACGCGATCGCCGGGCGCCGACGCCGTGTACGACGAGGCGTCGCGTCGGCTGATCGTCCGTGGCGACGCCGCGACCCACCGCCGCATCTGGCGCCTGCTCAACGAAACCGCCCGCTGAGAAGCGTGCCTCGCGTTTCGGCTTGTCCGATCTCTCCCTAAACGGCTCTCCCCCAATCCCCTTGCGCCTTCGCGCCATGGCGTGAGACCTCCCGCGGCAGGTCGATCTCTCACGCCATGCCGTGAAGCCGCCAACGACCGCGGCCCTCGCCCGCTATAGCGAGCGATCGACCGCCTCCGCCACACGGCGGCACTCGGCCATCATCTGGGCGAACGCCTCGCAAGACAGCGTCTGGTAGCCGTCGCTCTTGGCGTGCTCGGGGTCGGGGTGCACCTCGACGATCACGCCGTCGGCGCCCGCGGCGATCGCCGCCTTGGCCATCGCCGGCACGAGGCTCGTGTGACCCGTGCCGTGGCTCGGGTCGATCACCACCGGCAGGTGCGTCTTCTGCTGCAGGTACGGCACGGTCGCCAGCGGCAGCGTGAACCGCGTGTGGGCCTCGAACGTGCGGATGCCCCGCTCGCACAGCATCACCCGGCCGTTGCCGCCGTCCAGCACGTACTCCGCGGCGAGCAGCATCTCGTCGATCGTTGCGCTGGGGCCACGCTTCAGCAGCACGGCGGTGTCGCTCCGGCCGCACGCCTCGAGCAGGCGATAGTTCTGCATGTTGCGGGCGCCGATCTGCAGCACGTCGGCGTACTTGCCGACCAGCTCGACGTCCTCCGGTGAGACGACCTCGGTAACGATCGCCAGGCCGGTCTCGTCGCGGGCCGTGGCGAGCAGCTTGAGGCCGTCTTCCTTCATGCCCTGGAAGCTGTAGGGGCTCGTGCGTGGCTTGAACGCTCCGCCGCGCAGGGCCGTGGCGCCGGCCGCTTTGACCGCCTTGGCCGTGGCGACGATCTGCTCTTCGCTCTCCACGCTGCACGGGCCGGCGATCATGCCGATCGCCTTGCTGCCCACCTCCAGCGACCCGGCCCGGACGGTCGAGGTGCCGTTGTGCGCCTCGCGGCTGGCGAGCTTGTAGGGGGCGAGCACCCGCATCACGTTGTCGACCCCCGGCGCGCTCTCCAGCGCGGTAACGCCGCTGACCCGCTCGTCGCCGATGGCGGCGACGACGGTGCGTTCGGTGCCGCGGAGCACGTTGGCCTTCAGGCCGAGCTGCTCGACGTGCTTCACGAGGTGGTCGAGGTTTTCCTCGGTGGCCGTGGGTTTCATGACAACGATCATCGGGGCGCCTTGGTGAGTTGGGTGGGGTCGAGTCGGGTCGAGTCGGGGGGAAGCGATTCGCGGGGGCGGAACGGTGAAGTGGCTTACGCTGCGAGCGGGAACGAAAAAAGCCCCGGCAACCGCTTGGGTTCCCGGGGCTTTCGCTGTTTCGTAGCGATCAGGCGGCTCTAGGCACAACCTCCGGGGGCAGGCGGCGTAAAAAACGCCCCCGCAAACGCAAACCAAAAGCCGTAGCGATACGCACCTGACATAGTCAAAGTATGGACGGGGACGCCCTTGCGGGCAAGCAGAAACGGCCACGGGCCCGAACGGCCGGCAAGCTCTGGTCACAGCGTCTTTCGGCGGGCGCCATGCGTTAGCCCCACGGCGGCCACCCTCCTACAGTCCTCGGACACACCACCACCCACCGGCAGACCGCGATGCACCCATCACGCAACCCGGGGCCGATCGCCCTCGCCGCCGTTCTGACAGGAGTCCTGCTCGGCATGTCCAATCCCGCTCCCGCCGACGAGCCCAACCCGTCCCCGGACAGCGCCGGTTCGGACAGCGCCGGTTCGCAAAGCAGCGGCCCCGCCCTGGCCACGTTCGGCGGCGGCTGCTTCTGGTGCACCGAGGCCGTTTACGAAGAGACACGCGGTGTCGCGTCGGCGGTGTCGGGCTATTCGGGCGGCCCGCGACCGAACCCCACGTACGAGGCCGTGTGCACCGGCCGCACCGGCCACGCGGAGGTCATCCAGGTCGCCTACGACCCAGAAGAGATCACCTACGCCAAGCTGCTGGAGATTTTCTTCCTGACGCACGACCCCACCACGCTCAACCGCCAGGGCGCCGACGTCGGCACGCAGTACCGCTCGGTGATCTACTACCACGACGACGAGCAGAAGCGGATCGCCGAGGAGGTGAAGGCCAAGATCGACGAGTCCGGCGCGTACCGCTCGCCGATCGTCACCGAGATCAGCCCGCTCACGGCGTTCTACCCGGCGGAGGACTACCACCAGGACTACTTCGCCAAGAACCCGTACCAGGGCTACTGCCGCGCGGTGATCGGCCCCAAAATGAACAAGTACCGCAAGGCGTTCTCCGAACTGCTGAAGTAAGACGAACAGCTAGAGTACGGCCCCCAGCAAGAGCCCGAGCACGCTCGACCACGGCGAGACAAGGACAGGTGATGCATAGCAAGCCAGTTATCGGCAGACGGATGATCGGCCCCCTGGTGACCGGCCCCCTGATGATCACTGCCGTGATGATCGGCACGGTGATGACTGGCCTTGGGCTCGGAGCGTTCGCCGTAGCCAAGCAGAACGAGCCCCTGCCCGAGGACACCGACTGGGAGAGCGTCGACTGGAAGTCGCGGCTCACGCGTCGGCAGTACAAGATCACCCGCCAGGCGGGCACCGAGAGGCCGTTCAAAAACGCCTACTGGGACAACAAGCGGGCGGGCGAGTACCGCTGCGTCTGCTGCGACCAGCCGCTTTTCTCGTCGGACGCGAAGTTCAAGTCGGGCACCGGCTGGCCCAGCTTCTTCCAGCCGGTCGACGGCTCGGCGATCGACGAGCACGAGGACCGCAGCTGGTGGATGACCCGCGTCGAGACGCGTTGCGCACGGTGCGACGCCCACCTGGGCCACGTCTTCAACGACGGCCCGCAGCCGACCGGACTGCGTTACTGCATGAACTCCGCGGCGTTGCGCTTCGTGCCGAGCAGCGAGAGCAAGACCAACGCCACGGCGAATGCCACGCCTGAGTGAACCGCCGCGTACATCGCCCCAACGAGCGGCTGCAGAATCGGCGCGAACGACACGGCCACGTCGCTCGCGTAGTCCATCTGTTCCGCTTCGGTTTGCATGTGCGCCGCCTTGGCTGCCCAGATGGCGTTGATGTGCGTCACGCGGAGCACAGCGAAAACCGCCGTCGCCAACAGCCACGCGCCAACCGCAACGACCGCTCGTCGTCTGGGTGATATCGCTGCGACGGCGCCGCCACACCACGCGATCGCGGCCGGGGCCACCAGCGTCGCCCAGGACACCCAGTTCAGCGCTACCGCCTCGACCGCGTCGACGTACTCTCGTCGCAACATCGCATCGTAGTCGTACACGACGCCCCGCTCAGTCCTTCAGCACGAACGTCACCATCAGCGTGACGCGGTAGGCGACGATCTCGCCGTCTTCCACCTCCACCTTCTGCTCCTTCACCCACGCGCCTTTGACGTTCTCGAGCGTCTTGCACGATCGATCGACGCCCTTCTCGATGGCGTCGTCGAAGCTCTTTTTGCTGGAAGAGATAATCTCGGTAACGCGGGCGACGGACACGGCGGCGGCTCCTGGTGCGAGTTGAGAATCAGCTCGCGACAGCATAGCAGCACGGAGCCGTCACAACGGACCGACTACTCGGCGGGCTCCAGCAGCAGCTGGGCCTCCCAGTACTTCTCGCTGTTGGGCACCATCGGGCTGTTGTAGCCGAACAGCCGGAACGCGGCGTCGCCCTTCGCGGCGCGGCGGTACTGGGTCTGGCCGGCGAGCCACGCCTCGAGCCGTGTCTTGGCGTCCTGGGCGGCGCCGTCGCGGAAGCCGCCCCGCATGCCGAGCGACGCGACGACCGTCTCCGCCGTGTCTTCCACCGCCACGCCGTCGATCGGCCCGACGTCGCCCACCGAAGTGTTTTGGTACAGGAACGCCATCTCGCCGTCACCGCGGCGGCCAGTCTCGCTGGACATCTCCACCGGGGCGGTCATCGGGATGCCCTGCTTGGAGATGTGGTTGAACAGCGGCCAGAAGCTGCCGCCGACCGCTTTGCGGTACGCCGGGTAGGTCTTCACCTCAATGACGCCCACCGGCGTGAACGCGGGGAAGCCCTCGGGAAGCGGCGCCTCGGCCCGCGGGCGGAAACCGAGCATCTCACGGGCGGCGTCGAGCTCGCCCGCCTCGATCGCCTCACGTGCGGGGCTGCCGGCGGGGATCTCGATGGCCGCGGCCTCCAAGTCGGTCAGCCACGTCTCCACGTGCGTCGGGGCGGGCATCCGCTCGACGGTCGCCGTGGCGGCGTACGCCAGCCCGCCCACCGCCGCAGCGCCCGCGGCGATTCCCGACCACAGCTTCTTCGACCAACGCATCGCCATCTCCCTGCAAACGGACCGTGCCAACCGGGGCACTGTAGCCGGTTCGCCAGCAACCGCCGCGTAGATGCGTTCGGTAGGAACCGCGAATGACGCTAATCGACGCGAATGATTAGCGTCTCTTCGCGCTGATTCGCGGTTCCCTTACCGGGCAGCTCAGGGGTCGTAGCCGAGATTCGGCGAGAGCCAACGCTCGACCTCCGCCAGCGGCATGCCCTTGCGGCGGGCGTAGTCCTGCACCTGCTCGCGGCTGAGCCGATCGACGGCGAAGTACCGGGCCTCCGGGTGCGAGAAGTACAAGCCGCTCACGCTCGCCGCCGGGTGCATGGCGAAGCTCTCCGTGAGCGTGATGCCCGTGGCCGCCTCCACGCCGAGCAGTTCGAAGAGCGTGTGCTTCTCCGTGTGGTCCGGCTGGGCTGGGTAGCCGGGCGCGGGGCGGATGCCCCGGTAACGCTCTTTGATGAGGTCATCGTTCGTGAACGCCTCGTCCAGTCCGTACCGCCACTCCTTGCGAGCCTTCTCGTGCAGGCACTCGGCGAACGCCTCGGCGAAGCGGTCCGCCAGCGCCTTCACCAGGATCGAGTTGTAGTCGTCGTGGTCCGCGTCGTACTTGGCGGCCAGCTCGTCGCAGCCGATGCCGGTAGTGACCGCGAAGCCGCCCACGTAGTCCTCGCGGCCGCTTCCCCCTTCGTAAACGCTGCCGAGCGGCGCCACGTAGTCCACCAACGAGCGGAACTCCCGCTGGTCCTTGCGTTCCCACTGCTGCCGCAGGCAGTGCAGCCGGCAACGCTCGGTGGTGCGCGACTCGTCGGTGAACACCACGATGTCCTCGCCGTCCGCCCCCGCCGGGAAGAAGCCGTACACCGCCTTGGCGGTCAGCAGCTTCTCGTCGATCAGCCGGTCGAGCATCTCCTGGGCGTCGTCGAACAGACGCTTCGCTTCCTCGCCCACGACCTCGTCGTCGAAGATTCGCGGGTACTTGCCGCGGAGCTCCCACGTCATGAAGAACGGGCTCCAGTCGATGTAAGGCCGCAGAGTCGCGAGCGGGAAGTCTTCCAGCGTGCGTGTGCCGGTGAACTCGGGCTTGGCGATCTCGACCGTCGACCAGTCGGTGGCGAACCGATGGAGCTTCGCCTGCTCGAACGGCTTGAGCGTCACCTGCTGCCGCTGCTGGTAGCTCTTCACCAGGTCGGCCTGCGTGCGGCGGTTCGCCTCTTCGAAGTTCGACCGCGACTCCGGGTTGATGAGCTTCTCCACCACGCCGACCGACCGCGACGCGTCGAGCACGTGCGTCACGCCGCCGCGGCCCTGCGTGCTGTCATAGTGCGGGGCGATCTTCACCGCGGTGTGCTTGGCGCTGGTGGTGGCCCCGCCGATCAAGAGCGGCGTGTCCATCTCGAGCCGCTCCATCTCCTTGGCGACATGCACCATCTCATCGAGGCTCGGCGTGATGAGGCCCGACAGGCCGATGACGTCCACCTGCTCCTTGGCGGCGGTCTCCAGGATCTTCTCGGCCGAGCACATGACGCCGATGTCGATCACCTCGAAGTTGTTGCACCCGAGCACGACGCCCACGATGTTCTTGCCGATGTCGTGCACGTCTCCCTTGACCGTGGCCATGAGCACCTTGCCGCGGGCCTGGCCGGCGGTGCCCGCCTCTTCCTTCTCCTCTTCCATGTAGGGCGTCAGGTACGCGACCGCCTTCTTCATGACGCGGGCCGACTTCACCACCTGCGGCAGGAACATCTTGCCGGCGCCGAACAGGTCGCCCACGGTGCTCATGCCGTCCATGAGCGGCCCCTCGATCACGTTGAGGCACTTGGGGTACTTCTGCCGGGCCTCCTCGGTGTCTTCCTCGATGTGCTTGACGATGCCCTTGATGAGCGCGTGCTTCAGGCGGCTCTCGACCGGCTCGCGACGCCAAGAGTCGTCGACGATCGCCTTCTTGCCACCCTTGTTCTTGATCGTCTCCGCGAAGTCGACCAGCCGCTCGGTCGAGTCGTCGCGACGGTTGAGCAGCACGTCCTCGACGAGCTCCTTGAGCTGCGGCTCGATCTCGTCGTAAACGACCAGCTGCCCGGCGTTGACGATGCCCATGTCCATGCCGGCGCGGATGGCGTGGTACAGGAAGGCCGAGTGCATCGCCTCGCGGACCACGTCGTTGCCGCGGAACGAGAAGCTGATGTTCGACACGCCGCCGCTCACCCGCGCGCCGGGGCACTCTTCTTTGATCCGTCGCGTGGCGTTGATGAAGTCCACCGCGTAGTTGTTGTGCTCCTCGATGCCCGTGGCGACCGTCAGGATGTTCGGGTCGAAGATGATGTCCTCGGGCGGGAAGCCGGCGCCGCCCTCGGCCTTGGAGCGGGTGAGCAGTTCGAAGGCCCGCTTGCAGATGCGGACCTTCTCGTCCTCCGTGGCGGCTTGGCCCTCTTCGTCGAACGCCATGACCACCACCGCGGCGCCGTAGCTGCGGCACAGGGCCGCGCGGCGGAGGAACTCGGCTTCCCCGTCTTTTAGGCTGATCGAGTTGACGATCGCCTTGCCCTGCACCACCTGTAGGCCCGCCTCGATGACGTCCCACTTGCTGCTGTCGATCATCACCGGCACGGCGGCGATGTCGCTCTCGCCCGCGATCAGCCGCAGGTACTTGACCATCACCGCTTCGGAGTCGAGCAGCCCCTCGTCCATGTTGACGTCGATGACGTTGGCGCCGCCCTCGACCTGGCCGCGGGCGATCTCGATCGCTTCCTCGTAGTTCTCCTCCTTGATGAGCCGCGCGAACTTGCGGCTGCCGGTTACGTTGGTCCGCTCGCCGATCATCAGGAAGTTGGCATCGGGCCGCAGCTCCATCGGCCGCGTGCCGGAGAGCCGCAGCGTCGGCCGGACGATCGACCGCTTGTGCGGCGCCACGTCCTGCACGGCGTGAGAGAACGCGGCGATGTGATCCGGCGTCGTTCCGCAGCAGCCGCCCAAGATGTTCACCCAGCCCTGCTCGGCGAAGTCGCGCACCATGGGCGCCATCTCCGCGGGCCCGAGGTCGAACTCGCCCATGGCGTTGGGCAGGCCCGCGTTGGGGTAGCAGCTGATCGGCAGCGTCGAGACCCGTTGCAGCTCTTCCAGGTGCGGCCGCATGACGTCGGGGCCCAACGCGCAGTTCATACCCACCGAGAACAGCGGGAAGTGCGACACCGCGTTCCAGAACGCCTCGACCGTCTGCCCGGAGACGAACGTTCCGCCGCCCTGGTCGAACGTGGCCGACACCATCACCGGGACGCGTTGCTTCAGATCGTCGAACACCCGCTCGATGGCGAACAAGCACGCCTTGAGGTTCAGCGTGTCGATCACCGTCTCGGCCAGCAGCAGGTCGACGCCCGCCTCGACCATCGCCCGGGCCTGCCCGTAGTACGAGTCGACCATCTCCATGAAGACGACATCGCGGTGGCTGGGGTCGTCCACCCGCGTGGAGATGGCCATCTGCTTGGACGTGGGGCCGATCGACCCGGCGACGAACCGCGGCTTGGAAGGGTCGCGCTCCGTGTACTCCTCACACGCCTGCTTGGCCAAGCGGACCGCGGCAGTGTTGATCTCGCGGCCCAGGGCCGCGACGTCGATCCCCGCCTCGGTGAACTCGAAATCGAGCATGCCCACGGGGCTCGCGCCGAACGAGTTGGTCTCGATAATGTCCGAGCCCGCCTCGAGATACGCCCGGTGGATGCCCAGGATCGCCTCGGGCTTGGTCACGCAGAGCAGGTCGCCGAAGTTCTTCAGCTCTTTGTGGTGCTCGGCGAACCGCTCGCCGCGGATCTCGGCCTCGCCGATGCCGAGCTTCTGGATCTCAACGCCCATGGCGCCGTCGAGCAGCAGGATCCGCTCTTTGACGAGCTCTTCGAGCAGTTCGGTCTTGTTCTCGGAGGCTTGCAGCAGCATCGGGAGATCGCGTCAGAAGTAAGGGAGGCGGGCCGCGGGAGCGTTCGACGCATCGGCGGACGGCGAGTCGCAGCGTGGGGGCCGCCGCGGCGCGACCCCCAGTATCGTTGGGAGCGGCCTGAAAGCCCACCGGTAAAACGGTTTACGGCTCGGCGGGCGGGCGCCTGCAGGCAGACCGAAAGCCACGACTCGGGATTCACTCCGTCGAGTGGCGCAGGACTTGCCCGATCGTGCCCGCACGCGTTATTCTGCGGGGCTTGAAGCCGCCAGCGTAGCTTCAATTGGCAGAGCACCGCATTCGTAATGCGGGGGTTGCGGGTTCGACTCCCGCCGCTGGCTTTCAAGGGGTGGGCAGTAGGCAGTCGTCAGCGGGCAGTGCTGACCGACAACGTCCGATTGCTCCGCTCCTTTCACTGCCCACCGCCCACTGCCGACCGCCCACCTACGCGTATGTCCACCGGTCTCGAGCTCGACATCAAGCAAACGATCGTCTCCACCGCCGCGTTCGGCCCGCGGGAGATCGCCGAGATCACCGCCGCCATCGCCGCCAACTACTCGCGGTACGGCGACCTGCGAGACGCGGTCCAGGAGCTAGAGAACCAGCCCAGCCGCTCGCCGGCCATGTCGGCCAAATTGGGCGTGTGCCTCTACCTGCTGGGCCGGTACACGGCCGCCATCGACGTGCTTTCGAAGGCGGACGGCGGCGCCCTGACGCACTTCTACCTGGGCAAGTCGCACTTGGCCCTCGATCAGTACGCCGAGGCGGAGACCGCCTACGAGTCGTCCGCTAAGGCGGGCTACGACAAGGGCGTCGTGGCGCTCGCCATCGCTGAGGCCAAGCGTTACCAGGGTGACTCCGAGACCGCGCTCACTCTGCTGGACGATCTTAGCGGCGCCGTGGAGCAGACCTCGGACTACCTGTACCAACGGTCGATGACCGTGCAGTCGCTCTCGGGCAACCCGGACGAGGTCGTCGCGCTGCTGGAACGGGCCGTCGCCGCCGACTCGTCGCACGCCGGCGCCCTGTTCGGCCTCGCCCTGCAAAACGACCGATCGGGCAACGACGACTACGCTCGCGAGCTGTACGAGCGGGCCGCTCAGCAGTTTCCCACGCACGTGGGCACGCTGCTCAACCTGGGCGTCCTCTACGAGGACATGGAGCAGTACGAGCGCGCTAAGGGCTGCTACCAACGTGTGCTCGACGCGTACCCCGCTCACCCACGCGCCCGGCTGTTCTTCCGCGACGCGGACGGCAGCCGCGACATGTTCTACGACGAGGAGGCTCGTCGTCAGCAGGACCGCCTCTCGCAGGTGCTGTCGATCCCGGTCACCGACTACGAGCTCAGCGTCCGCAGCCGCAACTGCCTGCAGAAGATGGGCATCATGACCCTCGGCGACCTGACCGAGACGACCGAGCAGGAGCTGCTGCAGAGCAAGAACTTCGGCGAGACCTCGCTGATCGAGATCCGCGAGATGCTGGGCTCGAAGGGTCTCGAGCTGGGTCAGTTCGCCCATCAGAAGCGTGAAGAAGAGCCCACCTACAGCACCGAGAACATGTCGGCCGACGAGCGGGCCTTGCTCGATCGTCCGATCTCGGACCTCAGCCTGTCCGTGCGGGCCCGTAAGTGCATGGTCCGCCTGGGGCTGACCACCGTCGGCGAGCTCGTGCGTCGCACGCCGGACGATCTGCTCGAGTGCAAGAACTTCGGCGTGACGAGCCTCAACGAGGTGCGCGAGAAGCTGACGGCCCATGGCCTGAAGCTCCGCGGAGAGGCGTAGCGTTCGCTTCCGCATGGCGCACGCCGTCCGTTACGAACCCCTGGGGGTCGACCCGTCCGGCGCCCGCCGCGGCCGGCTGCACACGCCGCACGGCGTCGTGGAGCTGCCCACCTTCATGCCGGTCGGCACGCTCGGCACGGTGAAGGGCGTCGATATCGAACGCCTCGCCGACACCGGCGCGCAGATGGTGCTCGGCAACACCTACCACCTAGCCCTGCGGCCGGGCGAAGAGGTAGTGCGCCAGCTCGGCGGCCTGCACCGCTTCAGCGGCTGGCAGGGGCCCATGCTGACCGACTCCGGCGGCTTCCAGGTGTTCAGCCTCGCCCACAAGCGCAAGGTGACCGAAGAGGGCGTTCGGTTCCAGTCGCATGTCGATGGCTCGATGATCGATCTCACGCCGGAGCGGAGCGTGGCCATTCAGGAGGCGCTCGGCGCCGACGTGGCAATGATCTTCGACGAGGTCATCGAGCTGCCCGCCCCCAGTGACGCGGTCCGCAACGCGATGCAACGCAGCCTCCGATGGGCCCAGCGCTGTGTCGCTGCGGCGACACGTCAGGCGGACCAATCGCTGTTTGGTATCGTGCAGGGCGGGCTCGACGCGGAGCTGCGGCAAGAGTCGGCCGAACGGCTCGTGGAGATCGGCTTCGCCGGCTACGCGATCGGCGGCCTGAGCGTCGGCGAGCCGCCGGCGGACATGTACCGGGCGATCGCGTTCACCACGCCCCATCTTCCCGCCGATCGGCCCCGGTATCTGATGGGCGTCGGAACACCGACCGACCTGCTCGAGGCCATCGAGCGTGGCGTGGACATGTTCGACTGCGTCATGCCCACGCGCAACGGCCGCAACGCCCTGGCCTACACCGATCAGGGCACGCTGCGGCTAAAGAACGCGTGTCACCAGAAGGACAACTCGCCGCTGGACGCGGACTGCCCCTGTCTCGCGTGCCGCCGCCACAGCCGGGGCTATCTGCGGCATCTGTTCCGGGCCCACGAGATGCTGGGGCCGATCCTGGTCTCGATCCACAACCTGACGTTCTATCAGCGGCTGATGGCGGCCGCCCGGGCGGCGATCGAGGCGGGTGAGTTCGCCCGCTTCAAGGCCGAGCGGCTGCGGGCGTGGGCGAAGGACGGCCCCTCGGCGGCCTAGGCCCCGCCCGACGCGACGCTGGCCGGGCGTTTCCCCTTCCGCGCCCGTGAGCCGAGCCGTATGATGCTCGATTCGCCGGGGCCGAACGCAGCAAGTCGTTGCGTGCTAGGGGTTACCGGCCCGCTGAACCGTCTCCGATCGTCGCTCGTCTTCGTGCTCGCCCCGCCGCTCTCCGCCGTCGCTTGCGTCCTCGCTCAGGCCGGCGGCGCGCCGCCCGCGAGCCCACTGGTGCAAATGTTGCCGTTCGCGTTGATCGCGATGATGGCGTACTTCCTGTTCGTCGTGCCGCAGCGGACGAAGCAGAAGCGGTTCCAGCAGATGATCGACGGCCTGAAAGAGAACGACCGCGTCGTCACGTCCGGCGGCCTGCACGGCGTGGTCACCAGTGTCCAGCGAGACGCCAACCGCGTGACGCTCCGCATCGACGAGGGCACGGGCACGAAGATCCGCGTCTCGCTGTGGGCGCTCGACTCGGTCGAGGGCGACGAGCCGGAAGATAAGAAAAGCTGACGCGGCGCCGAGAACCATCGGACCCCAAGAACTCTCCAAACGGCCGCGCGGCCCCGACAGCACGCCGCGGCAGCACAACGAACCGAAACGTATCGGAAATGGCGAAACCCCCCCGCTCGCAGTTCGCTCTTCACGCTTGGCTCGCCGCCGCGTCGATTGCGGTCGCGCTTACCACGGCCAGCCCCTCCTTCGCCCAAGAGGTCGAGGCGCCAGCAGCCGACGCCGTCGCCGAGGCGGTTGAGGACACCGCGGTCGAGGCAGCCGTCGAAGAAGCGGCAGCCGAAGCCGACACGGCCGCGGCCGACGAGCCGACGAGCGACCCGCCCGCCGAGGACACCGCAGACGCGGCAGGCGTTGACGATTCAGACGCCGACGATTCAGACGCCGACGACTCGGCCACCGACGAAGCCACGGCCGACCAAGCCGACATCGACGACGGCGCAGCGGCAGACGCTCCGCCCGCCGAGGGCGACGCCGAGCTCGTCGCTCAGGGCGACGAGGTGCCGCCGGCCAAGCCGACCAACTACGGGATGATGATCGCGTGGCTCGCCGCGCTCATCCTGCCCATCTTCCTCGGCAACCGGATCGCCAAGTCGATCCGAATGCCGGACTACGCATGGAAGATCGCCTCGATCCTGCTCGCGTTCGCGCTCGCCGGCGTGATCGTGGCGACGGGCGAGTTCAAGGGCGGCCCCGACCTGTCGGGCGGAATCACGCTCGTTTACGAGGTCGCCGAGCCGCCCGAGGACGACCCGGAAGCCCGCCGCAGCGTGGACATGGAAGAGCTGATCGGGGCGATCCAGAAGCGAGTCGACCCGACCGGCGCTAAGGAAGTCTCGATCCGCAACTACGGCGGCGCCCTGGAGATCATCATCCCCAAGGCGAGCGGCGACGACCTCGAGTTCATTAAGAAGCGGATCACGGACCTCGGCCAGCTCGAGTTCCGCATTGTCGCTGACGCTCGCCGCAGCGAAGACAGCCGCACGATCGAGCGGGCCCTCGAGCTCGGCCCCAGTGAGAAGCTGCTGGTGGAAGACGCCGACGTGCTCGCCGAGTGGGTCCCCTACTCCGAAGAAGAGTTCCCCGAAGACGACGGCCGCCTCGTGCGTCGCGTCGCGGGCTCACGCCAGGAGGCCCTCGTCCTCCGCGATCGGTACGACGTCACGGGCGAGTACCTCGAGAACACGGCCATGATCTACAACGAGGTCGGCCGGCCCGAGGTGCTCTTCAAGTTCAACTCGAGCGGCGCCAAGCGGTTCGGCCGCCTCACGGGCGACAACCTGCCGAACGAGGCGACCGGCGCCTTCCGCATGCTCGGTATTCTGCTGGACAAAGAGCTCGTTTCCGCGCCACGGATCAACGACCGCATCACCGACACCGGCACGATCTCCGGCGCCTCGATGGGCGAGCAGGAAGTGAAGGGCACGGTCGATATTCTCAACGCCGGCTCGCTGCCCGCGGCCCTGAACAAGACGCCGATCAGCGAAGAGACGATCAGCCCCACCCTGGGCGCCACGACCATCGAGAAGGGCCGCTTCGCGATCGGCGTGTCGCTCATCGCGGTGCTCGTGTTCATCCTGCTGTATTACCGGTTCGCCGGCGTCGTGGCGTGCCTGGCACTGGCCGGCACGCTGCTGCTGGTCCTGGCGGCCATGGTGCAGCTGCAGGCCGCGTTCACCCTGCCGGGCCTCGCCGGCATCGTGCTCACCGTGGGCATGAGCGTCGACGCCAACGTGCTCATCTTCGAGCGGATCCGCGAGGAGCTGAAGAAGGGCGCCGGCCTGCGGATGGCCATCCGCAACGGCTTCAGCCGGGCCACCACGACCATCATCGACGCCAACGTCACGACGCTCATCGCGGGCATCGTGCTGTACTTCGTCGGCACCGGGCCCATCAAGGGATTCGGCGTGACGCTCATCCTCGGCATCCTGATGAGCATGTTCACGGCCATCTTCTGCAGCCGTGTCATCTTCGAGATCTTCGAGCGGAAGGGCTGGCTCCGCGGGCTGGCGTTCGCCAGCGCGATCAGCAACACGAGCATCGATTTCATCGGCAAGCGGGGCGTCGCCGCCGTCGCCAGCGCCGCGGTGATCGCGCTCGGCCTGTTCGGCGTCTACAGCCGGGGCGAGAACCTGCTGAACGTCGACTTCACCGGCGGCTCGAGCGTCACCATGGTGCTCCGCGAAGACGCCTCCGCGCCGATCGACGAGGTCCGCGACACGCTGCTCGACACCGAGCTGGCCGAGAAGAACCTGCTGGTCGTCGAGCTCGGCGAGACGGCCGACCGCTCGGCGAACACCCGCTACACGATCAACAGCAGCCTAGAAGACGTCGAAGCGGCTGAGGCGATCCTCGCCGACGCCTTCGGCGACAAACTGCAGAAATACTCGGTCTCGGTCGGCGAGCCGGAGGCGTTCTCTGAGCCGGGCGGCTTCACGGGCACGGACATCCCGCTAACGTTCAACGACGCCCCCGGCTTCAGCGACACCGACGGCGTCGCGTACGACGCGGCCCTTGACCGCATCAAGGAGGTCCTCGCCGCCAAGGGCGAGGCCGGCGAGGCGCCGCAGCTCCGCAACCCGGACTACACGCCCGGCAGCAACCAGCGGTTCCGCGACTGGACGCTCCGCCTGGGCCTCGAAGAGGCCGAAGCCCTCGCCGTCGCCGAGGGGCTCAAAGAGAAGCTGGCCGCGGAGCCGGTCTTCCCGCTGGCGAACAAGATCGGCGGCCGCGTGGCGGGCGACATGCAGGTGAAGGCGGTGAACGCCATCATCGTCAGCCTGCTTTGCATCGTCGGCTACCTGTGGTTCCGGTTCCAGAACGTGTCGTTCGGCCTGGCGGCCGTCGTCGCGCTGGTGCACGACGTGCTGGTCACGCTCGGCGCCATCGCCTTGTCGGCGTTCGTGGTGAGCGGCCTGCCGCCGCTGGCTTCCGCGTTGCAGATCGACGCGTTCCAGCTCAGCCTGCCGATGATCGCGGCGTTCATCACGATCATCGGCTACTCGCTGAACGACACGATCGTCGTGTTCGACCGCATCCGCGAGGTGCGTGGCAAGAGCCCGAACCTGACCGCCCAGATGGTCAACAAGAGCGTCAACCAGACGCTCGCCCGGACGCTGCTGACGTCGCTCACCACGTTGATCGTGGTGGCGATCCTGTACTTCGCCGGCGGCTCGGGCATCCACGGCTTTGCCTTCGCGCTCGTCATCGGCGTGCTGGTGGGTACCTACAGCTCGATCTTCGTCGCCTCGCCCGCGCTGCTGTGGATGCTGGGCCGCGGCGGCGACGACGGCGCGTCGAGCAAGGGCGGCGCCAAGAAGGCGGCCTGACTGGCGTCGCTCGAAAAAGCGCGCTGAGTTCGGCGGCGCTGACTTCGGCGGCGCTGCTTGGGGCACTCCGACGGCTTGCGCCGGAGGCTCGCTTCGTTCCGTTGAGCTGTGTTTCTTCGCACTACCTAGCGAGCCGGCGGCGCAAGCCGTCGGAGGGTCGCCAGGAATCGTCGTGAACCCCAGCCGCACGCTCGCCGTACTCTCTGCGGCATGACCCGCGGCCGGACTTACGTCGCCGGCCCGCGAGGTTTACCCAACCGGCGCCGCCCGCGTTCCGCAAGCCGAAGTGCGGCACGCTAGCACGCGGCGCCGATCTCTACCGACACGGATGACGACGCGGCCCCGGACCGGATGACACCGGGTCGCTCTTTGCTGTTCACGGACGAATCACCAAGCAACAACGCCCCGCGTCTGGCCACGCTCCGCCACGGAGCCCAAGCCGACCGCGGCCGGCGGCAGGCTCGGGTTACGCCGTGACAGAACTCTCGAAGCTCGTATCGTCCCTCGTGCTCGTCGGCGCCGGCTTCTTCGCCGCGTCGCTCTTCGGCCCGCCCGACCTGGTGGAACGGCTGACGCAGCGGTTCCGCCCCGCGTCGGGCCAATCGACGTCGTGGCTCGAGCCGATCGCCACGGCGCCGCCGTCCGGCCCACCGCTGCGCGACCCGTCGCGATCGGTGAGCCCGCTCCCGCCGCTGCCGCAGACAACGCCCAGCGTGCCGGCGATCGCGGTGTCGCAGAGCGATCCGTTCGTCGCGCCCGGCCCCGCCCCCGCTGCGCTGGCCTCCGCTCAGGCCTCGGTCCCGCAGGCGCCCGTCGCGTCGGTCCCCGCGGCGTCCGCCCCGGCGGCGAGCGGCGCTAACGATTGGTTCAACCAAGCGAACCCGTGGCCGACCGAGCCGTCCACGGCGGTGACGCCTGCGACGGCTCCGGTTGCGGCTTGGCCGTCGCAACCCGCCTCGCCCGAAGTGCCGCGAGCGTTCGCACCTCAGCCGCTGTCTCCCGCCCCGCTTTCGCCAGCACCGGCTTCGCCGGCCCCCTGGCCGACGACCGAGCGAGCAGCGGCGTCCCACCCGGCGCCGAACAACCCAGCGCTAAACAACCCAGCGCAGGCAAACCCGTGGGGCGAGCCGTGGCCGACTGAGCCCGTCGCGCCGCCGGCGAACCCGTTCGCCGTCGCCAAGCCCGTGACACGCGACCTGGCCCCGCCCGTGGCGTCGCCGCCGCCGCAACGCCCGTCGGTTCGGGCCCAGCCGTCGGCCCCGCAACGCCTGAGCACTCACATCGTGACCGATGGCGACACGCTGCCTGCGCTCGCCGAGCGTTACCTGGGGACTCCCGATCGGGCCGACGAGCTGTATCGCCTCAACGAGGATCGGCTCGACGCGCCGGGGCTGCTGCCCATCGGCGTGGTGCTCCGCGTGCCCGACGAGCCGCGGGCGAAGCGGGCGACGCTGTACCCGACCCCGCCGCAGCAGCGGCTGGTCGCTCCGCCGTCCGGCCGCGTGTCGCCCCCCGTGGCGGCCGCGCCGAGGCAGTCCGCCAATCAGTTCGCGCCGATCGGTTACACCGACGGCCCGGCGCTGGGCCAATCGCTGAGCCCGTCGCTGCGCCCGTCGCTGCGCCAATCACGCGGACTGGCGCCGGTCGAGCACAAGGCGTCGCGCCTGGTGCCGGTGGGCGATCCTGCTGAGGCCGCGGCGCCGCTCCCGACGATCCGGCAAGACTCGGGCGCCGAGTACGTGCCCCGGACGATCGATGAGTTGCAGTGGTGAGCGCGGCGGCGACGCCCGCGCGGCGAGCGCCGTCGGCTCAAGAGCGTTGCTGCTCGGATCCTAAGCCGACGGCGCTGGCCGCGGGTAGAACACAAAAAAGTGGGCAGTGAAAAGTGGGCAGTGAGCGGTAGGCAGTAAGCGGCCCGGCTCACGCCTTCGCCGCGGCGTCGTCCGAGCGGACACGCAGCCGGGGCTTCTCGAGCAGCACCGTTGAGTGCGGGTCGACGCTCCGCGTGATCCACACGCTCGAGCCGATCACGGCGTCGTGCCCGACCGTCGTCTCGCCACCCAGGATCGTCGCGTTGGCGTACACCACCACGCGGTCCTCGATCGTCGGGTGCCGCTTCTGATCGCGGACCAGGTTGCCGTCGCTGTCCTTGGCGAACGATAACGCGCCGAGCGTCACGCCCTGGTACAGCTTCACGTGCTCGCCGATCCGGCAGGTCTCGCCGATCACCACTCCGGTGCCGTGGTCGATGAAGAAGTAGGGGCCGATCGTCGCGCCCGGGTGGATGTCGATGCCCGTGCGGCCGTGCGACCACTCGGCCATCATCCGCGGGATGAACGGGATGTCGAGCTCGTACAGAAGGTTGGCGAGCCGGTGGACGGTGATCGCCTCGAGGCCCGGGTAGCAGAAGATGACCTCGTCGGCGCCCTTGCACGCGGGGTCGCCGTCGTAGGCGGCCTCGACGTCGGTCGCCAGCGTGTGCCGCAGCTCGGGCAGCCGGTCGAGGAAGAGCATCGTCTTCGCCTGGCCGAGGGCCTCGTAGTCCTCGGCGGACTCGCAGTCGCCCACCACGCCGGCCCGCATGGCGTCGTGCCGCAACGCGCGGCCGATCTGCTGCGTCAGACGGTCGTGCAGCCGGTCGATGATGTCGCCGACGTAGTAGGTGATGTTGGCCCGGTGCAATCCCTCACGCCGGCGGTAGCCGGGGTAGAGGATCTCCATCAGGTCGTGGATCGCGACCACCACCTCGTCGTAGCTGGGCAGCGGGCAGTGATCCAGATGGTTCATCGTGCCGACGTCGTCGTACGTGGCGACGAGCCGTTCGGTCAGCTTGGGCAGCTGGTCTTTGAGTCGGAAGTCGGTGGCCATCGAGAGGTCCCCGGGGGAGGCGTCTTGCGGGCCGCGGAGGCGGCGCCGACGCGCGAGCGGCGGAGGGACGCCGGGCGAGGGTTCGAGCCTCGCCGCGACGCACGAGCTGCGTTGCCCGCTCCGGCGACTAATGCCGGGCGGGGCACATACACAGGCAGCCGGTGAGCCGGTGGAGGTTGCTACGCATGGCCTAACGAGCCTAGGGAACGCCCAGCGTAGGGCGGCGGGGCGGAAGATCCGATTCCAATGACAGTGTCGGCGATCGCTATCGCGACGGTAGAGGGTTTCTCATGCCGGCGCCAGCAGTGCCAGCGCCCGGGCATGGTCGACCGGTTTGCCCGATCCACTCAGCTCGTCAATTCAGCGACGGATCGGGCGGCGCCTCGTCGGGGTCCACGCCGGGCAGCATGATGTCCATCGCGATGCGGCTGGTGACCTCGTCCCACACGCTGCGGAAGTCGCTGAACACGTCCTCCAGCCGGGCGCCGATGGTGAGCCAGCCGCCACGCTCCAGCTCGCCCTCCAGCTGCCCGCCGCCCCAGCCGCTGTTGCCGCTGTACAGGCGGAACGGGTAGTCGTCCTGCCGGACGAGCGGATCGACCGTGTCTTTCTGCATCGAGAGGAACAGCCCGGGCATGATCTGCTTCTCGGCCAGGTCTTCCGCCGTGTGCAGGGCGATCAGCGGCCCGGGCACCGGTCCGCCCAGGTTGAGCGCCTGCTGGTTCTCGACCGGGTCGAACTCGACGGCCTCCCAAACGTCTTCGACCGTCCGGTCCGTCGGTCGGTTGAGCACCACGCCGAGCGCGCCGTTGTCGTTGTGCTCCAGGAGCAGGACAACGGCCTGGCGGAAGTTCGGGTCGCGCAGCTTACGCGACGCGACGAGCAGATGGCCGGCGAGGGACACGTGGACGGACGGTAGGCTTGGGGCCGTTGGCGGGAGGGCTTCTGCTTTGAACCGCGATGGTGGTTCAACGCCCGCAAACACTCAAGGCGCCGGCCCACGAATCCGCGGCGTCCCTAGGACCGACAGCCCTCGGCCTCGAGCCTCGCCTTGGTGACCTCGATCGCCTTGAGCAGGCCGCCCGCCTTGTTGACGGTCTCTTGATATTCGGCGGTTGGGTCGCTGTCGGCGACGATACCCGCGCCCGCCTGCACGTAGGCGACGCCGTCCTTCACCACCACGGTCCGCAGCGCGATGCACGTGTCCATCTGGCCGCTGAAGTCGAGGTAGCCCACCGCCCCGGCGTATGGCCCGCGGCGGTGCGGCTCGAGCTCGTCGATGACCTCCATCGCCCGCACCTTGGGGGCGCCAGAGACGGTGCCCGCCGGCAGGCAAGCTGCCAACGCGTCAAACGCGTCGCGGTCTTCGGTCAGCTTGCCCGTCACGTTCGACGTGATGTGCATTACGTGGCTGTAGCGCTCGATGACCATCACGTCCGAGAGCTCCACGGTGCCGAACCGCGCCACGCGTCCCACATCGTTGCGTCCCAGATCGACGAGCATCACGTGCTCGGCCCGCTCCTTGGGGTCGGCGAGAAGCTCTTCCGCGAGGCGTTGGTCTTCCTCCTCATCGGCGCCGCGGCGCCGGGTGCCCGCGAGCGGACGGACAGTCACCTCTCCGTCAACAACGCGGACCATGATCTCCGGCGAGCTCCCCACCAGCGTGCACGCGGGGGTACGCACGTAGAACATGAACGGGCTCGGGTTCACTACGCGTAGCGTGCGGTACAGCTCGAACGGGTCGCCGGGCAGCGGCGTTTGGAACCGCTGGCTAATGACCACCTGAAAGATGTCGCCCGCGCGGATGTACTCCACGCACTTATCGACGGCGTCTTCGAACCGCTGCTGGGTGAAGTTTGACTCGGGCGGCGTCGGCGGCGGGCCGGTGGTGTCGATGTCGGTCGGAGTCAACGCCGATGTCGCGTCGCTGAGCCGTTCGACGTAGCGATCGACCCGCGCTGCCGCGGCGGCGTAAGCCTCGTCGAGGGCTCCGCCGGACACGCCGGCAACCTTCGCCAACGCGATCACCGTGAGCGTCTTGTCGACATTGTCGAACACCAGCAGATGGTCGAACAGGCCGAACGCCAGGTCGGGCAACTCCCGATCGTCCTCCGGCGCGTCCGGCAGGCGTTCGACGTACCGCACCGTGTCGTAGCCGGCGTAGCCGATGGCGCCGCCCACGAACGGCGGCAGCCCGGGCGGATGCGCCACACGCACCCGTTGCACCTCCTCGCGGAGCGACTCAAGCGGGTTGTCCGCCTCCCACGTTTCTGCCGTTGGGGCGGTGTTGCGTGGCTCGGCCTCGCCCGCCTCGGCGTAGGTGGTGCGTGTGACGTTGCAGTCGTACGCCTCGAGCAGCAGGTACGGCTCTGTGGCCAGGAAGCTGTAGCGGCCGACCTTCTCGCCGCCGATCACGCTCTCGAATAAGCACGCGACCGGCGACGCGTCTTGCTGCTCCAACGCGTGGAACGCCGACACCGGCGTTAGCGAGTCGCTCACCAAACGCCGCCACACCGGCACGTAGTCCACCCCGGCGGCGAGCTCGCGGAAATCGTCGGTGGCGGGGTAGTGCGACACGCGTGGCGGCCTCGTTCGGAGCGGACTTCTCAGCAGCGGCGGACACCGCCGCGGCCAGCAAGGTTCGCCCGCGCGACGGGGCGAAGCGGCACTCTACCAGCCGCCCACACGCCTCACAATTCGCGCTGTGCCACGACGTATCCCCCGCCGCCGGAGCCCCTTACGTCGCTCCGGGCCCGGGCGTGTCCGGTTGTCGGCCCCCTGCGCGACCGATACGATTCGCGAGGTCGGGGAGACGGTCTTTCGACGTGTCGGCCGGTGCGTGGAACAGTACGACGGGGTGTGCAACGTGAAGTGTCAAAAGTGCGAGCGACCGGCGACGTTCCACATCACCGACCTCGTCGACGGCAAGGCGAAGGAGGTGCATCTGTGCGAGGAGTGCGCTAAGGACTTCCTGTCGCCCCTGGCGGAGGAAGCCGAGTCCGTTGTCCCGCAGATGGCCGGGCTGCTGGCACAGCAGTTGGCCGTGGGGCAAACGGCCGAGGAACTGGCGAAGCTCGACGAGCGGGCGTGCCCCGTGTGCGGGATCACTTTTCTTGAGTTTCGGAAGCAGGGCCGCCTCGGCTGCCCGCACGACTACGTCCACTTCGCCAAGGAGATCGAGCCGCTGCTGGTCAACATCCACGGCGAGACCGACCACGTTGGTAAAACGCCGCGGCATTGCGGGGCGGACACCGAGCAGCAGACCCAGCTCATCCGTCTCCGCCGCGAGATGAAGGAAGCCGTGGTGAAGGAGGACTACGAGCGTGCGTCGGTCCTCCGCGACGAGATCCGCGTGATCGAGCAAGCTAGCCAGGCGACTGACGAAGCGGCAGACTAGCCGAGTGATACGCGACCCTCCCCCCTCTCGACCCTCTACCCCGCACCCGCCTGCACGGCACGCGATGTCATTCGATATGGACAACATGGCTGGCGAGAGCTGCGAGTGGCTGCGCGGCTCGGGGCCGGAGTCCGACATCGTCATCAGCAGCCGAGTGCGGCTGGCGCGTAACCTGTCTGACTTCCCGTTCATCGCCCGCGCGACGGAGCAAGACCGCGAGCAGATCGAGCAGATCCTCCACGCCCGGTTCGAGGCCGTGCAGGCCGCCGGCAAGTTCGGCGGCGAGCTGCACTACGTCGACGTCGAAGACTTGGAAGAGCTCGACCGGCAGTTCCTCGTCGAACGGCAGCTGATCAGCCGCGAGCACGCCGACGCCGAGGGCGCCCGCAGCGTCGTCATCGACGGCGGCGAGAAGTACAGCGTGATGATCAACGAGGAGGACCACCTCCGCATCCAGGTCATGCAATCGGGCCTCGACCTCGATCGCGCGTGGCAGCTCATCAACGAGCTCGACGATCTGATCGAGGAGCAGGTCACGTACGCCTACCACGATCGCCTCGGCTACCTGACCGCGTGCCCAACGAATGTGGGCACCGGCGTGCGGGTGAGCGTCATGCTCCATCTGCCCGCGCTGGTCATCACGCGGCAGATCGACAAGGTCTTCCGCAGCTTGCAGAAGATCAACCTCGCCGTGCGTGGCCTGTACGGCGAAGGCTCGCAAGCGATGGGCGACTTCTACCAGATCAGCAACCAGGTGACGCTCGGCATGGGCGAGGCCGAACTCGCCAGCAAGGTGGCCGACGTCGTGCCGGTGCTGCTTGATTACGAGCGCCAGGCGCGTGACTTCCTTATCCGCGAGAGCCAAGAGACGCTGCACGACCGTGTGAGCCGCGCATACGGAATCCTGCGGACCGCCCAGACCATCAGCAGCGAAGAGACGCTGCATCTGCTGTCGAGCGTGCGGATGGGCGTGAACCTGGGTCTCATCGGCGACGTGGCGATCCCCACGGTCAACAAGCTGTTCGTGCACACCCAGCCGGCGCATCTGCAGAAGCTGGCCGGCATGGAACTGGACCAGTCAGACCGCAACATCGAGCGTGCGAGCTATCTGCGTCGCCATCTGGGCGTGGATGGCCCGGCGCCGGGCGCCAACTAACACATGGCGTGCCTTCTCCGACGATCTACACAGTCGGCTACTCAACGCACGAGTGGGCCAGCTTGGTCGCCCTGCTCAACACCGTGCCGATTACCGCGGTCGCCGACGTTCGCTCGCACCCCACGGCCAGGCTGCCGCAGTATCGGCGAGAGAACCTCGCCGTGGGCTTGCGTGCCGAAGGCGTGGCGTATGTCTTCCTGGGAGATCAGCTCGGGGCGAGGCGCCAAGAGGCGGAGTGCTACGTCGATGGCCGAGCCGACTACGAACGGGTCGCTGAGCTCCCGGCGTTCGGCGACGGCATCGCGCGTCTGACCGAAGGCGTCGCTGACTACACAGTCGCGCTGATGTGCGCCGAACGCGAGCCGCTCGACTGCCACCGGGGCGTGCTGATCGCCCGCGTCCTGCAAGAACGCGGCTGGCGAGTGCGACACTTGCTCGCGGACGGCACGATGGAGGAGCACGCCCGCACCGAAGAACGACTCGTCGCACAGATGGGAGTCGACCCGCTGCTGGACGCCGGCATGGACCCGCGCCTGTTGCGAGAGCGCGCCTACAAAGAGCGCGGACGGGAGATCGCGTACCGGCTGCCTGATCTTCCCGGCCCGGTGGATGATTGAAGAGAAAATCCGTCGGGTCATCGCCAGATCGAGCGTCGCACAGCGAATAATGGACGGGGGAATGACCCGTCCCGTCACAACTAAGCGAGGGACCTCGCGATGTTCGATCTTGTCAAAGACCTGATTGGCGTCGACACGCCCTACAGCGTGCCCATCGCCTCCATGCTGTTCCTGGCCGTAGCCGCCGCGCTGGTCCTGATCGCCCGGGAGGTGCGCAAGGGCGTCGCCCACCGGATGGACCTCGACGCCAAGCGGGAGATGGTCTCTCGCAGCATGTCGGCCGAGGAGATCGACCGCGTGCTGAGCGCCGGCAAGGCTTCGCCCGACGATCACGCGTAGCTGCCCCACCGCGTGAGGCGGCGAAAGGCGGTTGGTGTCACTCGCTCGACCGCGCGTCGAGCACCGCCTGAATCTCTTCGGCGCTGCGGCCCTGGGCGACGAGGTCTCGCTTCAGCTCGTTGTCCAGCTCTGCTCGGCGTGCCTTCCGCTGGTGCTCGGTCACGATCGCGGTGATCGGAATCAAGCAGCCGATGATCGTCGCGAGCGTGACGAACAGCCACATGTTGGCGTCAGTGGTCTCAAAGAACTGCAGCACGGCAACGCCCTCGGTGATGAGTGGTGAGAAGGTACTTCGCCGGCCGGGCGATCGTCTTGCCCGCCGCGAGGGAAAATCGTGAACCTGGTGGCGGCTTAGGCGACACCGCTTGAGCGAAGCGTCTGCCGCAAGCGGCGTGCTACCAAACGCCCGCCGACTCAAGCTGAGCCGTCGCGGCCTCCGCCCAGCCGCGGTTGGCGGCGGGGCTCGCCGGGCTCGGGTGCAGCACCGTCGTTACGCGGACGCTCTCCGGCACCACCCGCAGCAAGCACTTCTCGGCGTACTTGCCGACGCCGACGGCCCACTCCGGCCGCGCGATCTCGAGCAGCTTCACGAGGTGCGTGTCGCACGCCGCGGCCAGCGCCTCACGCTCGGCAGCGGGCAGCTTGTCGGGCGTGTGGTTCTTGCCGGTCTCCGTCATAAACACCAGCGGGCAGTAGTTCGCGACGAAGTGCTCCGCGAAGAACCGCTCCGGCGTCTCGAACCGTTCTCGGAACAGCCCCCACAGCCGGCGGCCGGAGACCTCGCTCCGCGTGCAATCGAAGCCCTCGATTGGCCGCTTGGGGTGCTCGTCCTTCGGCCGGCGGACCGCCGCGTCGATCCCCAGCCACTCGCGCACCGCCGCAACCTCGCCGAACGGCACGCCTGTCTGCGCCATGCCCCACGGCCCCGGGTTCATGCCCAGCAGCAGCACCCGCACGCCGCGCGAATTCATCCGCCGCAAGTACGCCTCGTGCGGCGCCCACGCGTATCGCAGCGGGTTGTAGACGTGCGTCACCGGCCCGGAGAACGCCAAGCGATCCACCTCGCGGCGGAGCCGCTTGGCGGCGTCGATGGTGGCGTCACACGTCTCGGCGCCTTCCATGGCGTGGCGTCCTCTCAACGACTGCGGCGCCAGAGCATCGGCACGGCGGCCGCAGCGAATCCGAGGGACGCCGGCTCAGGGATCACGACGAACGAAGACGAGTTGATGAAACCCTCCGCGACGCGGTTCTCCAGCGGGCTCGTCGGAATCACGCCCGGGTCGACGAAGCTGAACTGGCCGACGCCGGTTCCGGCGATGACAATCTCAAAGTCGAACCCCGCGAAGGCGTCGCTGATCTGCACGCGGCCGGTGCTCAGATCGAGCACTTCGAAGCCTTCGAACACGTTCGGGGTGGCGATATCGAACGAGTAAGAGCGCCCCGGCGACGTGAACGCCCCCTCAAGCGTCAGCTGGGCGAACTGCGCCGCGGTGTCCAGCACCAGTTCGCCGGTGTAAGCCAACGGCAGGTCCCCCGGCTGGGGGTTTTGGCTCACGAGGTTGCCGTTGATGACCGCGAAGGTCAGGTTCTGCGCGTTGGTGAGCTGCCCCGCGAGCTGCCACTCAACACGCGTGGCTTCGCTCGTGGAGCTCATCAACCAGCAAGCGGCCACCACAACGCCGCCGCGTCGGACAATTGAACGAAACATGAGCGATTTCCTCGTCGGTGCCCGGTGAGTCAGGCTGCCGTGCCGCACGTGTCGATTCCGGCACAGCAACCTACTGGCGTCGACGCACGCGGTCCAGCTATTTCGCGACGAACCGAGCCCCGCTCACTCGACCACCAGCCCCTCGAGGCCCGCTTCGCTCGCGGGGATCTGCGGGTTCATCCGCTCGAGCGTCTCGCGCAGCAGCGTGCTCACCACCAGGTTGCGGTACCACTTGCGGTCGCTCGGGATTATCCGCCAGGGGGCGTGCTCCGTGTTGCACTCGATCAGGGCGTCTTCGTACGCCTCCTGATAGTCGGGCCAGAGCTTCCGCTCCGAGAGGTCCGCTTTGCTGAACTTCCACCGCTTCTCGGGGTTGTCCAGGCGGGCCTGCAGACGCTCGCGTTGCTCCTCATGGCTGATGTGCAAGAAGCACTTCACGATCGTGACGCCACCCTCGGTGATCAGCCGCTCGAACTCGTTGATCCGTTCGTAACGGCTCCGCCACTCGGCCTTCGGCACGAGACTGTGCACGCGGACGACCAGCACGTCTTCGTACTGTGACCGATTGAAGATGCCGATCTCGCCGCGTCGCGGCACGGCTTTGTGGATCCGCCACAGGAAGTCGTGGTCCAACTCCTCGGAGCTGGGCTGCTTGAACGACGCAATCGAGCAGCTCGCCGGGCTGATGCCGGTCATCACCGTGCGGATCGTGCCGTCCTTGCCCGCGGTGTCCATGCCCTGCAGCACCAGCAGCACGGCCCGCCGATTCTCGGCATACAGCCGATACGCCAAGTCGCGCGACACGGCCGTGTTGCGGGCGATCTGCTCCTTGGCGGACTCCTTGTCCCAGTCGCCGTCGACCAACCGCGGGTCGACGTCCTCCAGCTTGATCTTCTTGCCGGGCTCAAAAGTGACGGGACGGCACATAGGCAACGCGTGGGGGCGAGGAAAGACCGGGCAGCGGTCGCCGCCCGAGAGGCCTCACTCTAATTCGGCCCACGCCCGGGGCGTACCGTCTTCCTCCAGCTCCACGCGGATCACGTTCGCCCGGCAACAGACGGGGCAGTCCTCCACGTACTGCTGCACTTCCCCCTCCGAGAAGTCGACCGGGATGACGATCTCCTCGCCGCACTCGCCGCAGATGTAGGAAGCTTCGGGAGACATCGCGGAGCTGGATCGGGGGGGTGCGGGCAGTCATCGCATGATGGCGCCGCACCGCCGAATGCCCACCCCTGCAGCCCAGCAATCAATCCCGACGCTGGCTAATCCTCCGGCCGGCTGCCGTCGCCACACATGCGGACGATCCGCGGATCGAACCGCGCGACAACATCGACCAGGTCCGCCTGCGCCGCCATCACGGCGTGGATGTCCTTGTACACGCCCGGCACCTCGTCCGCCCCGGCGGCCAGCACCTCGACGCCCGCCTCCGCGAGCCGCTTCTTCTCCGCGTTGAAGCGGAACCGCTCTCGCGCCGCCTTGCGGCTCATGCGGCGGCCCGCCCCGTGCGACGCGGACGAGAGGCTTTCCGCCACTCCCTTGCCGCGGACCACGAACGCCGGGGCGTGCATCGATCCGGGGATCACGCCCAGCTCCCCCGCGGCGGCCGGCGTCGCGCCCTTGCGATGCACAACGACCTCACGCGGGCCTTTGCCGTCGGGGTCGTGCGTCTCCTTCCACGCGAAGTTGTGATGGTTCTCGACGCCGCCGATCACTCGCGCGCCCAGCAGCCCGGTCACCAGCCGATGGATCACCGCGTGGTTCGCCGACGCGTAGTCGCCCATGAGGTTCATCGCCGCCCAGTAGGCTTGCCCCTCCTCCGAATCGAGCGACAGCCACGCCAGCCGACCAAGCGGTTTGTGCTGCTTCGGCAGCTGTCTCTGCGCGATCTGGCTGTAGGTGTTGCACACCGCGGCTCCGGGGCCGCGGCTGCCGCTGTGGCTCAGCAACGCCGCGTAACGCCCCGCGTCGAGGCCCAGGTCGTCGTCACGCTCGTCGAGCAACAGCTCGCCGAACTCTACGAAGTGATTGCCCGACCCGCTGGTGCCCAACTGCTTCCACGCGGTGTCCTTCTTCTCGCGCGTGATGCGGCACACGGACCAGTCTTGATCCAGCACCGCGTGCTGCTGCTTGGGGCGGTGCTCCACCCCCACGCCGAACCGCGTGCCGCCGTTGAGCGCCTCCACGTACAGCGATCGGCGCGACGCGAGCGTCTCCACCGGCATGTCGAGCACCGACAGCTTCATGCGGCAGGCGATGTCCACGCCGACGGCGTACGGAATGACCGCGTTCTCGCAGGCCAGCACGCCGCCGATCGGCAGGCCGTAGCCGACGTGGGCGTCCGGCATGAGCGCGGCGCCAACGGCGCTCGGCACGCGACACGCGTCGGCCATCTGCTTGTGCGCGGCCTCGTCGATCCGGTCCGCCTCGGAGGCGGCCTGCCACGCGCGGTAGGGGATCGGCTCGTGTGGCGGTTCGGGCGGCTCCTCAACCAACGCGTCGGCGAGCTCACACCATACGGGGTCGTCCGCGTGGGCGCCCGGATCGGCCAGCACCGCCAGGACGTACTGCTTGGCGCGTTTGCCCTTCACGCCGAAGCCCGTGCCCTGCCCCGCCGCGCGTCCCAAGCAACGCACCGCTGCGGTAACGCAGTCGGGCGGCACGCCGAGTTTTTGCAGCTGCTTTCGATTCACGAGTCTCGCCGATCATCGGCCCACGTTCGGGGAGTGTCGTCCGCACAGGCGGGACGCCGGGCACCCCACCGCTCGGTGGGTGCGCGACGCCTCGGACCATCGCCGCGGACGAGAGGTTCGGTGGCGTAACGTTACCGCGCACCCGGCAACGCCCCGCCCGGTTGCCCCCCGGCTGACCCCGTCGCCTCTCGCCGCCATGGCTCGCACCAGCGGCCCCCCAACCCGCTCCCCTATCGCACGGCTTCACACTGGTGAAGCTAACAGTGGTGGTGATGATCTTGGGCAGCTCGGCGGGCATCGTAACGCGGAAGCTCTTCTCAACGACCAAGCCGGGGCGCCGAGTCGGCGTTCGCCCGCGAGCGGTTCGTGTTCGTCGACGAAGCTATCGACGAGACATCGGATCGTTCCGACGGATCAGCCCGCACCGCTACTACCGGGTTATCGCCGATTGACGGCCGCACCTCGGCCGGAAAAAAGCGTGAACCTGTCGGTGAAGATTCGGTCAAAAGCTCACGAGAGGTGCGTTTCTTCCGAGGAAACCGCTGCTGCGAAGCGGCGGATCGCCGATTACTATGGAAGAACTGAGGTCGTGCCGCACGCAGCACGACGGACGATCGGGCCTCCCGCGGTGTGTCTCTGGCGTCACACCAAGGCCGGCCATCATTATCAAGAAAGGAGGTGGTACGTTGTTCGATTGTACTGAAGGTAGCCAGCTGGGTGGTCGTATCCGACCGTGACCGGCGGGTCGCTGTGCAGGCGACCACCACCTCAGCACCGCCTTTCTGGCGGAGCTACGCTACGAGAGCCCGGCCCCGCACACTCGCGGGGCCGGGCGTTTTTTGTGCGCCAACCACTTTCGGGTGCGGCTACCCAGCGGCGCTCCCAGCGGCGATGCTGCTCCGCATGGAAGAAGCCAACCTCGAAGCCGCCCTCGAAGCGCAGCAGACCCTGGTCGAGTCCTCGCTGGAACTTGTGCGGACGACTTACCGCGAGTCCCTGGACGAGGGCGTGAAGCGGCCCGTTGTGGTGCTCGTCGATTGCGAGGACGACCTCGGCGGCCAGGTCGCCCGCGGCTGGCTCGGCGACGAAGAGATCGACGACGCTATCGCCCTGCAGCACGCCGACAACGAAGCCGACCACGATGCGGACGCCGGCGTCGACACCACCGTGTTCGCGCGAGCCCTGCCGTGGAACGAGGCGGCGGGCGACCTCCGAGAGGCGTTCCCGTACCTGGCCCCGGCGTTAGACACCCCCCCGTCCGACGACGGCGTGTTCGTCATCAGCATCACCGCGGGCGGCGCCTCGGCCCTGACCGCGCCGCTCGAAGACACGACCGACTAGCGCGTGAACTCCGCAGCGCCGTCGACGCCCCTTCGACCCGCGACGTATCGGGCGCCGAAGCCCGCGGAGATGCCGGCCTGGATCCGCTCCAAGTCGGTCCGTAGCTGGACGATCTCGTGGTGATCGATGCTCTGCGTCTCTAGGGCGATCACCTTCAGGTGCAGCTCGGTCATCCGATCGACGAGGCGTCGCTCAAGCGAGGCCACCAGCGACGCCAGGTCGCCGACGTCGCTCGCCAGCTTCTCGCCATCTTCGCTGGTGAACCGCGACTGCGTGCGGGTGTTCAGTTCGTCCATCACGTGGTCGACCCGCGAGCGGACGTTGTCCGTCTGCACCATCACGCCGTCGAATTTCTGATCGACCGCGGCGAGCTCGCCCGAGTGGTGGAACGTCGTCTGCGCGACCCACAGGATCAACGCGCCGAGCACGACGTTCACGAGGCCGTTGCCGATTTTCTCCGCGTCCATCTCCATCGGTCGCTCTCCCGGCGGCGTGTCGTCGATCGGTTCGTCGGCCATCAGATCGATCCCTCGCGGCGGTGGACGCGTTATGCGCATGCCCGCTGATTCGAAATCGTCGATACGACTTCGCGCGCTTGAGCAATACCCGCGAGACGCCTCCCGCCGCGGCCGTCACAACGCTAGCGGTGCTAGTCTTTCCACGAGCGGATGAGCGAGCCCCAGGTCTTGCCGCCCGGCGTGTTGTGGTACGGCATCGGCCGGAGCTGCGCACGGCGGATCGCGGCTGGATGGGCTCGCACCGGGCGGAACACGCCACTGTTGGCCGCGGCGATCGCCTGCAGCTTGCTGGCGTCCTGCGGGGTGCGGACGCCCATGCCGAGCGTGTGGATCGAGAACTCCCACGACTCGGCGTCCGCCAGGCGGCCCACGACGCGTTGGCTCCGAATGTCTCCGTCGGTCAGCAGGTAAACGACCTCCGGCTCCATCGCGGCGGCCAGCTCCACGGCGTCCAGCAGCCGCCCGCCCAGGCACATCTCCACGGTGGTCAGCCACTTCGAGAGCCGCGTCTTGTTCTGCCGGGTCGCCGGCAGCATCTCGTCCGCGGCCTGCGGATAGAACATCGGGTACGCCTGATCGCTGAACAGCACGACGTAGAACGACTGCTCCGGCTTGAGCCGGTGCACGGCGCGGTCGAGCTCCATCAAGGTCGTCTCCATGCGGCCGCGTTGCATGCTGCCCGAGTTGTCGACGACGAACGCCACGCGGCTGGCGACGTCCTCGGCGCCAAAGAATCGCACCCCGCCGGGGGAGTGCCCGGTGGCGGGCTCGAGTTCGCTTTTAGGGGAAGAACTCTCTGCACTCGCCCTCTCTGCACTGTCCGTGGCCGCTTCATTCGCCGCGGCGGCGGGAACCGCGTCCATCAGACCGGACGCATCGCTGGCGAGCAGGTCACCCACAAGGCTCACGGGTGTGAGCTCCAGCGGCGCCGGCTGAACGTCTGCTTCGACCAGCATCGCCAACTCGACGAGCGTCTCCTCGATCGGGCCGTCCAGCGTGGCGTCGACCGTCGTGTCGATCTGCACGGCGGGCATCGACTCTGGCACCAGGTCCGCGGTGTCCGACTCGCTGGCGAACGCGGCGGTCAGCGTGATCGGCGCCTCGCTCCAAGCGGCGAACGACAGCAACGCGAGCGCGATGAGCAACACGCCGTGGGCCGTCAGACTCAACGCCCAAGGCGGCTGACGGCTCGTCCACTCGTGGAGCGTGCCAAGCGTGCCCAGCGAGAGCCGATTGCGACGGCGGATCGCCTCGCGCGGCAGGGGCTTCGGCTCGTTGGCTGGCTGCGCGTTGGCTGGCTGCTCGTTCGGTCTCGAGCGTTTCGGCTGAGCCTTGGCTTGACGCTTCGACGGCTTCGCCCGTTTTGCTGACGCCGGCGACGGTTCGGCCGGCAGCAAACGCCCGACCTTGGCCGTGGGAGTTGATTCAATCGACGGTGCAACATCTCGTGCCGCGACATCTCGTGCCGCAACGGAGCCGCGTTTCGAAACGGAGCGGCGTCCTGAAACAGAGCCGCGTTTCGAAACGGGGTCGCTCTCCGTCACGGAGTCGGTTGTCGCGAGGGGCGCGATCACCGCGGACGGATCGGCGATGGATGGTTCCACCGACGGCGTTGGCGCCTGAGCAACATGGGTCCGGCGGGGGCGGCGTTCGACGCCCGCCACCAAACGATCCGCCGCTGCTTCCTTGCCGGCGGCGATCAGCCGAGCGACTTGGGCTTCCTTGCGACGCCACGCGGCCTCGCTCAGCCGCGCCTCGCACCGGGCACGCTCGAGCCGCTCCGCGAAGGTTTCGCGCCGATCGCCCGACTCGACCGAGAGCGGCGATGGGGGCAGTATCTCCGCGGACGGGGGCGCAGTGGGGCTGGCCATGGGGTCGCTCAAGGGGTGGCGGGACGTCTACCGCGGCCACTCCATCGGCGTCGCGCGACACCCTATCCAGGCCACCAAAGCCACGTCAAAGAATTCCCCAACCCGTCCTGTGACAGAAGCTGTCACCCCGCGTCGGCGAGCCGCTCGAGCGTCCGATCGATCCGTGCCAATCGTCGCTCGTGGCCGAGCAGTTCGAGCGTCTCAAACACCCCAAAGCCGACCGCCTGACCCGTCACCGCGACCCGCAGGGCATGGATGATCTGGCCGATCTTGATGCCCTCCCGTTCGACAAACGACTTGAGCAGCGCCTCCAACGCAGCGGCGTCCGCATCGGCGGCGGCGCCCGCCAACTCGCCGCGGAACTTGGCGAGCAGCGGCGCCGCGTCTTCCGGCTTCACCAAGCGCTTCTGCCACGCCTTGGCGTCGTAGACCAGCTGATCATCGGGCAGGAAGAAGTAGTCGTAGTCGAGCACGTCTCCGTACGTGCGGAGCCGCTCTCCCGCGGCGGCGACCATCTTGCCGACGACGTCCGCGACGTCGCACGGCGGCGGATCGCTCACCAAGCCGGCCTGCTTGAGTACGTCGACGCAGCGAGCCACTTTCTGCTTGGCCGGCACGGCCGCCATCGCGCGTTCTTGAAACGCCAACAGCTTTGCCGGGTCAAAACTTGCCGGCGCCTTGTTGACCCGCTCCAGCGTGAAGCACTCGATCATCTGTGCGGGCGTGAACTCCTCTCGCGAGTCGTCGAGCGACCAACCGAGCAGCAACAGGTAGTTGAGGATCGCGTCGGCCAGGAAGCCAGTCTGCTCGTAGAAGTCGACGATCACCGGGTTGAACGTCTCGGCCGAGGTCGAGAGACCGATCCGCTCGGCGATCTTCTGCCCGTACTCGTTGAGCGCCGCGAAGTCGCGGTTCTTGAGATACTTGTCGAGCTTCCGCTTGCTGAGCTTGTTCTTGCTACCCGGCTCCGCGACGTACGGCAGGTGAGCGAACTCCGGGACGGCGTAGCCGAGCGACTCCGCGATGAAGACCTGCCGTGGCGTGTTGCTGAGGTGCTCCTCGGCGCGGATCACGTGCGTGATCGCCATCTCCTGATCGTCGACAACGGTCGCCAGGTGGTACAACGGCGTGCCGTCCGCTCGCTGGATGACGTGGTCCTGCTCACGCGCCCACTGAAACGTCACGTCGCCCCGGACGTGGTCGCGGATCGTCAGCTCGCCCTCGCGGGGCGTCTTGAGCCGCACTACGCCGGCGCGGCCCTCGGCGGCGAAACGCTCGGCGTCTGCCTCCGTCTCCGCCGCGAAACGACGGCTATACACGAACGGTTCGCCCGCGGCCTGGGCGGCGTCGCGTTCGGCCTGCAGCTCGTCGGGGGTCGCGAAGTCTCGGTAGGCGTGGCCGCTGGCGAGGAGCTTCTCAACCGCCGCCGCGTACAACTCGCCGCGTTGCGACTGGTAGTAGGGCCCGCGGTCGCCGCGGGACTTCTTACCGGGGCCCGGCTCGGGGCCCTCGTCCCAATCGAGCCCCAACCACTCGAAGCCGTGCAGGATCGGCTGGAGCGCTTCGTCGACGTTCCGCTGGGCGTCGGTGTCGTCGACTCGCAGCAAGAACTGGCCGCCGTGCTGACGGGCGAACAGCCAGTTGAAAAGCGCCGTGCGGACGCCACCGATGTGTAGAAAACCGGTGGGGCTAGGAGCGAACCGTGTGCGTACCGACATGCGACCGAATCGCCGGGCGTGAGGGACCGATGTTCGCGTGCCCACCAGAACGATGACAGACACGCACGGCGGGCCAACCTATCGGCACTCGCGTCGGGTCGGCATCCCCCGCCGCGGCGGGCGAGGTGACGGACACGCGTCCGCTCACGCGGCGTTGCGGGCTTTCTGGCGCCGCAGCCGCTTCCGCTCGGCCTTGCTGAGGCGCCGCTTCGGCTGGTCCTCGTCGTAGTCTTCCGCGTAGTCGTCGTCGCCGTTGGTCCAGATGGTCGGCTTGGCGGTTGCCGCCGGCTCGGCCGCCTCTGGCTTGGTTGACTTGGACGAAGTTCGCGCCGGCTTGGCCGGGGCGTCCGCCGACGGGTCGGTCGGCTTCGTGGCCGCTTTCTTGGCCTTCGCCGGCTTCGCCGCTGTGGCCTTTGGCTTGCGGACGGCCGCCTTGCCTTCCGCCTCGCGGAGGATGTGCCGGTTCACCAGCAGCAGCGACAGGATCGCGAGCAGCGGTCCCGCAACCACGCATCCGGGGCCGACCAGCGACCAAGGAACCGAAGGGGCGATTCCGGCGAGTTGGGCGTCCGCGGCGTGCGACTCGATCGCCCAGCCCGTGGCGATCACTCCCAGCGTCAAGACACCCGCCGCGACGGCCAACTCGCCGGAATCGCCCCTTCGGTTCCTTGGTCGCTGGTCGGCCCCGGATGCGTGG
>JBCBPC010000008.1:0-143643 GCA_039820945.1 Planctomycetota bacterium
GTGACCGAGGTGAGCGGCAACACCAACACGATCGCCGCGGCGATCGAGGAGCAGTCCATCACGATGGGCGAGCTCAGCAAGACCGCCGAGAACCTCGTGAGCCTGGCCGAGGACGAGAAGTGAGGGAGTCGAAGAGGGGTCAGGAGTTAGGTGGTTAGGGGTTAGGCGATTAGGGGGCAGGCACTGAGCCGACGGGGTTAGCCGCGGGTAGCTCAGCCGTCCCCAAGCCTCATCCCACAAGCCTCACTCCCCCACTTCACTGTCTACGGAACGTTGGGGCAGGCGGCGGCGGGTTCGTCCTTTCGAGGGCGGACCGGCCGCTGTCTTTTTTGGCTTGAGACGTGGGCGTGCGGGTTGAGACGTGCGGGCTGTCAGGGCAGGGCCGGGTCTCCGATTCGCCATCTGCCTCGAGTGAGGTGCTCGGACGCGCTTGCCACGGACGCCTGCGTTGCCGTGGTTGGTCCATCCGACGCAGATTCGGTCGTAGCTCAGCTTCTGGCGGCGTTCAAACCGCTACGCCGCCTGCGGCTCGTCACCGTGGAGAAGGTTGCACCAAGGCCGAGAAGTAAGAACGCACTGGGCTCGGGTACCTCGCCTCCAGCGACGTTCACGGCCGCTGAAGTGGCTCCAAAGTTTGCTCGCCAAACATCGTAGTCGAGCTGAGTGACTTGTCCGTCACGGTTGCCGTCGGCGGCGAGCCCGGTACCTATTGACCCTAACGTGTCTCTCCACACGGTGTAGTCGGCCACGTCGACGGTACCGTTGTTGTTGTAGTCGCCGGCGAGGGTCACCGAGGCCGTCAGCCGCAGCGCGTCCAGCGCGATATGCGAGCCTGCCTCGCCTGTGTTGCGAAGCAGGACCGACAACGACCGCCCGATCGCGTCGGGCGCGGTGGCCGAGTCGAACGACACGGACAGCGGACGCCAGACGGTTGGCCAGCCGTCTACCCACTCGATCCGCCGGACGCCGAGGTAGTCGACCTCGGAACCGGCCTGTCCTTCCTTGGCGAGTCGGTAGTCGTAGCCGAGGAACGTCTCGTCGCCCTCTTGCCACAAATGGGGATGGCCGGGGACGAGCTGATCGGCGTCGTCGCCGAGCAAGAAGCTGCCTCCGTACTCGTTCTGCGTGGTATCGAACCCGTCGAGGCGGCGCCCCGCTTTGTCGAAGAACGGACCGCGTGGATTGTCACCCCGACCCACGCGGATCGTGTAGTTGAGCGACAGGTCGCCGGCCGAGGTGAACAGGTACCAGTGGTCGCCGTGCTGATGGAGCGCGGCGCCTTCCATCCACGTGCTGTCGAACGTCCACTCGTCTCCGCTCCAGTCGGCCACCTTAGTGAACAGGTCGGGCCGGTCATCGAATCGGACCGCGCCGTTCTGCCCCTTGATCAGCCCGGTGGCTGGATCGAGCTCAGACACATAGATGCCCGTCCCGCCACCCAGTGTGAGCCAGGCCCGTTTGTCGGCGTCGACGTACACATGAGGATCGCCGAGCCAGGGGTCCTCGCCGCCGGAGTTCCACACGACATAGTTCTCGTCCGGCGCGTCGGGAACGTCGTACAGAGGAGCCCCGCCGCCCGCGACACCGGCGAAGAGAACCGCCTGACAGGTCTCTCCCGTGCCGGTGCAGAAGGGGTTGACGCTGTTGAATCCGTACAAGCGCTTCGCTCCATCGGGGAAGATGGCCCCGGTCTTTGCGAGCATGTCCGCTTGATTGAAGGCCAGCGGCTGTCGACCGGCGAGCCAGGGGTCGTCGATCGGGTTGCTGGTGATCGGCTGGTAGAAGTGATTTTCGGAGAAGGCGTGACGATAGCCCGCTTGGCGATCGACCCACACGTTTCCACCGTCGTCGTTGGTGAGAGTCTCCGGCGCACCGCGCAGGGCGACCGGGTTCACCGACCGGGCCGACCGCGCCAGCGAGATGTCGCCCGCGCGGAGCTCGAGCTCGGCAACCGCCTGGGCCGCAACGCCGGTGGGTATCTGCTCGGGGCGTCCGTCACGCAGGCGTGCGAGGTGCTCGTCGGAGTAGACGCTGCGGGCCCAGCCGGAAAGCGTGTAGGTCGTATTGGGCTGGATCACCACATCGGTCGCTTGAACCGCTGCGATCGCACCGGCCGGTGCGATCGCATAAGCGACTCCCGTGACGGGGGCGTCGTACTCGCTGACGCGCGTGGTCGCGCCCTGCCACCCTGTCGCTCCGAGCTCGAAGCTTGGATTGGTCAGCAGGTTGTTCGGCTGAGCTGTCACCGTGGAGTCGCCGACGAAGCCGTGGATAGCCATCAGCAGCACCAGCAAGCAGCAGCGTACGATTCGTGTCGCCATCGTTGTTGCCTCTTTGACTACTCACGAGCAAAGACGCCGCGGAGCACGGCTTCACTCCGTGAGTGACGAGATGGGCCGGAAGGTCTAGCCCGATCAAGATTGATTAGCCCGGCGGCGTGGCGCCGCGTTCCGACGGCTAGAGCGTTTTCTCAGCTGGGATTCGGCTCGCTTTGCGTGACTTATTCCGGGATCTCCCTTACAGGTTGATTCCGGAAGCGCTCCAGGCCTAACTCGCTCCCTACTCGCACAGCGGTGGCCGCGGCGCCCGTTGTCCCATCCGGTGGACAATCACGCTAACAACGTGATCGGCTCAGGCGCCGAGTTCGACGGTACGGGATTCATTGTCAGCCGCGGCGTGAATAATGGCCGTGGCATTGGCAGTTAAGACGACCTAGTACCTGCGGTCGCTTGCCTCAACCTCAGCGGCGCGCACCCTCTTGTGGTTTACGCGCGTGCAGGCGTCCGCGGTGAGGTACCTTCGGCCTCGGCTCGTGTCCGCGGTGATAGATCGGTGCCGCGTGGATCTTGATCGACACGCTTGGTAGCTGATGGCCGGTTTCGGTGTCGGACGAGAGCAAGGCGGTTGCGGTCACTCGTCCCCGAGAATCGCGTCCCAGGGGAACGGCTCGTACTCCGTCGGCACGCGTACCGACAGGTCGTCGGCGCCCGCCGGGATGTCGTTGTGCCGCGGGTCGTTCGCGTCCGTGAGCTCGACGCCGAGATGCGCGAACGGGCCCCAAGAGCCCTCCTCTCGGCTCCCGCCATCGTCCGTGGCGTTGGCGCCGAACGTGTAGAGGAAGAAGCCGTCGTCGGTCTTTTCGTAAGCGAGCGGCTCGCCGGTGAACACGTCCGGCGGCGGCTCGGGGAACACGTCGGGCGACAAAGCGTTCGGGTACACGTCGTTCTGTCGTTGGTAGATCGCCACGCGTAGCGCCGCGGCGGTGAGTTGTCGGCGTGCGACGCTGCGTGCATCGGCGGTCTCGCACGCCGAGAGCGCCGGCAGGAACCACGCCCCGAGCAGGTCGGCCGCCAGCTCACCGCGGCGTTGCCGGCTGGCGATAACGCCCATCACGCTCATCACCGAGTCGGGCATCGCTTGCTGCATCTCCGCGTCGATGCTGGCCTCCCAGTTGCTGAGAGACTGCGCTCTGGCGGCCCGGGTCGGATGACTCATCGCGGTGTCGACGGCGTCGTACCGCTCGTTCATCCGCGTGAGCACCACGTTCCAATCCAACGCGACGTTGCGGAGCAAGAACGCGGGACCGGTTCCGTCGAGGTCAAGCGGCCCAAATTCGCCCGTTTGGACGACCGAAGTGAGCGCGTCGAGCGCCCACATCCGCTCCGTGTGAGTCATCGCGCGTCGCATGGGGTCGGACGAGTCGCACGCCTCGATCGCGACGAGCACCTCGCGGAGGGCGTCGGCCGAGACGGCCGGATCGCTGGCCAGGCCGACCGCTTGGGCGTGCGCGATGCCTTCGATGGCGCACGCCACGAGTTGCCCGACCAGGAAGGGCTTGCTCCGCGCGTGCTGGGCCAGGCGGACCGTGGTGGCGACCGACGCCGCGGCCTCCGCGTGCCGGCCCTCGCCACGCAGCCACATCGTGCGCGTCTGCAACGATCGGGCCACGTTCCGCAGCTGCTGCATATCGGGCAGCAGCACGGCAAGCAAGCCGGCACGCGGCGCGTCGAAGAGGCTCGCGCACGGCAACCACCAACGCGGCTTGCGGGCGGCCTCGTGCAGCTTGGCGAACGCCGGCTCGTTCTCTTGGCACCACGCGGCGACCACCGGTAGGTCGTCGCTGGTGAAGGGCCGCTCGACGGGCGTGCAGTAGGCGTCCAGCCAATTGTCGCCGACGCGTCGGCCGCGGTCCGCGTAGACCTTGTCGCTCAGCAGCGACGTGATCGGCACGCCTTGCCAAGCGGCACCGTCCTGGGCATCGACGGCGGCTTGCCGCTCCGCGTCGGAAAGCGACGCGAATTTGCTGCGCAAGAACTCGAAGGCTTGCCGCGCGTTGGCGTCCGTCTTTAGCGGGCCGATCCGATACTTCTCATCGGGCGGGCCCTGCATGCCGAGCGCCTCGAACAGCCGGGCCGCTTGGTCTCTCGTTTCCGCGAGCGCGTCTTCTGTGCCCGGCGGGCTCCAGACCACCGCCAGGTAGTCGATGGCGCCGTTGTTCTCGGGCGTGACGCCCGCACGGCCTTCGGCCAGCAACGCGGCGGCGTAGTCCGGCAGGCCGTCTTCGGCGAGCGGCTCGGTCAGGTACGTCGTCTCTTTGGCGACGCGGATCGGCGGGCTCGGGCCGAACAGCAGCAGGGCGAGCACCGCCGGCACGGCAAGGATCGCCACGGCGATCAACAGCCAGGTGATCCAACGGCGGCGGGGGCGTTTGGGATCGCCTTCGACAACTTGGTCGGTCATGGCTCGCTCGTTGTGTCGACGTCGTCGCGCTCCCAGGGCCAGGGCTCCATCGGCGGCGGGAACCGGATCGCGACGTCGTCGGCCTCTGGTGACAGATCGGCGTGACGCGGATCGTCGTCTTCGAGCACTTCGCCGCCCGAGCGCGAAGGTTGGTTCGAAAGACCGCGTTTGCGATGAAAATCGCCGCCGTCGTCGCCACCGTTCGGACCGGCGTCGTAGAGAAGAAAACCGTCACTCAATCGTTGATAGCGCAGCGGTTGATCGGAGTAGGAGGATGGGCGTTCACGGGCCGGCCTTGCGGGCCATCCACCGGAACGTTGCTGCTCAGCAACGATCTCGAAGGCCGCGTTCAGCAACCGATCGTTCGCGACCCATCGCTCATGTCTTGCACAGGTGTCGGCGGCCTGCCACCAAGCGGAGTCGTGCGCGATCTGGCGGGCGAGCCAGCGGCTGCGCTCGGAGAGCGAGACCGTGTCGATCCACAGAACCGGTTGTGCGATGCGGGCGGCGAGCTCTTGATGCACGTCGGCGATCCGCTTGAGCGACGCGTCGAAAGCTTCGCCATCGACGGGCTCGCTGGCCGCGAAGGTCCGATCTATCTCGCGAAGCGTCACGGTGAAGTCGACACGCAGTCCGTAGAGACGCGTGGGTAGGGGAGGCTCTCGCATGGTGCGCATCCGATGATTGGTCGCCACACAGTACGCGTTGGCGATCGTCATCAAGCGTTCCGTTTCCAAGAGCCGGTCCAGCACCGATGCGGGGGCCGAATGCCGCCGACGGAACGCGACGACTGTGTCGATTAGCGACGCGGTGGCCCCCGGATGCGCGACCAACGCCAACGTGGCGTCGTTGATGATGTTTCGCATCGCGCGGGCGATCAGCAGGTCGATGAAGAACGGGCCGTTCTCTACGTGCTGAGCAAGCCGAGTCGCGGCGCGGACGTCGTCCCACGCCAGATCGATCCGTTGCTCGGCAAGCTGATTCATCGCGCTGGTGACCAGGGCACGGGCCGCATCTCTTGCTCCCTGCGCGGCCGGGAGCAGCACCGCGGCCGTCTCTCCGGGCCGGCCGTCCAGCAGCGAGGGAGACGACGGATAAAACTTCGGCCGCGCGGCCGCTTCGCGCAGCACGGCTAGCTGCGTCTCGTTGCGGTTGAGCCAGTCCGCCAGCGGCGGCAGCTCGTCGTCGGTCCACGGCTGCCGCTGCGCGAGCTCGAGCAACGCGTCGAGCTGCTCGCCGTCGTCCCACGCGTCGATCGCCTCCTTCGCGACTGGTACCTCGGAGTTGGTGTTCAGCCAAGACTCCAGCGTGGTCGAAAGCTTGCGCGGGCTGGAAAGGCTTCGATAGAACTCGGCCGGGCCGCCGAGCTCTTTCTGGAGTTCGGCGAGCCGTACGTCGCCGTCGCTCCAGTGCCGCCCCATCACCGACCAGAAGGGGATGGCGCCGTTCTCTTCGGGCGTGACGCCTTTGCTCCACTCGCGGCGGACCCACTCTTCGTAGTCGGGCCAGCCGTCCGCGGCGAGCGGCTCGGTGATGAGGGTCGTCTCTTCTGAGATGACCGGCGGCACGTCGGGGCCGAACAGCGAGTACGCCACGCCGCCGATCAACGCCGCCGCCACCAGCAGCGTCGCGAGCAGCAGCAGTAAGACCGCCATGCGGCCGGAGATCGGTTTGACGCCTTTTGGGCCCGTTGTCTCTGGTTCCATGCCCAGCAGACTAGCACGAAACCCGTGGTCACTCAGCCAGCGCCGTGCGCGCTCCCGGAGACCACTTCAGACCGTCCGGAGATACGCCACGGCGTTCTGCAGATCGCTGGCCGGATCGGGCCCCTCGCCGCGGACGGCGGTCAGCCAGCCTGTGTAGTCGCGTTCGGTCAGCCGGCCGAGCAGCTCGGGCCAATCGGCCTCACCGCGGCCGAGCTCCACCTCGGCCGTCTTCGCCAAGCCGCCGGCGACCTCGCGCACGGCGTCGGCCGCGTACACGTGCAGCACGTCGGCGCCGAGTTCCGCCACGGCGTCGGCGGGGGCCACGCCACCGCCGAGCAGGGCGCGCGGATCGATCGCCACGCCGACGCCGCCGGGCCCCGTGCGGTCGAGCAGCCGTCGCTGGCTGGCCGGCGTGGCTCCGGAGAGGAACGCCAGCCGGGCGCCCACCCGCTCGCCGTGCGCGGCGAGCAGCTCCATGGCGTTCGCCAGGTCGCCGCTCAGCGGGTCGTCGTCTTCCGCGGGCAGCACACCCGCCTGATTCACCACGACCCGGGCGCCGACCTTGTAGGCGAAGGTCATTGCCTCTTGGGTCGCCAGCACGCGGCGGTCGAGGTCGTCTGGGTCGTCGTAGCCGCGGCGGGTGGGGAAGGCGAGCGCCGCCACCTTGAGCCCCAGGTCGCCAAGCAGCTTGCGGAGCTGCCGCAGGGCGGTCTGCGACATGTCGGCGAGGCGGAGCTCGTTGCGGGCGTCGATCTCCACGCCCTCGGCGCCCAGCTCGCTGGCGCGGACCAGGGCCCGGCGCAGCGGGAGCCGCAGCGAGCGGGTTGCGATTCCGATTGGGAGGGTTGCCATGGTTGCAACGCTGGAGGCGTGTGGCGCCGGGCGAGGGCGATGACGAACGCCCCGCGGCGACAACGTAACGTTGTGTGCGCCCCTCCGTTTTGGCAAGCGTGCCTCGCCGCCCCGCCAACCGAGCTAGCGGATAACGCCAGCCCACGAAGCCAGCCCACAAAGACCGATGCGTTCCACCCGACCGGCCAACCGTTCTGCCTCAGCGCTGTACGCCGCGGTGTTCTGCCTCGGGACCGGACTGGCGTGTGCGCAGACAGGCGAGGCGCTGCTGGCGACCGACAACGCCGCGACGCCCGACATGGTCGAGGTGTTCGAGTGCCTCTTCGACGAGTCGGTCGATATCAACTACGACGGCTGGCCGGACCGCTGGACCCGCCGCCGCGACGAGAACCACCCGGCGTACGCGCGGATGCAGATCGCCGATCTGCGGCCGAGCGACGACGGGGTCAATGGCCGAAGGATGGTGATGGAGCCCGACGGCGCCTCGGCTCAGGTCTCGAGCCCGCCGATCTTCATCATGCCGAAGTTCAGCTACGTGCTGGACTTAAGAATACGGGTGGATAACGCCCCCCACGGCAGCGTGCGGGTGCGGATGGTCTTTGCCGAGTCGGACGGCACGCCGCGGCAGGTGAAGGAGTCGCCGCCGATCGCCGCCCGCGGGCGGTGGATCGACGTGCAGTTGGGCGCGGTGCAATCGACCGACCCCGACGTCGATCGGTGTTTTGTCGAAGTCGAGTACCAACGCGGCTCGCGTGGCGACCTGGGCGCGGCGGTCTCGATCGCCGAAGTGCGTCTGGCGCGGCAGCCGAGCATCGAGATCCACACGGCGAGTCCCTACAACGTGTACACCGACCCGCGCGACGTGAAGGTCACGTGCAGCGTGTCGGGCATCCTGGAGCGGAACCCCGAGATCCACTTTCAGCTGCTCGACGCCACGAACCGCACGATCGGAGAGACCGGCGAGCTTGAGCTCGACGGCAAGCTGATCTCCGCCACCGCGACACGCGCTTACGACATCGTCGACGGCGTGAACAACAGCGGCGAGGGGTACGAGGGGGCGATCGACTGGCGCCCGCCGATCACCGACTACGGCTTCTATCGGATCCGCGTGCGGATGGTCGGTAGCGAGACCCAGCGGGTCATCAAAGAGCTGTCGACGACGGTCGCCGTGGTGCGCGAAGACCTCGACTCGACCGAGCGGAGCGAGTTCGGCTGGTCGCTGCCGACCGCCGACAAACCTTTGCCGTTCCGCATGCTGCAGGAGCTGCTGCCACGCGTGGGGATCCAGTACGTCAAGCTGCCCGTGTGGTACCCGGTGGACGACGACGAACGGGGCGACGAGATCATCCGCTTCGCGGAGAAGCTCGCCGCTCGGGGGATCGATACGGTGGGCATCCTCGAAGACCCGTCGCTGCGGATCGAGAACCCGCTGTCCGAAGAACCGCCGCCCGTGATCCAGGGGCTGCTGACCGATGACGCCGACCGCTGGCGGGGGCTGATCGATCACGTCATCACCAAGCTCTCGCTGAGGATCCGCTGGTGGCAGCTTGGCTCCGACCGCGACACCAGCTTCGTGGGCTTCCCGAACCTGCTGACGAAGGTGCATGACATCCACTCGCAGCTGTTCCGCTTCGGCCAGGACGTGCACCTGGGCCTCGGCTGGCGGTGGGACCACACGCAGAGCTGGCCCCGGACGCCGATCTGGGAGTTCGAGCAGATGGCCGCGCGAGAGTCGATCGACGCGGCCGGCCTCGCCCGGGCCTTCGAGGAGGCCAAGCCGCCGCAGGCGGAGCGTTGGGTGCTCGTGGAGCCCCCGCAGACCTCGCCCGGCATCTCCGATGATCACGCGGTAGAAGTCCGTCGGCATCAGCACCGCGTGCTGGACTTCGTGGAGCAGATCATCATCGCCAAGGTGAACCGTGCCGACGCGGTGTTCGTCGTCGATCCGTTCGCCGGTTCGGCCGACGCCACGCTCGGCCGCAGCGGCGTGATGAACGACGACGGCTCGCCCGGCGAGCTGCTGCTGCCGTGGCGGACGTGCGCACGGCTGCTGGGCGGCGCGGAACATATCGGCTCGCTCCGGCTGCCCGGTGGCAGCCGCAACTGGCTTTTCAAACGCGCTGATCAGCAGGTGGTGATGGTCCTCTGGTCGGACGAGCCGCGCAAGGAGGTTCTCTACCTGGGCGAAGACCTCCGCGTGATTGACGTGTGGGGCAAGGAGCGGCCCCCGGAGTTGGAAGACCACCGGCAGGTGATCCCCGTCGACCGCATGCCGCGGTTCGTCATGGGCCTCAGCGAGCCGCTCGCCCGCTGGCGGATGGATGCCGAGCTCATCAACGACCGCGTGCCGAGCGTCTTTGGAATCGCGCACAAGAACCGGTTGGCGTTCCGAAACACCTTCCCCGCGGGCGTTGGAGGATCGATGAAGATCGTGCCGCTGCCGACCGGCGGTTTCGGCAGGAGCAACGCCGTCCGCTTCGCCACGCCGGACCCACGGTTCCGCTTGGCGGCCGGGGCGCGCCATGAGCTGCCGTTCGACGCTACGCTGGTGGATGCCGAGTACGGCAGCCAGCCGCTGCGGATTGACTTTGAGCTCATCCAGGAAGAAGACCCGCTTAGGTTTAGCGTGTGGCGCGACCTAACGGTCGGCCTGGGCGACCTGGAGCTGCGGGTCGTGCTCGAGTACGCGGAAGACGGCAAGTTCGTCGTGAAGCAGAACATGCGTAGCCACTCGGGCCCGCCGTCCGACTTCAAGTGCTTGCTCTACGCCGCGCCGCTACGCCGAAAGCGGACACAGGTGTTCCAGCTCGGGCCGCAGCTAGACACGAAGAAGTACACCTTCTTCCAAGGCGACTCGCTCGCCGGGATGGAGATGAAGCTGAAGGTGGAAGAGATCTCCGGCCAGCGTGTGCTGATCAAGCGGTTCGCGGTGCCCCCTCGGCCCGCGCCCGGCGCCGTCGAGTCGGCGGCGGCCGAGGCGCCGCCGGCGAACGGCTTCTCGAAGCCGCCGGCGCCGCTCGCAGCGGCGGGCGGGTAAGCTCGCGGCACGCCCATCCTTCTGGCCCCTCGGTCTTTCTGGCCCGCCGATCTTCCTGGCCCGAGAGTTTTTGCCGCCATGACGACGATCGCCGACGCCGCTGACGCGCTCGCCCGCGTGGCGCCCCTCGAGCTTGCCGAGGAATGGGACAACGTCGGCTTGCTCGCCGGAGATCCTTCGGCGCCGCTCCAACGAGCGATGACGTGCCTCACGCTCACGCCCGACGTTGCTCAGGAAGCGATTGACCGTCGAGTGCAGCTGGTGGTGGCGCATCATCCGCTCCCGTTCAGGCCGGTTTCGAAACTCACCGTCGCCGCCGCCGCGGGTGAGACCACGGGCGACACGCTCTGGCGTTTGGCCGGCGCGGGTGTGGCCGTCTATAGCGCGCACACCGCGTACGATTCTTGCGTCGGCGGAGTGAACGATCAGCTTGCTCAGGTGTTCGCGCTCACGGACGCGGAGCCGCTGTCTTCTTCGAAGATCGTCGCCGGCGGCGTCGGCCGCATCGGCCGCGCTGCAGCGGACGCGACACGGCAGACGCTTACCCGCATCGCCGGCCACGACCTTCGCGCGGTGTCGCTACGTTGCGTGGGCGATCCCGGTCAGCCGGCCGGCCGCGTGGCGATCGCGTGCGGCAGCGGCGGCTCGCTGCTGGACCTGGCGATCGGCGCCGGTTGCGACACCTTCCTCACCGGTGAGATGAGCTTCCACGACTGCCTCAAGGCGCGAGCCGCCGGCGTCGGCGTTCTGCTGCTCGGGCATTTCGCGAGCGAACACTTTGCGGTGCGTCGGCTGGCCGAGCAGCTTGCGACGGCGTCGCCCGGCGTGGAGTGCTTCGCGAGCTCCGTTGAGACCGACCCGCTGCAACCGGCGGTCTGAGACGCGGCGCCAGCAAGGTGCGGGCCGCCGCGAGTTTGACCTTCGCGAACCCGCGTCTAGACTACGCCGTACAGCGGTGGGCTAGGGCTGCCAGAGCGGCACGCCGAGGTGGTTCGCGGGATCGCAGGCGGCGGTCACCTCGTGTCGCACGACCATCGACCGTCCGGCGAGCACGCCGCTGGCCCCGCCCGCTATCGAGCCCTCGCCCTGCGCGAGGCCCGCCTCCGATCCTCCCGCCGAGCGCCCTCGCCTTGAAAGCTACCCCGCACGCGCAACGCGCCGATTCCGTTGGCCGACTGCTGACCGCGTTGCCGGTCTACAACGAGGTGGACGCGGTGGATGAGGTGCTCGACTGCGTGTCGTCCAACGCGGACGACGTGCTCGTGGTCAACGACGGGTCGAACGACGGCACCGGCGGACGGCTTGCGCGGCGCGACGCTATCAAGGTCGTCACGCACGACGGGAACCACGGCTACGGCGCCGCCCTCCGCACCGCGTTCTGCTACGCCAAGCGGAACGGCTACGACACCTTGGTGACGATCGACTGCGACGGTCAGCACGAGCCGCAGCGCATCCGGTCCCTCGCCGCGGCGATCGCCGGCTGCGATGTCGTGTCGGGCAGCCGCTACCTGGACGAAGCGCTCGACCCCACGGGCGTGCCGCCGGCCGACCGGCGCCGCATCAATCGGATCGTCACCGCCGAGCTGAATCAGCAGCTCAACCTGTCGCTCACCGACGCGTTCTGCGGCTTCAAAGCCTATCGGGTCTCCGCGCTCGGCAAGCTTCGGCTCACCGAGACGGGCTACGCGTTGCCGCTCGAGTTGTGGGTGCAGGCCGCGCACCACCGCCTGCGCGTACGCGAGGCGGCCGTGCCCCGCATTTATCTGGAAGCCGAACGCAGCTTCGGCGGCGCGCTCGACGACGCGGACGAGCGGCTCGCCTACTACCGCGAGACGATCGCCCGAGCGTTGGCGGCCACTCGGCGCCCGGCGGCTCTGGAAGACCCGATGTGCGACCAGCTCTCTTCGGCGATGGGCGAGGCCCTCGCGACGCACTGATGGCCGGCTACCGCCGATTCCGGGCCCCGACAACCGACGGCGGAATGCTGGCGGATCCCGGCTGGGACGAGCAGCTGAAGCTGCTCGCCGAGAACCGGCGTTCTCGCGCGGCGAGTCAGGTCCGTTGGTCGGGCGTCGCCACCGCCGAGCTGGCGTTGTCTGCTCGGCGGCAGGTGTTCGCCAAAGCCGCCGCGGCGGCTGGTCCGGCCGGTGGGTTCGACGCCGAGACGCCACTCGTGGTGTCCGGTCACCAGCCCGAGCTGTTTCATCCGGGCGTGCTGATCAAGAACCTCGCGCTCGATCGCTTGGCCAAGCGGGCCGGTGGCGTGGGGGTGCATCTGGTGATCGACTCCGACCTGTGCCGATCGACGTCGATCGTCGCTCCGCGAGGGCCGGCCGAGCGCCCAACGCACGAGTCGCTCGTGTACGACACCGTCGGCGTGGCGACGCCCTACGAAGAGCGCCGTATCGGCGATGAGGAATGCCTCCGCGCGTTCCCCGCAACCGTTGAGCGAGCGCTCGCCGGGTTGATCGATTCGCCCCTCGTTACCGGCGTTTGGCCGGCCGTCGGCCAGGCGGTCAACGGCCCTGGTCATCTGGCGACGGTGCTGTCCGCGGCCCGGCGCGCCCTCCAGGCCGACTGGCTAGACCGGACGATTGAGCTACCGCTGAGCGCGGTGTGCGACACCGACGGTTTCCGCGCTTTCGCGGCGGAGTTGCTCGTCCGTTGTGAAGAGGTCCGCGAGGCGTACAACGCGGCGCTCGCCGACTACCGCGTTGCGCACCGACTCCGCACGCCCGCGCAGCCGCTGCCCGATCTCGCGCAGGACGGTGGCGGCCGCGTAGAGACGCCGTTTTGGGTTTGGAGCAACGCCTCCGTCGAGCGGCGCCCGCTGCTCGCCGAGCGACGCCACCAGGGCGTCATCCTGTCGGACGGTGCCGGCTGGTCGGCCGACGTCTCCGCAAACGATGCGATCGCCCGGCTCGGGGAGCTCCGCCACACGGGCGTGAAGATACGCAGCCGTGCGCTCGCGACCACGCTGTTCTGTCGCTGGTTGCTCGCCGACTTGTTCCTGCACGGCATCGGCGGGGCGAAGTACGACCAAGTGACCGACGCGTGGAGCCAGCGCCTGCTCGGAGCCGCACCACCGCCTCACGCCACGCTCTCCGCCACCCTCCGGCTGCCCATCGCTCGCCCGACGGCCGACGTGTCGACGCCGGCAGAGTTGCGTCGTCGCCTCCGCACGCTCGCTTATCACCCCGAGCGTTTCGTCGAGCGCGACCAAGCGGGCGAGCGCACACTCGGCTGGCTCGACAGAAAGTGGCGGGCGATCACGCTTGCCAAGACCCCCGAGAACGCCGCCGAGCGCCATCGCGAGATCGTCGCCGCCAACGCCGCGCTACGCTCGGCCGTGGAGCCGATACGAGCCGCGGCGGAGGCGTCGCTTTCCGCGGCCGGCGAACGCGAACACGCCGATCGTATGATCGGCTCGCGCGAAAACTCGTTCGTGCTTTTCCCGCGCGACTGGCTCGTCGAGCGGCTCGTCGCGATGGTCCCGATTGGCTGAAGCGGTCTTCGATCGCGCGTCGCCGGATCGCGCTGTGGTTTGGTTCATGCCGAGAAGGCCGAGGCATACGTCAGCAATGCCCCCGACTACGCCGGGGGCCGCATCACGCGGCCGGGTCGTTACGCTTGTCAGAATCCGCTCTCGCCACCGATCCCTCAGCAACCAAGCCATGCGCTTCGACGCGATCATCAGCGACCTCGACGGGTGCCTCGCCGCAGAAGACGGCGGGCCGTTCGACCTCGCACGGCTCGTCCGACTCGCCCACCACAATCGGCTGGCCGAGACGCGGCGTGATCGGCCGCCGATCACCGTTTGTACGGGTCGCCCGCAGCCGTTCGCCGAGGCGATGTGCCGCGTGCTGCACAACAACCAGCTCCCGTGCGTGGCGGAGAACGGCGTGTGGCTGTACCACCCGGCCACGAACGGGTACGAGCAAGACCCGGCGATCACGCCGCAGCACTCCGCGGCCGTCGCTCAAGCGGCGGCGCTGCTCGCCGAGCGTTACGCGCCGCGGGGTGTCACGCAGCAGCCGGCGAAGACGGCCTCCGTCACGCTGTTTCACCGCGACCGCACCGTGCTCGTCGAGATCGAGCCCGAGGTGCGGGCGTTGCTCGAAGAGCACGGCTGGCCGTTCCGCGTATCGATGACCTGGGACTACATCAATTGCGATCTGCGGCACATCTCTAAAGCGAGCGGTCTGGTCCGTTGGTTCGCGGCGACCGGCGTCGCCCCCGAGCGTTGCCTGGGCATCGGTGACACGATGAGCGACCTGCCGATCGCCGAGGCCTGCGGCTGGTTCGGCTGCCCCGCCAACGCGGCCGACTCGCTGAAAGAGCACGCCGACTACGTCTCGCCGCACGAGCAGATCGAGGGAGTGCTCGACCTCCTCGCCGCCGCGGGCGTTATGGAAACCGACGCGGTTGAAGTCGGCCGGGTTTGAACGAGAGTCAGTGATCGCGGGTGCGGACGTCGGTCACCTCGACGTCGATAATGCGTCCCGCGTCTCCGGGGCCGGTGGGGCGCTGGAATCTGCCGGGCTCGCCGCCCGGCGTTTCGCCCCGTTCCCTGCTGCCTGGTCCCTTACTGCCAGGGCCCACGCCACCGGGGCCCACGCCGCCGGGGCCGGCGCCGAAGGTGGTGAAACGAAAGCCGGCGTGCGCGCCGCCTTGCCGCACAGCGCGGGCGAACCACCAACGGAGCAGTTGCTTCACGCCGCTCCGAGTCATCGGCGCCAGCAACGCGAAACCGATTGCGTCGGTGATCACACCGGGAGTCACCAGCACCGCGCCGGCGACGAGGATCAGAGCGCCGTCCAATAACGCGTCGGTGGGGGATCGCCCCGAGTTGAGCTCCGACCGGATCCGCCACAACGCACGAAAACCTTGCCAGCGAGCGAGGGCGGCGCCCAGGACGCCGGTGACCAGCACCAAGCCGATCGTCGGCCCGACGCCCCACGCCCCGCCCAGCGCGAGAAGCAGCCAGAGCTCAAGCACCGGCAGAACGGTGAACAGCAGCAGCAGCGCTAGCAGCATGGGAGTTTTCGGCTTCTTCCGTCCGCGATGGTTGCACCGACGGGGTGGTATGTGTACAAAAAAACAGTATCGCAGGGAAGCGGACAACTCGTGCCACCTCGGCCCTCCAACGAGTTTACGCGATGCAAGCCACCTTTCAGTTCGACTCGCCGCTAGCGGACGTCGATGGCCACTCGGCGCCGCCGGTTGTAACGGCCCCCGCCGCGAGAGCGCCGGGGCGTGGCGCCGCGGTCCGCCCCGCGAACCCGCACGAGCGGGTCCGCACCGAGCTCTGGCGGACACCCGACCCGCCACGAACGCGGACAGTGGTTCACGACGACAGTTCGCAATCGATCGTCGTACGCAACGAGAGCCCCGACCTGCCGTTCCGCTGGACGCTGAACCCGTACCGCGGCTGCGAGCACGGCTGCAGCTACTGTTACGCCCGCCCGACCCACGAGTTCTTAGGATTCGACGCGGGGATCGGGTTCGAGTCGCAGCTGCTGGTGAAGCGAGACGCGCCCGAGCTGCTCCGCCGGTTTCTGCGGCGGCCGCGTTGGCAGGGCGAGCCGATCGTCTTCTCGGGTGTCACGGACTGCTACCAGCCGATCGAGCGTGATCACGGAGTGACTCGCGGCTGCTTGGAGGTCGCCGAGGAGTTCGGCCAGCCGGTCAGCATCCTGACAAAGAACGCCCTGGTGACGCGAGACACCGACCTGCTGGTGTCGTTGGCCAAGCGGCGAGCCGCGGTCGTGTCGTTCTCGATCACCACGCTCGACGAGCGCCTTTCGCGCGCCATGGAGCCACGCACCAGCACCCCGCGCGCGCGGCTGCGGGCGATGCGCGAACTCGCGGAGGCAGGGGTCCCGGTCCACGCGATGCTTTCGCCGACGATCCCCGGTCTGAACGACCACGAGGCGCCCGCGATCCTCGAGGCGGTCGCTGAAGCGGGGGCTCGCTCGGCGAGCTACACCCTGCTGCGGCTGTCGGGGACCGTCCGCGACGTGTTCCTCGACTGGCTCGACCGGTGTGAGCCACGCCGTGCGCCGAAGGTCCGCCAGCTGATCCAGTCGACCCGTGGGGGAGCGCTCAACGATACGCGGTTCGGCTACCGCCTGACCGGCGCCGGGCCCTACGCGGGGCAGATCGCCCGCGCGTTCCGCGTGTTCGCCAAACGCAACGGCTTGTCCCGCGCCGCGGCTCCGCTGAGCTCCGAAGCCTTCGGGCGTGCCGTTAGCGGCCAGCGGCGGCTGTTTTAGTAAGGCTCAGAGGCCCGCGTTTCTTGGCTCGCCAGGGCGGCGTGGCGTACCACAGCGTGGGCCTCCGCTCGATCGCGGCGGAAGCGGCGTCCCTCCAGCGTGCGGACCGTAGCGACGCGGTCGGCGAGCGGAACCGCCGACGGCACGTCCATCTTCGAGAACACGCGTCGGCGCCGCTGCTCCACCGTGCGGATGCTTACTCGGAACTCGCTGGCGATCTGCTTATTCAGCTTCCCGGCCACGACCGCCTCGAGGACCTCTTCCTCGTCCGCGGTCAGGGTAGCACGGCGCCGGTAGTACTCGTTCACCAAGTTCCATTCCTCCCGGCGGAGTTCGGCCTCGCGGAGGGCCGCTTCCAGCATGAAAGGAAGATCGTCGTCGGGGGTTTCGGGCGTGATCACGTCCCACGCCAGCCGTCGCCACAGCGTGGCCTCCGACTCGCTCGCGCAGAGCGTGATCAGTGTCGTGCGTCGGAAGGACGAGTCGGCCGCATCGACCAACCTCGCGTTGATCGACGGACGCGTTGGCGCAACGATGCAGGTGGCGCGTTGCTGCTCGGCGAGCACCGCGCAGTCTTCTACCCGATCCACGACTCGCGCGACCGATGCCGTTGAACCGACCGCCTCACGCAGGCGCGTGGCCGTTTGCGTGTCGATCGCACAAAGCAAGACATCGCCGAATGGCGCAGCGTCGTCGTAGCTTGCCGACCCCATTGAAATCTCCAGAGAAGAGTGCCCCCCGGGCGAGACAAATGATGCCACCTTTCTGTCGCCAACTCCATTCGGATTGCCACATCGTTGAGGCGACGCGGCTGCGGTAAGGGAAGAGGCGACGGCGACCGTCGGTATCGCGTCCAGGGAGTTCATAGATATCCGCGGTTGGCGTGGCGAAGTCACACGGGTCGTCGGACGACGGTCGGTTTCCTGGCGTGGCACTCTTCGCTGTTGATCGCGGATCGGGAGCGCTCTTCTGCCGCGCGAAAGGGGTTTCCCGTCGTCTGAACCGGCGTTTGCGACTTGCCACATGGTCGCCGGTCGGCGCCTGCGACACCTTAGCGTCACCCGCAAGGGTAGCCGGAAACCCGTAGCGGGGGCTACGCGTTGGACGCGGTGTCCGTGATTGCGCGCACGCATTGATGACGCCGAGCGTCAAAGCGCGCGATCCTGCGGGGCAAATGCGTACGCGACGCTCGGCGCAGTCGTCAGAACACTCAGGGACGTACGTTACGCGGCTCGATCTGCGTGAAGCGTTGCCGGCTGGTTTGACGGCCCCGCACAATGGGCTACGGTTGGCTGCCTGTTTGTGTCCGTTGTGCACCGCGCCTGACGCGGCGATCGCTCGAGGTTGCCTCACGATGACCGCACCCCTCCACTTTTTGTGTCTCATCTGCGTTGTGGCGCTGGCCTGGCAACCTGGCGCCGAGGCGGCGCCGCTCGACCGCTCGCTCGCGGTTCGGACGGACGCGTTGCGAGAGCAGGTCGAGCTTCGATACGCGTCCGACTCGCCCGCGGCCGCGTCGATCGAGCGTGGTTTAAGCCTCGTGATGTCGGCTTGGCGAGACATCGATCGGCCTAGCGAGGGCGACTTTCGGCGGTTCCACCGTTGGCTCGACGCCGCGTTCCGCACAACGCTTCCGGGTCGATCGGTCACCTTGCCGGACACCCCGCGGTTCGTCGGCACCCCGGCCCTCGAGCAGCCCGAGGGAGTCGTGAAGCCAGCCGCCGAGGCGCCGGTGGCCGACGTCTTCGAAGGCGCCGCCTTGCTAGCAGACCAGCCCCTCGACACGGGAATCCGCTCGGACCGTTTGCCGGCGCCGCGACTCGCCGAGCCCGGCTCTGCGGGCTTCGAAGCCGCCCGGCTCAACGCCGAACCAATCCCGGGACCGCCTATCACCGGGCCCGAGCTAGCCGCGGTCGAAGTGGCGAAGCCGGTGGTCGAAGTCGATCGACTCGGGCAGCCCACGACGACCGCCGAGCCCTTCGCTGAGACGCCGGCGAATAGCGGCGTCGAGGCTTGGCCGACACCCGCTCCGGCGCCGAAGCCGACACGCAGTCGCTGGTCGCGCCACCCCGCCGCCGCGCCGCTCGATTGGGCGAACCCGTTCGGCGACGACCCCTCGGCGAGCGCGAATCCGCTGCGATCGGGCAGCGGGCTCGACACGGCGCCGCAGGTCGTTCGCCGGCCGACGTTCGCCAACGTTTCTGTGGCGGTCGATATGTCGGAACTCACGGCCCGCGTGCGTGGCTACAACAACGCGGTTCGCTCGCTACAGCAACGCGTGCTGGGCGATCCGGCGCCGGACGCCTTCCTGCTGGCCGACTGGGCGGACGAGTTGGAACGGCTGGCGGAAGAGGAGTCGTTTCTCGACCTGTACCGCGGCGGGTTGCCTCCGCAAGCCATGCGGCGCCTGCCGCCGTCGCCGTCGATCAGCGTTTTGGGCGAGCTGCTGAAGCGGCGGGCCAATGACCAGCTGCAGGGCGCCGACGATCGGGGCGCCATCGAGCAACGGGCTCTCGAGACGATCTCCGCCCGGCTTTCCCGACTGCAAGAGACGCGATCCGACTTTTGAGCCTGCCGCAGAAGGCAGACTCGGATCCTTGGCGATCGGAGCGGTTGAACGTTTTCTTTCTGCGCGACGGCAGACGCCCGACGGACGACGCGACTCACTTGTCGTCTTCGTCTTCCTTCGCCTTCTTTTTCTTCTTCTTCATCTGCAGCTTGCGGACACGCACCTTCGGCAGGCCGTAGGGCGAGCTGTCTTCGCCGAACTTCTCCGCCTCTTGCAGCTTCGTGATCCGCTCGACGCGGGTCATCACGCTGCGATTGGCCGCAGCTCCGGCTTTCACCTTGAGAGACTTGTCGATGGTCATCGGGTCGCCGCGTGGACGGGGGCGAAGGGGCGTTGGTGCGGAAGTTCCGCCGAGCCCCACAAGGTACAGCCGGCGAGGCCGCTGGGCAAGCCACACGAGCCGTGAAATCCGCCGCGGGGCCGCAAGGCGTCAGACCTCCTCGGCTTTGATCCGCTTGAGTTGGTTCAGGACCGAGGCCATCGACGCGGGCCGATCCACAGGATCGCCCGCCAAACACTGCATAATGATCTTCTCCAGCTCGGGATGAATGGTCGGGAATCGGCCGGACAGCGGCGGCGGTTCGCTCGCGCCGTGGGTCATCGCCGCCTGACCGTCGGCCCCACGCACCCAGGGCAGGTCGAAGGCGAACATCTCGTACATCGAGGCGCCGAACGCGAAGATGTCGATCCGATGGTCCGTTGGCTTCCGCCGCACCACCTCGGGCGCCATGTAATTGGGCGTGCCCGTGCGGATGCCGGGCTGCATGAACTCTTTCTTCGCGGGGACCGTCAGGCCGAAGTCGATCAGCTTCATCCCCAGGGCGTCTTTGTCGCAAACGAAGTTGCGGGGGCAGATGTCGCGGTGGATATAACCCGCCGCGTGGACCGTCTCCAGCGCCTCGGCCGCCTGGCGTATAAGCGTGAGGCGGTTGCCCCGCAGCCGCTCATCGCGGCCGATGATGACGGAGTTGAGCCCCGGCCCGTCGAGGAACTCCATCACCAGGAACTGCTCGTTCTTGGTGGTCGTGCCGTAGGAGAAGGTCCGAACGATGTACGGGTGTTCGAACGAACACGCGATCTCGCCCTCGCTCGGTTTGTTCAGCCCGCGGAACCTCGCCTCGAGTTGCTCCGTCTTCTTCTTATCGAGGATCTTCAGGCCCACGATCTCGTCGGTCTTGCGATCGCGTGCCTTGTGGAAATCGGACATCGTGCCCGACACCGCGTCGCGTAGGATTTCGTAGCGGCGGCTGACATCGACCTTGCCCCCGTCGAGTATCGATTTGAAGAACGATCCCAGGCCGGCCATCCCGACTCCTCGAGGTGTGTTGCGAAACACCCCCAATATAACCCGCGTGCTCGTGTCGGGCGTGGTGCTGGCGCTCGCGGGCCTCGTTGCCCCCGACGCGTGTGCGGGCGGCGGCCCGGAGAACGTGCTGCTAGTGGTCAACGCCAACCGCGATGACTCGAAACGGGTGGCCAACCACTACGTCCGCCTCCGCAACGTGCCGGCGAGCAACGTGCTGTCGCTCGACTACACGGGCGACCCGGAGACCGAGACCGGCGACACGTTTCGCCAGCAGATCCTGCTGCCGGTGCTCCGCGCGATCGACGAGCGAGGCTTGTCCGCCCAGATTGACGTCGTCGCGTACAGCTGCGGCTTCCCCTGGCGGATCGATCTGCGGGACGATTTTCCCAAGGACAAGCGGCCCCCGCGTACCCATACGCCCCGGCTGTCCCTCACCGGCGCCACGTACTTCTGGCAAGCGGTAATGAGCAAGCAGCCGGTGTACCTGGTCGAGGCGGCGAACTTCTACGCGGTCGGCGCCGCGAGAGAAAATCGAGCCCGTTGCACCAAGCTGGCCGCGTCGCCGAGCCGCGCTTTCCGGGGCCGCTACCGATGGAGGCCGGGCGGCGTGCGGGCGCCCGGTCGGGCCGAAGGCATGCGTTACCTGCTCTCGACCGTGCTCGGCGTCACGACGGGGCGGGGCAACACGGTCGAGGAGGTCGTCCAATCGCTGCAACGCTCGGTCGCGGCGGAGGAGTCGCCGCCGCGCGGCGTGTTCGCCTTCGTCAAGAATTCGGGCGTGCGTTCCACGACACGCGACAAGTGCTTTCCGGCGGCGGTCGATCAGCTCGAGCGCTTGGGCGCGCAAGCCGCGGTCATGAAGGGCGAACTCCCTCCCCGCGGAACGCGGGTGGCGGGCATGACGCTGGGGGCAGCGCTGCTCGACCTCGCCAACGCTAACCTGCAGATCGAGCCGGGCGCCATCTGCGAGCACCTGACGAGCTCCGGCGGCGACCTCACCGCCAAGGCCTATCAGACGCCACTGACCGACCTCATACGCTCCGGCGCGGCGGGCGCCTCGGGCACCGTTTGGGAGCCGTACGCGTTGCAGTGGAAGTTCCCGCTCCCCTCGATCCAGGTGCACTACCGTCGCGGGTGCTCGCTGGCGGAGGCCTTCTACCAATCGGTCGGTTCACCGTACCAGTTGCTGATCGTTGGCGATCCGCTGTGCCAACCTTGGGCGCGTCGGCCGGGGCTCTCGGTAGCCGGCTTCCCGTCGGACGCGGCGCGTGCCGAAGATAGGCTCCAGGCCTCGGCTCTGGACTTCGTGAAGCCGCTGACGGGTTCCGCGCCCGTCGCGGAGGGGCGGCCACGGCTGACGCCGCTGGCAACGCTAGCCTCCGAGTCGCAACGACCAGACACGCCGGGCGCGCCCGCCGCCGACGCGAAGGAAGCGGCACGGCCAACGTCCCCCGACGAGCCGCCGGCTCTGAATCTCACGGCGATCGTGACGCCGGCAAGTTCTATCTCGGAGCCCGGCGACGCCCCCGCGTCGTGGGAGTTGTTTATCGACGGTCGACTGGCCCGACGGTTGCCCTCAGGAAAATCCGTGCAGTTGAGCCAGCGCGACATCGGTCCCGGCTGGCACGAAGTGCGGGTCGTCGGCGTCGACTCGGGTCCCATCGAAGCCCAGCGACGACAGATCGGGTCCGTGGAGGAGAACGGATCCGTCGAGGGTGATGAGGAGGCTTCGGCAACGCCGACGCTCGCTGCGCGAGTTGACTCGGTCGGCAGCGGAGAATCGCTCGTTTGCGACGTGAAGGCGCCCGGCGCCGATGGTGTGGTGCTGCGGCACAACTCGCGGATCGTCGGGCGGCTGACGGGGCCGGTCGGAGTCATCCGCGTCGAGGGCGCCACGGTGGGGACGGGGCCCGTGCGCTTGCAGGCGCAAGCCGAGCCGTCCGGCGCGCGGTCGGCCCCGATCTGGGTCACGGTGCGGGCCTCTCCCGTCGAGCCCGCCGCCCGCTGACGGCTCTCCTTCGTTGACACTCCCGAAGGGCCCGGTACGATTTTGGGTCTATCGCCTCAAAACCCTGCGCAGCAAGGGTTTGAGTCATCCGTGGCGAGGGGCGGGCAGATTCGTGGAACCGGGCACACGCCAAGGGCGTCTGACTCGGCTCCGGGTGTGTCCTACCGTTGTGCCTCGCTCCCCCTTCATCCATTCGCGTCCGTTTCGCGTTGAGAACCCCTCCCACGCGTCGAGAACACGCAGCCGACTGTCGCGGAACCAACTTCCGCACCGATCGGGCCTGAGGAACTACCCATGCAGCGTTATCGCGTCAACTATCCGCTTCTGATTGGGCTGGTTGTCGGTTCGGTCGTCCTGATCGGCGGCGGGATCGGGCTGTACTCGTTCCAGCTCTCGCGCAACGCGGGGCGGATCCTCGAGCGAGCGGAGAAGTCGCGCGAGGAGGGCGACATCGTCAAGGCGATTAGCCTGATGCACAACTACGTGTCGATCCGCGAGGAAGACGCGGAAGCCCGGACCACGCTCGCTACTTACTACGCGGACTTGGTCAACGACCCGGCCACGCTCCAAGATCCGCTGGGGCGTGAGAAGGTGGGCCGAGCGCTCGCACAGCTCAAGAAGTTTGTCCGCGAGCAGCCCGACGACACCGAGCTGCGACGAAGGCTCGTCGACTTCTTGATGAGCCCCGGCTCGGCGAAAGAGGCGCTCGACCACGTCAACCAGCTCATCAATCGCTCGTCGGGCGACACCGAGCTGCAACTGCTGAAGTCGCGGTGTCTGTTTATGGCGAACATGCCGCAGCGGATCCCGCACGCTTACAAGCTGGTGGGCTACGTCCCCGAGACCGAATCGTTCGACGTCGAGAAGGCGATGACCCCGGACGACGTCAGCACGTACGTCCGCCTTGCGGTCTCTCTGCAACAAGACGACGACGACCGGCAAACCGCTCGGCGGGTGATCGAGCAGGTGGTCGAAGCGAACCCCGAAGACGGCAGAGCTTATCTCGCGCGGGGCCAGTTCTTGCAGCGTACCGGCGAGACCGATGCGGGCAAAGAAGACCTCGTTAAGGCGTACGAGCTGGCGCCCGAAGACCCCGAGGTCGTCGTCGCTTACGCCCGGATGCTGGGGGGCGAGGACGAGACACGCGACGAGGCGATCGCGATCCTTGAGAAGTGCGCGGAAGGCAACCCCGAGTACGTGCCGGTTTATCAGGCGATGGCCGCGCTCGAGGTGCGGCGCCGCGATATCCCGGCGGCGATCAAGCGTTACGAAGCGGGCATCGCGGTGCTGCCCGAACGCAAGGCGCAGATGCTGTTCTTCTACAAGACGCGGCTGCAGATCGAGGCGGAGGAGGCCGACGGCGCCCGAGCGACGATCAAGATCATGCGGGATTCGAAGCTGATTCCGCCGCCGTTTATCGACTACCTCGAGGCGCGCCTCGCGATGTTTGACGGCGAGTACTTCGAGGCCGTCAGCGAGTTCAAACGGCTGCAGGCGGCCATGAACAGCGTGCCGGAGATCCGCAGCGAGCTGCAGTTCTTGATGGCCTTCTGCTACGAGAAGCTCGGCCAGGATGAGCTCGCGCTCGACCAGTACAACATCGCGCTCCAGAACGACGCGCTCAACTCGATGGCGCAGTACGGCCGGACGCGCATGATGCAGAAGACCGGTCGCAGGGTGAGCGACTTCAACAACGCCTCGATCTACGAGGCGCTGACCGAGGAGCTCGGGAAGTCGGACGCGGAGCAAGACTGGGTGGCGTTCTCGCTGCTCGTCGACGAGTACGTGGAGCGGCTGAACCTCAGCGAGGGCATGCGGAAGGTCATCGAGGGCGAGATCCTGATGCGGCGCAAGAAGTACCCCGAGGCCCGCAAGAAGCTGCTGGAGTCCTACGAGGCGGACCCGGAGAACCTGGGCGTTCGCCGCGCCGCGGTCAAGCTGTTCGCGCTCGACCCGGACAAGGGCCCCGTGACCGCGCTCAAGCTGCTGGAGAAGGTGGTCAAGGACTTCGGCGACAAGCCGATCCTGCGCCTGGAGAAGGCCGACCTGCTGGTGAGAATCAACGACGAGGACGTCAGCGAGCAGCTGCTCGAGCTGACGGAGGGCACAAGCGATTGGTCTCGCAAGGATCAGGTCCAGCTTTGGAACGGCCTGGCTCAGCGATTCGAGCAACTCCGCGACCGCGAGAAGCGGGAGCTGTGCCTCAACAAGGTCGTTGAGCTCTCGCCGAGCGATCTCGCGACGCTCGAGCGGCTCTTCATGATGGCCCGGCAGTCCGACAACGAGTCGGCGATGCTCGAGACGCAGAAACGTATCCGCGAGGTGCTGGGCACGAGCGCCGATCCTGTCTACCGCTTTACCGAGGCGCACCTCATGGTGTCGCGGTACCGCAACCAGAAGCAGGACGAGTCGTACCTCGTCGAGGCGAACGACGCCATCAAGAAGGCGCTCGACGAGCGGCCCAAGTGGCACCAGCTGCACCAGCTGAAGGCGGAGGTCGCTCTGCTGCGGGGCGACGAGGAGTCGGCCGTCAAGAGCTTCGACCTAGCGGCCGAGTACGGCCCGCCGACGGCCCTCTCGCTGCTGCAGCACGTGAAGCTGTTGGTGAAGCGTGGCCGGCCGGCCGACGCCGTGGTCGTTGCCAAGCGGGCGCCCGCCGAGCTGCGTGTCGCGCTGCTCGGGCGGGATTACGCCAACTCGCTGCTCGCCAGCGGCCAGGCCGAGGAAGCGATCAAGGTGGCCGACGAGATCGCCCGCAAGTCGGACACCGACGGGGCCAATCTCTTGTGGCACGGCAAGTTCTTGGTGCAGGCGGCCGCTAACTCCAAGGCGGGCGAGGACCCGGAGGCCCGCGAGCGTTTGAAGGGGCGTGCGGGCGAATCGTTCGCCAAAGCGATCGAGCTCATCCCGCGCAACGCGGACGCGTGGCTCAGCTGGATCAGCTACCTGATCGCTCAGGGCGAGCGCGACGCGGCGCAGCAGGCGCTCCGCGAGGCGGAGCTGCGGTTGGAGGAAGACCGGGCCCAGCTGATCTTCGCCCGTTGCTACGAGGTGCTCGGTCGCTGGATCGACGCCGAGGAGCGGTACATCACCGCGTACGAAGACGCCATCCCGCGTGAGCGGCCCCGCGCCGCCCGCCTGCTGGCGACGTTCTACACCGGGCCGCTCTACCCGCGGCAGGACAAGCTCGAGAAGTCCACGCCGCTGGTGAATGAGGTGCTCCGCCTCGTCGCCGACGGAGAGCTCGACGCCAACGACACGAACGCCCGCTGGGCCCGCACCACGGCCGCTCGGCTGCTCGCGGGCACCCGGGAGTACCAGAAGCTGCTGGACGCGGAGCGGCTCCTCCGATCGAACGCCCTCGACGGCCAGCTCGCGCCGGAAGACCGCCTGCTGATGGCGGAGATTCTCGCGTCGCGCCCCGAGCCGGTTTCGCGCCTCAAGGCGGTCGCGCTGTACGAGAAGCTTTCGGAGACCCAGCGTTTGTCGCTCGACGCGGAGCTGCGGCTCGGCCGGCTGTACTTCTCGCTCGGGCAGTGGCGGAAGTGTCGCGAGCAGATGATCAACGCGATCGCGCGTTACCCGAAGGAGGCCCAGGTGCGGGTTCGTTACCTGGGCATGCTGCTCGAGCGTGGCGGGCCGTCGGAGATCGACGAGGCCGTTCGCCAAGTACGCCGCCTGGCGAAGCTGGCTCCTAACGAGCTGCAGACACGCGAGATCGCCGCTCGCGTCGCGATGAAGCAGGGCAAGGAAAAAGAGGCGTACGGCGCCGTTCGCGGCATGCTGCCGCGGCGGCTCAACGCCATCACGCCGGAGCAGTTCCCGCTCGTGCTGCGGGTGGCCGGCCTGCTGGACGACATGGGCGCCGCCGACCAGGCGGAGCCGCTCTTCAAGCTCGTCGCCGAACGCGGCGACCTCAACAGCAAGGCGGCGTACGCCAAGTTCGTTGGCGCCAGCGTCGACTCAGAGCGGGGACTCGCGATGCTCGGCGAGCTGCGCGACGAGATGGAGCCGATCCGCGTCATCCAGCGAGCGTTGTTGATCCTGCGTAGCGCCCGGGAGGAGGACGCGCCCGAGGCGCCGAAGCTGGCCGCGACGATCGAGAAGTGGCTGACGTCGGCCCTCCGCGAGGACCCCGAGCTCACGCCGCTCATCATGCAGCGGGCAGAGCTCATGGACCTCAAGGGCGAGTACGCCAAGGCCGCCGAGATCTACGGGGAGCTGCTGGAGGTCGACGACCTGAGTACGGTCAACCGCGCGATCATCCTCAACAACTTCGCGTACCTTCAGGCGTTGACGAACTCGTCCAGCGAGGCGATCGCCGAGGCGCGGCGGTGCGTCGACGAGGCGGTCGAGATCCTCGGCCCCGGCACGGATATCCTCGACACCCGCGCCGTCGTGGCGATCGCCGACAAGCGGTACGACGAGGCGATCGCCGACCTGAAGCTGTCGGTGATCGACCGGCCCACGCCCACCAAGTACTTCCACAAGGCGATCGCTCACCTGATGGCGGGTCAGACCGAGGAGGCGATGGCCGCTTGGAAGGAAGCGACGGATCGAGGCTTGTCGGAGGACGACATCTCCGACCTGGAGATCGAGCAGTTCCGCTCCGTGAAGGAGCAGCTCGAGGGGCTGGGGATGCAGAGCGCCTCGCTCTAGGCGCCGCTCGCCGAAAGCGGCCGATTCGCCCGTCCGACGCTACCGATCGAGCCAACGGCGATTACGCTGGAGGCTGAGACGACGTCACGCCCATCGGGCGGCGTCCGGACAGATCGGCAGCAGGAACGCTTGAGGGACGCGATGAGTCGTAGACGAATGGTTGTGGCGACCGCGGCGGCGTTGGCCGCCGTTACGCCGTTGCTCGCGGGCGATAGCGCCGTCGATCTGCCGGCGCCATCCACGGACGTTCCCGCGGCCGCGGCCCCCGCGCCCGAGGTTCCCGCGATCGGCTACCGCTTCGCGCCGCTGTCGGCGTCGCAGCAAGGCGCCCTGCGGGCGCGTTTCCGCCTGCCGATGGACGCGTTGCTGTCGGCCGCTAGCCCGCAACAGCTCCGGGCGGCCGCGGTGGTGCAGCCGCTGCCCGACCTGAACCGGCCACTGCTGCCGGTGAACGGCGGTGTGGCGGGCGCCGAATCGGGCGGCGACCCGTTCGTCGACGGGGGCGAAACGGCGAGCGATCCGACCGAGTTCAACGTGCTGCAAAAGCTGTTCGCGGCCGACAACGCCGCGGCCGCGTCGATCGAAGACGCGGCCGTCGACGACTTCGCCTCGGACCCCGACGGCTTCGAAGGAGACGTCTTCGATACGCCGATCGATTCGGGGGCCGCCGGAGGGTCGGACAGCGAGCTAGGGGACGACGCCGCGATGGACGAGTTCGACGATCCGTTCGCCGATTTCTGAGCGTCCGCCGCCGCGGCTTGCTCTGTCTGGCCGCCTCGGGCGAAGGTCCGGTACGATCGGAACAACCGGGCCGATTACGCCCGGGGGGAGTTCCGTGAGCGGAACGGGTTGGCTCGGATCGGGGCGCCCGGTGTACCCGCATCACCGCGGGCGGTGCTATTCTTGTTGGGGCCGTTTTCCCGTTCCCGAGCGGCTCCCCGCCGTCCTTCCCGCTACGCTGAAACGCCGATGATTCTGTCTGTTCGCAGGCCTGGTTGTTTTGTCGTCCGATCGTTGTTGACCGCGGCGGTGATCGCGGCCGTGGGTTGCGAGTCGGCCACGCCGCCGCCCGCGGCGCCGCCGGCCAAGAAAGCCGAGACGCCCGAGCAACGCTTCGGGCGGATCGTCACGGCGCTCAAGCGATGGGTCGAGAGCGACGAGTCACGCGTTCAGGCGCCCGGAACGGACCTGGAGATCGATCCGGGCACGCCGGTCACCTCGTGGCAGTCGAGGGTTGAGCATCGCCTGCTGAAGCCCGCCGAGCCGGGCGGCGAGTTGCGGGCGGAGATCGCCATCCGGACCAACAGCACCGTGTCGATCGTCATGCCGCCGCCGGAGGAGGACGCCGAAGAAGCGGCGGCCAAGGATCGCGACGAGGCGGCTAGCGAAGACGCGGTCAATCTGCCGCCTGAGCTGCGGTCGCTGCAGCAGGGCCCGTCGGCGGGCGCTCTGGACCGCCTGCGGACCTCGCCGATCGTCGAACGCAACGACGAACGCGTGAGCCGGTACGAGCTGGCGTTCCGCAACGACCAGTGGGAGCTGCTCACGGAGCTCGACCGAGTGAACGAGCCGTTCAACTCGGGCGCCATCGAGCACGCCATGAAGAAGCAGTAGCGCGGCCCGGCCGTTTCGGCCGCACCGACCGTTCAGCCGGCTTGGCCGTTCGGCAGGCTCGCGAGGTTTCCTTGGCGGAACGCCTCGGCCATCGCCTTGGGCACGTCGGCCTCGGCAAGGACCACCTCGCCACGCTTCGCGGCGACCTCGGCCTTCATCTCTTGTTCGCGGGCGATCGCGTTGGCGCGCCGTTGCTCGGCCAGGGCCTGAGCCTTGCGGGTGTCGGCCTCGGCCTGGTCCGCCTGGAGCCGGGCTCCGATGTTCTCGCCGATGTCGATGTCCGCGATGTCGATCGACACGATCTCGAACGCCGTGTGCGCGTCGAGCTGCCTCTGCAGCACCGCCTTGCTGATCCGGTCCGGGTTCTCCATCACCTCCAGGTGATCCGCGGCCGAGCCGATGGCCGTGATGATGCCCTCGCCCACGCGCGCGATGATCGTCTCCTCCGTGGCGCCACCGATGAGCTGCTCGAGGTTCGTCCGCACGGTGACACGGGCGCGGACGCGAAGTTCGACGCCGTTCTTGGCGACGGCCGACAGGGTGGTCTTGGGCGACTTCTCTGGATCCGGGCAGTCGATGACCTTCGGGTACACGCTCGTCTTGACGGCGTCCAGCACGTCTCGGCCGGCCAGGTCGATGGCCGCGGCGCGGTCGAAGTCGAGGTCGATGTCGGCCCGATGGGCGGCGATGATGGCGTTGATCACTCGCTGCACGTTGCCGCCGGCCAGGTAGTGGGCCTCCAGCCGCTGCGTGTTGATGCCCGTCGTCGGGTCGGAGCCAACGCCCGCCTGCTTGGCCTGGATCAGTGCGTCGATGATCGTCCGCGGCTGCACCTGTCGCAGCGACATGAACACCATGGTGAACGGGTTCACCGGGGCGTTGGACGTGTAAGCCTGCAGCCAGAGCTTGCCGTAGTTGAAGATGAAGACGGCGAGCACCACGAACGCCACCAGGGCGGCGAGCGCCAGCAGCACCGCGACAAAGCCGTTCTCAACGGCGTCCCCGCCGGGCGGCGGCGCCAGCTGGGCCAGCAACGGGGCGGATGCCGAAAGGGGGGCTGTCGGGATCATCGGCGTGGCGGTCTGCGTCGGCAGACGCGGTCGTGGGGGAGGAGGCGGGTGCCCGCAGCGTGCGGCGCCCGCGACGTATCGCACTATACCGCAAGTCGATACGCCGAGCACCGACCCTGGTGGTTCGGCCGCGGCCGGTGCGTCTTGCTGGCAATTTTCCGCCCGTTTGGCGATACTCGCCACAGACATCGGCCTGTGGTCGCCCCCGGGGTGAGCCGTGCGCCGGTGTGGAGCAGGGGCCCAGCCGCGGGTGCGGCTCGCGATCCGTTCGCCTGAGGTGAGGTAACCGCCGATGCTACCGTTCTGTCGTCATGCCCGCCGGCCCGTTGGCCGCGCGGCATTTATACGGGGTTGCCGGGGTCGGAGCACCCAGGGCTTCACGCTGGTGGAGCTGTTGGTGGTGATCGCCATCATCGGAGCGTTGGTCGCGCTGCTGCTGCCGGCGGTCAACGCCGCCCGCGGCGCCGCCCGTAAGGCCACGTGCCTGAACAACATCAAGCAGTTGGGGCTCGGCGTCTTTAACTACGAGACCACCAAGCAGCGGTACCCGGGCTACGTGCAGCCGATGCGTCGCAGCAACGGCGGCTTCGTCGGCATCGATCCGCTTCGCGGCATCACCGATGCCCGGACGATCGAGGTCGGCACGAGCGTGGAGTCCATGGTCAGCTGGGTCACGATGATCCTGCCCCAGGTCGAGCAGCAGGCGATCTACGACCGGATGCTCGATCCGCAGTTCATCCCCGATCCCGTCGTGCCGCTCAACAACGTGCTGGCCTGCCCGGACGACTCAGAGCTGAGCACGCTGCCCGGCGCGGCCGGCCTGACCTACTCCGCTAACGCGGGCGCGTGGGATTGGTTCGATGGACCCACCGGCGAGTACATCCCCATCGCGCCAACCGCCACGCCGCCGCAAGGGGAAACCATCGACAACGGTGTGTTCCACAACCTGTCGGACGGCAATCTGCAGATGAACGCCGACAGGGTGCGGGACGGCAAATCGACCACGTTGATGCTCGCCGAGAACGTTCACAAGGAGCTCGAGAACTGGTCGTGGTGCTGGGCCGGCGTGCCAAAGCAAGACACTAGCGGCGCGTTTATGCGCGGCGAGCAGCAGTTCGGCCTCGTGTGGAGCTGGAACCCGAATAGCGGCTCCGGCGATCCCAGACCCGAGCAGTACTGGGACTCGGCCGAAGGGCAGATCGCCTTCAGCGTCGATCGTAATGCGGACGGTGGAACCCCGAACTCGTTCGATCCGTTCACCCCGGCGTGGGCCCGACCGGCGTCGAACCACGCGGCCGGATCGTTCAACGCCGTGATGTGCGATGGCTCGGGCCGGGCGCTCAGCCCGGACATCGACTACATCGTCTATCAGCAGCTGCTGACGGCGAACGGCGCCAAGTGCGTCGACCCGGTGGATCACACCGAGGGTCTGGCGCCGGGGCAGTACATGAACGCTTACCGCGTCGCCCCGCCGCTCAATTCCGAGAGCTACTAGGCTCGGCTTCTCTCGCTTCAGCAGGAACGTCCGCCACGGGTAACAAAGACAAGAAGCCGAAGAAGGGCGAGGATCCCAATGAGCGGACCATCGCCACCAACCGCAAAGCGCGGCACGAGTACGAGGTGCTGGAGCACCTCGAGTGCGGCATCGTGCTCGTCGGCAGCGAGGTGAAGAGCCTGCGCAACGGCCACGTGTCGCTCGACGAGGCGTACGGCCGGATGAAAGACGGCGAGGTGTTCCTCGTCGGCTGCAACATCGAGGAGTACCGCAACGCGGCCCACGAGCAGCACGAGCCGAAGCGCTGGCGAAAGCTACTGTTGCACCGCCGGGAGATCGCCCGGTTCGCCGCGCGGGCGTACGAGAAGAACCTCACCCTCGTGCCGCTGAAGCTGTACTTCAAAGAGGGCCGCGCGAAGCTGCTGCTGGGCTTGGGTCGCGGTAAGAAAACGTACGACAAACGCGAGAGCCTGAAGAAGAAGGACGCGAAGCGGGATATGGATCGGGCGTTGCGCGGGCGGTGAAGGAGAGGCGGTTAAGGGCTTAAGGGAATAGGCCGCAGGCGTGCGAGGTGCTAGCGAGCCGTCGGCGCTAGCCGGTGGAGTTCTCTCAATCGTTTCCTCGGCTGTACGCATCTCCGGTGTTCACTCCGCTGGCTTGCGCCGACGGCTCGCTGACAGAGCGCTCCGCGCGCTTGCTCTTGGTGGCGACCCGCGGCGGGCTCTACGATCGTGGGCGTGAGCGTATCGCCCGACAACGCCGAGGCCCGCGGACCGCTGTCGATCGAACGGCTGCGACGCGCCATGGCGGGCCTGCTCAGCGCCCCGGCCAAGCACGCCAGTAAGGACACGGCCAAAGACCAGGCGAGCGACCCGGAGCACGCGTCGGACTCCGAGGCGCCCGCGACCGACACCTCGCCCGACGACGACGTTGTCACCTTACGCGGCATCGTCGAGGCGACCTTGTTCGTCGGTCGGGAAGACGACGGGCCGATCGCGGCCGAGGCGATCGCGGCGCCGATCGAAGACGCCACCGAGGCGGACGTGGCTCAGGCCGTCGCCGAGCTCAACGCCGCTTACGAGCACGACGCGTCGGCCGTGCGGATCGAGTCGAGCGCGAGCGGCTATCGGCTGCGGGTCGATCCGGGGCTAGAGCGCGTGGGCGATCGGCTGCACCGTCGGGTGAGAGCCGCGCGGTTATCGACGGCCGCGCAAGAGACCCTCTCGGTGATCGCCTACCGGCAACCGATCACGCCCGACGAGGTCGAGGCGTTGCGTGAGCAGCCGAGCGCAGGGCTGATCAAGCAGCTCGTGCGGCACGAGTTGGTGCGCCGCGAGGCGTCCGACGACGACGCCCCGCCGCGACTCGTGACCACAGATCGGTTCTTGCGGCTGGTGGGCGTCGCGTCGCTCGATCAGCTGCCGCGGGTAGCCGAACTCGACGATTGAACGTTTTCCGCAAGCTGTTTGTTGGCAGTCGTTTAAGGCGATTCGGGCGCAGCGTCCGCCGAGGAATACGGCCGAACCTCTTGCTTTGGGCCACGCGGCGCGACACAACGTGCCGCCGGAGCTGCTGGCGCCGCCCTGGAATCTGACATCGTGGAACCACTTCCGCGGCGCCCCGACCGATAACGAACTCGGTCCGATCGACCCCCCACCGTCGCCACGCCGCGACGAGGCTTCGCCGCCCCGGCTCCCTCTCCCCGTTCTGGCTCGCCCTAGGCGCCATGTCCTCGCCGACGCCACTCAACGCCGACCAACTGCGGGCCCGCTGCGGCGGCCGCCGGGCGGTGGTTGCTCCGTCGATGCTGGCGTGCGACTTCGCTCGGCTGGAGGATGAGATCCGATCCGCCGAGGCGGCCGGCGCCGAGCTGCTGCACCTGGACATCATGGACGGCCACTTCGTGCCGAACCTGTCGTTCGGCGTGCCGGTAGTGGAGGCGATCCGCCGCTCGACCGAGCTGCCGCTCGACGTGCACCTGATGCTCGACAACCCGGCCGAATACGTGGAGCCGTTCCGCAAGGCGGGGGCCGACGTCATCACCGTTCACGCGGAGGTGCTACCGGACCCGCGTCCGCTGATCGACCGCATCCGTGGGCTCGGCGCCTCCGCCGGTTTGTCGCTCAATCCGCCGACGCCCGTTGAGACCCTCGAGCCCGCGCTCTCGGCTTGCGATCTGATTCTCGTGATGAGCGTTAGGCCGGGCTTCGGCGGGCAATCGTTCGACCCGGTCGCGCTCGACAAGCTCGCTTGGCTGCGCGATCACCCGGCGTGCGACGCGGTGCTGGAGGTCGACGGCGGTGTGAACGCCGAAACGATCGGCCCGTGCGTGGCGGCGGGCGCCGAGTGGCTGGTGGCCGGCACGGCGTTCTTCGGCGCCGACGACCGCCTCGAACGGATGAAGCAACTCACGACGATCGCACGGGCCGAGAAGACCCCGGCCGCCTGAAGACAACGTATGAATCTCACGCTACCCGCGAGCTGGTTCGCCGAGGCTCGCTCCAACACCCACACTACGATGCTGAAGATTGTTCTCGTTCGACCGGGCGCGACGGAGTACGACCAGCAGGGTCGTATCCAGGGAACGCTCGACATGCCGCTGTGCGAAGACGGCCGGAAGCAGGTGCAGGCCGCCGTGGAGCAGCTGAGCGGCGTCACGGCGGACGTGGTCTACGCCGCCCCGTGCGAGGCGGCGCAGCAGACCGCCGAGCTGGTCGCGGCCAAGCTGGGCGCGAAGGTCAAGACGCTCGACAAGCTACGCAACCTGGACCACGGCCTGTGGCAGGGGATGCTGGTCGACGAGGTGAAGACCAAGCAGCCGAAGGTCTACCGCCAGTGGCAGGAACAGCCGGAGACGGTCTGCCCGCCGCAGGGCGAGACGGTGCCGGCGGCCAAGGCCCGCGTGGCCGAGGCGCTCAAGAAGCTGATCAAGAAGCACAAGGAGGGCGCCGTGGTGGTGGTCGCCCCCGAGCCGATGGGCAGCCTGCTGCGGCACGTCATTCACCACGACGAGCTGACGAACTTGTGGAAGAGCCCGGAGAGCTGCGGCGCGTGGGAGTCGATCGACGTGCCCGCCGAGCTGCAAGCGGGCGTGGCATGAAAGCCCGCCGCGAGACCGGGGGCGTCACACGCCCGCGTACTGCTCGGCGTAGTCGAGCACCCAGCGGTCGATCAGCTCTTTGAACTCTTGCTGGTCGAACTCGGCGATCGGCTGGTAGTGCGTGCGGCTGAAGGTTTCCTTGTTGCGGATCGCGCCCTTTGCGGCGACGTCCATCACGTGGAACTCGTTGAAGCCGGTCACCACCAGCTCGAGCCGGCTGTACAGGTTGTCCGCCTTGCGGGTGGTGCGGCCGGTGTCGTCGCGGCTCACGGCGGCGCCCCAGCCCCGTTCCTCCATGACGGTCTGCACCTTGAAGCCCGGCAGGCCGTCGGCCAGCTCCTTGAGCCGCACCTCGATGTGGTCGGTCAGCGCGAGGCGGTGCTGCGAGTGACGGCGCTTGAGCTCCTCCTCGCTGGCCGCCTCGGCGGCGTCGGCGAAGGCCTTCTCGGCGCGGGCGGTGGCGCCCTTCTGGGTCACTTGGCGGAGTCGGTCTCGGAAGTCCATCGGCGTGTGCGGCGGGGGCAGAGCGGGTCAGCTGGGCGTGTCGAATTGAACCCTAGCGTACAAGGCCTGCAGCCGCAGGGGGACATCGATCGCGGGGACCATGATCGACGCGTCGAGCCCCTTCGCGATGGAGAGGTTCCACGTCCCGTCGTCCTGCCGCGAGTAGACCTCCACCAGCGGCTCCTCCTGTGAGATCAGCACGTAGTCCTGTAGCGACTCGACGTGCCGATAGTGGTCGAACTTCTTGCCGCGGTCGTGCTTCTCGGTCGACTCGCTGAGGATCTCGAACACCGCCTGCGGATTCAGCAGCGTGTCGACGTGGTCGTCCTCGAAGCGGGGCTCGTCGCACGTGACGACGGCGTCCGGGTAGGTGTAGAGCCCGGTGCGATCGACCTTGACCCGCATATCGCTTTGATAAGCCTCGCACGGACGTTCGTTGAGCGATTTGCCCAGTTCGGTGGATAACGCCCATGCGATGAGATTATGAGCCCGGCTGGCGCCGGACATCGCGAAGATCTCGCCCGCGTAGTACTCGTGCTTGGTTTCCGCGCACCGTTCCTGAGCTAGATACTCGGCGGCGGTGTAGGTGGCGACGGGTTGCGTGCTCATCGACTGGTCTCTCGAAAGGCCGGAGCCCTATCGTACCACCCTGTTGCGAACCGCTACGAGCAAGATTCATGCGAAGCACCGACGTTCTCATCCTGGGGCAGGGCCTCGCGGGTTCGACGCTGGCTTGGCGGCTGCGCGAGCACGGCCTGCGGACGATCGTGGTCGATCGGGGCGGCGTCGACGCCGCCGGCCGACCGAGCTCGTCGCGTATCGCCGCGGGGCTGATCACGCCGGTCACCGGCAAGCGGCTGACCGTGGCCGAGGGGTACGCCGACCACTTCCACGAGGCGGATCGGTTCTATCGGCGGCTCGGGCGGGCGTTGCACTTCGACTGCTACGAGACCCAGCCGGCGGTGCGCCTATTCGTCAGCGAAGCCGAGCGCGCGCTCTTCGAGCAACGCGTTGCGGACGGCGCCATCGGTGAGCACGCCCGACTGGCCGAGCGGGGCGACGTGCCCGCGTCGACGCCGTCACCGTGGGGCGGATTCGTCATGTCTGGCGCCGCGCGGCTCAACCCGGCGGCGTACCTCGGCGGGACGCGGGGCGCATTGATTGATGAGGACGGCTTGGTGCAAGACGCGGTCGAATTCGAAACCGACATCCGGCCGACCGACGACGGCGTCGCGATCCCGCGGTTCGAACTCGCCGCTCGCACGGTGGCGTTCTGTACCGGGTACACGCCCGAGCTGCCCGCCTGCGTGCCGGCGGAGCGTTGGGCGCCCACCAAGGGAGAGCTGCTCACGATCGAGGCGGCGGGCTTGCCAACGGACCGCGTCGTGCACCGGGGGGTGTGGATTGCGCCGATCGCCGCGAAGCCCGGTGCGTCGAAGCGTGGCCCATCCCTGCCCGACGCGGCGGCGGCGAATCGCTACCGAGTGGGTGCCACCAACGAGTGGGAACAGCTCGACTCCACGCCGACCGATGCGGCGCGAGACGAGCTGTTGGCCAAGCTCGCCGAAGCCGGCGTGACCGACGCCGTGGTCGTCGATCACCAAGCGGCCGTCCGACCGGCCACCAGCGACCGCAAGCCGATCGTCGGCGTGAGCGAAGACGGCCGGTTCGCGTGGCTCAACGGCCTGGGGGCCAAGGGCGCCCTGTGGGCCCCGACCTACGCCGACCGGCTCGCCGAGCAGATCGTCGCGGCAAGCTAAAAAACCGGGCGGTCACTGGCGTCCCCTGGGGGGCTCGTGGCGTCCTTGCGTTTGCTTCCCGCGGTCGTTTGCTGGCGTCGCTTTACCGGGTTTCGCCCGGGGGGTTAGTCGGTGTCTGCCGAGGCCGAAAAACGCTAAAATCCGGGGCTGCACCGCGACCCCCAGGATGACCGCAGCGTGGCCGAAGAGACACCCGACAGCGATTCCGATAACGGCGGCTCCGACAAGAGCTCCGATGGCGGCGGTTCCGACAGCGGCGCCGGCGCCAACGGCGGTGGACCCAGCGGCGCGGGCACGCCGAAGCCGGGCTTCGATCCGGCGACTGAGGCGATCGCCCTGCGGCTGGAGAACCTGCCGATCGAGGACGAGCTCAAGGAGAGCTACCTCACCTACGCGATGAGCGTCATCGTCAGCCGCGCGTTGCCCGACGTGCGCGACGGGCTGAAGCCCTCGCAGCGGCGGATCCTAGTGGCGATGAACGACCTGGGCCTTTCGCCCGGCGGCAGCACCAGCAAGTGCGCGGGCATCGTCGGCGAGACGATGAAGCGGTACCACCCGCACGGCGACGGTGCGATCTACCCCACGCTCGTGCGGATGGCCCAGGAGTGGGCGACCCGCAACCTGCTTATCACGCCGCAGGGCAACTTCGGCAGCATCGCCGGCCTGCCGCCCGCGGCCATGCGGTACACCGAGGCGCGGTTGTCGCCGGTGGCGTCGCTGATGCTGGAGGACATGAAGCTCGACACGGTCGACTTCGCGCCGACGTACGACGAGAAGCTCGTCGAGCCGACCGTCCTGCCGAGCAAGTTCCCCAACCTGATGGTGAACGGCTCGGGCGGCATCGCGGTGGGCATGGCCACGAGTATCCCGCCGCACAACCTGGCGGAGGTCTGCCGGGGCGTGATCGCGCTGCTCGACAACCCCGAGGTCACCATCCCCGAGCTGATGGAGCACATCCCGGGACCCGACTACCCGACCGGCGGCACCATCTGCGGCCGCAGCGGTATCATCAAGGGCTACCTGACCGGCCGCAGCACGGTCACGCTCCGCGCGAAGACCGAGATCGTCGAGGAGAAGAAGAAGCGGCGGATCATCGTCCACGAGCTGCCGTACCAGCAGACACGCGACGGCATGGTGGCGAAGATCGCCGCGCTCGTGAACGACGGCAAGATCGCCGGCATCAGCGCGGTGAACGACGAGTCGGACCTGAACGAGCCGGCGCGGATCGCGGTCGACATCAAACGCGACGCCGACCCGGACGTGGTGCTCAACCAGCTGTACAAGTACTCGCCGCTGCAGGAGTCGCAGAGCGTCATCTTCTTGGCGTTGGTGGACGGCAAGCCGCGGGTGCTGAACCTCAAGGAGATGCTGGAAGAGTTCGTCCGCCACCGCGTGACGGTCATCCGCCGGCGGACGCAGTTCTTGCTGGCCCGCGCCCGCAAGCGGAAGCACACGGTGCAGGGCCTGCTGCTGGCGCACGCCAACATCGACGAGGTGATCCGCGTCATCCGCGCCAGCAAGACGCAGCCCGAAGCGAAGCGGGCCCTGATGCAGATCAAGACGCCCGGCGCGCTGCTGCAGCGGGCCCTGGGCGACACGGGTTACGCCCAGTTCCAAGACGAGCGGGGCGTCGCGGAGGAGTACTCGCTCACGCCGGTCCAGGCCGACGCGATCCTCAAGATGACGCTCGGCCAGCTGGTGAACCTGGAGCAAGAGAAGCTCGCCGACGAGCACGCGGAGCTCCTCCAGGAGATCGCCGAGTACGTTGACATCCTGGCCGACGAGCAGCGGATCTACGGCATCATCCGCGAGGACATGGAGCAGCTGCTCGCCTCGAAGCACGCCGACAAACGCCGCACGCAGATCTCCGGCGAGGAGATCGGCGACGTCGACCTGGAGGACCTGATCGAGGAAGAGACGATGGTCGTCTCGATCAGCCATCAGGGCTACATCAAGCGCACGGCGGCCAGCACGTATCAGGCGCAGCGACGTGGCGGCAAGGGGATCAAGGGCGCCAAGACGGACGAAGACGACCCGATCGAGCACCTCTTCGTCACCAGCACGCACGACTACCTGATGTTCTTCACGAACTACGGGAAGGTGTACTGGGAGAAGGTCTACAACCTGCCGGAGCTGGCGCGCGACGCGAAGGGCCGCGCCGTGGTGAACCTGCTCAACTTCTCCGAGGGCGAGAAGATCGCCGACTGCCGGGCGGTGCGCGACTTCAGCCAGCCGGACACCTACCTGATGATGGCCACCCGCAGTGGCCTGGTGAAGAAGACCGCGCTCTCCGCGTACAGCCGGCCGATGAAGACCGGCATCATCGCCATCAAGCTCCGTGAGGGCGACGAGCTGGTCGACGTGTCGATCGTCCAGAAGGGCGACGAGATGCTGCTGGCCACCGCCGGCGGCATGGCGATCCGCTTCAGCGAGTCGGACGCCCGCCCGATGGGCCGCAACTCGAGCGGCGTGAAGGGCGTCTCCCTGCTGGAGGGCGACGAGCTGGTGGGCATGGTCGTCGCCAACCCCGACGCGACTCTGCTGACCGCCACGGAGAAGGGCTACGGCAAGCGGACCACATTCGGCCCGAACGCTGCCGACCCCGATGGCGAGGAATCAGCCAGCGACGACAACGGCTCGGGCGCCCGCTACCGCACGCAGAACCGCGGCGGCAAGGGCCTGCGAGACATTAAGACGACCGACCGCAACGGCCGCGTGGTGGGCGTGGTGAGCGTCACCGACGACGACGAGCTGCTGCTGATGACGGCTCGCGGCAAGATCCAGCGGATCCGGGCGGCGGAGGTCAGCACGATCGGCCGCAACACGCAGGGCGTGACGATCATGGGCCTCGACGGCGACGACACGCTAACCGCGATCGTCCGCGTGCCGCTGGAGGAGAAGGAAGACGCGGTTGAGGCGGAGCCCGAGCCCGAGAGCTAGCCATGGTTTTTGCAGGCGGCAAGACGGCGGTGATACGATGCGTGGGTCCGGAAACGTCATTTGGAGAGACGACCATGCCCTACCAGCTCCCGCCTGACCTGAGCTCGCGGATCGATGGTTTCGTCTCTGCGGGCTACGAGTCGCCCGATGCCGTCATGCGTGAGGCGCTCGCGGCACTGGAGGCCAGAGACGCCGATCTTGTTGCGATCAAGAGAGGGATCGACGAGGAGGCGTCGGGCCGGTTTTCAAATGCCCATGACGTGATCGCCTCGCGCCGGACGACAGGGCGGTCGTGAGCGATCCCGCCTACGAAGTGCTCTTCACGGAGCAGGCCACTCGCGATTTCGACGAGCAGCTTGCGTTCTACACCGGGCGGTCGCCCGAGGCGGGACGAAAGTGGTGTGACGCCGTTGAGTCTGCGGTGATCGAGCTCGAGTCGCATCCCGAGCGATTCACTCGGGCGACGGAACACGACCGCTTGGGCAGCGAACTGCGTCAGCTCAACTTCGGGGTGGGTCGTCGGTTGTCGCACCGCATGGTGTATCGAATTCGAGAGTCTGGCGTCGTGATCTACGCCATCAGGCACCTAGCGCAACGCATGTTGGATGACCCCGAGATCTGATCTCAGCCCCAACGCGTGAAGGGGTGCTAGGTTTTGCGAGCAGCCATGCCGGCCGACCTTCTCTTTGCCGTCGCGCTCGCTTCGGTCTCGGTGCTGGCGATGGTCGGGCTGCTCTCGGTTGGGCCGCTCGCTCAGCGGGCGACGCTGCTCGTGGCGGCGGGCGGGTTCTTGTTGCTCGGGGTGGGGCGGCTCGGGCTGGCCGGTGAGTCGCTGCTGTGGCCCTACGCGTTGGTCGCGGCGTCGGTGGTGAGCGGCGTTACGTGCCGGGTGGTGCTCGGCGCCGGGCAGCGGCTGGTGACCGACGAGCAGCTCTTTACCGGCGGCGAGAGCGTCCGACGGGCCGACGATCGGTTCACGATCGGCCAGTTGCTGGCGTTCATGGCCGCCACGGCGGGGCTGTGCGCGGCGTGGGCCGGGATGTCGCTCCAGCGTATCGAGCACGTGCCGCTGGTGGGCTACAGCTTCTTCGTCGCGACGGTTGTCGGTGTGGCGGGCGGCGTGGCCGCGGCCGCGGGTGTATGGCTGACGCTGGGGCAGGGCGAGGGATCACGCCGACTACTCGGCGCCGCGGCCGCTGTCTGCGCGGCGGCCGCGTTGGTCGAGGGCGGTGTGTGGGTGGCGTCGGCCGCCGGTGAGCAATCGCGTCTGTGGTCGTTGGTGGCGAGCGACGACATCGAGAATCTCCGCTACGTCGCGTGGCGCCCGCTGCTGGCGACCGCCGCGGCGGCGGCGACGGCGTGCACGCCACTTCGGCTGTTCGGGCGCCGCTGGCAAGACTGGCCGTTCGATTAGACTGCGTGCCGCTTCTCCTTCTGCTTGTCTTGCCTGGGTCGGTTCATGCCATCGCTCCTCAAGCCGGTCGTCGTTGCGTCGTTCGTCTTCGCGTTAGGGATCAACAACGCGTTGTTGATTGGTAGCGTCGCCGCCGCGGCCGCCCCGCCCAACGTCGTCGTGATCTTGATCGACGACATGGGTTACGCGGACATCGGCCCGTTCGGCTGCACCGCGTACCCGACGCCGCACCTGGACCGCATGGCGGCCGAGGGGCGGGTGTTCACGGACTTCCACGCGGGCAGCGCCGTGTGCAGCGAGTCTCGGGCGGCGTTGCTCACCGGTTGCTACGCCAAGCGACTGAGCCTCTCCGGCGCGTTGTTCCCGGGCGACCCGGTGGGCCTGCACCCGGAGGAGGTGACGCTCGCCGAGCTGTGCCGGGCCGAGGGCTACGCCACCGCTTGCTACGGCAAGTGGCACCTGGGCGACCGGCCCGAGTGGATGCCCACGCGGCAGGGCTTCGACGATTACTTCGGGCTGCTGTACTCGAACGACATGTGGCCGTACCGCGACGGGGAGCACACGCTGGAGCGTGGCCGCCGGCGTTGGGGTTCCGGCCCCGCGCCGCCCTTGCCGCTGCACGACGGCGAGCGGATTGTCGACACGAACGTGACTCCGGACGATCAGCGGCGGCTGACCACGCGGTACACCGAGCGGGCCGTGGCGTTCATCGAAGAGCACGCCCGCGAGCGGCCGTTCTTGCTCTACGTGCCGCACTCGATGGTGCACGTGCCGCTGTACGTTTCGGAGAAGTTCGCCGGCAAGAGCGGCGCCGGCCTCTACGGAGACGTGGTGATGGAGCTCGACTGGTCGGTGGGGCAGATCCTCACCGCGGTCGATGGCGCCGGCGTGGGCGACAACACGCTCGTTGTGTTCATGAGCGACAACGGGCCGTGGCTCAGCTTCGGAGACCACGGCGGCAGGGCCGACCCGCTCCGCGAGGGGAAGAACACCATTTGGGAAGGCGGGCACCGCTCGCCGTGCGTGGTGCGATGGCCCGCGCGGGTTCCCGCGGGCACGCGTTGCGACGAGCTGGCCACGGCGATCGACCTGCTGCCCACCGTCGCCGCGCTCATCGGCGCGGAGCCGCCCGATCGGGCGATCGACGGCGTCGATATCTCGGGGCTGCTTAGCGGAGACCTAGACGTCTCACCCCGCGAGGTGCTCTACGGCTACCACCGCGGCGGGCTCAAGTCGGTCCGCGACCGTCGCTGGAAGCTCATCCTGCCGCACAAGTACCCGTCGATCGTGGCCGGGCAGCCCGGCGCGGCCGGCCGGCCGGGTCGCTATGAACGCGTGTCGGTGGGGCTCGAGCTCTACGACCTGAAGTCCGACGTGGGCGAGACACGCAACGTAGCGGAGGAGCACCCAGAGATCGTCGCTCGGCTGCAGACGCACGCGGAAGCGGCGCGAAGCGAGCTGGGCGACGCTCTGACCGGGCGTGTGGGAACCGCCGTGCGGCCGGCCGGGACGGCGCCGAAGTAGCCAGTCGCCAGTCGCCAGATGCCAGATGCCAGATGCTGGTCGGCACTCATCGGCACTCATCGGCGGAGCACGGTGACCGTTGTGGGCGCCCCTTGCTCTGGACGTGGATCCCTCAGCGATTGGCCTCTCGGTCCTTCGCCCCTCCGACGCCTGGCCGCTCGATCCCTCGCGGCCCCTCGACGCCGTGGTGGCAGTTGCTACCATGCTCGCCACAGCGCAGCCGGGTATCGGTTGTGCGCAAGCGAACGAGCATTGATCACCGACGAAACCGCATGATCACGCCCCAGCAGCTCGCCGGCGCCCACGTCGCCCTAGTCACGCCGATGAAGCGGATCGGCTCGCTGATGGGCATCGACTTCGCGAAGGTCTACGAGCTCATCGACCGCGTGTTGGAGGCGGGCGCCCGGGGCGTGCTGTTCGCCGGCACGACGGGGCAGTCCGCCACGCTCAGCCACGACGAGCAGGTTGACCTCTGCACCCGCGGCATCGAGTACGCCCGCATGCGCGCCGCGGAGCTGGGCCGCCCGGTCACGTGCCTCGCCAGCGCCGGTTCGAACAGCACCGACGAGGCGTTGCACCTTTCGGAGCGGATCACGCTGGCGATTCGGCCGGACGCCCTGCTGCACGTCACCGGCTACTACAACAACCCGCCGCAGGAAGGGCTGCGGGCCCACTTCTTGGAGGTGGCCGACCTCGCGCAGCGGCTCGATACCTCAATCGTTCTCTACAACATCCCCAGCCGCACCGGCAGCCGGATCGAGGTGGAGACGATGATCCGTCTGGCGGAGCACCCGGCGATCGCCGCGGTGAAGGACGCCACGGGCGACCTGGCGTCGCTCGAAGCGATCCGCGCGGCGACCGACCCCGAGACGTTCTCGCTGCTCTCCGGCGAAGATCACCTGGTGGTGGACGTGATGCGACGCGGCGGGGTGGGCGTCATCAGCGCGAGCGCCAACCGCTGGCCGGCCGAGTTCCAGCGGATCACGGAGCTCGCCGCCGCCGAGGATTGGCCCGCGGCCGAGGCGCTGCAAGCCGCTTTGCAGCCGTGCATCGATGCGGTCTTCAGCGTCAAGAACCCGATCCCGCTGCACCACATGCTGGGCGTCGGCGTGCGGCGCCCGCTGCTGCCGATCGAAGAGCTCGACCCGTCGAGCCGCGAGGCGGCGGTCGCCAAGATCGCCGCCGCCGAGGCGATCGCGGCGTTCCCGCACATGACGCCGGCCGCGGTTTGACATTCGAGCTGAGGAAAGGAGATACGGGGATGCTTGGAGATAGGGGAGATCGCAAGCGTGTTGGTGAATGAAAACGCCGGCCGCGCCCACGCCACCCAGCCACGCGTGGCGTTCTCCTGATTGATGCATTGAGGAACACTTAGATCCCCTTCCACGCCGAACGGCCACAGCTCGATCGATGGGGCCCCGCTCAGCGGCCATCTCCCCCATCACAAACATCCCCCCATCTCCTCTTCTGGTAACGACTAGGCGAACTGCGTGACCGACCATCAGCAACTCGCCGAGCGGATCGACGCCGCCTTCGACGCCGATGATCGCGGCGACGCGGCGCGGCAGGCCGCCGAAGAAGCGCTCGCGCTGCTCGACGCGGGCGAGGTGCGTGTCGCCGAGAAGCGGGACGGCGCGTGGCGCGTGAACGAGTGGGTGAAGAAGGCGGTGCTGCTGCACTTCCGCTTCTCCGACAACCGTGAGATGACCGCCGGGCCGATCGAGTGGTTCGACAAGGTCGATCTCAAGCGCGACTGGCGCGAGGCCGGCGTGCGGAGCGTGCCGACCGCGATCGCCCGCTACGGCTCGCACATCGAGCCCGGCGCCGTGCTGATGCCCTCGTACGTGAACATCGGCGCCCGTGTCGGCGCGGGCACGATGATCGACACGTGGAGCACCGTCGGCAGCTGTGCGCAGGTCGGCAAGAACTGCCACATCTCCGGCGGCGTGGGCATCGGCGGCGTGCTGGAGCCGCTGCAGGCGAGCCCCGTCATCATCGAGGACGACGTCTTCCTGGGCGCCCGCAGCGAGGTGGCCGAGGGCGTGGTCGTCGAAGAGGGCGCCGTGCTGGCGATGGGCTGCTTCTTGGCGGCGTCGACCAAGATCTACAGCGTGCCGGCCGGCCGGCTGCTAGAGCCGGGGCGGATCCCGCCGCGGAGCGTGTGCGTGCCGGGTTCGCTGCCGTCCAAGGACGGCAGCCACTGGACCTACGCCCTGATCATCAAGAAGACACGCGACGAACGGACCGACGCCCGCACGGCGCTCAACGCGATCCTGCGCGAGGGAGACGCGTGACGACCGTCCTCGTGAGCGGCTTGCCCGGCGCGATGGCGGCCGAGGTGGCCACGCTGGTGTCGCAGCAGAGTGACCTGTCGCTCGCCGGGGTCGGCCTGACCAGCGAGAAGCACGCCGGCGGGACGCTGTCGTTCGGCGAGCAAACTGTCCGACTTGTCGAGCCTGCGCGCCTTGGCGCCGACGACCTGCCGCCCGACGCCGTCGCCGTCGACTACAGCACGCCCGACGCCGCGCTGGACAACGTCCGCTGGTTCGCCGAGCGGAGCCTGCCGATGGTCATCGGAACGACGGGCTTCGGTACGGACGAAGCGAAGTCGATCGTCGATCGGCACAACGGCTTGGCGGTCATCGCCCCGAACATGGCCGTGCCGATCGTGCTGCTGCAGGCCGCGGCCCGGTTCCTCGCGGAGCAGTTCCCGGGGGCACTCGCCGGCGGCGAGTTGTCGATCCGCGAGAGCCACCAAGCCGGCAAGCGAGACACGAGCGGCACGGCGAAGGCGCTCGTCGTCGCCGCGCAGGCGCTCGGCTTTGACTACGACGTTGGCCAGATCGAGAGCGTCCGCGATCCGCAGACGCAGCGCGGCGAGCTCGGCGTGCCGGACGAGCACCTCGCCGGCCACGCGTTGCACCAGTACGACGCCCGGTTGGCCGACGGGACGGTCCAGCTGGTGCTGGAGCACAACGTGCTCGGCCGCCGCGTGTACGCGGAGGGAACGCTCAAGGCGGCGCGTTTCCTCGCGTCGCGCGGCGGTTCGAGCGGCGTCTTCGACATGGAAGACGTGCTGCGGGGCTGAGCGGGCCGTCGCGGTGCGAGGCGCCGCGGCCAACCCATGGCGAGCTATTGCTCGTCGGTGCTCAGGGCGTCGGGCCTCAATCGTTTCGCCAACAGGCCGGTCGCCGCTGCCGGGTCGATCTCGGCGACGAGGATGCCTTCCTCGCCGTACGGCTGGTGCGCGATGAGGACCCCCTCGGGATCAATCACCGCCGAGGTCGTCGAAGCGCCGGGCAACGCGCAGTTGACCGAGGCGAAGTAGCAGGTGTTCTCCGCCGCTCGGCAGAGCATCGCTTTCTCGTGAAACGTGTTGGCCGGGTCGGCGAACCGCGTCCACAGCTGGTTCTGGTCCTCGACCACCTCCACGTGGGGATGGAAGACGATCTGCGCGCCTTGGCGAACGGCCCACCGTACCGTCTCAGGGTACCGCCATCCTTCGTGGCAGATCACCACGCCGAACGTCACGCCGGCGCACCGGAACACACGGCGCCCTGAACCAGGGGAGTACGTCGACTCTTCGGACGGGTCGAGCTGCACCTTGTCTTGAAAGCCGCAGAGGGCGCCGTCGGGACCCGTGACGCGTGCGGTCAGGTGCAGGCCCGCTTGGCTCTGGCGTTCCGTGCCCAAGATCACGCCGAGGCCGAGTTCACCGGCGCGTTGGTCGATCTGCTTCCAGGCCGACTCCAGCCACGAGGTGTCCGGGGGCGGGATCGACGCCCCCAGCCGGTAACCGGGGACGAGGCCTTCGGCGAAGCAGACGATCGCGGCGTTTCTGGCGGCGGCCGACGCCATCGCGTCGAGCACGATGCCGAGCGAGTCACTCGGCGACTTAGGAAAACGGGTGTTGGCCAGGGCGAGGCGGAGCACAGGCGAGAAACCGGCTTGGGGGAAAGGCACGAGGGCGTAACAGCCAGGGCGGTGCGGGGGCAGAGACCAGATCCGCACTTACCGGACAGCGACGCCCGGCTAGCAGTAGGTTGCCGAGGAGTTATAGTCGGCCGCGGGCGGGGCAAGACGAGAGCGAGAGCTATGGACTGGCTAGACGGCAACGTGATCGCGCCGGTGGCGGCGGCGCTCATCGGCGCTGTCACCACGCTCGTCGCCACGCGCATGCAGACGCGGGCCGCTTCCAAGGCGCAGCGCGACGCCGCGGCCGATCGGCCCGCCCGGTGCACGCTCAAGGTGCTGCACGCCAAGGTGGTGCGGTTCCAGATCGACGAAGACGAGGCGGCGCCCCTGTACTTGGCCGACACGACGCGGGTCGAAGGCCAGCCCACCGAGGTCGCGGTCAACGATGAGACGGTCTACACGAGCGTCGAAACGTACGACGGCCCGACGCCCGACCACGAGTACCACTTCCGCAGCTCCGGCGTGGCCGACCTAATGTGCCTGGCGCCGTGGCGGCCCGCGTTGCGTTACACCGACCGGGGCGCCGCGTCGGACCCGCACGTTGTGCGGCAGGTCTTCTCCGGCGAGCCCTCGGACGCGTACGTGATGATCACGCACGCGTACAACGGTCTGCAGCCCGGCAACGAGGACTTCGGCGTCCGCATGCCGCAGGACGTGGACGAGGCGCGGCTGGTGGTCGATCTGTCGAGCGTGCCGCGGCTGCTGGACGCCATGTCAGAGCCGCCGCGTGGCGAGCTGCGGTGCGAGAACGGCGCGACCGCCGCGCTCTCCGTGCTGGAGTACCGCCGCGGGATTTACTGCATCGAGAAGCAGCAGCTGCAGAAGAACGACGTGCTGCTGCTCGACTTCACGTTCGACTGGAGCCGGCTGTGAGCGACACCCCGAGCAAGCCCACCGATTACGTGCTCGGCTACGGTTCGTTGATTCAGACCGAGTCGCGGCGCCGCAACCTGGGCGACGAGGCGCCGCCGCTGCCGGTGCGCCTGCACGGCTGGCGCCGTGGTTGGAATATCCGCGGGCCGGGTGTCGGCTTTGTCGGCACGTTCCTCGGCGCCACCGAAGAGGCGGGCGCCACGACGGGCGGCGTGCTCGTGCCGGTGGCGCCCGACGAGTGGCCCGACCTCGATCGTCGCGAGAACGGCTACCGCCGCGTTGCGATCGATCGTTCGCGCCTGGAGATCCTTTGCGCGGACGGCGGGTCGCCGCCCGACGGGGCCACGCTGTACGTCTACGCGACCGAAGAGATCGCCCCGCCGCACGCGGAGGCGCCGATCCTGCAGTCGTACGTTGATATCTGCCTGAGTGGCTGCTTCGAGATCGATGATTACCTGGGCACGGGGCGGGCGTTCGCCGAGGAGTTCATCGCGTCGACCAATGGATGGGACGCCCCCTGGGTGAACGACCGCGTCTATCCCCGGGCCGCTTTCCGCACCATGCCGGCGGCCCTGGAGATCGATCGCCTGCTGCGGGCGAACTTGCCGGAGGCGTTCGCGTCGATCCGCATTGAATGACGGTGGTCACGCGGCGTGAGGCAGTTGCTGGCGCCCCGTCGGCGCGATCGCAACGGCCGTGGTGGTTACGAGGCGAGCGACGCGGCAGATCGGCTGGCTTGTGGGCCGATGGGCGGCCCGCGAAGTGGTCGAGCCGCCCCGAGTCGCTACGGTCCCGTGGAGTTATTAGACGCATCCATCGCATCCAACACGAACCCACGGGAACGACATGGCGGACGACGCCCACACGACGAATTGGCCGGAGCTGGCCATCGGCCTTTACGATCGGCTCACCGGCCGCGGCGCCGAGATCACGTACGAGTTCGAGGACATGTCGATTAAGATCCCGAGCGGCACGGGCGAGGGCGCCACGCACGCGTTGTGGCACCTGAACGGGGCGATCAAGGTGCGGACGCGCGACAACGCGACGGCCCCAAACTAGCGATCGCCGGTCGCCTCGACACGACGCTCGATGGCCGGCGCCTGATCCTCGAAGGCCAAGACGACACGCTCCGCCTCGTGTTCGACACGCCTTGGGCCGCCTGGCGGTCACGCAAGGCATTTACGCACGTGCCGGGCAAGGCGAACGCCGTCGCCCAGACGGTTGGCGTGCGTGTGGTGGTGGCGTTCGGGGGACAGGGCGACTACGAGGTCATGCCGACACCGCATTGGCTGGTCCGCCCGTTCGTCGCACGGGGGCGTTGACCGCCATGGCCGACGACTCGCGGGCGCCGATCGCCGTTACCGGCGCCACCGGCTACGTCGGTGGACGCCTTGCGCCCAGGCTGCTCGAGAACGGCCACACGATCCGCTGCTTGGTGCGTGACCCCAAGAAGCTGGAAGATCGCCCGTGGCGCCGGGACCCCCGGGTCGAGTCACGCGTTGAGATCGTCGCGAGCGACGTCTCGAACGTCGAGCAGCTGTCCGAGCAGCTCTCCGGCTGCCGATTCGCGTACTACCTGATCCACTCGATGGAGGCGGCGGGTGACGACTACGCCGAGCGCGATCGTCGCCTCGCCGCCAACTTTGCCCAAGCCTGCTCCCGAGCGGGTGTAGAGCGGATCATCTACCTGGGTGGGCTGGGGGACATCAGCGACGGCCTCAGCGAGCATCTTGAATCGCGCCGAGAGGTGGAACGCGTCCTCGCCTCGACCGGCATCCCGGTCACCGTGCTGCGGGCGGCGATCATCATTGGCTCCGGCTCAGCGTCGTTCGAGATTCTCCGGTATCTCGTCAATCGCCTGCCGATCATGATCACCCCACGGTGGGTGCAAACCGAGTGTCAGCCGATCGCGGTGGCGGACGTGCTGCACTGGCTGATCGCGTGCCTCGACACGCCCGAGACCTCGGGCCGCACGCTGGAGATCGGCGGGCCGGACATCGTCACCTACCGCGAGTTGATGCAGACCGCGGCGAAGGAGATTGGCCTCGGCCGCCGTTGGATCTTCCCCGTGCCGGTGCTGACGCCGCGGCTCAGCTCGGCTTGGATTAGCCTGGTGACGCCGGTGACGTATCGCATCGCTCGGCCGTTGGCGGACGGGCTACGCAACCGGGTGGTCGTGACCAACGTCGCAGCGCAGCGGCTGATGCCGCACAAGTCGCTCACGGTCCGTGAATCGATCAGCCGGGCCGTCTCTCGCGTGCAGAACGACGAGGTCCCGACTCACTGGGCGGTGGCGGGTCCGATGCCGGGCGACCCGAAGTGGGCCGGCGGCAAGGAGTTCCGCGACGCCCGCCAGATCGACATCGACACCGACCCGGACCGCGTGTTCCGCGCCGTGTGCCGCGTGGGCGGCGGCCACGGCTGGTACTGGGGCGATATCCTCTGGCGGATCCGCGGCTGGATGGACCAGGTGGTCGGCGGCCCCGGCCTGCGCCGCGGGCGGCGCCACACCGAGGAGATCCAGTACGGCGAGGCGCTCGACTTCTGGCGTGTCGTGGGCGTCGAGCGGCCTCGGTCGTTGCACCTGCACGCGGAGATGAAGCTGCCTGGCACGGCGCGGCTGGAGTTCGAGATCGAGCCCCAGGGCAGCGGCGGCTCGTCGCGGCTGAACATGACCGCGCGTTACTGGCCGAGGGGGCTGCTCGGCCTGGCGTACTGGTACGCCGTGGTTCCGCTGCACCACTTCGTGTTCGGCGGGATGCTGCGTGGTATCAAGCGGGCAGCTGAGGAATCGACGACAGGCAAGAGCGACGCCGCCAAAGTGGCCACCACCCCGGTCGCCTAACCGGCCGGCCACAGCAGGGCGAACGCGGCTCCGGTCGCGAGGGCGTACGCCACACCGTCGAGCAGGTCCATCAGCCACTTGCGGCGGAACCAGATGAGCGTCGGCGTGCCCGCGGCCGCGTAGGTGAGCAAGCCGGCCGTCGCGGTGAAGCGGAAGACGTCGATCGACGGCGCGCCGGCTGGGAACGCCATGCTGGCCAGGTAGCCGATCGCCGCGGCGGCGACGACGAAGAACGTCAGTGTCATGCCGATGTTCGCGCCCATGCTCGGCGTGTGGCGCCAGAGGATGAGCATCCCGCGACACTTCGCCGGATCGGGGTCGCCGGCGTCCGCGTCGGTCAGCACGTACTGCTCGCCATCGCGAAGGCCCTCGGAGCGGATCGCCTCGCCGACCGTGCCGGTGAGCGGCAGGTGGTTCCACTCCGGCTTGTGGTGCGGCAGCGCAACCCAGGCGATCGTGCTGAGCACGTGCGTCGCCAGACCCGCGGCGAGGATGGGCAGCCAGAGGTCAAGAAAAGAGACGTCGGTCATGAAACGGGCCGGGGGCAGAGAGAAGATCGTGAAGGCCCGGGGGGCGACAGTGTGGCCGATCGAGGACACGCCTGTCACGCGCATAAAAAACGCAGCGGCCGGCGGCCCTTCCTGGGTCGCCGACCGCTGCTGCCCCAACGCAGTCTTTCGTGCGTTCTTCGGCTCTCATCTGTCTGCCGGATCTCTCGTCGTCGAGCGTCGCTCAGATCTTCTGCAGCTTGCCGCTGAGGTCCAGCAGCGACATCGCCGTGCCCTGCATGTCGGACATCGTGGCCGACTGCTCCTCGATCGCCGCGGCGATCGTGTTGCTGTTCTGGCTCACCTCGGTGACGCTCTCGGTGATCGCCTTCGTGGCGTCGACCACCGTCGAGATGTTCGACCGGATCCGGTCGACCCGCTCGCCGATGTTCTGCGTGGCGCCGGTGGTCTCGGCGGCCAGCTCCTTCACCTCCTTGGCGACGACCGCGAAGCTGCGGCCGCTCTCACCGGCGCGGGCCGCCTCGATCGTGGCGTTCAGGGCGAGCAGGTTCGTCTGGTCGGCTAGGTCACGGATGAGCGACACCACTTCTTCGATCTCGACGCTCGCGGCGTTGAGCTGCTCGATCGAGTCGCCGGCGTCCGACGCTTGCTGCTCGGCGCCCGTGGCCAGGCTGGCCGTGCGGGAGACGCTCTTCGAGACCTCCTCGATGGCGGCCGCCATCTCCGTGACGCTCGAGGCGACCGTCTGGCCGACCTCGCCGAGCTGCCCGGCGTCCGCTTTGATCTTGGCCTGCTCGGTGACGATGCTCCACGTCGCCATGGCCCCGACGTAGTTCTGGTCCTTGTCGTAGATGGCCGACACGAGCAGGTCGAGGATCTCGTCGCCCAGCGTGATGTCGCGATGGATCGGCAGGTTCGACGGATCGGCCAGCACCTTCTGCTGGTGTGCCGGGTTGGAGTGGAACGTGTCGATCGACGATCCGACGATCGTGTCGACGGGGATCGGCAGAAGGTGCTGCAGCTTCCGCAGCGTGTTGGTCGACGCCGGGTTCATGTACCGGATGACGTTGTCGCGGTCGGCGTAGATCACATTGATCGGCAGGTTCTCGACCATGTTCGAGAGCCGCGTGGCCGCCTCCTCGTTGGCCGCCTTCTCGCTGATGTCTTCCCAGGAGACGACGTAGTGCGTCGCCTTGCCGGCGTCGCCACGCACCGCGTCGATCTTGGCGGCTAGGGTCACCTCGCCAAAGGTGAACTCCGCGACGTGCGGCAGCGAGGCGGGGTTCTCGAGGATTCGCTCGATCCGCTTCGGGTCCTTGTGGAACCGATGGATCGAGGCGCCAAGCAGGTCGCTCACGCTCACTCCGAACGCTTCGCGGAGCTGCGGGGCAATGGCGTTGAGCGTCTCCATCGCTGCCGGGTTGGCGTACACGATGTTCAGCTCCGCGTCGGCGACCATCAGGTTCGCGCGGACGCTGTCGAACATGTGCTCCCAATCGGAGACGGTGGGGGTTTCAGCGGGACGTTTCTTGGCGGCGGGACGGACGGTGGTGAACATTGTTGTGGGCTCCGTTGCGAGGGGGGAATCACGTTGCGTTGGGGTGGTAGCAACCCGAAGACTCGTCGGCGGCACGTTCTGCGTTGCGTGCCTCCACTAACAACCTGGGTCGGGAAATCGGTCAAAACGTCCGGCATGCGGACGTTTTGACCGGTTCGGGCCCCCGCGCGGGGTCGGTCGTGCGGGCGGTGCGGGGTGAACGCCCGGCGGCTGCGGTGAGTACCCGCCGTGGCCGACCGGCGGACGGCGCCGTACGCTTGCCGGGTGGGCCGTTGTTCGATCGATCGACGCCCCAAAGAACGAATCACACGCCACGCATCTCACGTCACGAACGCCACGCTACGGGGAACCCGCCGCCATGCTCCGCACCCGCTCGATGATCCCGGCCCTCGCGGCCTCGCTGCTGTTTGCCACGCAAGCCGGCGCCCACTGTCAGGTGCCGTGCGGCATCTACGACGATCAGGCCCGCTTCGACGCGATGCTCGAAGACACGGCGACCGTCGCCAAGGCGATCGGGCAGATCGGCGAACTCGCCGGCACGCACGACGCCAACGGCCATAACCAACTGGCGCGCTGGGTGGTCACAAAGGAAGAGCACGCCTCGCGGATCCAGCAGACCATCGCCGACTACTTCATGACGCAGCGAATCAAGGCGGACGCCGACAACTACGTCGACCTGTTGAAGTCGGCCCACGCGGTGACGGTCGGCGCCATGAAGGCCAAGCAGGCGGCCGACCCGGCGACGGCGGACACGCTGGAAGCCGCCATCAAGAAGCTCTACGAGGTCTACTACGGCAAGGCTTACAAGAAGGCGCACGTCCACTGAGCGGGCGCGCCGCGTCAGCGTCCGAGGCGCTCGGCCAGCCACTCCGCCGCCGCGTCGACGCGTAGGGTGTCGTAGTCAGCGGCGTCGGGCGAATGGGTGTCTGCCTCGTGCGGCACGCCCAACGCCGTCAGCTTCATGCGCAGCCGCTCGGCCCCCTCGTGCCGGGGGTCGGCGGGGGGGCAGTCAAACCGTTGATGGCGTGGCCAATTGAGCGGATGGATGTGCAGCGTGGCGGAGTCTTGCCGGGCTCGCTCCGAATCGCCGTAGAGGACCGCCAGCCGCTCGTGCTGCTGACTCGGTCGGCCGAAGCCGTCGAGCGCGTGGTGCCAATCGATCGCCGGGCGGAGCGCGGCGACGGCGGGGTAACGCTGCGGCTGCCGATAGGCGAGCCGCAGCGCGCCGTGGCCGCCCATGCCGGCGCCCACGAGGGCGACTTGCGAGGCGTCGAGCTCGTGCTTGTCGGTCAACCAGTCGAGTGATCGCTCCACGGCGGCTTCGGCCGAGAGGGGCTTCGGCTCGCGGGCGAACACACCGCCGTCGGTCCACCAGCTAGCGCCGGTCCACGGCGCGACGACGGCGGCGCCTCGGTCGGTTAGCGCCCTCGACCACGCGAGCACGTCTGGCGTCGGGCCTGGCGGTGGTGGGTCGTCTTCCGGCAGCTCGTGCAGGACGATCGCCAGGAACGCGGGAGCGGACGTGGCGTCGCTCGCCCAAGCCATCGGCGACGCGTCGCCGGCGTTCCCCCAGTCTTCGATCGGGCTTAGCATCGCGATGAGTGTAGACCCACCGAGACCGGTGCGTGAATGCGGTTGATCCATCTGATAGAGAGCTTCGCCCCCAGCGGCGCGACCACGCAGGCCCGATTGTTGGCCGAAGCGTCCGCGGACGTATCGACCGTCTTGGTCTCGCTCGCCCCGTTCGGGCCTTGGGGAGACGCGTGGCGAACGCGCGGGTCGCACTCCCTGGGCAGACGGTTTGCGTTCGATCCGTTTGCGTGGGTGGCTTGGCGGCGGTTGCTTGCCAAGCGACGCCCCGACGTGGTGCTGACCACCGAACCGAAGTGCGCTCGGTTTGTCGCTCGCGCCGGCCACGGCGCCGCCCGATGGGCTCAAATCACCGACCGTCCAGCGGCCGTCTTTCCCGCTGCGCCGTACGTGGCTTGCTCGGACGAGCGGCACGCCGAGGCCGCAGCGGCGCCCTACGTGCCGAACGCCGTGGCGGTGTGTGCTGACCCCTCGATCCGCCAGACGGTGCGAGACGAGCTCGGACTGGCCGACGGCGCGTTGCTTGTGGTTGCCGGCGTACGGATGCGGCGTGCGTGTCCGGTGAAGGAGATCGCGTGGGCGGCGGACCTGCTCCGGGTTGTCCGTCCGGGTTCGCTTGTGCTGGTCGCGGGCGAAGGGCCCGGGCGAGTAGCGGCGGAGCGCTTCGCCGCGGAAGCCGCCGAGCCCGGCTGCGTACGCTTTATCGGCCCGCGTCCCGATTGGCCGTCGCTCGTCGCGGCGGCGGATGCGGTCTGGGCGCCGCAGGCCGAAACGCTCGCCGCGACATCCGTGGTGGAAGCGCTGGCCGCCGGCAGGCCGGTGGTGTTCGCCACGAGCTCGGCTATCAGCACAGCAACCCCGCCCGGCGTACGCGCGATCCGCTTCGACGACCGCGCCGGCTGGGTTCGCAACACGCTGGAGTTGCTGGCGGAGGCGCCGCCAGAACCGCAGGCAGCCTCCCTAGCCGCGCACACGCCCGGCGAGGCCTCCCGGCGGCGCGCCGAGTGGCTGCTCTCGCTGCGGTGACGGCGTTGGGTTGCGAGCGAAGGCCGGGTTCAGGCGACCGCTTCGACGCTGCGAGACGCGATGCGAAAGTGCGACGTATCGACCACCGGCGGGCGCCAGAGCACTTCGTCTTCTTCGTCCCCGATCAGCTCGCCGACAAACCGGCGTCGCTTCTCGCTGAGCGTCCAGGAGTCGCGAATCGACCGGCATGCGTCGGCGATGTCGCGCGGCGTGGGCAGGTAGTCGATCCGACGGAGATCGTCGCCGGCGAGGTCTTGTTCACTCAGAGAGCTGGTCGCGAGCACGGTGCTTATTCTCTGGCTTTCGGTAGGACCGCGGTGGCTTGCCTCTTCTTGCTCGCCCGGCGGTCTGATGGTTAAGCGAACGCGTCGGAAAAGCGGTCGGCGCCGGCGATCAAGCGGGCCAGGGGCATCGGGTGTACCGGCGCCGACCGGAGGTGAGCCGCGTTCATGAGTCGGCTGCGTTTCCTGCCGCCGACGCTAAGCTTTATCTCCGCGAAATGTGATGAACGTGTGAGGGCCGGGTGTGGATTGGCGGAGCTGCGCGAACTCGCGATCCGATTGCGTGGATTCTCGGAACGACGAACCGCTCGATTCACCGGCGGTTAGCCGCCGTCTGGAGCGGTTCGCGCGATCAGGGGGATCGTCTGTCGAAGCGGCCGACACGCCGCTACACTCGCCGTGGTCGCCGCAGACTGCCGCCGGATCGGCGTGCCCGCGCGACACTCTTCGCCGCGGAATCGCCGGCGGGCGCCAGGATCAGGGCCCCCGGCGCCAACGCACACTTACGATCCCAGGGAAAAGGGGAGACGGGGCCGATGAAGGATGTTCTGGCTGTGGTTCTTGCGGGCGGCAAAGGCACGCGGCTCGAGCCGCTCACACGTGACCGAGCGAAGCCCGCGGTGCCGTTCGGCGGTTGCTATCGCATTATCGATTTCACGCTCTCCAACTGTTTGAACAGCGGCCTGCGTCGGCTGCTTGTGCTCACCCAGTACAAAGCGATGAGCCTCGATCGGCACATCACGCTCGGCTGGCGAGGCTACTTCTGCCGCGAGTTGGGCGAGTTCGTCGACGTGGTGCCGCCGCAGCAGCGGATCGACGAGCAGTGGTACCAGGGCACCGCCGACGCCGTGTACCAGAACATCTACGCGATGGAGAAGGAGCGGCCGGAGCACGTGGTCATTCTTGCCGGCGACCACATCTACAAGATGGATTACTCAAAGCTCGTCGGCTACCACAAGGAGAAGGGGGCCGACCTGACGATCGCCGCGCTCACCGTAAGCCGCGAAGAGGCGCAGGCCTTCGGCGTGATGCAGGTCGACGACCAGAACCGGGTCGTGGGCTTCGAAGAGAAGCCCGCCGAGCCGAAGACCGTACCCGGCAGCGACGACGAGTGCCTCGCGTCGATGGGCATCTACGTGTTCAACGCGGCGTTCTTGTTCGACGAGCTGTGCCGCGACGCGACGCTGCCCAGCAGCTCGCACGACTTCGGCAAGAACATCATCCCGTCGATCATCGACAGCCGCCGCGTGGTTGCGTTCCCGTTCCAGGACGAGAACGCCAAGAAGCAGGCGTACTGGCGGGACGTCGGCACGATCGACGCGTACTACGAGGCGAACCTCGAGCTAACGAACGTCGAGCCGCAGCTGAATCTCTACGACGACCGCTGGCCGGTGCGTACTTACCAGCCGAATCTGCCGCCGGCCAAAACGGTGTTCGCCGACGACGGCGGGGCGGGCGGCGACAGCGGCGGCCCGCGCAAGGGCGAGGCGCTGGACAGTCTCGTTAGTCACGGCGCGATACTGTCGGGCGGCGTCGCGAAGAAGTGCGTGATCGGCCCCGGGGCGCGGATCAACAGCTACGCCCAGGTCGAAGAGTCGATCCTGTTCTCGCAGGTGAACATCGGCCGACGATGCCGAATCCGCCGCACGATCATCGACAAGGACGTCCACATACCGGACGGCGCCGAGATCGGGTACGACCACGAGGCGGATCGCGCGCGGGGTTACACCGTCACAGAGAGCGGCGTGGTGGTCGTTGCGAAGGCCGACGCCATGATCCCCTCGACCGGATGAGGAAAAACTTGGCGAAATCGACCAACTACAGTTGTCGCTGATCTCGGTTGGTCTACAACTACATCGGTAGCTACTCCGCCGGGGTGGCGAGCTCTTCGCATGGGTCCCCACTGATCGGGGAAGGAGTGAGGCTGATGAAACGTTTCTTGGTTGTCCCCGCGATACTCGTGGGTCTGATGCTGAGCACGCCGACGGCGGCGTCCGCCCAGTCGCTGCCGCCCGAGCTGGTCGATCTGTTCGAGCAGCTCGGGATCGAGCTCGACGAGAGTGGGCAGCCTGTCCCGCCGCCGCCGGCGGCCGAGCCTGCCCCGCCCAGTCCGCCCCCGACGGACCTCTCGACCCCCGAAGGTCAGCAGGAGCTCGCCGACCTGATCGGCATCCCGGTGGAAGTGTTGTTCCCGCCGACGCCCCCGGCGCCCGTTGATCCGCCCGCGCCCGTTGAGCCGCCAACGCCCGTCGCGCCGTCGCCCCCCGCCGTTTCGCCGGAGCCGATCGATCTGACGACCGACGTCGGCAAGCAGGCCTTCGCGGACATGCTGGGCGTGCCGCTCGAGCTGTTGTTCCCGACGACGGTTCCCGCCCCGCCCGAGCCCACGCCGCCGACGGGGTCGTCGCCCTTGCCAGACCTGACCACGCCCGAGGGCCTCGCCGAGTTTTTGGGGCTGCCGGTGGAGACGCTGCTGGGTGAGCACATCGCGGAGCCGACCACGGTGTTCCCGCCGCCCGAGGGGGCGCAGACGCCCGACGAATTCCTTGCCGAAGCGCTCGGAGTCGACGTCTTCAACAGCATGATGACCAACTCCACGCAGTTCGCCGCGGCGGTGTCGTCGATGACCTTCGCCGTGCCGGAGCCGACCTCGGCGTTCTTGACGCTGGCCGCCGCGTGGGCTGCCCTCGGTCGTCGTCGGACTTGAGGCGCCGCCCGGGTTTCGGGCGTCGAGCTGCTTCCTGGAGCCGAGCGAGCGTGCAAGCGATGGGACTCGCGGGGGCGGCGTGGGCTTCGGCCCGCGTCGCCCTTGTTCGCGTTGCGCCTGTTCGTCCCGTCGAGCCGACGGCTCAGTCGTACTCGCGTTGGAAGTACTCGGCCCGCTCGATGCCCGCCGTCGAGGCGACGATGCTGCTCGGAAACTGCTCTCGGAGCTGGTTCAGATCGCGCACGTTGCCGTTGTAAAACCGCCGGGCCGCCGCGATGCGGTCTTCGGTCTCGGTGAGTTCTTGTTGCAAGCGCATGAAGTGCTGATCCGCCTTGAGGTCGGGGTACGACTCGGCCAACGCGATGAGCCGATGGGCGGCGGATTCCACTTGCCGCTCATCGACGCCGCGGCTCTCGGCGTGCTCGGGATCGCACGTGGTGGACCGGAGCCGGGCCACCGTGGCGAGCACGTCTTGCTCGTGAGCCGCGTAGCCCTTCGCCGTTTGAACCAGCGAGGGGATGAGATCGAGCCGGCGCCGCAGCTCGACTTCGATGTCGCTCCAGCTCTCGCGCAGGTGCTGCCGAACGCCGACCAGGCGGTTGTAGACCGCGATCCACCACACGAGCGGCAGCAGCAGCGACGCCACGACCACGGCGAGCAAGATCAGTCCTTCCACGTAGCGGCTCCCGTTGCAGTGGCGGGGGACGAAACCTCGGGCAGGTCGTCCATGTGGTCGGGCCACAGGTTGACGAACCGTTCGAGCCACACAAGCCACCCCGCGAACTCGTCGACTTCCCAACGTTTGTCTTTGTTGGTCAGGCAGAGCCACTCGCCGCGCAGGTCGAGGCGATTGGGGCATTCGTCCAGCAGCAGCTCGATCGCCCGTGGGTGCAGCAGGTCGTACGCGAACCGCTTGTCGCTCGACGACACGTGAAACTTGCGGCTGAACTCCGCCGACTCGAAGTCGATGTCGTTGAAGCCGAACGCGGCCGACACCGTGTCGAAGAATCCCTCGCGGCGGAGGGTCACACGCGGCGTGCCGGGCAGGCCGACCCGCACTGCTAGATAGCTCAGGTTGTAGTGCTGCGTGCTGGACGACTTGCCGTTGGAGCGTGTCACGGCAAAGTGGTAGTCGCCCGCCTGCACATCGAGCGTCACGGAGCCCACACGCAGCGGGCCGTGCAGCGTGTTATAGGCGTAACGAGAGTGGCCGCGGGCGAAGTCGGCCATGTCGCTCACGCGGCCGGGCAACGTGTGGTGCTTGGGCGTGAACCGCAGGCCGAGCCGCTCGGCCAGACGCCTGAGCATCTCGGTCCGCTCGCCCTCTTTTTTGTTGTAGTGGACGATCGCCCCGATGATGACCGCCGCGATGGCGGTGACAACAAAGACGATCACCATCCCATTCACAATCGAATCTCCCGCTCGGACGACCGACGACGCGGTGGCGATGGTAAGCCGTGGCGTGGGGCTCCGCCAACCTTGCGAGCGGCTGAGCGTTACTCGCGTCGGTTGTTCGTCGGCGTGGCGGCGATCTTGCTCCATGGCCGGATGACGAGCCGGTCGAGCACGGCCTGCTCCGGCGTCGCGCCGTCGTCGGTCCGAGTCGGGGTCGGCGCCGTGGCTACCGCGGAGACCGCCGGGCCCGGCTCGGCCGGCGCGAGCAGGTAGTGGCGCCAGACCGCCGGCTCACCGCTCTGTTCGCCATGGCCATGAACGGCGTAACTGATGAGGCCGGTGGGCGTCGCGCCCTCGTACACGCCCGCCACCGCGCCGCTCGCCGCTTCGATCGCCGACCGCGCCTCGGTGGAGAACTGCTCCAAGGAGGGGCGGCGCCCCGGCAGCGTCCGCAGCAGCAGCTCGGCCGCTAAGCGGTTGTCCTCGACCAGGCCCAGGGAGAGCGTCGCCGAGGTGCGGCTCAGCATTCGCCAGCCGCGCGGCGCCTCGCACGACCACTCGCCGCGTGGTCCTTCGAACCGCGTGAGGTACGACACGGTGAGTCCCTGGTCGGGCAGCGGCTCGGCCGCCGGGGCGCCGTCCGCCAGGCCGCCATCCTTTACGGCGCAGCGAACCGAGACCTTCGCGGTGGTGTCGAGGCCGGGCGTGGCCGGCCCGATCTCGCGGCGCTCTTCGAGACCAAGGTTGCACTGCGTGACGAGCCCCGCCCGCCGATCAACCAACGCGACGCCGCTCAGGCTGATCTCGGTCGTCGCGCCGGCGCTGGCGCCGTGGACGACGCCCGCCAAGCGCAGGCGGGCGTGCGACACCGTCAGGTCGGTGAGCACCGCCGTCGCGTCGCACAGCGTCACGCTATCCAAGCCGAGCAGGGGGCCCAACGCCTCGGCGCCGAGCGTCCACTCGTCGCTAACTTGGACGGCTTTCGTCGGCAGCAAGCCGCCAAGCGTGAGCGGATCGGCGGGAAGTTCCGCCAGATGGATCTCGTTGCGGGTCAGGCTCCGGGTGGTCGAGCCCACGGACAGTGCCCCGTCGCGTAGCTCGGCAACGAATGTTTCTTGGGGATCGGCAAGGCTCGCCCGCTTCTCGCCACGCACGGTGAGCGTGCCCGACTCGTACCAGCGGCGGGCGGCGGCGGCAGGCTCGGCGCGTGTTGCCTGTCGGTACGCGGTAACGGCTTCTGCCGAGATCGGCAGCCGCTCGGGCGTGGCCGGGTCGCCGCGGAGCATCTCGCCGCCGACGACGAGCGACGCTTCAACCCTCACCGCGCCGATGGCTCCGTTGTGCGTCAGCTTGGCGGCGGGCTCGGAGCCGAACACGGGCAGAACGGCCAGCAGGCCGAGCGCGGCAGCGAGCGGGGCGGTCAAACGCATGGCGGTTCCACGGTCGGCAGGGCTCAATTTGGTTGCTTCGAGGCCCGGACCCGCGAACCTCTGCTGGTATCCAATCGTCCGATCGCCGCCGAGGGGCTTAGCCCAACAGGCGCGCCCAACCGCCGCTGCCCCTCCGCAGGTTCGCGGGATGGGGTGTTTGGGGCAACTGAGGAGCCTCGGTCGTGTGCGACGATAAGCCGTTACTGCTAGCGGATTTGGCTCGACCCATATCGCGGTCGCCGCGTACAACAAACGTCCGAAGCGACCGTGCTAGGACCTTATCCCCTCCGCCGAGGCCTCCGCCCAACCCGAGCTTTATGGTCCAGCGTGCCTACCGAATCGACGCGATCGACCGCCTCCGGGCCGAGCAGCTCCGCTCGGCGCCGCCGGAAGAGCGTGTACGGCGTATCGATCGGATCGAGCAGGCGATTGGCGACATCGAGGCGGGCAGCGACTACGCCGTGGACCGGATTGTCAAAAACATCGGCTGCGGCGGCTGGGTGCCGCGTGACCGGGACAAGGCGCAGGGCACGGACCTGATCCACGACCTCCGGCTGTTGGTCGAGGACCTTTCGGACTCGGTGGACCTGCCGGCCGACGCCGTGGGGGAGCAGGTGCTAACGGTCGATGACCTAGCCCGGCACTTCAGCGTTTCGACCAAGACCATCAATCGGTGGCGTGAGGCGGGCCTCGTGAGCCGGCGGCTCGTGTTCGACGGCCGCAAGCGCGTCGGCTTCTTGCGGAGCAGCGTCGATCGGTTCGTCCGCAACAATCGCGACCGTGTGCAGCGGAGCGCGAAGTTCCGCCAGATGACCGACGTCGAGCGCGGCGAACTGGTGGCGGAGGCCCGGCGGCTGGCGGACGAAGGGCTCGACCTGAACACCAGCGCCCGGAGGCTTTCCGCCCGTACGGGACGCACGGCGGAGACGATTCGCGCCGCGTTGCGACAGCACGCCGAGGCCAATCCGCGCGAGCTGCCCTTCGCCGACGAGAGCGTAATCACCGAGTCGCAGCGGCTGCAGATCGAAGCGGACTACCGAGCCGAAGTGCCCGCGGAGACGCTGGTCACACGCTACGGTCGGTCGAAGTCGACGATCTATCGGATCGTGACGGAAGTCCGCTACGAGCGGGTCCAGGAACTGCCGCTCGACCACATCCCGAACGACCGGTTCACCCGCCGCGGGGCGGACGCCGCGTGCCTGGGCGAGATGCCGGAGCCAGAGACCGCCACCCGTCGGCCGTCGCGGCCGGCTGATTTGCCCGCGTACCTGGCGGCTCTGTACGAGGCGCCGCTGCTGACGCGCGAGCAGGAGCAGCACCTGTTCCGCAAGTACAACTATCTGAAGCACAAGGCGGCCAAGCTCCGGCAGACGCTCGACGCGGAGCGGCCCAAGGCGTCGGTCATGGACGACATCGAGCGGCTGTACGAGCAGGCGGTCACGCTCAAGAACCAGATCGCCCGGGCCAACCTGCGGTTGGTGGTGTCGATCGCCAAGAAGCGGATGAGCCCCACCCAGGGCTTCTTCGAGTTGGTGAGCGACGGCAACGTGTCGCTCATGAAGGCGATCGAGAAGTTCGACTTTGCCCGGGGCAACAAGTTCAGCACCTACGCCACGTGGGCGATCGTGAAGAACTACGCCCGATCGATCCCGAACGAGTACAAGCACCACGATCGGTTCCGCAGCGGGGCGGACGAACTGTTCGCCGCTACCGAGGAGCACCGGGACAATCCGCGGGCGCACGAGGCGGCCCAGGCCGACCGAAAGCACAAGATCCGGCGGATCCTCCGCCGGCTCGACGAGCGAGAGCAGCAGATCGTGATCTCGCGGTTCGGGCTCGACCACAGCCGCGAGCCGCTGACGCTCAAGCAGGTGGGCGCCGAGATGGGGGTCACCAAGGAGCGTGTCCGGCAGCTGGAGGTGCGGGCGCTCGACAAGCTGCGGGCGGCGGCCGCCGAGGAGCGTGTCCACCTCGATCTGTGACGGGGAGAGCTCGCAGCGGGCTGTGGGCAGAACCACACGGGCCGAGCCCCCTCGCGCGGGGGTCTCGGCCTCGTTTTGAAACCGCCGCAGCAATCTCCGGTCCAAAACGGGCGGCAGCGGCCTTGCGAGTGGGGGGTGGGCCTGTATATTGGCCGATTCCCCTCGGGTCGCGGGGATCGAGCTAGCGTAGCTCAATTGGCAGAGCAGCTGATTTGTAATCAGCAGGTTGTGGGTTCAAGTCCCTCCGCTAGCTCCTGGCGGGGATCACGAACCTTAGGCCGACATGCCGATGGCAAGCGTTCGGCACGAAGAGCGGTCCGGCGGAAGAGCGAGGGAGGCATCGGCCGCGCGTGCGGCCGGGGCGTCCGAGCGAAGTGAGAGCGACGCGTCCGGCCCTCAAAACCTGTTGCGGTGGGTTACCGAAGCGGTCAAACGGGTCTGACTGTAAATCAGATGGCTCTGCCTTCGCAGGTTCGAATCCTGCACCCACCACTCGATCACCGGGCGGCTCCGACTGGCTTTCGCTAGCACGCCGCCCGCAAAACAGCCCATCGACAGCGGAATGACAAATGCGGAGTGCGGAGTGAACCTCATCGGCAGGCGTTGCTAGCAGCGATTCCGCATCCCGAAATCCCCATTCTGGATTCGACTTGCGGGTGTAGCTCAATGGTAGAGCCACAGCCTTCCAAGCTGAAGACGAGGGTTCGATTCCCTTCACCCGCTCTCTTGAGTCAACCGGCCGGCACTTCCCCATCAACCCGAGTTAGACAAGCGCCGACACGCTGACAGCCAACATCCGCTGCTGTAGCTCAGTTGGTAGAGCGCGTCCTTGGTAAGGACGAGGTCACGAGTTCAAGTCTCGTCAGCAGCTCTTGCCCGCACCGGCGGCGCACCCACGCGATACCGACCGCATCACACACACTGACCAGGCCGCCGGCCGCCCCCCAATCGCGACCGGCGAGACCTCATCGCCCCTTCCGTACCCACCCCTTCCGTAAACGAAGCTAGAGACCGAAATGGCCAAGGACACCTTCGAGCGTACGAAGCCGCACGTGAACGTCGGCACCATTGGTCACATTGACCACGGCAAGACCACGACCACCGGCGCGATCGTCGCTGTGCAGGCGGCGAAGGGTCTCGCTCAGTTCAAGTCGTACGCGGATATCGCCAAGGGCGGCACGGTGCGTGACGAGACCAAGACGGTCACGATCGCCGCGGCTCACGTGGAGTACGAGACCGAGAACCGGCACTACGCCCACATCGATTGCCCGGGCCACGCCGACTTCGTCAAGAACATGATCACGGGGGCCGCTCAGATGGACGGCGCTATCCTGGTTGTGTCGGCCCCGGACGGCCCGATGCCGCAGACGCGGGAGCACATCCTGCTCGCCCGCCAGGTCGGCGTGCCCAAGATCGTCGTGTACCTCAACAAGTGCGACCTCGTCGACGACGAGGAGCTGCTGGAGCTCGTGGAGATCGAGGTCCGCGAGCTGCTGAGCCTGTACGACTTCCCGGGCGACGACGTGCCGCTCATCCGCGGCAACTCGAAGGCGGCGTACGAGAACCCGGACGACCCGGAAGCTCAGAAGTGCATCACCGAGCTGATGGAAGCGATCGACTCGTACATCCCCGAGCCCGAGCGTGAGGTGGATAAGCCCTTCCTGATGGCGATCGAGGACGTGTTCTCGATTGAGGGTCGTGGAACGGTTTCGACCGGCCGGATCGAGCGTGGCAAGATCAAGGTTGGTGACGAGGTCGAGATCGTTGGCCTCTCGGAGATGCCGACCAAGACGACCTGCACGGGCGTCGAGGCGTTTCAGAAGACGATGGACGAGGGCCAAGCCGGCGACAACGTCGGCTGCCTGCTGCGTGGCGTGAAGCGTGAAGACATCCAGCGTGGCCAGTGTCTGGCCGCCCCGGGTTCGATCACGCCGCACACCAAGTTCGAGGGCGAGATCTACGTCCTGAGTAAGGAAGAGGGCGGCCGTCACACGCCGTTCTTCAGCGGCTACCGCCCGCAGTTCTACTTTCGCACGACGGACGTCACCGGCACGGCGAACCTGACCGGCGACGCCGAGATGTGCATGCCGGGCGACAACGCCAAGATCTCGGTCGAGCTGTCCAAGCCGATCGCGATGGACGACGGCGTCCGCTTCGCTATCCGTGAGGGTGGCAAGACGGTCGGCTCGGGCGTTGTGTCGAAGATCATCGAGTAGTTCAAAGCGGAAAGGCGAAAGCGAAAGCGGAAGGGGGAGGCGTTGGTTTCCCCTTTCCGCATTCCCATTTCGCCTTTCGATCGAGGGGCGTAGCTCAATTGGCAGAGCACCGGTCTCCAAAACCGGGGGTTGTGAGTTCGAGTCCCACCGCCCCTGCTGAAGTTGGCGGCCGCGTCGTTGTCGGGTGACGCCGGCGACCAGGAAGAGCGAGAAGCAAGGCACGGAGCCGAGCGAAGGGCGAGCCGTCGCGGTGGCGGCACGCGGGCAGGACGCTAAGCGAACACACGCTGGCGAGCATCGCCGGTCCGGCTGGATCGGCGTGCTTGGCGGGCGGCAGGAGCGACGTGGTTTTGGGCGGATACCTCCAAGAGCTGTTCCGATCCGAGCTCTATAAGAAGAGCCAGGGTCGCAACGCGCGACAGGTCACCTTGGTGTCGATCCTCGTGGTCGTCGCCGCGGGGTCCTTTAGCGTGCACGAGTGGATGAAGGCGGAAGGCTTCGCCACCACAGCGTCGACGGCCGTGCCGCTGGCGGTGCTGGCGTTGGCTGCTTGGGCGTCGTTCCGCTTGATTCAGTACCCAAAGTTCGCGGACTTCTTGATCTCGGTCGAGGCCGAGATGAATAAGGTGTCGTGGCCCGGTCAGTCCGAACTGGTGAAGGCCTCGGCGGTGGTGATCATTGTCATTTTCTTCCTCGCAGGGTTGTTGTTCGCGTACGACGCCCTCTGGAAGGTGGTGTTCGGGTCGTTGCTCGGCTGACGCCGACGCCCGGATGGCGACGCCCAAGTGACGCCGTCGGCTAAGCGAAGCATCAGGTCAGAGGCAAGTAGTCAGAAGCCCCGCGTTTAAAAAGCACAGCGTCAAAAAGCACAAAGTCTTGAGCGAAGAGCTGAAACCCGCCGAGCCGACCACCGACGCCCCCGCGGCGCCGGAAGCCGAGGCTGCGCGCCACGATGAGAGGCCGCAGGCCGAGGCGATGGAGTCGGACGCCCCGGCCGTGGACGCAGACGCCGTCGGCGGTGATTCGGTTGAAGCTGACGGCGAAGCAGAGGCTCCGTCGCAGCCGGAGTACGACGAATCGCTCGAGGCGGCCGAGGCGGCGATGGACCTCGACGAGGAAGAGCCTGTCACAGCGCCGACGGGGCCGATCGAGGATCTGAGCGATCAGGACGAAGACGAGGTGGACCTTCAGTGGTACATCCTCAAGGTGCAGAGCAACCGCGAGCGGACCTCGAGCGAGGCGCTGAAGCGGAAGGTAGCGATCGAGGGTCTCGACAAGTACTTCGGCGAGATCATCGTTCCGACCGAGAAGGTCACTGAGTTCAAGAACGGCAAGAAGAAGGTCGTCGCCCGGAAGATCTGGCCCGGCTACATCGCCGCGCAGATCCACTTCAGCGAGGACACGTGGTTCGCGATCCGCGAGACGCCGGGCATCGGCGACTTCACCGGCGCGTCGGGCAAGCCGACGCCGATGGAGCCGCACGAGGTGGCGATGATCCTGCCCAAGGAAGAGGGGGAGGAGGGCGCCGACGACGACACGCCGAAGCTGAACATCAAGTTCGCCGAGGGCGACAAGGTAAAGGTCAAGGACGGCAACTTCGAGAACTTCGAGGGCGAGGTCGACACGATCGACCAGCAGAGCGGCAAGATCACCGTGATGATCAGCATCTTCGGTCGGTCGACGCCGGTCGAACTCGAATACTGGCAGGTAGAAACACTTTGAGGCTTGAGGCCTGAGCGGCGGGAGGCGAGTCTGTCTCGCCCCGCAAGGTACGGCACTCACCCCTCGGGACTCGGGTCTCCGAAATGGCTAAGCAACTCGTCGGACAAGCGAAATTCCAGATCCCCGGTGGCCAGGCGACGCCGGCCCCGCCGGTCGGCACGGCGCTCGGTAAGTTCGGCATCAACCTGGGGCAGTTCGTCCAGGCGTTCAACGACGCCACGCGCGAAGCGAACGGGATGATGATCCCGGTCATCGTGAGCGTGTACAACGACCGCTCGTTCGAGTTCGAGACCAAGAGCCCGCCCGCGGCCGTGCTGCTGAAAAAGTCGGCCGGCATTGCCAAGGGCTCGGGCGTGCCGAACAAGACCAAGGTGGCGAAGGTCACTCAGGCCCAGCTGGAAGAGATCGCCACGCTGAAGATCAAGGACCTCAACGCCCGCGACGTGGAGCACGCCTCGCGGATGATCGCGGGCACGGCCCGCAGCATGGGGATCGAGGTCGAGGGCTGAGCTGGCGACAGCAGGGTAGGGTCGAACAAAGCAAAGCAAAGCTGAGCCGAGACGTACTTAAACGAAACAAGAAGCGCACGAAGGTGGGACGTGGCGAGGCTTGCCGACAGACGGCAGGCCGGCTCTCAGAGAGCGGAGCCGCGGTTTGGACCACACTTCACACTTCCTAACGCGAAAGTGAAGAGAGCGATGTCAAAGCTGACCAAGCGGATGAAGTCGTCGGTTGCGAAGCAGCCGAAGCAGGAGGTGCCCCTCGGCGAGGCGGTCGCGACCCTGAAGGGTTACGACGCCACGAAGTTCGACCAATCGGTCGAGATCGCCATGCGTTTAGGCATCGACCACACGCAGGCGGACCAGATCGTCCGCGGCTCGATCGTGCTGCCGCACGGGATCGGCAAGAAGCAGCGGATCGTTGTGTTCGCCCGGGGCCCCGCGGCAACCGCCGCTCAGGAGGCCGGCGCCGACGAGGTGGGCGACGAGGATCTGGCCAAGAAGATCCAGGGCGGCTGGACCGACTTCGACGTGTGCATCGCGTCGCCCGACATGATGAAGGTGGTCGGCCCGCTCGGCCGGGTTCTCGGCCCGCGTGGTCTGATGCCCTCGCCTCGCGCCGGCACGGTGACGCCCGACGTCGCCGCGACGGTGCAGGAGTACAAGGCCGGCAAGGTCGAGTTCCGCAACGATAAGGGCGGCAACGTCCAGGCGATCGTCGGCAAGCTGAGTTTCGACCAGGCCAAGCTGACGGACAACATCCAGGCGTTCATCGACAAGGTGGTCGGGATGAAGCCGTCGGCGGTCAAGGGTGTGTACATCAAGAGCGCCCACATCTCCGCCACCATGAGCCCGAGTGTTCGTGTCGCCGTCTGACTGCGAGCCGCACGCCCCGACCTCCAGCCTAAAGCCCTCAGCCAACAGCTACTCCGATGAGCAAGTTCGTCAAGAACCTGATGATCCAAGACCTCACCACTCGGTGGGACGGGGTCGAGGAGTTGATGACGGTCGACACCACCGGCCTGACCGCGGAGGAGAACGTCGTGCTGCGGCGTCGGCTCCGCGAGAAGGGCATGAGCATGATGGTGATCCGCAACAGCCTCGCGCGGCGTGCGACCGAGGGCACGGCCCTGGCGCCGGCGTTCGAGGGCGCCACCGGCATGATGGCGGCGGTTTGGGGAGGCGAGGATGTTGTCTCGCTCGCCAAGGAAGTGATGGCGATCGTCGACGCCGACGATTTTGAAAAGTTCGAGCCGCGCGGCGGCGTGCTCGACGGGGAGGCCTTGTCGGCCGCGGACGTGAAGGCGGTCAGCAAGTGGCCGACACGGACGGAGATGCTCAGCACGCTGATGGGCCAGGTGATGGGCCCGGCGATGACGCTCTCCGGCCAGCTGCTCGGCCCGGGCAAGCTGCTCGCCAGCCAGGTGAAACAGAAGGGCGAAGAAGAGGGCGAGGGCTAGTCCTCCGCCAACCGAAGCGACAGCGTCCGCCGCGGCGGACGATCGAATACGAAGGACCAAATCCCAGCGGCCAGGCGTAGCCTCAGCAGCGTTTGCCGGCCACCGGGATCCGTTTCCGGAAACGTTCAGTTACCAACCAACCGAGACCCCGAGTCAGAAGCCGAAACCGCGTGGCTCGAGTGGGTGTGTCCCGCAGCACACCGCTCACCCGGCGATGACTCAACAGACGTAAAAGGCGCGACAAGATGAGCGATGCAGCAGTAGCCGATGCCCCGGCCGGCACCGAGTTCTCCGACGCTACCAAGGACATGGGCGACAAGATCGTCGGCCTGACCCTCAAGGAAGCCAAGGAGCTGAGCGACTACCTGAAGGACGTCCACGGCATCGAGCCCGCAGCCGGTGGCGGCGCGGTGGTGATGGCCGGCCCGGCCGGCGGCGGCGACGCGGCGGAAGCGGCCGAGGAGCAGACCGAGTTCGACGTCGTGCTCGAGAGCTTCGGCGACAACAAGATCGCCGTGATCAAGGTCGTCCGCACCGCGACCGGTCTCGGCCTGAAAGAAGCGAAGGCCGCCGTCGAGGGCGCGCCGAACAAGCTCAAGGAAGGCGTCTCGAAGGACGACGCCGAGAAGCTCAAGGGCGAGCTCGAAGAAGCCGGCGCCACCGTCTCGATCAAGTGATCGAGGCGGCGCATGTCGATCCGTTAGCAGAGCTGGCGTGACCGACTTGAGCACGTCGTTGTGGCCCAGGCCGCGGCGGCGTCGGCGACCCATGTTTCTTCGATGTGCTATTGAATGAGCTTCGTTCTCGGGCGTTCTAAATTGCGCTTACCCGCCGATCTGTTGGCGTCTCAGCGGTTGACCGCTACGGACGCCTGCCGGTCTTTAGGGAAGATGCGCGCGGCAATCGCTGCGTTGCGGTTGGCGAGCGGCCGAGATCGCCTGAGAATACGCCTGGAAGAATCTCGCCAAGCCCTTCCGGCTGCGCACATCGCGTAGCTTCACCGATTGCGGATGACTCGTGCGCCGACCGCGCGCCGGGTCCCGCGGACAAGCAAGGTTGGTCTATCGCATGGCTGTTACCGCCCAGCGTCGTCTGGTTACGCCCGAGATTCGCCGTTTCGGCAGCGACCGCGCCCGCTATGAGATCCCGGATCTCACCGCCATCCAGACGGCGAGCTACGCCCGGTTCTTGCAGTACGACGGGACGAATCCCGACAATCGCAAGGAAGAGGGTCTGGAGAACGTGCTCCGCGAGATCTTCCCGATCGAGAGCTACGACAAGTCGGTCAGCCTCGGCTACGTCCGCTACGAGCTGGGCAAGCCGCGGTACACGCCGGACGAGTGTCGGCAGCTGCGGCTCACTTACGGACGGCCGCTGCGGGTCTGGCTGCGGCTGAACCGCGAGGAGCCGATCGAGGAAGAGGTCTACCTGGGCGACCTGCCCATCATGATGGGTGGCGGCGAGTTCATCATCAACGGCGCCGAGCGCGTGGTGGTGAGCCAGCTGCACCGGTCACCGGGCATCGATTTCGTGTCGGAGATCGAGGCGGGCGAGCGGAAGGTGTACTCCTGCCGGGTCATCCCCGAGCGGGGTAGCTGGATCGAGATCAACTCGACCAAGAAGGACTCGATCACGGTCCGGATCGACCAGAGCGGCAAGTTCTCGATTGTCACGCTGCTGCGGGCGATGGGCCCCGAGTTCAGCCTCGACGGCGACATCCTCAAGGCGTTCTACGAAACGCAGAAGCAGAAGGTCGTCGACGGCCGCAGCGTTGCGAAGCTCGAGGGCAAGGTCGCCGTCGAGGACATCGTCTACCCGGTCGGCAGCGATCGGGCCGGCGAGATCATCCTCGAGGCGGGCAACCGGATCAGCAAGAACACCGCGGAGGTGATCTGCACGTCGGGCATCAAGTCGGTCGAGCTGATCGACCCGCCGCCGTCGCCGCACCTGCTGAACGCCATGGCGGACGACGCCACGAGCAGCCACGAAGAGGCGCTGCTGCGGATCTACCAGCGGCTGCGTCCGGGCAACCCGCCGCAGCTGGAGAAGGCCCGCACGCTGTTCGCGGAGAAGTTCTTCGACACCAACCGCTACCGCCTCGGCCGCGTGGGCCGCTTCCGCATCAATCGGAAGCTCGATCTGAACGTGCCCGAGGACGAGATGATCCTCCGCGCGGAGGATCTGATCAACGCGGTGCAGTACGTGCTGGGCCTCTGCGCGAACGATCCGGCCGTCTACGTCGACGACATCGACCACCTGGGCAACCGGCGTCTGCGGACGATCGATGAGCTGGCGGCCGACGAGTTGCGGAAGGGCTTCTTGAAGCTCCGCCGCACGGTGCAGGAGCGGATGAACCTGAAGGACGCGGAGGACATGACCCCGCGTTCGCTGGTGAACCCGAAGAGCATCTCGGCGGCGATCGAGTACTTCTTCGGCCGCGGCGAGCTGTCGCAGGTGGTCGACCAGACGAACCCGCTTTCGATGCTCACGCACGAGCGGCGGCTGTCGGCCCTCGGCCCGGGCGGCCTGAACCGCAAGCGGGCGGGCTTCGAGGTGCGTGACGTGCACATCTCGCACTACGGCCGCATCTGCCCGATCGAGACGCCGGAAGGCACGAACATCGGCCTGATCAGCTCGCTGGCGATGTACGCGTCGGTCGATGACTACGGCTTCCTCATCACGCCCTACCAGGCCGTTAAGAAGGGCAAGCTCGTCGACGAATGGGTGTGGCTGCGGGCCGATGAGGAGCACGAGGCATACGTCGCCTCGGCGGACGCTCCGATGAAGGGCGGCGTGATCCAGGGCGACTCGGCCGGCATGGTCATCGCTCGGTATCGGGCGGACTTCGTCCTCGCGCCGGTCGACAAGGTTCAGTACATCGACGTTTCGCCGAGTCAGATGATCGGCGTGTCGGCCGGGCTCATCCCGTTCCTGGAGCACGACGACGCCAACCGCGCGTTGATGGGCTCCAACATGCAGCGGCAGGCGGTGCCGTTGCTGGTGGCCGAGCCGCCGATCGTTGGCACCGGCCTGGAGACGGACGTCGCTAAGCACTCGGGCATGCTCGTCCGGGCCGGCCACAAGGGGACGATCACCTACGTCGACGCGACGCGGATCGAGATCGGCCCGGAGGTGCATCACCTGCGGAAGTTTGTCGGCCTCAACGAGCGGACCTGCCAAAACCAGAAGCCGCTGGTAAAGCCGGGCGACAAGGTCGAGAAGGGCCAGGTGATCGCCGACGGCGCCGCGACCTGGCAGGGCGACCTGGCGCTGGGGCGGAACGTGCTCGTCGCGTTCATGTCATTCGAGGGATACAACTACGAGGACGCGATCATCCTCAGCGAGGAGCTCGTCCATCGCGACACGTACACCTCGATCCATATCGAGGAGTTCGACGTCGAGATCCGCGAGACGAAGCTCGGCCGCGAAGAGTTCACGCGCGACATCCCGAATGTCAGCGAGAAGATGCTCCGCAACCTGGACGAGGGCGGCGTCGTGCAGGTGGGCACTTACGTGCGGCCCGGCGACATCCTCGTCGGTAAGGTCTCGCCGAAGAGCAAGACCGAGCTCACGCCGGAAGAGAAGCTGTTGCACGCGATCTTCGGCCGAGCCGGCGAAGACGTGAAGAACGACTCGCTTGAGGTGCCTTCGGGTGTCGAGGGCATCGTCATCGACACGCAGAAGTTCTCGCGTCGGCTCAGCCTCTCCGAAGAAGAGCGGAAGGAGTTCGAGCGGTCGCTCAAGACGGCCGAGGCCGACGGCGCCGCCAAGATCGCCGAGGCGTTCACGGCGCTCGTCGAGGGCGTCGAGGGTGTTCTCAAGAAGAAGCTCACCGACGACGACGGCAACAGCCTCGTCCACGAGCAGGACCACAAGTTCATCGCCGAGCAGGCGGCGTCGTTCCGTCTGGATCGGCTCGACATCCGTAGTCCTGAGCGGAAGAAGGAGGTCGAGAAGGTCCACAAGGACCTCTGGCCAGCCGTGGAGGAAGCGCTCGACGCCCGCGACCGCACGCTCAACAGCATGAAGCGCGGCGACGAACTCCGCAGCGGCGTGCTGCAGATGGTGAAGGTGTACGTCGCGGCCAAGCGGGTCATCTCCGTGGGCGACAAGATGGCCGGCCGGCACGGCAACAAGGGTGTGATCAGCAAGATCATGCCCGTGGAAGACATGCCGTACCTCGAGGACGGCACGCCGGTGCAGATCATGCTCAACCCGCTGGGCGTGCCGAGCCGGATGAACGTGGGGCAGATCCTCGAGACGCACCTCGGCTGGGCCGGCTCGAAGCTCGGCTTCCGCGCGGTGACGCCGGTGTTCGACGGCGCCAGCGAGGACGAGATCAACGACTGCCTCGAGAAAGCCGGTCTGCCGCGTCACGGCAAGGCGCGTCTGCACGACGGCCGGACGGGCGAGGCGCTCGAGCAAGAGACCACGGTCGGCTACATCTACATGCTCAAGCTGCACCACCTGGTGGATGACAAGGTGCACGCCCGCAGCACGGGCCCGTACTCGCTCATCACGCAGCAGCCGCTGGGCGGCAAGGCCCGCTTCGGCGGCCAGCGATTCGGCGAGATGGAGGTGTGGGCTCTGGAGGCGTACGGCGCCGCGTACATCCTGCAGGAGCTGCTGACGGTCAAGAGCGACGACGTCGAGGGCCGCACGAAGATCTACGAGTCGATGGTCAAGGGCGAGAACACGCTGGAGGCCGGCACGCCGGCGAGCTTCGACGTGCTCACGAACGAGATCCGCGGCCTGGGCCTGAACATGCAGCTCGAGAAGCGCGGGCTGTAACCCAGGGCCGATCGCAGCGAAGGGGATAGGGAGATGTTGACGATAGGGGGGATGGCAGTTCGGTAGGGCGAATCGCATGAGCGAGTCAGAGATTACCGAGCAGATCATCCGAGCCGTCATCAGGGTGCACCAGACACTGGGTCCGGGGTTTCTTGAGCGGGTCTATCACAACGCCCTCAGCTACGAACTGCACCGGCACGGGCTGACGGTCGAGACAGAGAAAGAGATCGAGGTTTACTACGAGACCGAGCGTGTCGGGGCCCACCGCCTTGACCTGCTTGTTGAGGGCAAGGTGATTGTCGAGCTGAAAGCCGTCGAAGAACTGAGCGGCATTCACTACGCCCAGCTGCGTTCGTACCTCAAAGCGACCAAGAGAAGCGTCGGGTTGCTGGTCAACCTGGCGAAAGAGAAAGCCGACTACCGCCGAGTCGAGGTCGCCGCCTCGTAAGGCCATCCCCCCTATCGCCAACATCCCCCCAATCTCCTTCCCTCCGCGAACACCGCCACGGAGCTGATATGAGCCTGCTTGAATCTTCCAACTACGACCGGATCAACGACTACGCGTCGGTGAAGATCAGCCTCGCGCGGCCGCACGACATCCGCAGCTGGTCGTTCGGTGAGGTGAAGAAGCCGGAGACGATCAACTACCGGACGTATCGCCCCGAGAAGGACGGCCTGTTCTGCGAGCGGATCTTCGGGCCGGAGAAGGACTGGGAGTGCGCCTGCGGCAAGTACCGCGGCATGAAGTACAAGGGCATGATCTGCGACCGCTGCGGCGTGAAGGTCACGCACAGCCGCGTGCGGCGCAAGCGGATGGGCCACATCGAGCTGGCCGCGCCGATCGTGCACATCTGGTTCTTCAAGGCCATGCCCAGCCGCCTGGGCTCGCTGCTGGCGATGAAGACCACGAGCCTCGAGAAGGTGATCTACTTCCAGGACTATGTGGTCACCGACCCGGGCGACACGACGCTCAAGCGGCAGCAGATGCTGACCGAAGAGGAGTACCGCCAGGCCCGCGAGCAGTTCGGCGAGGGCACGTTCGAAGCAGACATGGGCGCCGATGCCATCCGCAAGCTGTTGGGCGTGCTCGACCTAGTGGAGCTCTCCGAGACGCTCCGCCAAGAGCTCAAGGAAACCGGCAGCAAGCAGAAGGCGAAGGACCTGATCGGCCGGCTGAAGACGGTCGAGAGCATCCGCGACTCGGACAACAAGCCCGAGTGGATGGTCATGGACGTGATCCCCGTGATCCCGCCCGACCTGCGTCCGCTGGTGCTGCTGGATTCGGGCAACTTCGCCACGAGCGACCTGAACGACCTCTACCGCCGGATCATCAACCGGAACAACCGGCTGAAGAAGCTGGTGGACCTGAACGCGCCGGAAGTCATCATCCGCAACGAGAAGCGGATGCTGCAGCAGTCGGTGGACGCGCTGTTTGACAACAACCGGTGCAAGCGGCCGGTGCTGGGCAGCAGCAACCGCCCGCTCAAGTCGCTCACCGACATGATCAAGGGCAAGCAGGGCCGGTTCCGCGAGAACCTGCTCGGCAAGCGGGTCGACTACTCGGCGCGTAGCGTGATCGTGGTCGGCCCGAAGCTGCGTCTGCACCAGTGCGGCCTGCCCAAGAAGATCGCGCTGGAGCTCTACCAGCCGTTCATCATCCGCCGGCTCAAGGAGCTGGGCCACGCCGACACGATCAAGTCGGCCAAGAAGATGCTGGAGCGCAAGGACGAAGAGGTCTGGGACATCCTTGAGGAGGTGATCACCAACCACCCTGTGCTGCTGAACCGGGCGCCCACGCTGCACCGCATGGGCATCCAGGCGTTCGAGCCGATCCTGGTTGAGGGCAACGCCATCAACCTGCACCCGCTGGTGTGCAAGGGCTTCAACGCCGACTTCGACGGCGACCAGATGGCCGTGCACCTGCCGCTATCGATCGAGGCGCAGGTCGAGGCGCACACGCTCATGATGAGCACGCACAATATCTTCAGCCCGGCGAACGGGGCGCCGATCATCAGCCCGTCGCAGGACGTGGTGATGGGCAGCTACTACATCACGATGGACGCGCCCGAGGCGCCGGGCGACGGCATGATGTTCTCCACCGCCTCGGAGGTGGAGATGGCGCATCAGACCGGCAAGGCGCACACGCACGCGAAGATCAAGTTCCGCCTCGCCCCGGGGCAGTGCCTCCGCGAGGAGCACGGAGACGCCTCGAAGGCCGGCCGCGTGGTGGATACGACCGTTGGTCGCGTGTTCTTCAACGAGATGCTCCCAAAGGGCATGCCGTTCTACAACCTCGCGATGATTTCGAAGCAGCTGTCGAAGGTCATCAGCGACTGCTACGAGTTCCTCGGCCGGCGGCAGACGATCGAGCTGCTGGACGACATGAACCGGCTCGGCTTCAAGATGTCGACCCTCAGCGGCCTGTCGTTCGGCACGGACGACCTGGTGACGCCCGACACCAAGGGCAAGATCCTGGCCACCGCCGAGAAGGAGGTCATCAAGCGGAACAAGCTGTACCAACGCGGCATCATCACCGAGGGCGAGCGTTACAACGGCGTGCTCGACGCGTGGACGCACGCCCGCGAGGAGATCACCGCCGAGATGATGGAGGCCCTCAAGCAGGACTTCCGCGGCGGGCAGTACGTCAACCCGATCTACCTGATGGCGCACTCCGGCGCCCGTGGTGGCGTGGAGCAGATGCGGCAGCTCGGCGGCATGCGTGGCCTGATGGCCAAGCCGTCCGGCAAGATCATCGAGACGCCGATCAAGGCGAACTTCCGCGAGGGCCTCACGGTGCTCGAGTACTTCAGCTCGACGCACGGCGCCCGGAAGGGCCTGGCCGACACGGCGCTCAAGACGGCCGACTCCGGTTACCTGACGCGTAAGCTGGCCGACGTCGCGCAGAACGTGGTCGTCACGATGAACGACTGCGGCACCACGCGCGGCATCACCAAGGGCGTCATCTACCGGGGCGAGAAGGTCGAGGTCGGCCTGGCCGACTCGATCCGCGGCCGTGTGAGCCGCCAGAATATCGTGAACCCGATCACCGACGAGGTGATCGTCGAGGAGAACGGCCTCATCACCAGCGAGGTCGGTCGCAAGATCGAGGAGATGGGCCTGGAGAAGATCCAGGTCCGCAGCCCGATGACCTGCGACGCCGCGCTGGGCATCTGCCGCAAGTGCTACGGCATGGACATGTCCACGGGCGCGCTCGTGGAAGAGGGCATGGCCGTGGGCATCATCGCCGCCCAGAGCATCGGCGAGCCGGGCACGCAGCTGACGATGCGGACGTTCCACATCGGCGGTGTCGGCCAGCGAGACGTGGAGCAGTCGGACATCAAGGCGACCAAGGGCGGCGCCGTCCGCTTCGCCAAGCTCAACGCGGTGAAGAACGAGGAAGAGAACCTCGTGGTGCTCGGCCGCAACGGCGAGATGGCGCTGGTCGATGACCGCGGCCGCGAGATTGAGAAGTACGAGATCCCCACCGGCGCCGTCATCCGCCTGAGCGAGGGCGACGCGGTGAAGGCGGGCGACGTGCTCTGCGAGTGGGACCCGCACTCCATCCCGATCCTCGCGGAGACGGGCGGCAAGATCCGCCTGGAGGACCTGATCGAGGGCGAGACTATCCGCGGTGAGAAGGACCCCTCGGGCGTCATGCGTTACGTCGTCATGGAGCACAAGGGCGACCTGCACCCGCAGGTCGTCGTGGAGGACCCGAAGGACGGCAAGATCCTCGACTTCTACTACATGCCCGAGAAGGCGTGGCTAGAGGTCAAGGACGGCGACGTCGTGAAGCCGGGCGCCATGATCGCCAAGACGCCGCGTGAGGCGGGCGGCACGCAGGACATCACCGGCGGCCTGCCGCGCGTGACGGAGATCTTCGAGGCACGCAAGCCGAAGGACCCGGCCGTGATCGCCGAGATCGACGGCAAGGTCGAGATCATGGCCGAGAAGAAGCGTGGCAAGCGCTCTATCATCATCCGCAACGAGGCGGGCGTAGAGCACGAGCACCTCGTCACGCACAACAAGCACCTCCGCGTGCACTCGGGCGACATCGTCAAGGCGGGCGACTCGCTCGTGGACGGCCCGCTCGTGCCGCACGACATCCTCCGCGTCTCGGGCGAAGAGGCGGTGCAGCAGTACCTGACGCGAGAGATCCAAAACGTCTATCGCTCGCAGCGGGTGGAGATCAACGACAAGCACATCGAGATCATCGTTTCGCAGATGCTGCGTAAGGTGAAGATCGAGTCGCCGGGCGACACCGACCTGCTGCCGGGCTCCGTGCTGGACAAGTACGACTTCCGCAAGGCGAACGAGGGTGTCGCCGAGTGCCTGCGTGTCAGCGAGCAGGGCGACAGCGAGTTCGCCGGCGGCACGGTGGTGCCCAAGCCGACCCTCGAGCAGGCGAACGCCCAGATCGAGGCCCTCGGCGGCGAGCTGGCCAAGGGCGCGAAGACGAAGAAGGCCACGGCCACCACGCAGCTGCTGGGCATCACCAAGGCGGCGGTGCAGTCGAACAGCTTCATCTCCGCGGCGAGCTTCCAGGAGACGACCAAGGTGCTGACCGAGGCGGCCCTGGCCGGTCGGACCGACAACCTGGTGGGCCTCAAGGAGAATGTCATCCTGGGTCACCTGATCCCGGCGGGCACCGGCTTCCGGAGCATCAACGAGTCGGAGGTCCGGATCCGTCCGGAGGCGCTCGAGGCGCTGGCGGTGGAGACCGCGGGCGTGCTCGACCGCTCGTTCCCGCTGCTAGACGGCGAGGCCGAGGCCCCGCGTCCCGCCGCGGAGCCGACGGGCCCCTCTAGCCTCGACGCCCTGCTGGGCGGCGAGGGCGCCGCCCCCGAGTGAGCCTCGGCGAGAGCTCTGGGCCCGAGCGTGGCTGGAATCCCCGCCGGCTGGGTCCGATCCGTAACGAGGCCCGATCCGTCGAGAAGAGCGACCGTAGGGACTGTGCGATCGACCCGGCTTCCCGCCGGGCCGATCCGCACCACACCCGTTGACACTTCGGGCCCATCGCGTACGATGCGGGGCTCGCAATTAGGCCCCAGCGCCTTCCTACCAGTTACTGGCTGTACCGCATGCCAACGATCAACCAGCTCGTCCGCAAGAACCGCAAGAAGAAGCGGAAGCTGAGCAAGTCGCCCGTCTTGGAGCGTTGCCCGTTCAAGCGGGGGGTCTGCCTGCAGGTGCGGACGATGACGCCGAAGAAGCCGAACTCGGCGCTGCGGAAGATCACCCGGGTGCGGCTGTCCAACGGCAAGGAAGTAACCGTGTACATCCCGGGCGAGGGCCACACGCTGCAGGAGCACAGCATCGTGCTCGTGCGTGGCGGCCGGGTCCGCGACCTGCCGGGCGTGCGTTACCAGGTTGTCCGCGGAGCGCTCGACAGCCTCGGCGTCGACGGCCGCAAGCAGTCCCGCAGCCGCTACGGCGCCAAGCGGGACTGAGCAGCGAACCAATCGCCCGGCGGCCACGCGGCCGCCGGCGCCCCCCACTACCGAGTCACCGCTGATCGCTGACGGCCGACCGCCGTCAGACCCCCGCCATGGGCCGCATCACCGCCAGCCGCAAGACGCTCAAGCCGGACCCGCAGTACGGGTCGCTGCTCGCGAGCAAGTTCATCAACTGCCTGATGGTGGGCGGCAAGAAGAGCACCGCCCAGGCCGTGTTCTACAACGCGTTGGACACGATCAAGGAGCGGATGCCGGACGAGGAGCCGATCGAGGTCTTCACGCAGGCGGTCGAGAACGTGAAGCCGGCCATCGAGGTCCGCAGCAAGCGGGTCGGCGGCGCCGCGTACCAGGTGCCGATGCAGGTGAACCGCGCCCGGCAGCAGTCGCTCGCGATCCGCTGGTTGCTGACCGCCATCCGCGACAAGAAGGGCCGCCCGACGCACCTGAAGCTCGCCGACGAGCTGGTCGCCGCGTACAACCGCGAGGGCGTCGCCATGAGCCGCCGCGAGAACGTGCACCGCATGGCCGACGCCAACAAGGCGTTTGCTCACTTCGCCTGGTGACACGACTCGGCGTCGCGGCGGCAAGAGCCGGCCGCAGCATTTACACAAGGCCGGGCCTCGCCCCGGCCTTTCTTATGCGCTGTTCGGCGTTCGATAGCACGCTTGAAAGGAGCTCGTTCCCATGCCGTACGTCAACGTAAAGGTCACCAAGGACGGCCTCACCCGCGCGAAGAAGGCGGAGATCGTCGAACGGATCACGACGGCGCTGGTCGAGGTGCTCGGGAAGAAGCCGGAGCACACGCACGTGGTGATCGACGCGATCGACGACGAGGACTGGGGCTTCGCCGGCATGCTGACCGACGAGTGGCGGCGCCGGGAGAGCCGCGAGTAAGGGCGAGTCTCCACGGATGGGATTCGGCCATGTCCGCGTCCGCTGGTTACGCTAACCTGCGGCTCTTCTCTTCACTCTTGGGGATGCGTCGTAGTGTCCTGCCTACTCGCGAACCTTCGCGCCGATTCGCGGTTGCTCGTCTCGCTGCTTGCCGCGGCGAGTGTTGCGACAGCAACCGAGACCGACCGGCGTGTGTACGGCATGCTGATGGGAGCCGTGGTCGGCGACGCCGTCGGCGGCCCCGTCGAGTTCGTTTCGGCCGAGCGTCTGGGCGGCGTCCTGCCGGGTTACGCGGCCAAGCCGGGGGTGCGGCTCGAGGCGGACGACTTCACTCGGCTCGCGCGCGATCTGCCGCTGCTGGGCTACGCCGACTGGCGCCCCGAGCCGGAGCCGTACGCCCATTGGTCGCGGGACGCGGCGCCGGGCACGGTGACGGACGACACCCGCCACAAGATGGTGCTGATGGACGCGCTGCGCCAGGCGACTGTGCGCCACGCCACGCTGCGCCAGGCGACGCACAGTAGCACGACAGAGCGCGACGCCTGGCCGATCGATTGCCGGGCGGTGGCCGAGGCGTTCGAGCGGTTCGCCGAGCGGCCGGAGGTGCGCGAACGACCTGGCTGGCCAGCGCTGTGCGCCGCGTGGGATCGGGAGTGCCTGCTGAGCGCCCGGTGGGTGTGCGGCGAGCGCGACCCAGACCGGGCGTTGCCGCCTGAGCGGCTGTGGGGCGGGCTGGGCACCTGCTGCGGGCAGATGATGCTGCCGCCGCTCGCCGGCGTTTACCCGGGCGATCCGGAGGCCGCGTACCTGGCCGCCTACGAGCTGGGCTTCCTCGACAACGGCGAGGCGAAGGACATCAACGCGGCGTTGGTGGCCGGCCTGGCGTACGCGATCTCGCGTGAGCGCCCCGCGGCCACGCCCGCGTCTCAACGACAGGCTTGGAACGACACGCTCGACGCGATGATCGCCACCGACCCGCTCCGCTACGGCTCGGTCGAGTTCATGGAGCGGGCGCTCACGAAGTGCATCGGCGTAGCGCGGGGCCTGGCGGACGAGGCGGCTGGTTCGCCGGCGGAGCTGTACCGGCTGATTCACGAGCGGTGCCCGCGCGAGCACGCCTGGGAGGCCCGCTTCCTGCTTGTGGAGTGCGTGGCGATCGGGGAGTTCGCCGGTGGCGAGCCCCTGGCCGCGATGCACCTTGCTCTGGACTTCGGCCAAGACACGGACTCCGCCGCCCAGCTGCTGGGCGCGATCTTCGGCGCCCTGCACGGGCCCGAAGTGTTCCCGCGGGAGATGCGGCGGGCCGTCAACGAGCGGCTCAAAGCGGACTACGGCGAGTCGCTTGTCGAGTGGACGCGGCTCGTGCGTGGCGCGCGGAAGCGCGCGGCCGCTGGCCTGCCGGTGGTCAGCGGGCTGGCGTCGGCGCCCGCCGAGTGATGCTTACGGCGCCCGTTGCGGTGGTTTACGCTAGGCGGCTCGCCAATCGCTCACGCGAATCGTTGACCGCAGCCCACGCGTCGTAGCCGTGTCCGCCGACCTCACCAAGATCCGCAACCTGGGCGTCATCGCCCACATCGACGCGGGCAAGACGACCGTCACCGAGCGGATGCTGTACGTCTCGGGAGACAAGCACCGCGCCGGCGAGGTGGACAAGGGCACCACCACCACGGACGACGACGCGGAGGAGGCCGAGCGCGGCATCACCATCTACTCCGCGTGCGTGCGGTTCCCGTGGAAGGATGTGGAGATCAACCTGATCGACACGCCGGGGCACGTCGACTTCACGGCCGAGGTCGAGCGTAGTCTGCGTGTGCTGGACGGCGCCGTGGTGGTGTTCTCGGCGCGCGAGGGCGTCGAGGCGCAGAGCGAGACCGTCTGGCGGCAGGCGAACCGGTACCACGTGCCGCGGATCGCGATGGTCAACAAGATGGACCGCGAGGGGGCCGACTGGGAGGCCGTCGTCGAGGAGATCAAGAACCGCCTCGGCGCCAACCCGGTGGCGATCCAGATGCCGGCCGGGCAGGGGCCGCCGCACGCGCCCAACCCGTTCCGCGGCGTGATCGACCTGATCACCATGAAGCTGCTCACGTTCCCCGGCGGCAAGGAGGGACGCGAGATCATCGAGGAGCCGCTCCCCGACGACCTGGCCGACGAGGCGCAGCTGTACCGCGAGCGGATGCTCGAGCAGCTGTACGACTACTCGGACGAGCTGATGGAGCTGGCCCTCTCCGGCGAGCACACGCCCGACGAGCTGGTCCGCAAGGTGCTCCGCGACGCGACGGTCCAGCAGCAGATCCAGCCCGTGCTGTGCGGCTCCGCGTTGCACGGCGTGGGCGTGCAGCCGCTGCTGGACGCCGTGGCGGCGTACCTGCCGCACCCGCTGGAGATGCCGCCCGTGGAGGGCGTCGACCCGACCGGCAAGGCGGGCCGCGGCGCCGCCGGCAGGGGCAAGTCGAAGAAGCACGCCGCGGTCGACGGCGAGGCGCCCGGCGCCGGCGGGCCCAAGGTCGCCCGCAAGCCGGACCGCAAGGAGCCGTTCTGCGGGCTGGTGTTCAAGATCCTGCCGTTCAAGACGGGCGACCTCTACTGGGTCCGCGTGTACTCGGGCGAGCTGAAGCCCAACAGCCGGGTGCTCAACGCCGGCAAGGGGACGAAGGAGAACGTCGCGCAGATCTGGCGGATCCACGCCACGAAGAAGGACGAGCAGCTCGACCAGGCCGAGGCCGGCGACATCGTCGCGCTGCTGGGGCTGCGCGAGAGCGTCACGGGCGACACGCTGTGCGACACACGCGAGCCGGTGCTGCTGGAGTCGATCGAGTTCCCGGAGACGGTCATCTCGATGGCCATCGAGGCGGAGAACTCCACCGAGAAGAAGAAGCTGTCCGCCGCGCTCGACATGCTCCGCAAGCAGGACCCCACCTTCGCCGCCAACGAGAGCGAGGAGACCGGCCAGACGCTCATCTCCGGCATGGGCGAGCTGCACCTGGAGGTGATCCAGCACCGGCTGGAGCGAGACTTCGGCCTGAACGTGAAGGTGCACAAGCCGCGGGTGAGCTACCGGGAGACGGTCGCCCAGGCGGCCGAGGTCCTGGGCGAGTGCAACCGCAACATCAACGGCGTGCAGCACGTGGGCGCCGTCAAGCTGCGCGTCGAGCCGTTCGTGGCGACCGGCCCGTTGGCCGCCGTGGCGCCGCCGGTGTTGGTGTCGATCGACCCCAACCACGGCCTGCCGGACGAGCACCTGAACGTGGTCGTCGAGGAGCTGGAGACGGCCGCTGGCGGCGGCGGCACGCTCGGCTTCCCCCTGATGCGGATGAAGGTGACCGTCGTCGGCGGCGAGGTGCACGAGACCGACTCGACGGAGATCGCCTTCCGCACCGCGGCGAATCTGGCGTTCGACAAGGGGCTCCGCGAGTCCGGCGTCGTGCTGCTGGAGCCGATCATGCGGCTGGAGCTCTCCACGCCCGAGGAGCACATGGGCGACCTCGTGGGCGACCTTCAGCAACGCCGGGCGATCATCGAGCGCACGGAGCAGCGGGGCGCCGACACGGTGCTGTTCGCCGAGGCGCCGCTGGCTAACCTGTTCGGCTACAGCTCGGCGATGCGGAGCCTTTCGCAGGGCCGCGCCGGCTGCAGCATGACGCCGAGCGACTACGCCGCGGCGCCGGACGACGTGCTAAAGACGTTCCTGGGCGAGTGACGCGGTAGTCGGCGGCGCGCTCGCTGTGTGGCCCCACACTGTTGGGTCACTGCGGGAGGGCGACGCTCCCGCGGAGCCAGGAAGCGGCCAACGGCTCCGGCCCGGCGGGAGCCTCACCCTCCCGATGGGGTGACTTGTCGGTCGTGCGTCGGTCGTGTGGACCCCGCCAGCTTGCCCCGACGGCTCGCTGCAACACGCGATCGACCAGCGAGCCGGCGGCGCAAGCCGGCGGAGGGGGATCGCGCCCCCCTTCGTGCCCGCGCGTCTGCCCCGTCGTGCGTTACAGTCAGCCAATTGGAATCATTTATGTGGAAGGCGTCGCGACGGGCGCGAACAATGAGAGCGAGACGCTTCGTTTCCTTGTTGATAGCGGCGCGGTGTACACGCTGCTGCCCGAGAAGACGTGGAAGCGGCTCGGCCTTGCGCCGATGCGATCGATGGAGTTCGTCCTGGCGGACGGCTCGGTCGTGTCACGCGGCATCTCCGAGTGTCGGCTCAGCGTCGCCGGGGAGGGCGGGCACACACCGGTGGTGCTCGGCGAGCCGGGCGACGACATGCCGCTGCTGGGCGTGGTGACGCTCGAGGAACGCGCCCTGGTGTTCGACCCGTTTCGCCGCGAGCTGCGGGCGATGACGGCACGGCTCTGACCCGTTAGCGACGCCGCGCGAACGCCGCGGCGGCCACCAGCACCAGCACGGCCGCGGTGGGCTCAGGCACGGCGAAAGTGCCGTTGCCCCAGTCGGCCAGCAGGTAGTTCAGCTCGTTGTAGTTGACGAGTCCGTCGTCGACCCAGTTGACCCATCTGCCGGGAAACGGGATCCCCCCCCACGCACTCAGGATCATTTTGTAGTCCAGGTTGACGAAACCATCCCCATCAAAGTCGCCGCTGTTGTCGGTGGCGACGATCCCCGTGTCGCGGGTGAGTGAGGCGCCCCATCCGCTAAGGATTAGGGCGAGCTCGTCGTTGTTGACGTCGGGCGTGAAGTACCCGACCCACTCCGCGGGGACGGAGGAATCGCCCCAGTGGTTCAGCAGCAGATTGAGGTCGTCGTTGTCGATCGCCCCGCTGTTGTCGAAGTCACCTTCGTCGGAGAGTCGGGGCGGCCCGATGACGCCGGCGGCGATCGGGGCCGCGGCCTCGAAGACGATCCCGTCGTTCAGCGTGCTGCCGAAGAACTTCAGCTGTCCCGACGCGTCGTCGCTCAGCGTGACACGGCCGATCGGGTAATCGCTCTGGTCGGCGACGGACTCACCGACGGCCGAGGCAAACACAACGTCCAGTAGGTCCGAATCAAACGCTGCCGAAGCGTCGCCGCCAAGGTCGATGGCGCCTCCCCAGATCGAGGTCGGGACGTAGTCCGGGGCGTCAGACGTGGTGGCGCCGAGTCCGACGAAGGTGTCGAACCGAGTCACCGGAAAGACATTGGTGAGAACACCAAGCGGCGCCGTATCGCCGCCGCCGATGGTCGGCGGCGCGTTGAACACGGCGCCGTTGTCCAGCTCGATGAGCAACTCCAACCCGCCGAGCGTGCCGGTGAAGTCGATCGCCAGGTCGTTCGTGACCGTGTTCTCAAGCGACACAACCATGCCGCGAAACTCGGTGACGACCCCGCCGTTATCAACTTGAGAGACGTGGAGCGCCTCAACGCCCGCGTGGGCGAGCGGCGTGGCGATCAGCAGCACCAGCGTGAGCGTGTAGCGTGTCATCGTGCTGGTTTCTTTTTGATTAGTGAGAAGAGCGGCGTGGCGCGAAAGGCGCGACTAGGAGTAGCAACGCGACGGTTGACGGCTCCGGCACGGCGGCGGAAACCCCCGTGCCGTATCCCCACCAGTCGAGCAGGGCGTTGAGCTCATCGTTGTTAACCGCGGGAGCGGTGAAGCCGTTGGTCCAAAGGGCCGGCACGCTTGACGAGCCCCAGTTGTTGAGCAGGAAGCTCAGGTCGCTGTTATCGACGCGGAAGTCAGAGTCGAAGTCGCCGGGAACGGGGGCGTTGAGGCCGATAACTCCGGCGGAGATCGGCAGCGTGACCTCAAGCGGCTCGCCGCCGCCGAAGAGGGGGCCGAAATCGTCGATCGCTGTGGCGAAGAAACGGAGGGTTCCCCACGCGTCGTCCGAAAGCGTGATCCGAGCGACCGGGAAGTCTGATCGGTCGAGTATGTCCGACTCCCCTACCGCCGCTGCGTAAGACGCCCCGAGTTGTTCGTCGTCGAAACTTGGCGATGCCGATCCCGGGCCCGAGGATCCGGCCCCCCAGTTACGAAACACCATATCGTCGGAATTGACGGGGTTCGTGATGCCGCCAAAAAATCCGGGCGGGAGATCCTGGCCCCAGTACGTGTTCATGATGTTGGTGTCGTAAGCATCGACTCGCCCGTCGCCGTTGAAGTCCTTGTCCACGCCGCCTTGCGGTGTCGCGTTGGGCGGCGGTGCGGCGCCCACCGTGACCGGCCCGCCATAGATCGACGTTGGCACGTAGCCGTCTGCGTTGGATCTAGTTGCGCCGAGGCCGACGAACGTATCGAAGCCCGTTGCCGGGAAGGCGTCCGCGAGAACACCAAACGGCGCCGTGTCGCTGCCGCCGATGCCCACCGGCGTGTTGAACACGGCGCCGGCGTCTAGCTCGACCAGGATCTCGATGGCGCCGAGAGCACCGCTGAAGTCGATCGCTAGGTCGTTCGTGACGGTGTTCTCAAGCGACACAACCATGCCGCCAAACTCGGTGACGACCCCGCCGTTATCAACTTGAGTGACGCGGAGCGCCTCAACGCCCGCGTGGGCGAGCGGCGTGGCGATGAGCAGGAGCAGCGTGAGCGTGTAGCGTGTCATCGTGCTTGTTCCTTTCTAGTTCGTGAGGAGCTCGTGCGCGGCGGCGCGGCCGCGAGCAGCAGGAGGAGAGGGGCGGCCGACGGCTCGGGCACGGCGAACGGGCTCACGCCCGACTGTCCCCAGCTGATCAGCAGCGCGTTGAGCTCGCCGTTGTCTACCTCCGGCCGCAAGAAGCCGTGGACCCACTCGGCCGCGACCCGTGGCTCGCCCCAGTTGTTGAGCAGCAGGTTCAGGTCCGTGTTGTTGACCGACAGGTCAAAGTTGAAATCGCCTGCGAGCGGCTCGACGGGCGCGAGCGTGCCCGAAGCGAACAGCCACCGCGTCTGGAAGACGCCGTCGTCGGCCGTCTTGCCGAGGTAGCTGAGCACGCCCCGCGCGTCGTCGGAGACGGTGAGGCGGGAGATCGGGTAGGCCGCACGGTCTTGCACCGCGACGGCGGGGCTCGGCGCCCAACGTGCGCTGAGCCGGTCGGCCGATTCGAGCGCTGCGTCGGCGCCGCCGCCCAGGTCAACGGCCCCGCCGATGATGACCGGGTCGTCGGCCGTCTGCCGCGTGAGGCCGCCCGCGGTGACGAACGTGTCGTACGCCGTGAGCGGGAACGCCGCGAGCAGCGTCTCGGACGGGGGCAGGTCGCCCCCGCCCTCTGAGGGCGCCGCGTTGAAGATCTCGCCGTCGAGCAGGTCGAGCGTGAGCTGCTGCTCGCCGAGTTGGCCCTCGAACGAAACCGCCAGGTCGGTCGTGGCGAAGCCGTCGATCCCCGGGTCCACCACGAAGAGCTCCACCGCCGTGATCTGCGCCGGAGACGACGCCGCCCAAAGAACGAGCGTAACGGCGAGCGGTGTAGAGCGGGTCATCGTCGGTGGAGTGGGCGGAGGTGATTGATGGCGAGCAGAGTGAGGGCCGCCAGCGTCGCGGACGGCTCCGGCACGGGGGTCAGGCCGGCGCCCCAGTCGTTGAGCAACGCGTTGAGTTCGTCGTTGTCCACGGGAACGGTGACGGGCCGCGTCCACGCCGCATTGAGGGTCACACGACCCCAGTTGTTGAGCAGCAGGTTGAGGTCGTTGTTGTCGACGCGGCCGTCTCCGTTGAAGTCGCCGCTCTCCGGCTCGTCGATCGGCTGCCGCACCTCACCCGCGACGATCGGGAACGCGAAAACCTGCGGCGGCGCCGGGGCCGAGGTGTCGCCCAGGTAGGTGAAGGTTCCTTCCGCGTCGTCGGAGAGCGTCAGTCGCAGCACGGGGAAATCGGCCTGCCCCGCGATGGTCTGGCCGATCGGCGGCGCGAACGCCACGCTCAAACGCGTTTCGCTGAACTCCACGGCGCCGACGCCGCCCTGGAGGCTTGCGGCGCCGCCGAAGACGAGCCACCCGTCTTGGGTCGATTCCCCGGGCCCCGTGGCAGACAGCGACGTATCGAACGCGGCCGTCGGCGAGACGAGCTTCAGCGCTTCACTCGGCGCGTCGCCCTGCGGGTCGCCGAGCGGATGGTTGATCATCCGGCCCGCTTCGAGCTCCACGAGTAACTGCTGTCCGCCGAGGTCGCCAGAGAAGTCGATGAAGAGGTCGGTGGTTCGCGTGCCCGCGAGGTCGAGAAACTCGTCGCTGACGCCGCCGTTATCGACCTCGGTGAAGCGGACGGTCTCGATCTCCGCGGTCGCCACAGAGCAAACGGCGAGCGCGATCAAGACGGCGGCGAGGTCGTGGTGTGGGCGGATCACAAGGTCGTCCTTCGTGGTGCGGCGTGCAGGGCAAAGCAGACCACCAGGGTAATCGCTGAAGGTTCAGGCACGGTGAAGAAGCCGCTCCCCCAGTCGTTGATCAACGCGTTCAGCTCGTCGTTGTTCACCGGGTCGGTAAAGGTGTTGACCCACTCGGCCGGCACGCTCGACGAGCCCCAACCGTTCAGCAGCAGGCCCAGGTCGGTGTTGTCCACGCGCCCGTCCGCGTTGAAGTCGCCGTCGGCGCGGGGGTCGCCGTTGAGGATCGCGCTGCGGATCAGCACGTCGCCGCCGTCGGTCGTGGAGCCGTAGTAGGTGAGCCTGCCGCTCGCGTCGTTGGTGAACGTCAGGCGTCCGACGAAGTAGTCTGTCTGATCCACCACCGCGATGCCGACACTGGGCGCCCACGCGATGTCGATCACGTCAGGACCTAGCTGCGCGGTGGGACCGCCGCCAATGACAGTGGCGCCGCCGACGAGCAGGATGGATTCGGAGGTGCTCGCTGTCTCTCCGCCGAGCGCGACGAACGAGTCCAGTGGCAGCCCCGGCGCGCCCTCAAAGAGCGCCTCAATCGGCGGCGTATCGGAGCCGAGCGGATGGTTCACGACGGCGCCGGTGTCGAGCTCCATGAGCAGCTGCTGACCGCCGAGCGGGCCGGTGAAGTCGATGAACAGGTCGTAGGTAAACGTGTTGGGGCGATCGATCGCGGGGTCGTCAGGAACGGACCGCGTGGTGAGCCGAAGGTCGAGATCGAGAACGTTGGCGTGGGCGCACCAAGCGGCTGCCGCGACCCATGCAAAAGCCACTACTCGTGCTGCGTTCACCATAAACCGACCTCTTCTGTGAAACCAACGATGCGTGCACATGGTGGGGGCGTCGATAGAGCGCCCCTGAGCGGACCGACCGACACGCTGCCGCGTATCGTAGCAAAAGCGGCCCCATGACCGGCATCACACGTACCCCCCAGATAGGTGCGACATCCTGTCGCTGCGGGGGACCGTCGCAGGGGAGGGCGCTGCAATAAGGGCACTTCGGGGGACCGCTAGAGGCGCCGCGTGCCTCAGCCGCGGCGTCGCGCGACAGCCTGCAGTGTCAGCAGCAGCACGCTTCCGATCAGCATCGAGGGCTCGGGCGCCGTTAGTTGGAACACGCCCGACAAATGCTCTTCACCCCAAGAATTGAGCAGCCAATTCAGTTCCTCATTATCGACCGATCCGCCGAAGTTGTGCACCCAGCCGACTGGCGCCGTGGACGCTCCCCATCCGGTGAGCATCAGGTTGAGGTCGGCGTTGTCCACGCGCCCGTCGGCTTTGAAGTCGCCATCGGGGATCAGTGTGCCGTTGAGGGTGCCGCTGAGCAGAATTGACTGGCCGTCAGTTGTAACCCCTAAGTACTGGACAAAGCCTCGCGCGTCGCTTGAGAAGGTCATACGCGCTAACGGGTAATCAGTCTGATCGCTGAACACGACGCCGACGCTGGGTCCCCAGGCGACGTTGACAAGGTCGGGCCCCAGCTCGCCGAGCGCGGAGCCGCCCAGGTTGACGGCGCCGCCGACCAGAATGAAGTCGCCCGAGGTCTCTGCCGTGAAGCCGCCCAGCGCTACGAATGAGTCGTACTCCAGCGCGGGGAACGCCTCGAACAACTCGCTGGAGGGAGGCGTGTCGCTCCCCACGGGGTGGTTGATGACCGACCCTTGATCGAGCGTGATGAGCAGTTGCTGCCCGCCGAGCGAGCCTTCGAAGTCGACGAAGAAGTCGATCGTGTAAGTGTCGGTGAGGTCCAGCTGCGGGTCGTCCGGCGGGTTGCGGGCTACCGCCCGCGTGGTGAGCTGCGTGACGCCGGCAAATGCCACTTCCGCGGCCAGTAAGCAAACAACCACCAGCGTTCCAGTCGAGTACCGCATCGCACTAACCCCCAACTGCCCGTGAAAAGTTGTGGCGCCGTCGTTCCGAAGGCTGACGCCTGTGCGACAGGTTAACGCGTTGCGCGCGGTTGTTGCACACGAAAACGGATGGAATCATTGTCGGTGGGTTGCACCAGTATTGGTGACCTCTATTAATCTGTAGGAGAGCGCGTGCGAATGCGCTATAGGCGTGTTCCGGGCAGCCGTGGCGGGCCGAGCGGCTGGCGGGCCTTAAGCAAGCTCCGTCTGCATCCAGCGGCGATGGGCGTCGCGCACGATCAGCCAGCCGAGGGCGGCGACCACGCCCGCCGCCGCAAGGAACGGGGCGTTCGTGTAGGCGAACTTGTAGCGGGCCCAAACCCCGATCAGCGCCACCACCGGCAGCGCGGGCAGGATGGGGACCATCGTCATGAGGATGCCCAGCCGCAGCCGCGCGATCCAGATTGCGACGGCCCCGACGAACAGATTGCTCGCGGCCGCCAGGCAAGCGAACGTCAAGAAGTTCGTAAGGGTGATCTCTTCCGGAGCGAGCCACGCCGCCAGCACGGTGGTGACCAGCGTCGTCGCGGCGGCCAGGTACAGAACGTCGTACAACGCGGCGCCAATCATCGCCCGGAAGTACGCCTCCCGGGTGAGCGGCCGCAGCACCTCCATTTCCATCAACGAGCGTCGCGCGGCGAGCAGTGAGATGAGCATCGCCCCGGGCATGAAGCAAGCGAACAACAGCGGTTGCGCCAGCGCGCCCAATCGCGCGGCGCCGGTGGTTGCCGCGCCGGTGAGAAACGGGATGCCGTAGACGAACGCGACCGCGAGCCCCGCGACCAGCAACGTCAGCCACAAGGCGCGGACCTCGGCCGGGTAAGACGCGAAGCCGAGCCGCAGCAGCCGCGGTGCGTTCGGCTTCTGCCGCAGCACGGAATCCAGCTGCCGATCGATGAACCACGCCTGCACGGGCGTCGAGCCGGCCTGGGCGGCTTGCAGCCGACGCTGCTCGGCCCGTTCGCCGCGCGAGGCACGGCTGAACGCCGCGACCAGCGGCGGGATGTGGTGCCGCGGGCTGGCCTCATTCAGTGAGCAAAGGCTCCGCAGCCACGCGCCGACCCCAACGAGTCCCGCGGCGAGGACGGCGGCGTGCGCGACGGCCGAGCCCCCGCCCGGGGCGTACCAGTACGAGGCGACCGGCGCGGCGCGGTCGGCGAAGATCAGCACGATCGCCACCCACGCCGCGGTCGAACTCTTGGCGTGAACCGCCCACACGAGCAGCGCGATCAGCAGCGTTGCCGACGCGGCGACGCCGAGCGGAGCGACGTCGAACCGCCGCGTGAGCGCGGCGGTGACGCCGACCACGGCGACGAGCAGCGGGAGGCCGATCGCCACAACATGCGGTCCCGCGTAGCCCGGCAAGACCCGCGCCCGCGGATCGGCGAAGAGCGACTGCGCGTGCAGGGCGACGGTCGACGCGATGACACAGATCGGCAAGGCGATCACCATGATGATCGCCGGTAGGCCACCGCTGTGACGCGCTGAGTTGCTGACGGCTTCAATGACGCCCAGCGTGATCAGCGGCATAATCGCCCAGAGGAAGAGCAGCATCGGCCGCCGGAGGTACGTCAGGCAAGCAGCCCCCAGGCGCCTCGCAAAGCCGGTGGACGTGTTCCCGATGACACCGTTCCTGATGGCCGTGCTCCCGATGCCACTGTTCCCGATGCCAGTCTTCATGATCGAACGCCTTCTGCGGTGACGAGGAACGGGGCTCAGCCTTCGTGCAGGTCGACGAACATCTCTTCGAGGTTTAGGTCGATCACCTCGACATCGGCGTCGTGCCGCTGCGAGAGGTAGTCGACGGTGTCGTCCGCAAAGTCCGTGACCGTCGCCTCGGCGACGTGCCCGTCGATCACCAGCCGCGCGGCGCCGGCGATCGCCAGGCGGTCGTCGAACGCGGCGCCACGGCTGGTCAGCCGCAGGCGCTTCACGCGGTCCTTCAGCTCGCCGAGCGACCCCTCGAGCGTGAGCTTGCCGCGCTGCACCAGGGCGATGCGGTCGGCGATGCGTTCCAGGTCGCTGGTGATGTGCGTGCTGAACAGCACCGAGCGGCGGCGCCCTCCCGCCTGATTCGACTCGTCGACGATGTCGATGAGCGTCCGCAGGAACTGCCGCCGCGCGAGCGGGTCGAGGCTCGCCACTGGCTCGTCGAGCACGAGCAGGTCGGGCTCGTGCCCTAACGCCAGCACCAGGCCGAGCGACTGCAGCTGGCCGACCGACAGCACGCCCGCGCGGTCGTTCATCGGCAGGCTCCAACGCTCGCAGAGGTCGGCGGCCAACGCGGGGTTCCACGACGGGTAGAACGCGGCCGTGTAGGCGACGACCTGCCGCACCCGCATCCACGGGTAAGCGACCACCTCTTGCGGCACGTAGCCGAGGCGGCCCTTCGCTTCGGCCGACAGGCTCCAAGCGTCGTCCCCCAGCACGGTCGCCCGGCCGCCGGTGGGGCGCAGCAGGCCGAGCGCGCACTTCAGGAGCGTGCTCTTGCCGGCGCCGTTCTTGCCGAGCAGGCCCAGCACCTCGCCCGGCGGCAGCGTGAGCGACACCCCGTTGAGCACGGTCTTCTGGCCGAACGACATCGAAAGCTCGTCGATCTGCAGCAGCGGCGCGGCCGGCGTGTCGGCGGTGTGATCGGGTGTTGCGAGGGTGGCGTTCATCGGGGAAGTCCCTTCAGGAGGCGTTCGACCACCTGCCGGACCTGCGCCCGGGTGAGGCCGAGTTGTTGGGCTCGGTGGAGGACCGGCTCGAGCTGCTCGGCGAGCTGCCGTTTGCGATCGGCCAGCGAGGCGCCGTCGTCGCCGGCGCTGCGGACCCGCATGCCGCGTCCGCGGACGCGCTCGACGAGGCCCTCCGCCTCGAGCTGCGAGTACGCGCGGCTGACGGTCATGGGGTTCACGTCGGCGTGATGGGCGACCTCGCGGACGCTCGGCAGCAGGTCGCCGGGCGCCAGCCGACCGCCGGCCACCAGCGCGTACGCCTGATCGACGATCTGCTGATAGATCGGCACGCCCGAGCTGGGGCGGATGTCGAAGCGGGCGCCGCGTGAACTCATGTGTATCAATACAGCAATACACCGGCGGCGTGTCAAGCGTGCTGGCGCCTTGCGTCGGCGACCGGGTCTGTCGGCAGCCGCGCGTGATCGTGCCAAGAAAAGCTTGGCGCTACGGCGGAGCGGGCGTAGCCTGAAGCCGGTGTTGCTCGGAGCACTCCGCCACACCTCAATCGACGGGCTTTTTCGATGAGCAGTCGCTTCTCAATCCTGAGGGCCGCCGCGGCGGCCCTTTTGGCCGTGGCGTCGCTTTCGCACGTTCCGGCCTCGGCGCTTGAGCTTCGTGCTCGGTTCTCGGTGGAGATCGAGTCGGGGGGGCTGACCGGCATGACGCTGCCGGGCTCGGTGACCTACGACTCCGCGCTGCGCGGCTCCGAGGATGTCGTTCTCACGCCCGGGGAGTTCGAGCTCGAATTCTCGTTCCTCGGCTTCGTCTTCACGGAGGCCGACGACTCGACGGGCTCAGCCACCGCGGAGATCAGTCGGTTCGGCCCGTTTACTGGCCTCGACTACACGGTTGAGTCGCCGTCCGACCCCCACGCGTTCTTCCGCTTCACGCCCCCGAGCGACGGCCTCGGCGAGACGTTCGTGTACGAGCTGTACGACGACCTGGGCGAGTTGATTGATTCGGGCGCGGGGCAGGCGGCGCCGGTTTTGCCCGTAGAGGGTGACTTCAATGATGACGGTCGGGTCGACAACGCCGACTTGAATCTGATGCTCGACAACTGGGGAGAGCCGACCGTGCCCGACGAGTGGGTCGGCTTCTTCACGGACAACCCCGGTGTAAACAACGATGAGCTAGGGAAAATCCTGAACAACTGGGGCGTCGGCACGTCCGTATCCGTGCCAGAGCCGGCGGGCGTGTGGCTGATCGCCGTGAGTGTGTTCGCCTGTCGCCGCAGGTCGCGGACAGGCTTTTGACCCGGTCTGCATCTCTGCCTATCGTGCCCGCTACGGTATGGGATCAACTTAGGTAGACGTGGGGAGTGGGGCTTTGTATCGATTGACGACGACGGTGCTGGCCGTCGTGATCGCGTTGCACTCAGGAAGCGTCGGGGCCGCGATCGGCGACGAGTTGGGATTCCTCACGCCCGAACCGCTCGTCTACGGCCGCAATTTCGGGACCGACGTGGCGATGGACGGCGGCTTCCTCGCGGTGACCGCGCCGCTCGAGCTGAGCGGGCGGGGGGCGGTGTACGTCTACGACCCCGTCACGCGGCAACCGCTCTATCGGCTTACCGAGTCGGCCTTGCCCGGCATCGACAACGCGGTTCTCACCGGGCTTGAGGTTGATATCGATGCCGGACGGTTGATCGTCGGGTTGGGGGGCGACTGGGGCAACGGGTTCAACTCGGGGGGCGCCGCGGTGTACGACCTGAGCACCGGAGCACGCACCCGGTTGCTCGTGTCGGACGACGGCGAGTTCAACGACTTTTTCGGTGTCGGCGTGGCGATCGAGGGATCGGTGGCCCTGGTGGGGGCGCCTCGCGATGACGACGCGGGCCAGGACGCTGGGGCTGTGTACGTGTTTGACGTCAACACGGGGGCTCAGCTCGACAAGCTCTACGCGAGCGATCCGGGCCCGGGCGACCGCTTTGGGTCAGCGATCGACGTGGACAACGGCGTCGCGATTGTCGGCGCTCGAAACCACCGTCGGGAGCTTCAGGCCTCCGGGGCGGCCTACGTGTTCGATGTCGCGAGCGGTTCCGAGCTCCTCAAGCTGACGACGAACATCGAGCTGCTGGGGGCGGAATTCGGCGGCGCAGTGGCGATCGACGACGGCGTGGCGCTCGTCGGCGCCTTGGGAGCCGGAACCACCGCGAGTGGCATGATGGGGCAGGGGGCGGCCTACCTCTTCGACCTATCGACCGGCGCCCAGTTGGAAGAGCTGCTTCCTTCCTCACCGGTCACACGTCGCTTCGGCCAGCGTGTCGATCTGGACGACGGAGTGGCTGTCGTTGGCGCGCCGAGCGGCGGCGCCGGGTTCGCGTACCTGTTTGACGTGCTCACCGGGACGCGGATCGCTCGTGTGCAGCCGGCGGAAGTGGGTTTCGACGAGACGTTTGGCTACGCGGTGGCGGTTGACGGGGGGCAGGCGGCGATCGGGGCCCTGCGGGGTGGGCTCGAAGACCTGTTTGGCACGCCGACCGGCGCCGTTTACTTGTTCGACGCGGGCCTGGAGCAGCAGCCGGGCGATTTCAACGGCGACGGCCGGGTCGACAACACGGACCTCAACCTGCTGCTGGTGCACTGGGGAGAGGCCGTCCCGCCACGGCCGGAGGGCTGGCTCGGGGTCGCCCCGAGCGGACCGCTCGTGGACAACGACGAGCTAAACGCCCTGCTTCAGGTGTGGGGTTTCGGCACGTCGGTGTCGGTCCCCGAGCCCGTATCCGCACTTCTTATCTCGGCGGCCATGGTGTTTCCGGCAATTTGTCGCCGGGCCCGTTGACACCTCCCGGGGCGATCCGTAGTTTGTGCGGTTCTCCACTCACCGCGAGGGGGACAGCAGGGTGAGTCGCTTCCGGCGGCCGACCCGGCTGGGGTTGAAAACGAAAGCTGCCGACGCTGTCGGCGCCAGTCGGGGTAAAGAGGCGAGCCGTGGCGTCCGAAGTAATCCGCATCCGGATGGAAGCGTACGATCATTCGGTGCTCGATCAGAGCGCCGCCGAGATCGTCGATACCGCCAAGCGGACCAACTCGGTGGTTCACGGGCCGATCCCGCTGCCGTCGCGGATCGAGCGGTACACGGTTCTGCGTGGTCCGCACGTTGACAAGAAGGCCCGTCAGCAGTTTGAGATCCGCACCCACAAGCGTCTGATCGACATCGTCGAGGCCACGGCCAAGACGATCGAGGCGCTCAACAAGCTAAGCCTGCCTGCCGGCGTCGATATCAAGATCAAGGCGTCGACAGGCTGATAGCCCACAGATTTGAGTTCCGAGTTCTGGGGCGAAGAGGCCTCAGGGTTCACGCGAAAAACCATGACCGGAAGCACGACTGGGTAAGCCGCCTCGTCGAGGCGTGTCTCCCGACGGGCAGACCGAATCAACCACTACCGAAGTTACGAGAAGTCGCAGTGCTGGGCCCGCCAGGGCCGCAGTGACGCGACGGGTGACAAGAGCCATGGCAGCGACAAAAGCCGCTTACGCAGGGATCCTCGGCCGCAAGGTGGGGATGACCCAGGTCTATGGCGAATCGGGAGAGGCGATTCCGGTCACGGTGATCGAGGCGGGTCCCTGCAGCGTGCTGCAGGTGAAGACCGCTGAGACCGACGGCTACGAAGCCGTTCAGGTCGGCTACCTCGACAAGCCCCGCCGCAAGGCGTCGCGGAGCGAGCAGGGCCACGTCGCCAAGCTGAAGAGTAAGCGAGCGAAGGCTCGCGCCACCGCCGGCGTCGAAGGCCCTGCGAAGGCCGATTGCGAGCCGAAGCGGTTTGTCCGCGAGTTTCCCGTGGCTGCCGGCGAGTTTAGCGGCGGCGTTGAGGTTGGCGGCGAGGTGAAGGTTGATTCGTTCGCCGAGATTGAGCGGGTCGACGTGACCGCGACCAGTAAGGGGCGTGGCTTCGCCGGCGCCATGAAGCGGCATAACTTCTCCGGCCAGCGAGCGACGCACGGCGTGAAGAAGTGTCACCGCCACCTGGGTGGCACCGGCTGCAGCGCTTACCCCAGCCGCCTGTTTAAGGGCGTGCGGATGCCGGGTCAGTACGGCAACGCGAAGACTACCGTCCGCAACCAGAAGCTCGTAAGCGTCGATGCTGAGAACAATCTGCTGGTGCTCCGCGGTGCGGTGCCCGGCCCGAAGAACGGTCTGGTGGTGGTTCGCACCACGAACAAGCTGCGTTAGGTCTCGACGGGGTTCGAGCAGGATCCGTCGTTTATCGATAGCTGATAGCAAAAATGCCCAAGCTCACTGTCCACGATCGAAAAGGCGCGAAGGTCGGCACGTTTGATGTCGAGCCGACCGACTTCGCTTCGTCGATCAACAAGCAGCTGCTGCACGACGCGGTGGTCATGTATCAGGCCAACCAGCGGCAGGGCTCGCACAAGACCAAGACCCGCGCCGAAGTGGCGGGTTCGGGAAAGAAAATGTACCGCCAGAAGGGCACGGGCAACGCCCGGGCCGGCAGCAAGCGGAGCGGTATCCGCCGGGGTGGTGGTCATATTCACGCGATCAGGCCGCGTGACTACTCGTACCGCCTGCCGAAGAAGGCCTTGAAGCTTGCGACGCGCATGGCGTTGGCGTCGAAAATTCAGGACGACGAGCTGGTGATCATCGACGATCTCGGCTTCGAGGCCCCTAAGACCCGCGACATGGTCGCCATCATTCGCGCTCTGGGTTGCGATGACGCGTCGCTGCTCGTGGCGACCGACGGCCTGAACGTGAACGTTTACAAGTCGGCTCGCAACATCCAGAAGGTGGATGTCTCGCCGGCCTCGGACCTAAACGCGTTGAGCCTGCTGAGCGCCCGACGGCTGCTGGTCACCAAGTCGGCTTTGGAGGCACTCAAGTCGAGTGTCGCCACTGCCAGCAAGTCGGCCACCGACGAGGAGGGCTGAGAGCCACCATGCCGCGTCATATCCCTCAGAAGACATCGCTCACGCTCGAGCCGCATCAGGTCATCCTGAAGCCGCTTGTCACCGAAAAGGGCGTGCACCGTTCGACCCGATCGAACGCTTACACGTTCCAGATCAACCGGCTCGCGACCAAGGCGGACGTCCGCAATGCGGTCGAGACGTTGTTCGATGTGAAGGTTGAGAAGGTCGCTACGCAGAACCGCAAGGGGAAGCCGCGGCGGACGAAGTTTGGCTACAGCCACACCGCCGACTGGAAGAAGGCGATCGTGACGCTGCACGAAGATTCGCGGATCGACTTCTTCTAAGCCGCCAGTTGTTGGTCGCTCGGCCCCGCTCGAAAGAGCCGCGGGCCGGCAGGCCTGGAAGCTACTACCAACCGCTGTCGACAGAGACCACGCCATGGGCATTCGCAAGTACAAGCCGACCAGCGCCGGGCGCCGCAACGCCTCGGTGAGCGACTTCAAGGAGCTCACCAAGGGGGCGAAGCCGGAGAAAAGCCTGCTGCGCCCGATCAAGAAGACCGGCGGACGCAACAACCAGGGCAAGATCACCGCGCGGCACCGCGGCGGTGGCCACAAGCGTCGTTACCGGCTGATCGACTGGCGTCGCAACAAGGACGGCGTCGCGGCCGTTGTTGAATCGATTCAGTACGACCCCAACCGCTCAGCCCGCATCGCCCTCGTAAAGTACGAGGACGGCGAGAAGCGTTACATCATTGCCCCGCACGGCCTCGAGGCTGGCGCCACGGTGATGAGCGGCGAGAGCGCGGAACCGAAGGTTGGCAACTGCCTGCCGCTGTCGAAGATCCCGCTCGCGACCGAGATTCACAACATCGAGCTCCGCGAGGGACGCGGCGCCGTGCTCTGCCGCAGCGCCGGCACCAGCGCGACGCTCATGGCCCGCGAGGCCGGGTGGGCGCAGATCTCGCTGCCGAGCGGTGAGATCCGTCGTATCCCCGCGGCTTGCCGTGCGGTCATCGGCTCGACTAGCAACCCCGACCACAGTGCGGTTCGCCTGGGCAAGGCTGGCCGCAAGCGTTGGCTGGGCCGCCGTCCTCACGTTCGCGGCACCGCGATGAACCCGATCGACCACCCGCACGGTGGTGGCGAGGGTCGCACGAAGGGCGGCCGGCACCCGGTCAGCCCCGAGGGCAAGAGCGCCAAGGGCGGCATGACGCGCCAGCGTCGGAAGCCGTCGAACGCCGCGATCGTCCGCCGCCGTAAGAGCAAGCGTTACGGCGTGCAGAAGCTGGTGAAGAAGTAGTCAGAGTTCCACGATTAGCCCGGGGTGATGAAGCCGGGGCCACGACCGAGCGACCTTACGTCCAAAGCCGATGAGCCGATCCCTCAAAAAAGGCCCGTACGTCGATCCGAAGCTCTACGTGAAGGTGGAGAAGCAGAACGACGCCGGCTTGAAGGAACCGATCACCACGTGGGCGCGAGCTTGCACGATCGTTCCAGAGTTCGTCGGACACACGTTCATGGTGCACAACGGAAAGCAGCATCTGAAGGTGTTCGTGACCGAGGACATGGTCGGACACAAGCTGGGTGAGTTTTCGCCGACGCGGAGCTTCCGCGGCCACGGCGGCAAGGGCAAGAAGTAAGACGAGCCCATTGAAGTAAACACGAGTCAGTAAGCGTACAGCCAGAGCCATGGCCTACCGAGCAACCCACAAGCACGCACGCATCAGCGCGACAAAGGTCCGCCCCCTGGCGAACCTTGTCCGTGGCAAGCGTGTGGACGACGCCCTGGCGATCCTCCGCTTCCAGCCGCACCGTGGCGCCCGGATGCTGGAGAAGGTCATTAAGAGCGCGTTCGCGAACGCCGAGGACCGTGGCGCCCCCAACCGCGCGGGCCTGAAGGTCACCGAGGTGAAGATCGACGGCGGCCCGATGTTCAAGCGGGTCCGTCCTCGCTCGCGCGGCATGGCCCACGTCATCAAGAAGCGGTTCGCTCATATCAGCGTGGCCGTCGAGTAGTCAGTCGGCGGGTAGTTCAGTTCCGTCGTTTATCAGCACAACACCGGTCGCGGGATCACAGCTCGCTGCCTCACCCTTTCAAGCCTCACCCCTCAAGCTCCCCACATGGGTCAGAAGGTCAATCCCATCGGCTTCCGCACGGGCGTCATGCTCGACTGGAAGAGCCGTTGGTACGCGCCGAAGCGAGAGTTCGCCGAGCTGCTCGTGGAGGATAAGAAGATCCGTGACTATGTCACGAAGAAGTACAAGTCGGCAGGCATCCCCAACGTCGAGATCGAGCGCACGCGTGACGAGGTGAAGGTCGTGCTGCACGCCGCCCGTCCGGGTGTGATCATCGGCCGCAAGGGCACGCAGGTCGAGCAGCTGCAGGACGAGCTGCAGGCGCTCGTGGGCCGGCGGATCAATATCAAGATTGAGGAGATCGGTCGCCCCGAGCTGCAAGCTCACTTGGTGGCCGAGGACATCGCGGAGCAGCTCGCGAAGCGGGCGGCGTTCCGCCGCACGATCAAGCGGGCGCTCGAGCAGACGATGGAGGCGGGGGCCAAGGGGATCAAGATCCAGATGGCCGGCCGTCTGGGCGGCGCCGAGATGGCCCGCCGCGAGAAGCAGATCGCCGGATCGATCCCGCTGAGCACCCTGCGGGCGAAGATCGATTACGGGTTCGTAGAAGCCAAGACACCCCAGGGCCACATCGGTATCCAGGTGTGGATCAACCAAGGCGAGTTCGAGGAGCAGACCGATGGCGTTGATGCCCAAGAGAGTCAAGCACCGAAAAAGCCAAAGAGGGCGTATAAAAGGTAACGCCACGCGCGGTAACCGCGTGATCTTCGGCGAGTTCGGTCTGCAGGCGCTCGAGGGCGGCTGGATCAGCTCCCAGACGATCGAGGCGGGCCGTATCGCGGCGCAGCAATACGTGCGTGGTGAGGGCCGGCTTTACATCCGCATCTTCCCGGACAAGTCGGTCACTTCGATCCCGCTTGAAACCCGCATGGGTAAGGGCAAGGGCGAGCCCGACTACTGGGCGGCGGTGGTGAAGCCCGGCACGATCCTTTACGAGGTGACGGGCATCGACGAGGCGGCGGCCAAAGTTTGCTTCGCACGACTGGCCCACAAGATGCCGATCCGTGTGAAGCTCGTGAAGCGCGAGAACTTCTGAACAAGCGACCCGACGACCCTACCCGACCGCAGCCGAACAACGCGTCATGGCCAACCTGATCGAACTCCGCGAGATGAGCGACGAGCAGCTGGAGCTCACGGCGAAAGAAGCCGCGGAGAACCTGTTTCGGCTCCGCGTTCAGGCGCAGACGGAGAAGCTTGACAGCCCGAGCGAGCTGCGGCGCAACCGTCGCCTGATCGCCCGGATCAAGACTCTCCAGACCGAACGCGAGATCGCAGCGAAGAAGACCGAAACGGCCACGGCCTGACGAATCGAACCTACGAGCAGCTCCGGGCGCTAGACACCCACAAGCCGCGCCCCACAGCCAACAGCTTTCCCAATGCCCAAGAAGCAAGTCATCGGCGTCGTCACGAGCGACAAGGCGAGCAAGACCCGTCGGGTGGAGATCGACCGTCGCGTGCCGCACCCCAAGTACGGCAAGATCGTGAAGCGTCGCACCGTGTGCCACGTGCACGACGAGTCGAACGAGTCGCACGAGGGCGACACGGTCGAGATCGTCGAGTGCCCGCCGCGTTCGAAGATGAAGCGTTGGGAGCTGGTGCGGGTGGTGGCGAAGAGCCAGGCCGTGGACCTCGTCGCACTGCGTGCGGCGCAGAAAGCACAGCTAGAGTCGGAGGCCGCCGCGGCGGCCGCGGGAGAAACCACCGAGGCGCCGGCGGGCGGCGAAGGCTGAGCCCCGACGGGCTCGGCGATCGAAGCGAAGCAAAAAACAAGCGTGCCGTGGCCAGGAGGGCGACGGCTCTTACGGAAGAAGCAAGATGATCCAGATGCAATCGCGGCTGAACGTCGCGGACAACACCGGCGCCAAAGAGGTCATGTGCATTAAGGTGCTCGGCGGAAGCCGACGCCGTTTTGCGGGCCTGGGCGACGTGATCATCTGCAGCGTGAAGAGCGTGATCCCCGGCAGCGAGGTGAAGAAGAAGTCGGTCGTTCGCGGGGTGATCGTGCGGGCCAAGGCCCCCACGCGTCGGCCTGACGGCAGCTACGTCCGCTTCGACTCCAACGCCGTCGTGATCATCGACAAAGACAACAACCCGCGTGGCACGCGGATCTTCGGTGCCGTGGCCCGCGAGCTGCGGGACCGTCGGTTCATGAAGATCGTCAGCCTCGCGAACGAAGTCGTTTGAGACCCGAGCCATGCTGATCAAAACAGGCGACACCGTCCAAGTCATCGCCGGCGCCGACAAGGGCGTCCGGGCTCCGGTGGTTCAGATCGACCGCGCCGCGGGCAAAGCGCTCGTCGAGGGCGTCAACAAGGTTTACAAGCACGTCAAGCGGAGTCAGAAAAATCCGCAGGGCGGCCGGCTCAGCAAAGAGATGCCGGTGCAGCTTTCGAACCTGGCGTACTTCTGCGACTCGTGCGGCAAGCCGAGCAAGCTGGGCGCCCGGTTCCTTGACGACGGCAGCAAGGAGCGGTTCTGCCGCAAGTGCGGCACGAGTATCGGCCAGATCGCCCCGGCCCGCGTGAGCCAGGCCAAGGCCTGATCCGCCACCTGGCGGAACCCAACGAACGAACAAGCCAGACACCGCGTCAGCAAGCACACGAGCCATGGTCGCCACAGCACGCCTGCGAGATCGCTACTACGACGAACTGCTCCCGAAGCTCCAGGAGGAGACGGGGCGGAAGAACCTCCTGTCGCTGCCGCGGCTGGATAAGATCGTCGTCAGCATGGGCGTGGGCAGCGCGATCAGCGACAAGAAGCACATCGAAGAAGCCACGACGGCCCTCGCGACCATCACCGGGCAGAAGCCCGCGGTGTGTCGCGCTCGGAAGTCGATCGCCAACTTCCGCCTTCGGCAGGGCATGCCGATCGGCGCCAAGGTGACGCTCCGCGGGGTGCGGATGTACGAGTTCCTCGACCGGCTGATCTCGATCGCTCTGCCGCGTGTGCGTGACTTCCGCGGCGTGAAGAAGAAGGCGTTCGACGGCAACGGCAACTACAGCCTCGGGCTGACGGAACAGACCGTGTTCCCCGAGCTGAACCCGGACAAGTACCTGCGGCCTCAGGGGCTGAACATCGCCATCTGCACGACGGGCGCCACGGACAACGAGGCGACCAAGCTGCTGGAGCTGTTCGGGTTTCCGTTCGAGCGGCCCGAAGACAAGAACTAACCGACCCAACCAACACACCAGCGCAGAGCGAGCCACGTGGCAAGCAAGTCGAAGATCGCAAAGGCCGAGAGGACGCCAAAGTTCAGCTCGCGGCGGGAGAACCGCTGCAAGATGTGCGGGCGCCCGCGCGCCGTGTACCGCAAGTTCGGCATCTGCCGTATCTGCTTCCGCAGTCTCGCGGACAAGGGCATGATCCCCGGCGTCCGCAAGGCGAGCTGGTAGACGCAAGGCTCGCGGCCGAACGAATCAAGCGATAGCGCACGACAACAACCAACCCTGCAGCCTGTCGCCCGAAGCCACAGGACTCAACCTCCCATGATGACCGACCCCCTCGCCGATATGCTCACGCGGATCCGCAACGCGGTCCGTGTCGAGCGCCCCGCCGTGCAGATGCCGCTCTCGAAAGTGAAGCGTGGCGTCGCCGAGGTGCTGAAGCGCGAAGGCTACATCTGGGACTTCGGCGAGGAAGAGGATGAGGAGGCGCCGGTCAAGCAGCTCCGCCTCGACCTCAAGTACGGCCCGAACGGCGAGCGGGTCATCCAGCACATCCAGCGGGTGAGCACGCCCGGCAACCGAGTTTACGCGCCGGCGAAGAGCCTCCGCCCGGTCCTCAACGGCCTAGGCATCTCGATCGTGAGCACCAGCCGAGGCGTGCTGAGCGACCGCGAGGCGCGGCAGAAGAACATCGGCGGCGAAGTCCTCTGCGAGATCTGGTAGACGCGAGACCCGGTAGGCGAACAAGCGCGGCAACGACCAACGGCATCGAACCATGTCCCGACTCGGCAAAAAACCTGTAGCGATCCCCGACGGCGTGAAGGTCGGCGTGTCCGGCCGTGTCATCACTGTCGAGGGCAAGCTCGGCAAGCTGACGTACGAGCACCGCCCGGAGGTGAAGCTCGTGATCGACGAGGACGCGAATCAGATCGTTGTCGAGCGTCCGGGCGACGACCGCGAAGACCGGGCGTACCACGGCCTGACCCGCGCGTTGCTCGCCAACATGGTGGTCGGCGTCTCGGAGGGCTACGAGAAGAAGCTCGAGATCCAGGGCGTGGGTTACCTCGGCGCCATCCAGGGAGACACGCTGCAGCTCCGCGTCGGGTTCGCCAACGAGATCCACAAAAAGATCCCGGGCGAGCTAGACGTCAGCTGCCCGGATCAGACGCACATCGTCGTGAAGGGCATGGACAAGCAGAAGGTCGGTCAGTTCGCGGCCGAGGTCCGGGCGGTCCGGAAGCCGGAGCCTTACAAGGGCAAAGGCATCCGCTACGAGGGCGAGCAGGTTCGCCGCAAGGCCGGCAAGACCGCCAAGTAGAGCCGACTAAAGCCAACAAGCATTCGCGATCTGTGGATCGCCAGGGTAGAGCGTTATGGACAAGCAACGAGCGATCGGCCGGCAGCGTACGCGTCGGAAGTTCCGCGTCCGCAAGCGGCTCAGCGGCACCGCGGAGCGCCCGCGGCTGAGCGTCGCGCGGAGCCACCGGAACATCACCGCCCAGCTGATCGACGACACGAGCGGTAAGACGCTGGTGTCCGCGTCGACGGCGGACAAGGATCTCGGCTCGGGCATCAAGTACGGCGGCAACGCCGACGCGGCGACCGCTGTCGGCAAGGCCGTGGCCGAGAAGGCCGCGGCGGCGGGGGTGAAGCAGGTCTGCTTCGACCGCGGTCCGTACAAGTACCACGGCCGGGTGGCCGCCCTAGCCGAGGCCGCCCGCGAAGCCGGCCTCGAGTTCTGAATCAACGCGGCCCGCATCGAGCGGTCCCAAGTAAGCGCAACGCACAAGCAACTAACCGACCGAGGCGAAACCAGTGCCCCCCAAGTCGAAAGATCGCCAGCAGGGCGAGCTGTCGGACGTCGTGGTGAAGATCAAGCGTTGCAGCGCCGTCGTGAAGGGCGGCCGCCGCTTCAGCTTCGCCGCGCTCGTGGTGGTCGGCGACAAGAAGAGCAAGGTCGGCGTCGGCTACGGCAAGGCGAACGAGGTGCCGCCGAGCGTGGAGAAGGGCCGCAAGCAGGCCATGCGGAGCATGCTGAAGGTGCCGCTCGAGGGCTCGACGATCCCGCACAAGGTGGTCGGCGAGTTCGGCGGGGCGAAGGTCGTGCTGCTGCCCGCTTCGGACGGTACGGGCGTGATCGCGGGCGCCGCGGTGCGTGCGGTGTGCGAGTCGGCCGGCATCCACAACATTCTTACGAAGAGCTTCGGCTCGAATAACCCGGTCCCGTTGGTCAAGGCGACCATCGAGGCCCTCAAGCAGCTGCGACCCAAGAGCGAGGTGGAGCGGCTGCGGGGAGTGACACTGTCATGATTCTGGACGACGTCCATCGCGGGATAGCCAAGTACCGCAAGCGCAAGCGTATCGGCCGCGGTCCGGGTTCGGGCCACGGCAAGACGAGCGGCCGCGGCCACAAGGGCGCCAAGTCGCGCGCGGGCTACTCGCGCCACCCGGTGTTCCAGGGCGGGACGATGCCGGTGATCCGCCGCGTGCCCAAGCGAGGTTTCAACAATCAGTGGGCCCAGCGGGTGGTGGTGGTCAACGTTGGCGACATCGACGCCGCGTTCGACGCCGGCGCCGAGGTCACGATCGAGGCCCTGATGGCCAAGAACATCGCCAAGGGCCGGTTCGACGAGCTGAAGGTCCTCGGCGAGGGGGACCTCACCAAGAAGCTGAAGATCTCGGCTCATCGCTTCAGCAAGAGCGCCCAGGACAAGATTGCCGCCGCCGGCGGCGAGGCGGTCGTGGTGCCGGGTAAGGTGCCGGTTGCCGAGAAGCAGCGGGCGGCCCGAGCCGCCAAGCCGAAGAAGACGGCCGCCCCGGCGCCGGCGCCCGCCGCCGCTGAGCCGGCCGCGGAAGGGCCTGCTGCCGGGTCATCGGCCGATGGCGCTCCGGCCGAGGGCGAGAGCTAGGCCGGTTTCCGCCAGCGCGGTCGCAAGGCCGCCGGTGCGGGCCGCGCCAGTCTCGCCAGGCGAGATAGGTGTGCGCAGGGCGCCGTGGCGTCGGGCCGCTTGTTTCTGCTAAAACGCGGGGCTTCGGGGCGACCGACGCCCCTCTAACGAATCCCCACCGCGGCAGCGACACGCCCCACCGGCCCCACGCATGTTCGAGAAGTTTCGCGTCGTCTGGCAGATCCCCGAGCTGCGTAGAAAGATCCTGCTCACCCTGGTGATGCTGGCGATCTACCGGATCGGCTTCCAGATCAACCTGCCGATCGTCGACGCCGAGAAGATCGCTGAGTTCCAAAACCAGAGCGGCGGGCTGAACAGCCTGCTCAAGCAGGTGGCGGTGCTGAGCGCGGCGCAGCTCAACAGCATCACGATCTTCGGCCTGGGCATCATGCCCTACATCTCGGCGTCGATCATCTTCCAGCTTCTGGGGAGCGTGATCCCGCAGCTCGAGGCCCTTCAGAAAGAGGGCGAGGCGGGTCGCAAGAAGATCAACGAATACACCCGGTACGCCACCGTGGTCCTCTGTTTGTTCCAGAGCTGGTTCTTCGTGGGCTCGTTCGCGGAGTCGCAGGGCTTCATCGCGGCGGAGTTCACGGACCCGGCAACCGGGTCGATGCTGCTGAGTTGGAAGATCGTCTCCGTGCTGACGATGACCGCGGGCACCATCTTCTTGATGTGGCTCGGCGAGCAGATCGACGAGTACGGCATCGGCAACGGCATCAGCCTGCTGATCATGGCGGGCATCCTTGCCGCGATGCCGGGCGCCGGCTTCCAGCTGTACGACCGGGCGACCTGGGAGCTCGGCAGCAATTCGGGCCTCGACCCGGCGCAGCTGCTGATCCTGGCGATCATGTTTGTGGCGGTGGTCGCGGGCACGGTGTTCATCACGCTCGGCCAGCGGCGGATCACGGTCCAGTCGGCCAAGCAGGTGCGTGGCAACAAGCAGATGGCCGGGTCGCGGTCGTTCCTGCCGATCAAGGTGAATCAGGCGGGCGTCATGCCCATCATCTTCGCCAGCAGCCTGCTGATGTTCCCCATGTTGCTGTTCCAGCAGCTGAGCTCGCTGGCGACCACCTGGGACGAGGGCCTGGGCAAGACCGTCCTGCTGGCCCTGGGCGACGCGTTCGACCGCGAGACCTTCCTGTACAACCTGACGTTTCTAGCGCTGATCTACTTCTTCTGTTACTTCTGGACCGCGATCACGTTCAATCCCAAGGACATGGCGGACAACCTGAAGAACTACGGCTCGTTCATCCCGGGCTACCGCCCTGGAAAGCGGACCGCGGATTACCTGGAGAAGGTCATGTTCCGCATCACGTACGTGGGCGCCGGCTTCCTCGCGTTGATCGCGATTATCCCGACGCTGCTCACGACGGCGATGAACGTCGAGTGGGGCATCGCGATGTTCTACGGGGGAACGAGCCTGCTGATCGCGGTGAGCGTGGCGTTCGACCTAGTGCAGAAGATCGACAGCCACTTGGTGATGCGTAACTACAAGGGTCTGCTCGAGTAAGTCGAGCCGTCGGGCGGCTACCGCCCTAGAGCGACCGGCTCACGAGCGGGCACGCGGCATGCGAATCGTACTTATCGGACCGCCGGGCGCCGGGAAGGGGACGCAGTGCCTACGCCTCGCCGAGGAGCTCCACGTCACGCACCTGTCGACGGGAGAGGTGCTCCGTGCGGCCCGCGCCGCGGGAGAGCCCGTCGGCGTCGCCGCCGGTGAGTTTCTCGATGTCGGCAAGCTCGTGCCGGACGACCTCGTGCTGCAGTTGGTCGCCGAGCGTCTGCGGGACAACGATCACGAGCAGGGCTACCTGTTCGACGGGTTCCCCCGCACCCGCAACCAGGCGGAGGCGCTCGACTACCTGCTGGCCGAGCGCGAGACGCCACTGACCGCGGCGATCGAGCTGGTGGCGCCCACCGACGAGCTGCTGCGGCGGCTCTCGCAGCGGGGCCGTAGCGATGACACGGACGCGACGATCCGCGAGCGGCTCCGGCAGTACGACGAGCTGACCGCTCCGATGTCGGGCTACTACGCCGAGCGCGGTGTCCTGGCGCGGGTCGACGCCGTGGGCACGGTCGATGAGGTCTTCAAGCTGGTGACCGAAGCGATCAGCGGCTTGGCCAAGAAGCAGCAGGCGGCCGCCGGGTGAGCCGGCGCGTTTGATCCCTCAAAGGAGCGACCCCGACGTGATCACGCTGAAGTCCGACCGCGAGATCCGCTTGATGCGGAAGGCCGGGCTGGCGGTGTGGAAGGCGCACCAGATCGCCCGCGAGATGATCCGCCCGGGGGCCACGACCCGCGAGATCGACGAGGCGATCCACGCCTACTTCCGCGGGCGCAACGGCCTGCCGCTGTTCCTGAACTACCCCAACTCCGAGGAGGGCAAGCGACCCTTCCCGGCGGTGACGTGCATGAGCCTCAACGAGGCGGTCGTGCACGGGATCCCGAGCGACAAGCCGCTGGTCGAGGGCGACATCCTGAGCCTCGACACCGGCGTCAAGATCGGCGGCTGGTGCGGAGACGCCGCGTACACCTACAAGGTGGGTGAGGTCTCGCCCGAGGTGCAGCGGCTGCTGGACTGCACGCAGGCCGCGTTGCAGCTGGCGTTCGACCTGCTCCACACTAAGAGCCGCTGGAGCCAGATCGCCCGCGAGATGGCGCGATTGGTGAAGGATCACGGCTACACGAGCGTCGAGTGCTTCGTGGGCCACGGCATCGGCCGCAACATGCACGAGGACCCGCAGGTGCCCAACTTCGTGAGCCGATCGCTCCGCGGACGGGGCGACTTCCGGATCGAACCCGGGTTGGTGATCGCGGTGGAGCCGATGGTCAACATGGGGACCCGCGAGGTCAAAATGCTGGCCGACGAGTGGACCCAGGTGACAAAGGATGGAAAGCCGAGCGCGCACTTCGAGCACACGATCGCGATCACCAAGGACGGCCCGCGGCGCCTGACGGAAGCGCCGCGCGACGACGAGATGGACCTGCTGGAAGACTAAGGGGCGTCTCCGTGGGTCGAACGGGGGGGCGGCCGCAGAGCTCCCCCAAACCGGCCCTGGAGCCAGCGATTTAGTCCGCAACAGCACTTGTGCGTCGCGGCGAGAATCGCATACACTCGCCGATTCCCCTTTACGCGACAGAGTGCAAAGGGTGTGCCGGTTCCGCCGCTCGCGGCGGACCCTCTGCCGAGGCTCGTGAGTCGGCGGCGGAAGAGGTTTTGGGCGGGTCGTGGCGTCGGAGCCGACGGCCGCCAAGAGTCGAGAACAGCGTCTCCAACCGAACAAGAGTCCGCCGTGAAGGTCCGCGCCAGCGTCAAACGAATCTGCGCCAAGTGCAAAGTAGTGCGTCGTCGCGGCGTCGTGTTCGTCGTCTGCGAAAATCCTCGGCACAAGCAGCGTCAGGGTTAGTCCGCCCCCGGCAGGGGTCGGAACTTGGGGGCCGGTTCGGTCCGTCCCACCCGCTCAAGCCACCTACCGTGTCCGTCAGCAACAGCCGTCCTCAGTAGAACAGCATGCCTCGCCTGCTTGGTGTCGATATCCCGCCCGATCGCCCGACCGCGGTCTCGCTGACGTACCTGTACGGAGTCGGTCCGAAGACCGCGAGGGAGTTGTGTGTGAAGGCCGGCCTGAACCCACAGGCCCGCGCCCGCGAGTTGACCGAGGACGAGGTCGCTCGCATCGCGGCGTTGCTGGACAAAGACTACGTCGTCGAGGGTCAGCTCCGCAGGCAGACGTCGCAAAACATCTCGCGGCTGCGTGACATCGCCTGCTACCGCGGTCTGCGGCATCGCCGTGGCCTGCCGGTCCGCGGGCAGCGCACCAAGACGAACGCCCGCACACGGAAGGGCCCGAAGAAGACCGTCGCCGGCAAGAAGGGCGTGAAGGACCTCCGCTAGGTCCTCCGCCGGATTGCTTACCCACCCCTCAAGTCTCGAGCCTCAAGCGTAAACCGTGGCCAAGAGCGGAAAGTCAGAATCGCGCCGACGCACACGCCGCAGCATCGCGGCGGGTGTCGCGTACGTGAACGCGACGTTCAACAACACGACCGTCACCATCACGGACACCAAGGGCGACACGCTCTGCTGGGCCAGCGGTGGAACCAGCGGCTTCAAGGGCTCGCGGAAGAGCACGCCGTTCGCCGGTCAGTGCGCGGCCCAGCAGGCCGCCGAGAAGGCCAAGAAGTACGGCTTGCGTGACGTCGACGTCAAAGTAAAGGGCCCCGGCAGCGGCCGCGAAAGCGCCATCACCGCCCTCGAGGCCGCGGGCCTTAAGGTCAAGAGCATCGAGGATATCACCCCGCTGCCGCACAACGGCTGCCGCCCCCGCAAGAAGCGTCGCGTCTAGACCCTTATCGGTTCGCACACCGCCGCAGGCTCACTTGCCACGCGGCCTCCAGCCTACAACCTCCAGCCTCACACGAATGGCTCGCTACACCGGACCCGTCTGCCGACTCTGCCGCCGCGACGGCGCGAAGCTCTTCCTCAAGGGCACGCGCTGCGACTCGCCGAAGTGCGCCTTCGAGCGTCGCGAAACGCCCCCCGGCCAGCAGCAGCAGGGACGCCGCGTCAAAGTGACGGACTACGGTATCCAGCTTCGCGAGAAGCAGAAGGTGAAGCATTATTACGGGGTGCTTGAGCGTCAGTTCCGCCTGTACTTCCAAAAGGCGGAGCGAGCCAAGGGCAACACGGGCGACGTGCTGATGACGCTGCTCGAGCGACGCCTGGACAACGTCGTTCACCGCCTCGGTTTCGGCACCAGCCGCTCGCAGGCTCGGCAGCTGATCCGGCACGGCCACGTGACGCTCAACGGTCACAAGTGCACGATCGCCAGCGCTCAGGTGAGGGCAGGCGACGTCGTGCGGATCAAGAACAAGGCGAACAGCCTCGACATGGTCCGCGGCGCCCAAGCTGACATGGGCGGCAAAGACGTTCCTGACTACCTCGCGGTTACGGAGAGCCAGGTTCCCGAGGGCATCGTCGGCCGGCTGCCAAGCCCCGAAGACGTCTCGCTCCCGGTCGACACGCAGCTGATCGTCGAGCTCTGCTCGCGGTAAGTGCGGCGCCGTGCTAGCGGCCTCGCGGATGACCGACCGATGAGACCCCCCGCGGCACGTTCAACCAACGCCACGCCGCCACCCACGCTTAAACCCACCGTCGCAGCAGGAGACACCCATGCACATTCGTTGGCGCGGCCTCGAACTTCCCAGCATGGTGAACTGCGAGCAGGAGACCCTCTCGCCCACCTACGGCAAGTTTGTCGCAGAGCCCTTCGAGCGTGGCTTCGGCACGACCGTCGGCAACAGCCTGCGGCGGATCCTGCTCTCGAGCCTCGAGGGCAGCGCCGTCACGCAGATCAAGATCCACAACGCCCAGCACGAGTTCACGACGATCCCCGGCGTGCTTCAGGACGTCACGGACATCGTGCTGAACGTGAAGTCGCTCGTTGTGAAGAACCACGGCGACGGCATGAAGGTGCTCCGCGTCGAGCGGAACACCGCCGGAGACGTGCTGGCGAGCGACGTCGAGACCGACGAGAGCTGCGAGGTGATCAACAAGGATCACGTGATCGCGACCCTCACGGACGACGTGCCGTTTGTCATGGAGATGGTCGTCGAGAACGGCCGTGGGTACGTCCCCTCCAGCGAGCACAGCGCGAACATTCAGGAGATCGGCATCATCCCGGTCGACGCCATCTACAGCCCGGTCACCCGCGTCCGCTATGCGGTTGAGGAGACCCGTGTCGGTCAGAAGACCAACTACGACAAGCTGACGCTCGAGGTTTGGACCGACGGCTCGGTGGGCCCGGAGATGGCGATGGTCGAGTCGGCCAAGATTCTCCGCAAGCACCTCAACCCGTTCGTGCAGTACTCGGAGCTCGGCCCGCAGGTCCGCACCGCGGCTCGGGTCACCAGCAGCGCCGGTGTCGATCCGGCGGTGGAGGCCAAGCTCAACACCCCGCTCGCCGAGCTGAATCTTTCGGTGCGTGCGATGAACTGCCTGGAGTCAGAGAACCTGCTCACGGTTCGCGAGCTCGTCAGCCGCAGCGAGGACGCGCTGCTGGAGGTTCGCAACTTCGGCGAGACCACGCTCACCGAGGTCCGCGACAAGCTTACGCAGATGGGCCTCCACCTCGGCATGCGGGTGCCGCCCGCCGTCGGCGTCTGAGCCGATCGCGACCGGCCCCGAGCCGAACTCTCACAAGCGTTTCCCTTCAACCGCTTCCGATGTCATGCGTCACCGCCGACGAGGCCGAAAGCTCGGCCGCAACCCGAAGCACCAACGCGCCCTGCTGCGTAACCTCGCCAGCGCGTTGATCCTCACCGAGCGGGACACGGACGACCTGCGGTACCTGAAGCTCGAGTCGGAGCCGAAAGTGAAGGGGCGGATCGTCACGACGATCAGCAAGGCCAAGGAGGTGAAGCCGCTGGTCGAGAAGTGCGTGACCATCGCTAAGAAGTCGCTCCCGGCCGCCCGTGCGGCGGAGGAGCACGCCGCCGGAGCCGAGCGTGGCTCGGACGCCTGGAAGCAGTGGCGCACCAGCGACCGCTGGCAGCAGTGGAACCAAGCGATCGCCCCCACCGTGACCGCCCGCCGCCGCTGCCTGAAGCTTCTGGGCGACAAGCAGGCCGTGAGCGTGCTGTTCGAGGAGATCGCACCGCGGTTCGAAGAACGCCCGGGCGGTTACACCCGCGTGCTCCGTCTGGCCGACCCGCGTCTGGGCGACAACGGCACGCAGGCGATCCTCGAGTTCGTCGGCGTCCGCGATCGCGTGGTCGAGAAGAGCGAGCGTCCGGCGTTCGACGCCGAGGACGAGACAACCGAAGAGGGAGCCGTCGAGGAGTCGGTGGCGGACGAGTCCGCTGAGGCAGAGGCTTCCGAAGAGGCCGCCGCCGAAGACGTCGCTTCCGAGTCGAGCGAGAAGAAAGACTGAGCTACGAGTCGGGCTTCCTATACGGAGGCCGATTCGAGTACGCATAGAAGGCCGGCGTCCCGCGAGAGGGACGCCGGCCTCTGTTCGTTTACGGGTTCTGCCGAGCCACGCCTCCGATGCCGTTCGATTTCTCTGCGTCGATCCGAGCCATCTGCGTCGATATGGCGACTCGGCTGCCGGAGCTCGCGCACGTCGACATGCACGGCGTGGGCGTCGGGTTTAAGCAGGCACGGCGACGCGTGCCGCACGGGCTGCAGGCGTCGCTCACGCCGCTGCGCTTCGAAGACGGCGCTATCACGGAGCGTCGGGGCCGGCGGACCGTGGGGTGCCCGCAGGTGCTGGACGAGTCCGGCCGGCCGCTGCTGTACCTGCTGAACTTCTATCTGCCGCGGTTCTTGGACCACCCGCTGGAAGAGAAGCTCGTGACGATCGTGCACGAGCTGTGGCACATCTCGCCGCGGATGGACGGCGACCTCCGCCGGCATGCCGGCCGGTGCTACGCCCACGGCGCTCGGCAGAGCGACTACGACGAGCACGCCGCGCGGCTCGCCCGAGACTGGCTCGCAAGCAGCCCGCCCGCGGGGGTGTACGAGTGGCTGGAGGCCACTTTCGACGAGCTCGCCGCAACGCACGGCGGGGTGGTCGGCAAGCGGTACCGGGCGCCCAAGCTGACGGTGCTAGCGGCGTGATCCGCTCTGGCTCCGACCGCTGGGGCTAACTAGCTTTCGCGCGTGAGTGTTCGTTCCAAGCCGCCGCTTTTACTCCTGGGCGTGGCGGGGCTGTGCGCATCGCTGGCCGCCGGCTGCAGCACGCTGGTGCTCACCGACGACGAACCGACCGGCGGTGGCGAGTCGCCGCTGCGGGCCGCGTTGTCTTCGGCCGACGCGGTGACGCTCGACATCTTCTGGGCGAACCTGCCGGCCGAGGGGCCGGGCTTCGACCGCCGGCTTTGGCGCTTCGTGCAAGAGGACCGCATCGACCCCGAGTCGCGCGGACGTCTGATGCAAAACGGCCTCCGCGCGGGCGTTGTTGGCGGGGCGCCGCCCGAGGCCATCGTGCGGATGCTCGACCCGCTCGGCAAACGCCGGGGCGAGACCGGCAGCGACGAGTCGCCCACCGAGACCGACGCGGCCCTCGGCGAGCGGACGGGCGTCCGGGCCCGCACCACCCAGGTCCGGCCGGGCGAGCCGGTCGTGCTGCAGGCGTCGAAGGTGTACGACCGCGCGATCGTGCTTCACGCCGATCGGTCGGGCGAGACCTACGAACAGATGCAGGCGATCTACTCGCTGGAGGTCCATCGGGAGACGACCGGCGGGTACTCCGTGCGGCTAACGCCCGAGCTGCACACCGGCGAGCCCCGCTCGCAGTGGGTGCGGGACGAGACGAGCATGATCGCCTACCAGCGGATGGAGCGAGAGAAGCGGGCGCTGGACGACCTGCGGATCGAGGCGCCGCTGGTGGTGGGAGAGATGCTGCTGGTGACCAGCCTGCCGGACTCGGCCAGCCGCGTCGGCCGCTACTTCCATGAGGCGGAGGACAGCCCCGAGGGCCGCCGCAAGGCGATCCTGATCCGCCTGACGGGCGTGCCGCCCGACCCCGCGTTCGGCGCCGGCCGCGACGGCGGGCTGGCGTGGTCCGAACGGTGAAGGGCGGCGAAGGGCTATGACGGGCGGGCGGCTGCGTCAAAATGTCGCGGCGCCGGGACTCTCGAAATCGGGCCCCCCGCGCGGTACCTTTCGGACTGGAAATTCACAGCCTGCCCGAGCCAACCGCCGCGTTTTACCGCCGGCCGATCCGAGCTCGACGTCAATCAGTAAGCGAGAGAGGAGTCCAGCGATGCCCCTGGTGCCGATGCGTCTGTTGCTCGATCACGCCGCCGAGAACGATTACGGCCTGGCCGCGTTCAATGTGAACAACATGGAGCAGATCCAGTCGATCATGGCCGCGGCCGAGGAGACCGAGTCGCCCGTGATCATCCAGGCGTCGCGCGGCGCCCGGAAGTACTCGCAGGACAACTACCTGAAGCACCTGATGATCGCGGCGTCGGAGCTCCACCCGAACATCCCGATCGTCATGCACCAGGACCACGGCAACAGCCCGGACACCTGCCAGAGCGCGATCGACAACGGTTTCACCAGTGTGATGATGGACGGGTCGCTGAAGGAGGACGGCAGCACGCCGGCCGACTTCGACTACAACGTTCAAGTCACCAAGACCGTGGTCGAGTCGGCCCACAGCCAGGGCGTGAGTGTCGAGGGTGAGCTCGGCTGCCTCGGCTCGTTGGAGACCGGCGGCGGAGAGCAGGAAGACGGCCACGGCGCCACGGAGGCGCTCTCGCACGACCAACTGCTGACCGACCCGGACGAGGCGGAGCGGTTCGTCGCGGAGACGGGCGTCGACGCCCTGGCGGTCGCCATCGGTACCAGCCACGGCGCCTACAAGTTCACGAAGAAGCCCACCGGCGACGTGCTGGCGATGGACCGCATCGAGGAGATCCACCGCCGCCTTCCCAACTGCCACCTGGTGATGCACGGCAGCAGCAGCGTCCCGCAAGAGCTGCAGGATATCATCAACAAGTACGGCGGCGAGATGCCGCAGACGTACGGCGTGCCGGTTGAGGAGATCCAGAAGGGCATCAAGCACGGCGTGCGGAAGGTGAACGTCGACACCGACAACCGGATGGCCATCACCGGCGCCATCCGCCAGGTGTTCGCCGAGAAGCCGGAGAAGTTCGACCCGCGCGACTACCTGAAGCCCGCCCGCGAGGCGATGAAGGACGTGTGCGTCGCGCGGATGACGGCGTTCGGCCAGGCGGGCCAGGCGGGCAAGATCGACTGCAAGGGCATCGGCGAGTTCGTCGGCTACTACGCCGCGGTGTGACATCGGACCGCGGTCTGACGACCGTCCGATTCGCAAGAAAGCGAACCAACGGCTCGCGGGACCGTGCGTCTCGCGGGCCGTTTTTTGATCCCGGACCTCCGCGGCGATAGACTTAGGGCATGAGCCCGGTTGAAGCCCCGCAGACGCCTCGCGCCGTAGAAGAAGCGGAGGCGCCGCTGCGCGGTGTGACCGCGGATCAGCTACTACGCGATTTTATCGATCAGCGGTGCGAGCTGATCCAGGGTGAGGTGATCTTGATGTCGCCGGCAAGCAGTCAGCACGGGATGGTCGCTTTCGATTTTGGAGTCTTGCTCGGTCAGTACGTGAAGCAAAATCAGCTTGGCCGATGCTTCGCTGCCGAGACAGGGTTCCTTGTCCAGCGTGACCCCGACACCGTATTGGCGCCGGCTTGCAGCGTCGTTCTCGCCGCCCGGATCAAAGAACTGGGCGTGCCAACGCACTTCTTTCCGGAGGCCCCCGCTGTTGCCGTCGAGGTCGTCTCGCCAAGCGACAGCGCCGAAGCGGTCGACGACAACGCGCGGCGCTGGCTCGCGGCGGGGACGCGGTTGGTCTGGGTCCTGTATCCGACGGGGCGGCGCGTGACCGTGGACCGCTCGCTCGAGGAAGCCCGGCTGCTCGCCGTGGGCGACACGCTCGACGGCGCCGATGTGTTGCCGGGGTTCGCCGTGAAGGTCTCCGAGCTGTTCGCCGGGTTGGACGACGCGTGATCCGCCGCAACCACCCGATGGGCGCTGCGGCGCCGGAGGCGTATCTGCTGATCCCGCAGCAGGAGCACGCCCGGCTCAGCTACGAGCTGGCGGCGGCGTGGGGCAACGACCGCGTCCAGCCGCTCGTCTGTTCGCCGCGCGAACCAGAGCACCCGCTCGCCGGCGCCCGGCAAGAGTTCTTGGCCGCGATGTTGCATCATGACGACGGCTGGGCCGAGTGGTGGGACAACCCGGGCATCGACCCGGAGCACAACCGGCCGTACTCGTTCACCGAGATGCCGCCGCCGGATGCGCAGCGGCTGTGGAGCGCGTCGATCGACCTGTGCAGAGAGATCGGCCCGTTGGCCGGCTGGGTGGTGGCGAGCCACTTCTTGTGGCTGCAGTCGAAGCAGGACGACGACTACCACGAGTGGCGGCCGTGGCTCGCGGGCGTCGACGCCGAGCGTGGCGGCTGGCTCGACGAGTGGCTCGCGGCGTCGCTCGCCCACACGCCGGACCTCGCCGACCAGTGTCTCCAGTGGCTGCAGGCGTTCGACTGGATGAGCCTGTGGCTCTGCTGCAAATGCCCCGCGGCGGGCGAGCCGCCGATCGAGCTCGAGCCGCTCCGAGTCGGCGGGTCCGACCGGCTGCCCGCAGTGACGTTCACCCCGGGTGCTGAGATCACGGTCGATCCGTGGCCGTTCGCGTCGGAGCTATTGGAGCTAGAGACCGAGGTCGGTCGGATGTCGCTGCCGCGAGACGGAGCGTCGAAGAGCGATCGTTTGCGCTGGCGGCTGTCGCCGAAGTAGTGCGGCGAACCATAGAAACCAGCGCGGTGCGGACGTACAGCGGCGCTCACCTTCCGCGCGGGTTCCAGGCGGACGGATGAGCCGCCGCTCTCTCGCTTTCAGCATCCGTCGGCTGGACTGCTCCTCGCGGTTGGATCGGCCGCATTCCTTCAGAGGTCCCTGACACCGACCGCAGTCGCGCGGAAGCGCAACTCCGAACGGGTGGTCCAACCGACGCAGGCTTCGATGAAGTTGAATGCAAGCACACTCCGCAGCCAACGCACCGCTTACCGGCCTCGACGACTCAGACCTCCAAGCCCGATCGCAATAGCGGAGAGGAAGGGGCCCGATGGTTCCGGGACACGAAGCGAGCTGCGGTACTGGCCAAACGTCAGCTCAGCGTAAGTTGAGTAGCCAACGTCGTTGAGGTGGATAGGGTCCCCGAACAGCGCGGCGGGGCCTGGCTGATCCAGCTTCGGGAGCGATGGGTCACCCGGCGCGAGGCTCAACGCCGGGATGCCCATCGCGAGCTGCCCAAACCCGTAGTTGTTCAGGTAGGTGTAACGGTCGCTGACGATGCCACTCTCAAGCGCGGACGCTTGTTCGAGAAACGCGGCGTTCACCTCAGACGGTGTCCCTTGTCCCGGCAGCGATGGGAGAAAGTCGTAGCTGACGTGGTAGACCTCGACCGAGGGTCGGACCGCGGCGATCCGGTCAACGATCGTTTGGACGTTTGCCGTCACCGTCGAGAGCAACTGGTTCCGCTGTGCTACCGAGCGTTCCGAGATCGCCGGGGTGAAGTCTAAGATGTCGTTGCCGCCGATCGACAGGTGCACAACCTGCGCGTCTGGGTTGGCGGCGAGGGTCTGTTCGATGTAGTTCGGATGGGTCGCCATTTCGGCCGCGGTGAGACCCATGCCGGCGTTCGCCACGCTGAAACCATCTTCGCGGGCGACGGTCGTTAACGCCGGCCCGATCCGTTTCGCCCACGAATCGCCCATGACGACGATCTGCGCGGCTTCCGTCTCGCGGCCTCCCGATAAGACGATCGCTAACGCGGCGATGATCGCACCGGAGACTGTGAGTGCGGTTGTTCTCGTGTTAAGAACATGAAAGCTGCTGGGGCGAAGTCGCGGGGTATACATGGTCAGCCTGCCTCTCCCGAGGTGATGAGTCCGCACGCAGGCAGCCCGAGTGCTGTCGCGCTGCTTGCGAAGGAGTTGATTGCCCGCAGCGACGCTCGCTGCACAACGCCTAGAAGTTCCTGACGGCGCCTACTGGGATTAGCGACCTCGGCCACAGCATGTGGCCAAGGAGGCGCCAAGAATGCCTGTCGGACCGACTTCCGAGTGGCGCGGATCCGCCGATCCCAACGAGTCCGGCGTAGGACTCGCCCGCACCATGGTCGCGTTTCAGTCTGCCTACCTTAGAATGGGAAAGGTCGCGGCAATCGAGGCCGCACCACGCAGCGAAGGCATTTTTGTCGATACCGCGAAGTCCTTCCGGGGAGCGTGGCCACAACGGCGACCCGACTACGCTAGATGTGAGTGAGCACTTTGGACGACAGCACCGCCCGGTTGCAGGGACTGCTCGACGCCGCCTCGGGCGGCGACGAGTCGGCGTACGTCGATCTCATCGGGCGGTCACGCGAGCGGCTGGAGTTGCTCACCCGGGCGATGCTACGCCGCTACCCGAGGCTTAAGCGATGGGAGGAGACCGACGACGTCTTGCAGCGAGCGATGCTGAAGCTGCATCGCTCGCTCACCGCCACGCGTCCGACCACGACCCTGCACTATCTCAAGCTGGCGAACACGCAGATCCACCGCACGCTCCTTGATCTCACACGCCATTACTACGGAGTCCACGGACTCGGAGCCAACCACAAGACTGACGGAGGAAATGGTGACTCGCAGGTCGCCGACCAACTAGCGTGGTCGTCGCCAAGCGAAGGACTCCCCGGCGACTTGCTCGAATGGGCGGCTTTCCACGAAGCGATCGAATCGCTCCCCGGTGACGAAAGAGACGCGTTCGAACTCGTTTGGTACAGCGGTCAGACGGTGCGTGGCAGCGCCGAGGTGCTCGGCGTGTCAGTGCGAACCGTGGTTCGTCGGCTCAACCGAGCGCGCACCCTGCTGTACGAGTCGATGAAGGGGGAACGGCCGGGAGGAGACGCATGAGCGACTCGGCAAGCGAGCGGGCGAATCGAGTCGAGGAGTTGCTCGCCGATTGGGAGTTGTCACGGCTCGATGGAAACGAACTCACACCGGAGGAACTCGCAAACGACTACCCCGAGGTCTTGGAGGAAGTCCGCGCAGGGATCGCGACACTGAAGGCGACCGCGTGGATATTGGATGATCCTGCGGCTAGCGTCGACGAGGCGGCCGAAGGGCATCCGTTGCCGACCTCATCGTTGTCCATCGTTGAGTTCCTTGATGCACTCACCGCTTCGGGCCTGCTGACTCTTGGCCAATGCGACGAGTTGCGTCAGAGCGAAGAAGGTGGAGATGCTGGTCGAACGGGGCAAGACCTGGCTGGCGAGTTAATCGAACGAGGGATGCTCACCCCTTATCAAGCGCGGACGCTTCTCGCTCAGGGATCTGACCCATTGGTTCTCGATCGCTACATCATCCTCGACGTGATCGGCTCCGGCGGCATGGGGCTGGTGTTCAAGGCCCTTCACCGATCGATGGAGCGCGTCGTTGCGCTGAAGATTCTGCCGTCAGGGTCGATCGACTCGTCGGCGAAGGCGGAGCGTTTTCGGCGAGAGATCCGGACCGTGGCGAAGCTGAGCCATCCGAATGTGGTAGCCGCGTACGATGCCCACGAAGCGAACGGCGTGCACTTCCTGGTCATGGAGTACGTCGCCGGCCAGAACTTGTTAGAGCGGGTTCGTGATGGCGGGACGCTACCCGCGGCCCATGCTGCACGGATCATCGCCCAAGTGGCGGCCGCGTTGGGCGAGGCGCATAAGAGCGGTGTAATCCACCGCGACGTCAAACCCTCCAACGTTCTCTTGACCGAAGACGGCGTGCCCAAGCTCGCCGACTTGGGTATCGCAAGAATTAAGGATTCCGCAGCGGAGCCGAGCACGCTGACGACGGACGGCATCCCCGTCGGAACGATCGCGTACATGTCGCCCGAGCAGATCCACGGCGAGTGTGACGCCGACGAGCGATCCGACGTCTACGGGCTCGGCTGCACCCTCTACTACCTACTGACCGGCAAGCCGCTTTTCGAGAAGAAGTCGGGTCTCCAGGTCGTTGCCGCGCACTTGACCGAACAGGCGCCGTCTCTGGCGACCGCCAACGAGGACGTGCCGGACGCGATTCAGCGCGTCTACGAGCGAATGGTGGCGAAGGACCCGGACGATCGATTCGATTCCATGGCCGGGGTCGTCGCCGCGCTCGAAGCAACCGGCTTGATCGAACGATTATCGCTCCAGCATGAATCGAACGTTCGACAGTCTGACACGCCAAACACTAAATCCAAGAGATGGCCGAACCTCAACACGATCGCTTCATTCGCCGCTGTCGGCGTTGTCGCTGCGAGCGCGTTCCTTCTACGTGGTTCTGGCGATCCCAGGTCAGCCGATAAACTCACGGTGACTGCACCGGCTGATGTGCAGATCGAGTTCTCGCAAACCGATCTAGCTCGTTCCGTGCTCGATCACGACGGCCTCGTCATCGTGAGGAGCGTCGATGGCACGCACGAATGCAGTCGGCCCGACCAGTTGCCGCAGGTCCCGTTTGAGGTGACGGCCATTGAACTCGGGGCGTCCGGGGCGAGATTCGACCTACGCTCCCTCGGACAGGCGTCGTCGCTTAGTTATCTGGTTCTGTCGGACATCGAGCTTACGGATGACGGCCTGTCAACGATCTCGTCGATCGAGTCGCTTACCGACCTCGGCCTGGTCAATTGCTGGCTGAAGGATGGTGACCTGCAAGTGATCGCCAAGATGCGTTGGCTTGAGCGTCTGAGCCTCGCGGGCAACCCATTGACCGACGAAGGCCTTGCCGAGCTGGTCGAACTCACGCGGCTTACGAGTCTATCCCTGGGTCGGACGAGGGCTTCCGCAGCCACACTAAGTCAACTCGAAGCACTTCCGGCGCTAGCCGAACTGGAGCTCGCTGAGTGTCTTGTCGAGGCGGCCGACATGCGTGAGCTCGCGGCTCTAAGCAGCTTGCGCTCTCTCGTGCTCGATGGAAATGACGTTTCCGGAGACGACCTCGCGGCGCTCGGCGGCCTGCCCGACCTGGTGGAACTTTCGCTCAACCGACTGAACGTAACGACGGGTGTTCTGGACGCCCTCGTTTCCCTAAAGAAGCTGCATTCTCTCAACCTGGCTGGGTCCGACCTGCGGGACGAGCACTTAGCTCGACTCGCCGATCTGCCAAGCCTGCGGTCTCTCAACGCCGAAGCGACGCTCCTCAGCGCCGAAGGGCTAGCCGCCTTCAAGCGGCGACGGCCCGACGTCGAGATTCTATGGCTCCCTCGGGACTGACGCTGCGGGAAGCAGCGTTTCCTAACCAGCGGCATCTTCCGGCTTTTCTTGCCGTTCTCCCGATAGCGGTGGCGACGCTTCTCGTCAGCTCTCGCTAACTCTTACAGACGTCCGCGTGGCCAAGCCTCGCCGCGCGGTAGGCGTCGGAGACGGGGCCGGGCCACGTGCAGCGGGGTGGCTGTTCGTGGCTCGGTCCTAGGCGACCCGATCGCTTCGTTCCGATCCAAGTAGGAGAATCGCAGATGAAGCCGAAAAAGCATCTCGCCAAGCGAACGCTGGGGACTCGACTTCAGAAGCTCGAGCCCCGCTGCCTCCTCGCCGCAGTCCTTGTCGGCGACTTCAACGGCGACCAGGCCGTCGACGTAGCGGACTACACGGTGTGGCGAGACTCCCACGGGAGCCAAGTCGCCGCCTTCTCCGGGGCTGACGCAAGCGGTAACGGCGTGGTTGACGCTGCCGATCACCAACTCTGGATCGGCAACTTCGGCGCCACGGCGGGACAGCTCGCCGCCCCCCAGCTCGTCGCCAACAGCCTGCAGGTCACGCGCGGCGCGGCCGTCGTGCTGAGTGAGTCTCACCTCAGCGCGAGCGACGCCGATACGTTGGACTCGGACCTCGTCTATTCGCTAGCAGGCGTCGCAGGGGGCCGCTTCGAACGCGTCTCTTCACCGGGTCAAGCGGTCACCTCGTTCTCGCAGTCGGAGATCACCGGCCGTGCGGTCCGGTTCGTCCACGACAACTCGATGACCGCTCCTTCGTTTCGTGTGAGCGTCAGTGACGGGACGAGCATGACGACGCCGTTGGCCGCGTCGGTGACCTTCTCGCACGGCCATACCCATACGCCCGGCCTCGAGTTCCAGAGCGTCCTGAACCTGGTCACCGACGCCCAGGCGACGCACCGCGTTGCCCAGTCAGGCGCTTGGTCAGACCCCACGGTCTGGGAGAACGGACAGCTCCCCGGCGCCGGGGCACGGATTGTGATTCCGGATGGCTTGTCGGTGACGGTCGATTCGCAGCTCGCTCCGGAGTTCGAAACGCTGCGGATCGACGGGACGCTGCGGTTCGCGACCGACGTCAACACGCGGCTAAAGGTCGATACGCTCGTCAGCAAGCGCGACGGGCTGCTCGAAGTCGGCACGGCCGCGATCCCGATCCGCCCCGACGTCACGGCCGAGATCGTCTTCGCGGACGACGGCGCAATCGACCGCGCCGTAGACCCCAACCTGCTTTCCCGCGGGGCGATCTTGCATGGCAAGACAACCGTCTACGGCGCCGCGAAAACCGCGTGGACCTCGCTTGCCCAGCAGCCCCGGGCCGGCGCGACCCAGCTCGTTCTCTCTCAGGCCCCGTCGGGCTGGCGCGTGGGTGACGAGATCGTCGTCGCCGGAACCGACCCAAACGATCCCGCCAGCGATGAAGTGGTCCGCATCGCCTCGATCGACGGCGCGACGATCAGCCTGGCGTCGGCGCTGACCAAGGACCACGTCGCCCCGCAAGCGGAGCTCGAAGTGCACGTCGCGAACAACACGCGAAACGTCGTCTTCACGTCGGAGAACGCCGACGTCAAACGCCGCGGCCACGTGATGTTCATGCACACGCTCGACGTCGACCTGAACTACGCGTTGTTCTATCAGCTCGGCCGGACCGACAAGAGCATCCCGCTGAACGACTTCCAATGGCCCGACCTGCAACCTGGTGTCTTCGAGACGCTAGGCGGGGATAACGTCCGCGGACGGTACTCCGTCCATTTCCACCGCGGCGGAACGGACCCCAGTTCAACGCCGGCGAAGGTCCACGGCAGCGTGGTGAACGACGACCCTGGCTGGGCGTACGTCAATCACTCGGCGAACGTCGACTTCACCGAGAACGTCTCCTACAACATCCTCGGCTCCGCCTACAACACCGAGGCGGGGGACGAGATCGGCTCGTTCATCAACAACATCGCGATCCGAACCTACAACCCGGCCGAACCTCTCAGCAACCCAGACAGCGACAACCCGTTCCTAAACGCTCCCGACGGCCGAGAACGCCAGCAAGACTACGGCTGGCAGGGAGACGGCTTCTGGTTCCACGGCCCGCACGTCACGGTGCAAGGCAACGTGGTGTCCGGGGCTTCGGGGCACGCTTACATCTGGTGGCCGGAGGGGCTGCTCGAACCGACACGCCCCAAGACGTTCTTCGACTCGGCCAACCTGCCCAACGGGCATCTCTTGGGGCCGCCTGGCACGCAGGTCGAGATCTACGACGTCCCGATCATCTCGTTCGACAACAACCAAGCGTACAGCGCGACCCGCGGCATCCAATTCTACTACCTGCACACCGACGGTTTCGGCGGTGGCGAGCCCTGGATCGAGGAAGAGGCTCCCCTCTTCAACTACCGATCGCAGCTTAACTCGACCCTGTCGAACTCGACGGTCTGGGCGACGAGCCAAGCGGCCGTCGATGCGCCTTACGCCTCGAGGCTTACCTTCGACGGCCTCAAGCTGGTCGGTACGGGCGCTCCCGGCTCGGTCGGACTGAACCTCGGTCACTTCTTGAACCAAGCCTGGTTTAACTTCAACAACCTCGATGTCAGCGGATTCGAAACGGGATTGATCGCGCCGTTGGGCGGCGAGATCACGATCAACGGCGGGACCTACGGAAACGTCACGGACCTCGAGATCAAGAACCCCGAACGGGTTCCACGGCGACTGACGATCAACAACCTCAACTTCGTCGACCTGCCTAGCAGTCTCGCCGGCAAGGAGGCTGATCGGCAGAACATCCGCATGACTGCCAGCTTCGACGAGTTTGGGGCCGACGACACCGACAAACACGCGCTGTTCGTCCTCCTGCCCGATCAGGTGCTGCTCAACTACGGCCCCTACCAGAACCAGCAGCTCTACTACTCGCAGCAGGCCGCGAACTCGGTTGCAACGACGGTGGACAACCCGGCGGGCGGGTCTGGCAGGGTGCCGCCGCAGTACGTTGGCAAGTCGAACGGCCAACTCGCGAGCCAGTTCAACCTCGCGTTCGGCGGAGCGTTGCTGCCCGATGGAGCCGCCGCCGCGTCTGGGATAAGCGGAGGGTTGGTCGGTCCCGTCAGCGATCGGATGAGCGTGCCGCCCTTTATCGCCGAGAACGGTGAGGTCTTAGACCCGCTCCCGGATGTCCCGCCGCCTGTGGCGACGGCAACGCAGGCAGCCGTCATCAACGCGGGCGCTGCTGCGCCCGTGTCGAGGAGCGTTTCCACACCGCTATGGCTGCCGGTAACCCCGGCGGTCGCTACCCAGTCGATCGGCGAAGCGTCGTCGGTAATTGAATCGCCACAGGCGGGGCCTTCGACGACGCCCGTGACCATCGATCAGGCGTTCGCTGAACCGGAGTCTCCCGACGAGCTCGCCGAGCAAACAGACCGCGAGCGCGAGAGCGAAAGGCCACGACCAAGGCGAGCCTTCGACGAAGCGTTTGCCCGTTTGGAAGTTCGTTCGAGGTGGCGCTCACTAGGGCGATGAAGAGCGTTGGATCGCTCTACGCAAGCCTAGGGTCGTCGGAGTAATTGCAGCGCCCGGGGTGCCGTACAGCCGCCGCGTCGCAGAGTCTGATTCCCATCAACAGCGAGTGCCTTAACGCTATCGATGTGCCGTGACGATCGCAAATCGACGCCCTGTCCGCGGATCGTGCTCGAACCGCCTCGGGGCCTTGTGGCTGCAGAGTCTTGGCAAGCGTTATTGAGCCCGTTCGCGAGTGTCAACTTCCCCGATGGTCCGGAACGGTTCCATTGTCGCTCGGAGGTTGTCAATGTCGACGGACTTCTAGTCAGCCGCAATCATTTCGGTGAGTGCGAGATCGTCACACACGCCAACTCGTGGCGAGCAGCTGAGGAAACGCTACTTCTTCAGCTGTGTCCAGAAGCCGCTGTGCATGGAGAACTCGGCAACGCGTCTGCCGGGCGCGGCCGTGGTCGCATAGCCCTCCACGACTGGTCTCAACCGCACCAGATGAAGTGGTCTCGGCATGAATCGCTTGCGTTGATGATCCCCAGGGCTCGGCTACCGTCGGCCGCGCTGCTAACGCAGACCAGCTCAGCCGTAGTATGGACGCGCGACAGCACGCCCGGTCGACTGCTCAGCGGGTTGCTCCTACAGGCTTGGAGTGACCTGCCGACGCTGCCGGCTGGAGAGGGGCCGCTGCTCGCCGAAGCCTTCCTTGGGCTGCTCGACGGGATCGTGCGAAGCGAAGTCGCCGGCGGGACGGACGCGGTGCTTGACGTGCCGATGGTGCGGGCGATGCGACTGTTTATTGAGGAGCGGCTGGAGGACGCCGACCTCACAGCGGAAGCCTTGGCCAACGCCTTCGGCTGCTCGCGAGCAACGGTCTACCGACTCTTCGAGCCGGAAGGCGGGGTGCGGTCGTACATCCTTGGGCGTCGGTTGTCTCAGTCTTTTCGAACACTCTCCCAAGTGAACGGAGCGCGCCCGTCGATCGACGTGGTCGCCGAGCGTTGGGGTTTCCGATCAACGCGTCAGTTCCGCCGTGCATTCAGCCAACGCTTCGGCGTCGCCCCAACCGAAGTCACGGAAGCAGTTCTTAGCCGCAGCCGGGATCGGGTCGATCAAGTCGACCCCGACCAAGCCGAGCAGATCCGCTTGCTGCACAGTTGGGCGGGGGTTGTTTGATGGCCACTCTGCAACGCTCGCGATTACCGCGCTTCGCCGACCCCGTGCACCCGAATGAGACGCTACGTCCTCCTATTGTGAGACGCCTCGTCCGGCTCCCTCATAACACGCGGCACATAATGCGGTGTGATGCCGGATACCGATCTAGCCGGCACAGAACTCCGCGGAGCTTGGCGTCGCCGGCAACTCTCCTAACTCGAAGTTTTTGCTCAGGTCCATCATGACAGCCACAGCGCCGACGATGACTCGCGACACCATCCGCTGCGTTCTCAGCTGGTGCCTGACACTCGCGTGTGCCTCAGTCGCTCATGCAGACCTCGTGTGCTGCTCCAGACCGCCGATTCCTTACGAGAACGACCTGCTGTTGATCGACGTCAGCGATCCGACCGCGGTCCGATTCACGGCGACCGAGGGGTTATCAGACACAACCGCTGGCGCCGGCAACGCGACGACTCTCGCCGGCTTCCTGAGCAACGATCCGGGAACGTTTGCATCCGGGTTTGGTATCACAGGCGACCTTACCGCGGCGGCCCAAGGACAACCCCTCGACGGCCTTCGCGTCGCCGATGTCGACTTGGCCTTCCTTCGCGGCGGCGGGTTCAACGATGGCGACTACCTACAAGGCACGCGGGCATTCACCGGCTCAAGCGTGATCGACCTGTCCACGTTTACGCTTCCCGATGCCGGCTTTTCGGGCTTTATCAATGTGAATTCCTTCGGTGACGGTCTCACGATCGGGACGTACCGTGTCGTCGCGATTCCCGAGCCGAACAGCCTCGTGCCGCTGGGATTGGCCTGGTTGGCCGCGCGGCGTCTCAAGAGAAGCAAGCGGCGCCTCCACGCCTGATTTGCGTCAGACCGACTAGCCACCTCCACAAATCCCGGATGAGCCTCATGACTTCCACCCCCCGACGCGTCTTGAGACCGGTCGCAACCTCGCTGCTCGCGCTGGTTACAGCAGGCCAAGTCGGCGCCGCGTCGATGACCCTGATCAACGGCGCCGGCTTCGAGTCGTCTCAATATCAATTGGGCGATCTGCAAGGGCAGACCGCCGAAACGCTGGGCGGTCCCCTGTCGTGGTTCGTGAGCCCGAACCCAACCCCGAGCACTGCCGTGGTGCAGGACAGCGTTGTTCTGAGCGGCGAGCAGGCGCTCCGCGTTGACCGCGCCGCCGACTCGAGCACCCGCTGGTTCGTTCCCCTCCCCAATGACCCGACGCTGCCGCTGGTTGGCATCGAGTGGGACATGATGGTCGAATCGGCAGGCTCCGGGCAGCCTTTCGGGCCGTTTTTTGGGATCGAAGCGTACGACGAATCCCCCTCGTCGCTGCTACAACTCGCCTCGCTGGGCGTGGACGCGACGACGGGCGATGTGCTGTACATCGTTCGAGACGATGGGGTGCAGCCCGGGTTTCTCGTCGAGACCGGCGTGCAGGTTGGGCTGGACGAGTGGAACCACTTCCGGATCTTGCTCGACTACACGACGGACACTTCGTTCCTCTTCGTTAACGGCGAGCGGCTGTTGTCGACGCCGTTCGCCCGGGACGGCGCCGTCGGCTTCTCCGACGCCGACATCACCGCGATCGCCGCGAGTGGTGATCAGGCTTCGCTGGCCGCGACCGGCACGGCGTATTTCGACAATTACGTCGTCTTCGAGACCGACGACTTCAGCACGATTCCCGAGCCGGCATCTCTGACGCTGCTGTGCCCGAGCTGGATGCTGTTGGTCCAGCGACGCCGTCGACGTTGACTTAGCTGTTGCGATGCCGGCACATCAGCAACTCTTAGTGCCTCCTTCACCCAACGGAAGCTCATGAAAGTCCTGAACATCCGCCGCTCGGCTACACTCGCCGCGGTCGCTTCATTCGTGGTCGCTTTTCTCGGCGTTACACAGGCCAACGCCGGGAGCATCACCTTCGAGCAAACGATCACGCTGAGCGACAGCGTGACGTTTCCCCCGCCGCCACCGGCTCCGCCGACGCTCCCACAAATCAGTCTGCTGCTGCCGTACGAAGTCACCCTCCCGCAATTCGACCCGTCGATGGGCACGCTCACGGGCGTCAGCATCAACGCGACGACGCTGAATCAGTCGGCAACGCTCAACCTCACCAACAACACCAACGCATTGATCGATGTGGCCCTCGCGAACAACTCGGGGAGGGCGATCTTCGAACTGCCGGGCTTCCTCGCCAACCTCGTCACCTCGGAAGATCGCCCCAACTCCACCGTGCCGGTCGGAGCGAACTCGACCGAGAGCCTTGACTTCACTCCGTTCCCAATCGAACTCGGCGACGCCACGCCGAGCGACTTTACGCCCTACCTCGGCGCAGGGAACTTTACCGCTCAGGTGAACGCCAGCCGCGGCGTCCTGCTCCTGCCCAACGGCGCCTTGTCAGCCACCGCCTCCGGCTCGGCGACCGCGCGCTTCAGCGTCACCTACCAATACATCCCCGAACCGACGAGCGCCGCGCTGCTGGGACTGGGCGCCGTGACGCTGGGTCGAAGAGCGCGGTCGGCTAGTCGCTAACCACTAGTTAGGAGCTTAGACATGCAACCACGTTTGTGCCTCACTGCCGCATTCCTGACGCTGCTTGCGGGCAGCGCCCGCGCTCAGTTCACGTTCGATCTGATCGTTCCCGGACAGTTCGAAGTCGAGACCGACTTCGCAACAGGCGTCAGCGCAGAATCGAGTTGGCTAGTCGTCACCTCGGGGACGCTGCCCAACGCCGACCTCGCCGCCAGCACCTTCAGCTTGACGCCCCGGGATCCATCACTCGTCAACGCTGCCGAAGTGACAAGTCTTCTGAATGTGCCATTCTTGGGCGATCTCGGGCCGGGCGATGTTGCGGGCGCCAGCTCTCTGGGGTACTCGCTCGAACCGGGCGAGTCGCTGGTCGATGGATCCTCCTTCTCAGGGCTGCGCTTCCGCTGGCAAGTCGGGACGGTAGGCAACACCGTCTTGGACGGTACTTGGACGATCGCGGACCAGATCGTTGAATTCTCGATCCCGGTCAGCTTCGTACCGGGGTCCAGCCTTGATGTTGTCACTCGTTCCGGTCAGCAGCGGTTCTCTTCCCGACCCGTCCCCGAGCCGACGGCGTGCGTCCTTGTGCTTACCGCGATTAGCGTCTGCCTGAGACGCAGATCGGGCTCAAGAGGGACGATTCGGCGTATGAGCCACCCATAAAGCTGTGCCGGCGAGGAACTCGCGAGGACTCTTACAGATCGTTGAAAGACCCGAGTAGCGACCCCGCAAAGGCGTCGTCTGCCAAGAACCGACAACTTATTCACCGAGGTTACCCAACAATGAACAGCTCTACTCGCGCCGCGGCGGCGCTTTTGGCTCTCGCCATCGCCAATCCGGCGAGTGCGACTCTGATCATCGACGACTTTTCGACCGACCAGAGCCGAACTGGTTCCAGCGGCGACGTAAGCGGCACGGGAATCGTAGGCGGCGCGCGGACGTTCGTTGCCGGTGAAGGCGAGTTCGAGGTAACGGGTGGTCAGGCTCGATTCATCACGCAACTGTCAAGCAGCGACACGTTCAACTCTGTCTTTCGGGGATTCCTCAACTACGGGGGTATCGACGGAACGAGTGATCTGAATCTCGACCTCTCCTCGTTTGCCTCGACGGGCGGGATTCTGTTTGATGTCGCTTCCCTCGGAAACGGCGCCGACTTCGATCCCTTGCTCACCATCAGGCTTGTTACCGCTGGAACCGGTCTGGGCAGCACTGCTCAGCCAGAGTTCACGGCAAGCGGTGCGGTTCTCGTTCCGTTCTCCAGCTTCTTCCAGGGCGGCCCCAATGGTTTGGCGGATATGAGCGACATCGATTGGATTTCGTTCGACTTCACTTCGTCAGCGCAAGTGGGTGGGCCACAGTTCACGCTCAACTCAATCAGTGTCGTCCCCGAGCCGTCTGCGTGCCTGTGCTTCCTTGCGATTTCAGTCGTGGTTGGTTCAGCGAGGTCGCGGCGGAGTAGAGATTGAGGGCTGCCCGGACATCGCCGCAACGCACGATCAGAACCGCTAGCCAATCGCCTGCCGTTTGCTTGTACGTGCGGCGCCACACGACCCACCCGCGAAGAGATGACCGATTATCCGGCCCTGGAGTCTCGGGGGACGGAGACAACACTCAAAGGAAGCAGCGACCGTGATCAACCGAAGAGCGATTCAGTTCGCCTTGATGCTGACTGTCTCAGCGAGCCAAGCGTCCGCGGACTTGTGGCAGGTAACCTACTCCGGCGTCCTTACCCAGGTTGCTCCGGAGCTATCGGGCGCCTTCGCGGTCAACGACCCGTTCGTCGGAGTCTATACGTTCGACGCCACAACGCCCGATACGAATCCGTTCGCCGGCGGGGGACGCTACGCGACGCTCAACCACAGCCTTGCTATTGACACGGCCTCAGGGCCGTACGCTGCCTCCACAACACCCGCGTCCGATTTCATCATCGTCGAGAACGATCTCTTCGGTGACCGCTACAGCCTAGCCGAGGGGCAGGCGATCGGCCCCAGCGCAAACGGCCTTCCGATTCAGACCTTCGGTTTCAACCTCGTCGACCCGGCGCAGGGCGTCTTCACGAGCGAGAGTCTGCCGACGAGTCTCGACCTCTCTGCCTTCGCTTCCAACGGGTTCACGGCAGGCTTCAACGGCACGAGCGTGAGCCCGAGCCTGGGGGGGAATCTCACGAGCCTGTCGTCTGCCGCGCTCCCCGCCACCCCCGCCTCCGCCTACTTCTCCTTGGAGGGTGACTTCAACGCTGCCGGCGACGAGCATAACTTCACGTTCGACCTGTCACGCAGCGTGACAAGCAGCGAGGTGCTGCGTTTCGAGACCTTCGCCAACGGCGGCGGAACCAACGCAGCAGGCGACATAATCGCAAGCGGGGGCATCGATTCCGACCTCCGGCTGCGGGACAGCAACAACACCGTGATCGGACGGAACGACGACGCCGATACCGCGCTGGACGCCTTCGATTCACTGCTGTCGTGGCCGGGCGTTGCGCCGGCGCCGCGCAATCCATTCATCGAACTGACCAGCCCGCTCGTGGCCGGCAGCTACTCGCTGAACCTGATCGAGTTCAACAACGACCAAGCCGGCCCGTGGGCGATTGACTTGGTCGGCGCGGCCGACGCGATGACCCTCACTGGTGCGCCAGCGACAGGCACGAGCACGATCGACTCGCTGAAGTTCGGCACGACCGGCGCCGGCTCTTCCCCGGCCGTTTACACCGAGGCAGGCGCGATCGACCTGCTCGGTGCGCTGGTCGTCGGGCAATCGGGGAACGCGACGCTCAACGTCCCGACCGGCGGGCAAGTCACCGTCGGCGGCGCGACGACCGTCAACGCGGGGGGCACGGTTAACGTTTCCGGCGGGTCGCTGAACGCGAATGGGGGTTTGAATCAAGCGGCCGGCGGGGACATCAACCTCACGAACGGCGGCCAGCTTAACAGCGGCGGGGACCGCCGCATGGTCGACGGCACGGTAACAGTCACCGGCGCCAGCGATGGGGGTGCGCCTTCGACCTGGACGCACGCCGGGGATCTGGACATCCGCGAGCGCTCCGACTCGACCGTACTGAACATCACGGCCGGCGGGCGGGTTGATATCCAAAGAGCTTCGAGCTCGAGCAGCTTGCAAATCGAGGAAGGGGGCGTGAGGGTGAGCGGGACCGACGGCAATGGTCTGCGGTCGACTTTGGCCATCGACCGCAGGCTGGAGTTGCGTTTCTTCGATCCGACGATGACGATCGAGAGTGGCGGCCTGGTTTCCGCCCCAGGTGTTGACATCGATGCTGGCGTTATCACCGTTCGCGGGTCGGATGCTACGGGTCTACGCTCCACGTTGAACACGAGCTTCTCGATCTGGGTATCCGCCAACGACGATGATTCGACACTCAACATCCTCAACGGCGCCTACGTATCTAGCGAGGACGGTGTGATTGCGTCCTCGGCCGCCGATGACACGGCTACCGTCAACGTCAACGGCTTCGACGCTTTCAACAACCCTGCTGAATGGGCCATTACGGACACGCTTCGCGTAAGCCGTGGTTCCGGGAGCTTTCGTGGTGTCCTTAATATTGGGGCCGGCGGTAAGGTCTCGGCGGGTGGATCAGCAACCATCGATGGCGAGGTCAACGTCACCGGCGGAGAACTCACCATCGGCGGCACGACGACAGTTAACGCCAACGGTGTCGTCAACATCTCCGGCGGCATGTTTGATTTCGGCGCGACCACGCAGGCCGAGTACCAGGCGTTCAACGCCACCGGTGGGAAGCTCGTCGGCGCGGTGTCCGTCGGCGGCGTCAACACGATCTCGGGCGTCACCGCCCTCCTGTCGTTCGCCAACGTCGATACGACGGGCATCGCGATCGCCAACCAGGGGCGTCTCTTCGGCGCCGGCGCCTACACCGGGGCGGTTCTCAACGCGGCCAACGGAGAACTCGAAGTCATCACCGGCGAGCGGATGACCATCCAAGGCGCCGGCAATACCAACGCCGGTCAGATCACTCTCGCCGGCGGGCAAGTCGAGTTCACTCAGGGCTTCACGAACCAGGCGGGCGGATTGGTGCTCGGTTTCGGTGGGCTGCGCGCCGACGGCGGAACCATGAACGACGGCACGATGGCGTTCAGCGCGACCGCCGCCGTGATCGGCGACGTCACGAACAACGCCACCGGCGTGATCAGCTCGTCCGGCGGCACGACCATGTTCTTCGACGACGTGGTGAACAACGGCGAAATCCGCACCAACGCGAACAGCTTCACCGTCTACTTCGGCAGCTACTCCGGCAACGGCGATACGGGGACTGGCACGGTGATCATGGAGGGCGATCTGAAGCCGGGCTCAAGCCCCGGCTTGATGGCTTTTGGAGGCGACCTCGTGTTGGGCGATCAGTCGACGACCGAGATCGAACTCGGTGGCCTGACGCCCGGGACCCAGTCGGACCAGATCACCGTCGTCGACGAGTTGGCCCTCGACGGCGACCTCACGGTCAGCCTGCTCCCGGGCTACACCTCCACGCTGGGCGACACGTTCGACCTGCTCACCGCGGCAAGCATCTCAGGCGTCTTCGACAGTATCACACTACCCGCGGCGAGCTTTGAGTTGATTTACTCGGCTACCAGGGTGCAGCTGATCGCCACCTCGGCCCTCTCGGGCGACTACAACAACGATGGCGTGGTCGATGCAGCGGACTACACCGTGTGGCGAGACAATTTGAATGCCCCGGCGGGCACGCTGCTCAACGACGACGTTGGCGGCGTCATCGGGACCGCCCAATACGACGCTTGGCGAGCCAACTTCGGCGCGACACTGCCCGCGATCTCAACTGCCGTCCCTGAACCAACCTGCCTTGCGCTGCTGGGACTCGGCGGATTGACGCTGGCCACCCGACACAGGCGTCTTCGCTGATCTGCCCTGCTCCCTGAAGAGAAACCCGCTATGCACACTTACAACCGCTTCAGTCCTCTGGTCCTTCTGTTGGCGGCTGTCGCCGTAGCCTTCGGCCCCCGGGCACATGCGGCCATCACCTACACGGCCTCGCTCGACCAGAGCGACTTGTTCTTGTCGTCCTTCGAGCCGGAAGAGGACCCACCGGGCACCTTTGAAGGCCGTTCGACGATTCAATACGCCAGCCCCCCCAATCAGCCGCTGCTTTCGGCTGACTTTTCCAGCGACAAGCAGTTTGTGCTGCGGATCGAAGCCCCGGCGGGCAAGGTGTTCAGCATCACGCCACCCGTCGGCTGGCAGTCGCTGGTGACGTTTGATGTAGGCACCGTGACGGATACGCCGCTCAGTACGGCTGGCCAAACCGACTTCTTTTTTGAAGGAGGGACGGGGACCCCGCCAGTCTTCGACGGTCAGTTCGAGAATCAGGACGACGGCGAAGGCGACTTCGCCGTGACTCTTGGCGGGCTGGTCACCTCGCCGTTCACGTTCACCGCGTTGCAAGCGACGTTAAATGTCCCCCAGGATTACAACGCGGTGCTGGTCGAGGAAGCCGACATCTTCGCAGTATGGACCGGCACTGCCACGATCGACGGCCTTGATGCCCAGCCGGCTGACCCGGGGCTTTGGTTGCAGATCGTCAACGTTCCCGAACCCACGAGCCTGGCGCTGCTGGGCGTGGGCGGGCTGCTGATGGCGCAGCGAAGACGTTCAAGAACACGATTAATGGTTGTTAAAGGAGGCAAGCGATGAAACGAATCACAGCCGCGGGGGCGGTCCTGATGGCGATCGGCACGTCCGCCCAAGCGGCGGAGATCGAGATCGTCGGCGTGATGGACACCCCCGTTCGGCTCTATAACGCGGCCGAAGGGCAAGGCGCGTTCGCCCTTGCGCGGATCATCGCCTCGACGCGATCCCCCGAGCGGTTCACGCTCGACTTCAGCACCATCAGCGAGGACACCACCTTGCGGTTTATCTTCCGGGCCCCGGCCGGCCAGCGGGTCTCGATCGCGATCCCCGACAACTACACCGAGGTCATTGAAAGCCAGATCGCCTTCACCACCGACTCTCCGGCTTTCGGGGGCACGGGCTTCGAGACGTTTACCCCGCAGTTCACGTTCCAGGACTTTGTGGGTGATGCGTTGGACCTTGCTAGCCCTCGGACTGGGTTTTCCGGGGAGTCGCCCAACGGCGCTTTCGTCGTGACCGAGCTCGATCTCGAGCCGGGCGATACGGCGAGTTTCTCCTCCGTGACCGCCGAGGTCGTCGTGCCGGGGTCGTTTGCGGGCACTTACGACGCGACGTTTACGATGCAGATCGATGCACAGATCCGCGCCGTGACCCCCGGCAGCACGCCGGCTGACCCGGGGCAGTTCGTCGGGCTAGTCCCCGAGCCCACCAGCCTGGCGCTGCTGGGCCTCGGCGGGCTGCTCGTCGCGCGGAGGCGGCGTACACACTGAAAAACTTTGTCCCTAACCAATCACGACTGCACCTTATTGGGTGTAGAAATCATGAGTAAAACCACACTTTACCGCTACTTATTCGGCTTCGGACTTTTGACCGCGGCAGTATCCACGCAAGCCCAGCAGTTTTATCAGTTCGAGATCGTCGCGCAAGACGGCGACATCGTCGATGGCCTTCAGGTCAACAGAATCTCCAACGCGCTGATCAATGACAACGGCGAGATCGCCTACTCCGGCAGCGCGCCGGGCTCGGTCTCGGCGGTGTGGTCTAGCACCAGTGTGCTGCTGGCCGAGGGGCAGGACATCGGCGGCGGTGTGATCCTGCCTGACTTCGCCCTGGCGACCTTCGACTGGAACAACAACGGCGTGGCCGCCGTGTCTTCCGGTTCATTCAGCACACAGGGCGTGTACAGCTCGGCCGGCGTGTCGTTCACCGGCGGCGACACCATCGGCGGCGCCACCATCTCCCCTTCGGGAAACTTCCAGGTCAACGTGCAGATCGACGACGGCGGTGCCCTGTACTTCATCGCCCAGGTAGAGACCTCGCCGGGCGTCTTCGCCGACACGGTGTTCAGCTCAACCGCCGTGCTCGCGCAAGAGGGGCAAACCATCGGCGGCGTGCTGCTTGACGACATCGGCAGCGACGGCACCAACGGGCTCCTCAAGGTCGACGACGCCGGCAACGTGGTCTTCTACAACGACGTGTCCGGGGACTCCGCCATCATCTCGACCGCCGGCTTCGCGCTCGAAGAGAACAGCCCTTTCCCGACCGGGCCGCTGGCCGGGCAGACCATCACTGATCTGAGCGCGGCTTCCTTCGCCCCCGGGGTGAACGGTCAGGGCGACCTCGTGGTCGATGGGCGCGTCGGCGGCGTGTCCGGGCTGTACTCGTTCGACGGCCTGGTCAGCCCCGAGTCCGCCCTGCCCTTTGCCGATCCGATCTACTTCAGCGGGGCCGACCTCAACGACAGCGGCACGTTCGTCTCGGAGTTCGACTACTTCGACTCCTTCGACTCCTCATTCGTGGAGGGCATCGTGGTCGACGAGACCGTGGTCATTACCGAACTCGAAACGATCGGCGGCTTCGCGATCGACGATTTAGTGAGACTGGGCAGCCTCGACCTCAACAACAACGGCGACTTCGTGTTCGTCGCGACGCTCCTCGACGGCGGCGGCAACGAATTCAACGCGGTCATCCGTGCCACGATCGTCCCCGAACCCACCAGCCTGGCGCTGCTGGGCCTGGGCGGGCTGATCGTCGCAAGGCGGCGGCGTTGAAGCCAAACCGATCGACCCCTATCAGATCTCACACCCAGAACGGAGCCACCATGATCGCCCGCACCCTCTTAACCATGCTGATCGTCGCCCTGGCCGGCCCGCACGCCCAGGCGCAGCTGACGCTCACCATCGTCCCCGACACGACGACGTACTCGCTCAGCGGGTCGGCCACGGGTACGCCCGGCAGCTTCGGCAACTTCAACTGGGAAGGCACGACCACTGTCCAATCAAACGGCGGAGGCAGCGTGCTCACCAACAACCCCACCAACTTCACCTGGTCCGGCCCGGAGACGCCCGACGTCTCGAACATCATCTCCGGTGGGTTCGGCTCCTTCACGTTCAACATCAGCGTGACCGGCAACGGTGGCACGCCCGGCACCGTGACCGGCACCGGCGTGCCCATCAGCTACGCGGCGCAGACCCCGAGCCAGATCCAAGCGATCGAATCCGCGGACGGCATCAGCATGAACCTCACCTCGGGCTCGGGGGTGGGCCCGCTCTCGGTCGTCGTCGTCCCCGAGCCGACCAGCCTCGCGCTGCTGGGTCTGGGCGGTCTGATCGTCGCAAGGCGGCGGCGCTGACCATCCACCAATCTGCCCCCTAAATAAAAATGATGAACTACCGACCATTTTTATTCGTCCTCCCGCTGCTCATGGCCACTTCGGCCGTGGCCGACGTGACCTTCACCGTCACCGAGTCCGCGGGCACCATCACTTTCGCCGGCCAGGGCTCGCTGAACACCGCCGGGGTGTCGCCCGACGTCGTCTTTGAGTTTCAAGACCCCTTTGTGGAGTCCAACAACCCCACGCTGATTCTTGGCGCGGAAGTTGGCAACGCGCAGATCTTGACGGTAGACGACAACGGCGACTCGCTCGATCCCTTCGGCACCAGCAGCGTGGAACTCCCTCTGGGGTCGCTGACCGGTGACATCCTCGGCTTCCAGAACAACGGCGGCCAATTCCAACTCATCCTCGACAGCAACTACGTCAGCGGCTCCCCGCTCAGCGCTTCGGGCACGTTCTCGGGCACGATCCTCGGTGTGGGCCTGACGCCGGGAACGTACGTCTACAGCTACGACGGCGCGGACGGCAGCGGCCCGAACGACACGATCACGGTCGTCGTCGTCCCCGAACCCAACACCCTCGCACTGCTGGGTCTGGGCGGTCTGATCGTCGCAAGGCGGGGGCAGAGCAACCACACATTCGCATAACAATGGATATAAAGATGAAAATATTCAAATCACTAGTTGCCATGGCCATCACCGCCGGTTGTGTCAGCAGCGTGCAGGCGGCGGTTATTCAGGTGGCAGTAGACCCATCACAGGTCTCACTCGTATCTGAAACGCGGCGTATCACGATACCGCTGCCTGACTTCAGCTTCGACGGGTCCGAGGATACCGTGCGGGTCCTGTTTTCAAGTCCCTTGCAGCTCTCGTATGTCGGGCCCGGCAGCGGGTTCACCATTGCCGAGTTGACGGCCGACTCTGACGGCACAGGCGATGCGCTTTCCCACCAGCCCGGTGTATCCCTGCTGCTCAATTCAGGCTTAACCGCGATCCCGGAATTCACAAGCAGCGGTTCACACACCGATCTGGTGGGTAGCACGCAACTGTTGATCAACCCAGACATTTCCACGCTCTTCTCTGCGGACGGCGAACAGTTCACGGTGTACGGCCTGTCCTACCAGGCGCCAGAAAGCTTCGACGCGGCCAACCTGACCAACGGCCAAATGAAACTGGACATTTTTAACTTCGATGGCGGTGATAATACACCTGGAGTAATCACGGTCGTGCCCGAGCCCACCAGCCTGGCGCTGCTGGGCATCGGCGGGCTGATTGTCGCAAGGCGGCGGCGCTAAAACGAATCCAGACCTGCTTAACGGTACTCAACAAATCTACGACCCCAACCGGATGAAAGAAGCACCCCAATCATGACTAAGTCTTTCCTGCTATTCGCGGCAGCGCTGAGCCTCGGCATCACATCCCAAAGCAAAGCGGCGGTCACTTACGACATTATCCGTATCGATGACAACACGGTCTCGTTCTCGGGCACCGGGACACTCGACAGCGATCTAAACGCGGTCGTCGATATCCTCTTTGTGGGCGCTTCAAGCCAGACAAACGACGGCCCCGCAACACTGACTGGCGACCTCGGCTTCGGCGGCCAACCTTTCACAAGTGGTGGTCTAAACGGGCTCAATGACATCTTCCTCAGCTTCGGCTCTAGTACGAGTGTGGACCTGACCACTACCGACGGGCCGGTAGGTACCGGTGGGTTCAGCACGACACAATCTAATTTCACGGTTGCTCCTGTCGGGACGACGGGTGACATTACCGCCTTCGACTTCAACACGTTCAGCGATACAACCATCGGGACTTACCGCATCGTCCCCGAGCCCACCAGCCTCGCGCTGCTGGGCCTGGGCGGTCTGATCGTCGCAAGGCGGCGGCGCTGACCCGAAGAGACCCAAACTTAGGCCATCGAGTGGAAAAGAGAAGACCATGAAGACACGCTACCTAATCATCGCCATCGCAATCCCCGGCCTGGCAGGCCCCGCTTCGGCCCAGCTCAGCTTCGAGTACCTCAAGATCGCCGAGGAAGGCGACACCGTGGTGGGCGCGCCCGGCGCCCTGCGTGCCAGCTTTGGCGAAGCGGCGGTCGACGACCAGGGCCGCGTCTCGTTCCAAGGCGACACCTACGACGCCGGCAACTCGGGCCCGTCTCGGACTCAGCCGTCATCTGGGACAACGGCACGCTGACCCAGGCTGCCCGCGAAACATTCATCATCCCCGGCACCGCGACCACGACCTTTCGCATCGACGACCACCTCGAGATCCGAGACGGCATCGCCGCGTTCTACGGCAGAGACGCGTCCGACAATGACCTGATCGCCACCGGCGACGGCACGACCAGCCGGATCATCGCGGTAGTAAACACGACCGTCCTGCCCGGCACAGGCGGCCAGACGGTTTCCGGCTTGAGTACAGCCGAGGGCTTCGGCTTCGACGGCGTCCGGACCGCATTCGATGCGAAATTCAACAGCGACAGCAGCCGGGGCGTCTACCTCGAGGACGGGTTTGGCGGGCTGACGAAGCTCGCCGACACCAGCGACCTGGCCCCCGACGGCACCGCCTTTACCGCCGACTTTGACAGCCCCATGCCCGGTGCGAACGGGCCCGGCGTCGTCTTCGAAGGGTTTTCCAACGGCGGCAGCAACAACGGCATCTACCTCGCGCCAAACGGCACGACCACGCTCACCACGGTCGCCACCCTCGCCGACTTCCCCGCCATCAGCGCCGATGTCGACAGTATCGATCTTGGCGAGCCCGATGTCGATGCCGGCCGAGTCGTCTTCAGCACCCGGCAGAACGACTTTGATCAGCCGTTCAACACCCCGGGCAGTACGCCCGCCGCGTCTGTTGCGTTCTGGGAGAACGGGAGCCTCACGACCATCGCCGACCAGGACACCGTCCTGCCCAACGGGCAGACCGCGGACTTCTTCGGCGAGTCCGCCATCGCAGGCGACTACATCGCCTTCGGCGTTTTCGAGAGCGGCGTCAGAACCGCGATCGTCCTGCACGACCTCAGCGACGGCACGCAGTACAGCGTTTTCGAGCTGGGACAGGTCATCGACGGACGCGAGGTGACCGGTATCAGCTTCTACAGCCGCCCGTTCCTCTCCGACGGCTACCTCGCCGTGGACCTGACGTTCGACAACACCGACGACATCATCTACCGCGCCGCCATCATCCCCGAGCCAACCAGCCTCGCGATGCTGGGCATCGGCGGGCTGCTCGTCGCGCGGCGGCGGCATGGGCGAGCGAACTGACACCTTCTAACGAAAGTTGACAAACATGAGCATCAAGCTCACTACCCTAGGCATCCTTACGGCGCTTTTCGTTGGTTTGGCTACTAGCCAGGCTCAAGCCGCGCCACTTACCATCGTTGAGACCGTCGATTTTGACGACAACAGCGACACACCGCTCGGCCCGCTGGGGCCGGGGGCCAATACGGTGCGGGGGACCCTGCCCTTTGTCGCCGGGCAGGGCGATTTCGAAAGCCTCATCATCCAAAACCCGTCTTCTCTAGAGATCCTCTCTTTCCGGATTGAGCTACTGTCGGTCGAGCCGAGCGACACGGCGTTCTCGGTGTCTTACGCCTCGACCATCCCCGGTTTCCAAGGTTCATTCATCTCCGGCCTCCCGAATGAGCCCGTTGTTATCCCGGGACGGGGCAACACAGGCAGCACGCTCTTCCGCATCGAATCGGAACCGCGCGGTGCGGGCGCGGACTACACCGCAACCTACCTCCTAACCCTCGAGGTCGTCCCCGAACCGAGCAGCCTCGCGCTGCTTGGCCTAGGCGGGCTGCTCATCGCGCGGCAGCGTGATCGCCAATTCGTGAGCACTTCTCACTAGAGGGATCAACCATGGACCTCCCCAACAGCTTTGTTCGAACGCCACTTACAGCCCTCGTGTTGCTGGGCATGACCCAAGGTGCCCAAGCCGGCGTGATCGACACCACGCCCCCCGATTCCCTTTCGCCTTACTACGCGCTCTATGCGGCGGCGGGCGGCACGTTTGTTGCCGACGACACCAACCTCGAGTCGTTCACCTTGGCGTTGAACTCGGCCTTTTCAGGCAACGTGGTCTACACCGCCATCGTGATGGACACGACCCCCGCCGGCCTGCCCGACAGCGTCCTGTGGGAAGAACAACAGACCTTCCCCGGCGGCGGCGGCATTGTTACGCGGCAATCCACACCGAACCTCGCGATCACGCCGGGCGAGACCTACTTCATCGGCTTTGAAATCGGCAACGGCAATCTGACCACGACCGGCGGCTCAGGCGAGATCGAACTGCAGCTCCGCAGCGGCAACCCCATCGAGGGGAACTGGTACCAGTACGACGGCGACACCTGGTCCAACCTGGGGAGCAACTTGGACATCGCCTCACGCATCGTCATGACCCCCGAACCCAACAGCCTCGCGCTGCTGGGCCTGGGCGGGCTGGTTGTTGCGTGGCGACGACGCTAGTCGATTTGGCCGATGCTTCGACCATGTCAGGCACCGGCCCGCAGTTGCCGGGTTCGTGACTATCGGCCTCAACAAGCCTGCACACTCGCTCTAGTGCAATCCGTCTCTCGCGGCGAAAGAGCCGGTGAGATGCGGTTGGGGCCTCTTTACTGGCCGGGCTCGGTGCCGGCGGCAGCGACTTGCCGGCGGTTGCATCGACTTCGCGGACTCCGGCCTCGGGGCGAACTTGCTGAGGATGCCTCAACCTCGTGGACTTCGGTCTCCGGCTAACTCTCAGAAGTCGTTACTCGGCGATTACACCTCGGACAGAGCCCGCCTGCGTCGACTTGACGGCGCACACGGGTTGAGCGCGAGCGGTCTTTTGTAAGCGGCCAGCAAGCCGTCTTTCTGAGCCGCCAAGCCTTTCGACCGAACCGAATCGGCGTGTCTGCCGATGTCTGTCGCGGGCACCGCTTCTTCGTTGAACAAGAAAAAGCCCGGCGTCCTTGCGGACGCCGGGCCTTGGTGCGTTGGGGGTTGGTGGCGGTCGCTTAGCGGGTTGCCACGCGGGCGCCGCTCGTACGCTTCGCTGCTTCTAGATCAAACCGGTCGAGGTCCATCACCTTGGCCCACGCGTCGACGAAGTCATCGACGAACTTCTGCGTGGCGTCCTCACCGGCGTAGACCTCGGCGATCGCGCGGAGCTGGCTGTTCGAGCCGAACACCAGGTCGACGCGGGTGCCGGTCCACTTCACTTGGCCCGAGTCGCGATCGACCGCCTCGTAGAAGTGCTCGCAGCGGGGCGAGACCCGCCACTCGGCGCCCATGTCCAACAGGTTCACGAAGAAGTCGTTCGTGAGCACGCCCGGGCGGTCGGTCAGCACGCCGAGTTGCGTGCCGCCGTGGTTGGCGCCCAGCACGCGTAGTCCGCCGACCAGGGCGGTCATCTCCGGCGCGGTGAGCGTGAGCAGATGGGCCCGATCGACGAGCAGCTCCTCGGCCGGGCGGTCGAACTCGCGGCTCTGGTAGTTGCGGAAGCCGTCGGCCCGCGGCTCCAGCACGGCGAACGACGCGGCGTCGGTCGTCTCGTCGGTCGCGTCGGCGCGGCCGGGGGTGAACGGCACGCTCGCCGTGTGACCCGCCTCGGTGGCGGCCGCTTCGATGGCCGCGGCGCCGCCCAGCACGATCAGGTCGGCCAGCGACACCCGCACGCCGTCCCTCTGGGCCGCGTTGAAGTCTTGCTGGATCGCCTCCAAAATGCCGAGCGCCTTGGCGAGCTGTTGCGGCTCGTTGGCCTCCCAGTCCTTCTGCGGGGCGAGGCGGACGCGGGCGCCGTTGGCGCCGCCCCGCTTGTCGGTGCCGCGGTACGTGGAGGCGGACGCCCACGCGGTCTTTACGAGCTCCGGCACGCTGAGGCCGGACGCCATGATCTTGCCCTTCAGCTCAGCGATGTCCGCGTCGTCGATCAGCGGGTGATCGGCCGTGGGGACGGGGTCTTGCCACAGCTGCGCTTCGGCGACCTCGGGGCCCAGCAGCCGGGCGACGGGGCCCATGTCTCGGTGCGTAAGCTTGTACCAGGCGCGGGCGAACGCGTCGGCGAAGTCCTCGGGCTTCTCGTGGAACCGCTTGGAGATGGCGAGGTACGCCGGGTCCGTCTTCAGGGCGATGTCCGTGGTGAACATCATCGGCGCGTGCGACTTGTTGGAGTCGTGGGCGTCGGGCACCGTGCCCTGGGCCGCCTCGTCGGTGGGCGTCCACTGCCACGCGCCGGCGGGGCTCTTGGTGAGCTTCCACTCGTACTCGAACAGGTTGTCGAAGTAGCCGGTGGACCACTCGGTGGGTGTCGAAGTCCACGCGCCCTCGAGACCGCTGGTGATCGTGTCGCCCGCGTTGCCCTTGCCGTACGTGTTCTTCCAGCCGAAGCCCTGCTGCTCGATCCCGGCGCCTTCCGGCTCAGCGCCGACGTACTCCGACGGGTCGGCGGCGCCGTGGGCCTTGCCGAACGTGTGCCCGCCGGCCACCAGCGCGACGGTCTCCTCGTCGTTCATCGCCATACGGGCGAAGGTCTCACGGATGTCGTAGGCGGCGGCTTGCGGATCGGGCTTCCCGTTCGGGCCCTCCGGGTTCACGTAGATGAGGCCCATATGCACAGCGGCGAGCGGGTTCTCGAGC
>JBCBPC010000009.1:0-136930 GCA_039820945.1 Planctomycetota bacterium
GGGCGTGCGGCTCACGCAGACGCCTATCGATGAGATCACGTCGCTCCGCATCCCCGGCGCGGAGACGGTGCTGACGGGCGTCACCGTCCAGCCGGGCGAGGACCCGTTGGACACGCTCAACCTGCAGCACGACATGTTCGAACTGATCGCCACGATCGACCCACAGCAAGCGGCGAGCGTCGGCTTCAACGTCCGCGAGGGCGCCGGTGGCGAGCAGACGACGGTCCTCTGGAACCGTTTCATCGAGCAGATGATCGTCGACCGCAGCGACTCGGGTGACACCGGCTTTACCGGCGGCGCCGGCGGGGTGCACCTCGCGCCGCTCTCGACCGACGCCAACGGCAAGGTGCGGCTGCACGCGCTCGTGGATCGCGGGTCGATCGAGGTGTTCGGCGGCGACGGCGAGGCGGTGATCTCGAACCTCATCTTCCCCGACCCGGCGAGCCAAGGCTTGTCGCTGGTGGCCAACGGCTCGGCCGCGACGTTCGAGTCGCTCGAGATCTACCCGCTGCGGAGCATCTGGCCGGAAACGGCGGCCCCGTCGCCCGGCACACCGGTGGTCGCTCGCTGGAGCATGAACGGCACGCCCGCCGCGTTGATCGAAGACGGCTCGTACCCGGCGGTGATCGACCGTCGCGACACGCCCGGCGAAGGCACGCGCCTCGGAACGGTCAACCAGCTCTACGAGCCGAACGCCGCGGTCGACAGCCTGTGGTTCTCGTCGTCGGCGTCCGGCGGACTGCCGACCAGCCCCGAAACGCCGCCCGCCAGCATGTTTGCCCCCGCATATCAAGCGGACACGGCCGGCTCGTCGTTCGACGCGGGCGCGATGGCCTCGTCGGACGGCGCGTTGTTCTTGCCGATCGATCGCTACGGCGAAGACGCGATGTTCGACGACGCCTTCACCGTCGAGATGTTCTTCAAGACCGACGGCGACCAGGCCGATGCCGGGCTCATGCAGCTGATGCTCGCCGGTGAGGACGAGTTCCGCTTCGGGCTGATCGTCAACGAGGGGGGCGCCGGCAACGTGCGGTTCGCCCTGAACGATCGGACCGGGGCGATCCCGATCCTCGACATGCGGAGCGCCACGGGCAAGAACTTCGCGGACGGGCAGTGGCACTACCTCATGGCGGTGTACGACCCGACGGTGGGCGCGAACGGTGTGCTGCAGATGGCCATCGCCAGTGAAGACGGCACGCTGAGCGTCGCCGCCACTTCGATAAACGCGAACTTCGACGGCCTGCCGCCGGTCGGCGGCGACGGCAACCTGCTCGTCGGACGCCACAACCAGAGTCTCGCGGCCGACGACCGCACGTTCCGCGGCCTGATCGACGAGGTGCAGCTGACCGACGGCGTCGTCCCGGCCGCGTTGCGACTGGGGCGGCTCGCCGGCTTCCCGCTCGGGGGCGACTTCAACGCGGACGGCCGGGTCGACGCGGCCGACTACACGGTGTGGCGTGACCAGTTCGGCCAGACCGGCCCCGGCCTCACGGCCGACGCGGACGGCAACGGCGTGGTCGACGGGTCCGACTACGACCTGTGGGTCGCCAACTTCGGCGCCGTGAGCGCCGCGGCCGCCGCCGTGCCGGAGCCCGGTTGCCTGTGGCTCTCCCTCGGCGTGATCGCTGCGGCGAGCCGGCGTGTGCGTGTGCCCGGCCGATCAGAACGCGTCCCCCAACACCAAGCGAAAGGGAGGTCGGCATGGCGACCCAGCTCAGGACGAAGGCCCTAGCGTTGCTCGGCGCCGGCGCTGGTCTGCTTGCTCTCGCGTCGCTCGCCGCACCACCGGCGCACGCGGCGGCGCGGCCGAACGTGATCCTGATCATGGCGGACGATCAGGGCTACGGCGATCTGGCCTGCCACGGCAACCCAGTGATCCAGACACCGCACATGGATGGTCTGCACGCTCAGAGCGCCCGGCTTACCGACTTTCACGTGGCGCCGATGTGCTCGCCAACCCGCGGCCAACTACTGACCGGCCGCGACGCGATGAAGACCGGCTGCACCGCCGTGTGCCGTGGCCGGTCGATGCCCCGGGCCGACATCCCGACGCTGGCCGACTACTTCGTGCGCGCGGGCTACGCCACCGGCCACTTCGGCAAGTGGCACCTGGGCGATAGTTACCCGTTCCGCCCGCAGGATCGTGGCTTTCAAGAAACCCTGCACCACCGCGCCTGGGGCATCACGTCGCTGGCCGACTACTGGGGCAACACCTACTTCTCGCCGATGCTCAACCGCAACGGCGTGGACACGCGCTACGAGGGTTACTGCACCGATATCTTCTTCGACGCAGCCATGAGCTGGATGGCCAAGCGCCACCAGCGTGACGAGCCGTTCTTCGTCTACCTGCCGACGAACACGCCGCACGTGCCCAACGTGTGCGCGGACCGCTACTCGCAACCGTACGAGGGCGAGCACGCCGGCAAGCCGCTCCCCCCGAAGTTCTACGGCATGATCGCCAACCTCGACGAGAACCTCGGCCGGCTCGAGGCGTTCCTCGACCGGCAGCGGCTGCGCGACAACACGCTGCTCATCTACCTGTCGGACAACGGCACCCAGAGCGAGCGGGCGATGACGCTGTTCAACGCCGGGATGCGCGACCGCAAGACCAGCGTCTTCGAGGGTGGGCACCGGGTTCCGTGCTTCGTCCGTTGGCCCGACGGCGGCGTCGTTCAAGGCGCCGACATCGACGCGCTCACTCAGGTGCAAGACCTGCTACCGACGATCGCCGAGCTGGCCCGGCTCGATACGCGTGGGGCCGATCTAGACGGGCAGAGTCTCGCCCCGCTGCTACGTGGCGCCGACGCCGAACCGCCAGCCCGCAAGCTCGTGATCCAGTACGGCTTCTCCTGCGGCCCCTGGGATTCGGCGGTCGTCCTGTGGAACCGGTGGCGGCTCGTCGGGCCGCGAGAGCTGTACAACGTGGACGCCGACCCGCACCAAGACCGCAACGTCGCCGCCGAGCACCCCGAGATCGTGCGCGAGATGCGGGAGCACTACGAGGCGTGGTACGCCGAGAGCCGACCGCTGTACGACACGCCCCGTTGGATCCGCGTCGGCGCTGAAGGGGAGAACCCCATGCGGCTGTACGCGCAAGACTGGGTCGGCGACTACTGCGACAATCGGGGTGGCCTCATGCAGGCGACCGGTGTTGGGTACTGGGACATCGAAGTCGAACGAGCCGGCGCCTACGAGTTCGAGCTACGGCGGTGGCCCTTCGAGGCAGACCTACCGCTGTCGGCGGGCGTCGGCCCCGCCGGCGATGAGGGACGACGACCCATCGCGGCGGCGAGTCTGCGAGTCGGCGGCGTCGCCGAAACGCTCGAGACCCTTCCGGACGACACGCATGTGGTCTTCCGCGGCACGCTCGACGTCGGCAAGCAGCGCCTGCAAACGCGTTTCCTCGACGCCGCTCAACAGACGCTGTGCAGCGCGATGTACGTACGCGTCGAGCGACTGTCCGATCGTGGCTCGGCCGAGATCACGCCGGCACACGACGCCGAAGCCGTTCTCGGCACAACTCAGCCATAACCCTTGCGGAGGCTTCTTTTAGCTATCGCCAAGCTCACAGCCGATGGTTCTTGCATCGGTCTGCGTGGCGGGTACGGTCGCTCGGCTCAGGCCGGATCCGGCCCGGGACACGAAGGAGTGCGAACCACGCGGTCAGTAGAGTGGTCGGCGGTTCGAAGCGCCCTCACCTTGTCGGCTCTTCAATCGACCGGAGCAGGCTTCGCAGCTCGGCGACCTTTTCGGGATACGTTGACGCCAGGTTGTGTCGTTCGGCGACGTCTTCTTCGAGGTTGTACAACTCTTCGGAGTCTTCGCGATCGTTCTCGATCGCGTAGTTGTGGAAGAACGCATTCGCCCTCAGGTACTTCCACTTACCCTGACGCACGCCGGCACGATCGAAGTAGAAGGTCTCGCGGCCCGTGTCCCGACGGCCGGTTAAGAGGTCGGTCTGATCGATGCCGTCGATACGGCGGTCGTCGGGCGGTTCGATCCCGGCCAACGCCAAGAACGTGGGGAGAAAGTCGATGGTGGCGAAGAGGGCGTCCGAAACGCGGCCGGCGGGCGCCTTGCCCGGCCAGCGGACGATGCACGGCAGGCGATACCCGCCTTCGTAGGGCGAGCCTTTGCCGTTGCGCAAAGAGCCGGCGTCGCCCCAAAAGACGGAGCCTTCGGGGTGCCCCTTCTTGCTCTGGGTGTACTTCTTCTGGTTCCAAGGGCCGTTGTCGCTGGTGTAGACGACGAGCGTGTTGTCACGCAGCCCAAGCTTGTCGAGCGTATCCAGCAGCCGACCTGTTTCGTGGTCGAGCTCCTCAATCACGTCCCCGTAGAGACCCCCGGCCGACTTCCCGCGAAAGCGATAGGAAGCATCGATGATCGTGTGCAGCATCGTGTGGGCAAGATACAGAACGAACGGCTTCTCCGGATCGCGACGTTCTTCGAGATACTCGATCGCCTTGTCGGTGTAGAGCGTCGTCAGACTCGCCATGTCCCGCGTTCCGCCAACCCGCTGGTTTCCTTCGTAGAAGACCACTTCGCCGTCGTCGTTTGCTCCGAGCGTCCCGAAGTAGTCGTCGAAGCCCTGGGCGTTCGGCATCCGCTCAACAATCGGCTTGCGATCAGAGACGTCCCATTTGCCGATGCGCGCCGTTTGGTAGCCTGCGTCACCGAGAAGCTCGGCAAACGTTATCTCTGAGGCCGGCATGCTCCAGCCCTTGCTGCGGATCGGATAACGACCCGTGAGCAAAGCCGAACGCGAGGGGCCACATACCGTCTGCGAATAGAACGATGTAAACCGCGTGCCTTCCTGCGCAAGCCGATCAAGACGTGGTGTCTTGTGTTTGAGACTGCCGTAGCAACCAAGATCAGCGTAGCCCTGATCGTCGGTGAACACGATCAAAAGGTTCGGCTTCTCAGCGGCGACCGCAACCAAGCTCTGCGCGATCAAGACACCGATGAGAAGGCACGTAGATCCCGTGAGCCATGTCCGTCTGTTGGTTCGCATCTCGTTCTCTGAGGCTTGCCGCGGGTGAGCGTCGAGTGTTACGGCCGGCGTGCGCTGACGGCGATGGGGGCTTCGCTACGGACTGAGGCGTCGAACTCCTACCGTACTCGGAAACTCATCGCCGTGAGTGAAGCTACTGGAACACAGATCGGGGGAAGACCACAGGAGCTCGCTACGCAGCGGCTCACGGAGCTGGACGTGGCGCCGCAGACAACCGCCGATTAACTGGTCGCTGCGTTCAATACCGGCTTCGCCGCCTCGCCCGATTGGACGATCACAAGTGATCCGGTCGCCCACACCGCTTAAAACACGCCGGCGACGTGCCCAACGCGAGACATCGATACACGTCGTTGCCTGTCTGGCCAACTCGGTTCTTCGGTCGCCAACAGGGTGTCGAATCGCGTGCCTATCCCTCGTCACGAGGCGGTGTGGCGTCTGTCGAGTCTTGCGCTTCGACGAACACGTGGACGCCCAGCGCGTTCTCGCCCGCCTCGGTCCAGGTTGTGTCTGCGTTAGCGAGGCGTGTGCGATAACGCGACCGGCTTTCTAGCCGTTCGTTGGGGTCGGCGATTATCAGGTCGAGTGTGTAGCGGCCCGAGGGCGCCATGTCGGGCACGATCAGGCTAAACACCCAGCGGGATTGATCGCCTGGCGCCCAGGCGCGGGTGTCAACGTCGAGCGGCAGCGTGAGGCTTGTGTCCGTCGTCGAATGGTTCAGCCGCAACACCACTGGCTGATCCTGGAGCGGCGCGGCCCAGCCGTCGTTGGCGATCATCATCTCAATCCTGAGCGGCGAGCCAACCCGAACGCGACGCGGCGCCCGCAGCGACACCAGCCGCGGACGGGCCCCCAACCGTCGCTGCACCTCGTCCAGAAAACCGGACTCGCGCCACTTGGCGATCACGCCCCGGTGGTACGCGAGGTTGAGGAACGACCAATGCATCCGCCGCAGCTCCTCGCGGGCGAACGCTGGGTCGCTGCGCTCGGCGAGGCGGCACGTCTCACCGCCGACGGGCACGTAGCGCGAGTCGAGTTCGAGGTACCGACGATCCGCGTCGAGCGAGCGACGACGGTACGTGCCGACGTCCGTCTCGTCCGCCAGGAAGCAATCGTTGTGATGGCCGATCCGCCGTGCGAGTTGCCCGCCGTCGCGATCACCATCTTCGGCCGTGGGGCCCGTGTAGCTCATTAGCGCCGACCGCGTCCCGGTGAGCAGCTGCTTGTGCCGCGGTGTGCGGACCTGGATCGTCAGCTGGTCGGGCAGTTCGTCGAGCAACGCCCCGGCGATCGCCCGCAGGGCGTCCGGATCGGTAAGACCGTTGGTCGAGGCGTGCCACTCGCCCCAGGCACCGACGAACCCGGCCTGTACCGTGAAAATGACGTCGGCGTTCTCGCGCAGCAGGGGACCCACCTGAGCGATGTGCCGCAGCACGATCGGCCGCGGCGCGTCGGGCTCCCCGATCCGCGAGCTGTAGGCGAAGCGGACGATCGCCTTGAGGCCCGTCCGCCGCAGCGTGTCGAAGTCTCGCTGGATCAGCCCGAGCTGCTCGGCGTCGAGCGCGCGGTCTCGGTACCCCTTCAGGTAATACTGCCGCAGCACCAGCGTGATGCCGCGGTCGTACAGCCGCTCGAGCCGCCTCGCGGAGAGCGGCTCTTGGCGCCGATCGGAGAGTTGGACGTAGAGCCCGCGGTTGGGATTCGGGAAGTTCTCGGCCGAGGGAAGGAACGTGTGCTCGACGCACTCGGCGGCGTCGGCCCCGGATCCGCCGCCCGCGTACGCCGGTACGCCGGCCAGCGTTGCGACGCCCAGCACCCCCCGGAGCAGTAAGCCGATCAAAGCCGCACGTACGCGCGGTTGCGGTCCATCCACCAGCAGATCATCCACAGCACCAATCCAACGGCCAGGTTGCCGAGCAGCGGGGCGTACGCGTCGCCCAAGGTCTGAAACACGTCGCAGCCCAGGTGCCGCTGCAACGCGGCCAGCACCCAGCCGGCGACGGCCCAGGTCATGAAGTACATGGCCAGCGGGTTACGGCCGACCACCTCGGCCGGCCACGCCCAGCTTCGCCAGCCCGCCATGTCGATCACCGCGTACAGCAACGCGAGCAGCCACAAGCTGAGCCCACCGCTGACCAGCACGAAACTGGGCGTCCACAACTTTTTCACGATCGGGCAGACGCCCAGCTGGTCGAGCAGCAGCCCGATCGCGAGCAACGCGAGGCCGTACCCGATCAACCGACCGACGATGCCCAGACCGGCGGCGCCGCCCTCGGCCGCAGTGAGCGACCACAGCTGCGCACCGGCCATTAGCCCGAGGAGCATCGTCGCGAGCGACGGCACGAAGTTCAGCGTGTTGTACCCCTCGACGTGGCCGACGAACGGCTCGCTCCGCGGCAGGCTGTTCAGCAGCCAAAGGTCGAGCGCGTGGCCCGGGCCGGTGTTCTGGTTCCAGTGGGCCCAGAAGCCGTCGAAGTGCAGCACCGCGGCGGAGCCCGGCTCGGCGGGAACGGGCCAGAGGGCGAACAACGCCCACACGCTCATCAGCAGCGCCGCCAGCGTGATCAGCCGCATCCGCGTCGGCTGCGTCGCGAGCCAGAACAGCGGCAGGTAGCTGAGGCCGATCTGGGTGACGACGTCTTCCAGCGTCCAGTAGGTCGCGTCGCGCCCCAGCGAGCGGAGGAACACACCCAGCAGGATCAGCGCGACCGCCCGCCCCGCGGCGTGCGCCCAGAGCTGGCGATCGGTCGCCCCGCGACGCTTGCGCGACGCGTACGAGAACGGCGCCGCCACGCCGACCATGAACATGAACGACGGCTGGATCATGTCCCACACCGTCAGCCCCCGCCACGCGGCGTGCTCGAATTGATCCAACAGCGGGCGGAGCGACTCGTTCGCCTGGGCGATCGGCTCTTGCCAGCCCCAATTGGGGACCGTGAACGCCAGCAGCAGCATCGTGAAGCCGCGGTACGCGTCGAGCGACGCCAGCCGCGGGCTTTTCTCGCGCGGCTTCTCGGAGTGTCTCTCAGGGGCAACCTCAGAAACGCCGGGGGCGGTGTCGCTCATATGACTCTTCCCACGGCGGCGGCGAGCCGCTCAGTCCAGCCGGACGATCGTCAGGTTGCGGAAGAACACCCGGTCGGCGTGCCCGAGCAGCCCGATCTTGCCCGACGAGCGCATCAGTCCGGGGTGGGGCTTGCTGTCGAGCGTCCGGCCGCCGGGGGCGGCCTCGTCGAGGTCGGCGTCGACGATCGTCGTGCCGTTGAGCTCGACGACCACGCGGCGCCCACGGCAGACGATCCGTTGCTCGTTCCACTCGCCCGTCTCCCGCAAAGCGCCACGCTTAGCGGCGACCACACCGTAGATCGAACCGTGGTACTGGTACCCCTCGAGCGACGCGTACCTCGGCGCCGGGTTGTCGAGGATCTGTGACTCCATGCCCACGTACGCCGGATCCCCGTCGCCGGGCGCGCGGAGCGCGACGCCGTTGTTGGCGCCGGGCGTCAGGCGGAACTCGAAGCTCAACGCGAAGTCGGCGTACTCGCCGTCGGCGTACAGGGCGACGTACTGCCCGGCGACGGACGCCAGCGTACCGTCGACCACCTCCCAACCACCCCGGCCGTCGGACCAACCGTTGAGAGTCTCGCCGTCGAACAGGCGGATCGGCTCGTCGGCGTGCGACGCGGCGGGCGGCAGCGTGACGAAGACGAACGTCGCCGCCAGAACCACGGCGGAAGACTTCCAGCTAAACAGCACGTGGATCCTTTACGGTGCGAGGCTGCGGATGGCGGCGGGCAACGCCGGGTCGACCAGACCACGCTCGCCGCGTCCCTCTTCGTCGATGCGGAAGTCGGCGACCTTTTGGATGCGCGGTAGGTCGGCGTCCCAGTAGCGGCGGCGCGTTTCGGCATCGGGTGTTTCGACCGGCGCGACGATCCGGAAGCCGACGTCCTGCGCGTCGTCGTACGCGAACCACCACGGGCTCTTGGGCACGTTGGGGTCGTACTCACGCCACTCGGCGTCGTTCGACGGGCGCCGGGCGGTGGTCTGGGCCTCGTCGATAGCGAGGTACGCGGAGCCGCCCTTCAGCACACGGGGGAACAGCTTCGTGGGCCAGCGGACCGGCGGCTCGCCGCCCGGCCCGTCGGGGTCGGCCAGCGGCGTTGGCTCGTAGGCGTCGAGCACCCACTCGCACGCGTTGCCGTGCATATCGCGGAGGCCCCAGGCATTGGCGAGCTTCTGCCCGACCGCCTCGGTGGCCCAGTCGGTGTTGTCCTCGTGCCAGGCGTACGCATCGAGCTCGGCCGGGTCGTCGCCGAAGCAGTAGGCCGACTCCGAGCCGGCTCGGCAGGCGTGCTCCCACTCTGCCTCGCTGGGTAGCCGATAGAACCGGCCCGAGAGCAGGCTCAACCACTTGGTGTACTGCTTAGCGGCGTACTGCGTCATCGAGACGGCGGGCAGGTCCGGCTCGTCGCCCGAGTCGTACGTGAAGCCGGGGTCGTACACCTTCGACGGCGCCGTGATCGCGTCGACGAGGTTGTCATCGGTCACCACGCGGATGCCGGCGTCCTCGAACCGCTCGAACACGCCGCACAGCTTCATGTACTGCTTGTACTCGGCCCACGTGACCTCGCACCGGCCCATCCAGAACGGCGCGAGCCGGACCTCAGTCGGCTCGCCGCCGGCGGGGTCGCTCAGCACGACCATGCCGCCGGGGATCGGCTCCATCGCGAACCGCACGTCGCTGCCGGGGATCGTCACCTCGTGCGGAACGAGGTAAACGCCGTCGTGCTCGACGTAGCGGCCCGAGGCGGGCGGCTCATCGAGCACCCCGGGCGTATCCGCCGCGTGCAGCGTCATCGGGCAAAGCGCTGCCGCAACAACGAGCGCGATCAATCGCCGTCGATTCATGCGGTCGTTCCCACCCCGGGGATCGCGACCGTGGGCTCCGGCACGTCGGTCCAGCCGTACTGGGTGGGGCCCAGACGTTCGGTCGAGGCGAGCGCCTCGTCCCACGTGAGCGTCTGCCCGCTGTAGGCGGCCATGCGGCCCATCACCGCGATCCGCGTGCTGTTGACCATGTAGTGGCCGTTGTTGATCGGCTCGCCCGCGCGGATGCTCTTGAACATTTCGACGTGCTCGTTGAAGTACATGCTCGTCTTCGGCCCGTCGTAACGCCACTCCGGGCCGTCCTGCGGCCGGACGCGGTTGGCGAGGATCTCCGCCTTGCCCTTCGTGCCGTGGACGACTTCGTCGACCCGCATGGTGCAGTTGTCCTGCTGGCGGCACGTGAAGTAGACGCTCGGGCCGGCCTCGTACTCGTAGAACACCGTGAAGTGGTCGAACACGTTGCCGTACTTCGGGTCGGTGCGTTGCTGCCGGCCGCCCATGCCCATCGCCTTGACGGGGCTCGCGTCGCCCATCAGCCAGGCGGTCTTGTCGAGCGAGTGGATCGCCTGCTCGGCGATGATGTCTCCGCTGAGCCACGTGTAGTACAGCCAGTTGCGGAGCTGGTACTCCATGCGGCTCCAGTCGGGCTTGTCGCCCCGGTGCCACAGCGTGCCGCTGTTGTACGACGACTCGATCGCGACGATGTCGCCGATCTCGCCGCCGGCGATCCGGTCCATCGTCTCGTTCACGCCCCGGTCGTACCGCCAGCAGAGGCCGGAGACGATCGCCAGGCCCTTGTTCGCCGCGGTCTCGCACGCGGCGGTGACCCGCGCGGCGCCGGCCATGTCCACCGAGATTGGCTTCTCGACGAACACGTGCTTGCCCTTCTCCACCGCGTAGTCGAGGTGGTCCGGCCGGAAGTGCGGCGGAGTGGCCAAGATGACGACGTCAACGCCCGCGTCGATCACCTGCTTGTACGCGTCGAAGCCGTGAAACACGTGGTCCGCGTCCACGGCGACACGGTCGGCGACGGCCTCGTCGAACTCGATCGCCTGCAGGCCGCTCTCGGCCCGGTCCTTGAAGACGTCGCCGACGGCGACGAGCTTCGTCTGCGGGTCCGCGTTGAGGGCGTCGATCGCCGCCGCACGGCCGCGGCCTCCGCACCCGACGACCCCGACACGCAGGGTTTCGTCCACGCCGGTGTGAGCCGCGCGGGCCAGCGGGCTTGCCGCAAGCGACGCGGCCAGCGCCGAGCCGGCGACGGCCGACTTCTTCATAAACTCACGCCGGTCGGCGGCGGGGTTTCCCGGCGTCGCCGTGGTGAAAGGTCCACGCATCGCAGCGATCCTCTTGATAGGTTTGATTGCTTCGCTCCGCCCGTCGGCCGCCGACCGCTGATCTTTCGATCCGTCGATCAGACCCCGAGGACCGTGTCCATCCGCTCGGCGATGTCGGCCAACCGGTCGCGTCCGCCGCCCGTCACTTCCGCCGTGCACCAGCCCGAGTAACCGATCTCTCCGAGCGCTTCACGCACCGCGGACCAGTCCACATCTCCGTCGCCGATCTTGCAGAAACCGTTCGCCGCGCCCCAGTCCTTCACGTCGAGCTTGACGATCCGCCTGCCGAGCGTGCGTATCCACGCGGCCGGCGGCGCAAACTTCTGTGCGTTGCCGATGTCGAAGTACGCGCCGACCCACGGGCCGTCGATCTCATCCAGATAATCCCGGAGTTGCTCGGGGGTTTCGCAGAAGCCGTTCCACACGTTCTCGATCAGCACCCGCACGCCGAGCGCCGCCGCGGTGGGCAGCACTTGGCGGATGCCGGCCATCGATCGGGACCAAACCTCGGCGTGCGTCGCTTCGTCGCCCACAACGCCGGGCACCAGCAGCACGGCGTGACCGCCCATCGCCGCGGCGTCTCGCAGGGCCGCGTCGAGAATGCCGACCGCCCGCTCACGCGTCGCGCCGTCCGGCGACGAGAGGCGGACCTGCCAGTGCTTGTCGTTCACGAGCCCATGGATCGGCAGGCCGGTCTCCTGGCTGGCGGCACGCAGTTCCGCGAGCGGCACGCTCACCGGGCTGATGAGTTCCATGCCGTCGTAGCCGAGGTCGCGGCACACGCAGAACCGTTCCAAGGCGGGCCCATCGATCTGGATCATGCCCCACTTCACGCTGCGCTTTAGCGCGCCACGCCGCACCTCGCTGTTGGCCGGCGGCGGCGAGCCAGCGGCCGCCGATCTCGCTGTGCCGGCCTCGCCCACCGCGCGGCCGGGTATCACAAGACCGGCGGCCGCCGCGGTCGCCTGGAGGAACCGCCGTCGCGCGGGCTTGGGCGTTGGTCGGTTGTCGTCGCGGGCTGGCTCAGCCATGGAACCGTCTCCTCGGCGAACACGTTCCTATCGCCGCCGCCAGCAGCAACGCGGCGTTCGGCTCGGGAACGGCGGCGCTCGACGCGGCGAGCGCGAACGCGTCTCGCCAGATCGTGTAATCGGCCGCGTTGACGAGTCCGTCCTCATTGGCGTCGGAACGCAGCACGGTGGTCGAGCCGAAGTCGGTCACCCAGGTGTCGTAGTCGGCCGAGTCGACGTCGCCGTCTCCGTCAAAGTCGCCGACGACCGGCGCCACGCCCACCTCGTAGCTGAAGTACGCGCCCAGCGGACCGCCGACGGCTGCGTTGGGCAGCACGTCGTCGGTGGCCGAATTGTTCGCCTGCAAGAAGAAGCTCAGGGAGTCCGGATCGCCCAGCGCCGCGAGCGGCGCCGCGAGCTCGATGTCTCCCACGATCGAGTCGTCCGCGTCGACGGACTGCAGGAAGTCCCACGAGAACGTCTGCTGCGTCGCGCCCTGAAACGCGAATAGGCTGTCGCCCAGGATCAGGTAGTCGGCCCCCACCGCGAACTCATCGGCGCCGCCGACGAAGCCGGTGTCCCGATCGTTGTCCGTGTCGAGGTACACGCGGTGCGTCGATCCCAACGCGGTCGCGGTCGACCCGGCCTCGGCGGTCAGGCGGAGGTAGAGGTGGTCGTTGTCGTTGGCGACGGTCGCGGTCGCCCAGTCGACCTCGGGGCCGGGAGCTACGGAATCCGTATCAGCCGCGTAGGCGACGGGCGACGACCAGTCGTCGCGGCTTGCGTCGATCGCGATCGTACCGGCAGCGACGGGGTTGCTGAGCACCTCGATCGGGCCGATCGAGTCGTTCACCGCCACGACCTTCGCGACGAACTGGTCCCAGTACGTCGGCAGACGGTCCCACGGGTTGTTGAGCACGTCGTCCGTGAAGTAGACGCCGCCCACATTCCGCTGCACCGCGATGTCGACGTAGTCAGCCGCGGTCGAGCCCGACGGCAGGGTGTGAAGCAGGTTCACGAACACCGAGCTGTCGTAGTTGGCGTTCCACGCCGAGGGCCGGTGGCCGGGGTAAAGGTTACCGAAACTCTCGAACACCATCAGCCGATCCGCGGTCGGGCGGGTCAGGTAACTCTCGTTGGTGTTGATCCCCGGGTTGCCCATCAGCTCCCAGCCGCTGTCGACGCTCTTCGTGTGGTTGTAGATCGACTCGTAGAAATCGATGACGCTGCCGATCCCCGCGTTGGACATCTCGTCGATGAAGATGCCGTCGATGTCGTACCACGCGTCGTAGGCGTCGATGTCGGCGGTGACCTCGGCCAGGGGCCGACCGCCGAAGCCCGACGCCACGTAGCCCAGCACCCGCCCGCCCGCCGCACGGAAGTCGTCCACCGCACGGGTGTAGTTCGGGTCGAGGCTCCCGCCCGGCCCGTTGAACGGGTTCATGATCGCGGTGGTCGGCGTCACGGCCGCGGCAACGTTCAGGCGGTCCCAGTCGCTGCCGGACGACGACGGGTAGAAGTAGGCCGGGACGACGATCTCCACAGCGAGCGCGCCGCCCGCTGGCCAGGCCGCCAGGAAGATCCCGGCGACGCTGGTCAGCAAGCGAGCGCTCTCCACACCCCATGGAAAACCTCTTTGGTCGTGCCTCATCATCCGTTTCGCTCCTCGGGTGCTTGTCCGTCGCGACGCGGTTATCGGCGGCGCCAGAGCACGGGCAACGCGGCGACGGCGAGCAACGCGGCGGCCGGCTCGGGCACCGCCTGGCCGGCGGACGGCAGCGTGCCGTTGAACGCGTCGACCCAGTACGTGTAGTCGGCCTCGTTGACGATCTCGTCTCCGTTGCCGTCGGCCGGCAGATCGACGCCGATATCGCCGAAACTGTCTCGCCAGACGGTGTAGTCGGCCAGATCGACAGCGCTGTCGCCGTTGTAGTCCCCCTCCACGACCGGCGCGTCGGCCAGCGTGTAGGTCAGCACGTCGAACGTGCCCGCGGTGTCCAGCAGGTCGCCGTTGCCCGCCTCGTGCCACAGCAAGATGTTGATCGTGTCCTGTGTGAACACGGGGTCGGTCCCGGCGGCGTCGTGCGTCGTGTCGAGCGGGATCATCCACTCACGCTCGGGCCCGTCGGCGTTGAAGAAGGGCCAGATCGGCGCCCCGCCGTTGCCGAAGGGGCCCCCGGTAAGCCCGCCCTCATTGAAGCCGCCGTTCTTCTGCGAGAACGCGAAGTCATTCACGTAGCTCGACTCGGCGCCGACCAGGCCGAAGCCGAAGATGTCGAAACCCGTGGAGACGTCCTGATCCGTGTCGAACGACAGGTACGTGTTGATCGAGTCGTTGCCGTGGTACGAGACGTAGACGTAGAGGAAGTTCTCGTCGTTGGCGAGCTTCACCTCGTTGAAGTCGGCAAATCCCGGGTTGTCCACCGCGTCGGTAAACGCGACCGGCACGCTGTCCCAGTCGTCGAACGCCGTCGCCACGGCCGGGTCGTTCACCGGGTCTTCAGTGAAGAACGCGAAGATGCTGTTGTTGTAAACGCTCGGCACGACGACCGCCTCGGCGGCCGCGGTGGCGAGCAAGGCGGCGATCGCCACCGCGAAGCTAGGCAAACGGTGCATGGATGGCTCCGTTGAGGGAAGGGGGAGGATTGAGGAGACCGCCGCGGCTCAGCGTCGACGGCGCCCGTAGACGCTCGCCAGGCCGGCGGCGGCGAGCAGCAGCGTGGTCGGCTCGGGGATCGGCGTCAGCTCGTACGCGATGGCGCCCGTCACGTCGCCGGCGCCAAGGTCGGTCCAGAACAAGAGCGAGAACGTGTCGTCCGCGAAGACGTCGCCGCCGGCGTTGAACACGATGTCCAGCGAGATCGACAGCTCACGCTCGAAGCCGTCGGCGAAGGGCGTCAGCAACGCGGCGCCCGACCCGAAGAAGTCGCCCGCCATGCCCGAGCCGTTGTTGAAGCTGCCGGCGTCTTGGGTGAACGGGAAGTCGTTCTGCCAGCCCGCCTCGGAGCCGATCAGCCCGAGGCCAAACACGTCGAAACCGGTGGCGACGTCGCTATCGACGTCGAGCGCTGTGAAGGCGCCAAGGCTCTGTGCCGTGTGGAACGAGTTGTAGATGTAGAGGAAGTCGTCGTCGTGCGCGATCTTCGTGTCGGCGAAGTCGACAAAGCCGGCGTTGTCCGCGGCGTCCGAATCGACAACCGGGACGTCGTCCCAGTCGCTGTAGTCGCCGTCGATCGTGATCGTCTTGAAGAAGCCGGCCGAAGCGTTGGCCGAGGCCAGCAGCAGCGCGGCCACTAGCAGACACGGGGCCGCACACAGGCAGGCGGTCGCGAACAGCGAGGGGTAAGCACGGGTCATGAGGTCGTTCTCCACAGTTGGGGAAGAGTTGAATCGCCTGGGGTGTGTCTTCTTAGCGGACGGTCGGTTGTGCCGCGCCGTGTTCTCTTGTCGAGCTGGGTCGTTGGGCTGGAGAGCTGGGTCGCTGATCGGTTGGGCTCGCAGCGTCGGTAAGCTCTACTCGTTCGCAGCGACGACGCCGTCGCTGCGGTTGCCTTGCAGGCGGTGCAAGTCAGGATCGATGTCGAACGGCACGAACCGCACGGAGCCGTCGCAGAACGCCATATTGAAACCGCCGGAATGGGCCGAGCCAAACTTCAGCTCGTCGCCAAGCCCCTGGCCGGGCTGGTCGGGGCCAAGTTCGATCTCACGGTTGAAGGTGATTCGGTTCACGGTGACACGAAGCGTGTCGGCGTTGCCGCCGCTGAAGCCGGGTTCGTTATCGCCCACGTCCAGCCCGTCGTCGTAGTGATCGGTGGACATGTACTTCTCACCCACCATGTAGACCTTTGACGTGCCGTCGGTGACACGACGAAAGTTGACCTCGGAGCGGGTGTAAACCACCCCGGTCGCGTCTTCCACGTCGATGACAACGGTTGGATCGCCAGGCTCTCGCGACTTCCAAACCGGATTCCATTCGAAAACGAGACCCTCCTCGTATTCATCGATGTTAAACGGTATCTGCGACCCGGTCCCCGTCGGCTCGGCGACGAACACGTCGCCGGCGTTTGCCGCGTAGTCCGTCTTGCTACAGACGTCGATCGGCGTCTGACAGTACGCGTAGTTAAGGCTTGTGCTGTCCAGAGCGTACACGTTCGCACCGCGGCGAGACGGACACGTCATCCCCTCGAAGGGCGATTGCACGCGTTGGAGCGTCGCGGCCTCGCGGTCGGCGCCGGTCAGGCCGCTCCCGAGATCGTGGAGGATCTGCTCCTCGATGTACGGCAGGATGTTGTAGAGCCAGCCGCCCGGCTGCTCCTTACCGTAGCCGTACTCCGGGTACCCGAGCCAGGTGAACGACCACCCACCGGTCGGCAGGTGGAGGTGCACGTCGTGGTGGTTGTGGAACGACAACGCGAGCTGCTTGACTTGGTTCTTGCACTGCGTCCGCCGCGCGGCCTCGCGGGCCGCCTGCACGGCCGGCAGCAAGAGCGCGACCAGGATTCCGATGATCGCGATCACCACTAGCAGCTCGACCAGCGTGAACGCCCGCCGCGTCTCGTCCGACCCAGGCCATTCGCGGACCGGTCCGCAGCGTTCCGACACTCGCTGAGTGAGACTCATGATTCGGTTCGCCCCCGTTCCGTGTGCGTTTGAATGCGGTCCGTCGATAGCACGTGATCGTAGAGAGCGACGTCGCGTAGCTCGCCGCGGAACAGCCACGAAGTCAGCGACTTTGGCACGAACTCCGCGGCGCCGATCCGCGCGGGCCACTCGAAGTCCTCGAGCGAAAGCGTGTGCGCCTCCGAGCCGACGAGTCGCCCGTCGACATACAGCTGGGCTTGCCCGGCGACCTGCCTCAACGGCGCGTCTTGGATGGCGTCGGGCTCGAATGTGGCGACCACGTGGGTCCATCGCCCGACGGCGATCGCCGCGTCGGCGTGCAGCTGATCCCAGTTGGCCCCGTACGCGCCCGAGCCGGTCCAGAACTGCCACTTGCCGTTTTGCCCCGCGTACAGCGTGAAGCCGAAGCACTGCTCCCGCTCGGTGTTCGACTCGAGCACCCACCGCGACGCGAACAACGCCTGGTACTCCGGCTCGCTCAGCACCCGCGCCCAGCTCTCGATCGTGAAGCCCGAGCGGAGGTCCACCGGCGGCTTGCGGTACGACTCGACGTACGACTCGCCGTTGAAGTAAGAGCCGCGAGAGGTGGTTCCCTTCTGCTTGAGCGATCCGGTCGGCAGCGCCGCAGGCAACTCGGTAGGCCATGCGCCGATCGCGTGCCCGTCGAACCCGTGCTGCGTCAGGTCGAGCACCGCGCGGTGGCGACGGATCCGGTTCAGCGGCCAGTAGGCCATCGGGTCGTCCGAAAGCACCGTCTGCTCGTAGGGATGCAGCCGCGACGTGGTCTCGTCCCAGCTTGCGAGCAGCCCCGCAGGCAGCTTCGACCCTTCAGCCACGGTCGCCGTGCGGTCCGCGTCGATCGACACGCTCAGCGTGCGACCCTGCTGCACAACGCCCAGCCGTTGGGCGAGGTCGCCCCGCCGCGGCCGACGGTACACCGTCGCTTCGCCGGCGATGCTGCAAACGTCGAGCTGGTCCTCGGCCTCCGAGACGACGCCGACCGAGCCGCCGTCGCACGTGACCATGGCGAGTGGCGTATGAATCGCGATCCGCGCCTCGGACGTGGCCGTCACTTGGCCACGACGCACGAATACCGTTTGGGGATCGATCGCCGAGAACTCGGCGGGGCCTTCGACCAGCACCTCGCCGTCCGCGAGGCTGAGCCGGGCGACCCCGATGGTCAGCTGGACGACTTCGCCGCGGCGGAGCTGGCCGCCGACGGGCATCGATCGGATCAGCCCCTCGGCCGAGGCGTCCGGCGTGAGCGCGGTGATCCGCATCAACGGCGCCGGCCCGGCGGCCGGCAGCCAGTCGTCATCGACGGTCGGCAGGCCAATCTCGGCTGTGGCCACCGTTGGGTCGTGCGCCAACGGTTCATCCTTCGCCGCACGGTTCGCCACCGCACTGCTGGGCGTCCCGTCGTTCGAAGCCGGATCGCGGTTCGCAAGCGACTCGAACTCGGGGCCGGCGCCCGCTGCGTTCACGGTCGGACCGGAGTCCGCTGGCTTAAAACCGGGCGCCATCCAGCCGGCGAGAAACGCCAACCCGACCGCGATGCCCCACAGAGGCAGCCAATGCCAACGTGTGGACTTGTCGGTCCGTTCGCTGGTGGTGAGGTCCGCCGATGGCGTTCGCGCCGTCGGCAGGTCCGGCGCTGGACCCGGAACTGCGCTTGAGGCATTGCCGTTGTCCGCCGAAGGCGGCAACGCGGCGCCGCCGGTCTCCTCGCGGAGTGCTTCGCAGTAGTGAATCGCGGCGGCGTAACGCTTGGCGGCGGCCCGATCGCCCTTGATCAGCTCACCGATGCGCCGCCACCCCACGGGGTCGAGCCCGCCGACGCACAGCCGCTCGAGCAGCGTCTCGAGTTCGTCGTTGGGGGGTGAGGGCGTCATCGCGGCTTGGCTGGGTTCCGTCGGCACTTGGTCCATCAAGGCCCTCCGGCGTTTTCAGTTGGATGGGTTGTGGGGGGGTTCACCGGGGCGCCAGTGCCGTGGCCCGCGTTTATCCGAGCGGCCGCTAGCTCAGGTGCTAGCTCAGTTGCTACCCAAGCCCCTCGCGGAGCAGCGTCTGTCGGATGCAGCCTTCGAGTGCTCGACGGATCCGCCCTATCGCCACCGTCGCCGCCTTCACGCTGCGGCGCTGCCGGGTGGCGATCTCTGCCATCGAGAGCCCGACGCCGTACCGCATGCGGATCGACTCGAGCTGTTTCGGCTCGAGCTTACGCAAGCAGTCTCGCAACGCGAGCCGGCGGGCGTTGAAGTACGTCGACTCCTCTTCCTGCAGGTCCGCCAGCTCTCCGACAAGGCGGTCATCGAAACAGACCGCCTCGCGGCGTTTCTTGTCTCGCACGTAGCTCAGCATCTCGAACCTCGCGATCGTGCAGAGCCACCGGACGAGCTCTTCGTCGGCCGAGGCTCCTTCGTAGCGAAAGCCGTCAAGCTTCCGCCAAGCGACGAGCGTCGTCGACTGAACGATCTCGTCGATCGCCTCCGCGTCGAACCCGACCAGCGTCGCGACGAACGCCCGCACCCGTCCCCCGTGCCGCGCGAGCAGCATGACGAAGTCATCGGGGCCGACCTCTCCGCTCGCCACGCCAACTCCTTCGGGTTGCTTCGCCGGTCTGCCTGCTGGGATCTGCCTGACGAGTCGTCGCCGTGCGTGGCGCCGTCCCGTTGCTCGATCCTCGGCCCGCTGCTGGGTCTCTAGTCGGGAGGCAATGCCGCCAACCGGCCCGAGGCAACGCAGAATCTTAATAAAACGGACGAATCTTCGATCGACGCCGGTTGCCTCGGCCGGTTTCGGGGCGTAGCAGAGCGTCGCCGCGGACCCTCTGACCGCCCGCGTAAGCCCTCACTCTACTCTCCGGCAGCCCAACTCAATGCGTGTCGCTTCAGGACTCAAGCCGCTGCAAGCCAACGACTTGCGGCGCACTGTCATTTTGACCGTGGCCATGCTCGCTTGCTCGTTTGCCGGGGCCCGGCCGCCTTTCCTGCAGGTCGAAAGCTGGGCCTACCAGCTCACCGGCTACAACAACGAGGCGCTCGATCGACTCGCCGCGGCGGACGTCGATCTGCTCGTGATTGACCTGTCGATCGACGGCAGCGACACCGATTTCACGCCCGATCAGCTCGCCAAGCTCCGCGGCGATCGGGGGAAGTGGCTGCTGGCGTACTTCGAGATCGGCGCCATCGAGGAGTACCGCCCCGAGTGGGATGAAACGCCGCGCGAGCTGATGGCCGGGCCCGTCGACGGCTGGCCATCGGAGCAGTACGTCCGTTACTGGGACGAGCGGTGGTGGCCCGTGGTCTGTGGCCGTATCGACCGCGCGATCGACAACGGCTTCGACGGTGCGTACCTCGACATGCTCACCACCTACGAGGAGATCCCCGACTCGGGTCTGACGAGCGAGCAACGCGCCGAGAGGATGGTCGATCTCGTCCGCCGTCTCACGCGGTACGCCCGGCGGCGGGCGCCCGACTTCAAGGTGATCGCGCAGAACTGCCCCGAGCTGGCGAACTGGGCCTTCTGGGAGCCACGCGTCAATCAGCCGTACCTGACGGCGATCGACGGCGTTGCGATCGAGTCGCCGTTCTACCTGCCGCACGACGAGCTCTGCAAAGAGTCCTGGTGCGAGGAGAACCGCACGAACGCCCTGGCGATCAAGTCCCGCGGCAAACTACTTCTCGGCGTCGACTACGTGACGCAAGAAGACACACGGCGGGATTCGATCTCGCGTCAGTCGAAAGCGGGCTTCGTGCCGCTTACCGCTCGGCGGGCGTTGGATCAGACACTCTTGCCGGAAGACGGCGCCGCGGGTGAGTAGGTTGCGAAGAGCGGTTCCGGCAGACGATCCGGCGAGGATAGGTCGCGATCGGTGCGCTACACCATGCGTGCCGCTCCGAACGCGCCGCAGGAGCCGTGCGATCGGACGTCGGCCCAGGGAGATCGGCGTCGAGTCGCCGGTCTGTCTACAAGCCGCCCACGACTTCGTTCGTGCCGGGCGAGAGCCTTTGACGCGTGTTGTCGGGTGAAACGAACTCGGCCTCCATCGGGGGTTCAAGCCCCGTGGGCAGCACGACCGTCGCGTGCAGCTTCTCGCCCTTCACATGCCAACGGCAGTGGATCGGTCCGTGCGGCGTCAGCACGCGGCCGCGGGCCTCGGTCAGCCGGCCGGGGCAGGGGGCGATCAGCACGCGTCGCCAACCGATAGCGCCCGGCGCCTGTCGCACGCCGAGCACGTACTCGTAGAGCCACTCAACAACGTGGCCTAGCATGAAGTGGTTGAGCGACTGGTACCCGTCGCGGGTGGCGTCCCACGTCTCCGGCATCGCCGTCAGTCCCTTGGCCAGCACACCGCCGTAGCTGCCGACGCCGGTGCGCGAGTACACGCGATGCAGCACGTCGGATCGTCCTGCCTGAGCCAACGCCCGGATCAGATACACGTGACCGATGTCGCCCGGCGTTTGCTGCCAGTCGCGTGCGTGGAGGTCGTTGATAATGCCTTCTACCAGCAACGGATGGTCTTCCGGCGGCGCGACGCCCGACACCGCGAGGGGAGATCCGTGTCGACGTGCGTCGCACCGACGAAGGGCTAACGCTCGACCTTTCCTGCCCCCCCACGACGACCGCCGAGGTTGTCCTGCCGGGGGCGGAGCAGGGCGGGGTCGTGCTCAACGGCGCCGTAGCGCCGACGGGCAAGCGCCTAGAGGTCGGCCCCGGCGAGCACCGCTTCGTGGTCACTGCCGGGCAGAGTCCGGGCGGCTGAACATCAGCGGCGCCAGATGGCGCCCTTGGAACCGCTTGTCGCTCAGATCCAGGTGGTCGAGGTACGCCGGCTCGTCGAGCCGCGACGCCGCTAAGTAGAAGAGCATCGACTGCCGGTCGGAAACCTTAAAGCGCTTGATCTGCGGGTGCGTCCACTCGCCAGGCTTGGCCGCGAAGGGGGCGGCAAAGTCCATCGCTGCGCGAACGCTCGCACCGTTGGGCGTAACGTGCGACCAGACGTCGGCCGAGATGTCTGAGCCTTCTGCCAGCCGCGCGAGGCTCGTCAAGGCCGACAGACTGAACAGCGAATAGTGGAGCGACTGCGTCCGCTTGAGCTCTTCCGGCTGGCTGCCGTCGGCCTCGAAGCCCTCGGCCATCCGGCGGTCGAGCGTCTCCTCGATCAGCTCGGCGGCGACGTCGGGCTTGCCGACGAACACCGCGATCCGCGCAGCCTGCGCCGCGAACCAAAACCCGTGGTTGTTGGCCGCCGCCCGTTCCTTGCGCCCCAGCTCGCTCTCGAGGAGCCACGTGAGGAACTCGTCGAACCACGCGCGAAGGGCCATGACCTCGGCCGGCTCGATCCGCCCGATGCTCTCAAGCAGTGCGACGCCCTCGATCACCCGAATGAAGTGCCGCGTATCGATGATCCCGGGCGCCCGGCCGGCGGCCTTACCCGGGACGCCCTGCGCGAAGTTCAGGTTAGGGTTCATCCGCGTCGCCGGGTCGAGGAACCAGGTGCGGAGCGTCTCGACCGCCTTGGGGGCGTAGACCTGCTCGTTGATCAGGTACGCCGCCAGGGCCAACGCCTCGAAGTCGTCGTACATACGACCGATCCGCACCCGGTCGCCGTTGGCGAGCAGCTTGCGGTTGACCTCGCCGTCGCGGCGGATGTACGGCAGCCCGTCGGGCGTGTCGGGGTTGGGCCACCAGTACCGGCTGAAGCTCAGGTAGTCGTGCTTGTCGCCGCTGGGCGGGACGATCGCCTTGTCGACGACCGTGTACGGGCCGTCGCGCAACGCGTCGTCCGCTTCACGGCGGAGGCTTTCGAGCGAAGCGGTGACCGCCGGGTCGTCGGCCAGTCGTCCGGCGCGGATCGCCTCCAGGTGGCCTGCCTCCCAGTAGCGAGTATCCAGCAGAGCGGCGTCGGCGGCACCCACCGCGACGGTGGTCAGGAGCAGGGCGATGCGGGTGGTCATTGGTGTCACGCCAGAGTGAAGGCCGTGTGGGCGGGTTAAGCGTCGCCGTGCGTGGCGACGGGCTCCGGCAGCTCGCGGGCGATCTCGTCCACGCGGTAGCCGAATCCCGGGCCCTGGAGCGTCGAGAGGTCGACCCGTCCGTCGCGGCGTTGGTACAGGCCCGGGTGGACGCGTGCCTCGACGTCGGACGCCGCGGGGTAAAACTGCATGGCGTTGGTCTCCACGCCGAGCAGCGTCTCGCAATGCGCGGCCAGCAGCACGTGCGGGATCTGGGCGAGCATAGGGTTGGTCAGGTCTTGCACCATCAGCGTCATGCCGTGGGCCTTCGCCCAACACAGAGAGAGCAGGGCGCCGGTCAGTGTCTTGCACGTCTTCAACGCCACGCCGGTCCAGCCGAGCGAGCGGCCCAAAGCGACCAGCCGCCAATTGTGAGCGCTCTCGTCCAGCAGGAGCGGCTTGCGACGCGAGACCTCGCGGACGTCGATCCGGTGCTCCTCGAGCTCGTACGGGAACGGCTGCTCGATGTACCGGACGGCGGCGTGGATGGCCGGCTCGTCGCGCTCCAGCCGGTCGAGCACCTCGACCACGTACGCGGGGTCCATGACGGTGCAGTTGAAGTCGGCCGTCAACGCGCCGGCGCCACACTCCGCGGCGAGGCGGCCGACGCTCACCAGCCGGTCGTAGTCCCACGCCGCGTCCGTGCCGCGGAGCTTGATCTTGAGGGCCTGCAGGCCGTCACGCTCGATCCAATCGCGGAGCAGCACGGGGTGGCCGTCGTGGGGCTCGTCGCCGGTCAGCTCCTCGGGCGCCACGGGGTCCAGCCCGCCCACGAGGTGCCAGGCCACGAGCGAGTCGGGCCGTTCAGCACGCAGGTAGTCGGCCGGGTAACGGCCGGCGAAGTCCACGCTCTCGCCCTCGGCCGCCGTCAGGTAATGGGACAGGTCTTGCGACAGATGCTCCGAGCCGAGCGTGTCGAAGACGCTCGTGTTGTGCAGCATGCCGTACGCGTCGTGCAACGCTTGGTCGAACACGGCGCAGCAGGCGAGGGCGGCGAGCAGCGGGATCGGCTCCGCGTCGGGCCGCTGGTTGTTCTCCTCGCGGACGGCTTCAGCGAGCGCGTGCTCTTGGAACGCGTGCCCCATCTCCAGCGGATGGCCTGTGGTGTCGAAGTCCGCCCAAGCGCGGGCGAGCAGCTCGCACAACGCCCGCAGGCGGGCCAGCCGCTCATCGTAGGGCGTTGGCGAGGGCCAGACCCACTGCACGCTCAGGGGCGTCTCGCCCCACCCCACGGCTGAGCGGCCGTCCGCCCCGCGGACTCGCACGCTCGCACGAGCGCACACGACGGATGTGAGTGTCTCCGCGCCGAACTTCAGCGGCACCCGCGTCTCGACGGGCAAGAAGTAGAGCTGACAGCCGACGGCGCGGACGCCGGTCGCGGAAGCCGTGGTAGCGGCCATACAGAATGCTCCTGGGGAGACGACGAGGCCGTCGTCAACGTTGCACGGATCGCACGCCGCCGGTCAAGCCGCGGACAGGGGCGTCAGGCGACCTTCCACTGGGGTCGTTGGTCTCGCGTGAGCATCGCCGTCGCCTCGCCGCTACGCTCGCCCTCGAACCGCTCGGCCTCCGGGTCCCAAGCGAGCTCCGCCCGGAGCGACATGGCGATGTTGCCCAGGTGGCAGATCGATGCGCTGCGGTGTCCGACCTCGATCGGCGCGTTCGGCTCGGAACGAGTCTTAACGCAGTCCAGGAAGTTCCGCACATGGTCAGCGCCGGAGTGGTACTTCACCCGCTTGAGGAGCATCTCGGGAGACATCGCCCGCGGGATGACCGTGGCGTTCTGACCCTGGTTGTCGACGCTCACCACGCCGTCGTCCCCGTAGAACGTGGTGCGGACTGACGGGTGACCGGTGACGACCTCCAGCCGTACGCCGGACTCGTACTTGCACTGGAAGTTGAGATACGTCGCCGCGTTGAACAGGCTGCCCTCGGGCAGGTACTCGGAGAACACGTGCTTCACGCTGGTGGGGCCGGTCAGGTCCGTGCCCAAGCCCCATTGGGCCAGGTCGATCGAGTGGGCGCCGAAATTCGTCGTCTGCCCGCCCGCGTAGTCGTCGATGAACCGGAAGTTGTAGAAGCATCGGTCCTTGTGATACGGCGCCTCGGGCGCGGGGCCGAGCCACATGTCGTAGTCGAGCGTCTCGGGAACGGGTGTCGGCTCCCAGCCGGGACCCGGGCCGATCTTGTTGTGCCGACCAACGTGGCACACCACGCGGCGTACCTTGCCGATACCGCCCTCACGGACGAACTCGCACGCCGACTTGGCGTAGGGGTTCGACCGTTCGTGCGAGCCGGTCTGGAACACCACGTTGTTCTCGCGCACCGCGCGGACCATCGCCTGCTGGCCGGCGATCGTGCGGCCCAGCGGCTTCTCGCCGTAGATGTCCTTGCCCGCCTTAGCCGCGGCTACGGCCATCACGTCGTGCCAGTGGTCCGGCGTGACAATAATCACCGCGTCGATATCCTTGCGGGCGAGCACGTCCCGGAAGTCGGTGTAGCCGTCGCAGCCGGTGTACGAGCCGCTCTCCGATTGCTTGGCGTAGTGCTCTTCGACCAGCGATTTGGCCGGCTCCATACCACGGACGTCGTCCGGGTTCTTGTAGCCCTGGCTGCCGCGATTCACGTCGCAGACGGCCACCATCTGGCAGTCCGCCTGCTTCAGGAACAGCCGGATGTCCAGGAAGCCCTGATTGCCGCCGCCGATGCACGCGACCGTGACCCGGTTGCTCGGGGCCGTGGCGCCGAACACGGTCGAGGGCACGATGTACGGAGCCGCGGCCGCCGCGGCCGAGGCGCCGAGGAACCGCCGACGCGACACTGGCTCGCGGCTGCTCGAACCGCTGGTTGTTGCTTTAGTGCTGGACATCACGCGTGCTCTGCGGAGGAAAGGCGGGCCGTCCGACGACGGGCCGCGGCTGCTAGGGTTACGAGCAGGATCGCCAAGCCGCTCGGCTCGGGGATCGCTGCGGACTGGGAGCTGGCGCCGAGGAAGGCGTTGCGCCACACGGCGTAGTCGCCGCCGTCGACCACGCCGTTGCCGTCGCCGTCGGCTGCGAGGCCCGCGCCCGACTGCCCGAAGGCGTCGCGCCACGCGGTGTAGTCACCCACATCGACGAGGCCATCGCCGTTGTAGTCGCCAGGTGGCGATGCGAAGAGCGCGTCGAGTTCCGCGTCGGTCAGGTTCGCGTCGAGGCTCAGCACCAACGCGTCGAACTCGGTCAGCGACTCCCGCATGCCAATCCGCAACTCGAGCGGAACCCCGACGAGCGAGCCGTTCACGCTGAACGTCGCGCCGCCGGTCTCCCAGCGGAACTGGCCCGTGTTGGTGGTCGACTGGGCGTCGTCCGGGTCGGTGTCGAAGTCGGTGGGCGCGAACAGGCTGTCGTTCGATCCGCTGAATCCGCGGGCGCGGTAGTAAGCGGTGTAAGTGCCGGTCGTCTCAAACTCGACGTCGTAGGTCGCGATGGCGTTGTGCGTTTGCCCCTCTTCGATCCGAACCCGGTTGCCGCTCGGCGCCTTGAGGGTCTGGCCGCCGAGCGCGTCCGTGTTGGTCACCACGTTCCAGGTCTGGCCGTTCTGATCCGGGTCGAGCAGCGCGGTGAAAGCCTCGGCCTGGATCGCGCAGCCGTCGCCGCCGCACCCGGGGCTGATACCTGGGTCGGGGTCCGGATCGGGATCAGGATCAGTGATCGACCAGGTCTCCGGCCCAACGTCTTCCGCGTTTAGCGGCTTGCGGAACACCTGAGCGGCGACGTCGTAGTACTCGTCGGCGCCGATGTCGAACGCCCCGATCCGCGGCTGGCCGTCCATATCGGTGGTCAGCAGCCCGCTGTAGCCGGAGACGCCGCCGTCGATCGCCGCGGTGCTGGCCGACGTAAGCCGCCACACGCCGTCGGCGCCGAACACCATCTGCGGATCGGCCACGGTGATGCCCGGGTTGCCGGCGCCCTCGCCCAGGTCGGGGCCGAACGCGAGGTTGCCCTCCCACGTCCAGTTGGCGCCCTCCGCCCCGACGAACAGCGTGTCGTTGCTCCAGGTCAGGTTGTTGGCGATCGTCACGTCCTCGGCGAGCAGCGATCTGCCGCTAGAGCCGAGGCCGTCGTCGAATCGGATGGCCGCTTCTTGCACTCCGACGATCGTGTTGTGCGCGATCACCGCGTCCTTCACCTGGAAGTACTCGTTGGGGGCCGAATTGGGCACGCCGGCCGAGATCGAGATCGCCCCGCCGGCGCGGCCGTCGAGACTGTTGAAGTAGTTGTTGATGATCGTCTGGTCCTCGCCGATCACCCGCACCCCGCCCGAACCGTCCTTGCCGAGGCCTATGAAGAAGTTGCCCTCGACGGTCGTTTCGTTGCCGTGCCGGAGCGTGAGCGTGCCGGCCGACTCGCGGAAGGTGTTGTAGCGGAACACGTTCGAGCCCGATTTGTTCGAGATGATCTCGATCTCACCATCTGTCCGCTCGAACAGGTTGTTCTCGACCACGGTAAATGAATCGCTCAGAGATTCAGCGCTCGTGCCGACGCGGATTGTCTCGAAGCCGTTGCCGTTGCCCTCGGGCCGGTCGGCGAAGTAGTTGTTGTCAATGAGGTGGCGGTCCTCCGAGTTGTCGTCACGCCACACGGTGACAGTCACGCCCGAATGGCTCTGCCCGGAGAAGTAGTTGTGGTCGACGCGGTTGTCCTGGCCGTACATCGACACCCAGAAGTACCGCGTGTTGATGTCGGCCGGGTTGTAGTCGACGATCGCCGAGTTGGTGAGGCGTGAGTTGGTCGCCTCGCCGTTGGATCCGCGGAACTGCACCACGTTGCCGGACGACAGCGAGCCGCCCTCGAACCGGAGCCCGTCGGCGATCAGGTGATCGCCCGAGATGCTCAGCGTCGAGTTGCCGTTCAGGATCACCCCGCCCGGCGTCTGAGCCCGCAGCGTGATCGGCGCCCCGGCCATGCCGTCCGCGGCGAACTGGATCTGCTGGTTCGTCCACGTGCCGTCGAGCATCGTGACGACGTCGCCCGGCTGCGCCTGCTGAAGCGCCGAGGTAACGCCCGCCGCGTTGCTGGCGAAGAACTCGGCGGCGTCGGCGTGCACTGAGCCGACCAGTGCGACCAAGCAACCGAGCGTTCGTACGGCGGATGAGAGTGTGGCGGTGATGGTCATGTTGGTTCTCAACGCCGCCGTTTCTCACCTTCCCAGGTGAGGTTGATCACGACGGAGTCGTCCGGCTCGGTGACCTCCTGGGTGATCCCCGACGTTCGGAAGTCGGCGTACTTGCGAGGGGCGTGCCACACGACTTTCTCTCCGCCGACGATCTCGCGACCGGCGACCGCCACCCGATGAACGCCGAGGATGGCGCCGTCGCCACGCTCGTAGCACGTCAGGTCGAAACCGCCGTCGACGATCTTGCCGGAGGCCGCGCGGCCGTCTGGGGGGACGAAGCGGATGCTGCCCGCTGGAAGGGGCTCGCCATCGACCAAGACGGTCCCGCTGATGGGCACGCGCCTCGGTCGGCTGTCGCACCCCACGAAAAGGCACACGGCAACAGCCAGCACGCCACTCAACGCAACGCGTCCGACCACGCTCGTCCAGCCGCATCGCGGTATCCGGGCCGACTCGGCGTGTGCTCGCACACGCCGCGGGAGATCAGTATCCATTCGCGCGACGCTCGTCGTCGTGATCCAGGTCAAGGTCGTCGGGCTCGCCGTTGATGGTCGACAGGTTTTGGTAGGTGTCCATGTCGATGTCATCGGTGACGAACTCCACATGGCCATCGAGGTACGAGAAGATCGCGCCGCCGGGGTGCTCGCTCTGGAAGGCGCCGTTCACTTCGGCGTCGTTGGTGCCCACAGCGATCGCGTCGATGCCCGGCAGCGTGTTGATCGGCACCGAGGTGACCCGGAAGCAATCGGCGTAGCGAAGAACGTAGCTCCAGATGTTCGAGCTCTCGATCGTGTGCCCGTCTACCACCTCGCCGATGGAGAGCGTGTTCGACAGCCCGTCCGTCACTTCACGCAGCTCACGGCGGGTCCAGTAGAGGTGCGGCCCCGAGTTGCTCGCCTTGGTCATGAAGAAGTTGACCTCCCAGACGCTGGTTGGGCCGCGGTGGCCGGCGTTAAAAGCGTAGGTGCCCGTCGCGGCGCCCCATGCCTGGTAGGTCGGGATCTCCGACACCGGCAACGTGTTGCTAGAGGGGCAGACGTACACGGCGGGGCGTTGCTGCAGAATCTGCTCACGCTCCGGTGTCCGCCAGAACGCGCTGAACATGCCCGCCGGGTAGAGGCCGTTCTTGTCGTTGACCTCCAACGCGTCGAACATCGCGGCCTCTTCGATGTAAGGCAGGAGCAGCACGAAGCCACTTGCGCCAGAGCGATCAACCGCGCTGCGAAGGTGATCGACAAGCGCAGAGTCGGTGCTGTCCGGGCCGAGCCGCGCGGGGACGAGGTTCCCGGTGACATCCTCGCGTGTCAGCATCGCCAGCGAGATGTTCTTGATGTTGTTGGTGCACGACATCCGCCGCGCGGCCTCACGCGCAGCTTGCACCGCTGGCAGCAGCAACGCCACCAAGATCCCGATGATGGCGATCACCACCAGCAGCTCGACCAGGGTAAATCCGCATCGAGCAAGTCCGGCACGGCGGGGGGGAAGCACGCGTGTCATTGCAAATCCTTATCGACGCATCTTGGGGAGGAAAAACGCTGTTCTCGTTCGGGGCTATCTAGCGGGCTGTCGGCCGGCTTCTCCCCGAGAAGCCGGCCGACTAACAGGCCCGTTTCGCTCAGCGACGCCGACCGGCAAGACCGCCCGCCATCGCGATGGTTAGCGCGAACAGCGACGAAGGCTCGGGGACGACGAACGATTGGACCAGCACGTTGTCGATCGCGAAGTCGTAGTCACCTGACGAGTTGCGGAACGCCACGTAGTCGAACGACTCGGCCGGGGGGCCGATCACGCCGAATCCGGTGTCGGTGGGCTTGATCTCATCGCGGAGGATCTCGAGGCCGTCCACGAACGAGGCGACCTGCAGCAGGCCGTCCGGCATGCGAACGATCTCCATCGACAGCTCGTGCGCGCCCAGGGCAGCGACCGAGCCACCGGGGCCGTCGCCAGACGGCGAGGCCACCGTGCCAACGTCTCCGCCCGAGCCGGCGTCGTTGCTCACGCCGCTGCCCTCGAGGAGGCGCCCGTTGTTGCTCGTGCCGTTGATACCCCGCAGGTTGTACTCCCAGTTGATGCGAGCGCTCGTGGGATCGGCCGAAGGCCCGAGCGGCAGACGGGTGTAGATGCCCCGGTCGCCCTCGGCCCCGACGCCGCTGTCATCCGATCGCCAGAAGCCGTCGTCCACGCCCCACACGGCCGGGTCGCCGTTGCGGCCGCCTGAGCCGGTCTGGCCGAGTTCGCCGTCGGTGTCTTGGAACAGGCCCCAACGCATCTCGCCCGGGTTGGGGGCGCCGGTCGGGTTACCGGACAGCCGCATGAACCGCCAGTCCATGGAGATGACGACCTTGTCTCCTGGCCGTGGGCCGACCGTGATCGACTCGCCGAAGGCGCCGATCATCGAGCTGCCGCCACCCTTTGCCTCAGCAAGCAGAGCGTAGCCGTTGCCATGCACCTGCGAGTTCGTTTCGGTTACCGCCGCGACCGTGTCGGTGCGGCCGACCGAGTCGTCGAAGATCTTCAGGTTGAACTTGGGATCGCCGGTGTTGCTGCTGGTGAAGCCGCGCGAGGCGCTCCAGATCATGCCGGACTGCGGCGTGGCGCCGGCCTCGGGACCCGTGACCTCGATCAGTCCGCGGTCGTTGTTCAGCTCGTCGTCGTCGGTCGGGTCGTTGAGCGTGTCGCTCAGATTGAAGTCGGTATCATAGATGTCGACGACGCCGTCGTTGTTGCGGTCGCCGTCGCTGAAGTCGTCGAAGATCGACTGACTCACCGACAGTGCCGCGGCGGGCGCCGCCGTCAGACCGACGGCAAGCAGTGTGCAAACGAGTTGTCTCATGGAGTCGTCTCCTGCCCGGGCTCGGTGACCGGGACTTGGTGAAAAGAGGGGGGGTGAGAAGCATCGAAGGGTGTCGGTTCAGCACGCGGATTCGTCCGCGTCTACGGGGTTAGCGGCGCCGCTTTGGGCTAGCAACGCCGATCGCGGCGAGCGCGGCGAGCAGCGATGCCGGCTCCGGCACCGCGGTCCCGGTGCCTTGTCCCCAAGTGTTCAGCAGCGCGTTGAGCTCGTCGTTGTTTACCGACGGGCCGGTGTAACTGTTGATCCAGCCGGCCGGCTGGGACGTGGCGCCCCAGTTATTCAGCAGCAGGTTGAGGTCGTCGTTGTCGACCCGACCGTCGTTGTTGAAGTCGCCCTCAATCGGGTCGCCGCCCACGTTGCTGCCGAACTGCTCGAGCGTGAAGTTGTCCAGAATGAAGTCGTACTCGCTCGCGCCGCTGGTGGCGTTGCGGATAGCGAAGTAGTCCCACGAATCGCTCTGCACGCCGCCGGTCCCCTCGATCGGGATGCCGCCGCTGGTGCTGTCCTCCAGCGTCTCGGTGCCGGTGAGCGACGTCTCAACCCCCGTGGCGACGTCCGTGACCGTAAGGGTCGCGGTGATGGTGTCGCCCGGGTCAACCTCCGTCGCTCGCACTAGCGAGAGCGACAGGTTGTAGACGCGGTCGTTGTCGAGCGTGATGAAGTCGAAGATCGGGTCGGTGAACGGGTCCGGATTGAGGTTCTCCGGCTGGGCGATCGTGTGCACATCGTTGCCCTGCAGGATTCGGTCGTCCTGGAGCTCCTCGCGGATACGCGACCCGCCGCCGTTCTCGAGGATCGAGTCGCCGGCAAACACGCTGGCGGTCCAGCCGTTGTCGCCGTTGGTGCCGACGTCGTCACCGGCGCCGCGGCGGCCGGTGAGGTCGCCTTCGAAGAAGCCCTCGTCCTGTCCCCAAACCGCCGGGACGTCGTCCAGGAACCCGTCGTTGTTCAGGTCCTCTTGGCGGCCCGCGAACGGGTTCGTTTGGCCGAGCTGATTGTCCGTATCCTGGAAAAGGCCGAAGCGTAGCTCACCGCGCGACGGCTCGATGTTCGTGTTCGCGTTCGGGGCGTCGCGCCAGAAACGGAAGTCGAAGCTCACTTTGATCTCGTCTCCCACCTCGGGACCGAGCTCGATACGCTGATCGAAGAAGCCCGCAGCGGAGCTGCCGCCACCGCGTGACTCCCACGACATGGCGTAACCGCTGTCGATCGCGGGAATGTTCAGTCCCGTGGACATTGTCTCCTGCATCGCGCCCTGCGTGTCGTCGATGATCCGCATCGTCGGCTTCGACTGCCCGGCGCCGGCCGACGAGGCACTGCCGCCCGTGAAGCCCCGGGTTTGCAGCCAGCGGATGCCGGTGTCGGTGGCGTCGAGCACCGAGGTCACTTCAGGGTTGGCGGGGCCATCGCCCATCGCGTCTTCTAGCCGTGCCGGAACGTAGGTATCGACTAGGCCGTTGGGCGGCGACCCGGCGACGTCGGTATCGACTTCCTCAAGCGGGACGCCGTTGTTGTTGATGTCCGCGTCGCCGAAGCCGTCGAAGATGACCACGTTGGCGGTGGCCGCCGTCGTGAGTGCGAGCGACGCCAGAAGAGCGACGACACGCACGCAGCTCCGACCCGCCAGGCGTTGGAAGATGCGTTCAGCCATGAGAAGAGATCCGATGTTGAGCAGTGGTGTGGGGGAGCAAGCCCATGAAAAGGGCGACCGGCGCCGGAGCGGCAAACGCCGCCCAACGGCACGCAACGTCAAGAAACTCGGAGTGATCGTGTCGCGGAGATCCGCGACATCACGCCATTCGATAAGACTCTGACAAGCAGGCTGCGATAAGAAGCGAGACCACTCGGCCCCACCTTGTGTCAGGGTAACTCGTCTCCGCCTTACCGTCGACACTTCTCGTAAACGACTTCTTCTTACGGACCAGGTGTTGTCCACGAAAAACGATCGAATGTCCAAAAACCACGAGATCTTCTCCCAGCGTACGGGGAGGCGGGCATGCCGCTTCTCGGTTTTCTGCGAGAATACGCAGCCAACTCAGGGTGGGTTGAGAAGACCCTCCCGCGGAAGACCTCGGACAGAGTCACGGCCGATCGACGCCTCGGTGTCAGCGTAAGGCGGAGTGCTTGCATGGCGGCGAAACGAAGCGAGCGCGATCAAGACGCCCAGGACGAGGTCCGACCCGACTCACCAAGCGACCCGACGAACGAGCGTACTGGCGGCGGAGGCGATGTCGATGAGTTCGTGAAACTGTTTGCGCAGCATCAGCGACGCGTTCACGCCTACATCGGCGCCCTGCTGCCCGGTCGGAGCGACGCGGACGACGTCATGCAAGACACCAGCATGGCGCTGTGGAAGAAGTGGGATCAGTTTGACCGAGCGAGAAACTTTCTGCCGTGGGCGTGTGGCGTGGCCTACTTCGAGGTGCTCCGGCACCGCCGCAAGTACGCCACCCGGAAGGTGTTCCTCTCTGAAGAACTGATGGAGACCATCGCCGACGAGGCGATCAAGCGATCCGAGACCGACGAGGCCCGCAGCGCGGCGTTGGCCGATTGCTTGCTTAAGCTGTCGCCGGGAGACCGACAACTCATCGTCCACCGGTACGGCGCCGGCGTGACGACTCAGAAGACCGCAGAAGACTTAGGACGCCCCGCCAGCACGGTGTACAAAGCGATGGCTCGGATCCGTCGTGGACTGCTTGAGTGTGTGCGGCGGAGCCTTGCTCGCGAAAATCGTACTACCTAGCCTCCGCCGCCCCCCAGGCGTTTTCCCGCCCGCGCCCCCACGGCCCGCGAATCCTCGTGACGTCATGACTACCGACCAGCTAAACCGCCTGTCCCGATGCATCGACGCGGTCTGCGACGACCGTGCGACCGCCGCGGACGTTGCGGAGATCGAACGTCTGGTCGGTGAAGACCCCGAGGCGGTCGAGCGCTACCTCGATCAAGTCGGGGTACACACGGGTGTCGATTGGCTTGTGACCTCTCAACAGCCAGCGGCGCCGCCGCTGCCGGATCATTCGTTCGCGAGCCGAATGCTGGCCGGCCGAATGCTGGCGCACCGAGCCTCGGGCGGGCGACTCGCACTGTACGGCTTGCTCTCGCTGGGCGCCTGCGTGGCGTTGATGCTGAGCTTGCCGTCCAGGCTCGACGAAACACCGGCGTTGGTCACGCCGTGCGCGGCGATCGTCTCGCATTCCGAGTGCGCTCAGTGGGTTGTGCTGCACAACGCCGAGCGGCCCGACGGGATGCGGCAGCAGCTCTTCTCGACCGAGACACTGCACCTGACCGAGGGCCGCGTCGCGATGCGGTTCGCCGACGGGGCCGAGGTCGATCTGACTGGTCCCGCGGTGCTGCAGGTGCTGGCGCCGGATCGAGCCCTGGCGGTCCGCGGTCGGCTGACCGCCAGCGTTGACGAAGACGCGGTCGGGTTCGCCATCGACACGCCGCGTGCACAGGTTGTCGACCTGGGGACGCGGTTCGGCCTTGAGGTCGACGACCGCGGGGCGACCGACGTGGTGGTCTTCGAGGGCGAGGTCGACGTGACTTACGGTCCGGCCACCTCCGCCGACGCCGACTGGTCACGCCGCGTGATGCGGATGGGTGAGGGGATGCACGTCGACCGCGCCGGCGACGCACAGCGGATCGTCTCGATCCGCAGCGAACGCTTTGCCCCCGGCGCCGAGGGCGGCGCGAGCGAGCGGCCGCCGCTGATCAGCGAGGTCCGCGACAACATCCGGGGCGCGGAGAGCTGGAACTACTACGAGATCGTGCGACGCGGCATGGGCGAGGACGCCGTGGCGTACGTCGACCGCGAGGAGCACCAGTGGAACGGACTCGAAGCCGGTGGCATGCCCGCGTACCTCGTGGGCGGCGACTACGTGAAGATGTTCAACCACGATAAAGTCGCGGCGGACTTTGCGATGGAGCTCGAGGTCGCTCAGCCAGTGAGCCTGTACGTACTGTTCGACAAGCGTGTCCCGCCGCCCGAGTGGCTGACAACCGACTTCGAGGCGACCGGCGACGAAATCGGGCTCGACATCGGCCCGTTCCTGAACCTGGGTGGTACGATGAATCTCGATCACTCGGCCGGCTCCGGTCCCGGCGTGAGCGTCGACGACGTGCTCACCGTCTGGAAGCGTGTGATCCCTCATCCCGCGATAGTTCGTCTGGGCGCTACGGAAACCCAGACGAAAGAGCTCAACATGTACGCGATCGTCGCGACGCCGCTCGACGACTGATCGTCCCTCGTCTCGTCTCTTTCTCTTCAGAACAACCGAGTGTCTCGCTTCCTAACAGCCGCCGCTTGCGGCGTGTTGATCGCCGCACTGCTCGCCCCCGTCCCGCTGTTCGCCGCCACCAGCGAGTGGGTAGAGCGTGGCGTCACGGGCCGCTTGCTGTACACGCCGGACGCGCAGGGCGACCGCGTGCCGGACTTCTCGGATGTCGGCTACCGGGGCGGACGGACAGCGATCCCCGACGTACCGGCCGCGGTCAACGTCGTGCCGCAGGCCGGCGACGACACGGCCTCGATCCAGGCGGCCATCGACGCGGTGTCGCTGCTGCCGCTCGGCGCAGACGGCTTCCGCGGCGCCGTACAACTTGCCCCCGGGCAATTTGAGGTGAGCGGCACGCTCGCCATCAACGCCAGCGGTGTGGTCCTCCGCGGCGCCGGCCGCGACGCGGGCGGAACGCTGCTCCGGGCCACGGGCACGCAGCAGCGCGACCTGATCCAGATCAACGGCGGCGGCTCGCAGTCGCTGTTCGGTTCGACACGCAACATGATCGACAAGGTGGTGCCGGTCGGTTCGCGGAGCTTCCGCGTGAACTCGACGTCCGGGTTCGCCGTGGGCGATACCGTCCGCGTCGAGCGGCCGAGCCCGGCGAACTGGATCAGCGACATCGGCATGGACATGATCCCGCCGCGGAGCGACGGGCAGCCGATCTCGCAGTGGACCCCCGGGTCGCGCAACATCCGCTACGACCGCGTCATCACCCGCATCGAGGGCGACCGCGTCTTTGTTGACGCGCCGCTGACCAACTCGTTCGAGCTGCAGTACGGCGGAGGAACGATCAGGGAATACAACTGGTCGGGAGGGACCGAACCCGACCGCATTCAAAACATCGGCGTCGAGAACCTGCGGGCCGAGTCGGACTTCGTCGCCGCCGACGACGAAGACCACGCGTGGAACTTTGTCTCGATCGACGATGCCCAGCACGTGTGGGTGCGAGACACCACGTCGGTGTACTTCGGCCGCTCCGCGGTACTCAGCAACCCGGGCGCGAAGTGGGTGACGGCCGACAACGTGATCAACGAGACGCCCGTCAGCCGCATCACCGGCGGGCGGCGGTACACGTTTGACCTGAGCGGCCAGCTGGAGCTGGTGACCAATTCCGAGGCGAACGACGGGCGCCACGACTTTGTGAACAACAGCACCCGGCCGCCGGGGCCGCACGTGTTCCATCGGTCGGTGGCGAACAACGCGCTCGACGAGTCGGGCCCGCACCAGCGTTGGGCGACCGGCTCGTTGTTCGACAACGTGGTCGTCGATGGCGATCAGCTGAACGCCTACAACCGGGGCAACCGCGGCACGGGCCACGGCTGGGCGGGCGCCAACATGGTGATCTGGAACTCCGCGGCGGACAGCTTCATCGTCCAGAACCCTCCGACAGCCCAGAACTGGCTGGTCGGATCGACCGGCACGGTCATCGACGACCAGACGTACGGCGTCCAAGAGCCGGGCTACATCGACTCGCACGGCACGCGCGTCGACGTCGACAGCCTCTACGAGGCGCAGCTGGCGGACGCGGCGGACATAACAACCTTCCGCTGGGGTGGCGGCGTCGGATTGTGGGACAATCCCGACGCGTGGAACGAACGGCTCACGCCCGGCTCCTACGCGGTGGAGATGCGCGACTATCTGGTCGGCGACATCGACGACTTCGCCAATGACGGGGCGTCGAGCGTCGACAACGCGTTTATCGACCCGGCGTGGGAGGCAGAGATCGCCGGCGTGAGCGAGCTGCCGATCGTCGGCTTCGACGATCTGAGCGGCAACGCGAACGTGGCGTTTACCGTGCAGCACCAGCTCAACGCGGACGAGCGTGTCGTGCACGGCAGCCTCGCGCTGTCGATGAAGCAGTCGGGCGGCGTTGTGGGCAACGACTTTATCCGCCTATTCGGCGGCGGCGACGACGACCGGCTGGACTTCGCCGACCTCGGCTGGGACACGCAAGTCAACACGACGGACGCCTTCGTCGGCGTGGTCGACCTCGGCTCGTTCACCGATCGGCTCCAAACGGGCCAGGTTAACGTCCGGCTCAACGACGACACCGCCGTGGATTGGGCGCTCTACACGGCCACGATCGCGCGGCCGAACGGCGACGCCACGGCGGCGCGTGTTGTGATCGCCGACGGCGGCACGGCCGTCGTGACACAGAGCGTGGGCCCGATCGCCGAACTCACCGTGGGCGAAGCCGGGACGACCGGTGAGCTGCTGCTGAACGTCGGCGCCGTCGCGACGGTTGGCGATACCTACGTGCAACATGCCACAGGCAAACTGACGGTTGGTCTCAACGCGTCCTCGGCGGGCTTGCTCTCGGTGGAGGGCGACGCATCGCTGGCCGGGGCTTTCGAGCTGATCGTTGACCCGGCGTTCGCTCCCGTCGGCGGGGAGACGTACGGCGTCTTCGCGGTGGACGGAACGCTCACCGGCGAGTTCGCCGACATCACGCTGCCCGCGATCGCCGGGGGCGATCTGCGTTGGGTCCTCGACGTGCAGCCGACCGGCGTCACGGCGTCCGTCGCGCTCGGCGGTGACTTCAATCTCGACGGCGCCGTGGACCTCGCTGACTACACCGTCTGGCGCGACAGCCTCGGCTCGACCGAGGACCTAGCGGCCGACGCGACCGGCGACGGCGTGGTTGATACGGACGACTACGCCGTGTGGGTGGCAACCTTCGGTGACACGCTGCCGGGCGCCACCTCGGCGATTCCTGAACCCACGGGCGCCGCCTTCGCGCTCTTGATCACGCTCACTACTTACTGCTCGACGAGACGCTCCCAATGAACAACGCTCCTCGCAAGCCCTCTGCCACGCCCCTCAGCCGCCGCGACTTCGTCGGTGGTGTCGCCGCGGCCGCCTCGCTCGCCGTGACGCGAGGCGCCGGCGCGGCGCCGGCCGCGCCGGCCCAGCGGCCGGAGATCTGCGCGTTCATCAAGTTCCTCCAGTCGCTCAGTTACGAGGAAATGGCCGACCGCGTCGCGGAGATCGGCTTCGACGGCATCGAGTCCACCGTCCGTAAGAAGGGCCACGTGCTGCCCGAGCGGGTGCAGGACGACCTGCCCAAGCAGCTCGAGGCGGTCAAGCGGGCCGGCATGGACATCACGATTATGACGACCGACGTCGTGCGGGTATCCGATCCGTACACCATGGAGGTGCTCAAGACCGGCGCCGACCTGGGCATCAAGTCGTATCGGATGGGCTTCTATCGGTACGACCCGAACCGCGGCGTGATGGAGCAGCTGGACGAGATCCGCCCGCAGCTGCAGGAGCTGGCCGCGCTGAACCGCGAGCTCGGCCTCACCGCGGTCTACCAGAACCACTGCGGGGTGAAGTTCGTCGGCGCGCCGATCTGGGACCTGCGGTACCTGCTGCAGGGGATCCCCAAGGAAGAGGTCGGCATGGCGTTCGACCTGCGTCACGCGACGATCGAGGGCGGCCTGAGCTGGCCTCTGCAGTACGACGTCATGAAGCCGCACATCGGCGCGGTGTTCGTCAAGGACTTCGTCTGGGCCGACAAGCGTGAGCAGCACGTGCCGCTGGGCGAGGGCCGAGTCGATCGCTCGTTCTACGACCAGCACATGGCGTCGGGCCTCGACTGCCCGATCTCGCTGCACGTGGAGTACCTCAAGAAGGGCTCGGCCGAAGAGAACCTCATCGCCCTGCGGCGCGACTACGCGACGCTGTGCGACTGGCTCAGCTGATCGCCGCCCACAAGAATCACGGCCCTTACAGGAAGCACAAGAGAATGGAACTCAGCGGAAAGCGTGCGCTAGTTACCGGCGGAACGCGCGGCATTGGGGCGGCAATCGCCCTCGACTTCGCCCGGCAGGGCGCCCACGTGGCGATCAACTGCCGCAAGGAAGACGACGCCGCGCAGGAAACGCTTGGCCAGCTCCGGGCAACGGGCGTCACTGCGACGCTCGTCACGGCGGACGTGGCCGACGAATCGCAGGTGGAGCGGATGGTGGAGAGCGCCGCCGAGTCGCTCGGCGGGCTCGACCTCTTGGTCGCCAACGCCGGCGGGCCGGAGCCGGGCGGCATCGGCGCCGTGCAGCCAGCCGACTGGCGGCGCGCGTTCGACGTGCACGTGCACGGGGCGTACTACCTGGTGCACTACGGGCTGCCTCACCTGAAGAAGAACGCCGAGGGCGCCATCGTGCTGACCGCCTCGGCAGCCGCCATTCGCGGCTGCCCGGGCGCCGTCGCGTACGGCACCGTGAAGGGCGCTCTGGTGCAGTTCACCCGCATGCTGGGCCGCGACCTGGCGGACGACAACATCCGCGTGAACTGCGTGGCGCCGGGCATCATCCGCACGCGGTTCCACGACCAGATGACCCCCGAGCAGCAGAACCACAATCTCGCCAACCGCATCCCGCTGCACCGGGAGGGGACGAGCGAGGACGTGGCGCAGGCCGTACGGCTGCTGGCGACCAACGAGTTCATGACGGGGGAAACCGTCGTCGTCGACGGCGGCATGACCATGCAGATCACACGATGACACGCCGCAAACACTATCGGGAAAACCTCAGCCGCGTACCGCTCTTGGCGATCGTGGTGCTCACCATCGGCGTGCGGGCGTTCGGCTCGGACGGGCCGACGACGCCGGCGGAAGTGCTGGACTTGGCCCGCTGGAAGCTCACGCTCCCCTACGACACACGCCGCGCGGGCAACCCGGACGAGGTGCTCCAGCCGGAGCTCGCCACATTCACGGACCCCACCTGTTTCTACGCGGAGCAACTGGACGGCGACGGCCCCGCCGTCGTGTTCCGCGCGGCCTGCGACGGGCTGGGCACCGTCAACTCCAAGTACCCCCGCTCCGAGTTGCGCCAGATGGCGCCGGGCGGCGAGGACGAGATCGGCTGGGCAACCGACGACGGCGGCGTGCACACGCTCGAAGTCGATCTGGCGGTGACGCATCTGCCAACCCGCAAGCCGCACGTGGTGTGCGTTCAGGTGCACGACGCGGAGGACGACGTCCTCATGCTGCGTGTCGAGGGCAAGAAGCTCCTGCTCGAGCGTTGCCAGGACGGCGACCTGCGGCTCGTCTCCGACTACGAACTGGGGACCCGCCTCTGCTTGAAGATCGAAGCGAGCGACGGACGCCTTCGCGCCTGGCACGACGACGAGCAGGTCATGGACTGGCCGATCGTCAAACGCGGCTGCTACTACAAGCTGGGCTGTTACACGCAGTCGAGCCGCGAGATCGAGGCGGACCCCGGCGAGTACGGCGAGGTGCGTGTCTACGCGGCCGAGGTCGTGCACCAGCGGCCGTAGGCCGCCGCTGACCGCGTGCGCGCGGCGTCTCTCTTCTGTTCCTCAACACGCCTGCTCCACGGTTCCGTGCATGTCCGAAGCCGAGAAAGTGGCGGTCGATCGTCAGACCCTCATCGACGCCGGCGCCCGCGGCCCCGCGGCCACGGTGAAGGCCTACCTGGGGCTCTCGGGCCCCGGCTGGCTGCAGAGTGCCCTCACGCTCGGCGGCGGATCGCTCGGCAGCAGCCTTTACCTGGGCGTGCTGGGCGGAGTGAGCCTGCTGTGGCTGCAGCCGCTAGCGATGGGGCTGGGCGTGGTGATGATGAGCGCGATCGCGTATATCACCCTTAGCACGGGCGAGCGGCCGTTCCGTGCGATCAACAAGCACATCAACCCGGTGCTCGGGTGGAGCTGGCTCGCCGCGACGCTCATGGCGAACATGGTGTGGTCGCTGCCCCAGTACTCGCTCTGCTTCGCGGTGTGCGAGCAGAACTTCTTCCCCGGTCTCTTCATGGGCGACGGCGTCCTGGCGCCGGGCGACGAGGGCTCGAACCTCGGCAAGTGGATCGTCTCGGGAGTGGTGCTCGCCATCTGCACGGTGGTCACGTGGGGCTACGGCTCCGGCGGTCGTGGCGTGAAGATCTACGACCTGGTGCTGAAGATCGTCGTCGGGGTCATCGTGCTGTGCTTCGTCGGCGTCGTGCTGCGGATGGCCAGCACCGGCGACGGCGTCGACTGGGGCGCCGTGCTGGGCGGGCTCGTGCCCCGGTTCGAGCAGCTCTATCAGCCCGTCGAGACCTTTCGGCCGCTGCTCGATGCGATCGCTGACCCGGAGGCCCGCCGCTACTGGACCGACCTGATCGTCAGCGAGCAGCGGGACGTCATGCTCGCCGCCGGCGCCGCGGCGGTGGGGATCAACATGACGTTCCTGCTGCCGTACGCGTTGCTGTCGCGCGGCTGGGACAAGCCGTTCCGCGGGCTGACGATCTTCGACCTGTGTACGGGGACGTTCATCCCGTTCGTGCTGGCCACCGGCTGCATCATCGTCGCGTCGGCCGACCGGTTCCACACACTGCCGCCGAGCGAGTTCACTGTGACGGAGGCGGGCGACGTGGCGCCGCCACCGCGTTACGAGAAGGTGTTCGACCGTTTCTTCGTCGAGCGGCAAGCCGCGGCCGACGCGGGCGACTACGAACTGGGCCCGGCCGAAAACTCGGAGCGTCGCCTCGCCGCCTCGCTCGTGCGGCGCGACACGTTCGATCTGGCCCGCTCGCTGGCGACGCTGTTCGAGTCGAACGGCCTGGTCACCGGCGCGCTGCTCGGCAACCTGGTGTTCGGCGTCGGCGTCGCTGGCATGACGCTGTCGTCGATCTCGCTGATGATGCTCATCTCCGGCTTCGTGATCTGCGAGGTGCTCGACCGACCGCCCACCGGCTGGACGTTCCGGCTGGGGTGCCTGGTGTCGGCCGTTGGCGTGCTGTGGCCGCTGCTGTGGGACGGCGACGCCCGCGCGTGGCTGACCGTCATCGCCGGCGTGTACGGTGCGATGCTATTGCCGATCGCCTACGTGACGTTTTTCGTAATGATGAACCACACGCGACTGCTCGGCGACGAACGCCCGCGCGGCGCGACCCGTGCGGTTTGGAACGTGCTGATGCTGGCCGCGGCCGTAGCGGCGTCGGCCGCCGGGGTCAGCGCGGTGTACAAGAAAGCCGGCTTCGTGGGCCTCGGCTTTGTGGCAGCCTACCTGGCGCTGGTCGTGGTGGTGCAGGTCTCGCGTGCCGCGCCGGCCGACTCGCCAGCAACCGCCCCCCCACCGGCCGACGCTGCCTAGCTGCCGTCGGCGCCACGTTCGCCGTTCGTCGGCTCGCGGTTGTCGATCACCGGTGCGGACCGCGGCGATGCTCACGGCACGGCGTTCGAACCCAAATCGCGTCGGCCGACGTTGAAAAAATGGGCTTTGCCGCTTGGCGGGGCGCCGCGATTCGCACCGCGGGCGGCACGCCGGCTAGACTGTTGGAATGACACACCGAGCCCGCGTTCTCTCGATCATGGCGATCCTGTCCCTCGGCCTAGTGGGCTTCGCGCCCGCCCCGTTGGCGGCGCAGACGCTGCTGTTCAGCGACGGCTTTGAGGATGCGGGCGGTTGGGAGCTGGTGCACTTCGGCGGTGTCGGCGCCCCAACCGCGGCGGACACCAGCCGGGCGGATTTTGGGTTCAACTACTCCACGCAAGGCATCCCCGAGGCGCCCGGCTTGTTGCCGGGCGACCTGCCGACACGCGGGCTACGCCTGGCGACCAACACCGACGGCCTGTGGGCGGGCGAGCAGATCGCCGCCGTCTTCGAGAGCCCCGCCATCGCCGGCCAGTACACGCTGCAGGTCGACGTGTGGCTCAATTGGTCCACCGCGGCGTCGCAGGTCGGAACCACCGAGCACGCGGGCGTGTTCGTCGGCTCGACGGTGGCGGGCGCCCAGGGCGGCTTCGACCCCGGTATGAACGGCGCCGGCGTGGTGTACTCGAGCGACGGCGACGCCTCCTGCGGCTCCGGCGGCTTCGTGTGCGACTACATGCTCGTGAAGAACGGGGCTGAGCTCGATCGGCTCAGCGGCCAGTACAACGGTATCGACGGCGGGGCGCTGCCGGCCATCAACGAGGCGGGCGTGAACAACACCAACGCCACGCTGCAGGCGGCGTTCCCGGCGTTCGACATCGCCGCGGGGGTGCCCGGATCGGCCGGCACGGGCACGCAGGCGGCCGGCACGCTCGGCTACCAATGGGTCACCGCGACGATCGAGGTCGACGCGGACGCGACGGGCGCCGGCACGGCCGAAGCCACGGGCCTGGCGACTGTGTCGCTCTTCAGCCATCGGTCCGGCGCCACGCTCGAACTGGGCACGATCGACAACAGCGTGATCGACGACCCCACAGGCATCGACACCGAGGAACGCCCGGTCAGCATGGAGGGCGGCATCGGTCTATCGATCACCGACTACTTCAGAAGCCGCGCGGCGGACGAGTCGCTCGCCTTCGTCGTGTTCGACAACGTGCGTGTGTTCGACGGCTTGCTGAGCGCCCCGTCGACCGAGGGGGTTCCGGAGCCGACGACCGCTGCGCTGTGCCTGGCGGCGTTGCTCGCCGGCGTGGCCCGCCGACCGCGCGATCGCCCCGCGAGCCCGCGACCGCGGCGTTGCTCTGCACGCGGGGTGATCGCGGCGGGCGCCGTGGCGTTGGTTCTGGCCGGCGCCAACCGAGCCGAGGCGGTGCTGAGCCTCACCGGCAACTTCGACCACGGCGCCCTGCAATCGTGGAGCGGCGACCTCAACAACGTCACGGTCGTCGGCCGCGAGAACCACCCGACTACCAGCGGCTGGCGATGGCTTTACTTTGAGGCCACGGGCATCGACGGCGCTCAACCGGTCTTCAACATCAACCAGGGGTTCGCCGGCGGCAACGCCGCCCTGACCAACCACCAAATGGTCTACTCGTACGACAACCAGACCTGGAACTTCTTCGACAACAACCAACGCTTCGGCAACAACTACGTCTTCTCCAACAGCACGCCATTCACGGGCGACACGGTATGGGTCGCCTACGCTCAGCCGTACTCGTACGCCATGAGCGCCCAGCACACCGCCGAGGTGCTCGCCACGCCGTGGGCCATACCTACTGTGAGCGGGGACGCGAACGGCGTGATCGGCGAGACGCCCATCGCCGTGGACGACCTGAACCGCTTGATCCCGGCGAAGGACATCTTCGCGTACCGCATCACGAATCCGGCGACCGACTCCGCGTCACCCAAGCGCAAGATCGTGATCACCACCGGTATGCACTCGGGCGAGGTGCTCGGCACGCACACCTACGAGGGCATGGTCGATTGGCTGGTGTCTGACGATCCCCGCGCCGCCCGGCTGCGAGACATCGCGGAGGTCTTCGCGTACCCGACGCTCAACGCCGCAGGCCGTTTCGCCGGCACGAGCCGCGCCACCGTACAGAACCCCAACCAAGACCCGAACGGGCTGTGGCGACCGGACCTGTGGGCCCCGCACCAAGACATCCGGGTGAACGGTGAGGCGATGCTGGCCGACACCCAGAGCACGCCGGGGACCGATGTCGACGCGTTCATCGATTTCCATTCGACGATCCCCGTCTCGGGGGTCGATGACTTCGGCTTCATCGAGATCTCCGAGGGCGACGCCGACGTCGACTGGTGGCAGGAGCTCCGCTCGCTGCAGCCGAATGTCGATCAGATCGAGTCGACGAGCACCGGCGAGACCTCTGCTAACTTTGCCGACCGGCTGCTGAGAGCCGATGTCGACGTGACGTTCGAGACCGAGTTCGCCAACAACCGACCGCTCTCCTATTACCGCACGCTGGGCGAGAACTTCGGCATCGCGTTTTACAACTCGTGGGTCCCCACGCTCGAGGGCGACTACAACGAGAACGGCGTGGTCGATCTGGCCGACTACACGGTTTGGCGCGACGCCTTTGGCGCCCCGGCCGGCACGCTGCCCAACGACACCAGTGGCCTGCCGATCGGCAATCAGCAGTACGCGACGTGGGTCGCCCGCTTCGGCCAAACGCTCAGCGGGAGCGGCGGCGCCATCCCCGAGCCCACAACGGCGTGGGTGTTGGGGCTGACGATCGCGCTCGGCCATCGACGGCGAGCGACTCGGTGACGCATTTGCTGCGCGAACAGTCAATGATGAACGCTGCTAATCGACAACGCCGGGCCCTAGGGCGTGCTGCGATCGCCGGCGCCCGCATCCAGTCGCTGGCAAGCCATCACCAACGCGAGCGGCTTGCGAACGCGCCGGCGTTTTCCGGCACAGCTGAGGCGGCGCCGGCGAGGTGAACACCAAGCGGCTCGAATCGGTCGAAGAGGCGGCGGAGATCCTTCGCCGTGGCGGTTTGGTCGCGTTTCCGACCGAGACCGTCTTTGGCCTGGGCGTCGACGCCACGAACGAGCGGGCCGTCCGCCGCCTGTTTGAGGCAAAGGGCCGGCCGAGCGACAACCCGCTGATCGTACACCTGGCGCAGAAGAACGACTGGCCGCTTGCGGCGCGTGAAGTCACCCCGGCCGCCGGGCCGCTGCTCGCGAGGTTCGCTCCGGGGCCCCTCACGGTGGTGCTGCCCAAGCGTGATGAGATCTCCCAGCTGGTTACCGCGGGGCTCGACACCGTTGGGGTGCGGGCCCCGGATCACCCAACCGCCCACGCGATCCTGCTGGGCGCCGGCCTGCCGATCGCCGCGCCTTCGGCCAATCGCTCCGGGCGGCCCAGCTGCACCACCTGGCGCTCGGTGCTCCAGGACCTCGATGGACGGATCGACGCCGTCTTCTGCGAAGACGCCGTCGGGTGCGGCATCGAGTCGACCGTGGTCGATTGCACCGGCTCGGCGCCGACCGTGCTCCGCCCCGGGGGCGTGACAGTTGAGCAGATCGCGGCGGTGCTTCCGCACGTGGACGATCCAACACGAACCGCTCCGCAGCCGGACGCCCGTGTCCGTTCTCCGGGACTCGCCCATCCCCACTACCAGCCGCGTGCGCGGGTTGTCTTGGTCGACTCACCCGAAAAAGCGGCCGGTGAGGCGGTTGCTTACTGTGGCATCGGCGCGGCGCCGCCGATCGGCGCCAACGTGGTGCATAACGCGACCTTCGCCGACGTCCAGCAGTACGCGGCGGCGTTCTACGAATTCTTGCGCGAGGCGGATCGGCGGGGCGCGGACACGATCTTCGTGCAGCGGGCGCCGCATCGCGGCATCGGCCACGCCTTGGGCGATCGCCAGCGCCGCGCCGCCGGCGAGGTCTGAGCCGCCGCCCCCTAACCGGGGAGGCCCGTGACCTCGTGCGGCAGGTTGGCTCGCTCTTCCTCCGCGGCGGGCTGCTTGCGGAGGCGTCGTTCGCGTTGGCGGTACTCCGCCTTGATGGCGTGCAGGTCTTCCAGGCAGGCGAAGAACGAATCCACGCACGCGGGGTCCCACTGCACACCGGCGCCGTCGCGGATGATGGACTCGGCTTTGGCGGTGGGCATCCCGGGTCGGTAAGGGCGATCGCTCGTCATCGCGTCGTACGCGTCGGCGACCGCCATTACGCGTCCGTCCAGCGGGATATCGCCCGCCGCTAGCCCGTCCGGGTAGCCGCGGCCGTCCCAACGCTCGTGGTGGTGCAGGACCCCGGGCAGCACGTACTTCAGCTGCTTGAGGTCGCAGAGGATCGCCCACCCCTCGTCGGGGTGCTTGCTGATCTCGGCGTACTCCTCGCTCGTCAGCTTGCCGGGCTTCTTGAGTGTCGAGTCGGACACGCCGATCTTGCCGACGTCGTGCAACAGCGCAGCCAGGTAGATACGCTCGCATTCGTCTTCCAGGTAGCCCATCTCCTCGGCCAGCCGTCGCGTGTAGAGGGCAACGCGTTCCGAGTGGCCGCGGGTGTACTCGTCCTTCGCCTCGATCGCCGAGACGAGCGAGCGGACGACGTTCACCATGATCTGCTCCTTCTCGTGGAGCATCTCCATGTTCGCGGCCTGGATCGCGAGGATCGAGGCGGTCGTCGTCATCAGCGTCGCCTCGCCGGAGCCGAACTCGTCGCTGTTCAGCTGCCACGAGCTCTCCCACATGCCCTCGCCCACGCGTTGACGATTGATGGCGACGAGCCAGCCGAGCTGCCGCCCGGCGGTCTCCACGGGGGCGCAGACGATCGACCGAACGCCTTCGGGCGGGGCGTCGTCCGGGCGGATCGCGTCGGACGTCCAATTCTTGACGACCGGCCCCCAAGACGACTCGCGGCCGAATCGATCGACGATCGCCCGGAGAGTCTTGGCCCGGGCCTTCACGCCGACCTGATGGCGTACCCGCGGCGGACCCTCGTTCCGGCCGCTCGTGAGCAGGGCGAGCGTCTCGGCGCGGACGCTGGTGTTGAGCACCGGTAGCGTCTGCTTGGCCATCGCCAGCAGCCCGCCGCCCGTCGAGGCGCTCATGCGATCGACGACGCTCCTCAGGAACGACAGCTCTTCCAGGTCGGACGTTAGCTGCACCGCGAACGAGTCGTTCTCGATGTGCAACTCGGTGACCTGACGCGACAGCTGGTCGCGCGCCGCCGCGTCGGCGGCGATCCGGTTGATCTGCTCGAGCTCGGACAACCGCGGCGCGAACACGCCGGCGTAAGGGGTCCCGTCCACCGAAGGCAGCGGGATCACCGCCACACGCTGTCCCTCCGACTCGGTGTCAGCGGCCTCGCCGGTCTGGATCACACGCTCGAGCGTCGCCGTATCGGCTCCTTCATGGACTGCGTTCTGCCGATCCTGCTCGCGCGCTCGATAAACGCATCGCCAAGAGCCTGCCTCCGCCCGGGCCCATACGGCCATCGCCGTTTGAAACGCCTCGGCCGCCGCGTCCGCGGCGGTCGCCACACGCGCGGGCAACGCGGCGGCCTGATCGGCGCCTTGTGAGGTGGCTTGCGTGGTGTCGAGAGCGGTGGTTGGCATGCTCACCCGAGCTGCTCGTCGGGGCGGGGGATCCAATCGATGCGGTCGCGCGCTACCCAAAAGGTAGGTCACGGCGTGCGTGGGCACGTGGGTGACCGTTCGGTTCCCCACGTCAGGAATCACGCGGTCCGGTTAGGTGGATCGCAACCGTTCCGAGGGCGCCGTCACGACCGATTCAGGTCGGCTGCGGTTTCCGGTGGCACGGCTCCACAAGTGACCTACGTTGGTACAGAGCACCCCGTGCCGGCGGCTGAACCTCTGATGTTTGCCGCACCACGCATCGAAGCGACAAGGAACCTCGCGATGAAACGCCGTCTCGCCTTTACCCTCGTTGAGCTGGTCGTCGTGATCATGATCCTCGGCATCCTGGCGGGTGTCGCGGCGCCGAAACTTCTGAACACCTCGGGTCAGGCGACTGACGCCAGCGTGAAGCAGTCTCTGGCTATCATCCGCAACGCCGTCGAGATCTACGCCGCCCAGAACGGGGGCACCTACCCGCCGTGCACCGGCACCGGCGCCGACTTCCGCACGGCCATGGAGCCGTACATCCGCGGCGAGTTCCCCGCGAGCCCAGTCGGAACGAACCCGGACAACGAGATCACGCCGACGACCGGCGCCACGACCACGGCCGACAACGCCACCGGCTGGATGTTCAACACCACAGACGCGACGTTCATCGCCAACTCGACCGCTACCGACGCCGACGGCGTCGCGTACAGCACCTACTGATTCGCAAGCAGGCCGCTCGGAGTCGTCGGGCCGGCGATCGGGACACACACGCATGACGCGCACTCAACGGACAGCGCTGGTGGCCGAGGATAACTCGGCCCTGCTGCGCGTGATCGCCTTCACCCTCCGCAAGGAGGGGTTCGTGGTGACAACCGCTTCCAACGGTGAAGCTGCTTGGGACGTCGCCCGGTCGGACACGTTCGACCTGATCGTGACCGATTACCAGATGCCGCGTCTTAATGGCCTAGAGTTGGTCGATCGGCTGCGGGAGGACGAGCGGTTCGCCACGACGCCCGTCGTGCTGCTGACCGCCAAGGGCCTTGAGCTCGACGCCGATCGGCTCCGCGAAGAGTACGGCGTTGCGGCGGTTCTTATCAAGCCGTTCAGCCCCACCGAGCTGGGCCAGCTGGTCTCACGCCTGTCCGTTCAACCGGTGTGAGGCGACCGCCGAGTCGACCCACCTCACGCCGCGCGACACGTCATGCGTTCCTCCAGCAAACCGATCGGCCTGCCACGTCGCGTGGTGACGCTGTACTTGCTGTTCTCGCTGCTGGCGGTCGGCTCGCTGATGTTCGGGGCGTACTTCGCCACGCAGGCCGTGCTGGTGAACCGGACCACGGGCAGCGCCCTCTCGCAGATCGGACGGATCGCAGCGGCCCTCAAGCTGGATCGCGTCCAGACCGGCGGGGCCAATGCGAGCGAGCTGCTGGCGGACCTGGTCGCGTCGGGTCAGTTTCTGACCGGGGCGATCGTCGATGAGCACGGCGTCTACCTAACCCACACCGACACGGGCCGCGTTGGCGCCCCCGCCGACGACCCTCCCGGGGCAGAGCCGTTCAACTGGGGCTCCGTCCAGGGGCTCCGCTTCCCCGGACCCACCGGCGGGTGGATCGACGAGTACCGTGTCCCGCTGGCCACGACCGGGCAGCCTCCGCACAGCCTGCGGCTCACACACCCCGAGCCGCGACCCCTCGACACGCTGGCGCAGTGTGGCCAGTACGCGGCGATCGCTATCCTCGGACCGATGGTGTGCATCGGTCTGGGCGTTTGGTTTATCAGCCGAATGGTCTCGCCGCTCTCCGCGATCGACCGAGAGCTGGTCGCCATCGCTCGCTTGCCGCGTGACCACTCGCCGAGCCCGTCCACGGCGTCGCAGGACGGCGTGGCCGCTATCGGCTGGAATCGGCTGGTGGATCACGTCGAGAGGCTCACGCCGGTGGACGACGAGCGGGACGATCTGGAGATTCATCTGGCCGGCCTCATGCAGGCCGACAGCGGCGGCCGCGCCCGCGACACCCTCGAGAGCCTCGCCGAAGGCGTCGCGCTGACCGACGTCAGCGGCCGCATCGAGTTCGCCAACCGTGCGATCGCCGCACTGCTCAACACCGACAGCGCGGTCGAGGGCACGGAGCTGCTCGAGCTCGTCGGCGCCCTCGACGAAGACACGCGAGACACGCTCGCCGAGGCGCGTTGCGAGTCGGCGGTGGCCGAGCTGCCTGTCGCCGTGGGCGACGAGAGCCGCGTGCTGCGCGTCGCGCGGAACCCACTACGATCAGGTGACTCGGGCGGCGGACACGTCTGGAGCGTGCGCGACATCACGCAACAGAAGCTCGCGGAAGCCTCCCGAGACCAATTCATCAACACCGCCACACACGAGCTGCGAACCCCGCTGGCCAACATCAAGGCGTACGCGGAGACGCTCGTCACCTGCGACTTCCAAGACGTTGAGGAGCAGAAGCAGTTCTGCAATACGATCAACGATGAGGCGACACGCCTTGCGCGGTTTGTCGATGATTTGCTGTCGATCAGCAGCATGGAGGTCGGGTCGCTCGCGATCGACCGACAGAAGACCAACGTCATGCGCCTGATGGAGGAAGCCGCCGAGAAGGTCCGAACGCTGATGCGGGGCAAGTCGATCGACTTCGACGTGCAGCTGGGCGAGAAGCTCGGCGAAGCGTTGTTCGACAAAGACAAGGTGCTCGGCATGGTGGTCAACCTGCTGGGCAATGCGGCCAAGTACACGCCGGACAGCGGAACGGTCACGTTCACGGCGGTCCGCCAAGAAGACGCGATCAAGATCGAGGTCGCCGACACGGGCGTCGGCATCGACGAAGCCGAGCAGCCCAAGGTCTTCGAGAAGTTCTTCCGCAGCGAGAACCCGGCCATCCGCGACGAGGTAGGCACCGGCCTCGGGCTGCCACTGGCGCGAGAGATCGCCGAGCTGCACCGGGGCGAGCTAACGCTCGAGAGCACCCTGGGCGAGGGCAGCGTCTTCACCGTTATCCTTCCGGTGCAGTAGGGCGGGGCAACCGATGATCCTGAGCAGCAAGCAGGGAGCCGTCACCGTCTTGTCGGTAGACGTCACGCTCGACGCGGACGCGGGCGATCAGCTCCGCGCCGCGGTGCGGGGCATCCCGCGTGTCGGTCGCCCGCAGCTCGTGATCGACCTGTCGCAATCGCAGTTGATCGACAGCGCCGGTTGCGAGGCATTGCTCGACGCACGAGACGAGGTGCTCGACGTCGGGGGCGACTGCGTGCTGGCGGGCGCTTCGCCTCTCTGCGCGGACATCCTTGCGATCGCCGGCCTCGACGAGCAACTCGCGACCTTTCACGGAGCCAACGAGGCGGTCGCCAGCTTCGCCCGATGAGCGCTACACTCACGCCCAACGTCGAACCCCTCGACCCCGCGTCGCTCGGCGCGGAGGACCTGTTCGCGCCGATCGAGGTTGGCGGTGAGAGCAAAGCGAAACGCTCCCGCAAGACGGAGAACGCGCCCCTCGGCCAGCGTCTGCTGGGCGACAACCTCGTGTCGCCCGAGGCGTTGTCCGCGGCGCTCGAGATGCAGGCGAAGCGCGGGGCAAAGCTCGGCGAGACACTCCTCGACATGGGCGTTGCCACCGAGGAAGACCTGCTGCCGCACATCGCCGCGCAGCTTGGTGTGACGGCGGTCCGTCTCCGCGAGGGGCTGATCGACCCGCAGGTGGTGCGCCTCCTGCCGCGTGACTTCTGCGAGGCTCACGGTGTGCTCGCGCTGATGCGGGTCCGCGGGGTGATCGTGGTCGCGATCGACGACCCGCACGACCTGGACCGTCTCGACCTCGTCGAGCGGAAGACCGGGCTCCGGGCGCGGCCGGTCTTCTCGTTCCGCGCGTCGATCGATCGGATGATCCGCCGGGCGTTCGAGGACGATTTCCAGGTCGACGCCGTCACGGCCGACATGGACGAATCGGCCGTCGAGCTGCAGGCGGACCTCACCGACGTCGATCTGACGGCGGTGCAGGACATGGTCGGCGGCAGCCCGGTCGTCAACCTCGTCAACTACGTCATCCTGCAGGCGATCCGCCGCACCGCGAGCGACGTTCATATCGAGCCAAGCCGCAAGCACGGCGTGATCCGATTCCGGATCGACGGACAGTTGATCGAGATGCTGCGGCCGCGGAAGGACATCTACCCGGCGGTGGTGTCGCGCATCAAGGTGATGGCCAAGCTCGACATCGCCGAGCAACGCAAGCCGCAGGACGGACGCTGCCAGGTAATGGTCGATGGCAAGGAGGTCGACCTCCGCGTGTCGACGCTGCCTACGGTCGTCGGAGAGAAGGTCGTTCTCCGCGTGCTCGATAAGCAGCGGCTGACCTTCAACCTGGACGAGCTGGGCATCCCCCCGGTGCAGCTCGGCGATATCAAGACCATCCTCAAGCGCCCGCACGGGCTGATGCTCGTCACCGGCCCTACGGGTTGCGGCAAGACGACCACGCTGTACTCGGCGCTCGAGCTGATCAAGAGTGTCCACACGAATGTCGTGACGGTCGAGGACCCGGTCGAGTACCAGATCGAGCTGGTCAACCAGGTGCAGGTCGATGGCGTGCGGGGGCTGAGCTTCGCTTCGGCGTTGCGGTCGATCCTCCGGCAGGACCCGGACGTGATCATGATCGGCGAGATCCGCGACCCGGAGACCGCGCAGGTAGCGGTCCAAGCCGCGTTGACCGGCCACCTAGTGCTCAGCACGCTGCACACAAACGACGCCGCAGGGGCGATCACGCGGATGGTCGACATGGGGGTTGAGTCGTACAAGCTGGCCGCCGCATTGGTCGGCGTCTTGGCTCAGCGGCTGGTGCGTATGATCTGCCCGCACTGTCGTACGACCCACTATGTGCCGGCCGAGATGCTGTCGGCGATGCACTACAAGGGAGACCACACCCGCCGCTGGTCGCGCGGCGAGGGCTGCCGCAACTGCTACGACACCGGCTTCCAAGGTCGGACCGGCGTCTACGAGGTGCTCGTCGCGCAGGACGAGCTGCGACACATGATCGCCGCCGACGCGAGCAGCGAGTCGCTCCGCGAGTGGCTCCGAGAGGCCGATCGGCCGAGCCTGCTCAGCGGGGGCCTCGACCTGGCCGAGCGTGGCGTCACCAGCCTCGAAGAAGTCGCTCGCGTCACGCTGTTCGACTGACTCAGAACCGTGAGGGGAACCCGATGCTCCCAAACCCTCGGGCCGAGGCCCCGACCGGCGCCAACCCACTCGCGCGGGCCGCGGCGGAGAAGCGGCCGTTGGCCGCGTGGTCGCTGCCGCTCGGCGGCGTCCGCTACACGCCGCAAGAGCGTGTGAACTTCACCTCGCAGCTCGCGATGATGACCGGGGCGGGGCTCGGCGTGGCGCAGGCGATCCAGTCGATCGCTCGGCAGTGTCCGCGCAAGGTGATCGCCGAGCGCTACCACCAGATGCACGACGACGTGCTCGGCGGCAGCAGCTTCAGCGCCGCGCTCCGCGCGCACCCCGACCTGTTCGACGAGGCGTACACCGCGACCATCGCCGCGGGCGAGGCGTCCGGAAAAATGACCGACGTGCTCGCTCAGCTCGCGGAGATCAACCGGGCCGACCTGCGGCTGAGCCGCACGCTGCGCGGGATGCTGATCTATCCGATCCTGCTGACCATCGTCTCGATCCTGGTGATCTCGACGCTGGTGGTGTTCGTGCTGCCACGCTTCGCGACGATCTTCGAGCAGTACGAGATCTCGCTGCCCATGGTTACCCAGGTGCTGATCGGCATCGCGGACGAGTTTCGGGCGCGGTGGTGGCTGTGGGGCGCCCTCGCCGGGGCAGCGACAGCCGGCCTCATCGCGGCTCGGGTGACCGAGCAGGGCCAACGCCTCGTCGATACGGCGCTCGTTCGCACGCCGGGTCTCGGCAAGCTCACGCAGATCCTGATCGGGGCGCGGGTATGCCGCCTGCTCGGGCTGCTAATCGAGAGCGGCGTGCCGCTGCTCGACTGTCTGACGCTGCTCAAGAAGTCCGTCCGCAACCGGCTGTTTGGCGACCTAGCGGAGAAGATGGAAGACGCGGTCACCAACGGCCGGACGCTGAGCGATGCGCTCGCGGACAACGAGGTCCTGCCGCCGTCGGCGTCCGAGCTGATCGCCACCGCCGAGAAGACCGGGCGGATGGGCGAAGTAAACCGGTTGTTGGGGGCCCATTACGACGAGGAAGGGCAGGCAGCCGCCAGGCAGATCGTTTCAGCGATCGAGCCCATGGTGACGATTGTCATGGGTGGAGTGGTGGCGACTGTCGTGATGGCCGTGATGCTGCCGGTGTTCGACATCGCCACACTCGCACAAAAGTGACCCAAACCGCCCGGACGGTAGGCAGATGCCCAAGCTTAACGTGCTAGCGATGGCGGCATTGCTCGCGATGGGGATTAGCTGGTTCGCGGCGGGCCCGGACGCTCTCGCAGAGGTTCGTCGCCAAACACCGCCACAGGCTTTCAGCTCGGGAGCGATGCGGTCCGAGCGTGTTCTCACGGAGATCCGTGACGTGTTGGTCCGCATCGACGGACGCCTGGCGGGGATCGAACGGCAAGTCGCCGGTCTGCGAACGCTCGCGGCGTCGCGACGCGACGCTAAGCCAGCGGGGGCCGCGCATGTTCGGTAGCTCGCGTAACGGACTGCTCGGCGTCGATGTCGGTGCGGGCCTGGTGAAGGCGGCCCAGCTCCGGCGGACCCCGACGGGTTTCTCGGTGGTCGCGGCGGCGATCCCACGCTCTACCGATGCGCTCGCCTCGCCGCTCGAACAGCGTGTGACGGAGATCAAGGCGTTGCGATCGCTAGCGCCCAAACTCCGCGGCGTCGATGGCGCCGCCTTAATCTCGATGCGGGATTGCGAACTCTCGGCCCTCGGCCAAGACGACCCTTCCCACGGCGACGCCGAGCAAGCGCCGCGGGCGACGGACCAGTGGGGCGATGAATCGGGCGGGTATCAGCTCTCCACGACGCTTTCTGAAGTCGAAGCCGTGTGCGACGGTTTCGATCGGATCGGCTTGCGTTGCACGACCGTCGATGGGACGCCGACCGCGCTCGCGCGGGCGTTGCAACTCATCCCCGACTATCGCCCGGACGAGCTGGTGATGGGATTCGATTGGGGGGCGTCGTCCGCAACCCTCGTTGGGGCCAAGGCCGGCGTGGCCCGCTACGCTCGGCGCCTGAAGGTCGCCGGTTTCGACGACGTGATCCAGGAGGTTGCTGAGCAGCTCGCCCTGGCGAAGCAAGACGCCGATCGCGCGATCGCACGGTATGGCGTATCCGCGCAACAGTCCGCCGGGGCGATCGTTAGCAAGGCGTTGCGTGCCGCGTTGAGCACGCTGCCGGGCGAACTCCGGCGGACACTCTCGCACCTCGAGGGCAAGCTGAAAGCCCGGGCGCCGTCTCGGTGGGTCATCTTCGGGGCCGCGGCGACGACTCCCGGGCTGCCGCGCATGCTGGAAGAGTCGCTACGCGTGCGTGTGGAGCCCTGGACGGCTGCCGGGGTCGAGATCGACGAGGCGTCGAACGCCCCGATCTGCTTGTTCGGCCCCGCCGTCGCGTTGTCGGCGCTCCGTTGGGAGGACGCCTCGTGAAACGAGTGCTGAACCTCGCTCCGGCCTCAATCCGCCGTCGACAGACGTTGCGTCGGCTGTCGTACGCGGTATCGACAGCTGTGACGATCGCGGGGATTACCGGCGCCACATGGCTATTGATCGAGTGGGGGCGTGGCGCCGCGATGGCGCAGAACCTCGGTCGGCTCGAGGCGGAGTACGCGCCCCTGGCGCGGCTGATCAACGAGCAAACGCACCTCCGCGAGCAGATCGCCAAGCTACAAGCACGCGAGCAACTGTCGCTCCGGCTAACCACCGCGCACGCGGGCGTGCCCATCCTGTCGTCGGTCGCGCAGGCAGCGGCCGCCGCAGACGGCGGTGTGTACGTCGAAGACCTCCGGTATCAGACGCAACGCGCCCAGCCCGGTCGTCGTGGCGGGCGGCCCGCCGCCACGCAGCGGCCCGTGGTTCATATCGAGGGCGCTAGCCGCGACGGACTCGCGGTCGCTCGGTTCGCTGAGGGACTCCGCGATAGCGGCATCTACGCCCAGGTCTCGATCGAGTCATCGCGGCCTGCGAGCAGTGCAAGCGGCGCCGCCCGGGAATTCGAGATTAACTGCGCTTTCTGACAGGCCGTTCCGCTTTCCATGCAACCGAAGCCCACGACATCTCCGACGTTGCCTACAGCGGCAATCGGCCTAGTAGCGCTTCTAGCAGGAGTGGCAGTGCTGTCGGTGTTGTATCTCAGCGCGAGCCGGCCGATCACGTCTTGGCGTGCGGATCTCGGCGAGCGGACACGCCAGCTTCAGACCGCGCTGCGCGACGGTCCGTCGTTGCGTCGCAACCACGCCGCCCTGTCGGAACAGTTCAGCGGGCTGATGACGCGTGTGGAAGATGTCATGAAGGCGATGCCCGACGAGCCACGCGACGACGAGTTCCTGGCCGACATCAGCCGCCTCGCGATCGAGCACGGCGTGCAGATCGACGACTTCCGTCGCGGGGCCGTAACGGAGAACGACACGCACGCCGCGGTGACCGTCATGCTCTCGGTCCAGACGCCGTACCGTGGCCTCTGTGGGCTGATCCACGCCATCGACGAGCTGCCCCGGCTCGCGGAGCTCGAAGAGTTGCGTGTCGAGTCCGAAGCGTACACGGAGCGATACCCGGTCACGCTCCACTACACGCTGTACTACGCACTCGCGGCGGGGGCGACCTAGAACGACGATGCCGTTGTGGCTCAAGCAACTCGGACTCACGCCCGCCAAGGCCGCGTTGATCGCGGTCCTGGGAGGGGTGCTGCTGTTCGTTTGGGGGCCTCAGGTGGCGAAGCTCTTCGTCGGACGGCCGGGGCGGGCTGCCGCGGCGCGACTCGCGCCCGTCACTTCGCCACCAGCAACGCGGTCCGCGCCGGCAGAAGGCGGATCGCTCGTCAGCCTCACGGCGGTCCCTCGGAACGCCGTGGCGTCGCCGAATGCCGGACCAAGCGATCCGCCGGCGCGTCAGTCCAAACCATCGGGCCGCCCATCGCTCGTCGATCTGGAAGCCGCGTTGTTGCACGATCCGTTCAAGGTCCCCGCGTGGAGCCCCCGCCTGCTCGAACAAACCGCGGAAGCGACCGCCAACGCCGAGTCCGCCTCCGATAGCGAAGCGGCGTTCGCCGCGCTGGAACAACTTGGAGTGGGCATGGTGCTGCTCGGGGGCGACACCCCCGCCGCAACGATCGGCGATCAAACCGTTCATGTTGGCGACCAGATCGAGGGGTTCCGCGTGATGGCAATCACGGCCGACGGCGTGACGCTCTCGCCCGCAGCGGAGGACGATCGTGGCGCCTAGAACCTTCACACGCCTCGCGACCGTCGTGCTGACGTTGCTGTGCTGCGTCCTCGCAGCGTCTGCGGGCGCGCAGACTCTCTCGCCCACGACCCTGGAGACGATCGCCAACGGTGTGAGCCAACTGCTCACCCCTCAACGCACCGGCGAGACGCTCCCGGCGCCGGGCGGCGCCACATCCGCCGGCGGGACGCCGCAGTACCGGCTGCCGCTTGCCCCCATCGCCGAGGGAGCGCCGGTCGAGATCGCTAGCCTGAACGGCCTGATCTCTCTGTCGGTGCGTGACGCGTCGCTTAGGCAGGTGCTCGCGGCGCTGGCCGAGACACAGAGTCTGAATCTCGTCGTGGCGTCGCCGGTCGACGTGCCTGTTACCGCCAAATTCAATCGCCTGCCGGTGAGCGACGTGCTGCGGTCGCTGCTCGAGTCCACCGGGCACACCGCCACGGTGCACGACGGCATCATCTTCGTGACGAGCGTCGCCGCGGCGTCCGGTATCGGGCCCAGCGTTCAGGGGCGCCGCGTCGCGGTGCTGGAACTCGACTTCGCGTCCGCCGCCGATCTGCAGCCGACCGTCGCCGGGCTGCTCTCGCCGATCGGGCAGTCGTTTCTCACCGAGACCAACCCTGCGGACAACCGACGGACCAAGGAACTTATCATCGTCGAGGACCTTGAGGAGTACGTCGCGCGTATCGAGCAGTACATCTCCGAGGCGGACCAGCCGCCGCGGCAGGTGTTAATCGAGGTCAACCTCTTGGAGGTCGATCTCTCGGAAGACAACCGCGCTGGCGTGAACCTCGAGGCGCTGTCGCGTGTGTCGGGGGCTTCGTTGTCGCTCCGTTCGCAGGGGATGGCCAGCGGGACCGCCAGCCCCGGTTTCTTCATCGAGTCGTCCGGCGGAGACCTCGACTCGCTGATCGAGGCCCTCATCAGCACCAACGATGCGAAGAGCCTCGCCTCGCCGCGGCTGCTGGCCCTCAACGGCCAAGAGTCGCGTCTGCAGATCGGCGAACAACTGGGCTTCCGTGTCACCACTACGACCGAGACCAGCACGCTCGAGAGCGTCGACTTCCTCGACGTCGGCGTGGTGCTCCGCGTAACGCCTCGCATCACACGCGACGGACGCGTTCTGATGCGTGTCTCGCCCGAGGTGTCGAGCGGCGCGGTGAACCCCGAGACGGGGCTGCCGGAAGAAGAGACCACCGAGTTGGAGACCGACGTGCTGCTGACCAGCGGCCAGGGCATGGTGATCGGCGGGCTGATCCAGGAACGCGACGACGTGACGGTCAGCCGCATACCGGTGCTGGGTTCGCTGCCGTACATCAACCCGCTATTCCAACGCCGGGTGACGAGCCGGCGGCGGACCGAGCTCATCGTTGCGCTCACGCCCCATATCACTCCCTACACGCCGCTGGAACACGATCGCGACCGGCGAGACTACCAGCGCTCGCGAGACCCGCTGCTGTACGGCCCGTTGTGTCGCTCGCCGCGTCCCTACGAACCCCGGCTGCCGGACCCGTTCGTCGACAAGCCGCGAGTCGAGTTGCTCGTCGACCAGGCGTCGCCGTGCCCCGACCGGGGTCGGGGCGGCTGCTTCAGCCGACCCGGCGCGACGCCCGCGGCGGGCTGCTCGGACGACCTGTGCCGCCGCCTGCCGCCGGTGCTCGAAGACGCGGCGCCCGCCGATGGCGTCGCGCCCGTCCCCCTCGCGCCCGTCCCCCTCGCGCCCGTCCCCCTCGCTCCCGTCCACCACGACGCGGCGCAGCCCACGCTCGCGGCGCCGCGTATCGGCGGCCGCGTCGTGCGGCCCTGGCGTTGAGAACCACACCGGCGGCCAACCCTCCTGGAGAACCTCCCGTGTCGAATCGACTTGAGTTGCCGGACGACCTGAATAGCCTGATAGAGAAGCGCGACGGCGACGAGCGGCGCCACGCCGAGCGGCGGGGCGAGGACACCCCGCAGCCCGCGGCAGAACCGACCGCCGAGGCGGACGAGCGACGCGGTGGCGACGACCGACGCGACAGCCCGCGCCGCTCGGACGACTAGTGCCGGCAGCCGTCGCTTGCGCAACCTCGACCCCAACCGTCCGAAGCGGGCTTCGATGCCGCGTGACAGTACAAGCCCGGCGCCGAACCCGTCCGGTCGTGTGGGCGTCGGCTGGTTTCTCGCGGTGATCACCGTCATGGCCGTGGCTGGCGTGGTGCGGACGTGGCAGCTCCATCACTTCGCGTTCGATCATGACGAGGCTTTCGAGCTCATCTACCAGTCGGTCGATCTGGGCGAGCTGATCACGCGCCGAGACGGGTTCCCACCCGTTTACCGCATGATCGTAGGTTCGGCGTTGCTCGTCACGGGCGACGATCGCGCGGCCCGCTGGGTTTCTGTCTTCGCCGGCGTGCTGTGCGTCGGCGCCGTCGCGGTGCTCGCGCGGCAGATGGCGGGGCCGCGAGCCGGGCTCTTCGCCGCTGGCCTGCTTTCTGTCTCCGCGTGTCACGTGCTCCTTAGCCAGCACGCGCGGGCGTACGCGCTGTACGTGCTGCTCTGCTCGATCGTACTGACGGTCGGCTGGCGGCTCCGCCCCCTCGGCGAAGGCGTCGGCGGCGCTAGCCGTAACTGGGAATGGGTCGCTTTCCTCGCGATCTCGTGGATCGCATTAGCGACGCACTATCTGGCCGCGATCCCGGTAGCTCTCGTGGGCATGATGCTGCTCTTCGAACGCCGGGGCGCCGAGCGCGCCCGGGCCCTGGGCTTCGGCGTGCTGCTCGCGGTCCTCGCCGCCCCGCTTACCGTGTGCCTTCTCGGAGACGTCGCCGAGGCGCCCGGCTACAAGTTCAAGGTCGGGTTCGACAAAGAGGCCTACGCCTTCTCTTACTACTCGCTGGTGTCCGGCTTCACGCTGGGGCCTTCGGTGACCGAGCTTCGCGAGCTGACTCCGGGCGCGGCAATCGCCGCCATGGCGCCGTGGGCGGCGGTCGTCGGCGTTGTGACGCTGGTGCTTTCCGCCGCCGGGTGGAACCGTCTGTCACCCCGCGCGCGTTGGTGGGTCGCTGTGCTGCTTGTCCTGCCCCCGTTCCTCGCGGCGTTGCTCTCGGTCGCTTTGCAAACGGGCTACAACCACCGCTACATCGTGTGGATGTTGCTGCCGCTGACCGTGCTGCTGGCCGCCGGGGCCGCGCTCGACCGAGCCAGGCCTTGGGCGACGTCCGCGACGCTGTGCCTAGCGGCTCTGGGCGTGATGGCGATCGCCAACCGTCACCTGGACCCGCGGTACTTCGAGCACGACTTCAACGCCGCCCGCGAGCGGATCGCTCAGGAGACCGCCGACGGCCCTGCGCCGATCGTCGTCGCTTCACCCGTCTACTATAGCGCCGCGGTTCATTACGCGATGCCCGACGCCTGGGGGCGCGTCGCCATCACGATGAACCCCGAGAAGCAGCAGAACTGGGATACCGCGCTCGCCGAACTGTGGAGTGAAGCCAACCGGGGGCGTCCCGCCTTCTTGGTGCGTGAGTGGTACCCGGACGACCATCCGCGGGCCGCGGCTGGCGCCGAGCAGCTCTCACGATTCAATGCCGAGTTTATCGGTAGGGTGTGCCCCAACACCGAGCTGTTTCGCCTGCCGGTGCTCGAGCCGAGCCGTTAACGCCGCGGGCCGGTAGCGACAGGGGCCGGGAAGCGACGAGGCCAAGCAGCGAGCAGCGGCGATCACTCGTGAGCGGCCTCGCCGCTGCAGTCGGGCGATGGATCGCTGCAGGCTTCGCAGATCGACTTGCCGGTGGCGTCTTTGAATCCGGCGAGGCCGCCGCACGACCCTTTGATGCGACGGTTGCTTAGAATCACCCCGACGGCCATGCCGGCGAGAGCGATCCCGAACACGACCGCGGTCACGATGAATACGGTCATGGCAAGGACGCCTCCGGGGCGGCGGCGATCCACGCGGGAGTCGCCTTGCGGGCCAGGTCGTCCGCGTCCGACCGACTGACGAACAACGCCGCAATGTCTCGCTCCACAGCCCAATCGTAGCCGGCGACGGGCCCCAACACCAACAAGGCCGTCGCGAGGGCGTCCGCTTGCATGCACGTCTCTGCGAGCACCGTAACCGTGGCCAGGTCGTGGTCGACCGGGCGCCCGGTAAGCGGATCGATCGTGTGCGAGTAACGCTCGCCGTCGTGCTCGAAGAAATTGCGGTAGTCGCCCGAAGTGGCGAGAGCCCGGTCACGCAGCTCGACGACCGTCTGAAGACGTTGCCCGTTGAGATCGGCAACCGGGGCGTCCGCTCGCTCCACGCCAACCCGCCAAGGTTGCCCCAGCTTGGTTCCACGGCCGACGACCTCGCCGCCGATTTCTACTAGGTAGTCGCTATAGCCGAATAACTCGACGACTTCCGCGATCGCGTCGACGCCGTACCCCTTCGCTACCGCTGAGAGGTCGAGATAAACGCTCGGCTCGCCCTTCCGCAACGCCGGCTCTTGATCCGTGCGCGCGGCCACGAGCTCGTGCCCGACCCGCTGCAGCGCCTCGTCGAGCTCGGCAGGAGCGGGCGGCTCACTGCGCGATCCGTCGGGACCGAAACCCCACAGGTTTACGACGGGGCCGACCGTCGGGTCGAACCGTCCGGCGGACTCGGCGGCGACCTGCAAAGCGTAGGAAACCACGCGGGCCGTCTCGGGCGAGACGAGCACCCATGCGTCCGTGACCGCCGCGTTGAACTGAGACAGCTCCGACTCGGGATCGTAGGTCGAGAGCCGGCGGTTCAACTCGGCCAGTCGCTCGGCGATACGGATCTGCAACGCGTCCGCCGAGGAGCCACCGACAAGCGTGACCGAGTAAGCGGTGCCCATCGTCTCGCCGGTAAGCCGCACGACCTGCCGCTGGGCGACCTGGCGACTGACCCAGACGAACGGCGCAAGCATCGCGCCGGCAAACGCCAGCAGCCCTAGCGCGAGCAGCCACCCGCGTGCTTTCGGAGCGGCGACGCTCACCCGCCGAAGTCGTCGTAAGCGATGTTCTCTTGCTCGACGCCAAGATCGTCGAGCAGCTTGAAGACCGCCGCGTTCATCATCGGAGGACCACAGATGTAGTACTCGATGTCTTCGGGGGCCGCGTGCTCCTTCAGGTAGTGATCGTGCAGCACCTGGTGGATGAAGCCGGTGTACCCGTCCCAGTTGTCCTCGGGCAGCGGCTCGGACAACGCGATGTTGAACTTAAAGTTCGGGAACTCCTTCTCGATCTCGCGGAAGTGCTCGATGTAGAAGAGCTCACGCAGGCTGCGGCCTCCGTACCAGTAGCTCACCTTGCGGCCGGTCTTCAGGTTCTTGAAGAGCTCGAAGATGTGGCTCCGCAGCGGCGCCATGCCGGCGCCGCCACCGATGTAGACCATCTCCGTGTCGGTCTCCTTGATGAAGAACTCACCGTAGGGACCGCTGATCGTGACCTTATCGCCCGGCTTCAGGTCGAAGATGAAGCTCGACATCTTGCCGGGGGGCGTGCCGTCCGGAGCCCGCGGCGGGGGGCTCGCGACCCGGACGTTGAGCATGATGATGCCCTTCTCGCCCGGGTAATTGGCCATCGAGTAAGCGCGAATCACTTCTTCGTCGACCTTCGACACGTAACGCCAGACGTCGTACTTATCCCAGTCCTCGCGGTACTCGTCGCCGATGTCGAAGTCTTTGTAGTTGACCACGTGCGGCGGGCACTCGATTTGGATGTAGCCGCCAGCCTTGAACGCGACGTCCTCGCCTTCCGGCAGCTTCAGCACGAGCTCTTTGATGAACGTGGCGACGTTGTCGTTCGAGATGACCTCGCACTCCCACTTCTTCGTGTCGAGCGCCTCTGGCGGCACCTCGATCTTCATGTCCTGCTTCACGGCGACCTGGCAGGACAAACGGCAGCCCTCTTTGGCTTCCTTCTTGGTGATGTGCGACCGCTCGGTCGGCAGGATGTCGCCGCCGCCCTCGAAGATCTTCACCTCGCACTGAGCGCAGGTGCCGCCGCCGCCGCACGCGCTAGAGACGAAGATGCCCTCGTCGGACAGGGCGTTGAGTAGTTTGCCACCGGCGTTCACGGCGATCTCTTTCTCGCCATTGACGAGAATCGTCACGGGGCCGCTCGCCACGAGCTGGCTCTTCGCGCTCAGGATCACCGCCACGAGGGCGAGGACCACGATCGTGAACATTACGACGCCGACGAAAACGGTGACCATGTCAGGTGACCTTGTAGCTGAGTGCTTTTTGAGCCCAGTGCTTTCGAGCCGATTGCTTCTACGCGACGGAGGGGTGTCGCGGGCGCGAGCCGCCGAAGCGCTTACATTCCGCCAAACGACATAAACGCGAGCGCCATCAAGCCGACGGTCATGAACGTGATCCCGAGCCCTTTCAGGCCGTCGGGGACGTCGCTGTACTTCATCTTCTCACGGATACCCGCCAGGGCGGCGATCGCGAGGGCCCAGCCGAAGCCGGAGCCCACGCCGAACGTCACGCTCTCGGCGAAGTTGTAGTTCCGCTCGACCATGAATAACGAACCGCCAAGGATCGCGCAGTTCACCGTAATCAGCGGCAGAAAGATGCCGAGCGTGTTGTAGAGAGCCGGAAAGAACCGATCGAGCGTCATCTCCAGGATCTGCACGCTGGCGGCGATCGTGCCGATGTACGAGATCAGGCCGAGGAACTCGAGGTTCAAACCCGCCAGTGAGGCGCGGGACGCGGTGTCCATGCCGAAGACATCGGCGACCCACACGAGTCCGCCCTCCTTGAGCAGGTACTGATAGATCAGGTTGTTGAGCGGGATGGTGATCCCCATCACGGCGATCACCGCCACGCCGAGGCCGAGCGCGGTCTTCACATTCTTCGACACCGCGAGGAAGGTGCACATCCCCAAGAAGAACGCGAGCGCGAGGTTCTCGACGAAAACACTCTTCAGAAAGATGTTGAGATGGTGCTCAAACATGACGCGGCCTTTAGGTAGCGGCTGTCAACGGTTTGCGGGACAGGGTGGGGCGGATTAACCGTCGTGCTCGATCTGGTCGGTCTTGAACTCTCGCAAGATCCAGATAAACGCCCCGATGATGAAGAACGCGCTGGGCGGCAGCAGCATCAAGCCGTTGGGCTCGTACCAGCCGCCGTTGGAGGTGGTCGTCATGATGTCGTAGCCCATCAGCTTTCCGGAGCCGAACAGCTCGCGGAAGAAGCCGACAACCACGAGCACCAGCCCGTACCCCAGGGCGTTGCCCACGCCGTCCCAGAACGAAAGCCCCACGGGGTTCTTCATGGCAAACGCCTCGGCGCGGCCCATCACGATGCAGTTGGTCACGATCAGGCCGACGAACACGCTCATGGTCTTCGACGCCTCGTAGGCGACCGCCTGCAGCACCTGATCCACCACAATCACCAGCGAAGCGATGATCGTCATCTGCACGATGATGCGGATGCTGCTGGGGATGAACGTGCGGATGGCGCTCACGGCGGCGTTGGAGCACGCCGTAACGGCGATCACGGCGATCGCCATGATGATCGACGTTTCGAGCTTGGTCGTTACGGCCAGCGCCGAGCAGATCCCGAGCACCTGCAAGGCGATCGGGTTGTTGTTGAACACGGGGTCCATCAACACGTCTTTGACTTTTGCCTGCGCCATGTCGTTTGCTCCGTCGCGCCGGCGTCGCCGGCTCGTGAGGATAGCGGTGTTGGTGGCTTACTTGCTCGCCAGGTACTTGCCGAACGCCTGCGGGCCCAACCAGTACTTCACCATATTGTCGACGCCGTTCGACGTGATCGTAGCGCCCGAGAGGGCGTCGATTGAGTAAGCCTCGGCGGCCGGGGTCTTGGTCACGGACAACGCGACGTCGCCGTCTTCGCCGTAGATCCGCTTGCCTTCCCAGGACGACTTCCAGTTGGCGTTGTCGACCTCGCCGCCCAGGCCGGGCGTCTCTTTGTGCTTGTAGTAGGTGATGCCCTTGACCGACGAGGCATCCGCATCGACCGCGATGAATCCGAACAGCTTGCCCCACAGGCCCATGCCGTAGATCGGCAGGATATACCCCTCGGTCGCGTCGCCGTTGACGATCTCGTAGACCTCGGCGTAGGGCTCACGATGGTTGGAGCCGTACAACGCCCCCGACGGCTCGACGGCTACCTGCATCTCCGGATCGTTGGCCGCGGCCATCGAGTCGTAGGTCTCGGGGTCGATCCCCGCCTCGGACAGGGCCGATTCGGAGAGCGGCTCACCGGTCTCCAGATCGATGATCTTGCGTACGATCTTCTCCGAGAAAATCGTGTTGATCTCGTCGCCCGTGCTGTCGGGGGTGGCGAGGCCCGCCGCCAGCAGCACGTTCTTCTTCTTGTCGAGCGCGGCGTTCGCCTTTTGCGCCGGACCCAGGAGCACGGCGGCGGCGCTCACGAGCGCAGAGCAAGCGAGGCAGAGGACCAGGGCCACGACGAACGTGCCCTGCCAGCTATCACGTGGTGGCATAGCGAGCGGCCCTCCGTTTGATGTTGGCTTCAACGACAAAGTAATCGATCAGCGGCGCCATCACGTTGCCGAATAGGATCGCGAGCATGATGCCCTCGGCGAAAGCCGGGTTGATCACGCGGATCAACACCGTCATCACCCCGATCAACCCGCCGTACCACCACTTGCCTGTCTCCGTCATCGAGGCGGAGACAGGGTCCGTGGCCATGAACACGGTGCCGAAGGCGAAGCCGCCGACGATCAGGTGCTGGAGCGGGTTGAGGTAGAACATCGGGTTGTCTGAGTACTCGCGGAACGCGTACAGCATGCAGCTCATGCCGATGGACCCGACGACCACGCCGGCCATGATCCGCCACGAGCCGATTCCGGCGCCAATCAGCAGCACCGCTCCGAGCAACGCGGCCAGGGCCGACGTCTCGCCCATCGACCCGGGGATCCAGCCCACGAAGCAATCGAACCAGCTGAGGCCCGTCACGGCGCTCACGTTGGCCGCCGTCGCGACGTCGGCCGTGGCCATCGACCCGAGCGTTGTCGCGGCGGTCCAGCCATCGACGCCGTTCTCGGCAGCCGCGGCGGTCCAGACGCTGTCGCCGGACATGAACGAAGCGTGCGCGAAGTACAGAAACGCCCGGGCAGTCAGCGCCGGGTTGAGGAAGTTCTTGCCGGTGCCGCCAAAGATCTCTTTGCCGACAACGATGCCGAAGGCGATCCCGACGCCGACCTGCCACAGCGGGATCGCCGGCGGCAGCGTCAGCGGGAAGAGCATCCCGCTAACCAGGAAGCCCTCGTTGATCTCGTGACCACGGATGATGGCGAACGTCACTTCGCACAGGCCGCCGACCGCCATACAGGCGGCGTACACCGGCAGGAACCACAGGGCGCCGTGGACCACGTTCGCGATGAAGCTGTTCGGGTCGTAGGACATCCCGAGCAGCTCGGTGAACACGTAGTCGCGTGTGATGAAGCCCAGTCCGGTAATCGAGTGCTGCAGCGGCTGCGCGCCCTGCTCGGCGATCGCCAGGTTGGCTTGGTAGCCGGTGTTCCAGAACGCCATGAAGATGCACGGCAGCAACGCCACGATCACGGTCGACATCATGCGTTTCATGTCGATCGCGTCGCGCACGTGCGACGTCCCCTTCGTCACCTCGCCGGGTGTGAAGAGGAACGTGTCGTTCGCCTCGTACAGCGGGTACAGCTTCTCGAGTTTCCCGCCCTTCTTGAAGAGCGGCTCGACCATGTCGAGCTGGTTTCGGAGGAACTTCATTGTCTTAGCTCTTAGGAACCACTGAGATCACAAGGAGCATCGCATCCGCGTCGGCCGCGCCGACTCTCTGTCGTGCTCTCTGCGGGTCGCTTCCCTTGCTTAACCGTCGCGTTCGATCGATGTCAGACACTCGCGGAGCATCGGGCCATAGTCGTTCTTGCTGGCGCAAACGAAGCTGCACAGCCCGAGGTCGTCTTCGTCCAGCTCGAGGCCACCCAGCCGCTGCAACTCGTCGGTGTCGCCCACCACGATGGACTTGAGCAGCGGCGTCGGTACGAGGTCCAGCGGCATCACCTTCTCGTAGTTGCCCAGGGGGACGATGGCCCGGTGGCTGCCCTCGGTGCTGGTCGTCAGCGGGAACTTCTCCTGCGGCTGGGGCAGGAACGCCAGCAGATCGGTGACAAACTTCGGCGGCGGCCACTTGGCCGCAAACACGTTGGTTATCGAGAACTTGCCGAAACCGGGGCCCATCCAGCCGATGAAGTCCCGCTGGGTGCCCTCGATCAGTTGTGTGACTTGGTTGTGCAGTCGGCCGAGATGCTCGCGCATTGCCTCGCTGGTGCGTCCGCCGAACACCGAGCCGCTGATCGTACGGACGCCGTTGGTCGCGGCGCCGCTGTTTGCGGTCAAGTCGGCGAGGCTCGCGCCGACCCGCGTGCGGACCAACTGCGGCTCATTCACCACGGGGCCCGCAACCGAGACGACCCGGCCAACGTCAAGCTCCCCGGTGAGGAACAAACGGCCGATCGCGAGAACGTCCTGATAGCCGACGCTCCAGCACTGCCGATCGAGGCTCACCGGCGCCAGATGATGCATGTGTGTGCCGGGCAGCCCGGCCGGGTGCGGTCCGGCAAACTCAGCCACTTCAACGCCCGGCAAGTCTTCGCCCGGCAACTCGGCGCCCGCCTTCGTGCACAGCCAAGTCGTGCCGTCGGTCAACGTCGTTAGCACCTGGAGACCCGCTTCGAAGTCCGCCGGGGCGCCGGCGACGACCACCGCCGGATCCGGCGCGAGCGGGCTCGTGTCGATCGCGGTCACGAACACGGCGTACGGCGTGGTCCCAGGCGTCGGAACCTTGGTGAACGGTCGTGTGCGGAGCGTGGTCCAGAGACCTGAATCGACCAACTGCCGTTGGACGGTTTCACGCGGCAATTGGGAGAGGTTCGTATTGCGGTGAGCGGTGAAGGCGACGGCTTCGTCGCCGTCGAGCTCGACGACAACCGACTCGAACTTACGCTTCGCGCCGCGGTTGACCGCCGACACCGTCCCAGCGCCGGGCGATGTGTACTTCACGCCTTCGGTCTTCTTGTCGGTGAACAGCACTTGGCCGAGCTTGACCCGATCGCCGACGGCGACCTCCATCGTGGGCTTCATGCCGACGTAGTCATCGCCAACGAGACCAACGCTCCGAATGATCGGGCCGGAGCCGTGGGCCGGCAGCGTCTGAGCCGGTTCGCCAGCCAGGGGCAGGTCGAGCCCCCGATCAAGGTTGAATCGCTTTGCCATCGAGTCCTGCGACGACCTGCTGAGCCCGCGAATCTAGGTCGCTTGGCCGGGGCGGATCTGCCGTATCCTTGGAGGCGGGGGGGACGGCAGCTCTTGCAGCCGTTTGGGGTGACGATGGATTCGCCGCGGCGGGGCTCGGGGCGGCCGCTTGCCAGCAAGCTTCCGAGGAGCTTGTGAAAGATTTCACAAACTCGCAGCGTGGTCAACCCAAGAATCGGCAAATTTACCCCCGCCGAAACCAACTAACTCTAGCCGTCGCAACTGTTTCGGGAAGCCGGTCGGCGCGCTCCGCCCCCGACCGTTGTTGCCCGGCGACGCCAGTCATATACTCCGACCTCGCCAAGTCGCTCCGTGAAGACACGTAGCGCGACGTAAGTCAAAGCATAGAGGCTGTTTACGCTCGCATGAAGATCCACGAATACCAGGCGAAACAGCTTTTTCGCGATGCGGGCATCGCCGTGCCGGAGGGCATTGTGGCTCGCACCGCCGACGAGGCGGCCGCGGCCTTCGACAAGCTGGGCGGTCCTATCGCCGTCGTAAAGGCGCAGATCCACGCGGGCGGGCGTGGCAAGGGCACGATCAAAGGGTCCGATCAGCACGGCGTCGAACTGGTCAAGTCTGCCGAAGACGCAAAGCGGGTTGCCGCAGCTTTGCTCGGTGGCGATCTGGTGACCATCCAGACCGGCGCCGAGGGCCAGACGGTCAACCAGGTGCTGGTCGAGGCGGGCTGCGACATCGCCCGCGAGCTCTACCTAGGCATCGTGGTCGATCGCGGCTTCGGCAAGCCGGTGCTGATGGTCAGCACCGAGGGCGGCATGGACATCGAGAAGGTCGCCGCCGAGACACCCGAACTGATCCACACGGCGCCGTTCGATCCCAACTTCGGGTTGCAGGCTTACCAGTGCCGCACGCTGGCGAAGAAGCTCGGCCTTGAAGGCCAAGCGGCCAAGTCAGCGCTGAAGTTCATGACCGCCGTCTGCAAGGTCTTCGTGAACACCGATTGCAGCCTCGCGGAGATCAACCCGTTGGTGGTGACCGGTGCGGGCGACCTCATGGCGCTCGACGCCAAGATCAACTTCGATGAAAACGCGATGTTCCGCCACGCGGACCTCGTCGAGCTCCGCGACACCGCGGAGGAAGACCCCAACGAGCTGCGGGCCGGCGAGGCGGGCCTCAGCTACGTGCAGCTGGAAGGCAACATCGGCTGCCTAGTCAACGGCGCCGGCCTCGCGATGAGCACAATGGACATCGTGAAGCTGCACGGCGGCGAGCCCGCCAACTTCCTGGACGTCGGCGGCGGCGCCAACAAAGACCAGGTCACGGAGGCGTTCCGAATCCTGCTGGGCGACAAGAACGTCAAAGCGGTGCTGGTAAACATCTTCGGCGGCATCATGCAGTGCACGACGATCGCCAACGCCGTGCTGGCCGCCTACAAGGAGGTCGGCTTCAACGTGCCGCTCGTGGTGCGGCTCGAAGGCACCGAGGTCGAAGAGGGTCGCAAGATCCTGGCCGAGTCGGGCGTCGACATCATCAACGCCGATGGCCTGACCGACGCCGCCAAGAAGGTCGTCGCCGCCGCGACCGCCGCCTGAACGAACTCCTCACGGAGCACCCAGAGATCACGGAGCGGTCGGCCGGGCGTCTTCCACTCTTCTCTGAGTCCTCTGTGCTCTCTGTGGTTAACCAAGAAGCACACGAGCCATGTCGATCCTCGTCAACAAAAACACCCGCCTCATCTGCCAGGGCATCACCGGCAAGGCGGGTGAGTTCCACTCGAAGAATTGCCTCGAGTACGGGACGCAGCTCGTCGGCGGCGTGACACCGGGCAAAGGCGGCCAAACGGCCCTCGGCAAGCCGGTCTTCGACACCGTGAAAGAAGCGGTAACGCAAGAGGGCGCCACGGCATCGATGATCTTTGTGCCGCCGCCGTTCACGGCCGACGCGATCCTCGAGGCGGCCGACGCCGGCATTGAGGTTATCTGCGCTATCACCGAGGGCGTGCCCGTCATCGACATGGTGAAGGTCAAACGCGAGCTCGACGCCCGCGTCGCTGCGGGGCAAAACGTGCGGCTCGTCGGCCCCAACTGCCCGGGCGTCATCACGCCCGAAGAGTGCAAGATCGGCATCATGCCGGGCTACATCCACAAGAAGGGGCCGGTGGGCCTCGTCAGCCGTAGCGGCACCCTCACCTACGAGGGCGTGTGGCAGCTCACGACGCTCGGCCTTGGCCAGTCGACCTGCGTCGGCATCGGCGGCGACCCGGTCAACGGCACCGACTTCATCGATTGCCTCCGGCTGTTTCAAGCAGACGGAGACACCGAGGCGATCCTGATGATGGGCGAGATCGGCGGCACGGCCGAAGAAGAAGCCGCCGCGTTCATCAAAGAGAACGTCACCAAGCCGGTCGCCGCGTTCATCGCCGGCCGCACGGCGCCTCCTGGCAAGCGGATGGGCCACGCCGGCGCGATCATCTCCGGCGGCAAGGGCACGGCGGACGACAAGATCGCCGCCCTGCGAGACGCGGGCATCGAGATCGCCGAGAGCCCGGCCGACATGGGCGCCGCACTGAAGCGGGCGATGGAGTCAGCCTGACGCCTACCGCCGGCGACTTGGTAGCCACCGATGAGTAAAGAGGGCGCCGCGGCGTGCGCAAGTACTGGGTATTTGGTGTTGCGCGAGGTTGGGGAAGCCTAAGACGCAAGAGCGGCGGATGCCTGCCGAAGGTCTTGCATGAATCAAGGGCTGGATTGCCTACGGGGTGAAGCGTCTCGGCGAGTACCTCGCGCTCCGCATTTAGGTGGCGGCGTTTGATGAACGGCGGGCGCTCGATGCGTTGACCGTCTGCTGGCAAGCCCGCAGAGCCGCGCAGTCTCACTAGCTGGACGCGTTGTCGATCCCCTCGAATTCAAAGTTTCCGAGCGTTTCCTTCGAAACACGTCGCGACGTGGCAGCGAAACCTGCTACGTTCTCAAGCGTTCTGACCGGGTCGGTTCCCTTCCCGGGGACGCCCCAGCCCTACCGCGGACACTCTGCGGCCTGGGTGATTCTTTAGAAGACCGAGTAAGTAGAGATGGCTGAAGGCACGATCAAGCGACTGACCGAAAAGGGTTTCGGGTTCATCGACGTTGGCTCCGACAAGGACCTGTTCTTCCACTCGTCCAGCGTCGAAGGCGGCGGGTACGACCAGCTACGCGAGGGCCAGCGCGTCTCGTTCGACGAGGCCATGGGCCAGAAGGGTCCGTGCGCCGAGAACGTCCGGTTGGCCTGATCGCGACCCGCCGCGACCAAGCGGCGACGCTCGAAAACGCCAGCGGATAGATCCGAAGGGATCGCTCGCGACATTCGTGTCGCCGGGCGATCCCTTTTTTCGTTACGGATCGCTGCCGCTGTGGCTGGCGTCGTTCATCTCAGGACGTCGGAAACGCCGCCGGGCAACCCGGTCCGGGCACAATCCGCGTACAGCGCTCTTGCCCCGGGCGGCGAATGTGGTATGTTTGTTCACCAACGAGGTGTAAGACCTTCCGCGATAGCCCTCGCTAGGGCCCGCGGTTGTGGTCATTCTTGCTGACTTCCTTGTGGCTCTCGCGTCGAGCTTACTTCGCCCACCAGGGCGTCGTCCCGCCTGCTCGGCACGTGGTTTCTCGGCTCTGCGGCGCGATTGATTCTCTTGCCCCTGACGACCCTCGGCGTGCTTGTCGCGTGCCGATGAGCGTGCTGCTTTAGAGCGGCGACGCTCATGGTCGGCGAGTTTCGGAATCAATCCGCGCCACTGCTGCGCCACAGCCCGCCCATTAGGGCCGCGGCTCGGCAGGCGGTGCGGGCGATGTCCGTGCCCATTTCAGAGACCACGAAACTGTATGTCCGATACGAAGATTCCCTTCGCTGAGCTTGGGCTCAGCGATTCGTTGCTGAACGCGGTCGCCAAGGCCGGCTACGAGCACGCCACGCCGATTCAGGCCGCGGCGATCCCCGTGATCCTCCAGCGTGGCGATCTGATCGGCTGCGCACAGACCGGCACCGGCAAGACGGCGGCGTTCACGCTGCCGACGCTCGATCGGCTGCTCGCGACGGCGCCGCCGCGCCCGAAGCCCGTTCACAACAAGCCGGGTAAGCGGCGTCCGCGGGGCCCCAAGCCCGACGGCCGGCCGACGCGTTGCCTCATCCTGTCGCCCACACGCGAGCTCGCCGCCCAGATCGGCGACAGCCTCGCCAAGTACGGCAAAGGTACCGGGCTGCGACACTCCGTCATATACGGAGGGGTCTCTCAGTACCATCAGGTGAAGTCGTTGCAGTCGGGCGTCGATACGGTGATCGCCACCCCCGGCCGCCTGCTCGACCTGAAGAATCAGGGGCACGTCGATCTCTCGAAGGTCGAGGTGCTCATCTTCGACGAAGCCGACCAGATGCTCGACATGGGCTTCTTGCCGGACCTCAAGCGGATCGTTGCGGCCGTGCCGAAGCAGCGTCAAACGCTGATGTTCTCGGCCACCATGCCGAAGGCGATCCGTGAACTCGCTCAGCAGTGGCTGAACACCCCGAAAGAGATCGCGGTCGCTGCCGTGGCGACGCCCGCGGATCGGATCAGCCAGAGCGTGCATCTGGTCGACAGGAAGCGCAAGCCCGATCTGCTCGCCCATTTTCTGAAGGAAACGCCGCGATCGCGAACTCTGGTGTTCAGCCGCACCAAGCACGGAGCGGACAAGCTGGTCAAGAAGCTGTCCAAAGACGGCGTGAAGGCCGCGGCGATCCATGGCAACAAGAGCCAGGGGGCGCGCAACCGTGCGCTCGCCCAGTTCAAGAGCGACGACCCGCCGGTGCTCGTGGCGACCGATATCGCGGCCCGTGGGCTCGATATCCGCGGCGTGTCGCACGTGGTGAATTTCGACCTGCCCGAAACGCCGGAGACGTATGTCCACCGGATCGGCCGGACCGCTCGGGCCGGGGCGGAGGGCGTGGCCGTGTCGTTCTGCTCGGCCGACGAACGCGGCTTGCTGCGGCAGATCGAGAGGCTGATTCGCCGGGCGGTCGAGGTGGAGACGCCGGTGGCTGGCTTTGAGGTGACCGAGCGAGCGCCACAGACCGCCAGCGCTCCGAACGGACGCCGGCGTGGATCGAAGCGACCGGGTGGCGCGAAGCGTGGCGCGTCCGGTGGCGGCGGCGGGAAGACCCGTCGTCGTACCAGCGGCCAAGCGTCTGCGGGTGCAGCCAGTGGCTCCGAAGCGGGCGGCGGCAAGCCGAAGCGACGCCCGGGCTCGACGGCCGCAAAGAAGGCACGCCGGCGCTCCGCTCTGTAGCGGTTGCGTCGGTCAGAAGCGGGTCGTCAGGCCGATAGAGCCGCCGGTTGTCACGGCGGCGTGGACAGCAATCCGCGAGAGGCGAGGGTTCTGTCCAAAGTGCTTGACGGCCCGCCGCGGCCGTGTACCGTGGGGTTTGTTGGCGGCCGACGAGGTGTTGGTTGCTCGGCTATTGGAACACCCAGAAACACCACCCCGCTCATGCTCCGCTCGGCGTCTTCGCCGGCGAGCTTTCTACTGTCACCACCGAGCTGCCCGCGAGCGGGCAGCTGCGTGTTTGTTGGTGGCGGGGGCTGGTCTGACTGACGCCAACGCGGAGCGATTCCCCCACTCGGAGAATCCCCCGTGCCGATGTTGTCTGCTACGCGTCGCTGCTGGTTGTCACTCGCTGTTGTTGCCGCGTTGGGCACGACCGGTGCGGAAGCGCAGGTCGTCGAGTTCGAAACAAACCAACCGGGCACGAGCTTCCTCGTGGAGCTGAACCCAACGGACGACCCCAACCTGCAGGGCCTCGTCGACAACTTTCTGCTCTACGTCACGTCGAACCTCTACGACGGCGTGGTCATCAACCGAGCCGTTGAGGACTTCGTCGTTCAGATGGGCAGCTTCACTACGTCAACACTCGATCCGGCGTCCGTGAACGGTAACACGTTCACGAGTATCTCGACGTTCGCTCCGGTCGTCGTCGACGGGGACAACAATGGCCTCGTTGATTTCCCCACGCTCAGCAACACCCGTGGCACGATCTCACTCGCATTGAACGCCACCGGCCCCAACTCCGGAACGTCGAGCTTCTTCGTCAACCTCGATGACAACGGATTCCTTGACGGGCAGGGCTTCGTTCCGTTCGCTCGTATTGTGAACATCGCGCCGATCAACGCCATCAACAGCGCAACGCGCGTGGATTTGTCGCAAGAGGTTGGGGCTTCCGGGTCGCTCACTTTCATCGACTTCCCCGTCTTCGGCGATCCGGAGGAGTTGCTGGTGATCGAACGGGCGGTGGTGATCCCCGAGCCCGCCGGGCTGCTGACCGTGACGCTCGGCATGATGGCCGCTGCCGCGCGGCGTCGCTAACCGTGAGGTCGAACGCTCCCGACCCGTGAACGGTCTGCCGGTCGTACTCAGCGACCTTGGCGAGGATCTTCTCGATCTCTTGCTCGCCGTGCCCCTGGTCCTGGAGCCAGGCGACCAACTGCGCGTTGCGGGTCTCGTCGGACATGGCAGGAGCGGCTTGTTAAGGGCCGCGTGTGTTTGTGAGCGATTGCTCGGGCTTAAGGTGCTCCAATAGAGTACACTCGGGGCCAGAATTCCGAAATCCCGCGGCGGCCGTGTGCTGCTGCAACTTACGCACGATCGAACGCCTCCGTGAGCCCGACCAACATGCCACGAGAACGACTGTTCCGAACGCTTCTTGCTCTGGCGGCCGTCGTTGTCGCACGGCCGGCGACGGCCGACTTTACCGACTTCGGCTCGTCGCTGCTGGGGGTCAACCTCAACAGCCGCAGTGCGTCGCTGGCGGACATCGACAACGACGATGACCTGGACCTGCTCTTTCAGGGCAGCACCGGCGCTCAGAAGCTGTATCGGAACGAGCTGGAGACCGGGTCGCTCGGCTTCACTCTGCAGTCCGATTGGACCAACCTGGGTGTGACCGCCGGGTCGTGGAGCACCGCGTGGGGCGACATCAACGGCGATGGCTTCGTCGACGCCTTTGTCGGGCAGTCCAACATCGGGCAGGTGGGCGACGTGCTGGTGAACGACGGCACGGGGGGGTTCATCAATGAGAGCTTCAGCCGCAACCTCGCCGACCCCGGCTTCCATCAGAATGTCGCCTGGGCCGACATGAACAACGACAATCGGCTGGATCTGGTCATCGCGATGGAAGGCCCCGACCCGTTCGTTGACGAGCGGCACGAGATCTATCTGCAGGACGCCTCGGGCTCGTTCACCGCCGCGGGCGCTGCCGCCGGCTTCCAACAGGACTTCGGCACCAAAGCTTACGGCATGGCCATCGGCGACGCCGATGGCGACGGCGACCTGGATGTCTACATCTCGACGTGCCGCCGCGGCGGCAATATCCGCAACAACTTCTACGAAAACCAATACGCCCAGACGGGCGTGATGAGCTTCATCGACATCGCGGACGACAACGGCACGCAGTATCTGGACAACAGCTACGGCGCGGAGTTCCACGACTTCGACGACGACGGCGACCTGGACCTCTTCGTGGTCGGCGCCGACAGCGAAGACTCCAAGATCTATCGCAACGACGGCGGCAACCAGTTCACCGATGTCGACACCATCACCGGCCGCTCGTTGTTGTCCGACGTGTCGGGCGATCTCAACGGCGGCAAGGCGATCGACTACGACAACGACGGCGACCTCGACCTCTTCTTCCACGACCACGACGCCCGCAACAACCGGAACAACGCCCGAAAGCTGTACCGCAACAACGGCGACTGGAGCTTCACGGACGTGACGTTCTTCGAGGGCTTGGCCGAGGTGAATCGCGGCTCGTACGACAGCCCCTGGGGCGACCTCGACCGCGACGGCGATCAAGACCTCATCGGGACGACCGACAGCGGGACGCTGGAGCGGATCTTCCTGAGCGACGAGTCGGAGAACGGCAACACCTGGCTGTACGTGGAGCTGACGGGCGACTCCGGCAACAGCACCGCGATCGGCGCCGCGGTCTACGCGACCATCCACCAGGGCACGCCCGAGGAACGCACGCTACGCCGCGAGGCCAACACCAACGCGGGGACGTTCAACCAGAGCGACGTGCCGGTCCACTTCGGTCTGGGCGACGCGACGATCGTCGATGAGCTGCGTATCGTCTGGCCGAACGGCGTGACCAACGTGTACACGGACGTCGCGGTCGATCAGTACGCCGCGTTCGCGATCGCCAACATCGAGGGCGACTTCAACGGCGACGGGGCGGTCAACAACGACGACCTCAACCTGCTCCTCAACAACTGGGGTGAGACCGACGTCGCTCCCGAATGGGTGAACGGGCTGAGCGGCGCCGTGGACAACGAAGAGCTCAACCGGCTGCTGAACAGCTGGGGCGTGGGCACGGGCGCACCGGTTCCCGAGCCGGCAACGCTGCTGCTGTCGCTCTGCGGGCTCGCCGCATTGCGGAGACGCTAAACGCGCGGCAAGCCAGCGGCGCGGCGCCATCCGCTCAGCTGCCCTACGTGCAGGGCCAGGTGGGTCGTCGCCAGAAACGCGACGGCAGGCGCCACGGTTGCGAACTGCTTGCCCCACGTCGGATGCACGAGCGGGGCCTGCCAGGCATCGGCCGGGGCGTCGGCGATGGTCGCGGCGGCCGCTTCGAAGCCGCTCCGGAAGTCGTCCAGGATCTCGGCTTTCGACGGGTACGCAGCCCGATCGGCTGTCGGCGTGCTGTTCTTACCGCAGGGCTCGTCCCACGGGTTGGCGAAGTCTTCGCCGCGGAGCAGGCTGTTGATCACGCGGTTGTAGTTGGCCACGTGTTGCACGAGCCACGCCGGGTGATTGATCGCCGCGATCGGCTGTTCGGCGAACCGCTCGTCGGCGATGTCCGCGGCGAGTCTCTGCAGCGTGTCAGCTCCCCAGCGGTAGGAGAACAACATATCGTCGGCGGCGAGCATCGGGATAGCGGTGGTCGAGAGGCAGTGCGGCGGTACGGTTTGACGGGTATCTGAGGGTACCACGCCCCCGCGTTGGTAGCCCAACCCCCAACCGAACCCCCGCGATCGAGAGGAGCCCACGGTGCTGAAGGCGTGGCTTGCGAAGCTGAGCGACTGGACCGGCGACAAGGATCTGCTTAAGGCGATTCACAAGCAGCTGCGCGACGACGGCTACTCCGTGAACGGCGCCCAGGTCCGAGAGGTCCGCCTAGCGGCGATTCAACGGCCCGGCTGGCTGCAGGTCTATCGGTTCTACGTGGAGACCGTCACGAACGGCGAGAACCCCCACGAGCGACGCGAGGTGCGGCTGCTCGGGCTCTCGCGCGATGACGGTCGCCAGAAGCGGATCGACGTGCTGCTGACCGAGGACGAGGCCGTCTACCGGGACCGTTACGAAGAGTGGTCCGACGGCCTGATTCAGCGACGTTAGGAACGCCCGGTGATTGTTGTTGTGGGGCTTTCGCGGGGCGCCGTACGATACGCGGTATCGCACCACGCTATCGCCTCCGCGGGCAAGGATGTCCGAACCGATCCCCTTTCGTCGCTTCCGCCCGCGTGATCCCGAGCGTCCTCGGGTGCTCATCAGCCGACTGAGCGCCATCGGCGACACGATCCTCACGCTTCCGGTCGCGTGCCGGCTGCGTGAACGATTCCCCGACGCCTACCTCGCGTGGCTTGTCGAGGAGAAGTCCGCGGCCTTCGTCCGTGACCACCCTGCGCTCGACGAAGTAATCGTCGCCAGGCGGGGTTGGTTCACCAAACCAAGAGAGATTGCCGAGCTGCGTCGTCGCTTGCGACCGCTCCGATTCGACGCCGCGCTCGACTGCCAGGGGCTAACGAAATCAGCGCTCGGCGGATGGCTCTCGGGGGCGCCCCTGCGGGCGGGCTTCCGCGGCCAGCCCGGCGGCGAGCTCTCGCCTTGGCTGAACAACACGCTCATCCCCGCCACGTCTCCGCACGTCACCGATCGATCGCTCGAGCTGCTCCAACCGCTAGGCCTGGCGCACGCGCCGGGCGACGGTGTTGCCTGGGGGATCCGCCCCCCGGCGTCGGCCGAAGAAGCGATCGCGGCCTGGCTTGGCGACACCGGTGATCGACCGTTCGCGGTCATCAACCCGGGCGCCACGTGGCCCTCGAAGCTGTGGTCGATGCCACGCTTCGGCGAGCTTGCCCAGCGTTTGCGAGACCGCTTCCAACTGCCAACGGTGGTCGTGTGGGGCGGTCGGCAAGAAGAGGCGTGGGCGGCGGAGATCGTCGCAGCAAGCGACGGTGCGGCGAGGCTGAGTCCTCCCACCACGCTGCACGAGCTGGCGGCCCTCCTCGGGAGTGCTCGCCTGATGGTGAGCTCCGACACCGGCCCGATGCATCTGGCTGTCGCGATGCGCGCCCCGACCGTCGGCCTTCACGGGGCGACCCGGCCTTGTGACTGCGGCCCCTACGGACCGCCGCACGTCGGCTTGCTGAAGCAACTACAGACGGGCGGACGCCGCGAGCGCCGCAAAGCGGACAACACCGCGATGCTCTCGCTCACGGTCGAAGATGTTTTCGACGCGTGCTCCGACGTGCTCGGCCGCACCGCCGAACGGGCAGTCGAAACGCCGCCGGCCAAAGCGGGCTAAGAGCGGCTCACTCCCACCACCAGCTCGCACCTTGGGCGGCGAGGGCTTGCTCACTCGTGTCAGCGAGGGACGCTACCGTCTCGGCGTTGTCGGCCACCAGCCAAGGGTACACTTGGACGCCGCCCGAGGCGCTGATGACCCAGCCGCCACGCTTCTTGACGAAGGTTGCCTTCGTAGCGACGGCCTGTGGAGCGTCGTAGCGCTCGAGCTCGTAGCCAGAGGTCAGCGCCGGAGCCGTGATCTTAGCCACATCCCAGAGCCCCTCTTTGACGAGCAGGGCGCCGACCACGGCGACGTCGAACGCGTTGCGTACGTGACCGAACGCTGAGTCTTCGGCCGCCAGGGCCTCGAACTTCTCGGTCATGCGATCCGCCCACTTCGAGGCGTCGCCTCCCTGGCGGGCGCCACGCGTGACGCCGCCTTCGGCGTTGACGAAGTCTTCTTCGGCCAGGCACTTCACGCCTTGGCCGCGGAGCTCCCAGGCGAGACCCCGCTGGTCTTTGGCCATCGGCTGGTAGTCGGCCGCTAGCCACCAACGCGGCAGCAGGCTCGACGACCGCGGCAGCTCCTTAATCATGTCGAGATAGCTCGGCAGGTCGTCGACCGGCGCCGGCTCGAAGCCCATCGCCAACCGCTTCATCCGGAAGTCGGCCGCCACCAGCGTGCGAGCAAAGTGGCTCGTGGACGGGGCTCCGGCGATCGTTATCTCCTGCCGACCAACGGCCTGTTCCAGCCGGCGGGCAGCGACCAACGGGCCGTCGCTCGCGGAGACGCGGAGACGCTGGGCACGGGCGAGGCCCTCGGCGGTCGGATCGATCGAGCAACTGATGCCCGGCCCGTTCGCTGCCTCGGCGGCTCGGATGCCGACGATGAGATCCTCAAGCATCACCACCGGGCGGCCCGTTGTTTTGCCGACGGTGTTGCCCAAGCGATCGACACGCCAGCCCTCGGCCGGACCGGCCAGCACGATATCGCCCGGCTTGCCGTCTTTGGGAGGGTGAACGAACACATACCGCACGCGGAGCAAGCCCGCGAGATAGCGCACCTCGTCCGCCAGCGGCTCGCCGGACGCCGTCGCGGCCGTGATGGCTGCCTCGACTCCGCGAAGCGAAACCATCCGCAGGTCGGTGAGCTTCTGCATGTCGCCCGGGACCGGGTCGAGGCTAGCCTCCCACGCGGCCTGCAGACTCTCGGTTGAGTCCACGGGCGGGGTCGAGACGACACCCTGGGCATCGACGTAGATGCCGCCGACGGCGGGCGCGCGGATCAGGCCGCCCGCATGAGCGACCAGCGTTGTGCTAACAACGGCGGCGAGACCGACCACGGCGCCAAGCCGACCCCCTGCCGGGGGCCCAAATCGCTTCACTGTCTTCACGGCGTTCTCCAAAGCCTGCCCGCGGCGGTCGTTATCATGGACGATCGTCGGTTGCCAACGCGGGAAGCTCTGAGAATAGTTGGTAAGTTAAGTCGTATCAAACGGTTTGGGCATCGCGAGCGAAGCGGCTGGCCGCCCGGGGGGGCCGGCGTTGGTGCGGCGCCACGGCGTCGCAAACCAAGCTCAGGAAACGAGTTCCGGTCAACTTGCGGTTGGACGCCCCTTGGCTGCCGACTTAGGCTGATCGCTGGTCGGCTGGCCCCAGTTCCCAACCCCTCCACGAACGCGTAGCGACTTCACTTCGATGGCGGAATCCGCGGAAAACGCCGCCTACCTCGTCATCCGCGACGGGGCGAAGTGGACCGACGTGTTCCGCCTCATGTCGGGCGAAGCGGTTACAGTCGGCCGAGCGCCGACCAACCGAGTCGTCGTCAAAGACGAGCGTTGCAGCCGAAACCACGCTGAGGTCTTCTCTTCTAGCGGCAACTGGGTGTTGCGAGACCTGGAGAGCCGTAACGGGACGACCCTCAACGGCAAGCGGATCTCGACCGACCAGGAACTGGCTCCGGGCGACATCATCAAGGTGGGCAGCGTATGCCTGGCCTTCGTCGACGACATCCAAGCGGCGTTTCCCGACTCGCAAAACGTGCTCCGCGCCTCGCAGCGGATCACCGGCTCGACCGATCTGGGCCCGCAGGGGGTCGGCCGCCTCGTCGACGACCAAACAGCGGGGCCGGGCGGCGCCGCGGACGACGACTCGTCGGACGACGGCAGCATCTTCGACCTCGAGCCGCACGAACCCACGCACATCACGCACCGGCGTGAGCAGAGCCGCTACCTCGGCCCCGTGAACGAAGACTCGGCCGAGCTGAGCGGCGTCGACCTCGAGTCCGCCAACAGCACGCCCAAGGTCGGCCGAGCGGCGGCGATGCTCTGCCGCCTCGCGTTCGACCTAGCTAAGGCAAGCACAACCGCCGACGTCGCCCGCACCGCGCTCGACGGACTGTTCGCCGGCACGTCGGCGGACGCGGGGGCGATTCTCGTCTCTCGGGTAGCCCGCGTCGAGGACGACAACCCGGACGACCTCGTCGAGTCGGCGGCTCGTAGCGACACGCCGCACCGCTACCACCGCGTCTCACGTTTCCTCGCCTCGACGGTCCTCCGTGAGCGGCAGGGCGTGTTGGCCCGCAACATCATGGACGACAGCCAGCTCGGCGCGCGGGACTCCAGCGGCGACATCCTTGCGACGAGCGTTCTGTGCGTGCCGATCCGTCACGAGAGCGGCCCGCTGGGGCTGGTCCACCTGTACTCGACCGACGCGGCGAAGCCGCTCGACCCCGAAGACCTCGAGTTCAGCCTCGCGGTGGCGGACACCGTCGCGGTGGCGCTGAAGAATCTCGAGCGACGCGAGGCGTTGGCGGACAACCTCAACAAGGTCCGCGACGAGAACACGCAGCTGCGCGAGCGGCTGGGCGTTACGAGCGAGATCATCGGCGCCAGCGAGGCGATCCGCCGTGTGACTGAGGAAATCGCCCGCGCCGCGCCGAGCCGCGCAACGGTGCTCGTGTGCGGCGAGAGCGGCGTTGGCAAAGAGCTCGTGGCACGGGCGGTGCACTTCAGCAGCCCGCGCAGGAACGGTCCGTTTGTTTGCCTGAACTGCGCCGCGCTGACCGAGTCGCTGCTCGAGAGCGAGCTGTTCGGCCATGAGAAGGGCGCCTTCACCGGCGCCACAGACCGCAAGATGGGTAAGTTCGAGGCGGCTACCGGCGGCACACTCATGCTCGACGAGATCGGCGAGATGAGCCCCACCATCCAGGCCAAGTTCCTCCGTGTCTTGGAAGGTCACGCCTTTGAGCGTGTCGGTGGCAGCAAGGCGATTACCGCCGACGTGCGGGTGATCGCCGCGACGAATCGGGACCTGGAGCAACGCGTCGCCGAGGGCGCGTTCCGCCGCGACCTGTACTTCCGGCTGCACGTGCTTGAGATCCGTGTCCCGCCGCTGCGCAAACGGCCCGAAGACGTCCCGCTCCTGGCGGAGCACTTCTTGGAGCGATTCAACGACGAGACCGGTCGCAAGATCGAGGGCTTCAGCACGCGGGCGATGGAAGCGATGCTGACTTACCGCTGGCCGGGCAACGTCCGCGAGATGAAGAACGTCATCGAACGGGCGGTCGTGCTGTGCCCGGCGACGGTGATCGATGTCGACGACCTGATCCTGTCGACGCTCAAGACGACCGGCGACACCGAAGCCGGTCAGCCGGAAGGGCGGGGCGGCGCGTACGAGCCGGTCTCGCTTGCCGAGGTTGAGCGACGCCACATCCTTGCGACGCTAAAATCAACGAGCTGGAACAAGAGCCGCGCCGCCAATATCCTGGGGATCGAGCGTTCGACGCTCGACCGAAAGATCCGGCGCTACGAGCTCGCGTCGCACAAGCCGGCCCCGTCGGCGTAACGGTGCGTCGCGTGCGTCCGGCAAACACCAGGAGCGAACCGCGATGTTGTCCCCGCAGGAAGTGATCGACACTTACTACCTAGACCATCGGTGCCAGCTGCTTGAGGTCGCCGCGTTCCTCGACCGGTACACCTCGGCGGCCGAGCGCGAGGGCGGCCACGCGTCGGACACGCAGAAGCTCGACACGCTCCGGGACGCCATGCAGCAGCTCGTCGGTCCGCCGCCTGCCGAGGGGCACGCAGCGCGGCTGCTTGAGCTCTTCGCCCGGGTCTGACCGAGCAAACAAGCCAGAGCACCAATAGTTCGAGCACGAACGGAGCCGCGACGTGCAGATCATCCAGCCGCATTACCACGCGATCGCTCGAACCGCTCAGGACTACGAGCGGATGGCGATGTCGGGCGTCGTCGCGGTCGCCGAACCCGCGTTCTGGGCGGGCTTTGACCGCCGGTACCCGGAGACGTTCCTCGACTACTTCCGGCAGATCAGCGAGTTCGAACCGACCCGCGCCGCGGAGTACGGGATCCGCCACTTCTGTTGGGTCGCGGTGAACCCGAAGGAAGCGGAGAACGCCGAGCTGACGCGCGAGGTGCTGGCGGCGATGCCGGAGTTCTTCGCCAAGCCGACGTGCCTTGGTGTCGGTGAGACCGGCCTGCACAAGAGCACGCCCAACGAGTGCGACGCGCTCGCCGCTCACGTGGAGCTGGCGATGGAACACGACCAGCTGGTGTTGATCCACACGCCGCACCTCTCGGACAAGGCGCACGGCACGCAGCGGGTGCTGGAGGTGCTGGCCGGGCTCGACGTGGACCCTGAGCGGGTCTGGATCGACCACGTCGAGGAGCAAACCATCGAGCCGTGCCTCGACGCCGGTTACTGGGTCGGCTTCACGCTGTACCCGATCACGAAGTGCTCACCCCGGCGAGCGGTCGATATGCTCGAGAAGTACGGCCGCGAGCGGATCCTCGTGAACTCCTCGGCCGACTGGGGACCGAGCGACCCGTTCACACTCCAGGAGTGCGTCGTTGAGTTCCGCCGCCGCGGGCACTCGCTGCAAGACGCGATCGAGGTGTTTCACAACAACCCGTGCCGCTTCCTCGGCCAGAACCCGAAGTTCGACATCGAGCCGATCCGCGTGGAGTCGGCCGGTGCGGCGGCGTTGTAACGCGGCGGCGACCGCGTCACCGCTTCAAGGGCCCGGTCGTGGCGTCTTTCGCTCGACAGCCCATCGACGATTCAGCGTTCAAGCCACCCGCCTGCTGTTGCGTCTCCGACGACGCGCGGCGGCAACGGTGACAGCGCCGACTATCGTCGAGAGCGACGCGGGCTCAGGGATCGAGAACTCAAGGTTATCAACCGCGAAGCGCTCGACGGAGCTCGTGAATCGAAGCTCGATCGCCGCGACGGGGGCGCCGACGTAGTCGAACCGCGCCTCGGAGAACCTCAGGGGATCGTCGGCGACGGTGTCGAGCTCGAGCGCGTCGAGGCTCGCGTTCTGCTCGTTAAGCATGGTCACGACGACGCCGGCGTCGATGTCCTCGCCCTTGTTGAGCGCCACGCCGAACGACACCGCGACCACGGGCTCGTCGAAGTCCATCCGCAGCACGCCCGCCGCGTCGCCTAGCAGGCTCGGGTCGTTCACGTGGTTGAGCTGCCCGGGCCCGAAGCTGCCGAAGAACGCCTCCGGAGACGGGGCGTCGTCGATCGTGTACGAGAAGGTCACTCCAGCGACCTCGAGGCCGTCCACCGACTGGAACGGGCGCTCGTCGAACGTCACCACGCCGAACACCCCCGCCGCACGGAGCGTGGCGCCGTGCGACAAAACGAGGATCGCGACGAGCAGCGGTGCGAGCGACGAGAGGCTCACGCTGCGAGGAAGGAATCGAGGATGCTGCATAGCGATTCGGTGCGAGCCGATTGATTGAGTGTTGGCGGCGGCAGGGGGGCAGCGGCCGGCGGAGGAACGTCGAGATCGTTACGCGGGGGCGTTGTCCGGCCCACGCGGCGTGTGCGCGGGGGACCGTGGCGCGACGTGTGCGCAACGTGAGCGGCGTAAGGTGCGTCGGAGAAGGCTTCGCGTGCGTTGCGCGAGCGGCGAACAACGGCAGAACGTGCGCGTCAAAAAACGCGAGGCGTCGGTGTGCTCTGCCGAGGGCCCAACTCGCTAAACAACCGCGTGGCGGTCTGAGCGAAGCGGTTCAGCGCCGAAGAGTCGGACGCTGGAGAAGATCATTAGGCACTTGGGCTGTCGGTGTCGGACAGCGACGGGTGCATGGTCAGGTCAATGCGATGGCCGCTTGGCCAGCCAGCTTAGTTTCTCTAGCACTAATGTGCGCATCGCGGGTCGCGTCGTCAAGAATAACCGCCCTAGTCGGCCCCGAATTCAGCGAATACTTCCTCCAACTCGGCCTCCGCCAACTCATCGGGCGTGCGTCGCTCGTCGAACACGTTGAAGTCGTCCGGCGTGTCGTCGGGATCCGCCTCCGTGCCCCACGCCGCGTCGAGGTCCGTGCTCGTCGCCCGCACCAAGCCGACGGCGGAGACGCTCCGTGCCGGGTCGGCGGGGTTGGCGTTCGGGGCGTCATCGCGTTGCGGCAGGATGGTAGCGACAACCGCCTCGGTCGTGATCGCCCGCGCGGCCTCGATACGGTCTTCGAGGGTCGTTTTCTCCGCGTCTGCCACGAACGGTTCCGCGGCGGTCGAGCGCAGCCGGTCGCGCACGGCTCGCCAATCACGCCGACGCGTCGGGCGGTCTTGATCGCGTGTCTCGCCCGTGTTGGTGCTTGTGCTGGCGCCTGTGTCCGCAGGCGACGGGTCGATCGGCTCGTCCGGTTGGTCTTCTACCGCGACGCCGTCCATTTCCGCGTACGCCGCGGCGTCGAACACCGGTAGGGGCCCGACCGGCAGTGCCAAGCCGCTCGGCCCGTCGGGGGCCGCGTCGTCCGGTTCGGGCGGCAGGGTGGTCCCGAACTGGTCCACCCAAACCTGCCAGTCGGCGTCGTCCACAACGCCGTCGCCGTTCCCGTCCGCCCCGCTGTATGGTGCGACGGTTTCGCCCCGTGCGTCGCGCCACACGCCGTAGTCAATGAGATCGACAACGCCGCTCTGGTCGTAGTCGCCAGGAAGCTCGGGCTCGGCGGCCGCCTCCGGCGGCGTGGGCAGCGTGGCGCCGAAGTTGTCGACCCAGACCTGCCGGTCGGCTTCATCGACGACACCGTCGCCGTTGCCGTCCGCTCCCGTGTAGGGCGCCACGCTGTGGCCCATCGCGTCGCGCCACACGCTGTAGTCGGCAAGATCGACGACGCCGCTCTGGTTGTAGTCGCCGAGCAACGCCGGCATCAAAACGCCCTCGTCGTCTCCGTTCACAAGGAGAACATCGTCGACGTCGATGCCGTGGTAGCGCGTGTCGAGGCTTCGCGCCCAGCTCGCGACGATCCGGTACGGCTGGTCACCGTCTTCCATCGGGTCGTCGGCGCCGGTGACGGTCACCAGCCGGGGCTGCTCCCAGTCGGCGGGGGTGAACGTCAGGGTCGCGAACGAGGCGGATCCCTCGGTCGCGTCGGTCGTGAACAGGTCGAACGCCACGTCGTCCGTCGGGCGCGCGGTCAGCACGACAGTGAAAGTTGCCTGGCCCCCCGACTCGGTGGTCCGCATCGCCTCGTCGGGCGTCACGACGATGGCGGCCGTTTCCTCGACGTTGGTCAGCAGCACGTCGTCCGGATCGATGCCGTGGTACCGAGAGTCAGCGCTCACGGCCCACGCGGTCACAATCCGGTAGGGCGTGTCGCCATCGGCGACACTATCCTGCTGCCCTGTGACCACGACCGTTTGCGGCACGTCCCAGTTGGCCGGAGTGAACGTCACGCTTGGCGTGGACAGCGTTCCCTCGTCCGGTGCCGTCGTGAACAGATCGACGCTCACGGGCGCTGTCGGCGGCGCCGTCAGCACAACGTCGAACGACGCCTGCCCGCCCGACTCCGTGGTCGTCAGGCCGTCGGTCGGCGTGACGACGATCGCCACCGTCTCTTCCGTGTTCGTCAGCAGCACGTCGTCCGGGTCGATGCCGTGGTAGCGCGTATCCGCGCTGACCGCCCACGCGGTCACGATCCGATAATCGGCGTCGCCGTCCGCGACGCCGTCACCCTGGCCCGTGACGACGACCGTCTGCGGCGTGTCCCAGTCGTCTGGCGTGAAGGTGACACTCGGCACCGAGAGTGTCCCCTCGCCGGGCGCCGTTGAGAACAGATCGACCGTCACGGGGGCCGTGGGCGGCGCCGTCAGCACGACGTCGAACGACGCCTGCCCGCCCGCCTCGGACGTCGTCAAGCCGTCGGTCGGAGTGACGACGATACGGGCGTCGAGGTCGGTCTCGAACCGCAGAGCGCTAATAACCGCCGAGCTCGCGTCCTCGCCGAAACCGATCAGGTCGAAGTAGAGCGTCACGGTTTGGCCGTAGCTCTCGGGCGGGATCGAGACCGTGACATCGAACGGCGACGTCGGGTCCAGCACCGCGCCACTCGCCGCGGCGCCCTCGACCGACACGCCCTCCGAGAAGGTCGTCGCTCCGCCCGCCTGAACGTTGAGTAAGGCGTCGCCGCCCGGCAGCGCGGGCGTGGCGCCCCCGACAGATGCGAACGTGTGCGCGCTGACCAAAGCCACCTCGAACGCCTCGGGCGGCAAGCCGTTCGGCGCGCCGGGGTCCAGCGACAGCGTGTCGACGGTGAAGGTAAGCTGCGTGACCCCCTGAGGGACCACGAACGTGTGTGACAGATCCGTCACTAGGCCGACCCCCTCGGTCAGCGTCGCGACGCCGTCGGCAAACGCGACGTTCCCGACGGCTACCCAGCTTGTCGGATCGCCGGCGTCGGCGAACGGGCTGAGCCCGTCGCGCGGCGTTGCTGCGAGCGTGTTCCCGACACCCGCTGCCAGGGTCACGAATCCGCCGAAGTCCGCCTGCCCCGCCATCGAGTAGAGGGTCCGCCCCTCGTCTGAACGATAGGCGATCGGCGGCGGCGCGGTCCAAACGCGTTGCACCGCGTCCGTGTCGGCGGGGGTCAGCTCGCGAGTCATGCCCGGGAACAGGGCGCCGGCCATGACCGACCACGGATGGAACGCCGGGTCCAGCTCGGCGCCCGTCGTCTCCAGACGGTACGCGTGCTGATCGGTGATCAGCTTCAGGCCGACTGTGTCCACGTCGATTGCGGCGGCGAACGCCGGCGTCCCCGGGTCGAAGCCCAGGGCGTGGCCGGTCTCGTGCAGCAGCACCGAGCCGAGATCGTAACCGTCGGCGCCCCAGCCCAGGCCGCTGGCGTCAACGTCGATCACGATCGAGGCGTACGCCGGGCGCCCGGCCTCATCGCGCTCCGTGATGCGGGCGGCGCCGAGCACCCCGTCCGGCAGATCCTCCGCCGAGTAGGCAATCTCGACGGTGGGAGTAACCCCGAGCGCCGAGATCCATCGATCGAGGGCGAGCGCCCCGGCGGTCGTGAGTAGCGTGTCGAAGTCGGCCTCGTCCGCTGGCGCGCCGGACCAGACGTCGATCGTCGTCACGAGGTCTCTCGGCCCGATCGGCGGCGTCACGTCGATCCGCGACGCACCGAAGCCGCCCGTAGGATCGTCAATCAGGCCGTTCTCGGCACGCAGCAGGGCGTCTTTGATCACGAGTCCGGCGTCGAGCACCACGCGATCAGACGTCCCCGTGAAAGTGCGTCCCATGTGCTGGACCCGCGCCGCCGAGTCGAACCAGAGCGTTCCGCGGAACCGGTCGAGGTAGGTCGTGAATCCATCGAAGCGGATGGAGGGTCGCTTCTCCCGTCCGAACGGCTTCTTGATGCCGAAGGGCTCCCACTTAACCTGCTCGATATGGACGAGCGGTCCAAGCTTGACCGTGCTCGTTAGCGGAACGATGTAGCCGTGGGCGCCCTTACGGATGTCGGCGGAAACGGCGTCCGCGCGATTGCGGATCAGGTCGAACTCGTCGGCGTCTTGCTTGTAGAGCTCGACCAGCTTGTACCGTCCGGGCAGCTCGCCCTTGGCCGGATTGCCGGGGTCCTTGTCGGCCGCGTCGAAGAGGTCGATCCGCTCCTGGATGGCGACCTCCAGATCGGTATCGCCCGCCGCTCGCGCCGCGGCCTGGCGTTTGCCCAGCTGGTCCTGGGCGAATTCGAAGAACAGGTCAACGAACTCTTTGCCGACGATGCCATCGACCTTCTGGTGGAGCTTGTAGTAGAGCGCTCGGCTCAACGTGGTGATATTGAAGTCGAAGTCGCTCGCGTTGCCGAGCGGCGTCTTGAACAGGTCGGCCACGGAGCGCCAGGCGAAGTCAAACTCGTTGCCGCCGATGATCTCGAAGGGATTCTTTCTGCCACCAAGGACGTCGGTCACCACATTGGCGCGGAACACAAACTGCTCCGCTGAGGCGCCGAACGATCCGCGCTCGAAGATGCCCGAGATACCGAGGCGCCCGCCGTAGGCGGGATCGGCGGCAAACTGAGCCGAGATGTCGGAGATGACCGGGTCGCGGGTCCAACGTTCGTCGACCAGCCTCACCACCTCCGCGGCCTGCTCTGGCGTGAGGTCGTTGACCCGCTGCGTGAGCGATCCTTCGGGGGCTCCGCTCTTCTTGAGCACCTCGTCGACAGCGGTCTCGAACACTTCATTCAGGCGGTTCCAAACGTTCGGCAGGCCGACCCGGCCGTTGACGCCCATCAGCTGCCCGATGCTGCGGGCGGTCGTCCGAAGCCGCGGGTCCATGTGCATGGACCCGTGCTCGATAACGTTGTTGACGAGGCTCTGCTTGCCGCGCGTGCTGGCCTGGAACGAGGGGTCCTTCATCCGCTTCATCCGTGCGATCAGACCGTCGTCCGGGTCGAGGATGTAGAACTCGATCGGGTTCGCGTCTTTCTTGCCGACCGTGTAGGGCGTGCCGGGCTCGATCATCTTGCGAGACACCTCGATGACCTTCGCGGTGTCTTTGAGCTGCGCGATCTCCGCTTCGCTCAGACCGCGGACCGCCTCTCGGAACTCAGCCTTCGAGAAGGCGTCTTCGACGTGGGCATCGGCGGCGTCGAAGATGCCGTCCTCGTTCTGATCGGCGAACTTTCGCTTGACGTCGCCGAAGGTCAGGGGCTCGCCGTCGGGGTTGAAGACGCGATCCGAGACCCTGGCGTTGGGGTCCAGCTCCCACGGGTTGAGCGACTTGCCGGACCCGGGGCGGCTGATGTTCGGACCGACGTCGTACTTGCCGAGCAGGCTTCTGCCCCCCGCACGGATCGGCGTGAGCTTCCGCAACGAACCGAAGGCGGCCCCGGGGCTGGCGAACTCGAGGATCGCGGCGACGGCCTGACCCTGCTGCGCGGCGTCGCCGGAGACGAGCTGGCTCGGCAGAGCGAGCACCGCGTCGAACGCAAGCTTCGCGGTGCGCAGGTACCCGTACTCTGAGATCACCTGAGTGATCTGCGAGTACCGACGGTTCTGCCCGTCGTCGCTCGTGATGCCGTAGGCCTGCAGGCCGATGTTGACGGCGTCGACGCCGGTGGCCGCGACGTCGATCACCTCGCTCGCCAGTGACAGAAGCGTCGCCTCGCCCACCAGCACCAGATGCCCGAGCGAGTTCAACCCGTGCTGCAGGGTGCCCCCGAGGCGGTCCTCACCCAGGCGTGAGATCGCGCTGGTCCGCTGAGAGGCGAAGTACTCGGATTGTGCTGAGATCTGCAGCATCACGCCGCCGATGTCCTTCGACGCGGACAACAGCCGCGAACCGATCTGGTCGATCGATCGCTGTCCGCGGGCCAACGCCCGCTGCACCGTCGGCGACTCGGGATTGCCGTGCAACGCGAGACCGACCTCGCCGGCCGCCAGGAGCGCGCCGTAGTACGCTACCTCGTTCACGATCGGCCGGATCGACGCCGTGATCCGCGAGTTGATCGCGTTGTAGTTGTCCTGCGTCGAGCTCTCGAAGTCGACTGCGCCGCCGAACGGCCTCGCCACGCCGCTGCCCCAAACGGCGGCGGTGCGCCCGGTGAACGTGCGGCCGTTCGACCTGCCCATCTCCGAGTCTCCCAACGCGGGCTGCGCCGACAGCCCGGACGGATCGACGAAGTTTGCCGGGTTGCCCGATCCGTAGCGGTACAGGTTCTGGTCGCCGCCGAGGAACCCGCTCGGGTCCTGCGAGACGAACCGGCCGGTCTGGGGGTCGTAGAACCGTGCGTTGTTGTAGTACCACGCCAGCTCGGGCACGAAGTGCCGGCCGGCGAAGAGCACACGCGAGGTCTCGGCGGCGTCGGTCTGGCTCAAGACCTGTCCGTAGGCGCTGTAAAACAGGGCGTTCGCCACGGCTCCGTTCGCGTCGAGCAGCCACCGGGTGGATCCGAGGTGATCCGCGAGCAGCCACTGGTAATCGCCCGAGCCGAAGTCTTGCGCGTGCACGCGGCCGTTGGCGGTGTCGATCGTGTAGACCACGTCGGGCGTGGCGACACCCGCCGTGTCGAGCGTTAGCTCGGCGACGAGGTCCTCGCCGTCGAAGACGTAGAGACGATCATCGACCGTTGCGAGAGGCCCGCCCGCCGTGGCTGCTTCCGTGTAGGTCTGCCGGACTCGCCGATCGAGCGCGTCGTACTCGTGCGTCATCCGCCACAGGACGTCGCCGTCAGCCTGCGCGTGGGTCGCCGAGAGAAGCCGGTTGCGGTTGTCCCACGTGTACGTGGTGATCTCACCCGTCGCGAGGATCGTCGACGAAACGATGTTCCCCTCGGCGTCGTACGCGTAGGTTCGTTCGCCGTCGCTCTCCAGCCGGTTCATCGCCCCGATGACGAACTCCACACCGTCCGGGTTGCCGGACTCGTCGTAGTCGAAGCCCTCGTTCGTCTCACGGCCGCCGTAGTCGGCGCCCGTGAGCTGATTCTCTGCGTCGTAGACGTAAGTCGTCGTCCCCGCCGACTCCGCGATGCTGCGCACCTGCCGGTCTGCGAAGAATTCGTACGTCAGCGTGTCGATCACGCCCGGGTCGCCGCGGTGCGTGATCGACTCCAGCAGCTTGCGGCCGTCGTAGTCCCACGTGCTGCTGCTAACCTCTGTGCCTGCCGAGTTGCGGCGAGTGATCTCCTCGAGCGTGTTCGGCAGATCACTCGCGTACCCGAGATCGATCCGCTTGTCCGAGGCGAACGTGCCCGTCTGCACGATCCCGGTTAGCTTGTTGCTGTCGGTGGGCCGCTCGTAGGTCGTTGCAACGAACGGCGCGGCCGCGTCGCCGAGCGTGTACGCGTCGCGGCGGGATTGGCCGAGCGCGTCAAGGTCATGATCGACATCGATAACCGTCTGCCCGAACGCGAGCCGCTGCGACGCGAGCCGGCTCGACGCGTCGTCGAGTAGCTCGAGCGCTACCACGATATCCCCCTGCGTCGCTCCGACACGGCGGCCGACCGCGTCTACCTCGTACTCGAGCCGGTCGGTCTGCACGCCGTTTACGTCGAACCAGATCTCAGCGCGGAGCTGCCCGGCGCGGTCATACTCCCGGTCTGTCCTGCGGCCGTTGCGATCGACCGTTGTGACGTTGTCGCCCGCGGCGTCGTACGTGATCGAGCGGTCGCCGAAGGCGTCGGTCTCTCGGGCGATGCGGCCGAGGCCGTCGTAGACATAGGTCGTCTCGTTGCCCGTAGCATCCCGGTACAAGACAACGTTGCCGGCCTTGTCGTAGTCGGTCGTCGTGGTGTCGCCCGACTGGGCGAGGGTTTGCGTGCGGCGGCCGTGCCCGTCGTACCGATACTCGATCGGCAACGAGTCGCCCGCCTCGTAGTAGAAGCGGAGGTTGCCCATCGCGTCGTACTCAAACCGCTCGGCGTTGCCCTCGGAATCGACCGTCGAGCTGTGGTGATTCCGCTGATCGTAGGTGTGGGTCTCCGACCAGCGGCCGATCGTCTCGGTTTCGAGATTGCCCGCCGGGTCGTACGTGCGGAAGCGGTCCGGCTCGCCACGCACCTCCTCACGGACCACGCGGCCCAGGCCGTCGAAATGAGCGACGTAAGCAACCGTGCCCAGAGCGTCCGTCTGCTCAACGCTAACGCCGTTGGCATCCTGCGCGTACTGCCACGTGGTGACGAGGTCCTCGCCGTCGGGCGTGACAATCCGCTCCAGCGTGCGGCGGCCGACCGTGTCGTAATCGTACTCCGTGCGATGGCCGAGAGCGTCGACGACAGCGGTCACCTGACCGTCGTCGTTGTACTCCTGCCGGGTGACGCTCGTCCGCGGCTCGGCGGCGGTCCCCGTCGGCGCACGCGTCTCGATTGGCTGGCCGAGCCGGTCGTAGACCGTCTCGATCGTGTATGGCTCGCCCCCGTGCGGGACCATCCGCACCACGCTGCCGACGGCGTCGTAAAAGTACTCTCGCACCAGCTCGCCGCTTCTGCCGGGCGTCTCGGGCGCTGGGCCGCTGAGGTCGGGCGAGGCCGCCGTGCTGATCTCGCGGATCAGGCGGTCCAGGGCGTCGTATTCGTAACGCATCGCGAACGACACGCCGGTAGGATCACGCGGGTCCGTCTGCAGCGTGACACGGTTCAGCAGGTCGTACTCGAAGCGGACGGTCGCCTCGTCCGGGGCGCCGACCGCCGTCACCCGCTCGATCGGCAACGAACGTGCGTCGTAGGTCGTCCGGTGCACGAAGCCACGCGGATCGACGAAAGTGTCCAGGTTGCCCACGGCGTCGTAACGGAACTCGGACGTCGCGCCGAAGGCGTCGGACTCGAGCACCGCTCGGCCGAGCCCGTCGTAGATCACAAAAGTCGTGTTGTCACGCTGATCGATCATCGTCGTCCGGTTGCCGAACGAACCCTGATCGTAGACGTAACGCGTGACGTGGTTGAGCGGATCGGTCTCGACGAGCGGCCGGTCGATCACGTCGAAGGTCGTGGTCGAAACGCCGAACTTGTCCTCGGTCTGAACGGGGTTGGCGTAGCGGTCCAGCGTCCAGGTGATCGTGTCGCCCACCGCATCGGTCAGCGACGTGGCCCGGCCAAGAATGTCGTACGTCGTGGTGGTCAGATAGGCGGCGCCGCCAAGGCCTTCGTGGCGGATCTGGTTGTTGACCTCGTCGTAGGCGAACCGCTCGACAAGCCGACGCGGATCGTCGTCGGTGCCGGCGGCGTAGGAGCGATCGATCAGGTTGTCCGCGGCGTCGTAGGCGTAGAGGGTGGCGTACTCCGCGCCGCGTGGGTCGATGTACTCCACCATGTTGCCGGCTACGTCGTACCTCCACGTCTCGATCTGGCGTGCGTCGTCGCCGACCTCCCTGCCGGCCGGCATGTCCACCACCGACGGTTGACGCGCAACGGTGAAGGTGCGGATCGTCTCGAAGCCGGCGCCGCGGGGGTCGGTCTCCACGACGCGCTGCCCGAACGCCTGGTACTCGTACGTGTGAACCGCGAGCGGCCCCGGATTATCCGGCGTCCCCGTGGGGTGCGACGCCTCGACGACCCTGCCCAGGCCGTCGAACACCGCCCTAGCTGTGTAGTAGGCGCCACGCGGATCGGTCACCGCGACCGTGTTGCCCGAGTCGTCGTACTCGTAGCGTGTGGTGTGATCCTCGGCGTCGGTCGAGGAGCGGAGGCGGTTGGCGGCGTCGTACACCATCGTCGAGGTCGCCAGCGACCCGTCCGAAGACCGGATCGGCCCGGTGACGGTGACAACATTCCCGACCGCGTCGTAGGTATTGGTGGTCTCACGGTCGAGTGCGTCGGTCGTGGTTCGCAGGCGATCGACATGATCGTAACTGTGCGCGATCACGCGCGTCGCGGCGATGCCGTCGCTCAGGTATCGCTCACGGATCACGTTGCCGTTGCGGTCGTAGTCGTACTCGTTGACGTGGCCGAGGGCGTTCTCGATGCGTGTCTGCCGACCGGCCGGGTCGTAGTCGTAGCGGCTTACGGCCAACTCGCCGGAGGCGTCGCGTAGCGGGCCCTGGGTCTCTTCGATCCGGCCCGCGTCGTCGTACACCGTGATCTCGACGGCGGGCGCCAGCGGTGCGCTCGGCAGGCCGCGCGGCGTGCTTGTCTGCTCAAGGCGCCCGAGTTCGTCGTACACGTGCGTCGTCGTGAAATACGCCCCCCGCGGATCTTGAGCGGTGAGTCGGCGTCCGTCCGCGTCGTACGTGTAGACCCAGGTCGCCGCTGGCCCCGGGTTGTCCGGCGTGCCGGTGTTCTGGGTCGACGTCGCCATGTTGTTGGCGTCGTCGTACGTGTACGACACGTTGAAGAACATGCCGCGCGGGTCCAGCGTCAGCAGCAGGTTGCCCGCCTCGTCGTATACGTACTCCGTGGTGTAGACCTCTGCCGCGGCGCCGCTGCCCGGCACGTCCACCTGCTGATGCGTTGCGGTTCGGCGGTTCAACCGGTCGTAGTCGGTAACCGTCTCGACCCCGCGAGGATCGACAAACAAGGTCCGGTTGCTGTTCTTGTCGTACTCGAACTCCGACACCAGCACCTCGTCGTCGCCGAAGAGCCCGGACGCTTGCTCGACGCGTGTTCGGTTACCACGGTTGTCGTATTCGTATCGCGCGACGAACTGCACGCCCCCCTCCTCGCTGCGCGGATCGATCATCTTGGTCATCCGACCGGCAGCGTCGTACTCGTAGCTGGTGGTGAAGCCCTCTGCGTCGGTCATCGTGGTGTGCCGACCCGCGTTGTCGAAGGTGTGCAGCGTGACGTGCGTCAGCCCGTCGATACCGCCCGACGCCAGCGCCGCGGCTCCGCCGACCAGCCCGGCGTTCGGCGCTACCTCGGCAACTACGTTGCCCTGGCCGTCGTAGACCATGGCCATCGTGTGACCCATCGGGTTGACCGTCGCGATCAGGCGGTTCAGCGCGTCGTACTCGAACGTGGTGGTCTCGCCGTCCACATTCATGATGGTGGTCTGGTTGCCCGCCTCGTCGTTGCCGTAGAACCAATCGACGCCGCGTGCGTCGGTTCGCTTGTCCAACCGGCCGGCGAGGTCGTACTCGTAGGTCGTGGTCCAGAGCGGGTTGCGAGCGTCCGTCTCGAAGACGATGTTGCCGATCTCGTCGTGATCGATGGTGACGACGTACTCGGGCGTCTGCGGATCGCCCGTGGGTCCCCGCCGCTCAATGAGCCGGTTCAGGCCGTCGTACTCGTACGAGGTCGGCAGCACGCCCGGCCGGGGGTCCCAGCGACGCACCAGGTTGCCGACGTCGTCGTACTCCGAGCGGAGCGTGATCTCATCGACGGTGTCGGCGGCGATCACCATCCGCTCGAGGTGCAGCTTTCCGTCGTAGAAGTGACGCGTCTCGACGCCTCGCGCGTCGAAGGTGGACTCGATCCGACCGCGGCCGTCGTACACCACTCGCGTTGTCGCCGCGTCGGCCGTGTTCGGCGCGGTTGTCTGCTCCACCTGCCGGTTGAGCCGATCGTACTTCGTACGTGTGCCCACTCCCGTGCCGGGGATCGACGACGTGAGCTGGTTCCCGACCGCGTCGAACGTGTAGACCTGACGGATCGGGTCTTCGTCTTCGCCCAGCGGGATCGTTACGGTCTTCGTGCGACGGTTGCCCGACCACTCGGTCTCGACGGTGAAGGTTCCCTCGACCCCGAGACCCGGAGCCGGGCTGGTTACTGACGTTACCGTGTCCCAGTCATCGAACTCGTAGGTCGTCTCGTTGCCCAAGGCGTCGACCGTGCGGACGGTGCGGCCCAGGCCGTCGTAAGAGGTGCGAGTGACGAACTCATCGGCGACCGAGCCGCTCGACGCACGCGGGTCGATGATGGCCGTCCGACGCCCTACCTCGTCGTACTCGTACCCGGTGACGTTACCCAGGGGGTCGATCTCACGTACCATCCGACGCATCCCGTCGTACTCGTACGTGAAGACGGCGGCGCCGCCGCGGGCGTCGATCACCGTCTCGACGTTACCCTCACCCGTGTAGGTGGTGATGGTCTCGTTGCCCTCGGCGTCGATGATCGACCTCAGCCGGCCGTGCGCGTCGAGCTCGTGCCGTGTGACGAACCCACGCGGATCGGTCTGCGTGTGGAGATCCCCCTCGGGGTGATAGGTGTAGATGGACGGGGCCGCGGTGCCGATCGTCTCGGTACGCGGCCGATTGCGGGCGTCGTACGTGTACGCGGTACGGAACTCCAGTGCGGTGCCCGCCGCGCGGACGACCGCCGTCTGGTTGCCCGCGCTGTCGTACTCGTAGCTGGTGATGTCGCCTTCGGCGTCCATCGTTGTGGCGACCGCGTCGAGCAGGTTGTAGGTGAACGAGGTCACCTGATCGCCGGTGGTGTTCGAGACCGTTCGGCTGGTTACCCGATCAACGGCGTCGTACGTGATCGTTGTTCGCTGATCCGGCAGCGGACCCGCCTCCTCGACGACGCGCCCGCGACCGTCGAGCATTTTGTCGATGGGCCGTCCGTGCGGCGGGACCACCCGGACCAACCGCCCCGCGTCATCGCGGGTGTAGGTGGTCGCCCGGCCGAGCTGATCGTACGTGGCGACCGACTCGTTGTAGCGGTTGTACACCGTCGCGGTGAAATACTCGTTGGGCTCTTGCACCACGTGCACGTCGCCGCCGGGCGACACCTGGACCGGGTAGTCCGGCTGGAGATCGCCCAGGCTGTACCCGTAACGCGTCAGCAGCCGCAGCCCGGTGGCGTCGGCCAGCATCGTGTGCGGCCGGTCAAGCACGTCGTAGGTCTTCTCGGTGACGTTGCCCTCACGGTCCACCTCCCGGACCGTGTTGCCGTGGGCGTCGAAGTCGAACGACGACGTGAAGGTCGGCGTCGTCTCATCGCCGACGTACATCACACCGGTCACACGGTTCATCTCGTCCCGCTCGAACACCTTCCGCGTGCCGTTGGCGTCGATCTCTTCGCTGATGTACCCGGTCAGATCGTCGTAGACGTAGGTGCGGGTTCCATCGACGTACACGACCTCGGTAAGACGCCCGAACGCGTCGTAGTTGTGGTCGACGATGTTACCGTTGCCGTCGATCATCAGATCGCGCAGCCCGCGGTGCGTGGTGTCGTACGTGTACTGGAGCGTCACGCTCGACGGGCTTCCCGCGGTCACCACGCCGGCCGTGATGGTCGTCATCAGCACGTTGCCATGTTCATCCAGCGTGTGCTCTGTGACGCGGCCGATCTCGTCGGTGATCCGCACCGGGATGTTGAACGACTCCGCGTACTGCGGGAACTCGTAGTCGTACTCGAACGTCTTGGTGACCTCGGTCTGATCCGGCGTCTCGGTCTGAGACACGATGTTGCCGAACACGTCACGCTCGTAGGTCGTGACGTTGCCCTCGCCGTCCTTCTCGGCGGTCACTTGGCCGCGTTCGGGCGTGCGGGTGACGTCGCGCGTCGTGCGGTCGTCGCCGGTCGTATCGTGGTACTGACCGAAGCCGGTCATCTCGAACGTCCGCTGCGTGCCGCGGAAGTCCGTGTAGTCCGCCGACGCCGTGTAGGCGACCGCGGGCGGATCGTCGTCCACGCCGGAGAACTGCGTCGGGTTGGGCGTGTCCGGGCTCGACAGCAACGCGAGTTCCGGAGCCTTCTCCGGGTCCGTCGTTTCGTCCGTTGAAGAGAGGCCGAACGTCTGAGCTGGACGCAGCGTGAACGACTTCTCGTCGACGCGTGTGCCCGAGATGATACGCCCGTTCTCATCGTCGTACTGGTAGGTCTCTTCGAAGTCGGCCTGGAACGTGTCACCCGCGTCGTTCCCGCGCGGCAGCGTCTGCCCGGTCAGCAGGTGCTTCCCGAGATCCTCGTCCGTCGCGTGCGTGTAGTCGTAGTCGAATGTGCGCGTCGCGTCGTCGGGGTCGATGATCCGCTCGAGGTTCCCGTCGCCGTCGTGCGTGAACCGCGTGACGCGGCCGGCCGGATCGACGATCCGCGACACATTGTCTCCCACGTACTCCAGCCGCGTGGTGAGCCCAACCGGGTCGGTGATCTCTACCAGCCGGTCTTCGTTGTGGACGAACGTCGTGCGGTTGCCGTTCCGATCGACAACGGCCATCAAGCGGCCTTCCTTGTCGAACTCCTGCGTCGTGCCTTCGCGCAGCCGTCGGCGGAACCCTTCCTCGGTCACCCGCAGTTCGGAGAAATCGTTGACGACCGGCGTGTAGAGCTCGCTGTTCTCTTCGGGAGAGAGGAACACCATCTCCGATCCGTTGCCGTCGACCAGCAGGGCGCCCGCGTCTCCCGGGTAGAGCCGCAGGTAGCCCTCAAGGCCCCAGCCGCCTCCGAACACGCTCTCCGTTTGGTTCACGTGCGGGGTGACAAACGTCTGCGAAAGGAGCCGTCCGGTGTATTCATCACCGGCCTGCCGCAACAAGCCGTACTCGACCTCGAACGTGTAGAGCCCGGTGGGCGCGTCGGACAGGTCGATCTGCAACGCGGCCCCGTAGGTGCTCATCGCCTCCGCGTCGGGCAGCTTGAAGAGGTTCACCCCTTCCTCCAGCCCGAGTTCCTGGGCCCGCTCCGCCGTCAGCCCATCGGCCGTGAAACGATCGCCCTCGGGACCGATGGCCGTGAGCGAGTACGCGAAGCGGTCCGTCGCCTCGTCGATCTGAATCTGGTCGAGGCCCGGCACGTTGGCGTAGTAGATCGGCCGCGGATCGGCACGCAGCGAGTCGTAGTGCAACACCAGGCCGCGCTCCTGGCCCTGCGACTTGTAGCTCACGAGCGAGTGCTGCTCGTGCAACGCGCCGCTGTGCACCTCGACAGTCGCGTGCTTGCCCGCCTCCACCGCCAACGGGTTGGCGGGGAATCCCTGTAGGCTCGGCGTCTGGTTGTACGGCGTCGGCGCCAGGCCGATGAGGTCGCCGTTCGCCTCCGGCTGTACCGAGACGCCACGCGGCAGCTGCCCGCCCGGCAGCGGGGCGAAGGTGTTGGGCGACTCGCCGTCGGGACCGACCGGCGGCACACCGTAGGCGAGGATCCGGCTGCCGGAGACATCGACCACATGGAAGCGGAAGTCGGCCGCGACGCCGGTCTCACCGGCGACGCTGTCGATCGGGACCGTCGAGAGGGGGCCCCGCAGCAGCGTGGCCAGATCGCCGTTCGCGGCCGGGTCTTCGGGGAACTGGCTCCACGACGGAACGGGGTCGGCCGTCGCCTGCTGTTCAACCACACCGATCATCGCCGCGAGGTCGTAGCCGGTGACGATGTCCTGCCCTTGCTGGGCGGCCAGCACCAGACCGCTCTGCACCGCGACCGCGATGTCGTCGGTGAAGCCGTTGACGATCGGCGTGGTCGCGGCCACCAGCCGCGGCCGCGCGAAGGGATCGGAGGTATCGGCCAACGGATCGCGGATCAGGCCGATCGTGCCGCCCGCCGCGATGAGCACCTCGATCGGCTGCGTGATCGAGGTTCCGTCCGCCAGCTCGACCGTTTGGGTGGAGTAAGGATTGTAGGCAAAAAACGGGCCGATGTTCGGGTCGGCCTTCGGATCGTTCTGCGTGAACTTCCGGTAGCCGCTGACGACGGCGTACGCGGGGTGCTCGCCGATCAGGTGCTCGAACGTGTTGGCCGGGACATAATCGACCCCCTGGGCGTTGCTCACTCCGTGCACCTGTGTGCCGCGGCCCTCAACCAGCCGCGGGATGGCGCCGAAGTCGACAAAGCTCACCGAGTCGAACAGCCACGGGCCTTCTTCCTGGCGGCGGAGGATCGTCAGGCCATCGCTGTCCGACACCCGGTCGGCGATCAGCATCACGTCCGGGTCGTCGGTCGCCGTGATCTCGTACGGCCCGGGGCCGACGGGCGTCACCGCCGCAACATCGTCCGGGTCGAACGCCGGCGTTTCGATCAGCGCGCCGTCGTCGTCGCGGAGCTTGATCGAGACGATCGCTCCGTCGCCGCCGCCGAACTGGAACAAGTCTTGACCCGGACTCGCGACGAACAGCCGATCGCCGGTGGCGTCGATCGCCAAGCCACGCAGGCCGATCTGCCCGAGCCCTCGGACGCCGCCCGCGGCGAACGGGATGGTGATTGTCGAGATCACCTGGTGGTACTCGGGCGAGAACGGGTCGATATCGACCACGTAGACGGCACCGTTGCGGGCGTCCGAGACGTACAGCCGGCGCCCCTCCGAATCGGTGATGAGGTCGAACGGCTTCGAGCCGGGAGGCAGCTCAAGGATGTTGACGCCCTCGGTCCCGTCGGTTGCGGAGTTCTCCGTGTCGGGCCGCATGTCAATCTGCTGCAACGCGACGGCGTCGACCACCGCCAGACCTCCCGACTCCAGCGTCACGTAGAAACGCGTACCGTCCGGCGAGGGTGTCGTCTTACGCGGCGCCAGATCCGCGGAGTCGCCCGCCTCACCGTCGATGAGCGTGATCACCGCTCGCGTGAACGGCTGCAGCTTCGAACCCTCGGGCCGCGGCCCTTCGGTCCCGCACGCCGCGGTGAGCGCGCCGTCTTCGAGCGACGAGCAGACGTCGTACACGAACACGCGATCGTCGGCGCCCGACGCCGCCACCGCGTACCGCTGATCGGCGAGCACCTGCACCGGGTTGCTGGTTAGTTCCTGCCGCACGAACGTGCCGCCGGTCGGCAGGTCCATCGGCCGGGTGACCGTGATCGCGGCCCCGGCGAGCTGCGCTCCGGCGGGCAGCTCGAAGACGATATCGTCCCCGTCCATCGTCAGATCGTCGCCATCGATCCGGATGTCCTTGCCGCCGATGGCGAGCGGCTCGCCGACCGTGTCGAACGTGTCGCGACCGCCGATCTCGAGCGTGACGTACAGATCCTCTAGGTCGGAGCCGAGCGTGGTGCCGTCGAACGTGGGCGCCGCGGCGTACGGGTTCTCCGCCGTGAAGTCGTCGCCAACCAGCCGCACACGGATCACCTCGCCCGCGGCCGAGGGGAACAGCACTTGGGCGCTGCGGACCGTCGGCGGGCTGTCTCGGACCTCGGTCCGCGGGATCGCCGGCAGCACGATGGTCGGGAAGTTGCCCGACTGGATCTCGACGTTCCTCGAGCTGATCTCCACCAGCCCGGACGGCTCCGTTCGGTACTGCGTGACGACGTACGGGATCGAGTAGATCGCCGGCACCAAGAAGGTGCCGAACGCGTCGTTGCCCGCGTAGAAGACCGACCCAGTATCGCTTGCGCCGGGGATCGCCGCGTCCATCCGTGTGACGGAGCCCCCGAACTGCGGGTCGCCCTGCGCGGCGTTGCGGGTGTTCAGGTCGGAGATCGCGCCGAGCCCCGTGAACAGGCTTGGCGAAGCCGCGAACAGCATTCCGCTGGAGCTGTACTGGAACAGCGAGCCCGTGCCGGCGTGCGTCCGCCCGGCGACGCCGACGTTCGGCGGGCTGGTGGTGCGCATGCGTCCATCGTCGCCCACCTCGATCGAGTCGACGAGCTGCCACGCCGTCTCAGGCGGCTCGCCGTCGAGAAAGACCGTCACCTCGCGGAACAGGAAGATCGGGTCGCCCGCGGCCGAGCCCGCCGGCGCCGGCAGAGCCAGGCTCACGGGGTGGTTCGCCTCGTCCGGCAGGCCGAGCAACTGCACGCCCCCCGCGAACGAGAAGCCGGGTGGCAGATTGAACGGCAGGTCGGTCTCGGTGACGGGGGAAACCGTCAGATCGGCGGCCTCACTCAACGCACCCGCCGGGACACCGATCGTGATGCCGGCGCCGGCGTCGATCACGGCCCCCGCCGCATCGACCGTCAACGACGTGCTCGGCTCCGTCACGGTGAACCCCGTGACGAAGCTGCGTCCGTTACGGACGACGATCACCTCGGTCGTGCCGGCGGCCAGCGCGGTGAGTACGCCGTCTGCCGAGACGGTCGCGATCGCGGGGTTCTCGACGAAGTACTGCGTTGCCTCTTCGGCGCTGATGTCGAGCACCTCCTGCTCGAGCCGCAAACGCACCACGAAGTCTCGCGTGTCGCCGGGCGACAGCACGTAGCTGTCCGGGAAGACGTCCACGATCTCGATCTCGGGATCGCCAACGCGGACGGCCGTCGCCGTCTGCAAGCCGAGGGCCGACACGACCAGCGTCGTGACGCCCGCGCTCTGGGGCAGCACTAGGCCGTTGTCGGTCACCACGGCGACCGCTTGCTCGCTGATCGCGAAGTCGACGTCGGTCGGCCGAATCCGCTCACGTGAGCCGTCGGCCAACACCCCGAACACGTCGAACGACACGCTGCCGCTCAGGCCGATCCGGGGATCCGTCGCCGAGAGGTCCAGGCCGACGTAGCCCTCGGCGCTGACGAGGATGGGCAACGTGGCCGAGTCGCCCGCGGCAACGCCATCGTCCGCACGCAGACCGATTTGCGGCGCTGAGCCGTCCGCCGGCAGCACGTACCGCACCCACCCTCCGCCGAGCGGCGCAACCTCGCCCGGGCCGGAGCCGAGGGGCGTTTCCAAACGCACCACAAGCGGATCGCCCTCGGGGTCCGAAAACAGCTCGGAGACGTTGAGCACGACGTCCGACTGGCCACGCACAACCTGCGTGGGTAGCGGCAGTTCAGCGCCGGGCGCTGCGTTGGCGATGAACCCGAACATCGCGTCTACCGCCGCGCGGTCCTGGGCGTCGATATCGCCATCGCGGTCGAAGTCGGCCCCCACCATGTACGTCGGGTCGCCCGACACGCTGCCGAGGGCAGTGCTAAACAACCCCGCATCCGTGGCGTCGACCGCCGCGTCTCCGTTCAGGTCGCCCGCCAGCGTCACCGCCAGGGAGTAGGCGCCCGCGGCGTCGCCGCTGATCGCGACCACGTACGTGCCCGGCTGGCTGATCGTGTAGAGCGCCGTCGCGGTGGGGCCGTTAAGGGCTCCGTCGGTAGCGACAACGCCGGCGATGTCCGCGACCGCCGGCGTGAAGTCCGCGCTGCTGACCGCCACGCTCAGCGTGACCGCGCCGCTGGGACTCGTGCGGAGTTCGCCCTCGGTGATTGTAAACGTGTAGAGATCTGCGTCGCCGGCGCTTGTGAGAGCGCCGACGATCGGCGCCGATACCAAGCCACGCGTCCCGCCGACCCAAGCGTCAACCGCCTCAGTCGTCACAAGGTCGCCCAGGGCGTTGTACGTGTACTGCTCGCCGCCGCCGTCGGAAGGGGTCGAGATCGCGAGGCGCCCGGCGCTGTCGTACCCGTACAGAGTGCGTACACCGGCGGTCACGTCGATCGTCGCGGCGAGCCGTCCGTCCGCGTCGTAGCGGTACACCACCTGCTCGCCCGTGGGGCCGATCAACTCGACCACACGGCCTTCGGCGTCTCGGGTGAACGAGAGCCGTTCGCCGGTCGAGGCGAAGATCCCCGCATCGGTCACGAGCAGCGTCGCGGCGCCGTCTGCGCTGGTGATCCGCGTCAGCCCGTAGCTTAGCCCCGACGCCGTGTCGCCGGCGATGCCGTAGTCGAACCGTTGCCCGTTGGGTGCGACGAGCGTGAACACGGCGTCGTCGCCGCGCGCGATCTCTGGCGAATAGGGCAGGCCGGAGCCAAAGACAAAGTACCCTTCGCCGGAGCGGACGAGCGACGCCTCGAAGCTCTCGAGCCGCCAGTCGGTGGCGCCGTCGGCCGTCCAAGCGGGACCAAGTCGGCCGAGCGAGCCCGTGGGTTCCGGCGCAAAGTCGTAGGCAACCCGCTCACCCGTCGGCAGCGTGAGGTAGAGCCGCGCTTCGTCGGTGAACGCTTCGAAGGCCGTCGCGCTGTTCTGCGGAGCCGCGCTGACGGCGATTCGCGGCTCAAGCGTCGGAACGCTCCATCCGCCGCCGAGCGTCGAGCCGGGCTGGCCGAGCGACAGCGAGTCGTACACCCGCGTCCAGGCGACCGATGCGCCGGCCAGCGTGACCTGGGCGTCGTTCGTCACCTCGACCAACGCTCCGACCTTGTCGACGCTGCTGATCTCCAGCGGCAGCGTGGCCTCGCCAACGAGCGCGCCGAAGTCTGAGGCGACGACCCGCAGCGTGTAGAAGCCGTTGGCGACCCGGGTCGGATCGATCGTGACGGAAGTCAGCGGCGCCGTGGTGGCGGTCGTCAGCACGATCGGTTCACCCCCGCCACGCGGCACGAGCTCCACCCGCTGGTCGGCGATGCCCAGATCCTCGACCGTGATCGCCACGTCCGTGGCGGAGCGGATGACGGCCCCGCCGATCGGCGGCAACGCCACCCGCGGAGGCTCGAAGTCCGCCGGGTCGCGGACCAGCACGGCGACCGTCTCGGTCGTGGTGCGGCCCTCGGCGTCGGTCACCTGAGCGACGGCGTCGTAACGCCCCGGAGCCGGCGCCTCGAACCGGGCGCGGCCCAGCTCGTCGAGTTCGACCACTACGCCGTCGATCGACAACACGACGTCAGCGACGCCGACGTCGCTATCCGCGATCGGCTGCAGCAGCACCTCTTGACCGGGCGCGGCCGGGAAGCTCGGCGTGACGACGATCTGCACGTCCGGCGACACCGGTTCGAGCGACGCGACGAGCGTCAGCGTGCGTGTCGTGTCGAGCTCGCCATCGCTCGCGGTGAGTCGTACGGTCTCAGTCCCCGCTTGGAAGCTGTCGGGCGTCCATGTGAGCTCGTAGCGGCCGTCGGTGGTCAGGTTGATCGCGGCGCCGGCGGGCAGGTTGCTGGAGACGAGTGTCACTGCGTCGCCGTCCGGGTCGGCGACCCCGATCGAGACCGCCAGTTCCTCACCGATCTGTGCGCGGCGTAGCGTGGGCGTATCGACAGTCGGCGCCCTGTTGGCCGGCAGCACCTGCACCGCGACCGTCACGGTGTCGCTGCCACCGCTCGGGTCGGCTACGCGGAAGGGCAGCTCGTAGCGCCCGGCGGAGTCGAAGTCGACATCCCACACCACGGTGCGTGCGTCCGGATCGAACTGCAGACCCTCGGGAGCGGCTCCTTCCAGCGAGTACGTGAGCGGATCGCCGTCGGCGTCGCCCGCCGCGAGGGCGAAGGTGAGCAACTGCCCCTCGCGGATGAACAAGGGCGGCTGAGTCGCGAACCGTGGCGGCTGATTCACATTCGTGACCGAGACCACCACGTCTTCGCTGCGCGCGAGGGCGCCGTCGCTGGCCGTGATGCGGAACCGGTAGATGCCCGACTGGGTCGAGTCCGGTGTCCAGGTGAGCCGGCCGGTCTCCGCGTCGAGCGCGGCGCCGCGCGGCAGAGGGCCGGTCCCGCCGCCGCTAACAAGCGTCGCGGTGTAGTGGATCGTGTCGCCGTCCGCGTCGTTCGCCTGCGGTTCGACGGCGAGCGCAGAGCCCTCGCTGACCGTCCGCTCGCCGATGGGCTGGAGGTCGGGCCGCGTGTTGCCCTCGCGCACGACCAGCGTGATCGTCTCCGCGTCCGCAAGCGGGGTCGCCGCGCCGCCGGCGCCGTCGTCGGAGACGATGACCGTGATCGGGTACTCGCCGATGTCGCCCACTCCGGGCGTCCAAACCAGCGTCGCCTCGCCGTAGATCGACGACGGGACGATCTCCGCCCCCAGTGGCAGGTCGGCGCCCGAGAAGATCAGGTCGTCCTGATCCGCGTCGGTGGCCACGAGGGGCAGCATGAGCGGCGTGCCGGGCTGCACTATGAGATCGAACAGCGGCGCCAGCAGCGGCGGCTCGTTGTCGCTGGTCACCGTCAGCACAAACTGCGCCTGCTCAAACAGCGGCAGCGGGCCGGTCGACTCCGCCGCGGTCAACGTGACCGTGTAGCTGCCCCGATCGCCCCGCTCCGGCGCGAGGCGCAACGCCTTTCCGCCGGAGCCGTCGTCCACCAGCGACGCCCAGCCCGGCAGCTCGGTCGACTGCCCCACCTGGACCGATAGCTCCAGGGGCTGCCCCTCGGGGTCGGTCGCCTCGAGCGGGATGTCGAGCGTCGCGCCGACCTCGAGTTGCTGATTGTCGATCGGCGTGATCTCGGGCCGACCGTTCGCGTCGCGGATGTTGAGCGATAGCGTGACGGTGTCGGACGTCGGCACGCCCGTTCCGTCGCCGTCGTCCGTGGCGGTAAACGTAATGTCGTAGCGGCCGGCTGCTTCGAAGCCGGGCGTCCAGCTGAACAGCTGCGTCACAGGGTCGTAGCTCGATCCGGCCGGCAGCTCCGTGTGGGTGTACGCGAGCGGAGCGAACAGCTCTCCGAAGTCCACAAGGAAGTCGTCGGAGGCAAGGAGCGGGTCGCTCGGAACGGCCGGGAACTCCGGATCGAACGCCGCGACGCGTAGCGACAGCGTCTGCCCTTCGAACACCTCGAATTCGCCCAACGCGGGGAAACGCACCTGCCCGTTGATGTTCTCGACGGTCAGCGATGTCGAGACGCTGGCGGTGTCTTCGCCGTCGTCGGCGACGAACGTGATGTCGAACACGCCGTTCTGATCGAACGCGGGTGTCCACTCGAACACCCCGGTGTTCGGGTCCAGGAAAGCCCCCGGCGGGAGGTTCGGCGAGGTGTAGCGGATCGTGTTGTTGTCTTGGTCCTCCGCTACGAGCCGCAGGACGATCGTCTGCCCCTCGGTCAGCGTGCGGTCGGGGATCGGCGAGAGCGTCGGCGGCACGTTGGTGTTGGCAACCGTGATGTCGAACGGCACGCCGACGATGTCGAACCCATCGCTGGCGTAGAGCGTGACGTTCTCGTACACGCCGGCGGCGTCGCCACCCGGACGCCAGCGGAGCGTCTGCGCCGCGGCGTCGAAAACGGCGCCCGGCGGCAGGTTCTCGGCGAAGTAGAACAGCGTGTCACCGTCTGGGTCGAACGCACTCATCGGCACGTCGAGCAGCTCGCCCTCGCTGAGCAGCTGGTCCGCGATGATCGCGGGCACGGGCGGCGTGTTGACGCCCGCCACATCGACGGTCCAGACCTGCCGTTTGTAGGCGCCCCGCGAGTCGTACGCGCGTACCTCGAAGTCGGCACGAGCGTCCGTGCCGCGGTCGGGCATCCAGTCGACCTGCCCCGTGGCCGGATCGATCGTTGCCCCCTCCGGCGCTTCGGCCAACGCGTACGTGACGCCGACCCCGTCCGGGTCCTCGGCGAACGCTGTGTAGTCGTACGCGGCGCCCACGAGGGCCGTTGGCAGCGGCGACGACTCAAACTGCGGGAGCAGGTTCGGCGGGATGCTGGCCAGCACCCGCGGCTCGAACCGCAGGTCGAGGAGCATCGGGTTCGCGACGGTGATCGTGGTGGTCACCGACGACTGCGCGGGCAGCGGCGTGCGATCTCCCAGCAGCACTACCCCGGTCTCGCCGGCGGGGACGCCGTTCTCGTCCAAGTAGACGATCTGATCGTTAACCAGGCCGTCGAAGAACAACTGCACAGGCCCGGCGATATCGAAGTCGGCCGTGTTGGTGATGGTGACGTCCACCAGCAGCGTGCCGTTCTGCCGGTTCAGCCGCGTGTTGCTGTAGCTGACCTCGGTCGCGAGCGAGACGTCCTCGAGCACCTGGAACCGCAGCGCGAAGCCGTCGCCGCCCAGGGCGACGCGCTGTTCGCTGGCGATTGCCGAGCTCGCCGTCAGCTCGTACTCCGCCGGCGGCAGCGTCTCGAACAGCAGCTGCGCGGTACGCGACGCCGTGTCGTAACGGACAGCGCCGATCGTCAGCGGCTCGTCCGTCTCGACGTTTCGCAGCGTATAGTTCGCCGGGTTGTTGGCCGCGGCGGGGTCCGTGACGTCGTCCGCCAACAGAGCTAGATCGAAGGTCAGGTCGGCACGGTTCGAGCCCTCGAGGATCTGTGCGTCGATTACCTGCGGCGCAGCGACGGGGAAGAAGAGGTCGATCTGCTCGCCCTGCGTCGCGAGGAACCGCCCGTCGCTCAGCGACTGCAGTCCCTCGACCCGCTCGCGGCCGCCCTGAGCGACGACGACCTCGGTGAGCGACGCCGGGTCGATCGCGGTGATCTCGCCGGTGCGTTCGTGGCCGACTAGCAGCACGCCCTCCAGCAGCGAGCCCGCCGCGCCGAAGGCCAGCGACTCGGCGCCGCCGTCGATCGTCGCCACGACCTCCACCCTGCCGCGGGCGTCGAACCGGACGACGGTCGAAGCGTCGCCCGCGGGCCAGGTCGTTCCGTACAGCACACCGTCGTCGTCGAGCACGAGCGCGTCGACGCGGGTCTCGCTGAACGAGCGGAACGTCCGTGTCGCGGTGTCGAACCGCTGCACGCCGCCCGTGGTGGCCACATAAAGCGCCGCCTCATCGGGGATGGCAGCGAGGCCGAGCGACACGCCGGCCCCGATCGTGTCGATCACCGCACCGGTGGTCGGGTCGATCTGCAGCAGCCCCTCGCCGCCGGTGCTTGCCCACAACTGGCCGGCCGCGTCGTACGCGAGGTCGTAGATCGGGCTGTCGAGCCGTACGATCCGCATCAGGTCGCCGGCGCCGGGGCCCTCGAGCGTGAGCCGGTAGAGCTCGCTGCGGCCCGGCCCGCCGCTCACCAGCACGCTCTGCCCGTCGGGCGTCACGGCCATGGCGAGCGAGCCGATGCCCGCGCCGCTCTCGCCGGGGATCGTCGCCAGCCGCTCGGCGGCTAGCGGACGGATGACGCGTCCGAAACCGCTCGGCTGCGTGGGACTAGTGTTGCTGGGGATGCTGAACGCCGCCTCGACCAACAACCGTGGCGGCTGGGCGTCGGGCTCGGCGGTGGCCTCGGGGGCTGGGGCCGGCACGACGTTTGTCGCTCGCGGCGGCTGGCCCAGGTTGATATCCGGCAGCAGCAGCGGCGTTCGTACACCGACCGGCGCCGCCTCGACGTTGCCCGCCTCGTCGATCGCCCGCACAAGGAACACCGGCTCGCGGCCGGAGGTCTCTTCGTAAACGAGCGATGTCTCTTGCGTGCGGTAACGCAGTGTGCGGAATCGCTGGCCGCCGTCGGTCGAGACCATGACCGAGTAGTCGCGGGCGCCGCTGCCGCCGGCGTCGTCCGCGGCCGAGTAATCGAGCTGGAAGCGGTTGCCGCCGAGTGGGATGACGACCAGCGTGCTGATCGGCGCCACCGCGTCGAGCGTGCTCGCCGTGATCGCCGAGTCGATCGGCGCGCCGCCGTCGATGATCGACCGGGCGGCCATCTCGATCAGGTCGCCGGTCTGAAGTTCGCCGCCGGTCCCCGCCGCCGCGGTCGATTCCGCCTCGACCCAGAAACCGACCGTCAGCTCTTCGCCCGGCTGCAGCAGGCCGACCGTCGGATCGACCGGCGGCAGGCCGTCGAGCGGATCGACCGCCCGCAGCAGGTACGAGACGACCCGCGTCGACGCGTCGACGCCCGCCGTTACCTGCAGCACGTAGCCCCGCTCATCGGTCAGGTCGAACTCGCCGACGAAATTCGGCCGCCCCGGCGGCAGCGAGATCGGCAGGTCGCCCAGCCGAAGGTCCGCCAGCTGCACGCTCCGCTCGTCGAGCTCGTCGTCCAGCGGCACGACGACCCGCACCTCGCGGGCCGGCGTGGGGCTGTCCGCGTCGTGCCGCGTGGTGATGGTGTAGGGCAGCGGCGTCTGGATCGGCACGTAGTTGTCGTCGCCGAAGCCGTTCGGCCCGACGAGCGTGACGCTGTCGCCCTCGACGAGGCCGATGCCCTCGGTGTCGAAGACGATCTCGCCCGCGACGACGCCCAGCGCGTCCTCGGGCTCGCCGGCCCGCAGGGTGTACGTGACGAACGACGTGGGGTTCGAGAGCCCGAGGTCGTAGTCGGCCCGGTCGGCGACAGCGCCCCCGCCGAAGGCGTCTTCCGTGTGGCCGTAGTAGCCACGCAGACGTTCGATCAGCTCGCCGAGCGACTGCTCGGCCGCGGCGAGGTTCTCCTCCGCGTCGCGGACGATGCCCTCGCCGGCGTCGCCGCCCAGCAGGCCGCCCACGGCGGTGAAGAACGCGTTGACCGAATCAGCCGTTCCGTCGGCGCTGGGTGGCGTGTCCTCGGCCCGCAGCAGACCGACGTCTGCCAAAGCCTGCAGGTAAAGGTCGACGAACTGATCGGCGTCGCCGGCGATCGTTCCGAGTGCCGTGGGCGCGTCGGCGTCAGCGAGGATCGCTTGGCGGAGCCGCTCGGCCTCGCCGCGCTGATACTCGAGGTACTCGGCGGTGGAGAGCGGCGTCGCGGCGGCGACCACGTAGAAGTCGAACGACAGGTCGTCCAGCTCGAGGGCGCCGAGCTCCTCGAGCAGGTCGGGGTTCTCTTCGAGCGCTTCGGCGAGGCCCGGGTAGATCGAGACCACGCCGCCGATTTCTGTCACGCCCTGCGCCGGCAGGTCGATCGCGATCGACCTGCCGGTCAGGGCGCCGTCGAGGTTCAGCTCGGGCGCCACTGACTGGAAGTCGAACGTCGAGACCGAATCGAACAGCGGCGCCACCGTGCCGGCGTCGCCCCGCAGGCCGGTGGCGAACGTGAGCGCGTCGCCGGGGATCAGGTCGGGCCGCCGGTTCTCAACACGGGGGAACGCGTACTCGATGATCGTGTACGGCGTATCGACGTTGGCGAGGCTCTGCACCGGGAAGGCGTACGCGCCGACGCCGCCGATGTCGATCTGCTGCGGCCCGCCGACACCGACGTTCACCAGCAGCGGGTCGGCCGACTCGATCTGGAACCGGTACGGATCGATCGCCACCCGGCCGTCCGGGTGCAGCACCTCCACGTCGTACAGTCCGTGCGGGGCGCCGCGGAGGTCGAACACCGCAATCAGCTCGGTAGCGTCCACGCGGGTGATCGACACGGGCGCGTGCTCAGCGATCTCCGGCCGCACCAGCCGCACGGCGGCCTGTTCGGGCAGCTCGGCGCCCTGGATCCGCACGGTGACGTAGCGGTCATCGCCGCCCGAGTCCGGCGACACGCCCGTGACGCCGAAGTCGAGCGCCGTGGCGTTCATCGTGATCGGGTAGTCGGTCCGCGAGCGAAGGTCTTCGTCCTCGCTCTCGCTTACCCGCACGCCGGCGCGGGCCAGCACGAAGTACCGGCCGCCGATCGTCTCGGGGATCAGCAGCGACTGGTCCGGGCGCAGGTAGCCCTCGTACGCCGCGTCTGAGTCCAGCGGAGACGGCAGCCGCTCGTGCGCGGCGTACAGCTCGTGCGAGCCGATGCCGTCGGGGCTCGCCAGATCGACGCGGATCGTCTTCCCCGGCGCCACGTCGATCTGGAACAGACGCGACACGCCCTCGGCCAGCTGGTCCTCCAGCGGCACGTCGAGTCGGAGCACCGGGACGGTGATCGCCAACGTGTCGGCGGAGAAGCCGATGTTGTTGCGGTTGTTCTCGCCCTCGACGACATCGTCGAAAATGTCCGTACGCACGATGAGGCGGAAGTCGCCCGGCAGGACGGCTGGGACCTCGAAGTCGAGGCTCGCCGTGTAGCTCTCGCCGGGGGCCACGGTCCGCACGAACGGCGCCTCGGCGACGCCGACCAGCGAGTCGCCGAGGTCCCACACCGCGTCGGTCGACAGGTAGACCGCGTCGCCGATGCGGGCCCGCGCCGGCACGTCGCCGCGGTTCTCGACGGTCCAGGACACCGTGAGCACGTCGCCCGCCTGCCCGACGACCGGCGCGTCGATCGACACCACCTGCAGGTCGGACGGCGGCGGCGTCTCGATAAGCATCGGCACCGCGCTGACGAGCAGATTGTTCGTCTCGTCCGACTCGATGACCTCGCCTTCCGGCCGCCCAGCGCGAGCGACGTCGGTCACGACGATCACGTAGTACGTGCCGACCAAACCGCGCGGCAGGCGGTTCTCGAGCTCGATCACGGCCCCTTCACCAGCGGCGAGCGCCACGTCTCGCTCGATCTCTGTGACGAAGTGGTCGCTCGCGGTGTCGAGGAACCGGTCGCGCGACAGGTACACCCGGTCGAAGTACGGCGTCTGCGTGTCGGGGATGACGCCGCCCTCGTTAAGGACGGAGTAGCTGAACGTGAAGTCCTCGCCGATGAGCACGCGGTCGCTCGAGGTGACGTCTAGCAGGACGATGTCCGGCGACGGCACGAGCTGCACGTCGATCGATGTGGTCTGGAGGTTGTCGCCTTCGTCGGCGAACTCTTCGACGCTGTCGCCTACGGCGTACAGCCGCGGGGCGCCGTCGAGCGTCGGGTAGGGCAGGGGCCGCGCCTCGTAGTACAGCGACCAGCGTCGCAAGACGGCGTCGGTCGTGGCGATCACCTCGAACGTGCCGCCGATGTTGTCCGGCACGCGGACCTGCAGGTTGACCTCGTAGCTCTCGCCGATGCCGAGCACGCCGTCGCGACGCTCCTCGCCGAGTAGGATGTCGTACGAGTCGGGCGAGCTGTCCGTCGACAGGAAGACACGGTCGTTCCACGAGTCGACCCGGGTCTCGCGTGTGCCCTCGTTGGTGACGAGGAACGACACGTCGAGCAACGCGCCGCTGTTGGGGTCGACGGGCGTCGCCGTCAGGTCGGAGAGCACGAGGTTCGGCTCCGCGTACTCGACGTCGATCGGCTCGGACGCGCGGAAGTTGTCGTCCTTGGCGCCCGCCTCCCAGACGCGGCCGGCGAAGTAGCCGGCCCAGCCCGGGAACTCCGACTCGGCCCAAGCGCCGAGGTTCGGGAAGCCACGACGCACCTCGAGGTTCACGAACACGTGCGCGTACCAAACGCCGCTGCTGCCCGGCAGCGTCGACACGATCGCCGACGACGTGTAGCTCTCGCCTGGCGCGAGCGGCCCGTCGAGCGCGTGGGACGGGCTCGTGACGAGCCTTGCCCGGGTGGCGTCGAACACCGGGTCCTGCGACAGGAACACGTGCTGGAACACCGAGGTCGTGCCGTCGGCGGTAGAGAACGGCCCTTGGTTCTCAACGGTCCAGCTGACCTGGATCGGCTCGCCCGAGCGGCTCGTCGTGTCGGCGACGACGCTGGTGACCGTCAGGTCGGCGACCGCCGACTGCACCGTGGTCGTCGCGGCGCCAACGTTGTTATCCGTGAACGGGCCCTCGTACACCTGCCCGGTCTGGCCGGTGGGGCCCGCGAGGATCTCCAGCAGCTCGCTCTGCGAGAACTGCGACAGGTCGCTCACGGAGATCTCGCCGAGCGGGGCGCCGGCCGCCTGCTCGATGCGTTGCAGCGCGTCGCGCACCTCGTCGAGAAACCGCTCCTCGTTCGTCAACGCGATCTGCGGGTTGACGTTCGTCTGAACGAAGATGTGGCCACCCGCGGCGCTCGGCGGCAGCGTGAACTCCGCCGTGTGCTCGTACGACTGGCCGACCTGCAGCCGACCGCTGTGCGGCAGGGCGAAGATCAGCTGGTCGTCGCTGGAGAAGGTGTCGTCGTCCGACAGGTAGATCGCGTCGGCCCAGGCCTCGCGATCGGTCGCCGCGGTGCCGTTGTTGGTCACCTCCCAGGTGACGCTGAACTTCTCGTCGCCCACGCCCGTAGGGTCGGCCTCGACGCGGGTTACCTGCAGGTCCGCAGGCGGTGTCAGCAGCACGTTCAACGGCGTCGAGCCGTAGTTGCTGCCCTCAAGGTCGTTCGGCGCGTCGGGGTTCACGTTCTCGGCGAACGCCGCCTCGAACACACGGCCGTAGCCGTCGGCGTAGACCGTCAGGAAGTACTGCCCGGTGAGGCCCTGCGGGATTCGGAGCGTCGCTTCGGCCTCGTACGACTCGCCCACCTCGAGCACGCCCGAGTGGCTGACGGCGCCCAGGAACCGGTCGCCGCGCGAGGGCTTCGGCCCGTCGCGGCCAAGCGTGAGCCACACCTGGTCGGACCAGGAACCGGGGTCGGTCGGGCCGGCGCCGCGGTTGGCGACCCGATACCGGACCGTGATGCTCGAATCGTCGAAGGCGTCGCCCGGGCCGGCGACGAGGTCCACGACCAGGTCGGGCGGCGGGACGGGGTTGGCGTCGATGGCGATCGCCGCCGCGTTCCGGTTGTTCCCCTCCGAGGGGAACTCGTCGACCTGGCTGCGGGCGTCCGTCTCCACCAGCACGAACCAGTTGCCGGAGATGGCTCTCGGCACGAGGAAGCTGGCCGTGGAGCGGTACTCGGTGGGCGTCTGCGACGTGGAGCCGACGAACCCGAGGGCCGAGCCGTTCGGCAGCTCGCCCAGCAGGATCGCGCCGGACGTGCTGCTCGACGAGCTCGACAGCCACACCCGGTCGTTCCAGCGGCTGCCGCCCGACGGCGTGTCGGCCGAGCCGAGGTTCGACACCGTGAAGTCCACGTCGATGATCGTGCCGGCGGTGATCGACGCCGGGGCCTCGACCTCGGTCACACGCAGGTCGGGGCGGGCCCGCAGGTTGATCGCCAGCGTGTCGCCAAACGAGATGTTGTCCGTCTCGTTGGTCTCGATCACCTCGCCGCGGTCGTCGGTGGTGACGAAGAAGCGGAACAGGCCCGAGGTACGCGGCAGCGTCACCAGCTCGGTGCGGGTGATCGTCTGACCCGCGGCCAGCGGCTCGGCGTTCGTGTACCGGCCGAAGTTGTAGGTCTCGCCTCCCTCGGCGGCGTTCAGCGTCAGCCGGTCCGACCAGCCGCTCTCCGTGTCGTCCGGCCCGTCGTTGCGAATGGTCCACGTCACCTCGACCGCGGTCCCGTCCTCGGCCTCGGTCAGGCCGCCGTAGGAGATGTCGGTGACACGCAGGTTCACCGGCGCCGGCGGCACGAAAGTGACGTCGATCGCGTCGCTGCGTCCCTGGTTGCCGGCGTCGAAGCCCGCGTAGATGAACTCGTACGGCCCGCCGGTGCGGATGAACACGTAGTTCTCGCCGCCCGCGTCGCGCGGCAGGGTGACCGTCGCGGTGCGGGTGTAATCGTCATCGACCGCCAGGGCGCCGCCGCGGACCGTGCTGCCGATCAGCCGCAGGCCGGTCGCGCCGGTCGGGTCGCTGCTCAGGTAGATCAGGTCGGTCCAAGTGTCGCGGTCGGTCGTGGCGATGCCCCGGTTGGCGATACGCCAAGTGACGTCCAGCTCTTGCCCGCCGACCGGCGTGCCGGAGGTGGTGACCGATTCGACCACCAGGTCGCTGTACGGCCGGACCGTGACATCGACGGGGTTGGCAGGCGTGGCGGAGTTCGGGGCGTCGCCGGGCTGCTCGAAGACAGCGTCGAGCGCGTCGGTCACCACGAACAGCATGAACCGCCCGTTGGTCGCCGCGGGCAGCGGGATGATCTCGGTGCGGTCGTACGTGGCGCCGACCGGCAGGGCGCCGAAGTGCTCGAACTCGCCGATCACACGGTCGTCCGCGTCGCCCAAGATGCCGTCGGTGGAGAGGATAACGCGATCCACCCACGCATCGGCACGTCCTGGCCCGTCGCCGACGTTGCGCACCTGCCACGACACGGTCAGGTCGACCGGGTCGCCGATCACCAGCGGCGGCGCCGTTACGCTCTCGACCGTCAAGTCCGCGTAGGGGAAGAGCTGAAAGCTGAGCTCGCCGCTCACACCAACGCCGAGCGGTTCGCCGTTGCCCTCGTCCACCGTGTCGTCCGCGTCCGGCACGACGATCAAGAAAGCGGGGCCGTCGAAACCTTCAGGGATCGTCGCGTCGAGCGTCGCCGCGTAGTCGGCCCCTACGGCGAGGTCGCCCGACTGCGTGCGGCTGCCCAGCAGCACGTCGTCGGCCGACAGCGTCGTGTCGCGGCTGAGGTACACCTCGTCGGACCAGGAGCCGCTCGCGGTCGCCTGGCCCTGGTTCGTGCCTTGCCACGTGGCGGTGAACGACTCGCCCGAGATGAGCAAGCCGGCGCCGGCGACGCCCACGGCGGAGATCGCCAGGTCAGGCAGCGGGATAGGGTCGAGCCGAACCGCCGCGGAGGCGCCAGTGTTGTTGCCTTCGGCCGCGGGCTCAATGACCTGATTAAACGCGTCCGTGACCACCACGATGAAGTAGTCGCCCGCCGTCACGTTGTTGGGGATCGTAACGTCGACCGTCTCGGTGTACGACGCGTTCGACGCGAGCGTGCCCGTGCGGCTGACGCTAGTCAACAGACGGTCGCCACCGTTGAAAGTGGCGTCGGTGCTCAGGTAGATCCGGTCGGTCCACGCCGTGGCCTGGGTGGTGTCCGTGCCGTCGTTGCGGACGCGGTAGACAATCTCGGCGGGCCCGCCGATGCCGGCGTCGCTGGGCGCCAGCACAGCGTCGACGATCAGGTCGGCCGGCGGCAGCGACGCGGTGATCGTGATGCCGATCGAGTCGACGTTGTTCGTCTCATCGCTCTCGACGATCTGCGCGGCTCGGTCCTCGACGACGAACAGCGTGAAGTCGCCCTCCAGGCCGAACGGCAGGGTCACGTCCGCCTGCCGCGGCGCCACGCCCGACGCGGCGACGTCCGCGCTGGTGATACGATCGACGAGCAATTGGTCGTCGCCGTTGCCGAGGACGTCGTCGCTCGAGAGGACAATCTGCTCCCGCCACGGCGCGACGGCGTCGGCCACCCCCGCGTTGGTCGTCGTCCAGGTGGCGGACACCACGGTTCCGGCCGGCGCGGCCAGCGGCGCCGTTAGCCCACCCACGACGAGGTCCGGCAACGCCACGGTCACGCTCGTCGTAAACGCGTCTTCGGGCTCTCCGGCGATGGCGTCGCCGTCTTCGTTCATCGCCAGACCGAGGCGGTCGGTGATCGCCGGGCCAACGCTCAGCGTGTAGTCGCCCGATGTCGTCTGCGCGGTGAAGTTCAACCGCACCTGCGTCAGCCCGACGGGCGTGACGCTTACGCCGATCGCCGAGCCGTCCGGCCCGGTCAGCGCGAAGTCATCGACGCCCACCGTGTCGAACGCGAGCTCTTGGTCGAAGTCGATCAGGATCTGCGATAGCGCCGTGTTCACGGGCCCTGTGGGCTCCACCCCGAGCACACTGGGCCCGGCGTTGTCGATCGCGAACATCGCGCGGAAGACGTCGTCGCCCACTTCGCCCGAAACGCCGTCGCCGTCCTGGTCCATCTCGACCGTCGCGAGGTCGGTCACTCCAGGACCGATCGACACGGTGTACGCGCCCGCCTCGGTCAACGCGGGGAATACGATCTGATAGAGGTCGTCTCCCTGCTGCACGATGGCTGTTGCGGCGACGTCGCCGCTAGGGCCGGTGACCGTTACGTCTTCCGGCGTGAAGCTCGCCCGCAGGATCGGCTCGCTGAACCGAACACTGATGCTCGACACCGGCGCCGCCACGGTGCCCTGCACCGAGACGTCCGTCACCTGCGGCCCGGCGCCGCCGACGGTGAGCACCGTTTCGAACCGGTCGGTGGGCTCGCCGGGCACGTCGTCACCGTCTTGGTTGAGCCGCACTCCGGCCACGTCGGCGATCTCTGGCCCAAGACGCAGCGTGTACAGCCCGTCACCCGTCACCCGCTGGAACTCGACGCGGTACAGCTCGTCGGAGACGCGCGTGACGCCGGTCACGGTCACGGAACCCGCGGGCCCGATCAGCCGGACGTCGCTCGGGGAGAACGTGTTGGCGTCGATCGGCGCCGAGAAGCGGACGTCGACCGTCTCGAGCGCGCCCGGGATGATCGTCGGCGTCACTTCTTCGACGATGAGCGACTCGCGCGCAATCGTCAGGCTCGAGGCGTAGGCGTCGGACACCTCGCCCGGCGTGCCGTTCGCGTTCTGATCGAGCAGGTTGCCGGCGAGGTCCGTGACGACCGGCTCAACGGCGAGCGCGTAGTCGCCGTTGACGAACTGCACGTCGAAGCCGAGTCGGTACCGGTCGTCATCTAGGCGATCGACCGACAGGATGCGGACATCGCCGCCCGCGGGGTTGGTGAGCGTGATCGCGGCCGGCGTGAGCGTCGCGGCGTCGATCGGTTCGCTGAACGTGAGGTCGATCGACCGGATGGCGTTGCTGGCGACGCCGCTCGGCGTCTGCGAGACGATCCGCGGCCCGGTGGCGTCGATCCGCAGCGTGTACGTGAACGCGTCTTCGGTCGCCTCGCCGATCACGCCGTCGCGATCCTGGTCCATCGCCAAGCCGGCAAGACTCGTGATGGCCGGGCCGATGCGGACCGGGTAGTCGCCCTCCACGGTGATCGAGGGAGTGAGCCGCACCAAGAACTCGGTCGGCGACTGGGCGACGATCTCAACGGTGGGCGACCCTGCGCCGACAACCGTCACGTCGTCCGCGGTGAACGTCGCCGCGTCGATCGGCTGGCTGAACACGACGGCGAGTTCCGTCGCGGTGGCGCCGGGCGTGGCTCGGAGCGCCTCGACCGAGGCGATCACCGGACCGATGGGGATCGGCGGCGGCGTGGTGAGCCAGTCACTAAAGCTGACGTAGTCGGACACCGCCTCGCCGGCCGGGTTGTTGTTCAACACGCCGTCCAGCGGCGAGACGTCGTTCGGCCCGCCGGGGCTGCCCCACCAGTTGCCCAGGAAGATGGCGTTGGCGAACGTGTTGTTGTCGTTGCGGACCGCGACGTCGCTAAAACCGCCGAACGCGGAGCCGGTGACGTTCGCCTGCTCGCCCGGGTCGACCAGCACGCCGATCTGGCCGCCGATCAGCCCGGTGTCCGTGATGATCGCCTGGCCGTCATCGACGCGGACCGCCGGGCCGCCGGAGCCGGCGATCAGCGAGTCTTCGAGCGTGAGCCGTCCACCGCCGTCGATCTCGACGCCACCATTCTCCGCTGCAAGCACCGTGAGGTTCGTCAGCGCGACATCGACGCCCCGCACCTGTACCGCTGCCAGGCGCCCCGAGGCGTTCGTCGGCGAAAACGCGTTGCCCGCGTAGCGAACCTGCACGTGGTCGATGGCCACGTCCGTGCTGTCGAGGTAGAGCGCCTCCCAGCCGCCGCTTACTGGCGGCGTCTCGGGCGAGTCCTCGTTGGTGTCGCCGCCGGCGGCGTCATCGGTGATCGAGGAGAAGACGATCGGCTCGGCCGCGGTGCCGATCGCCTCGAGCCCGCCTTGCACTACAAAAAAGGCGCCCGTCGGAAACTTGAGCACTGTGCCGGGAGCCAGCGAGACGTCAGCGTCGACGCCGATCGTGAGGTTCGTCGTCAGGTGGACCGGCAGCCCGTTGAAGTCGTAGTCGCGGTCCTCGGTGAGCGTGCCACCGACGAGCGTGATCCGATCCGAGACGTTGTCGACTGCCGTGACGTCAATCAGCGTGGGATTGGCGGCGAGCTCGAAGTAGAACGCTTCGTCGCCCGCCCTCGTGACCGAGACCCGCTCGAAAGTGGGCGTGCCGGCATCCACGTCGACGCCGATGCTCTCGACGTCGCGGACCTGCACGTCGGTGATCGATTGCGAGCCGTCGTTACGCAGTTGCAGCGCCGCTCTCAGGCCCGACGCGTTGCCCGGGCTGAACGCGTTGCCCGCGAAGCGGATCTGCGTGTGCTCGAGCGTCGAGGCCGGGTTGTCGAGGTAGAGGGCCTCCCACTGGCCGGGGGCGCCCGTCGTCGCGGCGCCATCTCCGTTCGAGTCGCCGCCGACGCTGTCGTCGGTCGAAGACGTGAACACCACCGGCTGCTCGGCCGTCCCTTGAGCCAGCAACGTCCCACCGCCGGCGATAAACGCTCCGGTTGGGAGTTTGATCACGGTGCCGGCGTCAAGCGTCAGCGTCGCGTCTGCGCCAAGCGTGATGTTGGTGGTCAACTCGATCGGCAGCGAGCCGACATCCCAGGTGCGATCGCTTGTCAGCGTGCCCGCCGTGTCCCACACGATGCGGTTTCGGCGGTTGTCACGGGCGGCGATGTCGGCGTACACGGGATCGGCGATCAGCTCGACGTACAACGCGTCGCCGCCCGCCCGTTCGACCGTCAGCCCCTCGAGGCGGGGTGATCCCGCAGCGACGTACACGCCGTTGTTTTCGGCGTCGATCACCCGCACGCTCCGCAGCACGGGCGCGGCGTCTGATATCAGATCGATCGCGGCCCGGCGTCCGCTTCCGTTGCCCGGCGTGAACGCGTTGCCCGCGTAGCGGACCTCGACGTGCTCCAGCAGCACAGCGCCGTTGTCGACGTAGACCGACTCCCAGTCGCCGGGTTGCGGTGCGGTCGCGGCGGCGTCGCCGTTCGAGTCGCCGCCGGCGGCGTCGTCGGCGATCGACGTGAACACGATCGGGTCGGTAAGCGTGCCCACCGCGGTGAGCTCGCCGTCGATGTTCAAGAATCGACCGGTCGGAAACTTCAGCACGCTGCCCGCGGCGATCGACACGCTCGCCGCCGCGCTAATCGCCAGGTCGTTGGTCAAGTGGACGGGCAGGCCGCCGAAGTCGTAGTCGCGGTCTTCGTTGAGCGTGCCGCCGACGAGCGTGATCCGGTCCGCGGCGTTGTCGATCGCCGTGATGTCTTGCAGCGTCGGATCGGCGATCAGCTCGAGGAAGAACGCCTCGGCCCCCGCGCGCTGCACCCTCACACCGTCGAGAAGCGGCGTGCCGTCGCCCACGTAGACACCAGTATTCTCCGCGTCGACGACCGCGACATCTCGCAGCGTTGGCGCCGCGTCGGTGCGCAGACGCAGCGCGGCCCCACGGCCGCTTGCGTTTCCTGGCGAGAAGCGATTGCCGGAGTAGCGGACCTCGACACGCTCCAGCAGCACATTGCCGTTGTCGACGTAGATCGCTTCCCACGCCCCCGGCACGGGCGGCGTTGCGTCGCCGTCTCCGTCCGAGTCGCCGCCGACCGTGTCGTCGTTGATCGACGTGAACACGATCGGCTCGGTCAGCGTGCCGACGGCGTCGAGCTCGCCAGCGAGAACCAGGAACGCTCCGGCGGGGAACTTGAACACGCTGCCGGCGACGATCGACACGCTCGTGCCGTCCGCGATCGTCAGGTCCGTCGTCAGGTGGACCGGCAAACCGTTGAAGTCGTAGTCGCGATCCTCGGTCAGCGTGCCGCCACGCAGGCCCACGCGGTTTGCTCCGTTGCCGATCGCCGTGACGTCGATAAACGTCGGGTCGGCCGCGAGCTCGACGAAGAATGCTTCGCCGCCTGAGTCCTTAACCCGAACACGCTCCAGCAAGGGGTCGCCAGCGTCGACATACAGGCCGCCGTTCTCCGCGTCGGCGATCACCACGTCACGCAGCGTGGGGTCCGCTTCGTCACGCACGTGCACGGCGGCGGTGCGGCCACTCCCAGTGCCCGGCGAGAAGCGATTGCCGGCGTATCGGATCTCGACGTGCTCGAACCGACTCGTGCCGCTGTCCACGTAGATCGCTTCCCATGAACCACCGACGGGTGTTGTCGTGTCCGCGTCGTTGTTCGAGTCGCCGCCCGCCGTGTCGTCCGAGATCGTCGTGAACACGATCGGCTCGGCCTCGGTCCCGACGGCGGTGAGCGTGCCGTCGGCGACGAGGAACGCGCCGTTTGGCATCTTCACGACCGTGCCGGGCACAGCGGTCACGGTCGCCGAGGCGCCGATCACCAGGTCCCCGGTGAAATGAGCCGGCAACCCGCCGAAGTCCCACGTGCGGTCCTCAGTGAGTGTCTGCCCCCTGGTGTCGAGCGTCACCGCGTTCGTTGTGTGGTCCGTGGCCGACAGTTCGCTCAGCGTCGGGTCGGCGGCGAGCCCCACGAAGAACGCCCGTCCACCGCCGGAGCCATCTGCGCTAACGCGGTCGAGCGTGGGCGCGCCGCTGATGACGCTCACGCCGTTGTGCTGCGAGTCGACGATGTCGACATCGACGAGCGTCGAGTCGCCGCCGACGCGGATGGCGTCCGTCAGCCCACTGCCGACGCCGGGCGCGAACACGTTGCCCGCGAAGCGGACCTCCGCGTTGGTCAGCCGCGACGCGCCGTCGCCAAGGATGAGCGTCTCCCAGGCGCCGGGGGCCGCCGTCGTCGCGACGCCGGGGGTGAGGTCTTCGCCGACCGTATCGTCGCTGACCGACGTGAAGACGATCGGCTGCGTCGGCGTTCCGGCCGCGTCGATCACACCGACCGCGTTGATCAACGCCCCGGTGTCGGCCTTGATGACCGTTCCCGGATCGATGGTCACCGTCACGCCGTCGGGAACCGTCACCCCGGCGCCGGTCACGCGAATGGTGCCGGACCACGTGACGTCTTCGGTCAGCGTGCCGGTGACGTCGGTGGCGAGCAACAGCCGCGGCTCGAGCGTTTCGCCCTGGCGCCGTTTCGCGTGATCGCGTCGGCGCCTTCGCCGCGCGACTTTTTTGCTGGTTCGCCTACGAGACCCGCGCCGCTGCGGCTGGTTCGACATCAAGGGGGCTTCCTGACCGCTCGACTCGCAGCGACCGTCGTTAGCTCTGGCAGAGGTTCCGTGCCAGGCTTCGCGAAAGACGCAATACGAGGGCGGCGAGCTGCTGGTTGTCCGGTAGTAAGTGCTTCGTTGAGACCGCGCTGGGCCTCGTCACTGGCCGGTCGTCGCTCCCAAGCGTGTCGCGAACGACGGTTGTGGGCAACATCCGGTGACGCGACGATCGCGCGAGCTCGCTACCCCGGTCGCGCGGCCGCCCCGTACGCGCACCGAGACCGGACCACGACGCCGATGGCGCCGAGTGGTCGGGTTGGGGACGAGTTAGCGGAACAGGCCACTCGAGGAGGGCATATTTGGTGTCTAGTGTACGCATCCGCCCGGATTACCGCAAAGAAGTGCGGGTACGTGCAACCTTGAGGGAAGCGCCGTTCGTGCCGGGGCGGCCGAGCTAGCCGGTCGAGGTGGCCCGGATAACCCCTACGCCCGGCGTCACGCAATCCGCGGGCGCCGTGTACCGGCAGGCCGTCGCGGCCTGTTCGGTCGCCGCCGACGGAGCGCCCACGGCAGGATTCGAACCTGCGACACCAGCTTTAGGAAAGCCGTGCTCTATCCCCTGAGCTACGCGGGCGACGTCGCCTTATCGTAGACGACCCCTCGCCCCGGCTCCATCGCGCCCCCGCCTCGCCGCGCGGTTAGGGACCACGACTCGCTAAGTCTTCCAGCCGGTGGAAACGCAGTTCGATCCGCGAGAGATCCACCGCCTTGGTGGCGGCTTCCGGCCAGCGCAGTCGAAAGACCTGGGTCATCGCGGCGCCGCCATTCGCTTCGATCAACTGAGGCCGAAGGTAGCCGTAGTCGTTCATCCTGACCGGAGGCGAGCGATACGTGGCTTCCACCGGACGATACCCCGAGTCTCCTGAGCCAACTTCGAATGTCAGCCGCACGTCGCCGGCGCCGAAGACCCAGACGAATGCGGGCGATCGGGCTCCGCGGCAAGAAGGCGTGGTGAAAGACTTCCAGCCGATCGCGTTGGGAACGATTCCGCTCGAGCGGGGCGAACAAGACCTAACGGTCTCCGTGGAAGACGGCCGTCGGGGAGGCCCGGAAGTCTGGTTGCTGACGCTCGACCGAATCGACGCGCCGTAGTGCTGTCTGTCGGCCGGAGTGCGGCGTCGGCTCGGGGGCTGGCGGTGGCGACCACCCTGGACCAACCGCAGGCGACACGGCTCACCCTTCCCCTACCACGGCGGCGTCCGCGGGCGCTCGTAGCTCGTCGCGGACCGCGATCAGCTGCGCGGCGATGCTCACCGCGATCTCGCCCGGATGATTCGAGCCGATCGGCAATCCGACCGGGCAATGGAACTCCAACTGCCCGCCGTCGGATGTTGACTCCCCAAGCACCTTGCGAAGCACGGCGGCCTTGGCGGTGCTGCCGATCACTCCGAGGAACGGAAAGACCAAGCCGAGGCGGGAAATCTCTTGAAGTATCGGCAGGTCGGTCGCGTGGCCACGGGTCATGCAAAGCACGAAGGCGTCTGATGGCAGAGTGGATACCTCGGCCGCGGCCTCCTCACAGCACTTGGTGCGGACACCGGTGGGCAACCGGGCGAGCCACTCGCGACGCGGATCGACGCACGTCAGCTGGCAGGGCAAACCGCCGAGCACCGGGGCCAACGCCTGCGTGACGTGCCCGGCGCCGAACACCACAATCGGCCAGTCGCTCACGCCGAGCGGCTCGAAGAACAGCGTGACCGCGCCGCCGCAGGTCATGCCGACGTCGGCCTTCAGGCGCCAACGCAGCGTCTCGGCGGCGGAGCGTGCGTTGAGCATCGCCCGGGCGTGCTCGATCGCCTTCGCTTCGACCCGGCCGCCGCCGACGGTGCCGGCCTCGAGCCCCTGCGGCGTGACGAGCATCTTGGACCCGACGCGTGTCGGCGTGGAGCCAGACGTCTCGACGACGGTCACCGCGACTAGCGAGACGCCCGCGTTGATCAGCTCGGTGGTTCGGCGGGCCAGTTCGATCATGGCAAAGAGGGCGACGAGGCTCGGCGGCGTGGTCAGGCCGATCGGCTGACCGGCGGTTAGGCTACGCGACCGGCTCGCCGACGGGAGCTGAGCGTTGCTGAGTCATCCGCATCAGGAGTTCCTCGCTCGTGGCGGGAATGCGGAGGCCAAGGGTCTTGCCGTCCCCGACGAACGAGAGTGCGTGTTTGGCCGCCATCCACGCCGCCACGCCGAGCATCAGCGGCGGCTCGCCGACCGCCTTGCTCAGGCGGACGTTCTTGGTGTGCTTCGGGTTGTCGATGAAGTCGACGTTAAGCTCCCGCGGTAGGTCGGTGACGTTGGGGATCTTGTACGTGGTCGGCCCCGTCGAGAGGAGATGGCCCGCGTCGTCGTACCGGAGTTCCTCGTCCGTGACCCAGCCGACGCCCTGGACGAACCCGCCGATCACTTGCCCGCGGTCGACGCCCGGGTTCAGCGACCGGCCGATGTCCATCAGCAGGTCGGCCCGATCGACGACCAGCTCGCCGGTGAACCGATCGATCGTCACGCCCGCCACCGCGGCGCCGGTGGTGTAGTAGAAGAACGGGTTGCCCCGGCCGGTGTCACGGTTGTAATCGACGCCCGGCGTGGCGAAGAAGCCGCGGGCGCCCAGGTCGACCCGCTCTCGCCGCGCCATCGCGCAGAACTCGCCGAAGTCGATCCGTCGGTTGGCATCGCGGTCGTCGTAGACCTGCGCACCCTCGATGCGGATGTGCTCCGGCGCGGCGACGAGCCCACGCTCGGCGTCGGCGAACAGCTCGGCCGCGTAGACACGCATCCGCCCGAGGATCTCGCGGCAGGCGTTCACGGCAGCGGCGCCGTTGAGGTCGGTGCCCGCGCTCGCGGCGGTGGGCGACGTGTTGTTGTTCTTCTCGGTCGACGTGGCCATCACCCGCACCCGCTCGGGCGGGAGGCCGAACTCCTCGGCGACCAGCTGGCGGATCTTGGTGTACAGGCCCTGGCCCATCTCCGTGCCGCCAGTGCTCACCTGCACGGTGCCGTCGGTGTAGACGTTGACCAACGCGTTCGCTTGGTTCAGGAACTTCGTGGTGAACGAAATGCCGAACTTGATCGCCGAGATGGCCAACCCGCGAACGTGGGTCTGCGACGCCGCGTTGAACGCGTGCGTCTCACGCATCCGGCTCTGGTAGTCGGACGTCTCCGCCAGTCGGTCGAAGATCTCCGGCAGCACGTGGTCTCGGACCACTTGGCCGTACTGCGTAACGCTCCGCTGGGCGTCGCCATCCAGGTACAGGTTGTCTCGCCGGACGTCGAGCGCGTCGCGCCCGACGACCCGGGCGATCTCTTGCACGCAGCTCTCAATGACGGCGATCCCCTGCGGGCCGCCGAAGCCGCGGAACGCCGTGTTGGGCGGCAGGTTCGTGCGGCACACTCGGCCGGTGACCCGCATCATCGGCACGTGGTAGGCGTTCTCCGCGTGGAGCATGGTGCGCTCCATCACCGAGGTCGAAAGGTCCGCGAAGGCGCCACCGTTCGAGAAGAAATCGAACTCGGCCGCGAGCAGACGGCCACGCTCGTCGAACGCCACACGGTAGTCGGTCTGGTAGGCGTGCCGCTTGCCGGTGACACGCATGTCGTCAGCCCGATCGAGCACAACCCGCGCGGGCCGGCCCGTCTTCTGAGCAACCAGGGCAGCCATCACGGCGGGGATGGCCGACTGGGTTTCCTTGCCGCCGAAGCCGCCGCCCATGCGGTGGCATTCGCACACGACCTGATGCATGCCGAGGCCGAGCGCCTCGGCGACGACGGCCTGAGTCTCCGTCGGGTTTTGCGTGGACGACAGCACGCGCACGTCGCCGCCCTCCGCCGGCGTGGCGATCGCCGCCTGGGTCTCGAAGTAGAACTGCTCCTGCCCGCCCGACTCGAACCGCCCCGACAAGCGATGCGGCGCGTCGCGGAACGCCGCCTCGAACGCCCCCTCGAACGCCTCGTCGTCTTCGGCCGCCGGGCTCGCCATGTGCCGCGGCGGACCGATGTACGTGTCGCCTCGGATGGCGTCGTTGATCGATAGCACCGGCTCGGTCGGCTCGATCTTGAGCTGGACCGCCTCTCGGGCGCGGCGAGCGGCCGCCTTGTTTTGGGCGCCGATCACGACCATTGGCTGCCCGACGTAAGCGACCTCCGACTCCGCCAGGAACGGCTCGTCGGGGATGATTGGCCCGAAGTGATTCGGGCCGCCTAGATCATCGGCCGTCAGCACGCACACAACGCCTGGCACGGCGCGGGCCGCGTCCAGTTCGATCGCCTCGATCCGTCCGGCGGCGACGGGGGATCCCACGAACTCAACGCACAGCTCACCGGCTTGGGGGGCGATGTCGTCGACATACCGCGCCGCGCCAGACACGTGCCCACGAGCGGACTCGTGCGGAAGCGGTTTGCCGATGGACTTGGGCATCGCAAGTGCGGCGGCCGGTTGATGGCCGTCGGTTGATGATTGGCTAAGTGACAACAGACGCCGCCGGATCGACCTGCCGGTCGTGCCATGCCTTGGAGAACAGGTTCTCGATGACATTTCGGCGGTACGCGTCGCTGCCGCGGACGTCGGTGATGGGCGTGATGGCGTCGGCCGCCTCACGCCCGGCCGCTTCCATGGCCGCGAGCGAGAAACCGACACCAAGCAATGCGCCCTCCGCCGCGGGCAGACGAACGACCGTCGGCCCCACGCCCCCGGCGGCCAACCGGGCATCGGTGACGGTGTCGTCGGAATCGATCCGCAGCCACAAGCCGAGCGTCACGGTGCTGATATCCATGTCGCGACGCTTCGAGACCTTGTACAGCTTGTGGTACACGCCCGCGTCGGGCAGCGGCGTCCGCACGGCGGCGATGATCTCGTCCGGCCGCAGATCGAGCTGCTTGTAACCTTGGTAGAAAGACTCGATCGGCGCCTCGCGGCGCCCGGTGACGCTGGCGAGCTCGATCGTCGATTCGGCCACGTAGTGGAACGGCAGAGAGTCGGCGATGGGTGAGGCGTTCGCCAAGTTGCCCACCAGCGTCCCCGTGTGGCGCACCTGGGGGCTGCCGAACCGGGTAAGAATCTGGTGGTACTCGGGCAGCTCGCTCTCCGAGAAGCGCTCGATGCGCGACCAGTCGACCGCGGCGCCGATCACCAACTCGCCGTCGATTACCTCTAGCCGCTGAAGCTCGGGCACCCGCGCCGTGAGGATCACCGCCGTGGGGTTGATCTTGCCGTGGTTGTGCTGCACGCCAACGTCGGTGGCGCCAGCGACGAGTTTGGCCTCGGGCCGCTCGGCGCGGGCCGCTAGCAACTCGTCGAGCGTCGAAGGCAAAAAGACATCCGCCCCGGTGGGCGTGTGGCCGTTGGACTCGTGCGAAGCCCGCGCGTTCACGCGGACCGAGCGGTCGAGCGACATCAGGTCGTCAACGATCGGCGCCTCGTCGTATCGCGAACACATGCCGCCGTAGCCGGCCGCCGCGCACTGGGCGGCGGCGTCCAAAATCTGACGATAGCCCGTGCAGCGGCACAGGTTGCCGGAGAGCTCCACGCGCCACGTTTCTTCGTCGACCGTGGCGCCATGCTCCTCGAGCGCGCCGTGCATCGCCATCACAAAGCCGGGCGTGCAGAAGCCGCACTGGCTGCCGTGGCAGTCGACCATGGCCGTCTGGACGGGCGTTAGCGAGCCCGAGTCGGCCAGCCCCTCGACCGTCACCACGTGGCGGCCGTCCATCTGGTAGACGAAGGCGATGCACGCGTCGATCGACCGATAGCTCAGGCGACCGTCGATCGGCTCGCCTACCAACACGGTGCAGGCGCCGCAGTCACCCTCGGCGCATGCGATCTTCGTTCCGGTCAGCGAGGCGCCGCAGCCGCCGTCCATCCCGCAACCTTCACGCAGGCCCCCATTTCCCAGACCACTGTCATGCAGACTACCGTCTCGGAGGTAGTCGCTCAGAGTGGCGCCCGCGGCACGGCCGCGAACGGCATGCCGCTCGCCGTTGACGTAGAAGACGAGCTCGTCCCGCATCGCGGCTGCACTCTCGTGGCGGAAGGATTGTGAGTATGCTTGGTGGAGCTAACCGTACCTCCGGTTAGAATCCCACCACGCCATCCGCCCTCGGCCAGCTTAGGTCCGACGCAGAGGGCGGTCAATCTCGCCCCCTCGCCTGCCTCCGTTGTCTGCCCCTCACATTCCTGCCCTTACGAACGAAGCGCTCGCCCAGCGTGTCATGCGGCGGTGCGACGAACTCGCGGAGTGCACTGAGGAACCGGGCCGGATCACCCGCCGCTTCATGACCGAGGCGATGCGCTCGGCTCAACACCGCCTCGGCGGCTGGATGCGCGACGCCGGCCTCTCGGTCACGCGTGACCACGCCGGAAACCTCATCGGGCGGCGCGATCCCGGCGCCGGCGACCAAAGGCTTCTGGTCGGCTCGCACATCGACACGGTGCCGGGCGCTGGCCGCTACGACGGGGTGCTGGGCGTGCTGATCGGCGTGGCCGTGGCCGAGTCGCTTGGCTCGCAGCCCCTGCCGATCGGCCTGGACGTTCTCGCCTTTAGCGAAGAAGAGGGCGTCCGGTTCAGCAAGCCGTACCTCGGCAGCAGCGCCGTGGCGGGTTGCTTCGCGCCCGAATGGCTCGACCGCCGAGACGATAAGGACGGCAGCCTCCGCGACGCGTTGCGCACGTTCGGCTGCGATCCGGCTCGGCTGGAAGACGCGGCGTACGACCCCGAACAAGTCATCGGCTACGTCGAACCACACCTGGAGCAGGGCCCCGTCTTGGAACGGGCCGACTCGCCGGTGGGTGTGGTCTCGGGCATCGTCGGGCAGAGCCGCCTGCGGATCGAGTTCCTCGGCGAGTCGGGCCACGCCGGCACCACGCCGATGGCCGGCCGCCGCGACGCCTTGCTAACGGCGTCACGGTTCGTGGTCGCCGTGCGAGACACGGCCGAGTCTTGCGAAGGGCTGCACGCCACCGCGGGACGGATGGAGATCACGCCCAATGCGCCCAACGTGATCCCCGAACGGGTCGAGCTGTCACTCGACGTCCGCCACCCGTGCGACACCGACCGCAACACCGCGGTCACGCGGCTCGTCGGAGCGGGCCAGAGCCTTGCCGAGGCCGACGGATGCCGGTTCCGCGTGCTCGAGAACACTGCTCAGCCGGCGGTGCGGGTCGATCGGGCGATCACGGACCGGCTCGCCGAATCGATCACGCGATGCGGCGGTGAGCCCCTGCGGCTGTCGAGCGGCGCAGGGCACGACGCCGTCGTCATGGCCAAGCGGTTCCCCAGCGCGATGTTGTTCGTCCGGCACCCGGGCGGAGTGAGCCACCATCCCGACGAGCGGGTTGAAGAAGCGGACGTCGCCGTGGCGATCCGCGTGCTGCGCGACCTCGTGGTGCGCGTCGCCGCCGACGCCGCCGGTGTGCAACCCGCGGAGGCGTCTCGATGAGCCAACTATTTGGCGAAACACGCACCGCTGTGGCGTGGAACCATGCGATGATCGCGCCGGACGGGCACGTGCCCGGCCTGCCGCCCAGCTGGTACGGCGGCGAAGGCGTCGTGCTCATCAGCCCGGCGATGCGTGGCCCGCGGTTCACGCAGTACCTCGTTCACGGTCACGAAGGCTGCCGCTCGGGCGGCGCCCCGGAAGGCGTGCAACGGCTCGTGTACGTCCTCAGCGGCGAGGCGGCCATCGACGGCACGCCGCTTCCTGCCGACACGTTTGCCTACCTGCCGGCGAACCAGCCCCATGAACTCGTGGCGCCCGAGGGCGCCGAGCTCTTGGTGTTCGAGAAGCCCTACGTCCCGCTGGCCGGCGCCGCGGCGCCGGAACGCATGGTCGGCACGTTGGCCGACGCCCCGGCGGAGCCGTTCCTCGGCGACCCCGACGCCGTGCTCGCCACGCTGCTGCCCACCGACCTGCCGTTCGACATGGCGGTCAACGTATTCACGTTCCAGTCGGGCGCCGCGTTGCCGTTGGTCGAGACGCACGTCATGGAGCACGGCCTCTACATGAAGCAAGGGCAGGGGGTCTATCGGCTCGGCGAGAGCTGGTACCCGGTCCAGGCGGGCGACACGATCTGGATGGCCTCCTACTGCCCCCAATGGTTTGTGGCGATGGGCAAGGAGCCCGCCGCGTACGTCTACTACAAAGACGTCAACCGCGATCCGCTCTCGGCCGGTCTCTGACGCAACGAGCACGCACGCCCTTGAGTGAATCCGCTCCGCAAGCCGACGTCGATCGGCTCGTCGAAGAACTCCAAGCCCTGGCGGCGATCAGCGACTGCCCGGAGCCTCCGCCGGCGGTCACTCGGGTGGTGTTCACCGAGACCGATCTGCGGGCCCGCGACTACCTGCGGTCGCTCTACGAAGAGGCGGGTTTGTCCGTCCGCGTCGACCCGATGGGCAACACTTTCGCCCGCTGGGAGGGCGCCGAGCCGGACACCGCGGCCGTGGGCTCCGGCTCGCACTGCGACGCGATCCCGCACGCAGGACTCTACGACGGCACGGTCGGCGTGCTGGGGGCGCTCGAAGCCGTCCGCGCCCTCAAGCGGCACGGGTACCGGCCGCGGCGTGCGATTGAGGTCGTCATGTTCACCAGCGAAGAGCCGACCCGGTTTGGCATCGGCTGCGTCGGCAGCCGGGTGATGAGCGGCGCTCTTTCCGTGGACCAGCTCACAGAGCTGACAGACGACACCGAAACCGGCTTCGACGACGTCCGACTGGCCGCCGGATTCGTCGGCTCGCTCGACGACGTGCGTCTGGCGGAAGCGCACTACGACGCGTTCGTCGAGCTGCACATCGAACAAGGCCCCGAACTCGAACAGAATGGCGTGCCGATCGGCGTCGTGACGGCGATCGCGGCGCCCGCGCAGGCCGAGTTCACGGTCCTCGGCGAGGGGGGCCACGCGGGCGCCGTGCTTATGCCCTGCCGGCGAGACGCCCTCGCGGCCGCGGTGGAGATGATTGGCGCCATCGAGCGGCTTGCCCGGGCAAGCGTCAGCCCCGACCTCGTGGCGACGGTCGGCCGGCTGGACGTGCATCCGGGGGCGGCCAACTCGATCCCCAGCCGCGTTGTGTTCTCGCTCGACCTACGCGATATCAACGGCCCCAATTGCAACGAGGTGCTCGCCGCAGTGCTCGCGGCCTTCAGCGAGATCGCTAGCGAGCGGGGCGTTTCTGTCTCGCACACCATCGGCAACGCCGATCCGCCGGCAACGGCCGACCAGCGGATCACCGCCGCGATCGAACAAGCGGCGGACACCGTGGGCGTCGCCCATCAACGGATGGTGAGCCGCGCTTACCACGACTCGCTGTTCATGGCCCGGGTGGCGCCCACCGGGATGATCTTCATCCCGTGTCGCGACGGCGTCTCGCACCGCCCGGACGAGTACGCCTCGCCCGAGGCGCTCGGGGCCGGCGTGCAGACGCTCGCGTTGACGCTCGCCGAGCTGAGCGGCTAGCCGACTGACGAGCTGACTGGCCAGCTAGCGGGTCACCTTAGCGTTGATGTAGCCGAACGGCTCGTCGGTGACGACGAACACCTCGTTGTCGTTCTCGCGATCGAACGGCCCCAGGTTCGCCAGCAGATGGTGCTTGTTGGGCATCGTCAGCTCGATGGCGGCCGCCTGCACGCACGCCGCCAACGCGGCGTCGCCCATGAAGTAGAGCGTCTCCTGCACGCTACGGCTGTAGTGATCGAGGAACCGGGCGAGCAACGCCTCGACGACTGCCGCGCGAGCCGCTGGGTAGTCGACCGTCGGCTCGGCGTACCGCCACTCGGCCGTCATCTGCGTCGCCAGGATGCGATCGTCCGTGTCGGCCAGCGTGCGGAACTCGTCCCGGTGGAAGTCAACGAATCCGCTCTCGGTGGTCTTGGCGATGACGAGGTCCGCCACGCCGGCGTGCACCACGGGCGCCGAGCCCCGCTTGGCGTGCACCGTCGCGGTCGGGGTCGCTCGGTCGCGGGCGGCGAAGCCGTGCGGGCAATCGTTGAGCCGGTCCCAGACCGTCTCGCGCAAGCTCACCGCGCATTCCGAGACGTGCTCGTACCGATCGATGAAGTGTGTGGCGAGCGCGACGCCGTACGACTCGATCGAGTCGAGCGGATCGTCCTTCGCCACCACGTAGACCGTGTTCTTGCACGTGTCCGTGGCGACCACCGAGCGGTTGTCGCCGTCCGTGTAGGCGGCGGCGAAGTCGCCCGTCAGCTCAACGTCGACACAGACCTCCACGAGCTCGTGCCGCTCGTCCTTCGGGGCCGCTTGCCGCGGTCGGCGCACCTTGCTGAAACGAACCTGGTGCTTTCCGTACGAGTTCTCGGCGAGGCGGGCGGCCATGGCTTCTCCGGCGTGGGTTGGTAGCTTGTTGTCGCCTTCCACCATATCGCCGAAGGCAGGCAACGCCACTCGCCCGTCGCTAGCCAACCACCCCCATCGCCCGCCGGTCCCTCGCCGCCGCACCGTTGATGCTCACGCTCAGCAGCCGTCGCGTCGTCACGCCCGAAGGCGTTATCGAAGCAACGCTGCGGATCGACGGCGACAAGATCGCGGCGATCGAGCCGTACACGACCGAAGCGGGGCAAGACCTTGGCGACGCGGCATTACTGCCGGGGCTCGTCGATCCGCACGTCCATCTGAACGATCCGGGGCGGACCGACTGGGAAGGCTTCGAGACCGGCACGGCGGCCGCCGCTGCGGGCGGCGTCACCACGCTGGTCGACATGCCGCTGAACAGCTCGCCCGTGACAACCACGGCCGAAGCCCTCAAGACAAAGCGTGAGGCGGCGGCCGGCAAGCTGTCGGTGGATGTCGCGTTCCATGCGGGGCTGGTGCCCGGCAACGCGGGAGAGCTGCCGGCGCTGCTCGACGCGGGAGCGGTGGGGGTCAAAGCGTTTCTGTGCCACAGCGGGATCGACGAGTTTCCCGCGGCAACCGAGAGCGACCTCCGCGCCGCGATGCGGCTGCTGGCGGACCGCAACGTGCCGCTGCTAGCGCACGCCGAGCTGACGCACAGCGTTCCACCGATGGAGAACCCACGGCGTTACGCGGACTACCTGGCGTCGCGGCCGACGGAGTTCGAACGCAACGCCATCGCGATGCTGATCTCGCTCTGCCGTGAGACCGGCTGCCGCACGCACGTGGTCCATCTGGCCGACGCCGGCAGCCTGCCGATGCTGCGTGAAGCGCGCGCGGAAGGACTGCCGCTGACGGTCGAGACCTGCCCGCACTACCTGACGTTCGCTGCCGACGAGATCGCCGACGGGGCGACGCCGTTCAAGTGCGCGCCGCCGATCCGCGACGCCGCCAACCGAGAAGGCCTCTGGGGCGGGCTGGCGGACGGCGTGATCGACTTCCTCGCCACGGACCACTCGCCGTGCCCGCCGGCACTGAAACGGCTCGACTCGGGCCGTTTCGACGAGGCGTGGGGCGGGATCAGCTCGCTCGAGCTGACACTGCCGGCGGTGTGGACCGAGGCTTCGCAGCGGGGCCACTCGCTCGGCGAAGTCGTCGACTGGCTCTCGCATCGCCCGGCGAAGCTTGTGGGCGTCGACGCAGGAATCGCCGTCGGCCGCCCCGCGAACCTCGTGGTATTTCGGCCGGACGAGCCGTTCATGGTCCGCGGCGAAGCGCTCCAACAGCGGCACAAGCTCACGCCGTATGACGGCCGGGAGCTGCGTGGCCGGGTCGTTAAGACCTACCTGCGTGGCCAGCCGGCGACCCAGGGTCGGGGGGTGGCGTTGTGAACGATCACGTCGCGGCGTGGCTCAACGCGCTGGAACCCGCCGAAGCCGCCGACCAGTTCCGCCGACTGTGCGGCGCCGAAGCGTGGATAACACGGATGGTCGACGCCCGCCCGTTTGCCGACGACGCAGCCGTCGCGCACGTTGCCGACCACGCCTTCGACGCCCTGCCGCCCGACGCGTGGCTCGACGCGTTCGCGTGTCACCCAAGGATCGGCGATCTGGATTCGCTCCGCATGAAGTTCGCGGGCAACGACACGTGGTCGTCCGGAGAGCAAGCGGGCGCCGCCGCCAGCGACGAGCAGACGCTCCAACGCCTGGCGGACGGCAACGAGGCGTACCTCGCCCGGTTCGGCTATATCTTCATCGTGTGCGCCACGGGCAAGTCGGCCGCGGAGATGCTCGGTCTGCTCGAGGCGCGGCTGAGCAATAGCGTGGAAGCCGAGCTGCCCGTCGCCGCCGCCGAGCAACGCAAGATCACCCAGCTCCGCGTGCAAAAGCTCATCGCCGCCGGCGCCCCCGAGGAGAAACCATGAGCAGCATCACGACGCACATTCTCGACACCAGCCTCGGCAACCCGGCGACGGCCGTGCCGGTGGCTCTGTTGCGGATCGAAGCCGCCGGCGCGGCCACGCCCGTCGCCGAAGGGAAGACCGACACGGACGGCCGCATCGTCGGCCTGACCGAGGGGATCGCCATCGAGCCGGGCGTCTACCGCCTGCGGTTCGACACCGCCGCCTACTTCGCCCAAGACGGGCGGGAGTCGTTCTACCCGAGCGTGGAAGTCACCTTCCGCGTCGCGGACGCGGGCGCGCATTACCACGTCCCGCTGCTGATTTCGCCGTTCGGGTATTCCACGTACCGGGGCAGCTAGCGGGCGCCGAACGCACCGCTGCCCTAGCGTTCGCGTTTGAATCGGCCAAACTGTGCGGTTGGAAACGCAAGACTCAAGCCGAACGAAAGAACGCATGCTCACGATCCCCACCCGCCGCCTCCACGGCCCCGGTCCCTCGCCCGTCGCGCCGTCGGTGCTGGAAGCGCTCGCCAAGCCGTGCATCGGGCACATGGACCCCGAGTTCATCCGGGTGATGAACGAGGTCCGCGAGATGCTGCAACGGGTGTTTCGCACAGAGAACCCGATGACGCTCGCGTGCAGCGGCACCGGCTCGGCGGGCGCCGAGATGCTGATGGACAACCTCGTGGAGCCGGGCGACACGTGCCTGATTGGCATCAACGGCGTGTTCGGCGGACGCCTCTCGGACAAGGCCCGCCGCGCGGGCGGAGTGGTGCACAACCTGCACGCGGAGTGGGGGCAGGTGTTCGATACGGACGAGATCCTGGCCGCCATCGAAGAGCACAAGCCGACCCTTGTGGCGTTCGTCCACGCGGAGACGTCCACCGGCGCGTGCCAGCCCTTCGACCGACTGGCCGAGGCGACCCACAAGCACGGCGGCCTGCTGGTGATGGACTGCGTGACGTCGCTGTCCGGCGTACCGGTCGAGATCGACGCCTGGGGGATCGACGCCGCGTACAGCGGCACCCAAAAGTGCCTTTCGTGCCCGCCCGGCCTCGCGCCGGTGACGCTGTCCGAGCGTGCTATGCACAAGGCAAACAACCGCACAGCGCCGTGCAACTCTTGGTACCTGGATCTCGATCTGGTGGGCAACTACTGGGGCGGCAGCCGGGCGTACCACCATACGGCGCCGGTGAACATGAACTTCGCGTTGCACGAGGCGTTGCGGCTCGTGCTGGAGGAGGGCCTCGAAGCCCGCTGGGAGCGGCACCAAGCGGTGCACGAGCGCCTCAAGGCGGGCCTCGAGCAACGCGGCTTCGAGTACGCGTCGGACCCCAACAACTCGCTGCCGATGCTGAACCTCGTGAAGATCCCCGACCACATCGAGGACGAGGCGGCGGTCCGCAAGCGGTTACTCATGGAGCACGACCTCGAGATCGGCGCGGGCCTCGGCAAGCTCGCCGGCGTGTGCTGGCGGATCGGCATCATGGGCCACGGCGCCCACGACGAATCGGTCGATACGATCCTCGAAGCGCTCGACGCCGTGGCGTAGCCCGCGCTCTCGGTAACCGCCGTCGCAAAGTGTCGAGACGCCGTGTCGGCGGCCGGCGGGGCTGCTAACTTCGACGTGCACGGTTGCACGCGGTGTTGAAACCCGCAGAATCGGCAGTCCACCGCCACGCAGCACGGAGG
>JBCBPC010000010.1:0-129222 GCA_039820945.1 Planctomycetota bacterium
GAACCGCCGCCGGGGTTGGCAAGCTTCGCGGGTGCGAACGTTCGCGGTCAGCGGCGGCCCGGGCCATTTGTGGAGGGGTTCGTCGCTCGCAGCAAAGCGCTCATGGCGAACCCGGTGTTCGTCGCGGCGGCGGTCGGCACGGCGGTGGCGGTGCCGGTAGCGATCGCTAACGCCGATGACGACGACGCAGCGACGCCGTAGCTCTCCCGCTTCTCGCGAACGTTCGCACCCGCGAAGCTTGCCAACCCCGGCGGCGGTTCCGGCGTTCCTATGCGATGACGCCTGCACGATCGGGTCGTCTTCGGTCGATGACTACGGGGCGGCCGTAGGAAGCGGCTGGTCTCCTGCAGGGAATCGGGTGGGGCGATGGCGGTCGGCGCCTTACTGAAATACGCGCGAGACGCGTTGTTCTCGAAGCCCAGCTCCGATCGCGAGTTGGTTAAGCTGGCACGTAAGGCGTGTGTGCGGCGGATCGTTGAGGTCGGGATCGAGTCGCCCGAGCGCACCGTGCGGCTGCTGAGCGAGCTGGCCCGACGAGACGACGGAGTGACCTATAGCGGGTTCGACGCGTTTGAGCAGCGCGAGGCCGGCGAGGAGCCGCTTTCGCTGTTGGCGACCCACCGCTTGCTCGCGGGGTTGGGCGCCAAGGTGCGTCTGACGCCGGGCGAGCCCGAGGCTACGATGGCCGCCATGGCCAACCATCTGCCGGACTCCGACCTCATTCTCTTGCCGCGAGACATGGACTCCCGGTCGGCCACCGGCGTGTGGTTCTACCTGCCCCGTATGTGTCACCCGGGGACCGTCGTGCTGTCCTGCGAGAGCGATCCGAAGGGGGCCGACACGCTGCGTGTATGGCCGATGGCCGACGTGAAGGATCGTTCTCTGGCCGCGTCCCCGGCGGCGGCGGCCTAGCGGCGCCATTGGTGAGGCGTCTCGCCGTGGGACGCTTCGGCTGCCGACGGCCGGTTGAACCGGCTATACTGGTCGACCGTAACAGGGCAGTCGGGCGAGAGTGGTTCCGCCCCGACCGCTCGCGGCTTGGCTCGTTCTCTCGACGTGGTGAATCCGGCGATCCGTGTGCGGCTTGGCCGCCTTAGGTCGCGTTGGTTGGGACAGCGAGTGACAAGCGGAACGGACGCTCCGCATAAAAAGGGCCCCGCGTGGCTAGCAGCATTTACGACAACGCCGAAACGCTGGCTTCGCCTTTCCCTGCTGGGGATTCGGTATCGGCCGCCGGCGGCTCGACGATCGACTCGGCCTTCGGCTCGGCGGGCGACGCCGACAGCAGGTCAGGCAGCCGTGGATCGGCGGCGTTCAACGCCGCGGCGCGCGGCCTGGTGCGGCTTGTCGAAGGCAGCACTCCGCAGCTAACCGGCGAGACACGCACGCTGCTTCAGGGCCGCCTCATGAGGGTCGCCGCATTGCTGCTGGTCGGGTTCGGCGTGTTCTTGATCCGCGGCCTGTTCTTCTACGACGTCACCTACGGCAATGGGCAGGAGGCGTTGCTGATCTCGCACGTCGCGGTGATTGCCGTGCTGGGGCTCGTGACCGTTTGGCTGTGGCGGGCGCCTTCGGTCGACATTGTCATGCTCCGGATCGCCGAGTGGGCTACTTTCGGCGTGCCGGCCGTGTTCTTCGCGATGATCACGTCGCACAACCTGACCGAGGCGGTCACCAAGAGCTACGAGCAAAACGGCGCCGTCCCTCTGCCGATTGTCGTGGCCCCGTGGATGCTGCTCATCTTCACCTACGCTCTGTTCATCCCGAACACATGGCGGCGGTCGATGCGGTTCATCCTGCCCGCGGCGATCGTGCCCGTGGGGATCATCTACTACCGGCAGCTTACGTGCGACCACACGTCCGCTTGCATGAGCCACACGGTCAACGCGGACTACGCCTCGATGCAGGGCCTCGAGATGGTCCTCACCGCCCTGACCGCCGTGGTGGGTGTGTTCACCATCAACTCGCTGCGGACCGAGGCGTTCGAGGCGAAGCAGCTCGGGCAGTATCGGCTGAAGGAGCAGATCGGCGCCGGCGGCATGGGCGAGGTCTACCTGGCCGAGCACCGGATGATGAAGCGTCCGTGCGCGATCAAGATCATCAAGCCGGAGAAGGCGGGCGACGCCCGCATCCTCGCCCGCTTCGAGCGCGAGGTACGCTCGACGGCCAAGCTCTCGCACTGGAACTCGGTCGATATCTACGACTACGGCCGCACCGAAGACGGCACGTTCTATTACGTGATGGAGTACCTGCCGGGCCACAACGTCGGAGAGCTAGTCGAGGCCGAGGGCGCCGTGGCTCCCGCGCGGGTCATCTATCTGATGGAGCAGGTCTGTCGGGCGCTCGCCGAAGCGCACGGCCTGGGCCTGGTGCATCGCGATATTAAGCCGGCGAACATCTTCTGCGCGTTCCGCGGCGGCGACTTCGACGTCGCTAAGCTGCTCGACTTCGGTCTGGCGAAGCCGACGCTCAGCGCGGGCGGCGACACCACGAACGTCGCTCTGACGCAGGAAGGGGCGATCACCGGGTCGCCGCTGTTTATGTCGCCGGAGCAGGCGACCGGCGAGGCCGAGGCGGATGTCCGCAGCGACATCTACTCGCTCGGTTGCGTGCTGTATTACATGCTCACGGGGCGTCCGCCGTTTGAGTACACGCAGGCCGTGAAGGTCATCATCGCTCACGCGTCCGAGGAGATCGTTCCGCCGCGACACCACAACCGCGATCTGCCGATCGAGCTGGAGGAGGTCATTCTCCGCTGCCTGGAGAAGGACCCCGAGCACCGATTCCAGACGGTTGAGGAGTTGCGGCTCGCTCTGCTGGACGCCCCGTTGACGGACACCTGGTCCAGCGAGCACGCCGCCGATTGGTGGAACTGCAAGGGCTGCCCGAAGCGCAAGGCGATGGCCGAGGCGGCCATCGAGGCCGCGGCGGTCTGAGGCGAGGCCCCCCGACTGGCGGTCGGCGTTCTACCGCCGGGCGAACCGGCGGCGTACACTACGGGTCTGGCTTGTGCCGAACGACTCCCGTAGTGCCCACGTTACCCGACCGCGATGACCGCCCCCGCCGCCCCCCGCACGCTCTTCGAGAAGATCTGGGGCGACCACGTCGTCCACGCCGAGGAGGGTCGCTCGACCATCCTGTACATCGACCTGCAGCTGGTGCACGAAGTCACCAGCGCCCAGGCGTTTGAGGGGCTACGCCTGGCGGGCCGCCCGGTCCGCCGGCCGGCGCGGACGATCGCCACGGCCGACCACAACGTGCCGACCACCGACCGCAGCCTGCCGATCGCCGACCCGATCAGCAAGCAGCAGATCGACACGCTGGAGAAGAACTGCGGCGAGTTCGGCGTGAAGTATTACGGCCTGGGCGACGTCAATCAGGGCATCGTGCACGTCATCGGCCCCGAGCTCGGCTACACGCAGCCGGGCATGACGATCGTGTGCGGCGACAGCCACACCAGCACGCACGGCGCCTTCGGCGCGCTGGCGTTCGGCATCGGCACCAGCGAGGTTGAGCACGTGCTCGCCACGCAGACGCTGCTGCAGAACAAGCCGAAGACGCTCGAGCTGCGGGTCGACGGCGAACTCGGCCCCGGCGTCACGGCCAAGGACATGATCCTGTACCTGATCGGGCAGATCACCACCTCAGGCGGCACCGGCTACTGCATCGAGTACACGGGCGATGTCGTCCGCGGCCTGTCGATGGAGGGCCGCATGACCGTCTGCAACATGTCGATTGAGGCGGGCGCCCGGGCCGGCATGATCGCGCCGGACGAGACGACGTTCGCTTACCTGAAGGGTCGCAAGTTCGCCCCCGAGGGCGAGGCGTGGGACGCGGCCGTTACGCGTTGGCGCCAGCTTCCGACCGATGAGGGCGCCCGGTACGACAAGTCGCTCGTTTACGCGGGCGCCGACATCGCCCCGCAGGTCAGCTGGGGCACCAATCCCGGGCAGGTCACGAGCGTCAACGGCGCCATCCCGAACCCGGGAGACTTCGCGGACGCGACCGATCAGAAGACCACCGCCGCGGCGATCGACTACATGGGCCTCGCCGCCGGCCAGGCCATCACCGACCTGAAGCTCGACCGCGTGTTCATCGGCAGCTGCACCAACGCCCGTATCGAGGACCTCCGCGCCGCGGCCGCCGTCGCCAAGGGCAAGCGGGTGGCCGGTACGGTCGACGCGATGGTCGTCCCCGGCAGCGGCGTGGTGAAACGCCAAGCCGAAGAAGAGGGCCTCGACGCCGTCTTCAAAGAGGCCGGCTTCGACTGGCGCGAGGCGGGCTGCAGCATGTGCCTCGCCATGAACCCGGACAAGCTGGCGCCTGGCGAGCGTTGCGCCTCAACGAGCAACCGCAACTTCGAAGGCCGCCAGGGCCGCGGCGGACGCACCCACCTCGTGAGCCCCGCCATGGCCGCCGCCGCCGCGATCGCCGGCCACTTCGTCGACGTCCGCGATTGGGGGTGAGACAAGCGTGGGCCGAATCGTTACCAATATCGTCGTCTCCAACGTTGCTCATCCTGAACAACGCATCGAGACCAGCGCGATGGTTGACACGGGTGCGGCGTACCTAACCCTTCCTATGGCGTGGCGCGATCAGCTGGGTGTGTTCCCCAAGAACAAGCCGATTACGGTTGAGTTGGCTAATCAAACCACGACCGACGGTCTCGTCTGCGCACCGGTGCGAATTGATATCGAGGGCTTCGACGAGGTCTACACGGAAGCGCTGTTCGTTGAGATGGAGCCGAGGGACGGACAGTACGAAACACTGCTAGGTTACCTGCCCCTGGAGACGGCTCAAGTCGCCGTCGACATGCTCGGTCATCGGCTCGTGCCGGTGAAGCATGCCGACCTGAAATAGAACGGCGTTTACGCCGCATGAATCGAATGACCCCCTTCACCACCCACACCGGTCTCGTCGCCCCCATGGACCGGGCCAACGTCGACACCGACCAGATCATCCCCAAGCAGTTCCTCAAGCGGATCGAGCGGACCGGCTTCGGCGAGTTCTTGTTCTGGGACTGGCGCCGCAACGAGGACGGCTCGGAGAACCCCGAGTTCGAGCTCAACCGCCCCGAGGCGAAGGGCGCCAGCGTGCTGCTCGCGCGGCGCAACTTCGGCAGTGGCTCCAGCCGCGAGCACGCGCCGTGGGCGCTCGAAGACTACGGCTTCCGCGTGATCGTGGCGCCGAGCTTCGCCGACATCTTCTACAACAACTGCTTCAAGAACGGCATGTTGCCAATCGTGCTGACCGAAGACCAGGTCGAGCAGCTGTTCCAGAAGGCCGCGGCGACCGCCGGCTATCAACTGACGGCCGACCTGGCGGCGCAGACGGTGTCCGACGGCGCCGGTTTCGAGGCGGCGTTCGAGGTCGATCCGTTCCGCAAGCACTGTTTGCTGAACGGCCTGGACGACATCGGCCTGACGCTCGAGCACGAGACGAAGATCACCGCGTTCGAGGCGGAGCACTCGCATGCGGCCCCGGCCAGCTAGTTGGGCGGCCGCGGCCTGCCTGTCGCTGACGACAGCGTCTCTCCACGCCGAACCGCGTGTGGTGACGCGTCTCGCCACGCCTCCCGCGGCGATGGTGTTTGTTGAAGAAGACACGCTTCTAGCCGCTACGCTAGCGGACGGACGAAGTCGGCTCTTGCAGGTCGACATCGTCAGCGGCGCCGAGGTCGATCAGGGCGTTGGCGGTTTCGCCGAGGAGGGCATCAATGACTCCGATGTTCCCGCCGGCGGAGCAGACGCCACGGCGTTAGTAGCCGTGACCGACCGGTTCGTGCGGTTCGGCCGTCGCGCCACGGTGCTGCAACGCTCGGCCGACGGCTTCGAGGCGGTGGCGACGACCGACACCTCGGGCGCGCCGCGTGATACCGCGGTATTCGGGCAACGCGTGTTCGCCACCGACGGGCGCATGATCGAGCGTCGGCGGCTGACCGACCGCGGGCTGACGGCGCGCCGGACGGTCTTTGAAGCGCTCGAGATCGGCGGGTTGGCCGCCAGCCCGCGGGGCTACCTGGTCGTGCTGCACCGGCCCGCCGCCGACGCGGATTGGTCGCTTGGCTTCTTCAGCCCCCGCACGCCGCGGCTTACCGGGGCACGTCTACCGGTGGTGGGCGTTGGCGAGCCGCTCGCGCTGTCTTACGCTGGCCGCGACGGCGATCGGCTGATGCTGCTGCGGAACGACGGCCTGTGGCGAATCGACACGGCGCTGGACGCGTCCGGCCGGCAGCGGGCGGTAGGCGTGGCGGTGGCGCCGTTCGAGGCGCCGACGACGATGGCGGTTTCGCCCGTGGGCGCGGTCGCGGTAGGAGAAGCGTCGGGCGCGATTCGCCTGTTGGACCCCGAAGCAATCGACGGAGAACCGGCCCGATGAGCCGACGCGAAAAGATCGAGGCGATGCTCGCCGACGACCCGCAGGACCAGTTCCTGCGCTACAGCCTAGCGATGGAGCAGGACAAAGACGGCGACAACGACGTCAGCCTCAACGGCCTGTCCGGCCTGACGCGCGACGCGGCGCCGTACGTGCCGGCGTTCTTCATGGCCGCCCAGCAGCTGGCGCGGCTCGACCGCGTGCCAGAGGCCCGCACCTACTTGCGCGACGGCATCGAAGAAGCCCGCAAGCAGGGCGACGCGCACGCCGCGGGCGAGATGAGCGAGTTCCTGCAGTCGCTGGGCTCGGCGGCGGAGTAGAGAGCGCGCCTCAACGAATTCTCGCCAACCGCCTGTAATTGCGGTGTCGAAGATACTTCTCGTGACTCCGTCGAAATTCGCGTTGCCTCATCGCTAGCGACAAGTATCTGTCGCAGGCCGGCGTGAAAGTTTTATCGACCTAAGCCTAATCCAAGCGAGCTTTCATGCAACGATGCGAGGAGTGGTACGTCGTCGCGCGTCGATCCTATCGGTCAACGTAGTAGCTACGGTAACTGGGGGGCCTTGTCGCCTAACCCCATGCGAAGAGGGGCATGCCGAGGAGGACGAAGTGGTTGAGGAGCTTGCAGCGTAGGGCGACCTCGGTCGCTTGGTTGGGGAGGGTTCGGTTCTTGAGTCGGTCGCCGAAGTTAGCTTTCAGCCGGCTCATCGCGGTCTCGCCGAGGCTGCGGCGGTGGTAGCCGATCGACTCCTTCCACGCCTGCTTGCCGTCGCGGCGGATCTGCCGCACGCACTCGTCCCGCTCGATTGGCTCCTTGCTGGAGTTGCCGTGCTGCTTGATCACGGCGTTCTTGCGTGGCGGGATGATCTGGTGGATCGATTCGCCCTTCAGGTAGTCCCGCACGCCCCAGCCGTCGTACGCCCCGTCGCCGTAGAACGTCTCGACGGGTTGCTCAACCTGTTCGAGCAGCGGCTCGACTTGGGAGGCGTCGGTCGCCCCGCTCTGGGTGAGCGACTCGGCCAGGATCAGGTGGGTCGAGGGATCAACCGCTAGGTGCAGCTTCCGCCAGGTGCGACGCTTGCCCACGCCGTGCTTCTTGACCTTCCACTCGCCGTCGCCGAAGACCTTCAGACCCGTCGAATCGACGACCACATCGACCGGACCGTTGAGGCCCTCCAGGTCGATCGAGACGCCCAGCCCCGCCGCCCGCTTCTGCAGGCTGGTGTAGTCGGGGATCGGCACGTCGGCGTTCATCAGCTTCGCCAACGCCCGGCCGAAGCCCTCGGTCTGGCGGTAGGGCAAGCGAAACAGCTCGCGGATCGTGAGCAGCGTCTCGATGGCCAGGTCGCTGTAGACAAACGGGTGCCCGGCTCGCTTCTCGGCGTTGTCGTGCTCCCAGGCGTCGATCACCTCGTCGGAGAACCAGAGCGTGATGTCGCCCCGGCTGACCAGCGACTCGTTGTACTTCGACCAGTTCTTGACCTGGTAGGCAAGCTTCTTCGGCTCGCTCGCGGTTGCTGGCATCGATTCGCTCCGTCGGTTGAAGAGAAAGGACTCCGTCCGACGGCGATCTACGCGGCGATCTCAGCGATAGTTCGACAAGGCCTAACTGGGGTAGGAACTGATGAACGAAGCAGCCAGTGCAGGCTGGACGATTCGCGATGCCGCGATCGTAAGCTCTCTTGTGGTCGGAGCGTCAGGGCTCATTCACACGCTGTGGCAGGCTCGGGCTGCGCGTCTGCACAACGAGTCTATTCGACTCCGTGAGATACTCTCAGAAATCGGCGTAAGAGCCTACCTGTGGGTATGGACATCTTTGGCGAACCCGTTGTCGGCATCGGCGTTGTCGCACCTTCGGCAAGCGATTTCGGCAGAGCTAGGAGACGGTGACGATCTTCGAGGTCTGCTCTCGGACCAATCGAGGTTGGAAGGCTTGGTGCACTCGGCGTGGCGTACTGCTAGCGGGGGAGCTCACGAGGAGGCAGCCAGTAAAGTAGCCGCAAGCCGCGCACGGCTAGCTGAGCGATACGCTTGGCTACACGGCGAAATTGAAAGTTTAGAGGCAATGCTTCGTCTGCAGTTCACGCAAAGCACGCTCGTCGTCGGTGTTGCAAGAACGTCGCTGCAAGAGTTTCTTGCGAGCGACGATGGTCACGACGTCGATTCTTTGATCAGGTTTTTGCGACCTATAGCCGATAGTAAGGCTTCTTCTGAGAAAGGAATTAGCGATCTTTCAAAGGTCGCAACTAGTTTATCCCAGATGACAGATGTTGAGATTCGGAAGCTTCGATACATCAGCAACGGTTTTCTTGGCAATCGGTTGCTCGCTTGGCGAGTGCGGCAAGATGCCAAGTCTTCGCATAAGCGGCTAGACGATATTCACGCGGCGGCTGTCAACTTCTTCCCGAAGCAATCGCGAGCACTAGGCGTCGCCATCCATGCGGCGAAGCGTGATGCTGAGAAAGCGGCTTGGTTTGTGAGGGCAAAGTCTAAAGTCATGAAGGCCGTTGATGACTCGCGGTTGCGCATAAGTGGCACAGGAGCGGGCTCAAGCGGTTTAGCACCGCACGTTGCGTCAATGCTTGATCGACGCATTGCTTCCTGCTGGAGCGATAGCAAACTTGTGAGGCTGTTAGAATTGAAGGCCGAGGGAATCGATGACTGTAATGTTGATGCCGTGCTATCAGTGCACTTGGGAGATACAGAGCTTCTTCAAGACGCGCTGAACAGAGGTCCTAGCCTCGGTGCGGGATTTGAGGACGTGATCGAGCGTCACCGCGATGTAATAAGTGGTAGCAATAGCGGAGGGTTTGAATGAAGATTGCATTGGAAATCGACAGTAGGCGCTGGGACTAGACCGACTCATCGCTGGCGTCTCTTCCAAAGCAGCAGAGGCACATGTCGTCGCTCTGGGCGAAGCCGTCCACGAACTTGCGGACGTCCTCCAGCACGTGCCGGCCGAGGTCGGCGACCGTCTTTGACGGGATCTTCACCTGCTCGGCGAGCCGCTCTGTGCCGTACAAGTCTTTCGCCTCGTTCATCGCCTCGCTGAAGCCGTCGGTGAAGATCGTTAGCGACTCGCCCGCGTCTAGCGTCAGCGTCATCGATTCGTAGTCGTACTCGTCCAGCACGCCGATCGGCAGGCCGGAGATCTCCTCGGCGATCTCCTCCACCGAGCCATCCGCCTTGCGGAGCATCGGGCCCATGTGGCCGGCGTTGACCAGCGTCACCTCGTTGGTCGCCGGGTCGACGACCGAGAAGATCATCGTCACGAAGCGGTCCTCGAGCTCCTGCTCCGCAAACTTACGGTTCACGTAGTCGACGGCGCTCACCAGGTCCGGCTCGGTGGCCAGGGCGAAGCGGACATCGCTCGAAAGCTTGGCCATGACAATCGCCGCGGCGACGCCCTTGCCGGCGACGTCGCCCAAGATCACCGCGAACCGGCCGCCCGGCAGGCTGACGTAGTCGTAGTAGTCGCCGCCTACCTGGCGAGCCGAGTCGTAGTAGTCGAAGAAGCCGTAGCCGGGCACGCTCGGCGGGGACGACGGCAGCAACGCCCGCTGCATGCGGGCGGCGAGCTCGAGGTCTCGCTGCAACGCTCGCTGGGCCATCACCTGGTCGTACATTTGGGCGTTGTCGACCGCCACGGCGGCCTGGCTCGCCACGGCGGCTAGCACCTCTAGGTCGTCGTCGGTAAAGCGGCTGCCCTGGTTGAGCGTGTCCACCTGGATCACGCCGAGCGGTTCGTCCTCGGCGCTGATGAGCGGCACGCACATCATGGAGCGGATCTGGAAGTCGGCGATCGACTGGGCCATCTGGAACCGCGAGTCGCTCGCGGCGTCGGCCGACAGGATCGCCTTCTTGCCGGTCATCGCCTCTTCGACGATCGTGCGGCTGAGGCGGATCGTCTCGTCGCCCTCGCCCCGGCGTGTCTTGCTAGCGACCGGCACGAGCGGCGCCTCGGGCTCCGGCCGCATGACGACGAACGCCCGGTCGGCCTGCGTGAAGATCTTGAACAGGCTCTCCAGCAGCTTCGGCAGCACCTCGTCGATCGACAGCGCGCGGCCGAGGCCTTTGCCGATCTCCACCAGAGCGGCGAGTTTCACCTCGGGCCGTGCGGAGAGCGACCAGCCGCCGCCGCCGGCGGTGCTGCTTAGGTCGATCGTCGCCATGACGTTCGCCGCGGAGGCGTTTGCCTCGTCCTCGTCCTCCGCCACCATCTGCACGAGGGTCGAGCCGGCCGCGGGCAGGGAGCCTGAGAGCAGCGACGGCGCCGCGCCGAGAAACTCGAACTCTTGATCGCAGACGACGATCTTGTCGCCGGTCTTGAGGAGCGTCTTCGCCGCGATCCGCTGGCCGTTGACGTAGGTGCCGTTGCGGCTGCCGAGGTCCTCGGCGTAGTGCCCGCCGGCCTCTCGATGCACCGCGGCGTGCCGTCGGCTCACGGCGGCTACGTCGAGCGATACCTCGCACTCGCTGCTGCGGCCGATGACCGACATGTCCGCGGTGAGCGGAAACTCTTTGCCGGGCTCGACGCCCTTGGTCAGACGAAGACTAGCCATCGAGCAGCAGACGGGACACGGGGAGACAGTTCGTGGACCCTACAAGTGTAAGTCGCCGCCCCGTGCGTTGGGAGGCGTCTTCCAGCCGTGCGGGAGACGCGGCGCCGAGATCGAGGCCGCCGGCCGCTCAGTCCTTCATGCTGAGCAAGAACTCGGCGTTCGTCTTTGTCTTGCCCAGCCGGGTGGTGAGCAGGTCCATCGCCTCGGGCGGGTTCATCTCGCTCAGCACGCGGCGGAGCACGTTCACACGCTTGTACTCTTCCGGGTCCATCAGCATCTCCTCGCGGCGGGTGCCGCTGCGGTCGATGTCGATGGCCGGCCAGATCCGCTTATCGACCAGCCGCCGGTCGAGCACGATCTCTTGGTTGCCGGTCCCCTTGAACTCCTCGAAGATGACCTCGTCCATCCGGCTGCCGGTGTCCACCAGGGCCGTGGCGACGATCGTCAGCGAGCCGCCCTCTTCCACTTTGCGCGCGGAGCCGAAGAACCGCTTCGGCCGCTGCATGGCGTTGGCGTCGAGGCCGCCGGACAGGATCTTGCCGCTGGGCGGGCACTCGGAGTTCCACGCCCGGGCGAGCCGCGTGATCGAGTCGAGGAAGATCACCACGTCTCGGCCGTACTCGACCATCCGCTTGGCCTTCTCGATGACCATCTCCGCCACCTGCACGTGGCGGGCCGGCGGCTCGTCGAACGTGCTGCTGATGACCTCGCAGTTGGGTCCTTTGACCTCGCGCTCCATGTCGGTGACCTCCTCGGGCCGCTCGTCGATCAGGAGCATCATCACGTACGCCTCGGGGTAGTTCGCCAGAACCGCCCGGGACATCTTCTGCATGAGGATCGTCTTGCCGGCACGCGGCGGGCTGACGATCAGCCCCCGCTGGCCGAAGCCGATCGGCACGATCAGGTCGATCACCCGCATGGCCGTCTCTTCGGCCGAGGACTCCATGCGGATCCGCTCGTCCGGGTGCACGGCGGTCAGGTCGTCGTACGAGACCTTCTTGCCAAGCTTGTTCGGGTCGTCGCCGTTGATGCTCTCGACACGGAGCAGGGCGAAGTACCGCTCGTTCTCTTTCGGCGGGCGGATGGTGCCCGCCACGGTGTTGCCGTTGCGGAGGCTGAATCGGCGGATCTGGCTGGGCGACACGTAGATGTCGTCCGGGCAAGACAAGTAGTGGTAGTCGGGGCTGCGGAGGAAGCCGAAGCCGTCGGGCAGGATCTCCAGGGTGCCCTGGCCCACCATCATCCCGTTGAGCTTCACCCGCTGCTTGAGGATGCGGAAGATCAGGTCCTGCTTCTTCAGGCCCGAGGCTTCTTCGACACCCTCGCTCTCGGCGATCTCGAGCAGGTCGGCGGACGACAGCGCCTGGAGCTCGGCGATGTGGACGTTGCTGTCCGGCTCCTTCGCCTTGGCGATCTGCGAGCCGCTGCGGCGGACGCGTTCGGCCGCCTTGTCGATCTCTTCCGCGATCGACAGCGGTTCTTCGCGGTCTAGCCGGCGGAGCAGCTCGTCGTCGACCGGCGTTGGCGAGGCGCCGCCGCCGTTGCCGCGGCGCGGCAGGTGCGGTCCGCCGGCGTGTCCGGACGAGCGGGGACGATCGGAGCGAGAGCCGCGATTGCTGGTATCGGCCATGACGTTAGCAGTGGGGGCAGGGCGATGAGCGAGGCGTTGTTACCGGACCGCGCAGTAGCCAGCGCGGCAAAGCCGGCGTCTCGACGCTTCAGCGTTGGAAAGGAAGTCGATGCTCGGCGGGCGCCGGGCGAGGTGGGACAGCCACGACGGCGACGTCGGGCGGAGGGGAGGGAACAGCGAGGAGTGCGTTAGGCGGGAGTCGTCAGTATGGCAGAGCCCCAGCGGGGTTGGTAGCGGTTTTGCGAGAATCCGAGTCGCCTATGCGAACGGGCGCTGATTGCTCGAGATTTCTATGCGTCTGACACCGTGAGCCTGGTGTGAATATCGGCAACTTGCCGCCGGGCGAGCGGCTCCTTCTCCCCGCTGACGCGGTAATCCGAGCGGTTGCGCTTTTCTGCTACGGCGAGCTGGGCGGCCTCGCGGCGGGCCAGCTCGGCGGGCTTCCAGCCGCGGTCCGCGGCGCGGGCTTGTCGGACGGATTCGGCCGTCTCTACGAAGACGACGGCGTCGCACTCGTCGGCCCAGCCCGACTCATAAAGCAGGGGGATGTCGAGCACGGCCAGACTGACCCCAGCGGTGCGGGCCTTAGCCAGATCCGCACGCAGTCGCTCGCGAACAAGCGGATGCACCAGCGACTCGAGGAACTCGCGGTCGGCGATCGAACGCGGATCGTCGCCGAAGACCCGCTTCGCCACCTCGCCGCGGATGAGGGCGCCCGCTTGGTCGACGATGGCGTCACCGAAGCGGTCGGTCAGTTGCCGAACGACCTCGGCCTCGGCGAGCGCCGCGTGCGCGTGCCGGTCGGCGTCGAGCACCACGGCTCCGTGCTCAGCGAAGAGCCGTGCGACGAACGACTTGCCGCTCGCGATGCCGCCGGTGAGGCCGATTATCTTCACGTTGGCGTACTAGTCCTCGTCGCCGGGTTTGAGCGGGGAGTAGCGCCACCCGCACGCGGTCATGAGCTTGCCGAACTGCTTGTCGTACTCTTCGTGGTAGTGGTGCGCGTGCTCAAAGTCGATCTGGAACGCTTCTTCACGCATCCCGAGAGAAATGACCTTCCGTTCCAGCGTATCGACATCGCCATAAGCGAAGACTCGGTTGTGGCGGTCGCAGATGATCGCTGACGAGCCCGCGTAACAGTTGAGCCAGTAGTGGTGGCGTCCGTCGTTGGTAAGCAGATCGGCGTAGTCGGCCGTGAAACTCTTCAGGGTTTCCAGATCCGCGAAGCAGGTTTCGTAGCGCCCTTCGGGTACCTGGTCGCTTCGCGTAACCACAAGGAGGTACAGGAAACCCCACTCGCTCGGCGGCATCTCGTCTGCCAGGAGCAGCGCCAGGTCGAGACAACTGCGTCGCGGGCCAACGACGAGCCGACGAACCCCCTGGACGGTCTCGACGAAGTAACGATCGCCAAAGTCGTGTGGTCTCCAGACCCCTTGGGCGTCGTGACGGCCGAACGCGAAGAGTTCTTTGGACATGGCTCGTTGGTGGCTAGCACTCGGCCCAGTTGTCGCCGACGCCCACGTCCACCGACAGCGGCACACGCAAGTCGGCCACGCCCTGCATTTCTTCGCGGACCATTGCTTCGAGGTTGGCGAGTTCTGCCTCCGGTGCGTCGAACACGAGCTCGTCGTGAATCTGGAGGAGGAGCTTCGACTTCATGTCGTCGTCGATCAGGCGGCGCTGCACGCCGAGCATCGCCAGCTTGATCAGGTCGGCCGCGGTGCCCTGGATGACCGTGTTGACGGCGGTCCGTTCGGGCAGGTTCATCTGAATCGGTTGCGGGCGGTCGTCGAACAACGCCCCCTTCGGTGGGCCCGGCTTGCGGACGCCGGTGATCGCGCGGCGGCGGCCGAGCAGCGTCTCGACGTAGCCTTGCTCGTTGCAGGTCTCGAGCGTGTCGAGCATGAAGTCGCCCACGCCCGGGTAGCGCGCGAAGTACTCGGCGATGAAGGCCGCGGCCTCGTCCTGCTCGATGCCCAGCGACTTGGCCAGCCCGAAGGCGCTCTGGCCGTAGATGATGCCGAAGTTGACCGCCTTGGCGCCGCGGCGCTGCTCGCTGGTGACCTCGCCCAGCGGCACGCCGTTCACTTGGCTGGCGACCAGCGTGTGGATGTCTTGCTCTTCGGCGAACGCCTTGCAGAGCGTTTCGTCCTGCGAGAAGTGCGCGAGCACACGCAGCTCGATCTGCGAGTAGTCGGCCGTGAGCAGCTTGTGCCCGTCGCTCGCCGCGACGAAGGCCGAGCGGATCTGCCGACCCTCGTCGGTGCGGATCGGGATGTTCTGCAGGTTCGGGTCGCTGCAGCTCAGGCGCCCCGTGGCGGCGACGACCTGGTTGAACGAGCAGTGCACCCGGCCGGTCTTCTCCAGCACGAGCTCGGGCAACGCATCGACGTACGTCCCGCGGAGCTTCGCGTACTGGCGATGCTCGACGATCAGCTTCGGCAGCGGGTGCTGCTCCGCGAGCTGCTCAAGCACGCTGGCGTCGGTGCTCGGGCCGGTTTTGGTACGCTTCAGGACGGGCAGGCCGAGCTCTTGGAATAGCACCTCCGCGAGTTGCTTGGGCGAGGCGAGGTTGAACGGGTGGCCGACGATCTCCTCGATCTCGATCGCCAGCTCGTGGGTTCGCGCGGCGAACGCGGTGCTGAGCTCCGCCAAACGCGCCGTGTCGACCCGGACGCCGTTCCACTCCATCTGGCCGAGCACCTCGATGAGCGGCGTCTCGAGGTCGTCCATCAGCGGCAGCAGCCCCTGCTCGTCGAGCCGAGCCTCGAGCAGCGGCCACAGACGCAGCGGCACGTCTGCGTCCTCGGCGGCGTAGTGGCCGACGTCCGCCACCGGAACCTCGTCCATCCGCTTCTGCTTCTTTCCCGTGCCGATCAGCTCCTTGATCTTTACGGTCTGGTGGCCGAGGTACCGCGCGGCCAGCACGTCGAGGTTGTGGCTCCGCTCGCCGGCGTCGAGCAAATAGCTCGCGATCATCGTGTCGAACCGCAGGCCACGGAGCGTGACGCCGGCGCCGCGGAGAACGACCAGGTCGTACTTGAGGTTCTGGCCGATCTTGCCGATCGACGGGTCTTCCAGCACCGGTCCTAGCGCCGCGATGACGTCCGCCTCGGGCAGCACCCGATCGCCCGCCGGGCCGCGCACGGGCACGTAGCACGCCTCGCCCTCCGCCCAGGCGAACGACAGACCGACGAGCTCCGCGTCCCGCGGCTGGAGTGACGTGGTCTCGGTGTCGATCGCGATCGCCTCGCAGCCACTGAGTTTCTCCGCGAGCGACGCCAGCTTCTCGGGCGTGTCGACTAGCTCGTAGTCGCTCCGCCACTCACTCGGCACGGGCGGTCCGCCCCCGGCGAGCTTAGCGGCCCGCTCGGCGATGCTCCGGAAACCGTACTCGGCGAACAGCTCGTTGAGTTCCTCGCCGTCGGGCTCGCCGACCCGCCACGTGTCCCAATCGACATCGATCGGCATGTTGCGGTCGAGCCGCACGAGGCGTTGCGAAACGAGCGCGAGCTCGCGGCCCTCCATGAGGTTCTGCTTCCGCTTGGCGCCCTTTACGCGTTCGGCGTTGTCCAGCACGCTCGCCAGGTCGCCGTACTCTTCGAGCAGTTCCTTGGCGATCTTCGGCCCGATCAGCGGCACGCCGGGCACATTGTCCACCTTGTCGCCGACCAACGCCTGGAAGTCGACGACTTGCTCCGGGCGGATGCCCCAGTCGGCCGCGAGGGCGACGTCGTCGTACACGTGATCCTTGCGGATGTTGTAGACAGCGACGTGGTCGGAGATGAGCTGGCGACAGTCTTTGTCACCCGTCACGAGTCGGCAGGTGGCGCCCGCTTCGTCGCACAGGCGGGCGAGGGTCGCCAGCACGTCGTCCGCTTCGTACTTCGGCACGGAGACGATCGGCAGCCCGAGGCCCCGGACGACCGCCTCGATCTTCGGCAGCTGAGAGCGGAGCTCCCCGGGCATCTCGCCCCGGTCGCCCTTGTAGGTGGGGTAGAAATCGTGCCGGAAGGTGTCGCCCGGCGGGTCGAAGGCGCAGATCAACGCGTCCGGCCGCTTCTCCTCGAGCAGCTTCAGCAGGTCCTTGGTAAAGCCGAAGACGGCGTTCACCGGCTCGCCCCGGGGGCTCGTCATCTCCGGGATCGCGTGGAACACCTGGAAAATGAGCGAGTGCGAGTCGACGACGTAGACCGTCCAGTCGCTCGGCGGGAGATCGCTCATCGGCAGGGCCCGCGGTCGCGGGCGGCAAGAATCGAAGGTTGCGGGCTGAAAACCCGGTCCGACCGGCGTGATCGGTTTGACCGGCCGGCCGTCGCACGCAGAACCGGCGTAGCTGGACCCGTGAGGCGGGCGTTCTAGCACGTTCGTTGACACGCGCTAATGCCCTAATTAGCTTCGACTTAGGCACGACGGAGCCACGCCTCGCGTGCCCCCACCCGGGCCTCCTCCCGCGAGGCCCACACCCCGCTCGGAACCGCTTGCCGCGACTTGCAACGCGGCTTCAAAACAAGAAGACTGCGTAGGCTGCAAGGCTTCCGGAGTTCGCTCGTCGGCGAACGAAGCCGCCCAACCGACTCGACGCTCGACAGCGTAAGGAACCACCGATGGCGGCTCGTCAGGATCAGAACCTTCAGATCGCGCTCATTGTTTGCGGCGTGCTGATCTTCGCGTTGGGCATCGGCCTGTACTTCGCCTACAGCAGCTACCAGAAAGAGTCGGCCACGGTCGCCGACCTCACGCAGCAACGCAGCAGCAGCGACCAGGCAGCCCGCGAAGCCACGAGCCAAGCGGTCGACCTAAAGACGATGCTCGGCTTCGACGGCGGCGTAAACTTCAGCGACGTGAAGGCCCAGTTCGAAGAAGACCAGACCCGCTACATGGGCACCTTCGAAGAGTCGAACCGAAACTACCGCGCGGTCATCGACACGCTGGCCGAAGAGAACCGCAAGATCGCGGAGCAGGAGAACCAGGCGAAGCTCGGGAAGCAGCAGGCGTTGGACACGCTCGCCGCGATGGAGGCGGAGCACGCCGCGGAGATCAAGCAGTTCAAAGAGCGGCTCGACGCCACGCAGGCCGACCTGGCTCGCGAGCGGCAAGCGTTCGAGAACGGACGCACGGAACTGGAGCAACAACGCGCCAGCCTTTCGAAGTCGCTAGACGGACTGCGACAAGACTTCGAGAGCCGGCTGGCTGACGCCACGAAGGCCCAAAAGCAGGCCGAGCGCGAACGCACCGACGCGGAGCGATCGCGAGAGCAGCTGCTCGCCCAGCGAGCGACCGATGACCCGAGCTTCGAGGTCGCCGACGGACGCATCACGTTCGTCAACCAAGCGACCGGCGCCGCGTGGATCAACCTGGGCGAAGCCGACTCGCTCCGCCGGCAGGTAACGTTTAGCGTCTTCGAGTCGGAACTGACGGACGCCGGGAAAGCCGACAAGAAGGGCAGCGTGGAAGTCGTTCGAATCCTGGGCGAGCATCTGGCGGAAGCCAAGATCACCAGCGACGACGCCAGCAACCCCGTCCTCCCGGGCGACCAGATCTACAGCCAGGTGTGGCAACGCGGCAAGAAGCTTCGGTTCGCGTTGACCGGCCTCATCGACCTGGACGGCGACGGCCGCAGCGACCTTCAGCAAGCCAAAGACCTGATCGCCCTGAACGGAGGCGAGATCGACGCGTCGCTCGAGGCCGACGGCACGACGGACGGCGAGATGACGATCAACACACGCTATCTCGTCCTCGGAGAGCCCTCGAACCTGCCGAGCATGGCGAAGCTGCGCGAGGGCTACAACACCATGAGCAAGCGGGCCGAGGCGCTCGGTGTCGAGACGATCACCGTCGATGACTTCGTCAACCAGATGGGCTACCGGCCCTCCGAATCGACGTTCCGGTACGGGGCTGGTCGCAAGGGAAGCGGCGGATCGGCGCCGGGCGGTTCGAACTACTTCCGATACCGCCTCCCGTAACCCCTGCTCCGAACGGCGCTACGAGCGGCCTTGATGTGCGAACAGCTGTCCGGCCAGGCGTTCGGTCTGCGGACGCCGTCGAGCGGCCTCGGTGAACAGCTCGGGGCGTACGAACACCTCCGCCGGCTTCTGCAGTCCGGCCTGCTCTGCGATCTCGCGCAGTACGCGTTCTTCGGCCCGCGTTAATCGGTGCGCCTGCACGAGCCGGCGAAAGACGTCGCGTGGCGGCTCCTTGCTGCTGAGCCGTTTGCTCACCGACCACGCGTAGTTAAGACCGAAGTACAGCAACAGGCCGGCGACGAGCAGGACCACGCCGCCGACAATGTCCTCGGTCTGCAGCCGGAGGTGGTGGCCGCTGAAGCGATCGCCCAAGCGTGACCAGTTGTCGCGTTGGGCGAGGAGACCCGCGTACCCGAGGAGCGTTGCTGCACTCATGCCAACGCCCCCGTGTTGCGGAGCACAACATGCTCGAGCTGGTCGAGCTTCATCAGGCTGCGCTCCGCGGCGTCGCGGACGGCGATCGCCGGGTCTGTAAGCAGGTCGGCCAGCCGCCGCACCACCTGGCCGCCGCCGAGGCTCACGCCGAGCACCCGGGCCGCCTCCGCCCGCACGCCCGCGTCTCTATCGCGGGTGAGCTCTATCAGGTTTTCGGAAACCTCATCGACCACGCCCAACGTCTCGGTCATCTCCACCGCCGCGATCCGCCGCGGGGCTGCGCCGGCCCGAAGCTCGGCAGTCAGTCGCTCCAGGGCGAGCGGGTCGGCCTTGCCGACGATGGCGCCCGCGCGGCGGAGCTGGTCGTCGGTAAGACTCGGCGCCGCGTCGCGGAGGCTGCTGTAGTTAATCCCTTTGAGCGAGCCCTGCGCGGCTTGGCGCACCGACTCGTCAGGGTGGTCGAGCATCTCGACGAGCGTCTTCGCGGCGCCCGGTAGCTGCTTCCTCTTCACCAGGCGTCCCGCGGCTGCGGCCACTGGGGGCGCCGGGTCCTGCAGCGCGAAGTCCATCGCTCGCGCCGCGAGGTGCGGCGGGATTCTGTCGATCGCCTCGGCGGCCGCTAGTCGGGCTTGCTCGCCGACGCCCGGGCCCACGTCCAGACCGCCGGCCGCGAGGACGTACTCGATGAGCTGAGTCAGCAAGCGGCGTGACACGCCGGACGCCGCCGCGACACGCACGGCTCCCGTCAGGGTACGCTCGGGCCACGCCAGCAGTTCGCCGAGTTGCTCTTCCGCGAGCCAGCCGAACGTCTTGAGCTTCGCGAGGTTCTGTGTCACGCGCAGGCCCACGCGTTCGGCGAACGGGGCGAGCAGCAGGTCAAGGCAATCGGCGTCGTCTCGTGCGGCGATGGCCTCGAGCACCCAGCGGGGGGTCGTCGCGTCGCCGAGCAACGAGTGCATCAGGGCGACGACTCCCTGGCCCGAGGCGCTGCCGAGTCGGTCGATGACGCCCGCGTGCGCGGCGTGGCTACGGTCTCGCAGCACCTGAAGCAGCGTTTCGTCGCTGCCGGAAACGATCTCGAGCCACGCGTCGAGCAGCGGTCGGGACGCGAGGCCGCCCTGCACGGCTTCGGTGAGCGCGGCGATGGCCGCCCGACGGGCGAACGCCGGATCCACGTGGTTCTCTCCGCGTTGGCCGGGCGGCGTCAGCTGCCTCTGCTGCAGCGTGCGAGCCAGCTCGACCGCGATCGCGCCCGCAGTCGCCGCGTCGGGACCGTTCTTTATCGCCCTGCGGACGAGCGCCGGAATCGCTGAGATGACTTGGCCGTGGCGAACGAACATTAATGCCTGCTCGCTCCTCTTCGGGTTGTCGCCGGTCAGAAATCCCTCGAGCGACGCCACGAGCGACGGCCGTTCCGCCTCGGCGAGAAGGGTGGAGCGGGCGTCCGCTGCCAGCGACTGCCACCGATCCACCAGAGCGGCGTGCCCGGCGGTGGTGGCGCGGCGGGCAAGGGCTCGCACCGCGCCCACACGCAGCTCGGGCTCGTTGGAGACCGCGGCCACGAGCAGCAGGCTGTCGGCCGCCGGATCGAGCGCCGTGACCAGCGCGCGGAGCGTCCGTTCCACCCCGCTCGGCGGCGTGACTGCAGGTCGGGCGGCGGTGGGCGTGCCGGTTGCCATACGCGTTGCGGCGAGCGCAGCAAGCACACAGAGTGCGTACCTCGGGCGCCTCGCTGCCTACTCATTCGGCTGCGTGGGCAAGATCGGGTCAGCCTGTGCCCCCGCGCTGCGGAGCTCCCGCTGCCCGTAAGCCGGGTCGCACGGCCTGTGAGGCTTGGCAGGGCGTCGGCGGGCCTACGGCGAGTGATTGCCGTTCGTGTGGCCGACTACGTGCTTGCTCGGCAAGGCGAGGTCGATCCGGTAGCTCGCGCCGCTCACCGGGCAGTTGGGAAGGCCGTCCGGGAAGTAGGTTCCCGCCGCGGCGCCGAGTTCGTTGAGGTCGGCGCTCGGCCAGGCGCCCGTGTCGATGTAGTACCGCTCGATCGCCGAGTTCAGCTGACCGCAGGTGTGGTCGCACACGCGGGCCTTTGCCGCGTCGCTGCTCTGCGAGACCCGGGGCACGACGATCGCCGCGATGATCCCCAGGATCGTCACAACCGCCAGCAGCTCCATCAGCGAGAAGCCACTCCGACGCGTTGAGCGGGCGAACGACGGGCCCAAATCGGATGCCGAGCGGACGACGGGCGAGACGGGAGGCATGGCGGCGCCGCGGGGAGGACATCGGTGGGCAAGCGGCTCCGCCGCCTAAGGTCGCAGGAACCCTAGCCCATGAAGCACTGTGTTGCCGCGAAAGGCGGACGAACCGGCCTCGCGTGACCCGTCGTGCGGGATTACAGCGAAGAAGAGGGCCGGTCGCTCACCGACAGCCCAAACGCCAGGAACGACTGGCGTCGGCCTTAGAAAGCGGAGGGCAAGGGATTCGAACCCTCAACCGGTTACCCGGCAACTGATTTCGAATCAGTCTGCTAACCATTCGCGTACCCTCCCGAGCCGCTGCTGGCACCAAAGTATCTCCCCGTCGGGTGAGCGGCAAGCACCGTGCTGAGAGCTGGGTAAAGGGGGGCGTGCGGTAGGCCGCCCCGATCGCGCCCGCCCCATCGATCGGTCCCAGCCGCAGGACCCGCGGCCGGGGGATTCGGTTCTGCGGGCTCTTCCCGCTGCGCCGGGCCGCGGCACGGGAGTTCAAACCCCGACGGCTGGCCGCCGATGCTAGCAGAAGAGCCGGCAAGTCACCTGCCCGCGGAGGGCAGCGGCTCAGCAGCCCGACGAGAGATCGTCGGGCCGACGCTTGGGGAGGCGCCAGGAAGGGGCTCCGCCGCGCGAGATCCACGCACGTGCCGCTCGACGCGGCCCCCGAACCCTCTCGAAGGCCGCCCCCAACCGGCGGAAGCGTCTCATGGAAAAAACGATCCGCATCGTCACCCGCGGCGCCGGCGGCGAGATCCGCAGCAAGGATTACCCGCACGTCGATTCAATCCTGAAGATGCACACGCAGATCGGCATCGACGACTGCTCGACCGACCTGTCGCTCCGCGGTCTGCCCGTGTTCCGCGGCCTGATCGGGCCGATGCCCGACGGAAAGGGCATCGTCCGCTACGAGTCGCCCGAGGTGTTCGAGACGCTCACCAAGGAGTGGGGCGCCCCGCCGCCGAAGCGCTCGCGCCGCCGCAAGAAAACGACCGCTCCCGAGGCGGCCGACGTCCCGGCGACGAGCTGATCTGAACTGAGTCGTAAGCTGCGCGCCGGCGAAGGCTCTTCGTTCTCAGCCCAGCGGCAGGCGTGCCGGTGTTCCGCGTAATGAGCGGGCCCCAGCGTGGCGCTGCTTGCCGAACGCGCTGATCGTCGCCGCCTCGCTACCGACGCCGCCGACCGCCAACGCTGCAAGCCAGCCCCGCGAGAACAAGCGTGCTCGGTTCCGGTGCGGGCGTCGCCGTCGGCACGCCGGCGCCCCAGTTGTTGAGCAAGGCGTTGAGCTCGTCGTTATCGAAAAACTCGCATGTCCCAAAGCATGCGTCGGGTGGATCAGCAGTCCACGATCTAAGCATCAGGTTGAGGTCGTGGTTGTTGACGCGGCCATCGCCGGTGAAGTCGCCGGGGATCGGCTCCATCGCCGCCGCGGGCGACCCGAGCAGCATGGCGATAACGCACGCCGCCATCAGCGAACCTGCCCAGCGTCCGCTGCTGCAAGACCATCGTGTTCGAGACATCGGACTCTCCGGCTGGCTTAAAGAACCGCGGCGGTTTCCGCGATCACCACGGTACGAAAAGTGGCTCGTCGATCAAGCGTTCTCACCGCATGCTGGGCGATGAAAAAGTAGAGGGGCGACGCGTGGCCGACGGCTATACTCAGAGCCTCAGGCGCATCAATCACGCAACCTAGGGGTCGACGCCCCGCGTCGGTCTCCACGCCCCGTGCAGCTCACGCTGAAGCGCCTGCTGTCCACCGCCGTGTTCTTCCTCGCCACGTGCGTGGTTGCGGCGGCCGTCTACGCCGCCCACGGCTGGGGCTGGCTGGACGCGGTCTACATGGTCGTGATCACGATCTTCGGCGTCGGCTACGGCGAGGTCCGGCCGGTCGACACGCTCACGCTCCGCACCGTCACGATGATGCTCATCGTCGTGAGCTACGGCTGCGTCATCTACCTCGCGGGAGGGTTTGTTCAGATGGTGATGGAAGGTGAGATCAACCGCGCGCTCAACCGCCGGCGGATGACCCAGGGCATCGACCGACTCGCCGGCCACGCGATCCTGTGCGGCTACGGCCGCGCCGGCCGCATCCTCGCCGCCGAGCTCAAGCAGGCGCAGACCGAGTTCGTGGTCGTCGATCAGAACGCGGAGAAGCTGGCCGACGCCGAGGCGGACGGCCTGCTGATCGTCGAGGGCAACGCCGTAGAGGAGGCCGTGCTGCAACGCGCCGGCGTCGAACGGGCCCGCGTGCTGGCCACGGTGCTGCCGGACGACGCGTCGAACGTGTTCATCACGCTCACCGCGCGCGAGCTCAACTCCGACGTGGAGATCATCGCTCGGGCCGAGTACCCGTCGACCGAGAAGAAGCTGCTCCGCAGCGGCGCCAACCGCGTGGTGCTGCCGGCGGTGATCGGCGGGCAGCGGATGGCGCAGCTCATCACGCGGCCGGGCGCCGAGGAGATGCTCGCCCAGGCCGAGTCGTCGGCCGACCTGCGGCACGAGCTCGGCCAGATCGGCCTCCGGCTGGAAGAGCTGCCGGTGACGGCCGGCTCGCCGCTCGACGGCCAGCCGCTCAGCGCGATCGAGCTCCGCGGCAACCGGGGCTTCTTGATCGTGGCGGTCCGTCGCCCCGAGGGCGAGGTGCTGATCGACCCGCCGGGCGAGTGCGTGCTGGGCGGCGGCGACGCGGTGATCATCGTCGGTCACGCCGGCGAACTGCCGCAGCTAGCCCGCCGCTACGCCGCGACGACCGAGATCACCTACCGCGGGGCGAAGATGCGCGTCGAAGGCTGAGCGGCTGGCTTTGGTCGTGCCGGAGGAAGGGAGATGGGGGGATGCTGGGTGATAGGGGGGATGGGTCGATGCGATCTATCGACTGGCCCGTCGGGTGCGGGCGGCGGCGGCGGTGAGGAGCAGGAGCATTGCGGTTGCGGGCTCGGGGACCGTGGCGGTGGTTCCGGCGCCCCAGTTGACCAGCAGGGCGTTGAGCTCGTCGTTGTCGATCGTGGGGCCGGTGGGCAATACGCCGTTCCAGCCGAAGGGGCGCGGGTCGGCCGGCTCGCCCCAGTTTTGGAGCAGCAGGTTGAGGTCGTCGTTGTCCACGAGGCCGTCGCCCGAGAAGTCGCCTGGCTCGCCCAGCAAGAAGGCGCCCACGTTGTCGATCGTCGGGCCGAAGTCGACGAAGAGGTTGGCCGCGATGGCGGCCGAGTCCGCCGGCGTGAGGCTTTCGAACGACAGTGTGGTGGAGTCGGTGGTGGCGGTGAACTCGAAGACCCGCGTCTCCCACCCCATGTCGGTGGTCGTGGTGTCGGTGGTGTCGAACGAGTAGTCCTCGCTCGTGTCGCCGGCGGAGACGCGGACGCTCTTCACGGGGAAGTCGGCCGGGTCCTCGGGCAGTTCGTCGGGGTTACCGGCGAGGTCGAATACCACGCGGTAAGAGGCGCCGGCGACCGTGTCGAAGGTCTGCTGGATGCCGCCGGGGCCCGGCGTGCCGTTGAGGTCGATGATCCGCTCGCCGTCGGAGGCGGCTAGTACAGAGTCGTGGGTCCAGTCGATCGTGGCGCCGGGCACAGTGGCGAACGCCTCCCAGCCGAGCACGGCGGTGGCGCCGTTGTCGAGGACGTAGATCGGGTCGCCGCTGGTAGGCGATTCGGTCACCGTGCGCGCCGACGCGTCGGTCGGGTTGATTACCCCGGGCAGCGGCGTGCCGTCGTTGAAGATCGAGAGTTCGAAAGAGCCGTTAGTGAGAAGTTGTGTCTCGCGAACAAGCCGGATTGCGTCGATCATGATTCCGCCGTTGTCCGTGTCGTCGGTCGGACTGGCGAAAACCAATGCAGATCGTTCATCGAGAAACACACGACGCGAAACGGGCGCGAAACTCGAGACTCCCTGGCGAACGAACTGCTCGACGTAAGAGCCAAGGCTTACCGTCATCTCGTTTGGAGCCGGCTCCAACCGGTTGTTCGCGATTCGGAACTGGAGTGAGTAGACCCCCGGCGAAAAAAGATCTCTGCTCGTTAGCGTCCCCGATCGATTGGCTGTGCCGTTCAGATCGACGTACAGCCCGTTGCCCGGGTAGAGGTCGAAGAAGTTTGGTCCAGTCAAATCAACCGCGCCGTCCGCAACATCAAAGTTCGCGAAGCCTTCATAGTTCGATGTGCCGACACCGCCGTTCTCGCCGTCAAAGTCGTCCTCTAGCGAAGTAGCGGCGAATGTCGGCGCCACCAGGAGCAGCATCAACACGGTCAAGGACTTCATGATCACCTCTTGAGCACACGTCGGAGCAGTCCGCCAAGGCAAATGCGCGGGCAAACGATCAAAGTGAGGAGCATGACCACAGCTTCGCAGGGTGCATGTGCCTTGCCACCTCTCACGTCGGCACACCGCCTAACACTACGGGCGCAGTCTAGCGTTTAATCAGCTCGCCGTGGTACGATTACCATTGCAGTTCTTCAGGATGACTCCCTCACGACGTCTCGCCTCCCAACCTCACGCTCAACCAACCGACTCCGCCAACACTTCCATCGGGTGCACCACGCGGACATGCGATAGGTCGGGACACAGCGTTGTGACACGCGGTGAAGAGGGCGCCACGGGGCTCATCGAGACCGCGTGGCGCCGGAGAGCAGGCCCGACGCGAGACTCGCGATGAGCAAGAGCGCGGTCGGTTCCGGCACGGCGGTCGCCGAGTTGGGCAGGCTCTGCCCGAAGTGAGAGACCCACGTGTCGTACTGGGCTTGCCCGATGGCGCCGCCGTCGACGTCGCTCGGCAAGGCGCCCGCCGGCTCGCCCAGGTTGTCTCGCCAAACGGTGTAGTCGGCCGCGTCGACCGTGCCGTCGAGGTTGTAGTCGCCCGGCAGGGTGACCTCGATCGAGATCAGCCCGTCGGTCAAGAGCTGGCTGGTGTCCCATTCCGCGCCGGGAACCTCGGGGAGGTCGAAGGACGAGAAACCCGATCCCGACACCACACCGTCCACGTCGAGGACCAAGAAACTGTCGCCGTGGGCAGGGGTGAAGCCGTCGAGCAGGTCCACGTCGAGTGTAGCTCCGTTGATGGCTACGTCGCCGAGAACGCGGAGCGTGCTGAACTCAGTGGCCGACGCGATGTCGACGCCGAAGGTCGACTCGTCGCGGAAGTCGGCGCCATTGACCCGCAGGCGGGCCGCCTCGGCGTCGGGGCGGATCGTCCCGGTGCTCAATGCGGTGGCGGTTCCCAGGATGTCGCCGCTGCCGCCGAGCGTGCCGCCTCCCTCGATTCCCAAGACCGAGGGGGCGATCGTCCCGTCGACGTTGAGCGTCCCGGCGCCCAGCCCGTCCGCGCTGGTGATAAACAGCGTGCCGGTGAATCCGGAGCTATCGCCGGTCAGGGTGACTACGCCCGACTGGTTGAAGAAAATGCTGCCGGGGCCGGAGCTGGCGTCAGAAAAAGACTGCGAGTAAACCGACTCACCCGCCCCGGGGCCGAGGAACACCGTCGTGCCGTCACCGATCACTAAATCGCCGCCCAGGCTCTCCCCGGAGGCGAAGGCGAGCGACCCCTCGTTCAAGAACCACTCCCCGGTGTGGGCCAAGTTATCGCCGGTGAAGGTCTGACGCCCCGAGCCCCACTTGGCCACGTTGCCCGCGCCGCTGATCTCGCCGGCGAAGGTGTTGTCGCTGTTGTCGTAACCGATCCGCATCGGAGCGCCGGCGGCGATTTCGATCCGGCCGCTCCCGTTCACGCCGGCAAACTCCTCGAACCCCTCGAGGCGGAGCGTGGCGCTCGCCTCGACGGTGACCGCCGTTGAGTTGCTGAAGGAGAAGCTGTTCAACCCCGAGACCAGAGTGCCCCGCTCGACCACCCAGTCACCAAAGAACCCGCTGTTGTTGCCCTCGAGCGTCAGGATGCCCGCTCCGCGCTTCGTGAGATCGCCAGAGTTCGCCGCTGAAGGGCCGCTCAAGGTGCCGGCGATTCGCAAGTTATCCGATTCAGTGGAAATCGCTCCCCCGGCACCGCCAACAAACATGTCGATGCCTGCAGTGAAACCACTGAACGCGCTGAGCGTTCCCCCTTCGAACTGCACGAAGTTGTTCAGCCCACCAAGGTTGGACCCACGGCTCACACGGGCGGTCCCGCCGCGGAGGAAAAGGCCGCCCGTGAACGAGTTGGTCCCGCTGAGCGTGAGCGTGTAGTTCGGGTCCACCACAACGCGGCCGCCGCCGGCAACCACGCCGGTGAGATTCGAGCTCCGCGAAGCGACACCGTCGCTGGCGCCGAACGTCAGCGACGTGGTCGCCCCGCCCGATAAGGTCACGGGCCCGGAGATCGGCGTGTTGTTAGCGATCCGCGCGTCGCCTGATTCGACCGACACGTCCCCGGAGATCGACCCGTCCCAGTCCAGCGTGCCGCCCGAGGCAAACTCCAAACTTGACGAGACAGGAAGACTAACGCGTTTGCTTCCGACGTTGGCAAGCACCGATCCCGATTCGATGCGCAGAACAAGATTGCTGAGGGTTCGCAGGTCGCTCGATGAGGAGTTGTCTTCATTCAGCAGCAACTGCGTGTCGACCAACCGCAAGAACCTCTCGCCGGGGCCGTTCGTGGTGAGGGTGCTCGTCGTCTCCAGGCGATTTGCGAAGATGTTCATCCCGTTCAGGACGAGCGTCGCGCTCCCGTTGCCCGCGATCGACGAACCCGAGCTGACCTTGAGAGCGCCGCTAATCGAGAGCTGCGTCCCGGCACGCCCATCGATCGTCGTGAAGACACTCGAGTTAATGAACGTGTCGGCGTCGTCCCGCACCTGTAGCGAGGCGACCGAGGCGCTCTGATCGAAGTCGATGAACTGCGTGTCGGGGGCGCCGTCGGGGCGAAAGACAACGGCCGTGCCGGGCTGAGGGCGGCCGTCGGACCAGTTGTTGTTATCGCTCCAGTTGTCGGTCCCGCCGGCCTCGGTCCACGTCGTGGTTTGAGCGAATGCGGGAGCGGGCAAGATCGTCGAGAAACTAAGGATCGCGATCGCCGCGGACCGGCATCGCGAGGAACACAAAGGGCTGGGCATCGAGGCTATGGGGCGGGAATCAAGGCGGGGCGGGAATCAAGGCGGTTCAGAGGGCCCGAGGCGGACGCAGCTCTGGCGCGACGTCGCAGTATGTCTGGCGCCCGCCCTCGTGCCACAGTCTAAATAGACCGGCTCTTTCGAGAGTCCTGCTTGGCGACCTCTCACCCCGATAGCTCGACCCACAGTGACATCAGCCCGGCCCGGTTGTTGACCCCGAACTTCCGGTAGATGCCGGTCACGTAGTTGTGGGTTGTCGAGGGCGCCCGTTCGATCGCCTCGGCGATGTCCTTCTCCGACTTGTCGGTGAGCAGCAGCTGAACGATCTGCCGCTCCATCGGCGTGAGGGGCTGGTCGCCCGCCGTGAGGCCGTGGCTGAGGATCAGCCGCCGCTGGAACCAACGGACGCCCCGCAACGCGGCGCCGATCAGCCACACCTCCTCGGCAGTAAATCGCCGCTCGCCGCCGGCCAGCTCGAACACGTAGCAAGACTCGGTGTCTTCGTTCACCGGCGTGACCAGGTAGACCCGGTCGGTCAGGCCGTACGGCATCTGGAACCTCTCGAAGTGCTCCGACTGCTCGTACTCTGAGAGGTCGACCAGGTCGCGGAGCAGCCGAACCCGGAACTCCCCCGCCTCGGCCATGATGGCGATCGAGGCGGCGCCAACTGTCTCGGCCAGGTGCTGGTTCTCAAGCAGCTCGCCGCTGTTCTGGCCGTAGACTTCCGGCATCTTGTGCTGCTCGGTGACACGCATCCGCCAGCCCCCCAGCGGATCGCCCGCCGCGGTATCGCCGTCGGCCACTCGCACCAAGCCGCACCAGTAGGCGTAGTCGGCCGATAGCCATTCGGCCAGCGTCTTCATCAGGTACAGGTTGGCCTCGGTCTCGGCGTGGACCGGGTGGGCTTCGAGCCGGTCCCAGAGTTCGACGAGGCGATCGAAAGCGGCTGAAGAGATTTCCATGGTGAGCAACCTAGCGGTTGGCATCGGCTTGTCTAGCCGCGGCCGAGTGGTGCTAGGCCGACGTTTAACCGGCTTATCTGTCCGCATGGTCAGCGGATCGAACTGCCCGAAGTTGGACCATCTGACCCCACATAGCGACTCCGCTAACTCGCGTCGGTGCAGTCCACCTCGGCAGCTAACGCAGCGGTCAAACTTGCTGAGGCTTCATCGTCAGAGGCGCCCTTCCCGTCGTCGCGGCAGCGGCCATCCCCCTATCTCCTAAATCATCCCCCTCATCTGCCTTCGTCGGCGTCGCGTCACTGCGCGGCTTCGGCCAGCACCTCCATCGGGTGCACCACGCGGACGTGCGATAGGTCGGGGTCGTCCTTGCACGCGAGCATCAGCTGGTGCATGCAGCCGGGGTTGGCGGTGGCGATCACGTCGGGCCGCGCCCGCTTGATGTTCGCCAGCTTGCGGTCGAGCAGGATCTGAGCCTGCTCCGGCTGGGTCATCGTGTACACGCCCGCGGCGCCGCAGCACCAGTCGCTCTCGGCGAGGGGGATGAACTCGTAGCCCGGGGCGCGTTTCAGGAGTTCGACCGGTTGGTTGACGACCTTCTGGCCGTGGCAGAGGTGGCACGAGGCGTCGTAGGTGAGGCGGGGTTTTGGTGAGCTGACTTGTGGGGCTCCGCCGGCTGCCTCCGGCGGCTGGGGGTCCACTTCGTTCTGCCCGCTGACTACCGCCGTCTGCCCACTGCCTGCTGCCTGCTGCCCACCGCCCACTTCGTACACAAACTCTTGGGCGTCGCGCAGCTTGGCGTCCCAACGCTTCGCCCGGTCGGCGTAGGCGGGGTCGTCCTTGAGCAGCTCGCCGTAGTGCCGCAGGTGGCTGCCGCAGCCGCCCGAGTTGCTGATGACCGCGTCCAGCCGGTCGAACGCCAGCGGGCCGGCTTGGTCGGTGGTCCAGTTGAACTGGTCGATCGTGTTGCGGGCCATCTCGCGGGCGGTCGTCAGGTCTCCGTTGTGGGCGTGCAGCGAGCCGCAGCAGGACTGCACGCGGGGCGTGACGACCTCGCACCCCGCGGCCAGCAGCACATCGACGGTCGCCCGGTTCACACGGGCGTAGGCGATGTCCTGGACGCAGCCGGTGAGCAACGCCACGCGGGCGTTTGGTGGATCCGCCCCCTCGCCTACGGGCCGCTCGAACACCTTGATGCGTGTGTCGCTGAACGGGGGGTCGATCAGCGGCGACTTCGGCTCCAGGTCACGCAGCGTCTTGGGCGCCAGGTACATGGCGCCGACCTTGTACAGCAGCTTGCGGATCGCCGGCTTCTGCTGGATCGCCACGAACCGGGCGACCAGCCGCAGCAGCCACGGGCGGGTCATCAGCAGGCGGAGTCCGAGCCAGCGGTAGACGCTGCGCGACGGCGTGGCCATCAGGCCCGCCTCCTCGCCGGCGGCGCGCGAGGTCTCCAGCAGCTGCGCGTACTCGACGCCCGCCGGGCACGCCGTCTGGCACGCCAGGCAGCCGACGCAGTAGTCCATCTCCTCGGCGAAGTCGCGCGACAGGTCGAGCTCGCCGTCGGCCACCGCGCGCATCAACGCGATCCGGCCCCTGGGCGAGTTGCGTTCGCGGCCGGTCTCGACGTATGTGGGGCACGTCGGCAGGCAGAGGCCGCAGTGCATGCACTGCTGGACGACGGAGTAGTCGAGGGTCTGAAGCAGGTTCAGACCCGAGCTGCTTCGCGACGGATCGGGCGACGCCATTGCGGAAGTCGGATTGCGGATTGCGGAATCGGGGGCTGTCGCAACGCGTCTTCAGATCCCGCACTCCGAAATCCGAACTCCGCATTCCGTTCAGTCGAACATCTTGCCCGGGTTGAGCAGGCCGCGCGGGTCGAGCGAGCGCTTCACGCGGCGGAGCATCTCGAAGCTGTCGTCGCCCAGCTGCTGCTGCAGGAACGGCTTCTTGGCGAGGCCGACGCCGTGCTCGCCGGTGATCGTGCCGCCGCGGCGAAGCGTCTCCTCGACGATCTCCGCCAGGGCGGTCTCGACGCGGTGCATCTCGTCCGCGTTCTTCTCGTCGGTGAGGAAGGTGGGGTGCAGGTTGCCATCGCCCATGTGGCCGAAGGTGCCGATCCGCAGCTTGTGCTTGGCGGCGCAGTCGGCGCAGAACTTCACCATGCCGGCCAACTCGCTGCGGGGCACGGTGACGTCCTCCAGGATCGTCGTCGGGCTGACGCGGGCGAGGGCCGAGAACGCCGCCCGCCGGGCGGTGCGTAGCCGGTCGGCGTCTTCTTCGGTCTCGGCCGTCTCGACGCCGGTGGCGCCGTTGTCGCGGAGGGCCTGCTCCATGGCGGCCGACTCCTCGGCGACGACCGCCGGGTGGCCGTCGGACTCCAGCAGCAGCAGCGCTGCCGCGTCGGTCGGCAGGCCGAGCGACGCGTAGTCTTCCACGCAACGGATGGTCATCTGGTCGAGAAACTCCACCGTGCACGGGACGATCTTGCGGGCGATGATGTCGGAGACGGCCTGAGCGGCCGACTCGATTTGGTCGAATGTGGCCACCATCGTGCGCCGCGCCGCGGGGCGGGGCAGCAGCTTGAGCAGCACCTCGGTCACCACGCCGAGCGTGCCCTCGGAGCCAACGAACAGGTCCTTGAGGCTGTAGCCGGCGACGTCCTTGACGCACTTGTTGCCGAGCCACACGTCCTGCCCGTCGGCCAGCACCACGCGGAGGCCCATCACGTAGTCACGGGTGACGCCGTACTTGAGGCCCCGCAGGCCGCCGGAGTTCTCCGCGACGTTGCCGCCGATGGTGCTGATCTTCTGCGACCCCGGGTCGGGCGGATAAAAGAGCCCGTGCTGCGCGGCCTCCTGATCGATCCGCTGCGTGATGACGCCCGGCTCGACCCGCATGGTGAGGTTGGCGGTGTCGATCTCGAGGATCTCGCCGAGCGCCGTGAGCACCAAGGCGACGCCGCCGTCGATCGGCAGGCTGCCGCCCGAGAGGCCCGTGCCCGAGCCCCGCGTCACCAGCGGCACGCCGGCGTCGGTGACGGCTTGGACGCAGGGCGCCACCTGATCGCGCGACTGCGGGAAGACGACGCACGCCGGGGTCTGCTTGAGCGCCGCGGTGCCGTCGAACGCGTACGGCCGCACGTCGATCGGCTCGGTGAGCACGTTCTCGGCGCCGACGATCGCTCGCAACGCGTCGATCAACGCGGCGTCGGCAGGCTGGTGCTGCGGCTCGGTGGCGTTGACGGGGGCGGGCTGCATGGGGAAACCGCGAAGACGCGCGGATAGAGGCGAATAAATAAAGCGTGTAGAGCTATCTAACGTGTTTCAGTCTTTGTGTCTCAACACGTGATCGGTGCTGCTCATCGATGACCTTCTAACACTCGTTCGCGTGTCTTCGCGTCGATTAGCGGTTCCCCGTCGTCGCCGCGGCTTCGACCTTTCGCATCACGCGTAGCAGGTTGCCGCCGAGGATGCCGCGGATGTCGTCCGCGCTGTAGCCCCGCATCAGCAAGCCGGCCGTGATGCGGGGGTACGAGGCGACGTCTTCCAGCCCTTCGGGCAGCACGCTCACGCCGTCGTAGTCGGAGCCCAGGCCGATGTGCTCCGGGCCGGCGACGCGGGCGATGTGATCGATGTGGTCGAGCAGGTCGTGGATCGTGCCGCGGGGCATGCGGTTCTTACGCCGCCACTCGGCGACCTGACTGCGGATCTCGGCGTCGTCCACACCGTCGGCCACTAGCTGCCGGCGGAGGTTGAATTGCGTGGCGTAGTTGTCGGCCGCCGCCGGCACGACGAACGCGCTGAAGAAGTTGACCATCACCACGCCGTCGGTTTCTTTGAGCCGCACGAGCACGTCGTCCGGCACGTTGCGGGGGTGGTCCGCCACGGTGCGGGCGGAGCTGTGGCTGAAGATGACGGGCGCCGTGGAGAGGTCGAGCGTCTGGTGCATCACGTCGATCGACACGTGTGACAGGTCGACCATCATGCCGAGGCGGTTCATCTCGCGGACGACCTCGCGGCCGAACTCGGTGAGCCCGCCGTTGCGCGCCTCGTCGGTGCCGGAGTCGGCCCACGAGAGCGTGTCTCCGTGGGTGAGCGTCATGTAGCGGGCGCCCAGCTTGTGCAGCCGCCGCAGCACGCCGAGCGACTCCTCGATGCAGTGTCCGCCCTCCACGCCGATGAGCGAAGCGATCTTGCCCTCGCCGACGACCCGCTCGATGTCGTCCGCGGTGAGGGCCAGCTGCATGTCGTTCGGGTAACGGTCGAGCATCAGGCCGACGAGCTCGATCTGCTCGAGCGTGGTCGAGAGCGCCCTGCCGGTGCCGTCGAGGTCCGCGGGCACCCAGACGCTCCAGAACTGCGCGTTGAGCCCGCCCTCGCGAGCCCGCGGCAGGTCGGTCTGCAGCGACGGCTGCGGCTGGGCGATATCCAGCCGCGAGAAGTCCGACGAGCCCTGGGTGCGGATCTCCCACGGCATGTCGTTGTGCCCGTCGATGACGAGGCAAGAGCGGTGCAGGGCCGCGGCTTCTTCGGAGACCTCGATCGGTCCGCTCTCTGCGTAGGACGAGACTCCGCAGGCCAGGATCGCGACGCCAATCCACGCGGTGACCAGACGTCGTGTTGAGTTTTGTGTCACTCGGCTCCTAGCTCCTTCCAGGCCCAGCGGAACAGATTGCGTGAGTCGACGTAGCGGGCGTCGCTCGACGTGGCGCCGAGGATGACCACGTACAGCGGTCGGCCCGCCCGCTCGCCGGCGGCCACCAGGCAGGCGCCCGCCTTGCCGGTGGTGCCGGTCTTCACGCCGTAGAAGCCTTCTTGCCGCAGCAGGCGGTTGCTGTTCTTCCACACGACGTTCCGTTGGTAGCCATCGACGGAGTCGAGCGTCGTACCGCGGAGCGGCGTGCCGACCACCTCGCGGAAGACCGGGATCTGCATCGCCGCGTGGGCGAGCTTGACGAGGTCCTCGGCGGTGGTGACGTGCCCGTCGTCGGTGAGGCCGTGCGTGTTCTTGTAGCCGGTTCCGGTCATGCCGAGCTCGTCTGCCGCGGCGTTCATTGCGGCGACGAATCGGTTGTACGGCGTGTCGTCGAGGCCGCCGCCGGCTACCTCGGGGAAGCGGCCGCCGAAGTGCTCGGCGAGCGCCACCGACGCGTCGTTGCCCGACGGTAGCATCAGGCCATAGAGCAGCTCGCCGGCGGAGACCTGCTCGCCGACCCGCACGCCGGCGGTCGAGCCGGATGTGTTATCGGCACGCTCGCTGAAGGTGATGACTTCCTGGAGCACCATCGGGTCATCCTGGGCAAGCTTCGCGATAAGGTAGGCGGGCATGATCTTGGTCGTGCTCGCCGGGTCGCGGGTGCCCGCTTGGTTGTAGCCGTAGAGCACCTCGCCCGTGTTGCCGTCGGCGATCGCCCACGCCTTGCACGTCGCGACCGGTGGCCCGACCAGCCCGTCGGCCGGCCCGCGTGGCGGCAGGTTGGTGTTGATTTCGGCCGGCGGAGGCGCCGGATCGTCTTGCATCACCAGGGGGCCGAGCGCCTTCCACAGGGTGGTGTCGACGACGCCGGTCGTCTCGAGGCCGGCCTCTTGCTGGAAACGCTTGACCGCCTTGACCGTGTTGGGGCCAAAGTCCCCGTCGACGCCCAGTTCCGGCGACGGCTTCATCCGGCGGTTCAGTGTGCGTTGCAACGCCTCGACGAGGGGCCCATCGGCGCCCATCCGCAGCACCCGCGCGACGCGGGGCGCCTCGACTGCGCCGCCCGGCTTGGTGAACCGCGTGTACGCCGCCTTGGTGATCTCACCGATGAGCGTGTACGCCTCGTTGTCGGGATCCCAAGTGCGATCGACGTTTTCGGCGGTCATCACGCAGAAAGCGATCGGTCCGGTGGGCGATTCGATCACCCCCGCGTCGCAACGCGTGTCGGCCACCGCGCCGGTCTTGTGTGCGACCACGACGCCCTGCGGCAGCAGGCTTGGCGCCATTTCGTCGTGCTGGCACGCACGGAGATGGTCGAGCATCTCGTCGCGGAGGGCGACGACTTCGGCGGCGTCGGCTTGACCGTAGGCTTCGCCGGGGCCGGCGCCGAACGGGTCGCCGTCGACGAGCCGCTTGAGCAGCAGGATCGTCTCCGCGGGCGTCATCGCGCCGAGGCCGTACTTCGCCGTACGCTGCGGCGCCACCGACGTGTCGGGCCGGTAGACGTACGAGTTGAGCTTCAGCCCCCGGTGGCCGAGCCGATCCATCAGCTCGTTGCACGCGGCGATGCCGACGCGGTCGATCACGAGGTTGGTCGCCGTGTTGTCGCTCCAGGCGATCATCAGCCGGATCACGTCGCGCAAGGCAAGATCCGCTCCGGCCGAGAACTGTGTCGCCAGAATGCCGGCGCCGGGGGTCTTGTCGTCCTCGGTCAGCACGCACCGATCGTCGAGCGATAGTCGGCCGGTCGCGGCCGCCTCGTACGCGGCAACCATCAACGGGAGCTTGATCAGGCTCGCCGCCGGCATCAGTTGGTTCTCATCGACCGCGAAAGTCTGGCCGCTCGGCAGATGGACGAACTTCAACGCGACCTTGCCGCGGTGCGCGTCGACCATCGGTGCGAGCGCCTCGGCCAGAGCGTCCTGAGCAGAGGTCGTCGTCTTGGCGCCGGCCACGCTGGTGAGCGCGATTAGCAGACAGATTAGTGCCGGGCAAAAAAAACGGAGATTCGGCATGGATCGGGCACGGTGCGAGGGCTGGAGGATCGCCCTATCATAGGCACCCGCGTGAAGGATCGCCGAGGGCGTCGGGCGCAGTCGGATCACGCGGCCGCGCGGAAATCAGGCGAACGACTCGAGCAGCTCAACGCCGTTGCCCGGGCGATCGGGGTAAACCGGCTGGCCGGCGTTCAGATGCACGCCCGTGGCGATGTCCTCGGCCAGCAGGGCGGCGCCGTCCATGTCGACGTAGTCCAGCATCGGGGCCAGCTGCCCGAGGGCGGAGATTCCCACGGTGGATTCGGTCATGCAGCCGGCCATGACTTTCATGCCAAGCCGACGGGCTTCGGCCACCATCCGCCGCCCGGGCGCCAGGCCGCCGCATTTCACCAGCTTGATGTTGATGCCGTGGAACCGCCCGGCGCACGCCGCGACGTCCGACTCCACGACACAGCTCTCGTCGGCGATCACCGGCAGCCGGCTCTTGGCGTGGACGAGCTCGGCGCCCTCCGTGTCGTCCGCCGGCAGGGCCTGCTCGATGAACTCAACGCCCAGCTCGGCCAGCTCGCCCGAGTAGTCGATGGTCTGCTCGGCGGTCCAGCCGCAGTTGGCGTCCACCCGAAACGTGGCGTCGCTGTGCCGTCGCAGCTCGCGGACGATCGCTAGGTCGTTGTCCGTGCCGAGCTTGATCTTTAGCAGCGGCCAGTCGGCCACCTCCTGCATCTTCTCGACCATCTTGGGGAGGTCATCGATGCCGATGGTGTAGTTCGACGTCGGCGCGTTGGCGGCGGCGAGGCCCCACAGGCGATGCGTCGCCTCGCCGCGGAGCTTGCCCCACAGGTCGTGCGCGGCCAGGTCGAGCGCGCACAGTGCGAACTCTTGCCCGGGCAACGCGTCGGCGAGCGCCGGCAGCAGCGTGTCGATGAGCCGGTCCGGCTCAGAAGCGTCGAATCCCTCCAGCACGCTGCGGGCGGATTCGACCGAGGCGGTCAGCTCCGGCACGGTGGCGTGGTAGTAGGCGTTGGCGGTTGCCTCGCCGTAGCCCGTCTTGCCGCCGGCCGAGAGGGCGACGATGAGCGTGTCTCGCACGGTCGTCGAACCCCGCGCGATGGTGAAGACGTGCTTCAGTGGGAGCTGAAAGGCGCGGGTCGCTAGAGCAATCAAGCCGAGGCCTCGAACTGTGGGAACCACGACGGCACGACGGAAACAACGCGGGGGACGCACGAACCGACGCGTCGTGCTCGTCGTGTCGTTAGGGTTTACTTGCTTCGGCTCTGGTGCAACGTGGCGATGGCGTCGCACAGCTCACCCGGGCCGTGACGAATGGGGTCGGCCACCGGCACGCCGTACTCGGCTCGCACCCGCTCGCGTTCGGCTTCCGCCTCATCGGCCGACACGCGGCGGCTGTTCATGGCGACGCCGATGATCTTCGCCGGGTGGCCGAAGGCCGCGAGGTGCTCGTACGCCTCGGCGACGCTGCGTAGCGGCGGCAGCTCCAAGTGATCCATGCCGCGGATGTGCGTGCGGCCGACCTCGTAGCACAGGATCAGTCCGTGCGGGTTGGCGCCGTGCAGCAGGCCGGCCGACACGGCCGAGAACCGCGGGTGCGTGATGGTCGCTTGCCCCTCGAACACCATCACGTCGTGGTGCTGGTTCGCCCGGACGAGGTTCTCGACCGCGCCGTTGACGAAGTCGGACACTACGCAGTCGATCGGCAGGCCGTCGCCCTCCACCATGATCCCCGTCTGGCCGGTGGCGACGAACTTGGCGTCGACGCCATCGCCTTGCAGGCCGCGGGCGATCTCGAGCGCCGCGACCATCTTGCCGACCGAGCAGTCCTGGCCGACGGTCAGAATGCGGGTGGCTTCTTCGCGGATGCCGAGCCGGGTGGCGACTTCCCGCTCGTTGTTCTTGCGGACGTCGTGGACGGCGACGCCCGCTTTCTCGGCGGCCGCGACGATCTCGGGGTCGTCCGAAAGAAACTGGTGCATGCCGCTAACGAGGCTCATGCCGCGGCCGACCGCGTCGAGGCAGAGCTGCCGCCACTCGGCGGGGATCTTGCCACCGGCGGTGGCGACGCCGATCAAGAGCGTGTCCGGCGAGTCGACGTCGTCCAGCGACGCCACGATCGGCGTGTCGCCGCCGACGCCTAGCAGCTCGCCGGCGTGCTTGCCCGCCTGGGTGGAGTCGAGCAACGCGACGACGTCGTCGCGCCGGTACCGGAGCAGCACGTTGGCCGTTTTGGCGGTCAGCGGATCGGTCTTCCCCTCGGTGAGGATGACGATCCGGCTGCCGCCGATCTTGTTATCGGGGGCGGCGGCGGGCGGGGCTTCGGTGGCCATGGGCCGAATCGGAGTCGAGGGGGTGGTTGGCGTGAGCGGGTGCGTTCTATGTCAACGCGATCGGCGCCACAACGGGCCCGCCGCGGTGTGTTTTCGCCACGACGGAGCAACCCGCCCCCGATGAGCCGAAGGCGCTCGCCTCGGGTCGCTTGACGGGTCGAGCACCGGCGAACACCCCGGCCACCCGAGGCTACCGCCTGCGGCCACGGGCAACGGAGGACCGGGGAGAGGTCACGCGCAAGGGCGGACGCTCACGCGGTCGCGACCGCCACAATGGCTTGCCGTAGTGTGATCCGCCGCTCGGTCGCGTCTAGCTCGACCCGGGCGCCGATCGGCAGCGGCAGGTTGGGGTGCTCGTGCCCAGAGGGGAACCTCGCCAGCACCGGCACACCCAGCGGGGCGAAGAACTCGTCGATCAGCCGATCGACCTCGCTCGGCGGATCGGCGTCGGTGAAGTAGCCGAGCACCACGCCGGCAAGCCGCCCCAACAGCCCGCTGACCCGCATCTGCGTGAGCAGACGGTCGATCCGGTACGGCGCCTCGCCGGTGTCTTCCAGCAGCAGGATGGCGCCGTCAAAGCTCGGTTGGTCCCGTGTGGCGAGCAGCGACACCAGCACCGCCAGGTTCCCGCCGACGAGCGGGCCGGTCGCCGCGCCCGGCGTGACGGTACGCGTGGTGCTGGCCAACTCCGCCGGCAGCAGGGCGCCGCCCGTTGAGAGTTCGCCCGAAGCGAGCCGCGTCCATTGCCGCCGCTCGTGCGTCGCGGCGTCGGACGTATCGCCGATGCCGGCCATCAGGTTGGGGCCATGGATCGCGGGCAGGCCGCACCGGGAAACGACCGCCGCGTGCAACGCCGTCAGGTCGCTATAGCCGCACACGAGCTTCGGGTTGGCCGATAGGAGGCCGAAATCGACACGATCAAGGATCCGCGCCACGCCGTACCCGCCGCGTACCGCCAACACGAGCCGTGTTTCCGGATCGGCGAACGCCGCTTCGAGGTCGGCGACACGCTCGTCGTCGGTCCCCGCCAGGTAGCCGTGGGCGTCGCACACGTCGCGGTAAGTCTTGGGCCGGTAGCCGGCGTCCGCGAGCGTCTCGACCGCCCGTTGGAACTCCTTGGCCGAGGGCGAGCTGGCCGGCGCCACGAGCGACACGCCGTCGCCCGGCCGCAGCGGCGGGGGCAGCCGTGGATCGCTCATGTAAACAGCAGCCAGCCGAAGAACAACGCCGCGCACAGGCCGGCCGCGTCGGCGATCAAGCAGGCAGGCAGGGTGTGGCGGAAGCGTTTGATACCGATCGAGCCGAAGTAGACGCTCAGCACGTAGAACGTGGTCTCGGTGCTGCCCATCATCAGCGACGCCGTGTTGCCGATGTAGCTGTCGGGCCCGAAGCGGCCGCCGTTCTCTTTCGGCTGGATCAGGTCGACGAACACGCCCTGGGCGGCCCCGCCGGAGAGCGGCCTAGTCAACGCCAACGGCATGAGCTCCAGCGACTCGGCCGCGGCTTCGAGGCCGATCGAGCCGAGCCCCCGCGCGGCCATCCAGCGGACGTCTTCAAACAGCCCGCTGGCGAGGAACACCTTGATGACGAACAAGATCGCCACGAGGTAGGGGATGATCATCACCACCACGTTGAAGCCTTCTTTGGCGCCGGTGACGAACGACTCGTACATCGGCACGTCGCGGTACTTGGCGGCGAGCGCGACGCCCAGGATGACCAGCGGGATCATCCACTGGCTGAGCGTCTCGGAGATGAGCAGGAACGTTTCCATCTCAGGCGCCCTCCTCGTTGGTGGCGAGGGCGGCCGCGTTGGGCGGCGCCGGCGCCGTCGCGGTGAACGCGGGCAACTTGGACAGCGTCCGCACCGCGAGCACCGCGATGCAGGTGCTGCAGAGCGTGGCCAAGAAGATGCCGAACAGCGGCCCGGCCGGGTCTTCGCTGCCAGCCGCGGCCCGGAGGCCGATGATCGTGAACGGGATAATGGTGACGCTGCTGGTGTTGATCGCCAGGAACGTCGCCATCGAGTTCGTCGCGGTCTCTTCCGTGGTGTTGAGCTCCTGAAGCCCCTGCATCGCCTTGAGGCCGAACGAGGTTGAAGCGTTCCCCAGGTTGAGCATGTTGGCCGAGATGTTCATCAGCATGGCCCCCTGCGCCGGGTGCCCGTTGGGCACCTCGGGGAACAACCACCGCATGAGCGGCCGCATGAGGTAAGCCAGGCCGTCAACGAGGCCGGCGTCCTTGGCCACCTGCATCACGCCCAGCCACAGCACCATGGGGCCGATGAGGCTCAGGCACAGGTCGACGGCCGCCTTGGCGCCGTCGATGGCCGCGGTCGTGACCTCCTTGCCCATGTCCGCGATCGAGGGCGGCGGGACGACCTCGCCCGTTTCGGGTGAGACGGTCGCAAGGTCGATGCCCAGCACGGGGGCGACGATCGCCTTGGCCGGCGCGTAGCAGACGCCGATCAGCAGCAGCCAAAACCAGATGCGGTTGAGCAAGACGCAGCCCTCAGCGGGTCAAGACGGCGGCCGACAGGCTCACGCCCAGCGGGTCACATGAGGCGATGCTCGCGTGAGAAGCCGACCGGCCCGGCGGCTTCTCCGCGCGAGAGCCAGCGGCCCGGCGCATGCGGCGTGGCTCCCGACGTGTCGCGGACCACGGTACCGCCCACGTAAACGGCCCGCAAGCAATCGCCCAGCGGGCGTGCTTCGCTCTGCTCGGCGAGCACGAAGTCGGCCGGCGTGCTGAGCCCGATGCGTCCGCGCGACGTCCAGCCGAGCTCGCGGGCGACCTCTTGCACCTGGGCGACCCACTCGCGGCGCGTCGCCGGCGGGGCGTCGGCGGCCATCGGCACGGCCTGCGGGTCGAGTACCGGCACGCCCAATCGTTGACAGTCGATGACCAGCTCGTCGCTCGGCAGGGGGCCGACGACAGCGGTCGTGCCGGCCGCGACGGCCGTGTGCAGCTGTTCGAGGAACGAGCCCTTGTTGGTGGGCGGGATGGCCCAGTAGCCGACCAGGGCGGCGTTCATCGACGGGGCGTGCGCGAGCCGATCGAGAAGGCGTTGCTCTACGCCGTCGGCGGACAGGTCGACCTCGACCAAGAACGTGGTGACGCCTGAGGCGGTGAGTTTGTCCCACTGCTCGGGGCCCATGCCGTCTCCCTCCGGCAGCAGGGCGATGCGGCCGGGCAGCAGCACGCAGTCGGACGCGTCGATCTCGGCTAGCCCACCGTTGACGTGCAGGTCGCCCAGGGCGCGGATCACGCCGTCGCGGAACTCGTACCAGCCCGCACGGCGGTGCGGGTAGTCAACACCGATCTCGCACGAGGTGAGCGGTCCCTCGGGCGACTGGGCGATGCCGCCGACGCTGAGCTGCAGGTCGAACAGGTGGTGAACACTCGAACGCTGCAGCCGTTCGTAGCTCTCCGGATCGATGCGTTCGATCGAGCCGTCGCCGATGGCGTTGAGCGTCTGCAATAGTCCGCTGAAGTGGATCTGCTCCAACTCGACGAAGTCGCCGCCGGGCCAGCCGCCGGCCTCTACCAAGATCGTTGCGGCGCCCTGCCGTTGCACCCACTCGCCGAACGCCCGGACCATGTAGTCGACGTCGTAGCGAGACACGAGGCCGCCGCACCGCTCGTACACGGCGTCGCAGAAGCACGCCGCCACGCGGGCCGCCCGCTGCACGTGCGGCGCCTGGGTGTTCTCCACGTCGATCGGCGGCGCGAGCAGCGACACCGCGGCCGGGCGGGGCGGGTCTCCGATCGCCGTGCGATGGTGCTGGTTGTGAAGGTTGAAGCCGTACGCGGGCTTGAACTGTTCGACGGCCGTCCGCAACGCCCGTCCCTCGGGCGTTGAGAACGCCAACGCGTCTCGGTTGACGTCGATCCCCTGGCCGTTGTGCCGGGTGTTACGCTCGGCGCCGTCTGGGTTGAGCGGGACGATGATGCCCAGCGTCAGCCGCGAAAGAAATTCGGCTGCTGCCGCGTCGTCGGACGCGAGCCACCCGAGCAGGTTCAGCAGCACCGACGTGTGCGTCGGCTCGTCGCCGTGCATCTGCGACCACATCAGCACTCGCGTTGGCCCCTCGCCCAGCCGGACCAGCTCGATCGGCCGACCCTCGAACGACTCGCCCAGCCGCGTCCGCTCCACCGGGCAGTGTGGCGTGGCGAGCAGCCGATCGACCTCGGCCGCAATGGCGTCGGGCTTCCAGCCGCCGATCGGGCACGTGATCGTGGACAGGCGTTCGAGTTCCTCGGCGGCGGGCAACGGCATCGGGGCGGGACGCGAAACGCGGTCGGTGGCGGCGGGGCGACGACGCTTCCGTACGCGTCGCGGGAAGCGGATAACAGTAAGCACCCGGGCCACACGACGCGAGCCCGTCATCCCGCCACGCCGAGGGTTACCCGGATCATGAGCGACGCTGCCCAACGAGCCAACGAACAGATCGCCGAAGTGGTCGCCGGCCGCGTTGAGCGTGTCGGCTACGCCGTTGCGACGCTCGACGACGGCGAGGTGCGCGGCGAACGGCTCGACGAGGTGTTCACCCAAGCCAGCGCGATCAAGATCCCCATCGTGTGGCGGCTCGACGCCGCGGCGGAGGCCGGTGAGCTGTCGCTCGATGAAGTCTTACCCGTGGCGATCGAAAGCGGCTCCGGCGGTTGCGGCGTGCTGCAGCACTTCACGCCGGGCGTCTCGCAACTCACGTTGGGTGACATCGCCGTGCTGATGATCGTGCTGAGCGACAATGTCGCCACGAATCTCTTGATCGAGCGGGTTGGCATGGATCGGGTGAACGAGCAGCTGGAGTCGCTCGGCTTGGAGCAGACCCGTCTGCGTCGCCTGATGATGGACGCGGCCGCCCGCGAGGCCGGCTACGAAAACACATCGACGCCGCGCGAAGCGGCTCGACTGATGGGCGAACTCTCCCGGCAGGCCGACTCGGGAGACGCCGCCGCCACTCGCACCCTGGCGACGCTCCGCCTGCGGAAGGAGAGCCCGTTCACCGAGGCGCTCTACGACCGCTCGCCGATTCCGGAGCTGGCTTGCAAGCCGGGCATGCTAGACGGCGTGCGGACCGAGTGGAGCCTGGTGGAGACCGGCGGGAACGACGGCGCGGCGTACACGCTGTGCGTGATGGCCGAGGGCGGCACCGACCGTCAGTTGAAGACACTGCTTGAAGACGCCGCCGCGGCTTGCTTTGAAGCGATGACCGCCTGACCTGCAGCGACGCCGGTTGGGCGCCGTCGATGCAGATGCTGCCGATTCAGACGCTGCCGATTCAGATGTTGAGCCGCGAGGTCGGCTGGCCGGCGAGCAGTTCCTTACGGAACGCGTACGGGGTCTTCCCCGTGTCTTTCTTAAAGGCGACGCCGAACCGCGTGGCGTTGGCGAACCCACAGGCGAGCGCCACCTCGGTGATCGACAGCTCGCGTCGGGCCAGCAGGTCGCGGCTCCGCTCGAGCTGCACGCGGCGGATCTCTCTGGCGGGCGAACGTCCCAGGTACTTGCGGAACTGAATCTCCAGGCTCCGCCGCGAGATCGGCACCTGCCGCAGAATGTCCTCGACGACGATGCCCCGGTGGGCGTTGTTGCGGATGAATCGCAGGGCGTCGACGATCTCTTCGTCGTCGATCGCCAGCAGGTCGGTCGACTGGCGGCTGTTCACGCCGCGGGGCGGAACGAGCAGCGGGTCGAGCGGCGGCGCGGCGCCCGTCATTAGCTGAGAAAGGGCGTGGGCGGCGTCGTGGCCGATCCGCTCGCTCGCCACGTTGATGCTCGAGAGGGGCGGCGTGGACACGTCGCACATGAGCTCGTCGTGGTTGCCGGCAAGGATCGCGACGTCGTCGGGCACGCGGATGCCGGCCAGCTGACAGATCTCGGCGAGCTGGCGGGCGCGGGTGGCGTCGACCGCCAGGATGGCGATTGGATGCGGAAGCTTGCGGATCCACCGCTCGACGCGTCGTTGCTGCTCTCCCCAGCCGAGCCGGCGGCCGGCCCGGTAGCCCGGCTTGTACACGTGGCAGGGCCAGCCGTCTCGTTCTAGGCGGGCGGCGAAGGCGTCTCGGCGGCGTTTGCTGTACTCGAGGCTCGGCGGGGCGAAGTAGGCGAACTCGCGGAATCCGCGGTCCAGCAGGTGGCCTAGCGCGACCTCGGCCAGCTGCGCCTCGTCCGTCAGCACGGAGGGCACCCGCTCGTCGGCGACCAAGTCGTCCACGTTCACCAGCGGCAGGCCGCTGCCCCGCAGCATGTCCAGCTGCTGCTGGCTGGTGGGCCGCGCAATGATGCCGTCGCCGTGCCAGGCGTCGGGCAGAATGGGCCGATGGTTGTGGTCACGCGGATCGATAACCAGGTGCCAGTCGGCGTTCCGCTCGGCGTAGTTGGCGATGCCGCGGATGATCCGGCAGCCGGAGCTCGTGTCGGTCTCAACGAGCACGGCTATCTGCTTGAGCACGCCGCTGAGCGACCGGGGGTCGGAGGACGGCGTTGTCGGTTCTTGCTCGATCAAAACGATTGCGAAGAGGGGGGAGCGTTGATGTTCGGGCGGGCTCGTGCGCTACGACCGCGCAATTGCTAGGGAATCGTGCGCGGTTCGGGTTGACGATTGGCCCTCGCTGGCCATGATTCGATCGTAGCCGGAACGTACTCTTTTGCGCAACACTTTCGCAGCGGCTCGCGCTTTTGCGATTGATCATTGCGGGTCGTGCGGCTTGTTAGGATCGCTCGCCGATCGCAGTTTTTTCGGAAGCGTGCGTCGGGCGGTTCCCCTGCATCACACCGCGTCAGTCCGTGGTCCGTCACACACCGGACCCGGCGTCGCAAGCGAAAATCGAGCAATCCGTTGGCTGAGGAAGCACAAGACCGAGGGAGAATCGTCGTTGAGACGCCGATCGTGGCGATCGGGCTCATGAGCGGCACCAGCGCGGATGGAACCGACGCCGCGTTGCTCCGCACAGACGGGGCCGAACGCATCGAGTTTGTCGGCGGGTTGACGCTCGAGTACGACGACGAGCTCCGCGCAAGGCTCTTGGAGGCGTCTCAGCACGACGTGCCGGTCAACGACCTGCTGCGGTTGGAACGAGACGTGACCGAGCATCATGCCAAGGCGATCGAGCTGCTGCGGGAGCGTTACCCGGAGCAGACGGGCGAGGCCCGGATCGTCGGCTTTCACGGCCACACGGTCCGGCATGTGCCTGACGAGCGTCTTACCATGCAGATCGGTAACCCCTGGCAGCTCTCGGAATCGACCGGCTTGCCGGTGGTCAGCGATTTCCGCCGTGCCGATATCGCCGCCGGGGGGGAGGGCGCCCCGCTGGCCTCGATGTTCCATCGAGCGATCTTCGCCGCGGAGGCCCGCCCGATCGCGGTGCTCAACCTGGGCGGCGTGGCGAACGTTACATGGCTCGGCGAGGGCGACGCGCTGATCTCCGGCGACACGGGTCCCGGCTGCGGGCTGCTGGATGAGTGGGCCCAAGAGATGGCTGGCCTGCCACACGACCAAGACGGCAAGCTTGCGCTCCGCGGATCGGTCGACGACTCGATCGTCGCCGCGGCGCTGGCCGCTCCGTTCTTCTCGCGTCCGCTGCCGAAAGCGGCGGATCGTTACGACTTTGACCACGTCGACGTGTCGGTTCTGAGCGTCGAAGATGGAGCCGCGACGCTCTGCGCTGTGACGGCCCGGGCGGTCGCCCAGGCGATCGATCGCCTGCCGGCGAAGCCGCACACGCTGTGGGTCACGGGCGGCGGCGTGCATCACCCGGTGATCATGCAGATGCTCGGCGAGCACTTTGACGCGGTGCGGAGCGTCGACGAACGAGACCTGAGCTCCGAGACGCTCGAGGCCGAGTGCTTCGCTTGGCTCGCCGTGCGACGGCTCCGCGGCCTGCCGATCACGGCGCCGGAGACCACCGGTTGCTCCGAACCGCGTTGCGGCGGCGTCGTCACCTGCTGAGAGGCGTCACCTGCTCTCGCGTCTGCGGTTGAGCGCGGTCACGGGCTGGCGGCAGGGATCTGGCGGTGAATCGGGGGCGTCGTGTCCGCCAAGTCTCGTGCCGCGATCTGGCAGCAGCCGCACGCGGCGTCGGGCGCCAGTTGAGGCTGAACCGAGGGCCACCGGCGCCGGAGCGCCTCGACGAGGCTCTGTCGGTAGCCCGCCGAGCCGAGCAGCACGCCACCGGCGAAGAAGCAATCGGCGATCTGCCCGAGCGCTCCGACACGCGACGCACACGCTACCGCCAGCTCCGCCAGCCGCTCGGCCTGTTCCGCACGGATCGCCACCGCGGTCGGGTCGCCGTCGTCCGCCAGCCGCAGCGTTGTCCGCGACAGGGAAGCGATCTTCGATCGCGGGTCGGGATGCTCGTAAACGAGCGGCTTGATCTCGGCGAGCGTCTCCACACCGAGCGTGTCGAGCGTCGCCTGCCGCAGGGCCGAGACTCCGGCATGGCCGGCGTCTTCGTCGCGGCATAGCAGGCGCAGGGTTGCTTGGCCGATCGAGAAGCCGCTTCCCGCGTCGTCGATCAGGTAGCCCCAGCCGCCGACCTGGGAGTGGGCGCCCAGAGCCGTTTGGCCGAGCGCGATCGACCCCGTGCCGGCGATGACGCCCACGGCGGGCACGCCATCGCGAGCCGACGCGAGCAGCGGGGCGGTGTCGGGCGCCACGGCCACCCGATCCGCGATGACCGCCGCCGCGACGTCTCGCTCGACGTGCTCTCGGGCCGACTCGCTTGCGCATCCGGCGATCGACAGCACGGCGAGCTGGGGCAGCTCGCCGACGCCGGCGTTGGCCCGGGCGGCGCTCGCTGCCTGCGTGATCGCCGAGATCGCGGCCTGCCAGCCGACGCTGTACGGGTTGCTGCCGCCGGCAAAGCCCGAGCCCAGCACACACAGCGGGCCCGATCCATTGCGTACGAGAGCCAAACGGGCGACAGTCTTCGAACCCCCGCCATCGATACCGAGAACCAGCCGATCCATCACTTAACGGCGTCGCCCACCCGCCCGTTGGCGGCTTGGAGTTTGGCGAGCGCCTCGTCCGGCGTGGACCCCGTCAGCTGGGCGACGATCGCGAGCTTGACCTCTCCGCCGCAGCGGTCGAGCACCGCCTTCGCTTCGTCGGCCTCGATGCCGGTGGCCAAGCGAACGATGCGGATCGCGCGGGCTTGCAGCTTCGAGTTGGTCGGCCGCAGATCGACCATCAGGTTCCCGTACGTCTTGCCGAGCTGGACCATCGCGGCGGTGGTGATGGTGTTGAGCACCAGCTTGGTGGCGGTGCCGGCCTTGAGGCGCGTCGAACCGCTCAGCACCTCGGGGCCAACAATCGGAGTGATGGCCAAGTCCGCCAGCGGGATGATCTCGGCGGCGGCGTTGCACGACAGGGCGACCGTGAAGGCGCCCACGCTCTTCGCGTAGTTGATGCCGCCGATGACATACGGCGTGCGGCCGCTCGTGGCGATGCCGATGAGCACGTCCGCGGCGCTCAGGTTGATGTCTCGCAGGTCGCTGGCGCCGAGCTCGGGGCTGTCCTCGGCGCCCTCCACGGCGGTGGTGAGCGCCGTGCGGCCGCCGGCGATCAGTCCGACCACCTGCGAAGGATCGGTGTTGAACGTCGGTGGGCACTCGGCCGCGTCCAGCACACCCAGGCGGCCGGACGTGCCCGCGCCGGTGTAAACCAAGCGGCCGCCGTTCATAAGCCGATCCGAGACGACTTCTACCGCGCGGGCGATCGCCTCGGACTCTAGCCCGACGCCCTCGGCGACTTTCGCGTCTTCGGAGTTGATCAGCTGGACGATCTCAAGCGGAGACAGGCCGTCGAGGCCCATCGTCGCCGGATTGCGCGCTTCGGTCGTCAGATGATCCAGGACGATATTGCTCATCCGCCTTCACTTGCCCCGGGGCCGGATCGACGGGCCGAGATCCAATGATCCGGCCGCGAGGCTCCCAGCATAGTCGAAGCAGCGACGAGCCTCGGAGAGTGAATGCGCATATTGGGGACTCCTTTGCGCAGGCCTTCGAGTAGGTCCGGCGCCGCCGCTGGTACGCTGCGGCTGCAGAACGCACCATGACCGCATATTGCGCTTCGACGCGGGCAGAAACGTCTCTGCAGACGCGTCTCGGTCGACTTTGCCGATTGGAAAGACTTTGGCTGTATCGTTCCCGCTCGATTCGTCGCTCGCCCACGGGATGGCGTCGCTGCTGGCGAACGGGGGGGACTCTGGCGGCCTGTCTTGGATCGACGTCGCTCTGATCGTCGTCTATCTGCTCGCGACCGTTGTCTGGGGCGCCTGGCCGCAGAAGGGCGGACGGACGGACGAGAGCTACCTCGTCGGCGGCCGCGACACGGCGTGGTACGCCGTGATGCTCTCGATCATCGCGACAGAAACCAGCACGGTCACCTTCCTGAGCCTGCCGGGGCAGACGTTCGCCGAGGGCGGCGACATGAGCTTCTTGCAGATCACGCTCGGTTACGTGGTCGGGCGGCTTGGGGTGGTCTGGCTGATGATGCCGTTGTACTTCAGCGGCAAGCCTTTCACGGCGTACGAGTTGCTGCGTGATCGCTTTGGCGAGGGGGTGCGGGCCGCGTCGTCGGTCACTTTCCTGCTGTGCCGAACCGTTGCTGACGGCCTCCGCCTGTTCTTGACGGCACTCGCGCTGCAGCAAGCGCTCGGCTTCGACTTCGCCGCCTGTGTGCTGCTGATCGCGATCGCGACGACGATCTACGCCACCCTGGGCGGCGTGTCGTCCGTCGTGAAGAACGACTGCGTGCAGCTCGTCATGTACACCGCGGGTGCGGTGGTCGTGCTCGGCCTCATCGCGGCCGGCGTGCCGGGCGGGATCGGTGGCGTGTGGAGCTACGCGGAAGAGACGGGCCGCCTGCGGGTGATCGATCCGTCCGTCGGCTTGTTCGGCGGCAGGGTGACTTTTTGGTCCGGGCTGATCGGCGGCGCCTTCTTGTCCCTGGCGACTCACGGCGTTGATCACCTGATGGTGCAGCGCTACCTGTGCGCACGATCGCAGCGATCGGCGAACCTCGCCCTCGCGTTGAGCGGGCCGCTCGTGGCGGCGCAGTTCTTCTTGTTCCTGTTCATCGGGGCCGGTCTCGCCTGCTTCTACAGTGTCGGGACCTTCGAGTACGCGTTCGACAAGCCCGACCAGGCGCTCGCCGCTTTCATCGCTCACGAGGCGCCGATCGGCGTCGGTGGGCTGCTGTTCGCGGCGGTGCTCGCCGCCGCGATGTCGACGCTGTCGAGCTCCCTCAACGCGTCCGCCGGCGTGCTGGTTAAAGACCTGCTCACACCGCTCGGCCGAGCGACGTCGAGTGCGTCGGCGGTCCGCTGGGCGCAGGCGGCAACCGTGCTGTTCGCGATCTTGCAGACCGGTGTCGCGCTGGGGTCCGCGGCCATCGGTTTGGCGAACAACAACTCGGTGATCAGCGCGGTGCTCGCCGTGGCCGCCCTAACGACCGGCGTGCTGGTTGGCTTGTTCGGATTGGGCTTCGGCGTCCGCACGGCCCGCACGGGAGCCGCGTACGCGGCGCTCACGGTCGGGTTCGTCGTCTGTGGCGGGATCGCCGCGTACGGGCTGGCGATCGATCAGGGCGTCGCTTGGTTCGATGGTTACGAGAAGCTGAGCTGGCCGTGGAATCCGCTGATTGCCTCGGTGACGACCTTCGTGGGCGGTTACGTCGCGCATCTTGTCTTAGGCCCCGCGGCGGCGCCCGCCGATGTCGCTGAGTAGACTCATGCCATGATTGAACGGACGACTTACTTGGCGTTGGTGCTCGCCGTGTGCGGCACGGCGTCCGCGATATCGCGGGGCGATCTGGGATTCTCGCCGTCGCATCTCGCTCACATCGGCCTCCAGGTGGAGCGGGAGCTGGCGCGTGGTGAGTTCGCGGGCTGCGTCGTCGCGATCGGCCGCAGCGAGGGCCTCGGCTACCTCCAGGCGTTTGGCCACCGCACGCTCGAGCCGACGGTGGCGCCGATGACGACCGACACGGTCTTCGACATGGCGTCGGTCACCAAACCGGTGGCGACGGCGACGAGCGTCATGCTGCTCGTGGAACGGGGGCGGCTGCGACTAGCCGATCGCATCGCGAAGCACCTCCCCGGCTTAACGGGTGAAGGGACGAAGGCGATCACCGTCGAGCAGTTGCTCACACACAACGCGGGCTACGTGCCGGACAACCCGCTGGCCGACTTTCAGCATGGGGTCGACGAGGCGTGGCGCCGGCTGCTGGCGCTCGAGCCGAAGTGGCCGCCGGGCAGCACGTTCAAGTACTCCGATGTGGGGTTCGAGCTGCTCGGCCGCATCGTTGAGAACGTCGACGGGCGCCCGCTCGATCGGTTCGCCCGCGAAGAGATCTTCGAACCGCTCGGGATGAACGAGACGGGCTACCTGCCCGCAGCGGCTTTGCGAGATCGCGCCGCCGCCAGTGAGCAGCGTGATGGCGAGTGGCTTGTCGGCGAAGTGCACGACCCGCGAGCGCATCTATTGGGCGGCGTCGCGGGCCATGCCGGCTTGTTCAGCACCGCCGAAGACCTGGCTCGCTACGCGCGATGCCTGCTGCGGGGGGGAACGCTCGACGGGGCGCGGCTCATGAGCCCGTTGACGCTCGCCGAGATGACCCGCCCGCGCGACGTGGCGAGCAACCTCCGCGGCGCCGGCTGGGACATGCGGAGCGGCTACTCGAGCAACCGGGGCGAACTGCTTTCGCCGCAGGCGTTCGGGCACGGTGGCTTCACCGGCACGGCCATGTGGATCGACCCGGCGAACGACCTGTTTGTGATCTTCCTTTCGAATCGGCTGCACCCGGACGGCAAGGGGAGTGTGAACCCCCTGGCCGGGCGGATCGGGTCGATCGCCGCGGCGTCAATCGTTGGTGAGTGATGATGAAACATCTCGCGTTTAGCTTGCTCAGTGTCGTTCTCTTGCTCGCCGCGCCATCGGCGTACGCGAAAGAGGCCGCCGCTCCGCTTGTCGCCCAGTCGGCGGTCGGGAACAGCTACGCCGTGGCGACCGTTCAGCCGATCGCGACGGACGCGGCGATGGCGGTGCTCGCTGACGGAGGCAACGCGATCGACGCCGCGGTCTGCGCGATGCTCACGCTCAGTGTGGTGGACAATCACAACTCCGGCATCGGCGGTGGCTGCCTCTGCATGGTCCGTACCGCCGACGGGCGGCTGCTGGCCATCGACGGCCGCGAGACGGCGCCTGCCCTCGCCCATCGCGACATGTACGTCGTTGCCGGCAAGCCGGACTCGTCTCTCAGCCAGACGGGGCCGCTTGCCGTGGGCACGCCGGGCGCGCTCGCCGCCTACCAGCGCTTGCTCGACGAAGCGGGTACGATGCCCCTGGCGCGGCTGCTCGAGCCGGGCCGAGACGCGGCACGCGACGGCTTTCCGATCGATTCGAACTACGCGCGACGCTTGAAGTCGGTCGCGAAGAAACTGGCTCGGTTCGAGGGCTCGCGCGGCCTGCTGCGAGAAGACCTCACGCCGTACGAGGAAGGCCAGATCCTCGTCCAGCCCGATCTCGCCGCCACGTACGACGCTCTTATTCAGCACGGGGCCGACTGGTTCTACCGCGGCGGATTCGCGGAACGCGTCGACGCGTGGATGCAGCTGCACGGCGGGGTGCTCCGCGCGGGCGATTTCGCGGCGTACGAGGCGAAGCAACGGACGCCGGTCGAATCGACGTACCGCGGACGACGGATCGTCGGCTTCCCGCCGCCCAGCTCCGGGGGCGTGCACGTTGCTCAGGTGCTGAACATTTTGGAGTCGTTCGATTTGGCGGACCTCTTCGCCAGCGACGAGGTCGCCGCGTTGCACGTGGTGGCCGAGGCGATGAAGCTGGCCTTTGCCGATCGAGCGTATTGGCTGGGCGACGCCGATTTCGCGCGTGTGCCCCGGGGCCTGATGAGCAAGCCGTACGCGGCCGAGCTCGCCGAGCGGATCGACGCCGATCGGGCGAAGAGGGTCCCGACTCACGGGGAGCCGCCCGAGTGGCGGCAGGACGTCTTCGGCCGTCACACGACGCACGTGTCCACCGCCGACGCCGCGGGCAACTGGGTCGCCATCACCGCGACGGTGAACACAGGCTTCGGCTCGAAGGTGATCGTGCCGGGCACCGGCGTCGTGCTGAACAACGAGATGGACGACTTCTCGATTCAGCCGGGCACGCCCAACGCTTTCGGCCTGGTCGGCGCGGAGAACAACGCTGTTGAGCCTGGCAAGCGCCCGCTGTCCAGCATGAGCCCCACCGTCGTTCTCGACGAGGCGGGCGAGCCGTTGATGACGGTCGGCGCCGCCGGCGGGCCGAAGATCATCACGCAGGTGATCCTCACCCTCATCAATACGATCGATCGCGGAATGCCGCTGGCGGACGCAGTGGCGGCGCCGCGGCTACACCATCAGTGGCGGCCGGACCGTTTGAGCGTCGAGCGGCGGTTTGATCCGGGCCTCGCCTTCGGGCTGGCCAAGCGGGGGCATCTCTTGCACGTCTTGTCGTCGGCCGGCGTGACGCAAGCGATTTCTGTCGGCCCGGACGGCGTGATCACGGCAGTGAGCGATCCGCGAGTCCCCGGAAAGTCGGCCGCAAAGTAGCTGCCGATTCGGTGTCTCGTGTATGCTGAGAGTCTCCCCACTCCCCCGGAACGCGGATGCTGAGGCTGTTGATGTTTTTCTCGTTGTTTGCTGCGCAAGCGGCTAGCGAACCCGGCTCGAAGCGCGGCCGGTCTCTCCGGATGGAACCCCTCGAGAAGCGCGAGGTGCTCTCGGCGGCCGGCTTGGTCGATGTCGGATCGCAGCCCTCGGGGGCGCTCGACGGGAAGATCGTGTACATCCACGGCGGTCACGGCATCACCGCCACCGACAGCGGATGGGGGTACCAGCGGCCGCTGCTGCTGGACATGAACGAAGACCTGGGCAACCAGGACCAGCTCACGTACTTCGCCGATTCGCTGTGGCGTGCCGGCGCGACGGTCGTGCCGCTCCGCCCCATCGGGCATCAGCCGAACGAATTCGTGCTGGACAACGACGACGTCGAGGTGACGTTCCAAGGGCCGTGGAACGACAGCTCCGCGTCGGTTTACTTCGGCAGCGCGGGCGATGTGTCTTACCGCTTCGCCAACACCTCGGCGACCGAGACAGCGACGGCTCAGTACCGACCGAACATCGCCGACGCCGGCTTCTATCCGGTGTACGGGTGGTCGAGTTCCGGCGGCAACCGGGCGACCGACCAGCTGTACCGAGTGCATCACGCCGGCGGCGCGACCGAGGTCACGGTCAACCACCGCCGGGTCGGTAACGGCCTCGTGTACCTGGGCACGTACTACTTTGAAGAGGGCAACGGCGGCTACGTCGAGATCTCGAACCGCTCGGACGATGCGGGCAGCGTGGTGATCGCCGACATGATCCGCTTCGGCAACGGGGTGGGGGATCTGAACTTCGGCAACGGCGTCTCTGGCGAGGTCCGCGAGAACGAGGCGGGCCTGTACTGGCTGCAGTGGCACGTGCAGCGCTCGCAAGGCATCTCGCCCTCGACGTACGGCACGAGCACCGTCACAGCGCCCAACCGCTACGCGGCGTACATGAACCGTGAGGCGGACGGCAGCCTGTCCGATCGGGTGTTTGTGAGCTACCACTCGAACGCGACCACCGGGAATCCGAACACGGCGACGGCGCGTGGCGTGATCGCGCTGCACAACACGCCCAACGGCGGCGCCACGCCAAACCAGCTGCTGCTGGCTCAAGAGCTCGCGTCGGAGATCAACACGGACTTGGTCGCCCAAAACGGGCAGTTCGAGCACAACTGGCAGAGCCGATCCTCTCTGACCTTCGCGGCCGGCTTCAACTACGGAGAGATCAACAACTCGATCATCGGCAACGAGTTCGACGCCACGATCGTCGAGACCGGTTTCCACGACAACACGCTCGACGCGGAGATGCTGCGCGACCCCCGGGTGCGCGACGCGCTCGCCCGCGCGACCACCCAAGGCCTGATCGACTACTTCCGAGCCGTCGACGGGAACACGACGCCCAACGTCGACGCCCCGCCGATGGTCACGGAGCTCAGCGGCGAGGCGACCGACACCGGCGAGGTAACCCTTACCTGGGCGCCCGGCACGCCGTCGGCCTTCGCCGGCGGTAACCAGACGGGCTTCATGATCTACGCCTCAACCAACGGCTACGGGTTTGACGGCGGGACGCTCGTCTCGGACTTCAGCGCTACGAGCCACACCCTCACCGGGCTCGATCCTAACGAGACTTACTACTTCAAGGTGGCGGCGGTCAACGCGGGCGGCGAGTCGTCCGGGTCGGAGGTCGTGGCGGTCCGCCCGTCCGCCGACACGCAGCGGGTGCTGATCGTCAACGGCTTCGACCGCCTCGAACGCACCAACGTGGACGAGGAGCCCTTCCGCAACAGTTCCGTCACGACGATCGACCGCGTGCGGCCGCGGCTCACCAACTCGATGGACTACTCGGTGCAGATCGCCGAGGCGATGGCCGAGGCCAACGCCGACGCCGCGATCTCGACCGTCTCGAACGAGGGCCTGCAGGCCGGCGTGGTAAACGTGCTCGATTACGACGCTATCTTCTGGATCGCGGGTGAGGAGTCGACCAACAACGACACCTTCAATGCCTTGGAGCAGGCGCTCGTCACGGGCTACCTGACGAGCGGCGGCAAGCTGTTCGTCTCCGGCTCGGAGATCGGCTGGGATCTGGAGGCGCGGGGCAACGGCGCCGCGTTCTACAACAACACGCTGCGTGCCGACTTCGTGGCGGACGACGCCAACACCTACAACGCCGCCGGGGCGGCCGGGTCGATCTTCGAGGGGCTCGGGTTCACGTTCGACGACGGCCAGGTCTTCTACGACGTGAACTTCCCCGACGTGATCCAGCCCGCGGCGGGCGGCGGGGCCACGCTGGCGGCCACCTACGCGGGCGGCGCCGGCGCCGGCATCCAGTACGAGGGCGGCGCCGGCGAGAAGCTCGTGATGCTCGCGTTCCCGTTCGAGACGGTGCTCGACGCCGACATCCGCACACAGGCGATGAGCCGTGTGCTCGACTTCTTTGAGATCGACAACACGCCGCCGATCGTCGTCACCAAGCAGACCGAGTTCATCCTCGACAACGACGACGGCGCTTCGGTGTTCTCGACGACCGGGTCGTGGATCGACCCCGGGCCTTTCGCCTTCGACTTCAAGACGCAGCTGTTCAATCTCGTGGGGGCCGACGGCGCCACCGCCACGTGGGAGACCGTGCTCCCCGAGGGCGGCACGGTGGACGTTTTCAGTTGGCACTCCCAGGGCGGCAGCCGGGCCACCAACGCCTACTTCGACGTGACCGCCACGGGCTCGTCGTTCATCGGCGGCGTCAACCAGCAGGTGAACGGCTTCCAGTGGGTGTTCATGGGCTCGACCGAGGCCGACGCCGGGCCGATCTCGATCACGCTCGACGCGGACCGCAGCAGCGGCGCCGGGGGGTCGGTCGTGATCGCTGACGCCATCCGACTCGTCGTCAGCACGCCGATTGAGGCGAACGGCGACTTCAACGGAGACACCTTCGTCGATCTGGCCGACTACACCGTGTGGCGAGACAACCTGAACGCCACGGTCACGCCGGGCACGTTGGGAGACGCCGACTTCGACGGCGTGGTCACCGAGTCGGACTACGACATCTGGGTGTCAACCTTTGGGCAGACGTTCCCGGCGCCGGCGGCGGCGTTCGCCCTGGCGATCGAGGACGACGGGGTTGCGCCGATCGAGACCGAATCGACGGCGCCGTCGGGCTCGTCCTTCGCGTTGGCCGTGGCGACGCTTGAAGAAGAAGCAACGGTCGCGGAGCCGACACGGCGAGAGCGGCTCGCCGCTGGTGACTCGCCGCGTGCCCGCCGCGCCGCGTTGCTCCTCGCGGCCCGCGCCGAGCGGGTCGCCGAGGCGGTGGTCGCCGAGCCCGACGGGCTAACGGCGGCCGAAGAACCCGCCGAAGAATCGCCACTCCGCGAGGCCTTCGCCGGCTTTTCGCGCGCCGCCCGCCGCTTCCGCTAACGCTAACGCGACGGGCCTGCTCGACGGGACTACTGGCGCAGCCCCAACAGCGGGAAGCACAGCACGGGGATCGCCAGCGACGCGGCGCCGATGGCGAACCGCACGCGATCCAGCTCCCGGTCGTCTCCGGTGGTCGGCGGGTGATCGACGCCCATCAGGATCACGAGGATCAGCATGGGAGTCCAGACGGCCGCCTGGTCGAGGTTGATCACCACGTAGGTGATCGCGACCACGAGGAACCCGCGCGCGAAAGTCTGCGCCTCCTTGCCGAACAGGCCGTAGATGGTGTGTCCGCCGTCGAGCTGGCTGATGGGCAGCATATTGAGGCCGGTCACGAGCATCCCCACCCAGCCGGCCATGAAGAAGGCGTTGACCTGAGAGATGCCGATCCACTCGGCACGGGCGGGGCCGACCGCTTGCAGCACGTCGGCGTGGCGTTGCTCGATCATCCACTTCACGAGCAGCGGGCTGTGGAGCTGGATCTCGCCGGTCTGCGGCTGCGTGGTGAGGTCAAGCCGGCCGACGCCGATCCACAGCACCGGCGCGGCGATCACCAGGCCGGCCAGCGGGCCGGCGATGCCGATGTCGAAGATCTCACGGCGGTTGGCGCGCACGCCCTCCATGCCGATCACGGCGCCCATCGTGCCGATCGCGTTGAACGGCACCGGGATGCAGAGCGGGTAGCTCGCCGGGATACGCCGCCGCACGGTCATGAGAAAATGCCCCATCTCGTGCGTGAGCAGAATGGCGAGCACGGCGCCCATATAGGTGAGGCCCTGCCGCCAGCCGCCGGCGATCGTCTCGGCAACACGCGGCCAAGTGGCCATCTTCCGCGCGTCCATCGGCTGCCAGTCGGCAGCGCCCACCCAGAACGTGCTGGCGCAGGTGGCGATGAACAGGATCAGCGGCAGCCGCACGCGGCGCCGGCGAACGCGGCTCGCCCGGGGGGCGCGCGACTCGACGTCCGACGCGAGTAGCTCGCGACCGATCGGCGAAGCGGGGGAGGGCTGCTGAGCGGGCGTCGGAGTGGGCGCTGCGGCTGACGCTCGGGAGGGCGGCGAAGGCTCGGCGGGTTCGTTCATGGCGAGCGATCGTAGCACAGCGTCGCGGACGGTCGGAGCGGCCCCGGCGGCGCCCCGGCGACGGGCCTGCCTCTCGGTCAGTAGACCTCGATGCTCTTGACGGTCGGCGCGCCCGCCGCGATCGCGGCGTCGAGGCACCGCGTCGCGGGCTCGATGAGCGACCCGGCGTAGAAGCCCTTCGACACGAGCGCGACGCCCGCGACGCCCACGTCGATACCGCCTTGGAACGCGGCGTAAGCCTCGACCGCCTCGTTCCAGACCCGTACCGCGTCGCGACGCTCCATCCCCGGCATCAGCACGCCCAGCCGCTGAGTGCTGAGGGCGACCCATCCGCTGGCGACGCCGGCGTCCTCGCGTGTCTTCCACCAGCGGCGGAAGCCGGCGAGCGCTTGGGGGTCGTCCTGCTCAAGCTCGACGATCGCGATCGAGAGCGAGCTCCGGTCGCCGCGGCACGCCTCGGCGTGCTGCGAGGTCAGCGCCTCGAGCTGACGCTCAGCCGCTTCTATGCCGCTGTGGTGTGGCGCCCGAACCGCTCCGCGGGGCCCGTGCTGCTGGCCCGGCTTCGGCGTAGGTCGCGCGGCGGGCGCCGCCTCCGCCTCTAGGTACTCCTTCATCGTGCCGGTCAGTCCGTTCACGTCTTCGAGCAGCTCGCGGCACAGGCGCTCGTCGGCGGCGTCCTCCGGGTCGGGCTCCGCCCCGAGCAGCCGGGCCGCGGCGCCCTCCGCTACGTCGGCCAGTTGCCGCTGCGCCTCGGCGAGCGTTTCGACGAAGTCGACGTCGCGCCGTAGCTCGACGCCCAACGCCTCGGCTAGCTGATCGGTCTTCGGCTGGACCGCCTCGAGCAGCTGCTGCACGTCGCGTCGGGTGAGGCCGCACAGTTTGTCGCCACGGTCCAGCAGCTTCGGCAGCGCGTTCAGGCGACGATCGACGATCAGGCCGGTAGCGAGGTCGGCGAGCTCCAGCGTCGCGGCGAGCGGGTCGTCGCGCCGCGCGGGGGTCGTGCTCGCCTGATTCTCGATGGCTTCCGCGATTCGCGCGGGCAGGTTCCAGCTGCGCAGCAATCCGGCCGAGAGGCTGCGATGGTCGAAGCCAAGGGCGCGGGTCTCAGCCGCCGCAAGCGACTCGTCCGACGACTTCTCCGCCGCGTCGACAACCGCGGCGTAGGACGGCCCGAGCTCGCTGAGCAGCAGCAGCTGGCCGACGCCCTCCAGCAAGCCCGCGACGAGCGCCTCGTCGGCCACGTTCTTCCACGCGGGATCGACCGCGTGCTCCGCGGCGATCTGCCGAGCAAGGATCGAGCGGGTGATGGACCGTGTCCAGTACCCGACAAGCGTGTCCGGATCGACGCTCGCTAGCAGGTCGTCGGGCAGGGAGAATCCGAGCACGAGCAGCTTGAGGGGCCGCACGCCCACCAACGCGACCGCCTGCGTGAGGTCGGCTACCTCGCCCTTCAGGCCGTAGATCGAGCTATTCACCACACGCAGAAGCTTGACGGCGAGGGCCGGGTCTCCGGCCAGGCAGTTGCGGATCGCGGTGGCGTCGACCTGCGGCTCGGCGGTAAGCCGAACGATCTCCAGGGCGACGGCCGGCGGCGAGTACAACCGCCCCGCGCGTTGGATAAAAGTCTCGAGCGTCGAGCTGGTGAGGGCGGGCATAACGTCGGGCCGCGAGAGACGGGCGGGGGACTGCTAAACACGCTCAAAGCTAGCTCACGCCCGGCCGTCCCACGCGGCCGTACAACGCGACCAATCCACACAACCGGCTTCGGTACCGTGCGAGAGGGTCACGCGGAACTCCTGTGGGTCTGGCGCCACGTCGCCCGGTAGACTGCCGGCCCCCTAACGGAACCGCCCTCTCGCACGGACGCGCACGGATGCCGCTCGACCGACTCGCCGCTCTCTGCTGTGCTGCGCTGCTTGGCGCCGTCCCGGCGCCCGGCGGCGGCGCGCTGGCCTCGCAGCCGACGCGGTCGCTCTACGAAACACTGGTTGACGATGCCTCGCTGCACGACGTGCAGATGATCGACGCCCGCCGCGGTTGGTCCGTGGGCGATCACGGGGTCGTCCTCGCCACCGACGACGGCGGCGCTCACTGGCGCGTCCAGCCGACGCCGACGCGCGACCGGATCGGAGCCGTTTCGTTCGTGGATAGCCGCCTCGGATGGGCGGTCGGCGGGCACGTGCAACCACACACACGCCAGAGCCGGGCGATGGTGCTACGCACCACCAACGGCGGCCGGAGTTGGGAACCGGTCCCGCAGCGGACGCTCCCCGCGCTGCAAGCGGTGCGGTTCTTCGACGATCGGCGTGGCGCGGCCGCGGGCGTCGGATCGGCGTTTGCTCCGTCGGGGGTTTTTCTGACCGACGACGGCGGCCGCAGCTGGCGGACCCTCGGGAGCGATGCGTCCGGCGCCTGGCGCGGCGGCGCCTTCTGGCGAAACGGGCGGCGCACCATGGCGGTGCTCGCTGGTGAGCGGGGAGCGGTCGGCGCCGCGGAGGGCTTGCAGGTGCGTGGCGACTCCCTGGCGGTTAACGGCCAACCCGCCGAGATGCGTGCCGCGGCGTGGACCCCGCAGACCGGTGTCTGGCTCGCTGGGGATGAGGGGGCGGTGTTTACGACCCCCGCGCCCGGCGGCGCGTGGCGCCGTGTGGAGACACCCGTGCGAGCCGATTGGCGAGCGCTCGAGGCCAAACGCGGCCACATTTGGCTCGCCGGCCTCCCCGGGTCGGTCGTGCTTCGATCCGCCGACGGAGGCGCCTCGTGGACAGAGCATCCGACGGGCGTCTCAACTCCGCTGAACGCCATCTCGTTCGTCGATGAGAACCACGGTGTGGCGGTCGGTGACTTCGGGGTGATCGTCACGACCGACGACGGCGGCCGAACGTGGCGACCGCGTCGTGGGGGTGATCGGAGGGCGTCCGTGCTGTGGCTGCTGACGGACGAGACGGAAGCGGCCCCCGAGCTGTTAGCGACGACCGCGTTGGCGGGCGGGCGGCGTACGGTCGTCGTTAACGCCACGCATGATTCCTTAGCGTGCTTGGCCGAAGCCGCGCACCGCCTTGGCGCCGCGGCGACGCACCGCCTCGGCGGGGGCTCGCGGGCGGCGGCCCGCTTGCGGACTTTGGTGGCTGCGTACGCGCCAAGCGTCGTGGTCTTGCCGACCACCGAGTCGCGTGCGGAGTCCACGCGTGATCGGGTTCAGGAACTGCTAGCCGAGGCGGTACCGAGCCACGCGAGCGATGGCTTACGGCAGGTTCTGATCGTCACCCCGTCGGCGCCCGGCGCCCGGATCGCTGGCGCCGTTCCGGGTCGTTTTGCCACGGGGGACTTTCTGCCGGGACTCGGCAGCACCGCGGAGCAGTGGACGGCCGAGGCGCGGGGCCTGTTGCGCGGAGACGCCACGGCGCCCGACGCCTACCGGTGGACGGCGATGAGCGGCCGAGCTCCGCCCGGCAGACGTGGCGATCTGGGCGACGCGACGGCAACGCCACGTGGCGGCCCCGACCGGCGTGAGCTCGCGGCGGCGCCCGCCGGACGGATCGAAACGCTGCGTCGCCTTGCTCAGCGGCGTCGTCAGATCGCGCGGCTGCTGTCGGAGGGGCGTGGCGGCGAGCGTTGGGCAAGCGACGTCATGGATCTGACCTCCGGTCTCAGCGCCCCGGCGGGGGCGCCGCTGCTTGAGCGGCTGGCGCGTGGTTACTGGGAGCTCGGCAAGGCCGACCTGACCGCGGAAGCACGCTATCTGCTTGCCCGAAGATACCCCGGAGAGCCGCTGGCGGATGCGGCTTTGGAGTGGCTGCTGCGCTACTACGCCAGCACGGAGTGCGGGATCGCGGCGCGGCAGAAACCCGGCGGCAAGCCTTCGGTCACTCTCGCCAACGTCCCGCCAACGGCGACACCCCGGCTCACTCCGCCGCCGGGTGAGCAGGAACTGACGGACGCCGCGCGTATCGAGCGAGCGCTGAAGCTCGCCGGTTTTCTTGAGGCAGAGCGACCCGCGCTCGCGGCGGAGCCGGGTCTGCGGACGGTAGCCGCGGCGGCGAAGCGCCGCGCCGATCGGCAGGAGGAGGCCAACCGCTCGGCGTTGGTGCTCACGCACTCATCTGTCGCGGCGCCGTGGCGGCGCGCGGCTGCCGCGGAGCGGTGGCTCATCGACGCGAAGAGTCTGCCGCCAGACAAGCCGATCGTCACATGTCGGGCTACGGACGAGCGGCCGACGCTCGACGGCGCCTTCACCGAGCCGTGCTGGCAAGCGGCGGAACACGCGGAGCTTCCCGCGTCGCTTGCCGACAGCACTTCGACCTCGCTGCGGTTTTGCCGCGATGAGGAGTTCCTGTACGTAGCGATCGACGCGCAGACCTCGGTACCACCGACCGACGCGCCGAGTCGCCGCAGGCGTGACGCGGATCTACGACGGCACGACCGCGTGCGGATCCGGATCGATGTGGACCGCGACTACACGACGGCCTTCCAACTCGGCGTCGATTGCCGCGGGTTCACGAACGACAGCGCGTGGGGCGATCCGACGTGGCGGCCCGACTGGTACGTCGCCCGTGCGGCGTCGGACGGGAGGTGGCGTGTCGAAGCGGCGATCGCCCTCGATTCTCTATCGTCGGTCCCCGAAGACGATCACGCCACCTGGGCGCTCGCGATCGAGCGGGTGTCGCCGGAGGGCGACTCAGGCAGCTCGGCTGGCTCGGTTAGCTGGACGGGCCGGGCCGACGGCACGCCCGACTCGTTCGGCCTCTTGCTGCTGCGTTAGCGCCCGGCAAGTGGCTTGCAACGCTGATGGTCCGAACGACGGCGTGAACTAGAACGTAGTGTCTAATTCAAGCATCAATGATCGCGACACCGCGTTCCCCCCCACGAAAAGCCCCATGGCCGGTCGTCCCCGCCAGTTCGATGAAGAGCACGCCCTCCAAGCCGCGATGCAGGTGTTCTGGTCGCGCGGCTACGAGGCGGTCGGAGTGCGCGAGCTGCTGGGCGAGATGGGCATGTGCCGCCAGAGCTTCTACGACACGTTCGGCGACAAACGCGGGTTGTTCCTCCGTGCGGTCCGTCGCTACGCGGACGAAGCCGTCAGCGGCTTGCAGCAGCGGCTCGACGGTCCGGGCCGGGCGATCGACCAGCTCCGTTCGCTGCTGAGCGAGAAGGCGAAGAAAGCGACCGGAGCCGACTGCCGGGGATGCCTCGCGGTCAACACGATGGTCGAGTGGGGCGACGCGGACGACGAGGTCGAGGCCGTTGTCCGCGGCATGATCAAGCGACTGGCGAAGCTCACCGCCGACGCGGTGCGGCGAGCGCAGCACGACGGAGACGTGCCGAGCGACGCCGATCCGAACGCGATCGCGGACGTGATTCTGTTCACGGTCCTCGGCTTCGGGGCCCTTAGCCGGCTGCGGATCCCACGGTCGATGGCCCAGCACGTGCTCGACGCGGTGCTGCCTGATCCCAAGACGGCTTAGGCGGTGGCCTCGGCTGGGGCGCCATCGGTGGCCGCGAATAAGAGAACACTCGTTCTTTTGTTGCGTATCTCACCGTGCGGTCGCCCGGCGGGGGCCGGGTGTGAGACCCCGCACCGTCGGCGACTGGAAGCCGCGCCGGATCGGGAACGCCGACCCGGGTCCGCTCGTACTCGGTGTTAGTGCCCACCGGCTGCCGGGAACCCTCGACCGCCAGCTCCCTCTCCCACCTTGAAGGAACGCCGCCATGTCGCGCCTCAGCCACGCCACTGTCGAGAGCGAACGAGCCCCCACGCCCGCTGAAGGGGCCCTCAGCGAAGGAGCCCTCGGCCTACCGGCAACGCGGCTGTCCGACCTCTCCGCGCCCGCGCTCATGGAGTGGGCCGCTCAACGCTTCGGCGAGGGGCTCATGATGAGCACGAGCTTCGGCATCCAGTCGGCGGTCACGTTGCACCTGGCCACCCGCGTGCGGCCGGACATGCCCGTCGTGTGGATCGACACGGGGTACCTGCCGGACGAGACCTACCAGTACGCCGAGACGCTCGCTCGCCGCCTCGACTTGAACCTGCGGGTCTATCGCGCGGACCTCACACCCGGCGCCATGGAGACACGTTTCGGTCGTCTGTGGGAGACGGGCTTGGTCGAAGACCTTGAGCTGTACGATTGGGTCCGCAAGGTCGAGCCCATGCGACGAGCGATGGAAGAGCTTCGTCCGACGGCGTGGGTGTCGGGCCTACGGGCCGATCAGACCGATTTTCGCAAGTCGCTCGGCCGCGTGACGCACGACGGCGCCCGCTACCGCGTGCTGCCGATCCTGCGGTTCACGAGTCGCGATGTGTACCGGTACATGACCGACAACGACCTGCCGCAACACCCTTTGTGGGAGCAGGGCTACACCACGGTCGGCGACTGGCACTCCAGCCGCGCCGTGAGCGCCAACGATTCCACCGACCGAGCCACTCGCTTCGGTGGCCTCAAGCAAGAGTGCGGCATCCACCTGCCCGGCGCCGCTTGAGGATGAGAGACGCTATCGGTTCCAGCCCTGGTAGAACCGGCCCGTGTTGTTGAACCGGCCGCCGACGTTGCCCGCCGCCGGCGAAGCGTTCTGGGCCTGCCGAACCCGCTGCCGCAGTGTGTTGAGCTCGCGTGCTTGTTGCTGGTTCATCTCGATCTGCCGCTGCTGCGGCCGGACGAACGCGTAGTAGTTCGGGATCGCGTCGTCGGTTTCGTCACGGTACAGGTTCAGGTACGGGCTCAGCGTGGGCCCCTCGGCGACGTGGCTGAACGGCTTGCTCGACGGCCCGACCGCGGCGTGGTGCGACGCGAGCGACACCCCCCCGCCGGAGCGGCTTGCGGTTGCGTTCTGCGGCGTCGTGGGCAGGCCGTAGTACTCCGCCGCGTTGCGGGGCGGCCCGCCGCCGGCCCGCAGTTGCAACGAAGCCGTGCCCTGTGAGAGGCCAACGCCACGCGGCCCAATGGCTGTCGGCGCTTGCGCGGCGGCCAGCGAGATCGGCATCGTGAGCGCGGCGAGGACAAGCAGTCGTTTCATAGCGGCGACGCGGGCGAAAATGGATCCGGGCGGCGATGCGGACAGTCCCCTCGCCACTCGACGTATCGGTCGACCGGGACCCGCGAGATTTGCCTAATCGTCAAAATCGCGCGGCGAAGTCAGTGCCAGCAGCGAGGCGGACGCTTCGTCCCAGCGGTTCGCGATCGCCTGCTCGCGAAGCGTTGATAGCTGCTCGACGTGCCATCGCTCGAAGGGAACGGCTTGCCCGACATCGGGCTCGGGAAGAGCGAGCGCTCGGCCGATAGCGTCTATCAGCTCGGAGACTCCCTCGCCCGACGGCGCTACGGTGGCAATCTCGCCGGCGGCAAGCACTGCCGTGGGCGCTAGGTCGCGTTTATTGGCGACCCGCACCCGTCGCAACTGGGTGGATCGGCCATCGATCGGCTCAGACAGGTCGCTCGCCGCACGGACCACGATCGTAACGTCCGCCCGCGCGAGCTCGGCTCGCGCCAGCGCAACACCGGCTTGCTCGACGGGGTCGTCCGACTCCCGCAGCCCGGCCGTGTCGGCGAGTTCGACCGGCCAGCCGTCGATCGCTGTGACGGTGGTGACCACGTCTCGAGTGGTGCCGGGCTGGTCGAACACGAGGGCACGTTCGTACCCGGCCAAGGCGTTGATGAGGCTGCTCTTGCCGACGTTGGGCGGACCGGTCAGCACAACACGCCAAGGCGTCGTCAGGTGGCCAGCCAGCGGGGCGAAGCGCAGCAACTGGTCGACGATCTGCACGGTGTCGTCGGCAGTGCGACGATCGACGGCTTCTCGCAGCGTCTCGAGTGCTTCTGTCAGCGCGCCGGCCATCTGGTCGAGCAGGATGCCGGCAGTGCGCTCCGTGGTAGCAAAGGAAACCAGCATGCGGGCGGCGTCTTCCAGCGTGCGTGGCCCGAGCGGCGCCGCCTGCGTGTCGACACCCTTCTCGGCGAGCGACGCAAGGATCGCCGCCGCCGCCGCGGAGCCGCCGTGGCAGTGCACCTCGGCACGCGTCCGGCTCGTTGGCACGACTACGAGCTCCTCGCCACCGCGGCGCTGCCACGTCCCGAAACGGATCCGATCGACCGGTGAACCGGTGATCGCCTTTCTCGAGCTGGGGTGGAAGCAGCCGTCGATCGCCGCCATCGCGTCAGGCCCCTCCACGACGACGACCGCGATCGCCGACCGACCGGGCGGCGTGATGACCCGCGCCCGGGTCATGGCCGCGACCGGGTCGTCGCCCGCCGCGTGCGGGCGTGCTCCGCGGCCAGAGCGACGCCCGACAGTGTGAGGTCGGGCACGTACCGCACGGTGTAGTCGGCGCCGCCGATGAGTCGGGCAAACGCCGGCGACGCTCCCCCGGTGAGGAACACCTGCGGAGCCTTGGTGAGTCGATCGCGTTGCCGGGCGATCAGCTCGCGGAGGGCACCGACGGTCGCCCAGAAGAGGCCGGCGAGCATCGCGGTTTCGGTATCGACGCCCACGGCGTCGGGCGACGCGTCGAGCTCGCCGGGGTGCACTTCTGGCAGCAACGCCGTGCGTTCGGCCAGCGCGTTGCCCGCGAGCGTGGGCCCCGGCAGGATTGCGCCGCCTTGAAACGCCCCGTCGCCCGACAACAGATCGACGGTGATCGCGGTGCCGATGTCGATGACGATCGCCGGGGTCGCTTCTCGGCGGAGCCGATTGGCGGCCGCGGCCGCGACGAGGCGATCGATCCCCACACGCTCGGGCTCGTCGAGATGAACCTCGATCGGCGTGTCGCGCGCGGTCAGCATCATCGGCTCCGGCGACGCGTTCAATGCTCCTACAACCACCTCCGCCGAAGGCGGGCAGACGCTGGCGATCGCGACCGTTGGCGCCGCGGCTCCGACCCGCTCGAGCCAGTCCGACAGTTCCCCGCCGGCGATCGACGGCACGCTAATAGCGACGGACTCCGTCGGACCGCGGAGTGTCGCCGCGGCGATCGGTAGGCCGCCGGCCCCAGCCCCCTTGACGCAGTCTCCCGGCGTCGTGAACAGTCCGAACTTGATACGCGAGTTGCCGACGTCTACCGCCAGGAGCATCGCACTGTCGTCGCCCGTGTGCATGGCTACGACGATAGCACGCCGCGTGGCCCGCGTCGCTCCGTGACCCGCGTCGCTCCGAGGCCCGTTCGCCGGCGTGGCGAACCCTGAGCCCGCCGCGGCCGTTGAGCCGCGAAGGTGGCCGGGGTAGGCTCGCGGGATTGCGCCGACCTTGACGGTCTCGACCGGGGGGCGCCGTTCCGTCACGCCACCGTTGTGCGCGTCGCAGTCATGGCCGACACCGCCGCCAGTCCCAACGCCCGCTGCTCGGATCTCCCGAGTAACGGAGCGATCTGCGTCCGCGGGGCTCGTGTGCACAACCTGCAGGACGTGGACGTCGAGATCCCCCGCAACAAGCTGGTGGTGATCACCGGTGTGAGCGGAAGCGGTAAGAGCTCGCTGGCCTTCGACACGCTGCTGGCGGAAGGGCAGCGCCAATACATCGACTCGCTGAGCGTCTACGCACGGCAGTTCTTCACCGGGCGCGATCGGCCGGATGTCGATCGGATCGAGGGCCTGCAGCCGGCGGTGGCCATCGACCAGTCGCAGGGCACGCACAGTCCGCGGAGCACCGTCGGCACAGTGACAGAGGTCTACGACTACCTGCGTCTGCTGTACGCCCGCGCGGGCGACCTGGTATGCCCCGACTGCAACGAACCGATCTCGCAGCAGGCGCCGGAGGAGATCGAGCGGGCCATCGTGTCGCTGCCCGCCGACTCGCGGGCGATGCTGCTGGCGCCGCTGGTGCGCGGACGCAAAGGGAAGCACGCGGACGTGCTCGAGCACGCCCGCAAGGCGGGGTTCGTGCGGGTCCGCGTAGACGGGCTGACCTACCCGATCGAAGACGTGCCGGAGCTCAAGGCACAGAAGCTTCACGATATCGACGCGGTGATCGACCGCATTGTCGTCCGCGAAGGGATCGAGCCCCGGCTGGCCGAGTCCGTACGGCTCGCGTTGCAACACGGCGAGGGGGTCGTGTGCGTGGTCTACCAGACGCCCGATGACAAGACCGCCGGCGCAGCGGCCGAAAGCGGTTTGGCGGGGGGATACGCGGCAGACTCGGGTTGGCGCGAGCGTACGTTCAACACGCGCTACGCCTGCCCGCGTTGCGGCGCCGGGTTGCCCGAGGTCGAGCCGCGGACGTTCAGCTTCAACAGCCCTTACGGCGCGTGCCCGGACTGCGACGGCCTCGGCGAGACCGAGGGCTTCGAGCCCGAGCTCGTGGCGCCTGACCCGACGCGGTCGCTGTCCGGCGGCGTGGTCGCGCCGTGGCGAACCCTAAGCGCCAGCGGCAAGGCGAAACGGCTGGAGCAGGTGGCGCCGTTGCTCGCCAAGACCGGCGTGGACGCGGAGACCCCGCTCGACGCGTTTCCGGCCCGTGCGCGCGAGAAGCTCGTCGGTTCGGTCGTCGAGCTGCTCCAGCAGGAGTACGACTCCACCAAGCGCGAGGCGACGCGCGACCGCCTCGCGGCGTTCCGTGGGCCGCGGTTCTGCGAGGCGTGCGCCGGAACGCGCCTCGGGCCGCACGGACGGAGCTGCCGGTTCAACGGGAAGACGCTGCCCGAGATCGGGGCGATGAGCCTGGACGACGCCACCGCGTGGTTCGTGGTGGCCGCCGAGACCGCGCCGTCCGATCCCGAGCGCGAGGCGATCGTCACGCCGCTCGTGCGAGAGATCGGCCGCCGTCTGGCGTTCTTGTGCCGCTCCGGCGTCGGCTACCTGACACTCGACCGCGCCGCCAACACGCTGTCCGGCGGAGAGCTCCAGCGGGTGCGGTTGGCGACCGGCGTCGGCAGCGGTCTGGTGGGCGTGATGTATCTGCTCGACGAACCTTCGATCGGTCTGCACCCGCGCGACAGCCACCGCCTGATCGAGGCGCTCCGCGAGTTGCGCGAGCAGGGCAACACCGTGATCGTTGTCGAGCACGATGAGGAGCTCATGCGATCGGCCGACTGGCTGATCGACGTCGGCCCCGGCGCCGGCGCCCGCGGTGGTAAGATCGTCGCCGAAGGCGAGTTAGCGGCCGTCATGGCGGAGCCCGACTCGCTCACCGGACAGTACCTCTCCGGCGAGGCTCGTATCGCCACGCCCGCGCGGCGACGGGTCCAGCCGCCCACGAACGGTGAGGCTCAGGCGGCCGTAGCGGCGTGCCCCGCCCCGCGTCTGACGCTCCAAGGGGCCACGCTTCATAACCTGGCGGGCGACGAGCTACGGCTGCCCCTCAAGAAGTTCGTCGCGGTGACCGGGGTCAGCGGCAGCGGCAAGACCTCGCTCGTGATCGGCACGCTCGCCCGTGCGCTCGCCCGGCAGCTCAACGGGGCCGGGGCGAAGCCGGGGCCGTACGCGGCGCTCACCGGCGTCGAGAAGCTCGACCGTTTTGTGATGGTCGATCAGTCGCCCATCGGCCGCTCGCCGCGAAGCAACGCGGCCACTTACACCGGCGTCTTCGACGAAGTCCGCAAGCTGTTCGCCCGCACGAAGCTTGCGCGGCAGCGCGGGTACAAGGCGAGCCGGTTTAGCTTCAACGTGAAGGGCGGGCGTTGCGAGGCGTGCCAGGGGCAGGGCCAGCAACGCATCGAGATGAATTTTCTGCCGGACCTCTACGTCGAGTGCTCCGAGTGCGGCGGCGCCCGGTTCAATCGGGCCACGCTCTCCGTCAAGCACAAGCAGGCGAGCATCGCCGACGTGCTCCGCATGCCGATCGACGAGGCGGCGGACCTGTTCGCCGACGTGCCCGCGATCCACAGCACGCTCGAGGCGTTGGTCGCGGTCGGGCTCGGCTATCTGTCGCTCGGTCAGCCGGCGAACACGCTCTCGGGCGGGGAGGCTCAGCGGATCAAGCTCGCCTCGGAGCTCGCGACGAGCGGCAAGGACGGTGTCGCCAAGCAGGGGCACGCCCTCTACTTGCTCGACGAGCCGACCACCGGCCTTCACGCCGACGACGTCCGGCGACTCGTCGGCGTGCTCGACCGACTAGTCGAAGCGGGCAACTCCGTCGTTGTCATCGAGCACCACACCGACGTGATGCGTGTTGCGGACTGGGTGATCGACCTGGGGCCCGACGGCGGAGTAGCCGCGGAGGGGCGCGACGGGGGCGGCCGCATCGTGGCCGCCGGCACGCCGGAGCACGTCGCCGCCTCGGGCGTTGGTCACACGAGCAAGTGGCTCGCCGCGGCGCTCGCGGCGTCACGCTGAGCCGTTGCGCAACGCGGCCGCGACCGAACGAAAACGCCGGATACCCAACGCGAAGACCGCGGCCGACGCGAAGAGCAGCGAGGCCGCCAGCGGCCGTTCGTAGCCCATCTCGCCGCCCAGCTTGAGAAGCGTGACGCCCGAGGCGCCCAGCATGATGCCCGTCCGGACGTACGCCAGCAGCGTGCGTTCGTTGGCAAGCGCCGTCCGCTGCAACGCGAGCGCGTTGCGGTCGGGCGTCGGAGCGGGTGAGGCCGACGGCGCGTTCAACGCTTCGCTCCGGCTTCGAGTCGCTCCAGCGGCACGAGCGTGTTGAGGCTCCCCGAGCGAAAGCCCGCCAAGTCGATCGTCACCGCACGAAAGCCGAGCTTCGTCAGTTTGGCGACAAGTTCTCCGCGGAGCGGATCCGTCGCGAGCCGTGCGACCCAGTCGAGCGGCGCCTCGACGCGGGCGAGATTGTCGGCGTGATGCCGCACGCGGCACTCGCGCATCCCCAAGCCGCGGAGCCACTGCTCGGCTCGATCGATCCGCCGGAGCCGCTCGGGAGTTACCTCGACGCCGTAGGCGACGCGGCTCGCCAAGCACGGCGCCGCGGGCTTATCCCAAACGGGCAGGCCCCAGTGCGCGGCCAACCGGCGGACGCCGTCCTTGTTGACTTCGCAGTCGACCAGCGGGCTACGGACCGCGTGCTCGCTGGCGGCGACGAGTCCCGGGCGGTGGTCGCCCAGGTCGTCGGTGTTCGTTCCGTTGACAATCACTCTAACGCTGAGCTCTCGGGCGATCCGCTGCAGGTGGCCGTACAGCTCGGTCTTGCAGTGGTAGCAACGGTCGGTCGCGTTCCGCACGTAGTCGGACCGTTCGATCTCGTCGGTCGGCGTTTCTACGTGGCGGATGCCGATCAGCGCGGCCAGTTCGCGGGCGGCCTCGAGCTCACCCTCCGGCAGGGCGGGGCCCACGCCCGTGACCGCGACGGCGCGGTCGCCGAGCGCTCGGTGGGCCGCCATCGACACGACCGCGCTATCGACTCCCGCGGAGAAGGCGACGACGCACGATTCGTACTCGGCGATCGTGTCCACAAGACGATCCGCCGCGGCGCCGAGGGGGTCTGCAGCCGCGCTCATGCTTCCGCTCCCCCTTCGCTGGCGGAAGTCTCTCCGAGCCGCTTCAGCTCGTCACGCAGCCGCGCGGCTTCCTCGTAGTTCTCTTGATCGATCGCGGCGTTTAGGGCGGCCCGGAGTTCGGCCGCGGGGTCGGGCGACGCTTCGGCGCCGGCGGGCTTATAGCCGCGGTCTTGGCCGACGCCTTCGTCGATCTCTTTTCGCCAACGTTTCAGGTACCGCAGTTCGCCCACGCGGTCCGCCTCCTCGGACCGTCCGTACCCGGCCAAGAAGTCCTCGATCTTGTCGATGCCGGCGTCGACAACGCCACGGGCCGCCTCGTGCTGGTTCAGATCCAGCAGCGGCGTGGCCACGGCACGCGCGTGCATCATGATCACGTAGGGGCGCCACTGCTCGACCTGCGCACGGTCGCGGTCTTTGCGGGCGTGCTGGCTCACGAAGACGATGAGCCGCAGGTTGCGATCGGTATCGCGAGCGCACAGCTCGTACTTCTTCAGCTGCCAGAAGCTGACGTACCGGTGGTAGTACTGGACCGCCTCGCGGATGAGCTCGGCGCAGTCCTCGGGCTCAAGCTGATACGGCTTGCCGTCCGGGTTGGCGGTGTCGTGCTTGGCGAGCTGCGCCTCGTGAAGCTCCAGCCAAGACTCGTAGCCATTCACCCGCAGGCCGTCGGGCCGCCCGTCGCGTTCCATCTGCAGCAGGCCGAGGTCAACGCGGAGCTGGATGCGCTCGCTGCCGTCGGCCCCCTCGATCACCCGGGCGTTCACCGAGTCGGGGTCGAAGGGCCATTCCTGCAGGATCGGGGCGATGTCTCGATTCACAGCGGCGGAGAGAGCAGACGGTGACGGGGCTTCCGAGCCGACGCGCCCCCGATGGACGCGACTCGCCCGAACTTACACGATCGCCCCCCACGCTGCTCAGCCCGATCCGTTGCTCGCGCGGGGCTGCGCCAGGGTCTTGGTGTTCTTATCGACGCCCACGATGACCGTTTTTTGGCGGGCGCCATCGGCCGAGCTGGCAACGATCGGGACCACCTGCCGGCGATCGGGCATCGGCAGCCGCACGCGGAACGTGTGGTCGTCCGCAACCTCGACCGGCTCGCCCTTTACCGTCAGGTGCGTGTGCGGCGCTACTTCTCCGTGGACAACCATCTCTGCCTCAACGGCGACGAGCGGTTCCGCGGCGATCGACGTGTTGGCCGAAGACGCCAGGCGGGTGTCGGTGGGCCTCCCTAGCCGACGCTGGAGCCGTTCCTCCAGCGCCTCGCGTAGTTCGGAGCTGACCCCGTCCGGCGAGTAGCCGCCGCTCATCGCGTAGATGCGGTCGGCGTTACGAGCGATGTCGGTCCAGTTTTCGTGGCTCGCCGGGCCCGCCTCGGGCGTCGAGGCCTCGTTGCTCTTGCAGATGCAATAAAACTCGCCGCTCGTCGAGGCGTAGCCGATCTCGGCCCGATAGCGTCCGGGCGGATTGCTCACGTCGATGTACCAGTGGTTCACGCCGCCATGAATCGCTTGCTGCTTGTAGCTGCCCGAGGCGCCGCTGGGGTGAAGCCGATGGATGCGGAGTGTCGGCTGGGCGGCGTGCCATTGCTGAGCCAACGCCGTCTCGGCTCGGCGGACCGACTCGGGGCTGACCTCCCACGAAAGATGCAGCCAGTACGGGTCGCGGATCAGCATCAGCAGCCTGTCTTGGGTCGTGGCTTCGCCGGTGCTGATGTCCCGCAGGCGCCGCTTCTGCGAGTGCAGAGCGGCGAGCTTGCGTTGCGACGCGGTCGGCCGTGGAGCAGCGGCAGGGCGCCTGCCGGTGGCCGATCCGTTGGTCTTCGGCGTCGTTCGTCGCTCGGCGGAGCGGGGCGCGACGCTCGGCTTGGCCGCGGTCTTGACGCTGGTCAGCGCCGAGATCAACTCTTCCTTCTTCATGCCGTGCCAACCGGCCACCCCGGCGGACTTGGCGAGGCGCGCCAGGTCCTTGCGGGTGCGAGATCGAAGGTCGGCGGCCGAAGGCTTCGCGGTGGGCATAGAGACGCCGGGGAAGGTCATAACGAGCTAACCAGGTCTTGGAAGCCTGGATCAGCAGCCCGAGCTGCCTGTGCTCCCCAGATAACCCATAGTAACCTTAGGGATGTCCCTAACCAAAAAAGCGGACGGCCGACCGACGCTGCTCGAGCTGGAGCGGTCCTAAAGTGTTTCTCAGCAGTGGTTTGAGAAGCCCATTGCGAGGGGCGTGGCGCCCGAGGCGGTGTGTCGCTGCGACTTTGTGAAAAAAATCACAAATTGCCATCTTGGGCCGTTGACGGGAGTTAGCTCCACGACGACTATACCCGGCCTTGGCAGCAGGCCGTGCGACCTTCCCCGCGCCGTCCCCCTCCGCCGAGACCCCGTGGCCACCGCAAAGAATGGCCGATTCTCGCCGATCGACGATCGCTCGCGCCCACCAATTGGCGTCGCGATGTGTCTCGATCGCTCTGGGAATGCTCACGCCGGGTTTCCTCGGGTACTGGGCCGATAGTTCGTGGGGAACGTCGCCCGGCCTGATGCTAATCGGGTTTGCGTTCGGTTTTGTCTATGGCTTGTGGCGGCTTATCGCCCTCGGCCAGCAGACCAGCACGAACGACCCGAGCGACGACCTCACCCCTCCCCACGTCTCCGACTAACCCTGCCTGCCGGATGACGGCGAGTTTTTTCGACCGCCGACACGCTGTCTTGCTGACGCCCATCCTCGCGGTGGGCGTCGCGGTTGCCGCGAGCGCCGCCCTCTTGGCGGGGGCCGACGCTGCGATGATCGCCGCTTGGGGCTTGGCGATTGCCGTTGGTCTGTACGTGGTGGCGGAAGGACTGAGCCACCTGCTGGGCATCGACCAGCCGCTCCCGCGGATGCTGTTCACCATGCTTGTACGCGGCGGCGGGGCGATGGCCGCCGTGCTAATCGCCATCGCCGGTCTCGGCCTGGAGCCGAAGCTCGTGTCGTTGATTGCCTTGCCGATTTACCTGAGTCTGATCGCCAGCGAGGCGCTCGCCGCAACGCGGCTGAGCGGTGACTCGTCGGCGATGCCCGCTACCGCCACCACGGAGGCGTTCTAGAGATGGCCGCCGGCAAGAACCCGCTCGATCCGCACGTACTTTTTGAGCACGTTCAAGACGCCCCGTACTTCCACCTGCCGCGATTCTTCGCGGAGGAGGGGGCCGACGGGCACATCTATCTGCCGCAGCCGCTCGCGACCGAGATCGACGGCAGCGACCACGGCCACGGCCCGTCCTACGAGCCGAAGGTCGAGATCACGACGGGCGTCGCCGTGATCGATAGGTCGCTCAAGCCGATGGACTTCGTGCTGTCGAAGTTCATGGTGATCGAGGCGTTGGTGGTCATCATCTGTGTCGTGCTGTTCGGCTGGCTCGCGAGCCAGATCAAGAGCGGCGCCGCGGCGAAAGGCAAGGTCGCCAACCTGCTCGAGACGTTCTGCGTTTTCATCCGAGACGAGGTGGCTCGCCCTGCGATCGGTGCCAAGGACGCGGACGATTACCTGCCGTTCCTCTGGACGCTGTTCTTCTTCGTGCTGGGCTGCAACCTGTTCGGGATGATCCCGTGGATGGGCTCGCCGACCGGCACGCTGGCCGTGACCGGCATCCTCGCGTTGATGACCTTCATCACGGTCGTGGGCATCGGCATCGCGAAGTACGGCGTCGCCGGCTTCCTGAAGGTGCAGGTGCCGCACATGGACCTGCCCGGGCCGGTCGCCGTGCTGCTGGTGCCGATGATCTTCCTGATCGAGCTGCTCGGCTTGCTGATCAAGCACGGCGTGCTCGCCGTTCGTCTGCTGGCGAACATGATGGCGGGGCACATCGTGCTGGCCGTGCTGATCGGGTTCATCGGCGTCGCCTCGGGCTGGGCCTGGGGGGCGGTGATGCCGGCCAGTGTGCTCGGCGCCACGGCGTTGAGCCTGCTCGAACTGTTTGTCGCCTTCCTGCAGGCGTACATCTTTGTCTTCCTGTCCGCGTTGTTCATCGGAGCGGTGGTGCACCCGCACTGACCCCTCCGGCTCACTTCGTCGGGCTTACGCTTCTACACGTCCTTCACGAACTCACTGGAGACCCCACCCGTGGCTAACCTGTTCCGCATCGCCGGCGCGTGCGTCGCTATGCTTCTGATGACCGAGGCTGCTTCCGCTCAAGAGGCCGCCGGCCTGTCGCTCGACGCGGTCGGCAAGGGCATCGGCGCCGGCCTCGTGATCCTGGGCGCCGGCTTGGGCATCGGCAAGATCGGCGGCATGGCCGTTGAGGCCATGAGCCGGCAGCCCGAGGCCGCCAACAACATCCAGACCGGCATGATCATCGCGGCCGCCCTGATCGAGGGCGCCACGTTCTTCGCGCTGATCCTGATCGGCTTCTTGATGTAGTTCGCTCCTACGCTCCCGGTGAGCGTCTGGGTCTGTAAGCCGTTCGTCCCTCACGTAGCAGTGCGCACGATGGTTGATCGATTGTTCTTGAGCTTGCTCGTCGCCGCGGCGTTGTGCCTCGCGCCCGTGGGTGTAGCTTTCGCCGACGAGGCCGAAGCTTCGTCCGCGGAAGCGTCGGAGGAGTCCGCCGTCGAGGCGGACGCCGAAGACGCGGCCGCTGATCACGCCGAGGACGGTCATGAACAAGCCGGTCATGACGACGACGTCCACGGCGACGATGGCCAAGGGCACGATGGTCACGGCGGTGAGCACGCGAAGGCGGGTTCCCCGGACCCGTTGGAAACGGACCTCGACCTAGCGGTTTGGACCGGTGTGGTGTTCCTCTTCATGCTCGCGGTGCTGAGCCAGATCGCGTGGAAGCCGATCATGGATGGCCTCGCGGCTCGTGAGGACAGCATTGCCGGCAACCTGGCCGCGGCGGACTCGAAGCACGAGGAAGCCAAGGCCCTGCTGGCCGACCACCAAGCGAAGCTCGCCGGCGCCGCCGACGAAGTTCGCGGGCTGCTCGAGGAGGCGCGTCGCGACGCGGACTCCACCATCGCTCAGGCGAAGGAAGAGGCCAAGGCCGTCGCCGACACCGAGCGAGAGCGGGCCATCCGCGATATCGAGCAGGCGAAGGACGTCGCCGTTCGGCAGCTTGCTGAGCGGACCGCCGGCCTGGCGATCGATCTGGCAGGCAAGGTCGTCCGGCAGGACATTACCGCCGAGCGACAGTCGGAGATTGTCCGCGATGCGTTGGGTCGGTTCGCCGACTCCGATCCGAGTTCGAACTAGCAACGGTCGACACTGACCTGAGCTGCGAGACCCCTCAGCCCCACCCTTCCTGCACGGGAACCCCGAGCCTTGGCGGAAACCGCTCACAACACGGCGATCGATATCACCGCCGAGCAAATTGCGCGGACCTACGCTCAGGCGTTCCTCGGGGCGGTGGCCAACGACAGCTCCGCGTTGGAGGACCTGGAGGCGGTGCGGGACGAGGTGCTGACCGCTCATCCCCGGTTCGCCGAAGCGATGTCGTCGGCGTTCCTGGACCACGAAGACCGGGTCGCGATGGTCGATCGGGTGCTCGGCGGCCGGGTGGCGCCCGCGGTGACCAACCTGCTGAAGGTGCTGTCCGCTCACGGCCGTAGTGGGATTGTGGGCGAGGTGGTACGTCAAACGAGGCTGCTGTTCGACGAGGCCGCCGGCCGCAGGCCTGTGACCGTGCGGGTGGCGTCGCCGGTCGACGACGGGCTGATCAACGACATCGCCAACACAGTTCGCGGCAAGATGGGCATCGAGCCGGTCATAACCGTCGAGGTCGATCCGTCGCTTGTGGGCGGCGTGGAGATCCGCGTTGGCGACACGGTGTTCGACGGCACGGTTCGCACCGCTTTTGAGAAGGCTCACAAGTCGATCGTCGATCAGACGGTCGAAGCGATCGAAAACCAACCCACGCGGTTCACCACCGCCGGGTGATTAACCACAGAGGACACAGAGAGCACCGAGTGATTGAGGAGCGGAGAGACGCGAGCAATCGGTCCTCCGCGGTCTCCGTGCTCTCTGTGGTGAGTCCATCGGCCGAAGGCCGCCAGGGAGAAACCCGATGAAGTTCAACAGCGACGAAATCGCTTCGGTCATCCAGCAGGAGATCGCCAACTACGACGCCCAGATCGACGTCCGCGAGGTCGGTCGGGTGCTGGAGGTCGGCGATGGCATCGCCCGCGTCTACGGCCTGTCGGGCGTGATGGCGGGTGAGATGGTCACCTTCGCAAGCGGCGTCGCCGGGTTGGCCTTCAACCTGGAAGAGAACTCGGTCGGCGTCATCATCCTGGGCGACTACCTGAAGATCTCCGAGGGCGAAGAGGTCCGCAGCACCGGCGAACTGCTGAGCGTGCCGGTGGGCGACGAGCTGCTGGGCCGCGTGGTGGACCCGCTGGGCAACCCGCTAGACGGCAAGGGCCCGATCAACACCAGCAAGCGGCGGCCGGTGGAGGTCATCGCCACGGGCGTGTCCGAGCGGCAGCCGGTCGGCGAGCCGATGCAGACCGGCATCAAGGCGATCGATGCGATGACGCCGATCGGCCGCGGCCAGCGGCAGCTGATCATCGGCGACCGCAAGACCGGCAAGACGGCGATCGCGATCGACGCGATCATCAACCAGAAGACCTCGGGCGTGAAGTGCTTCTACGTTGCGGTCGGCCAGAAGGAATCGACCGTCGCCGGCGTCGTGGAGAAGCTCCGCGAGTCAGGCGCCATGGACTACACCACGGTGATCGTGGCCGGCGCCAGCGACCCCTCGCCGCTGCAGTACATCGCCCCGTACTCCGGCACGGCGATGGCCGAGGAGTACATGTTCAACGGTGGCCACTCGCTGGTCGTTTACGACGACCTCAGCAAGCAGGCCGTCGCGTACCGCGAGCTGTCGCTGCTGATGCGGCGCCCACCGGGCCGCGAGGCGTTCCCGGGCGACGTGTTCTACTGCCACAGCCGTTTGCTGGAGCGGTCGGCCAAGCTGTCTGACGCGCTGGGCGGCGGTTCGATCACCTCGCTGCCGATCATCGAGACGCTCGAGGGTGAGGTCTCCGCCTACATCCCGACGAACGTCATCTCGATCACCGACGGCCAGATCTACCTGCAGCCGGACCTGTTCTTCGCGGGCGTGAAGCCGGCGATGAACGCGGGCATCTCGGTGAGCCGCGTGGGCGGCGCCGCGCAGATCAAGGCGATGAAGAAGGTCGCCGGCGGTTTGCGGCTCGACCTGGCCGCGTTCCGCGAGCTGGAGTCGTTCGCCCAGATGGGCACCGAGCTCGACCCCGAGACCCAGTCCAAGCTCGACCGCGGTTACCGCATGGTGGAGCTCCTCAAGCAAGGGCAGTACAAGCCGCTCTCGACCGAGGACGAGGTGATGCTGATCCTGGCAGGCACGCAGGGCCACCTGGACGACGTCGAGGTTGGCGACATCGGCGCTTTCGAGGAGCAGTTCATGACGTTCCTGAAGGATCAGAAGCCGGAGATCCGGGACGAGATCCGCGACAAGGGAGCGATCGGCGACGAGCTGGCCGACACCATCAAGGCGGCCATCGCAGAGTTCAAGACGCAGTTCGTGGCCCCCTCGGCGGTCGCCGCGGCCGACGGCCCGATGCTCGCCGGCGCCTGAGCCCTCCCGTTACCGTCTCACTGGGTCCTCACCGCAACATCGCCAACGACTAACCGCCCCTCATGGCCAACGCCCGCCTCCTCGACAAGCGCCGCAAGAGCGTCAAGAACATCCGCAAGATCACGCGGACGATGGAGCTTATTGCCACGGCGCGGTTCAAGAAGGCCATGGACCGGGCGTCGGCCGCGACGGCGTATACCGAGCGGATCACGCAGCTCGTGGCGGACCTGATGGCCACCGGCTTGTCGGTCAGCCATCCGCTGCTGGACGCACGCGACAAGACGCAAAACGCGAGGCTGCTCGTGCTGGCCGCCAACCGGGGCTACTGCGGCGGGTTCAACGGTAACGCCGTGCGGGCCGCGGTCCGCCAGCAAGACGTGCTCGAAGAGGCCGTCGGCGAGGTGTCGATCGAGGCCAGCGGCAAGAAGGCCATCAAGGGCCTCGCCAGTCGCGGGATCGCCGTCGAGCAAGAGTACACGCAGTTCGAAGACAAACCGCGCTTCGAAGAGGTCGACGCGATCGCCCAGCGATACCTCGACGCTTACGCCGCCGGCGAGATCGATCGGCTGGACGTCGTTTACACCCGGTTCATCAGCGCGGCTCGGCAAGAGGTAACGGTCGAGACGCTGCTGCCGTTGGGCTCGCTCGGCGAGGGCGCGGCGGACGAGGCGGCGTCGGGCGGCACGCCCTACGAGTTCTTGCCGTCGCCGGAGAGCATCCTGGAAGAGGTCGTGCCGACGAGCTTCAAGGTGAAGCTCTTCAAGTGCTTCCTCGACACCGCGGTTAGCGAGCAGATCGCCCGCCGCGTGGCCATGAAGGCGGCGACCGAGAACGCGGACGAGCTGATCAAGTCGCTCAGCATGCAGTACAACCGCGCCCGCCAGGGCCGGATCACGAACGAGCTGATGGACCTCATCGGCGGCGTTGAGGCCATTAGCTAAGTAACGATTCCACGGAGGAGGGGATGGGGGGATGTCGGTGAGAGGCGGGATGGAATCGCCGCGTTGCGGCGCCAACTCTCCTTCGACCCGTAACGTCGACCACGGCTCTCAGCTTCGTGTGCACGTTGTTTATCTCCCCTATCACCAACATCTCCCCGATCTCCTTCACTGAGAGAAGAGTTCACTCATGTCGGTAGTCACGCACACCACCGGTCGCATCACGCAGGTCATCGGCTCGACGTTCGACGTTGAGTTCCCCGAGGACTCGCTGCCGCCGATCTACAACGCGGTCCGCATTGAGTCGGAGCAAAAGGGCATCAAGCTCTCGCTCACCGGCGAGGTGCAGCAGCAGCTGGGCGGCGGGCGGGTGCGTTGCGTCGCGCTCGGCTCGACCGACGGCCTCGTCCGCGGCCAAGAGGTGTTCGACACCGGCGGCCCCGTCTCGGTGCCGGTTGGCGAGGCGACGCTCGGCCGCGTGTTCAACGTGCTGGGCGAACCCATCGACGGCCGCGGGCCGGTCAACACCGAAGAGCGTTGGCCCATCCACCGCGACGCTCCGGACCTCAAGGACCTGGCGACCGACACGCAGATCTTCGAGACGGGCATCAAGGTCGTCGACCTGCTGACGCCGTTCGTCCGCGGCGGCAAGGCGGGCCTGTTCGGTGGCGCCGGGCTCGGCAAAACGGTCATCCTGACCGAGCTCATCGCCCGTATCGCGACGCAGCACGGCGGCTACTCGGTGTTCGCCGGCGTCGGCGAGCGGACCCGCGAGGGGACCGACCTGTGGCTCGAGATGCAGGAAGCCAAGATCGGCGACACCGGCAAGAGCGTCATCGATCAGACCTGCATGGTGTTCGGTCAAATGAACGAGCCGCCGGGGTCGCGTCTCCGCGTCGCGTTGTCGGCCCTGACCATGGCCGAGTACTTCCGCGACACGACCGGCGCCGACACGCTGCTGTTCGTCGACAACATCTTCCGCTTCTCGCAAGCGGGCTCCGAGGTGTCGGCCCTGTTGGGGCGGATGCCGTCGGCCGTGGGTTACCAGCCGACGCTCGCGAGCGAGATGGGCGCCCTGCAAGAGCGGATCACCTCGACCAGCAACGGCGCCATCACGTCGGTGCAGGCCGTGTACGTTCCGGCGGACGACCCGACCGACCCGGCGCCCGCCACGGCGTTCGGCCAGCTCGACGCGTTCCTCTACCTTGAGCGTTCGATCTCGGAGAAGGGCATTTACCCGGCGGTCGACCCGCTGGCGTCTTCGTCGCGGATCCTCGATCCGCAGTACGTGGGCGAAGAGCATTACGCCTGCGCCCGCCGCGTGCAGACGACCCTGCAGCGGTACCGCGAGCTGCAGGACATCATCGCGATTCTCGGCGTCGACGAGCTGTCGGAGGACGACAAGCAGGTGGTGCACCGGGCCCGCCGCATGGAGCGGTTCCTCTCGCAGCCGTTCTACGTGGCGGAGGTGTTCACCGGGAAGCCGGGTGAGTTCACGTCGATCGCGGACACGATCCGCAGCTTCAACGAGATCTACGAGGGCAAGTGGGACCACCTGCCCGAGAGCGCATTCATGTACGTCGGCCCGATCGAGCAGGCCGAGGAGCAGTGGAAGAAGAGCCAGAAGTAGGCTGAGCCAGAAGTAGGCCGAGCCGCGGCTCGCCCGCATGTCGAGACGCCCGCAAGCCGGCTCGCTCTCCGCCCGGAACGCCAAGCAACAAAATCCCCATGGCCGACCCGCTGCAGATCTCTGTCGTCACGCCCGAAGAGACCGTCGTCGAGACGACGGCGGATTCGGTGGTGGTGCCGTTGTTCGACGGCGAGATCGGCATCCTGCCGAAGCACGCGCCGATGATCGGCCGGCTCGGCTACGGCGAGATGCGTCTGACCACCGGCGGCGAAACGACGAGCTACTACGTCGACGGCGGCTTCGTGCAGGTCTCGGAGAACGCCGTGAGTGTTTTGACGGGCAAGGCATCCGCGATCGCGGACCTCAACGCCGACGCGGCGAAGACGCAGCTCGAAGAGGGGCTCAAGCGAGTCGCCTCGGGCGAGGACGAGATCGCCATCCGCGACCGGCTGCTTTCGCAGGCGCGAGCGCAGCTGCGGCTGGTCAGCAAGATCTAGCCTGCATGAAAAAAGCGCCTTCGCACGAAGCTCCGCGTGGGCGAGTTTCGCGAGGACTGTTTCGAGATCAGCTTCGGCTTCGCGACGCAGTGAAGCTTGGACGCGGTCGACGCCTTCTTAGATAGATGGCTCGAACCGATTGAAGGTTGCGGTGTTCAGTTCGGCGGTGGATGCGATCAAGCAGGCGGTTCCGGCGTGGTCCAAGGACCGTGACGTGGAACGGCGACCGAATCCGATCGCCAATCGCTGATCGATTGGTTGCATGTTCAGCGCGAAGTGGCGGCGACTGACGCAGGGTCGCTTCGCGATGCATGGCATGGCTGGGCGGACTGAACGATCAAGCGTCCGCACTCTTACGGCGTCGCCCACGCCAGGGCGCCGATCACCGGGGCCTCGTCGCCGCAGACGCTGAATTCGAGACGGTCTAGGTCGCGGAAGCCGTCCAGCGCGTGCTCGCGGTAGGCGTCCTCGGCCAGTTTCTGGTATCGCTCGCGGACCTCGGGCGCTAGGTCGCACACGCCGCCGCCGATCACCAGACGGTCGTAGTCGCCAAGGTAGTTCGCGCACAGCATGGCGATGCCCAGTGCTTTGGCTTGGTCGTCGAACATCTGGTTAGCCAGCGCGTCACCCTCGGCCGCGAGGCCGCGGAGCTGCTTGGCTTTGTCCTTCGCGTTCCCCTCGGTGGCGTTGAGCGTGTGGCTGCTCCATTCATCGAGCTGAAGCCGGTACTCCAGTTGATGGGCCAGGGCGCTGAGCGAGATGGCCGACTCAGCAGCGGCGTACGCGTTGCCTTTCTTAAGCTGACGATCGTGCTCGTAGCGGAAGGCGTACTCCGGCAGCAGGATATGGCCGACGTGGCCCGCTCGTCCGCCCAGCCCGCGGGCGGGCTGCCCGTCGATCACGGCGCCGCCGCCGAGGCCGGTGCCGACGATCACCATGAAGAGAGACTCGAGTTCCTCCGCCGGCAGTTGGTCGGCCGGCACGGCGTCCCACGTGAAGCCGCGGCTGCGGACGACGTACTCGCCGAGCGCCGCGGCCTGCCCGTCTCCGATGTAGCGGACGGAGAGCTCGGGGGCCCGCTCGCGGAACGCCTTCTCCAGCTCTCCGCGGATGGGGAACTGGTCCCAATGCTCCGGGTTGAGGTTCGGCGTCATGAAGAGCACGCCGTCCTTCGACGCCGGGCCGGGCGTGGCGAGCCCCAGCGTCGGCACGTCGGCCAGTGTCGCGCCGAGCCGTTGGATCGACTTGTCGGCCTCGTCGACGATCGCGGCGATCACCGCCGCCGGTCCGCCGTCGGGCGAGGTCGGGAACTGGTCCGACACGGCGAGCACGCGGCGATTCTCGTCGCCGATCGCCAGGGTGCTGGTGGTTCCGCCGATATCGACGCCGATGTGGTAAGCCATGGCTTGCTCTGAAGGACGGTGCGTTGGCGAGGATTATCGGCCAGTAACCGCCCGCGTGTCACGGTGGGGAGCGGGTTCTGCGTCCGATTCTTGGTCGTTATGGTGCCCCGCATGACCGCCTTTGCCGATCGTCTCGCCACCGCCGTCCGCGCCAAACAAAGCCCGCTGATGGTGGGCCTCGACCCGCGACGTGGGCAGCTGCCCGAGGCGCTCCGCCCGAGCGACACCGCCCCGCCGGCGGACGTGGCGGCCGCGTACCGGGCGTTCTGCGTGGCGGTGATCGACTCGGTGGCGGACCTCACGCCGATCGTGAAGCCGCAGGCGGCCTTCTTTGAGCAGCTCGGGCCGGCGGGCCTGCTGGCCCTGGCCGAAGTCGTGCGGCACGCCCGCGACGCGGGGCTGCTGGTGTGCGTCGACGGCAAGCGGAACGACATCGGCAGCACCGCCCAGGCCTACGCCGATGGCTGGCTGGGCGCCGCGAGCGCCTGGGGCGGCGACGCGTTGACCGTGAGCCCCTACCTGGGCGATGACAGCCTGACGCCGTTTGTCGACATCGCCCAAGATCGCGACGCTGGCGTCTTTGTGTTGGTCAAGACGTCCAACCCCGGCGGGGCGTTGTGGCAAGACCTGGATGCGGAAGGCGAGAAGCTCTACCGCCGCGTTGGCACGCACGTGGAGCAGCTCTCGGCGGCGACCGCCGGCCCGAGCGGCTACGGCGTCGCCGGGGCCGTGGTTGGAGCGACCTACCCGGAGCAACTCGCCGAGTTGCGGGCGACGATGCCGCACACTTGGTTCCTCGTGCCCGGCTTCGGCGCGCAGGGGGGGGCCGCGGCGGATGTCGCCGGGGGCTTCGACGCCGACGGGCTCGGCGCCGTGGTGAACAGCTCGCGCGGCGTGATCTTTGCCTACGAAAAGAACCCGACCGCCGACTGGCGAGACGCGGTCCGCGACGCGGCCGTCGTCGCTCGCCAGCAGTTGCTCGCGCATACGCCGGCGGGACGCTTGTCATAGGCGTTGGCGAGTGTCTTCAGTCCGCGAGCGTGAGCCGCATGACTTCGGGCGTGTGGCCGAGCGTTGCCGCGTGCCTTGCGAAGCCTCGCACCGCGTCGAGCGATATTCCGTACTTGCGTTGCTCGGCGAACGGCTCGAGCAGGTCGAGGCAACGCGCGGCGTGGCGTCGGACTACGGCGTCGCGGCCTTCTCGCTGCTTGACGCCGGCTGCGGCGAGCTTGATGAACGCCTTCAAGCAGTCGGCCTCCGGGCCGCGGCGCCCCGCAGCGATCCACAACGCCTCCCACGCCTCGTGGGCTTCCCACCAAAAACCCGCGTTGAAAAGATCGACCGCGTAGCGATGAGTTTCGCTCGCCTGCCAGCCGTCGTACGAAAGCGGCGCCACCCCGGTTGCGGCCGATTCATCGGTCGGCCGCCGCGTATTACCCGGCGTGTGGGCGTAGGCGGGCAGCGGTCGTGACGAATAACGGACGGTAGCGGCCATGGTCGGTTGCTTGCTGTGCCGCGTGAGTCTGCAACAATCGAGAGCATGAAGCTTCTGCCCCGATTCTCGCTCCGCGCTGGCCTAGTGTCACTCACTGTTGTGGCGTTGCTGGCAGTGTCGCTTAGGGCGGCGGTGCTGGGCGAGCCCTGGGCCATCGGCGCGGGGGTAGGATTGCTCAGCATCCCGGCGTTGCTGCTCGTTCACGCTTCGTTCTACTCGGCGGCCCGACTTCTCAGCCGCGGGTCTGTCCCGGCGACGGACGCCGCCGTCCCCGACAACGGCCGGGGGCAGGCTTGAGTCACGCTCTCACGACATGTCCACCATCGATTCGCACGGTCACGCTACTGGCGACGTTGCTGCTCCTTGCCACGGGCCAGGCGAGCCAAGCGTTCAACGGCTTCCGCAAGTCGCTGCCCGGCGGGCCCGACACGGCCTCGATTCAGACCGGCTTGCGGATCGACGTCGATGCCTACTGGTTCGCTTCGGGCGGCTATCGACCGATCCGCGTCGCCATCGACGCCGCTGCCGCTAAGGAAACGGATCGCGTGATCGAGATCACGTGCCGCTCCGTGAATCGCCTCGTCTCGAAAGATCGCGAGTCGCTGGTGGTCGGGCAGTCGATCGTGCTGCCGGCCGGGCAGACGCGTGTGGCGGCGGTTGTGCGGATGCCCGGCTACCAGGTGAACGATCTGCTGTGGTGGGATGTGGTTGTCGACGGGACCCGCGACCCGCTGCTTTCGCTCGCTCGTGGCCAACAAGTCATGCTCTCGGACGGCTCGGAGAAGCCGGCCGATCTGCGGCAGTTGAAACTGTCGCAGACAAGCGCGGCGGGCAACCAGAAGCGGCTGTCGCGGCGGTCGACCGTGCGGCAGTACAGCGATCTGGGCGGGCTGCTGGTCGATGACGCGACGGCGCCCGGGTCGACCGAGTGGCTTGACTACTCAGCAACCGACGTTGTGCGGATCGACGAGGATCGCCTCGCCCGATTGGCGGAGACCCGCCCCGAGACCCTGCGGGCCGTTCGCAGGTGGTGCCTCGCCGGCGGGATGATCTGGGTAGAGCAGGTTCGCAATTCTCGCGAGTCGCTTAATACACTTGCGGAGCTTCTCGAGCTCGGCGCCTGGGACTTCGATCTCGACGCGCCCGTCGGCGTCGCGCTGAAGCCGATCCCCGAGGCGGCTGGCTGGCGTCACGAGTCGCTGATGAAGAAGGCGGCGACCGCGGGCGACCTCGCCAAAGAGCTGGTCGAGCAGACCCAGCGGGGCGGCGTGGGCGCGGCGTTGGACGTGGCGTTGGACGGGGCCAGCGGTGGGCCGGACAGCCGCGGCTGGTTCGCCGTGCACAGCGCCGGCCTGGGGCGTGTCTACGCGTTCCCGCAACGAGGCTTCGATCGGCCTGCTCGTCTGACGGATCGGGTGGTCGCCAACGCGGTGAATCGCTGGTCGGAGCGTGCGTGGTCGCCGCGGCACGGGATCGAGCCCGATGTGGCGAGCCCCGACTTTGCGAATCTGCTGATCCCCGGCGTTGGCTTCGCTCCCGTCGGGGAGTTTCAGGTGCTCATCACGCTGTTCGTGTTGGGGATCGGCCCGCTCAACTACTGGCTGCTGCACCGCGCTCAGCGGCTCGACATGTTCGTGGTCACCACCCCGCTGGCGGCGCTCGCCGTGACCGGCGCCCTGTTCGTGTACGCCACGCTCTCCGACGGGTTCGGCGTGCGGGTGCGCGCTCGCAGCATCACGGTGTTGAACCAAGCGGCCGGCGAGGCGGTCTCCTGGGCCCGAATGTGCCACTTCGCCGGCCTCGGCTCACGCAGTGATTTCACGATGCCGGAAGACGCCATGGTCTTCCCGATCCGGGTCGGATGGGAGAGCGCCGTCGCCCGCAAGCAAGATCGCACCCGCGAACTGCAATGGGACGAGACGCAGCGGCTCGTAAGCGGTTGGCTGCCCGCCCGCACCTCGGTGCAGCACCTGGTCGTACGGGCGGGCGAGTTCGACCGCAGGCTGCGTTTCAGCAAGCCGGCCGATGATCGCCTCGAGGCACGCAACGAACTCGGCGCCGAGCTCACGCTGCTGCTCGCCCGCGACCGAGACGGCGACTGGTGGGACGCCCAAGCCGTTCAGGACGGCGCCGTGACGACGCTCGAGCCGAGCGAGAAACTCGAGGCGGTGGCGGCGTTGCGTGAGCTGGCGCTCGACAACTTGCCTGAGCCGCCGATCGGCGCCGGCCGAGCGATCGAAGACGCTCTCGAGCGACTTGGCGCCCGCAGCGACGTCCGCGCTATCGAAGATCGGCTCTCGACCGTGTCGTTGGCCGCTAATCTGATGAACAACGCGATCAGCCGCGTCGCCGGCCTGGAGGGGGGCGAGGCGTTGAATCTGCCGCCCGGGAGCTTCGTCGCGATTTCGAAAGAGACGGTTGCGGCGCCGCTCGGGTTTGACGAGGTGACCGAGGCGGGCAGCTTCCACGTCACGGTGGGGAGCTGGTAATGACGAGCACCGTTCCGCCTCTCGGCGACGACGTGTGGACGCCCTCCCGCACGCCGGACGCCCGCAACGCTCCGCCGATCGAGCTGCGCCGACTCAACCGCTGGTTCGGCCCGACGCACGCGGTGAACGACGTGTCGTTCGCCGTAGAACCGGGCGAGGTATTCGGCTACATCGGGCCGAACGGGGCGGGCAAGACCACGAGCATGCGGATCCTCGCAACGCTGGACGAGCCCTCTTCGGGCGACGCCTTCGTCGATGGCTTCTCTGTCGTTGAGGACCCCGATCGGGTCCGCTCGCGGCTCGGCTTTATGCCTGACTACTACGGCACCTACCAGAACGTGAACGTCTGGGAGTACCTCGACTTCTTCGCCCGTGCGTACGGGCTGCGTGGCTCGGTCCGGCTCAAGGCCCTGCGGTTCGTAATGGACTTCACGGGCCTCGACGCGCTGGCCCGCAAGCCGATCGACGGGCTGTCCAAGGGGATGAAGCAGCGGCTTTGCCTTGGCCGCACGATGATCCACGACCCGTCGGTCATGGTCCTGGACGAGCCGGCGGCGGGGCTCGACCCGCGAGCCCGCATCGAGCTGCGAGAGATGATCTCGCGGCTGGCCGACCTCGGCAAAGCGGTGATGCTCAGCTCGCATATCCTGACCGAACTCGCCGAGGTCTGCGACCGCGTGGGCATCATCGAGCAGGGCAGGGTCGTCGCCGTCGGCACCGTGGAAGAGATCAGCCGCCGTGTCGAGCAACGCGTTGTCGTTGTGACTCGGGTGCTCGACGACCCACGCCGCTTAGCGCACTGGCTCGAGCAGAACGACGAGATCGCCGAGGTCAGCATCGATGGTGAGCGGGTACGCTTCGTGCAGGCGTCCGATCGTGAGGAGAGCGAGGACCATCTGGCGGGTGTCCTCGCGGCGATGATCGCCGACGGCTTTCGCGTCGTGGAGTTCACCTCGAAGACCAAGTCGCTCGAAGACGTTTTCCTCCACGTGACCGAGGGGCGGGTGCAGTAATGGCTACGGTCGAAACGCCGCCTAACGCTGTCGCGGGCATCTCGCTCTGGAACCGGATCGACGACGCGCTCGCGGCGATCAGTGATCGGCTCAACCCGATCCTCATCCGCGAGGCGCGTCAGGCGCTCAAGAGCCGGCAGTTCACGCTCTGGTTCGTGCTGCTCCTGGTCGCGTGCTGGATCACGACCATCGGCGGCGTCGCGCTGGTCGGGCCGAGCATCTACTACATTTCGGCCGGCGGGATTCTGTTGCGGGCGTACTACGCCGTGCTGCTGCTGCCGCTGACGGTCATCATCCCGTTCAGTGCGTACCGCTCGCTGGCGGCTGAGCAAGAAGAGAACACACGCGACCTGCTGGAGGTCTCGACGCTGTCGCATTGGCAGATCGTCAACGGCAAGCTCGGCAGCGCGGCGATGCAGATGGCGATGTACCTGGCGGCGCTGGCGCCGTGTATCGCGTTCACGTACCTGCTCCGCGGGGTCGACCTCGTCACGATCGTCCTGTTGTTGGTGTACGCGGTCCTGGCGTGCTTGGGACTCAGCGCCGTCGGGCTGCTGCTGGCCGCGAGCCAGCGTCAGAAGCGGGGGCAGAACTTCTTGTCGGTGCTCTTCGCCGGCGCGTTGTTCTTCACGTACTCGTCGCTGTTCGGCGTGGCGATGGGGGTGATGTCGCTCGATCCCACGGACCGCGGCGCCGAGTGGTTCTTCTGGGTCCACGCGGGGGCGGCCAGCGTGTACTTCACGTCTGTCGCGGTGATCTACGTGGCCGCGGCCGGGCTGTGCACGTTCGCCAGTGCGAACCGCTCGACACCCCTCCGCGTGGCGATCGTCGCGCAACAGGCGGTGGCGGTCGCCTGGATCGCTGGTCTTCTGGCCATCGACGAGCGTGTGGATCGCGGAACGATGTACGTGGCCTTCGCTACCGTTGCGGTGTACTGGTTCGGCGTGGGCGCCGTGCTCACGGGCGAGCCGGCGCAGCTGTCGCAGCGCGTGCGGCGCAAGCTGCCGGACAGCCTGCTAGGCCGATCGCTGCTGAGCTGGTTCTACCCGGGGCCTGGTTCGGGCTATGTCTTCGCCGTCGCCAATCTGACTCTCTTGCTCGGTCTCTACGCGTACGCGGTGATCGAGCGCTCGTCGGGCGGCGGGTTGCCGACCAACGCGGCTTTGCTCGCCGGCGTGCTCACCTATGTCTACGTGGTCGGGTTCTTGGGAGCGGGGCGGCTGCTGATCTCAGTGCTGCGGCGGTTCGCCACGCTTACGCTTCTGGGCGCCTTCCTCGTGCAGTTCCTGCTCGTGCTGGCCTGCAGCGCGATCCCGCCGTTGGTGCTGGCCCTCGGCGGGCGGGCGCGATTGGCGAACAGCACGCTGGTGCAGGTGTTCAGCCCGGCGCAGTCGCTCTCGACGCTCGTCGACGGCGACTTCACCGGAAGTCAGCTGACGCTGATCTGCACCGTTGCCCTCGCGTTGGCGGGCTGTTCCTTGCTGATCAATCTGAGCTTAGCCGGTCGAGAAGCCGGCGCCCGGCGGCTCGCGAAACCTCAGCGTGTGCTGGAAGACGAAGCGATGAACGCCACGCCGGTTCGGCAAGAACCTCGCAACCCGTGGGGTGATCTGCCCGACACGGCCGGCTTGCCCGAGTAGGCGGAGTTGGCGGCGGGACGGCCGCCACGCAAGGGTCGCCGGGCTTCAGGCGATCGAGGGTTTTACTGGATCGATTCGGTCCAGCGGCTGCGTCCGCGTTGCAGGACCACCTTGGGCGGCGCGACCGAGATCACCCGCACCCCGGCGTGCTCGGCGCCGCTGGCGAGCGGCGTGATCGCTCCGTCGATGGACAGCACCGCTTTCTCCGTGCCCAGATCAGCGAAGCCCAGCAGCTGGACGCCGCCCGACTGCTCGTCCGAGTCGCGCCGCTTGCTGGATTGAGCGACCTGCTTCGGCGGGTCGAAGAGCGTCTCGCGGTCGGGGAACGGCGCCTCGTAGGTCGCGTTCGGCTCTGCAATGACCGCGTCCTGGGCGGCGGCAGACTCGTTCGGCGTTGGCTCGACGATCGGTGTGAACGCGGGGGCCGTCGGCGCGACGGCGACCGGCTCGACGACGCTTTCACCGCAGCCGGAACTCAGCGCGAGCACCGCGCAGAGGCAGTAGGCGGCAAAGAGTCTGTGGCGATCGATCACGGCGGTGTCGGCGAGCGGGGCACTGGCGGCCTGACCGTTCTGGCAGACCTTCGCCGCAATCTTACTTCGCGGAAGAACGCTCGCCGCCGACCGTCGGATCGTTGTGGCCGCCAAGTCGCCGGCTCCCTGCCGTCGTAAACGTTATCGCCAGAACAACCCTTCGGGGGCGGGCCGCCGCCCGCGATCGTTCTTCCGGCCACCGGGCGCCGGGTCGGCCTCCGGCTGGGACGCCACCCGCGGTGTGTTGAGCGAGCCGCTCGCCCGGAAACGTTGGTCGTAGCTCTTGCGGAGCGGGTTCTCCGCGGGCGACGCTAGCGGGACGACGGCTGCGGGCGTGATGGCCGGGCTCGGCCCGGCAGCCGCGATCATCGGCGCCACGGCGTCGCCGCTCGCACCGGCGCCCAAGCTGCGGCCTACCGGCGGGAGACGCCGTAGACGCCGCTGCGTGACGAGCGGGTACTCGAGCCGTGGCGATCGATCCAATCGGGCGCCGACCGCGTCGGCCGTGCCCTGCGTCGGCTGCATGGTGGCCGGCTGGTAAACCTCGGGCTGTGTTTGCGACGGCTCCGGCGGCTCGACGGTTGGCGTGATCGGCTCCGTGGGCGGGGTGGTCGCGGCGGGGTTCACCAAGACAGAATCCGTCGGCTCGTCTGGAGGGATCGTCTCGGTCTCGGTGGGGCCGGGAGTGAACCGCACGGCCGGGGCGGCGTCGCTCGGTTGCGGCGGGGTGACGCTGATCGGCTCCTCGGAGACGATCACCTCGTTGGGTTGGCCGACGGCGATCGGCGCCTGGTGTGTTATCACAGGGCCGCACGTGTTGGGCTGGCACGTGCCGCACGCGTTGCAGGGCGGGCAGCCTTCGGGCGCCGGGATGCGGTCGAGGCGGCACTGCACGGTGTCGGTCGCCAGGCGATCGCGCGGTGAGAGCGGGTCGGAGTAGCCGACGATCTCCGGGGTGATGAACACCACCAGCTCACTCTCCTGAATCTGCGTCTCGCGGGCCCGGAACAGGTGGCCGACGTAGCGGAGGTCTTTCAGGAGCGGGACACCGTCGAAGTCGCCCACGTCGTTGCGTTGGCGTAGGCCGCCGATCATCAGCGTCTGGCCGTTCTGCACACGCACGCGGGTGGTGGCGGTGCGTCGATCGATGATCGGCTGGTTGTCGCCCGGCGTGAAACCCGTGAGCCGACTGAATTCGGGCGAGATCTTCATATCGACCGAGCGGTCGTTGGCGACCTTGGGCGTGACCTTCAGGGTGATGCCCGCGTCGCGGAAGCTCGTGGTGCCGATCTGGCCGCCCGCCCCCGTCTGAGTGAGCTGCTGGAATGGGATCTCGGAAACGCTCTGGAACGTGGCCTCCTCGTTGTCGATGACCGTCACGTTCGGCGAGGCGAGCAGACGCGAGTCGTCTGCTTGCTGCAGGGCTAGCACGACCGCTTGCAGATTGAAGTCGGCGTTGAGGCTGAAGAAGGTGAACGTGCCGCCGGTGCCGGCCGCGTCGAACGGAGCCTTGGTGACGGTATTGAAGAGCCCGCCGTCGCCGGAGCCGGGGGCGCCGTCGTCGCCGAGCGAACCGCTTGTCAGGGCGTTCCAATTGACGCCGATTTCTTCGATGTCGGTCAGGTTGATGTCGTAGATGAGCGCCTGGATCTTCACCTGCGGACGGGGCCGATCGATACGCGAGAGCACCGCCTCGACCATCGACAGGTTCTCAGCGTAGTCGACCACCAGCAGCCGATCTTCGTTGTCGATCGCCGCGATGCGGCCCTGCGGGCTCAGCACGACGTTGAGCGCGACCTGGGCGTCGGCGGCCGGCACGAAGTGCGTGCGGAAGTAGGCCACCTCGAGCCGTTGCGGACCGACGCCCGACGTGCCTCGCTGGCCGGTGCTACGGGTCGCCGTGTCGATCTGCTTCACGAGGTCGCGGATCTTCTCGACGCGGTCCGCGAAGTCGACCACGAGCACCGCGCGGGCCGACGGCATCGCCCGTACCTGACCCTGCGGGGTCGTCATCAGCCGTGCCGCGTCGACAACCTCGCCGACCTCCGCGGCCCCGACCGGGATCGTGGCTGAGATGAAGAACGGGTTGATCTGCCCGAGGTCCTGCAGCCGGCTGACGACGAGGCTCTCGCCGACGGGGCGGTAGGCGTACCCGTTGCTCAGCAGGATCGAGTCGAGAATCTCACGCAGCGGTGCGTCTTTGAACACGCCGTTCACCGAGCCGGGGATTTCGCCGGCAACGATGTTGATGCCCCAGAGCTCGCTGATTGTGAACAGCGCGGCCTCGAGCGATGAGTCGCGTAGCGTGAGGTCGCCGCGGCGGGCCAACGCGGCGGGCATCCGCTGGGCCGACACGCCGTTGGCGCCGGGCGCCGGCAGCTTCGGGCCCGCCTGCAGGGGCGCCGCGCATGCCACGATCGCCACTGCGCTCACGCTCAGCAGTAGCCAGTACGCAGCGGACCGCGAGCGTGCCGCGGCGCCGGCGGCGGGGCCGGTTGGGTGGTTGGGCATAAGACGGTCTTCCTTGACCTGTTCGCGGTGGCTGCCGTGGTCTCAGCCGACCTTCGGCCGCACCAGGGCGAAGTAGCGCAGGCTGAGGTCAAGTTGTAGTTGGCGGCTTCCGCGGTTGCCGGGGCGTAGATCAACCAGCCGAGCGTGCTTGAGCCGACGGTCCGCGTCGATCTTCTTGAGCAACGTGCGGACCTCGTCGTTCGAGCCGGTGATCGACAGGGTGACGGTGCGGGACTGCAAGTCGAAGGGGGTGCGGTTTTTCTTCTTCGAAGTTTCGGTGGGCGTTTTCAGCGGCGAATCGTCGGTCTGCCAGGGCCGGGCCGTGGCCGAGCCCAGGTCGATCCGGCGGACGCGGCAGCCGGACTCGCGGGCGGCGCTGACCAGCCACGAGCGGAGTTCGGCCACATGCGACTCGTCGACCTCGCGGGCTCGCAAAACCGCCAGTTGGGCTTCCTTCGCGGTGGCGGCGGCCTCGTAACCGGCCAGCAACGATGGCGCTTCGGACGCTTGTAGCAGGTGTTCGTCTAAATCGGCTCGTTCCGATCGGATCGCAAGATACTCATCGACCTGTGGTAGTACGGTCGCGAGGGCGATCCCAAGCGTGAGGCCTGTAACGATTAGCCAGCGGTGCCGGCTGGTGCAGAAGTTCTCTGCTAGCGTCTCAACCATTCTTGCTTCCTCCTTCGGGAGCGCCGTTCGTCGCCGGCGCCTTGAGCTCGAGATCGATGTCGAAGCTTGTCGCGGGACCCTGGCGGGTCTGCTCGATGCCGGTGCCCTGGAGGGCGACCTCGCTCATGTCGGGGGCCTCCTGCAGGTGGCCGACGAGGTCGTACACGCCGCCCTCGGTGTAGCTGGCGCCCGAGACGACTGCCTCGTTGTCCTCGATCACCCGGAACTGTTTCAGCCAGACGTCGTCCGGCAGGCAGTGGGCGACCTCCTCCACGAGCGCGTCGAGCCGCGTGGCGGGCGTGGCTTCGGTGAGTCGACCGAGGTGCTCGATCTCGATATCCGCCGAGCGGATCCGCTCGCCGAGCATCTTCAGCCGCAGCTCGGCCGGGCGCAGCGCCTCGGTCCGGTTGCGGAGCGCCGTCAACTCGACGGACTGCTCGAGGTTGAAACCCCAGAGGCCCAGAGCCAGCAGCACCGTCGCGGCGACGGGGATCGAGGCCCGCAACAGGAACGGCTTGATGGGGGTCTTCGCGCGGGCGTGGACCTGATCCATCAGGTTCGGTGTCTCCGAATCGCTGTCCGTCTGATCCAGCAGCGCGAGGCCGACGGCGGCCGCCATCTCCGTGCGTGGCGTGGCGTCTTCGTAGAGCGACCAGATCTGCCGCACTCCGCGAAGCTCGAGCACCCCGACCGTCAGGTCGATCGAACTCTCGGTTTGTGCCACGCTTACTTCGTTCGGATCGCCGACGAGCCACAGGCGGCGGATCGCCATCGAGCCGAGTCCGTACTGCCGTCGGCAGAAGCGCTCGAGGCGGCCGTGGTGGGTGTCGACCACCTCACCGAGCTTGGTGACGTCCGACTCCGCGGACGGCCGATACTCGACCAGCAACTGATCGGCCCGCGACACGCCGATCTCGAACCGCTCCTCGTCGAGCTGGGCGAGGATGACCGGCTCACGCTCGTCCTCCGCCAGCAGCCCGTGCAGCCGCGAGAGCGCGACCAACGACGACTCGACGACGTCGACCACCATGCCCGCGGCTTCGGCGGCCTCGACGAGCAACTGAATGGTCTCTTCGTTCGCGACGGTCATCAGGGCGTGCTCGTGCCGCGCGTCGATCGGCTTGCGGCCGATCGCGGTTAGCTTCGAACCCGGGCCCAGGGACAGGTAGAGCTGGCTGCGGCCTTCGAGCTCGTCGAGCTCCTGCTCCACACGGGTGTTGGGGCCCGAAGTGGCGCGGTTCACGCACAGCGTGCTGCTGATGGCGAACGATACGGTGCAGCCGGCCAGCCGGTGCTCCGCGACCAGCGACTTAAGCGCTGCGGTTAGCTCGATGAGGCCGCGTTCACACTGCGGGCTCAACGCCTCGACCCGCCACCGCACCGTCTTGGTGAGCAGCCGAGGAGGGTCGCCGCGGCCTTCGTCGGTCACGATCGCCACGCGCAGCACCGAGTGGCACAGCTCGATGTACGCCGAGTGGGTGTCGCTGTGGCGGCGTCGCGACGTGGGGTTGCGTCGTTCGCGCTTCTGGCGGCGTTCGTTGGTGGCTGCTGGGTTCATGAGGTTGTTCTACAGCTCGACATTCGCTTGCACGGTTCGCATCCCGCGACCGGAGTAGCCGGTCGCGGTCACACGGATGTTGGAGACGTCATCCGCGACCGTGACCGAGAAGCCGGACGGCGACGCGTTCGGCGGAAGGGTCCCCTCGGTCAGGGTTCCACGGTAGGCCGCGTTGGTGGTGAGTTCGGCGCACGCGCGGTGCACACCCGCGTTGGCCCAGTAGAGCGCCTGCTCGTACTCGATGGTGTTGCGTGTGGCGGCCAACTGCAGTGTCTCCGTGTCCAGCACGCTGGTTACGAGCGACGCCACCATGAGGATCATGAAGAGGCACATCAGCAGCGCGGCGCCTCTGTTCTTGGGCTTTCGTTGCATCACCACGCCCTCAGCCACGCGTAGGAAGACGCCGAGCGGGCGCCGCCGGTCGGCGCCGTCGTGGTGACGGTGCAGCGGATCGAGTGGACGTCCGCCGGCACGGTCGTGAGGGTCGTCCCGTCTGCCTCGTAGCCTTCGAGCACGAGCGACGTGATGGCGTCCGAGAGTGTCTGCTCCGCGTCGGAGTTCACCCGGTAGGTCACGGCCCCGCTGGCGTGTGTCCAAGACTCGGTCGTGCCGTCCGCTTGCTCAAGGGTCAACGCCCCGCTCGATTGGCTCGCTGGCGTGATGGCGACCACGCTGACCGACTGGCGGACACCCCGCACGATGCGTCGCAGCACCGCGTTCGCCGCGCCGGCTCGGTCGAGTTCGGTCTCGTGGACCGTCCAGACCGCGTAGTTGGATCGCAGCACCACCATGGACGCGGTCATCAGCGTCGAAGCGATCGCGAGCGAGGTCATCACCTCGAGCAGCGTGACGCCGCGAGGATCGTTGTTTGGAACAAGGCGACTCATAGGGCGATCGCCTCGTAGGTCGCGAAGCGCCCCAGCTTGGTGCGGAAGTCGCAACGCGGCTCGCCGGCGTCGAGCGTGTCGTCTCCGTCTTCGTCCCAATAGGTGGTGACCTGCAGATCCATGAGCGCGCCGACGATGCCGCCGGAGAGCGGGTCGTCCGAGACGACCGCATCGAACCGCACGTCGGCGTTGCCGTCGGCGGCGAAGTCGCCGGTCGTGGCTCCCGTCGTCCAGACGGCGGCCGTGGCGCCGAGCAGTCGCTCCATCTCGGACACGCCGTACCCGGCGAGAAGCATGCGGCGATCCGTCTCGATGCTCATCTCCAGGCCGTCGCGCATGAGCTCCATCGCCGGGACAAGCGTGCCCGCGATCAGCGCAACCGCGGCGACGAGCTCCAGCAGGGAGTAGCCCGTTTGTGGCAGACGGCGATGCAGCCTAGTTCTACGCATGGAGAAACGTAGCTCGCCGTCGAACGGCGTCAAAAACGGCTGCCCGACGGGTCGAACGCCACGCTAAGTCGACCCACGGGCGATCGTCGGCTGACCCGTCAGCGCGTTGACGGTGATCGTCCAGGTCCATTGGCTGGTGACGACCGTCACGGATCCGCCCGCGGGGATGACGGCGGCGCCCGTGTAGTCGAACTCCCAGCGGTCGCTGGCGGTGTTGATCGTGACACCAGCGGGGACAGACATCACGGCTTCGACCGGCTCGTCGCCGCCACCCGCCGCTCGCACGACCGTGAACGACGCCACGACGCCGCCGTCGCGGGTGATCACGACCGCGCTGTTGATGCCTTCGCTAATCGCCTGCCGGCGAGCCAAGCGCAGAGCCAGCGAGAGGCGTCGGGTGACGCCCTCGCCATCCACTGCGGCGAGGGTGTCGTGGCCGAAGCGGGCCACGGCCATCCCCGCGATGAGGCCGATGATCGCCACCACGGCCGCCAGCTCCAGAAGCGAGAACGCACGCCCCCGATCTCGGGAGCGTGCGTCGCGTGGGCGGACGGCGAGCGCGGATCGATCGTGATGGATCGACAGCGGCACGTCAGTCGATCCGGTTCGTGGTCGTGTTCATCGCGTAAGCAGCGCCCGAAACCGGATTGGTCGGCAGGCCGTCCGGGAAGTAGTCGGGAACCGCCAGCTCGCTGAGGTTGGCCGAGGGCCACGAGCCGTTGCTGATGTAGTAGCGCTCGATCGCCGAGTTGATCGTCGCGCGATTGTGCTCGTTAACCTTCTGCTTCGCGGTGTCGCTCGACGTGGTGACACGCGGGACGACGATCGCGGCGATGATGCCGAGGATCGTGACAACAGCCAGCAGCTCCATCAACGAGAAGCCGCGGCTGGGGTTGCGGGGGTTGCTACGCATGATTCGTTCCTCGGTAGGCTTCGCCGGGCGTTTGTTGTGGGGATATGGTTCGCGTCGCCGTTACTCGGTGGTTCGGCTTGCCCGTTGCGGTAATGTAGGTCGCGACCAGAGCCACACGCCGCCGGGCAAACGTTTTTCTACCGAAAGTCACCTGCCTCAGTGCGTGTGTCCGACCACGAGGCCGGTCGCGGCGTCGATCGAGTACGCCGAGCTGTCCACGGGGCAGGTAGGCACGCCCTCGGGGAAGTACGCCGGGTCGATCGCGATGTCTGAAAGGGTGGTGGCCGGCCACGAGCTCGTGGCCCGGCGCCACCGCATCGCCTGCAGCTCGATCTCCGCGCGCTGGACGAAGCACGACGCTCGCTTGCCCTCGGTGAGGGCCCCGTTGGTGCGCGGCAACGCGATGACGGCGAGCACGCCGAGGATCGCGACCGCCGCCACGACCTCCAGCAAGCTCAGCCCGGGTTTGGTTCGTGCGTGAGGCATCAGCCAACCGTGCTGATCATGTCGAACATCGGCAGGTAGATCGCCATTAGGATGACGGCGACGGCGCCCGCCATCGACATCGTAAGCGTCGGCTCGATGACGCCGATCGCCACGTCGCTCTTACGCTCGATCTCTTCGTGCAGCAGCGAGCGGATGTGCTGCGTGCTGCGGGTGAGCTCGCCGGTCTGCTCGCCGATGATGATCAGCTGACTGACCATGGGCGGGAACAAGTCGGCGTGCCGTTCGACCTCGCGACTGAAACGTTCGCCGCGCTGGACCGCACGGTGCAGATCGCTCACGCCACGCTTCATCGCTCGGTTGCCAACGGAACCGGCAGCCTCTTGCAGCGCCTCGGCCAACGTGAAGCCCGCCTCCATCAGCGTGCCGATCACCTCCATGAGCTGCAGCAACGCCACGTCGCGGAGCCAGGGCCCCAGCAGCGGGACCTTCAGCAGCCGGGTGTCGAGCGCGAACGCGATCGGCTCGCGCTTGCGGAGCTGGCTGATGACCAGCGGCAGGCCGACCACAGCTCCGGCGACGGCCCACCAGTAGCCTTTCGCGAAGCCGCCCACCGAGATCATCACCCGCGTGATCGACGGCAGCGGCACGTTGGCGCTGCGGTAGGTCTCTTCGAAGACGGGCACCACGTAGGCGAGCAGGAAGCCGACGACCGCCGTGCCGACCAGCGCCAGCACCACGGGGTAAGCCAGCTTCTTGACGATGTCCTCTTGCACGCGGCCCGCTTTCTCGCGTTGATCGGCGATCTTGCTTAGGGCGTCGGCCAGAGCCCCGGAGCGCTCGCCCACGCGTACCTGGCTGAGCGTTACCTTGTCAAAAGAGGCTTCGTAGTAGCTGAGCGCGTGGCTGAACGTGTCGCCGCTCTCCAGACGTCGCTTGATCGTCTGCAGCATCGCGCGGCGCCGCTCGAGGCTTCGCTCCTCGGCGATCGCCCCCACCGCCTTGGTGATCGGCACGCCGTTGCTGCAGAGCGTGGCTAGGTTGCGGAAGAAAAAGGTCACCTCCGGCTTCTTCATCCGATCGGCGCGCTGACCTCCGCCGAGCGACAGACTGAACTTGCTAACCTTGGGCTTCGCGGCGGCCTTGCCGCGCGATTTGCCCGTGGCGACAGCCATCGGCGTGAGGCTCTTTTTTGAGGCGGCGCGCATCGGTCGTCCTTAGCTCGAGAGCTTGTAGTAGACCTCTTCGAGCGTCGTCCGCCCGGCGTACACCTGGTTGATGCCCGCCTTCGTGAGCTGAACAAGGCCTTGCGACAACGCGACCTCGGCTAACTGCGACGCGGGCGCCCCGCGCTCGATCGCCTCGGCCAGCTCGGGTGTCATCACCAGCACTTCGAAGATCGGCAGCCGGCCGGAGTAGCCTGTGCCGAGGCACTTCTTGCAGCCGCGGCCTTGAAAGAACGTGGCGTCCGTCGGCGGCGGGGTGTCGCCCATCAGCTTGGCCCAGAGCTGCTCGTTCGGCTGAGCCACCTCGCGGCACTCGCTGCAGATGGTCCGCAGCAGACGCTGGGCGATCACGCCGTTGAGCGATCCCGCGATCTTGAAGTTGTCGACCCCCAGGTCGTTGAGCCTCGCGACCGCGCCGATCGAGTCGTTCGTGTGCAGCGTGCTGATGAGCAGGTGGCCGGTGAGCGCGGCCTGCACGCTGGTGCCGGCGGTCTCGTGATCGCGGATCTCGCCGACCATGATCACGTCGGGGTCCTGACGCATCATGTACTTCAGAGCGTTCGCGAAGCCGAGGCCGTGCTCGTTGTCGCTCGCCACCTGATTGATACCCGTCAAGCGGTACTCGACCGGGTCTTCGACGGTCACGATGTTCCGGCTCACGGCGTTCAGCCGCGAGAGCACCGAGTACATCGTGGTGCTCTTGCCAGAGCCGGTCGGCCCCGTGACGACGATCATGCCGTGCGGCTTATCGATGAGCGACTGGATCTTCTTAAGGTCCTCGTCGTCGAGCCCCATGCTCCGCAGGTCGAAGGTCTTGCCGCCCTCGTCCAGAAGCCGCATCACGACCTTCTCGCCGCCAACGGTGGGGATGGTGCTGACGCGGAAGTTGACCCGGGCGCCCGCCTCGGTGATGGTCAACCGGCCGTCTTGCGGGCGGCGGTTCTCGGTGGTGTCCATGTCGGCCATCACCTTGATCCGCGCGACGACCGCCTCTTCCGTGTGGTTCGGGATCGTCATGACCGACTGCAGCTCGCCGTCCACGCGGTAACGCACCCGCATCTCCGGCACGTGCGGCTCGAGGTGGATATCGCTGCACCCGGCGTTGATGGCGCCCATCAGGATCGAGCGGACCAGCCGGACGACCGGCGCCTGCTCTTCCTCGACGATCTCGGTCGGGTCGACCTCGATCTCTTCGACATGCTCGGCGGCTTCGAGGTCCGCCATCTTCATGTCGACAATCGTCTGCCGGGCGGTCAGCCGGTCGTCGAACCCGCGGTCGAGGGCCGCCTGCACGGCGTTGTCGAGCGCCACCATCGGCCGCACGTTGTAGCCGGTGATGAGCTCCGTTTCCGAGATCGTGTCGATGTCGTCCGGCGCGACCATCGCCAGCTGCAACTCGCGGCCGGTGACGCCCACCGGGACGCAGTGCCGCGAGCGGGCGAGCTCTTCCGGCAGCAGCCGCGCCACTTGCGAGTTGATCGTCTGCGGCACGAGATCGACGTAGTCAACGCCGTACTGCGCCGCGAGGGCGTCGCCCAGTTGGTCGAGCGAGATCAGATTGCGCCGGAGCAGGATCTGCCCGAGCATGCCACGCTCGGAGCCCTGCGCCGCCAGCGCGGCCTCGAGCTGAGCCTGAGTGATCAGGCCGCGGTCTACCAGGATGTCGCCAAGGCGCGCCATCGATCCGATTGCATCCGTTGGGGCGTCAGGCGGTGACCGGTTCGGCGGAGAGCAGCCGCGAGAGCTTCATCTCGAGCGTCTGCGGGTCGAACGGCGTGACGAGGTACTCGTCCGCGCCCGAGTTGAACGCCTTCTGAACGTCTTCCAACTCTGAGTTCGGCGAGAGCAGCATCACCGGGATGTCGCTCGTCCGGACTTCGTTGCTGAGACGATCGATGAGTTCGAGGCCGTCCATGTCCGGCAGGAAGTGGCCGACAACGATCGCGTCGGGCAACTCGTCGAGCAGCCACGTGAGCGCCGTCTCGCCGGATGAGTGACTGACCACCACGTGCCCCAGCAGCTCGAGCCGGAACGCGGTGATCTCACGCAGGGTGGCGTCCTCTTCGATGAGGAGCACACGTCGGGTATCGACGCTCATAGCGGGGCGGGGTCGGCGGGCTGGCTGGCGTAGGGGCGGAGCGGCGGCATACGTCGCTCGCGGATTGCTCCAGGAGTACCTAGCTTGCACACGTGTGAAGTCAAAGCAGGAGCCGCCGTGGCGGCGCTTCAGCCCGTACGATCGCGCAAGCCCCGCGTGGTCTAACCGACGAACTCAGGAGCGGGCTGGCAGATGGCTTCCAGCACGTCGCGGCGTGAGACCAAGCCGACCAGCCGTCCGCCGTCCAGCACCGGTAGACGCCGCACACGGTGCACGATGCATAGGTCCGCCACCTTGCTGACCGGCTCATCGACCTCGACGGTGAGCAGCGTCCGGGTCATGTGCTCCGCAACGGTCTGGCTCATGATCGCTTGATCGTAGGCCAGCCCGAGCAGCGCGAACTCCGTGATGATGCCCACCAGCGTCTCGTCCGCCTCGACGACCGGCAGGCCGCTCACCCGCCGCGCCAGCAGCAGCTCGATCGCCTCGCCGATTGTGGCGGTCGGGCCGATCGTGACGACACCGTCGGTCATAATGTCTTTTACGGCGGGCATGGTGGAGTTCCTGGGTGTGGCGTTGGTGACGGCGAGCGTTGCCGACCGTGGAGAACCTATCGGGGGCGGCGTCACGCGGACGGCGGACGGAGCAAAACCTAGTGCGCCGCGGAGAGCGAGCTCGGAGCGAGCGGGTGAGGACTTCCGCAACCTGCCCGGTGTTAATGCCGTGTGACCCGGGTATCCCGTGGAAGCGTTCGTCCAAAGAGAGAACACAGGTCGACGGTGCCGCGTAGCAAGGGCGGGGTCGGGCTATAACGACCTTGGGGCCGCAAAACTCTTCAGGAGCCGAGAGGATGCCCGTCACAACGAGTGGCGAACGGCTGACGAGCGGCACGCCGACGGCCTTAGCGTTCCGCGGGTACAACCAGTCGAATCGTGGCCGGACGCGTGAGCTGATGGCGGTCGCGGCTTATCGGCCGATCGTGCGGCATTGGCTGCGCTGGGCCGACCGGCTCTGTGCGGAGCACGCCAGGCTACGCACGGACCTCATCCAACGCGTTGTCCTCGGTGAGGATCCGCCGTCGAAGCGGTACGCGGAGTCGGTAGCGCTAGTTTTCGCGACCGAGATGGCTCAGCTCGAGATCGCTCAAGAAATTCATGGCGTTGATCTGCGCGCCGCCCGATTCTCGTTCGGCTACAGCCTGGGGGAGTTGATCGCTCTCGCCGCGGGGGGCTTCGTCTCGCCGGACGCGGTGCTCGCGGTTCCGCTGGCGCTCGCGGACGACTGCGCCGCGTTGGCGGGGGACGTGAGGCTGGCGGTCGTCTTCTCACGGGCCGAAGCGCTGCCGCTTGGCGAACTCATCGAAGCGTGCCGGTCGGTCAGCGACGCCTCGGAGGCGGTCGGGGTGTCGGCAGTGGTGTCGCCCAACACGGCGCTGGTGATCGGCAAGGCCGAGAAGATCGAGGCGTTGCCTCGCCTTTTTCCGCGGCTGCGGTCGCTGCGGATACGCTTCAACGACGGCGTGTGGCCGCCGCTCCACACGCCGCTCGTTCGCGCGCGGGGGGTCTGTGATCGAGCGGCGCGGTTGGTGGCGTCGACCGTGTTCTCGTTCGCGGGGCCCGCGCCTGCGGTCTTCTCACTCGTCACCGGCCGCATTGCGTACGAGTCCGGCGACCCGCGCAGGGTGCTGCTCGACTGGACCGATCAGCCCCAACGCCTGTGGGACGCTGTCCGCGCGACGCTGGCGAGCGATGTCCGCCGGGTGGTTCACATCGGACCCAAGCCAAACGTGATCCCCTCGACCTTTGCTCGGCTGGCCGCCGACGTCACGCAGCAGACGCAGCGGTACACGGCCGCAGGAATCGGCCGGCGGGCGGTGCAGTCGCTGGTGGAACGCCCATGGTTGGCCGCCATGTTGCCGCGCGACGCGTGCTTGCTACGCGCCCCGGGCATCGAGCACGTCGTGCTCGAGGACTGGTTGCTCGATCACGCGCCGGCGTCTTCGCCGGTCGTTTCAGGCTGGTCCGCCGACTCTGTGTCGAGCGCGGCGGCCGAGCCGTCCGCTCGTTTCGTGGACGTCAGGGTCACCGGCTCGCCTTCGCCGAGCGGCAGCCGATAGGCGACCGCCTCGACCGCGTTGCGATGGATCAACACATCGCCAACGATCACCGGGTTGTTCCAGCAGACCTCGTCTTCGGCCAACGCCTGGAGCGAACCGAGTTCTTCGTACTTCTCTGGCGAAGCCAGGATCTGGACGATCTCGCCCGCCTCGGTCGAGACAATCAGGTGCTCGCCGGCGAGCAGCACCTGCCCGAAGCCGAACGACGGCCGGCGGCGTTTCCGCCACATCCGCTCGCCCGTGGCGACATCGACACACTGGAGACGATCGCCGTTCAGGCCGAACGCGTAGCCATCGCGGACCACCACGTTGCTGTACTTGGTCTGTAGCACCGGCTTGATCGGCGGGTCCCAGACCGGCTGGAGCGACCAAGCGGCGTCTTCGCGGCGGACCTCGAGCAGCGTGGAGCCGAAGCCGTAGCCCTTGGTCATCAATAGGCGGTTCTCGCCGATCGCGACCGGCTGGCTGCAGGTGGGCATGTTCTCGCTCGTGCCCGACCAAGCCCGCTCGAGCAGCAACTCGCCGGTCGCCGCATCGCGGCCAGAGAGCAACAGGTCGCTCGTTTGCACGACGACTGGTTGACCGTGCAGCGCGATCAACTGCGGCGACGCGTACGAGGTCTGCCGATTCCCCGCGGACCACCGGACCTCGCCCGACTGTGCGTCGAACGCCACCAGCGAGGACGAGTACTCCGGCTGGTCCTTCCAATCGCTCGGGGCGCCGACGTTCACGATGACCTGCGCGGCGTCGCCATCGGAACCCTGCACGAACAACGGGGAACCGCTCTTTCCCCAAACGGCGACGTCGGCTCCGAAACGCTCGGCGGTATCGACACTCCACACCACAGCCCCGGTTCGCCCGTCAAGGCAGTTCACGAAACCCGTGGCCCCTTGGGTGTAGACACGATCGGCGACAATCGTCGGCGTGGCCCGCGGACCCGCTCGACCCATCTCGCCTGCCGCGTTGTCGGGCAGGTACCGGATCGGGTCCGTGTGCGACCACACGGGCTCACCCGTCAGCAGCTTGTAGCAAACGACGAGTTCCTCCTCGCCGCGTTGCTCTTGAGTCACCGCGTACGGACCGTACACCGCGAACGACGACCAGCCAGCCCCGATCGGCCGGCGCCAGAGTTCTTCGGGCGGCGATTCGCTCCAATCGGCAGCGAGCGAGGGTCCGACCGCCGACGCCCAAGGACCGGATCCCAAGAACCGTGGATAGTCGTACGGGCCCGGTCCCCAATCGGCGAGCCCGCCGCCGTCCTCGACTTCGATCGCGGCCAGCAGCTCGTCCGGCTTCGGCTCCCCGCGTCGATGCACGCCCTGAACCGAACCATCGCCGCGGAACTTGAGTTCGAAGAACGACAAGAACGCGAACGCCGCGATGAACGGCGCCGCCGCGGCCGCCAAGCGGATGACCAGCGGCCGACGCCCGCGGATCAGGTACCAGCACCCCAAACCGCTCACGGCAAGCAGAACGGTCGCGAGGGTGGCGATGTTTTTGAAGTCGACCGTCAACTCCGTCGTCTGCACCGCGAGCCGAGCGACCCCGAGCAGAATCAGCCAAACCCAAGGGAAGACAACCCGTCTGCGGTCGGACCGCGCGGCGGGGGTGTCCGCGGTGTTGGACTCGACCGTTTCCGTTCGATCGTCGGTGTCCGTGGCCATGTTCTTCTGCCGGGAGGGAGGCTATCGTTCCGCACAACGGTGCACACATGTGGAGTCGCTACGCCGATCGATCCTACGGCCCCCCCAACGAGCGGACAACGCCCGCGAGCGACCGCCGGAGCCCGCGACAGCCGGGGCGGCAACCCCGTGGTTCACGAGCTTGCGAACCCGCCCGCTCCGGACGAAGCCTTCGCGCGGCTCAGCGCGTTGCCGCACGCGGTGTTCTTCGACAGCGCACGGCCGCACGAAACGTTGGGACGGTACTCGTACGTTGCAGCGGGTCCGACCGAGTGGCGTGTGGCGACCACGGCCGAGGACCCCGTACGAGTGTTGCGGGGCCTCAACTCACGTGCGTGTGGCATTCGAGCCGACGGGCGGCGTGGGGAATGGGGCGTCACGCCGGTGGCGGGCTTGCCGCCCTGGCAGGGTGGTGTGGCGGGCATGATCGGCTACGAGATCGGCCAAGCCATCGAATCGTTGCCCACCGCTCGATGGGATGAGTTCAGGCTCCCGGTGCTGGCGGCAGGAGTGTACGAGTGGGTCCTCGCGTACGACCACAGCAAGCAACGCGCTTGGATCATCGCGCAAAACGGCCCGAGCGGCGGTGGCGCCGATCGGCAGATCGCTAAGGTGCTGCGAATTCTTGACGCGCCGCCGGCGCAGACCTCACCGGAGGTGGGGGGCAGCTCGTTGCCTCGCGCCGAGTTGGCGCCGCAGCACGAGTTACGCGGCGTGCTGAGCGACTTCACCCGCGACGACTATTTGCGAGCGGTAGGTAAGGTCCAGGAGCGCCTCCAGGCAGGCGACGCGTTTCAGGCCAACCTCTCGCAGCGGCTGCTCTACCCCGATCCGGGCGACGCCGTCGCCGGCTTCCTGCGGATGCGTGAGCACAATCCGGCGCCGTTCGCGTCGTTCCTCGACGGCGGCGCATGGCAGATCGCCAGCGCCTCGCCCGAGCGGTTTCTGAGCGTCCGCGGCCGGACGATCGAGACGCGTCCGATCAAAGGCACCCGACCCCGTGGCGCCACGCCGGCGGACGACGATCGGCTCGCCGCCGAACTCGCCGCGAGCGCGAAGGAGCGGGCCGAGAACGTCATGATCGTCGACCTGATGCGGAACGATCTGTCGCGCGTCGGGGAGGACGACTCGGTCTGCGTCCCCGAATTGTTCGGCGTAGAGCGCTACGCGCACGTGCAGCATCTGGTGTCGGTCGTGCGTGCGCGGTTGCGGGCGGACCGCGACGTCGTCGATCTGCTAGCGGCCACGCTTCCCGCGGGGTCCATCACAGGGGCTCCCAAGGTGCGGGTGCAGCAGATCATCGCCGAGTTGGAGCCAACCGCTCGCGGTCCGTACTGCGGGACGATGTTCTGGCTGGGGCTGCCCAACGAGAACGGCGCCCAGGCGATGGACAGCAGCGTGCTGATCCGAACCCGAGTGCACGCCCGTGGATGGGTGCAGGCGTCGGTCGGTGGGGGGATCACGGTGGGGTCTTGCCCCGAACGCGAGTACGAAGAGACGTGGCAGAAAGCGGTCGGGCTGATCGAACCGCAGGACCGTTGAGCGTTGCTAAGCGTAGACGCATGATTGTTGTCCTGGACAACTACGACAGCTTCGTGCACAACCTCGCGCGTTTGTTGCGGCTTGCGGGGGCCGAGACGCTTGTGCGGCGTAGCGACGCGATCGACTGCGAGGAGTTGCTCGCGTTGTCGCCCGCCGGCTTGGTCATCTCCCCCGGACCGGGCGCGCCCGCCGACGCGGGATGCAGCGTGGAAGCGGTCCGCGGGTTGGGTGATCGGCTGCCGATCCTGGGCGTTTGTCTCGGGCATCAAGCGATCGTCGCCGCCTACGGCGGCACGATCGATCGCGCGACCGACTGCTTCCACGGACGCACCTCGGTGATCACCCACAGCGGCGTGGGGCTGTTTGCGGGGGCGCCGAGCCCGTTAACTGTGTGCCGCTATCACTCTCTGGCGGCCAACGCCGCCGAACTGCCCGACGGCTTGAAGGCCACCGCTCACACGAAGGACGGGGTCATCATGGCGGTCGAGCGTCGCGACGCACCGGTGTACGGCGTCCAGTTCCACCCGGAGGCGATTCTCACCGAATCTGGTCAGCAGATGATCAACAACTTTGTCGCCGTCACTCGCGCGACGCCTCGGTGATCAGGCGTTTCATCTCACGCACCGCGGAGTCCATGCCCACAAGCACGGCTCGCGAGATGATACTGTGGCCGATGTTGAGTTCTTCCATCCGCGGCAGCGCGGCGACGGGACCCACGTTTCGGTAGTTGAGCCCGTGCCCGGCGTGCAGCCTCAGGCCGGCGGAGATGGCATGCGCGCCGGACTCCGCCAGTCGACTCAGCTCGGCCGCTGGCTGGTGCTGCTCCCACGCGTGAGCGTACGGACCCGTGTGGAGCTCAACGCCATCGACCCCGAGCGCCGCGGCGGCGTCGATCTGCGCTGCGTCGGCGTCGATGAACAGGCTGACCAGGATGCCGGCCTCGGTGAGTCGCCCCACTGCGCGGGCCACCTGCTCACGTCCTCCCGCGACGTCCAGCCCGCCCTCGGTCGTGACCTCTTCACGCTTCTCGGGGACGAGCGTCACCTGGTGCGGCAGCTCTCGGCACGCGATCTCCACGACCTCATCGGCGCACGCAACCTCGAGATTGACGGGCACGGTCGCCGTTTGCAGCAGCACCGTCAGGTCACGATCTTGGATATGACGGCGGTCCTCGCGCAGATGGATCGTCAGCCCGTCCGCCCCGGCGAGCTCAGCGAGCATTGCCGCCGCGACAGGATCGGGCTCCGTTGTCCGCCGGGCTTGGCGGACGGTTGCCACGTGGTCGATGTTGACGCCGAGGGTAGCCAAGTTTGTTGCGCTCTTGAGCAGAGGGGGTTAACGCGTCCGGGGGCGGATTGTAGACGCGGCTCGCAAGACCGGCGAAGGGCGATGCCTGTCGCCCAAAGGCAGGCCGCGTTTAGCGCTTACCCGGCGCGGCGAAGCGTTGCTGTTGTTCGAACCGACCGTCGCCGTCGGCGTCCGTTTCTAGTGTCCAGCCGGTCGTGAGCACGTCGTAGCGGAGTCGCTGGGTCGAGCCGTCGGCCGTCACCGCGGTGAGCGGACTCCCGAGTTGGGTCAACCGGCGGTGCAACGCGGCGAACGGCAGGTCCTTCGGCTGGTCGGCCGCGGCGTTTGGGTCGGCAAGGCCGCCGTCGAACGGACGGGCGACGAGCAGGCCGCTCAACACCGCGACGGCCAGGACCACCAAGGCGGTCCAGGGGTTCATGCCGACCGGATCGCCCGTCGCCGAAGATGCTGCGGGGGACTCGCCCGCCGGGGCGGTGGTGTCTCCCAAGACTGTATGCAGGTGCTCGGCTGCCTCGGCCGCGTGGACCGGATCGACCAGCACGAGATACCCCATCGACCACACCCCGGTGATCGCGTCGAACGATTCGGTCGGGGCCACGCGGGCTTGAAAGCCGGCGTCGGTCAGCCGATCGGCCAGGTAGCCGGCTTCCGCGATGTTGGAAACCCGCAGCAGGGTTTTTGTGGCGTCCGTCGCGCTCTCGCGAGCGAGGGGCCGTCCGCACCCTTGGCAAAGCGACATCGGAAGTGGGGGGCGAGGGGGATCGGGCTGGAGGGTGCGTAGCGGCAACGTCGTCTGTTGCATTATGGCAACGAGCGGGAAGCCGTGCGTCGCGGACGATTTCACCCAGCCGCTGCATCCGGACCCGCGAGGGGCCCTCGTGCGGTAACGCGCGACGTTTCCACGCGTGGGCGCGGGGCGCTCGGGGCTACATTCCCCTGATGTCGGCGATCGGTCTCCGACGCCAACACCCTGCTCCTGATGAAGACACAGCCGTGCCCCTCGACCCCGCCATGAACTGCCAGCAACTCGCCGAGCGGATTCACGGCCTCCAGCCGGAAGCTTCGCCGCAAGACGTCGCTCGGCTGTGCCTGCTGCTTGCCAACGCCCACGACGACCTCGGCCCGCTGGAGGACGTGCAGAAGCTGCAAGCCGCGTGGCGACAGGTTGGGCTGAAGCTGCAGTTTGCGACCGACCAGCACGCGGCGATGACCGATGAGCTGGAAACGCTGGCGAGCTCCGACCCGAAGGAGTTCAGCCAAGAGCAGGTGTGGGTGCTGATCCGCGCGATCAAGGTCCAGAGCCAAATCCTGCAGATGTACGTCGGCCACCCGGTGCTCGACGTCTAAGAACCCAGCCGCGCTTCGTGAGCCCGCCGGTGCGAGGAGCGATCGTCAGCCGAGCCCGCCTATCATGGCGATTGCCACCGTCATGTAGATGACGATGCCGGCGATATCGATGATGCCCGCCACGAAGGGGTTGCTCATCAACGCCGGGTCGACGCCCATGCGTTGGAACACGAGCGGCAACGCCCCACCGCACAGCGTGCCGCACACCACCACCAGCAGCAGGGTGATCGGCACCACGGCGACCTCGATCGCCGTCGGCGCCGCCTCGCCGTGCGGCGGCGACCTTGTCAGCGCGTACGCGGAGGCGTAGCCGACCGCGGCGAGCGCCGCCCCGAGGGTGAGCCCCATCAGCAGCTCGCGCCGCATCACGCGGAACCAGTCGGACAGGGCCACCTCTCCGTCCGTGAGCCCGCGGATGACCAGCGTCGCCGACTGGCTGCCCGTGTTGCCGCCGCTAGAGATCACTAGCGGGATGAACAGCACCAACCAGCTGACCTTCTGGAACTCGTCCTCGTACCCCTGCAGGGCAAGAGCCGTTAGCAACGCCGCCACGAACAGCACGCCGAGCCACAGGCCGCGGTTGCAGGCGAGCGTAAACCAGTGGCTGCGCAGGTAGCCCTGCTCCAGCGGCGCCACGCCGGCCGCGAGTAGCGCGTCCTCGGTCGCCTCGGCGCGCAGCACGTCGATGACGTCGTCGTGCGTGATGATTCCCAGGAGACGGCGATCGCCGTCGACGACCGGGATGGCGAGGAAGTCGTACGCGGCGACCTTCTCCGCCACGGCTTCCTGATCGTCCATGGCCTCGACCGCGACGACGTCGCGTTCCATCAACTCCGCGATCGGCTGGTCCGGCTGGTTGTAGTGCGTCACCAGCTGGCGGGCCGACACCAAGCCCAGCAGGCGGTCGTCCTCGTCGACCACGTAGTTGTAGTAGATGGTCTCGAGGTCTTGGGCCTGGTTGCTGATCTCGGTCAGCGCCTCGGAGACCGTCATCGCGGCGTTCAGGCGGCCCACCTCGGTGGTCATGACCGAACCGGCCGTGCCTTCGGGGAACCCACGCAGACGCAGCGTCTCTCGACGGTCGTCCTGCGGCATCCGCGGGAGGAGGTCCTCGACGACCGCCTCTTCCACGTCGTTGAGCAGGTCGACCCGATCGTCCGCGGGCAGGTCGGCGACCATCTGGCTGAGCGTGTCGACATCGCCCGACACGGCGATGCTCTCGACGATCGACGTCTGCTTCTCTTCGTCGAAGAATCCGAACACCTCCGCTCGGCGGTCCGGCGTCGCTTCGACGAGCACGGTCCAGGCCTCGCTGGCCTCGAGGCCCTCCATGAACTCGGCCGTCCGCGCGGCGTTGATCGCCTCCGTGAACTCCCGCAGGCCCGCTTTGTCGCCGGCGGCGATCATCTCGCGCAGCTCGGGCAGATAGAGAGTGTTCATCGTGAGACGCGGGGCGGGCGGGTTTCGGCGGGGCCGCAAGACGTGGTGGTGCAGTTTATCTGTCGGTTCTGCGAGGGGGAAATCTTGGCGCGATTGACCCGCGAGTGGCTGCCGGCTACCGTCCGAACCTGCCGCGAACGACGACGATCATGCGCCAAATCCCCGAGACCACGCCGACACGCCCGATCCCCGACGGGTTCGATCAAGCCGCCTGCGAGGCGGTGCTCGGCTACGAGTTTGCGCAGAGCGACCTGCTCATCGCGGCGATGACGCACGCCTCGGGGGCCGATCACCGCCTCGCGTCGAACGAGCGGATGGAGTTTCTCGGCGACGCGATCCTCGGCGCCGTCGTCTGCGAAAGTCTCTACCGCGAGTTTCCCGATCTGCTTGAGGGGGACCTCACCAAGCTGAAGTCGGTCATCGTGAGCCGGCGTACCTGCGCAGCAGTGAGCCGCGAGCTCGGGCTCGAGCCGTTTCTGATCCTCGGCAAGGGCATGACCACGTCGCCCTCGGTACCGATGAGCGTGCTGGCCGACGTGTTCGAGTCGCTCGTCGCGGCCATCTACCTCGACGGCGGCCACGAAGCGGTGGCGTCGTTCATCGATCGGTGCCTCGAGCACCACATCGAGGCGGCGGCCGCGGACGAGTCGGGCCAGAACTACAAGTCGATGCTCCAGCAGACCGCTCAGCGGGAAACCCAAACGACGCCCGCGTACCGCATCGTCGAAGAGCAGGGCCCCGATCACCAGAAGGCGTTCTTGGTCGAGGCGGCGGTCGGCGGCCGACGATTCGCTCCCGCGTGGGGCGCCAGCAAGAAGGCGGCGGAGCAACGGGCCGCCGAGAACGCGCTGCACGAGATGCGCGACGAGCCCCCGCCGCACCTGCCGGCAGACGACGCCGATCCCCCGGTCAGCGAGTGACCAGCATCTCTTGCCGGTAACGGCGGATGACGTCGGACCGCAGCAGGAGGCCGACCAGCCGGCGGTTGTCGCCCGAGCCGACCTCGACCGGCAGGGTCTCCACGTCGCGGGCGCCGAAGTCGCGCATCGCCTCCAGCAGGTTCTGAGCCGGGTGCACCGACAACGCCGTACGCAGAGCGATGTCCTCGGCGTTCACCAGCCGCGGCGAGATGTCGCTGTCGAGCACGCGGTGCAGATCCTCGGCGCGGATGATGCCGATCAGCTTGCCGTCTTCGCCCATCACCGGGAGGCTCTCGATCTCCGGGTGCTCACGCGCCACACGGATGATCTCGAGGGCGTTGTCGGCCGGGTCGAGCTTCGGGAAGCGTCGGACCATCACGTCTCGCACCATGACGTGGTCCAGGTTGTGCAGATCGTGGCCCCGGGCGATCCGCTCGCCGCGGCGGCTGAGCTTCTTGTAGTAGATGCTCTCCGGATCGATGATCCGCGTGACGACACTCGCCAGCCCGGCCGCCGTCATAATCGGCAGGATGATCGCGTACTGATCCGTCATTTCGTAGACGATCAGGATGGCCGAGAGGACGCCTTGCGTCGCCCCCGCGACGACGGCGCCCATGCCGACGATGGCGTACACCCCGGGCGAGTGGCTGTACTCGGGCAGCAGCAGATTCGCCGTCACGCCGAACGCCGCGCCGAGGGTGGCGCCCAAGAACAGCGACGGGGCGAAGACCCCGCCCGACCCGCCGCCGGCGAGCGTCATGCTGGTCAGCAGAGGCTTCAATAGCACCAAGGGCGCCAGCCAAGCCAGTTCCGCGAGCAGTCGGTCCCGGGGCAGCTTCACCTCGCGATCCGGTGCGGTGCGGAACAGCGTCTCGAACGCCGAGAACCCGAACGCCGAGTCGTCACCCGCTGCGTCGGCATCCGGCTCGTCTTCGAGCTTGAGGTGCAGCGCGTGCTCAACGACCTCGTAGCCGACCCCGAGCAGCGGCGGCAGCGGCCGGTGGTGCTCCGCCTCGCGCTCGGCGCCACGAGACATGACCGGTGGCGACACGGGGTAAAGAACCCCCACGGCGCCGATCATCAGACCGACGATCACCGCGCGACTCGGCCAGTGAGGCATCAGCTTTTCCGCGAGGTCCTCGACCCCGTACAGAAGCTTGATGAACCCAGCCGCGGCCAGCCCAGCTACCAGGCCTAGCAGCAGGTAGCTGGGCAGCTGAACGAAGTCGCCGGCGAAGACGTACTCCAGGTCCTTGAACGCGGGGTCCAGCCGGTGCTCGCCGACGCGTTGCTGCACGACGTCGGCGATGACACTCGCCAGCACGATGGGCGTGAGCGACTCGACCGCGAACGAGCCCAGGATGATCTCGCTCGCGAAAATCACTCCGGCAAGCGGCGCGTTGAACGTGGCGCTGATGCCCGCGGCGGCGCCCGCGGCGACGAGCACCTTGATGTTCTTGGCGGACAGCTTGAACAACTGACCCGCCGTACTGCCCAGCGCCGAGCCGATCTGGACGATCGGCCCCTCGCGCCCCACCGAGCCGCCGCAGCCGATCGTCACACCGCTGGCGACGATCTTCACCGCGGCGATCCGCGGCCGGATCACGCCGTCGTGCCGGGCCACGGCGGTGATCACCTCGGGCACACCGGCGCCCTGGGCCTCCGGGGCAAACCTCCGCGTGAGCCACGCCACGGCGAGCATCGCGATCGCAGGGCTGGCGATCACTACGAAGGTCCAGAACTCCGAGTCATCCCGGCGGGCGTTGGCGGCGCCGTACGTGCTCTCCGTGAGCCACTCGATGACGTAGCCGAAGAGGGCAGCTGCAAATCCAGCCAGCAGGCCAACTCCCCCGGCGAGGAAGATGGTCAGCGTGTCACCCGGCACCACACCACGCTCAAACCGTTGACGCAGCCAGTTGAGCATGAGGTTCCGGCGGCGGACGGAGCGGGGCAGCCGCGTCGGGAGCGACCGCCCTCGAGCGTGTGTGAGCCCGTCAGACTACGCCGGTGACCCGCGAGTTGCCAGCCTTGCGCGGCTCACGCCAACGCCCTGGCGAGCCAGGGATTCGCGGTCCACGGCGGCCCCATCGTCAACGTGCGCGGTGACCTATACACTACGCCTCCCGGGCGCGAGCTGACCGAGGCCTTCCAGGCGGAAGCACCCCTCGACGCGTCGCCACACCCCCGCCTACAGAGCCGCTCGGATCCCCCTCCGATCGGCGCCCCCGAAACGATGTCAGAGCGAGTCTACAACTTCTCCGCGGGCCCCGCCGTCTTGCCGTTGCCCGTGCTCGAGCAAGCCCGCGACGAGATGCTGAGCCTGCCGGGCGTCGGCGCCAGCGTGCTGGAGATCAGCCACCGCAGCGCCGCGTTCACCGAGATCATCGAGGCCGCAGAAGCCAATCTGCGTAAGCTCTTCGAGATCTCGGACGACTACGCCGTGCTGTTCCTGCAAGGCGGCAGCCGGCTGCAATTTTCCATGGTTCCCCTGAACCTGCTCGGAGAGAACGGGGGCTCGGCCGACTACATCGTCACGGGCTCCTGGGGTAAGAAAGCCGTGGCGGAGGCCAAGAAGGTTGGCGCGGTTCGGACCGCCTACAGCGCCGCCGACTCGAACTTTGACCACGTGCCCACTCAGGATCAGCTCGATCTGGACCCCAACGCGGCGTACGTGCACTACTGCTGCAACGAGACGATCCAGGGCGTGCAGTTCAACGGCGAGCCGGACACGGGCGACGTACCGCTCGTCTGCGACGCGTCGAGCGACTTCCTGCACCGCAAGCTCGACATCACCCGCTACGGCCTGCTGTACGCGTGTGCTCAAAAGAACGCCGGCCCGGCGGGGGTCACGGTGGTGATCATCCGGAAGGACCTCGCCGAACGGTCGAGCGACTCGCTAGCGTCGTACCTCAACTACAACACGCACATCGACGAGAAGTCGCTCGGCAACACCCCGCCGACGTTCGCCATCTACATCAACAAGCTGGTCACGGACTGGCTGCTGAATGAAGTCGGCGGGCTCGACAAGATGTTCGAGCAGAACAAGGCCAAGGCGTTGATGCTTTACGACGTGCTGGACGCGTCGACGGGCTTCTACCAGCCGCACGCTCAGCCGCACAGCCGCAGCGTTATGAACGTGACGTTCCGTCTGCCCAGCGACGAGCTCACGCAGGCGTTCCTGGCCGCGGCGAAGCAGCAGGGCCTGACCGACCTCAAGGGGCACCGTTCGGTCGGCGGCATCCGCGCCTCGATCTACAACGCGATGCCCGTCGCCGGTGTCGAGGCGTTGCGCGACTTCATGACGGACTTCCGCGACAAGAACGCCGGCTGAGCCGACTCGTTGCGGTCGGCGCCCCGCCTCGCTCTATCCCCCCACCAGACCCCGAAGAAATCAAGCGGTATCAGGCCATGCCAAGCGTCATTGTTCTCGACAACCTGGCCCAGGAAGGGCTCGACATGCTGGAGGCCGCCGAGGGCGTCACCTACGAGGTGCGGACCGGCCTGAAGGGCGAGGAGTTGAAGCAGGCGCTCAACGAGTTCGACGGCGCCATCTGCCGCAGCGGCGTGAAGATCACCCCCGAGTCGCTCGAGGGCAACACGCGGCTCAAGGCCATCGTCCGCGCCGGGGTCGGCACCGACAACATCGACAAGCCCTCCGCCACGCGGGCGGGCATCGTCGTGATGAACACGCCGGCCGGCAACACGATCAGCACCGCGGAGCAGACCATCGCGCTCATGCTCGCCATGAGCCGCAACGTGGCGCCCGCGTACCAGTCGCTCATCGAGGGCCGCTGGGACCGCAAGAAGTTCATGGGCTCGCAGGTGGCCGGCAAGACGCTGGGCGTTGTCGGCTTGGGCCGGATCGGACTAGCCGTCGCCTCGCGGGCGAAGGCCCTCGAGATGGACCTCATCGGCTACGACCCGTTCATGTCCGCCGAGCGGGCGGAGCAGCTCGGCATCGAGCTCGTGGCCAACGTGGCTGACATGCTGCCACGCGTCGATTACATGACGGTCCACACGCCGCTGACCGACGAGACCCGCGGCCTGATCGGCCCGGCCGAGGTCGAGGCCCTCAAGCCGGGCGCCCGCCTCGTCAACTGTGCCCGCGGCGGCATCTACGACGAGGCGGCCCTCGCCGCCGGTCTCAAGGCTGGCAAGCTCGGGGGCGTCGCCCTCGACGTGTACCCCGAGGAGCCCTGCACGGAGAACCCGCTCTTCGGCATGCCCGGCGTGGTCTGCACGCCGCACCTGGGGGCGAGCACCGAGGAGGCCCAGACTCAGGTCGCCGTCGAGGCGGTCGAGCTGCTCACCGCTTACCTAACGACCGGCGCGATCCGCTGTGCGGTGAACGTCGCGGCGCTGGACCCGAAGACGCTCGCTTCGCTCAAGGGGTACATCGACGTCGCCCACCGGCTGGGCCGATTGTGCGAGGGGCTGATGCCCAGCGGGATCGATTCTTGCCGCGTCATCTACCGGGGCGAGCTCGCGGAGAAAGACACCAAGGTGCTCGCTTCGGCCTTCGCCGCCGGCCTGCTCGAACGGGCCATGGGAGACGAGGTCAACCTGATCAACGCGGAGTCGCTGCTCACCGAGCGCGGCATTCAGCTGGTCACCGAGAGCTGTGGCCAGCAGGGCGCCTTTCGTGCGTCGATGGCCGTGGAGGTCTCCGGCGGCGGCAAGTCGCACACGCTCACCGGCACGCTGCTCGGCGCCGAGATGCCCCGCCTCGTGTCGATCGACGACTACCGCCTCGAGGCGTTCCTCGACGGTACGATGCTCGTGTTCAATCACAAGGATGTGCCGGGCATCATCGGCGCCATCGGCCAGGCCCTAGGCGAGGGCGGCGTGAATATCGCTCAAATGGCGGTCGGCCGCGACAAGCAGGGCGGCGACGCGATCGGCGTGCTCAACGTCGATGGCGAGGTCTCCGAGGCCGCGCTCAGCGCGGTTCGCGGGCACGACGCCATCAGCAACGCCACGGTGGTCAACCTGCCCGCCGCCGGCTCGCTGCCGGCGTGGCTGGGCTGAGCGGCAATCGCACGCCGCCAGCCGGGAGCCGACACAACCGTTGCGCAATCGGCAATGGCGGTCTGATCCGGCGACATTGCGGAGATTCCCCGAGCCGCGGCGCCGGGAACGCCGGTCGGGCGCTTTGTCGTATCCGATATTCGGAGGTGTTCTGTTCGCCGCGTCTGGTCGCGCGGGTGTCGATCCCTCCGTTTATCCCGGCGATTCCGCCTATGTACGCCTCCGGTCCCGCTTCGCCCGCGCCGGCGCCCCTCGCCAACCGTGTCCACTCGGCCCTCACTGAGAGCCCCTACCTCGTGGCGGCCCGGCAGCTCCGTGTCGAAGCGGGCGAGGGACGCGTGAGCCTCCACGGGCACGTCAGCTCGTTCTTCGAGAAGCAGATGGCCCAGGAGGTCGCTCGGCGGCTCGACGGCGTCGATCGCGTCGAGAACCTGCTGACGGTCGCGTGGGCCTGATAAGACTGCCGAGCCCTCGGCGCGGCCGTTAAACCGAGCAGCGCGACACCGGTTTCGCAAGCAGCGGGTCGGTGTCGTAGGGGCCTGCAAAGCTCGCGGCGCCGGCCCGCTTTCGTTTTCTCTCGGGCGCCCTGCCAAGCGACCACGGTGTCTGAGCCGTGCCGCAGCGTCATCGCGGCCCCGCCGCGTCGGGCAGGCCCCCCCCAAGGCCTTCCTAGCCGCAGGGTCGCCCGCGATCGTCATGGCTGTATCGCGAAAGCTCTTGTACCCGCGGCGGCGGCGATCCGGCCTCACGTCGCCGTGATCCGGTTACCGAAAGTACCGAGGATCCCCGCCCGCGACCGACGCGGGGGACCCCTCGCCCCAGAGCCCGCGGCGCCCATGTCTGCCTGCCAAAGCTGCGTCGCGTTGGCGTCGTTGACGCTGATCCTCGCGATCGGCGACCGAGCCGCCGCGGCCGGACGGTTCAATCTGCCGACCTCGCTGCCGCAATGCCTTGGCGTGGGTTTTGGCCCCGGCTATCACGCGCCCATGCTGCTGGGCCCGGCGATGCGGGCCGGCACGGAGTCGCAGCAGGTACGACGGCTACCCGCGGCCCCGCGTTCCGGCCCGTCGTACGGGTTCGGCGCGCCCGCGGTGCGGCCCGCCTCGGCGACGCCCTTGTACGGCCTGCCACACGCCGCCCGCCCGCCGTTCGCGGCGCCCACGCTCGCCCCGCCGGCCGTCGGCTACTCGCCCGCTTACTGACTCGGCTCGCTGCCCAGGTAACGGCCGTCGTGGACGGCCATGACAGACCCACCGGGGCACTGAGCCACGCGAGGATGGCCCGGTAGACTAGACCGTAGTTCGACCGACTCGCGCGTTTCGCCGCGGAGCCGGTCTGGTCCTGCTCGTGTGCCCCCGGTGCGAGTGCCGACGCGGTGCTGCTTCTCTGGCTCGCCTACCCGTTGATCCTGATCGCCGTGGCGGCCGCTGTGTGGTGGTGGGTCCGACGTGGGGCGGCGCTCGACCGTCGGTCGGGTCGAGAGGCGGCCGCGGCGCGAGACGACTTCGCACGCAACCTGCCGATGCTCGCCGATCGGTTTCTCGGCGTCGCCTCACGGAGCGGTAAGCCCCGCGGGCTGCGGTGGGTCGGCTGCCAGCCGCAGGCGCCACCGACCCTTTTCGCCCGCGACGCCAAGACCGGCGAGCTCTACGCCCTGCACGCCGTTGAGATCCGCTTCGAAGCGGTCGAGGGCGGGGACATGGAGGAGGTCGAGGCGGTGGGCAACGTCCGCGCGGCCACGGCCGTTTTCGTCTGGCGGGGCGGCCGCTGGGACACCGACGGCCGCGTCGTGTTCAACCTCGACCCCGCCGAGACGCTCCAACGGTTCGCCGCGACGCTCACGCCGTGCCCGTGACCGCGGTGGCGGTCAAGGATCGGCCAACTTGAAGTACACCACGCCGCCCGACGCCGTGATCCAGTCCGTGGCCGCCGAGCGGTCGTCCGCCAGCTCCTCGAGCGTTTGGAACACCCAACGCGACGCGGCGATCGGCGTCGTGCCGATCGGCGTTCCGGTGACGGGTGTGCCCGTGATCGGCGTGCCCGTGATCGGCGTCGGTCCGCCCGGCAGCGTCACCCCGATGCCTGTGATCGGCGTGGTGATCGGTACGGTGGTGGCCGGTGTCCTCTCGACCACCGTCCCCGGGCCGACGGTCTCGGCGGAAACGGCGACACGCGTCAGCGGCAAGCCACCGATGACGGGCGTGAGCAGATCGACCGACACGCCGATGATTAGCAGCACGATCACCAGCTCGATGATCGTGAACGCGGTGAGACGGAACCGTAGACGCATACGAGGCGGTGAGGGCTGATGGGCGGGGCCTCTAAAACCTGCGTTACCCGACCCCGCCTCCCCCGATCGTCGGCCCGCTGCCATCGGTCGACGCCGCCGGGTTTGTAGGGCCGGCGCCGGTTGCTCTGGCCGAGCGGCGCAACGAAAAACGCCCTCGCCCGGCGAGCGGGCGAGGGCGTTTCGGATCAATCATCGCGACGGTAGCCGCCGGCGGCCTCGGCAGAGTGAGGCCGTGGTGCGACTCGACTCAGCTCCGGCGAGCGGCGCCGAGGCCGATCATGCCGAGAGCGGCCAGCACGGCGGAGGTGGGCTCGGGGACGAGGTCGAACAGGACGCCGTCGGCACGCTGCGAGACGAAGCCGTTGGTGAACGAGTCCGGGTTGAAACCGCCACCCGAGGTGAAGTTCGGCGTGTTGGTCTGCGTCAGCGTGTAGTCGAGGCTCGCGTCGAGGGCGACCTCGAAGAGCTTCACCCACTGACCGCCCAGGCCGTTCTGATCGAACGACGTCGAGGCGACCACGCTGGAGCCGTCCGACAGCTCCCAGTTCGTGGGGGAGTTGGAGATGTTGGTGCTCGCGGGCCACGCGGCGTAGACCGCGTAGGTGCCCGAGCCGCCCGACGGCAGACCGGAGGCGAAGTCGCCGGCGCTGTTCAGCTGAAGGTTGGCCGTCAGCGACGCGTCGTCGTTATCGCCATCGGCTGCGGGCGAGTAGAAGAACTGGTAGGTGTCGGGGTCCGCGGTCGTTCCGCCGGAGGGCGCGGTGCCGCCGAAGATCGAGTCGGCCTCTACAAGGCCGGGGACCAGCACGGGCGAGCCGGGCTCGCTGAGTCGCGAGTCGAACGACGGCGAGCTCGTGCTGACGGCCGGCGTGTTGGCGCCGAGCGCAAAGTTGGGGCTGGGGACCAGGGTCCCGTCATCCAAGCCGTCCGAGTCAGCCTGAATGATGAAGCCGGCGTGAGCCGAGCAGGCGAGGGTGAGCGCCACGGCGGTGGCGAACAGGGAGGTGAACTTCATGAGACTGCCGTACCTTGAGGAAAGGGAGCGAAACAAACGGGTGGGTTCTTCACAGAGTAATCGGCGGCGGTTGGCTTGCAACGGCCTGCCGTCAGCGGCTTCAGTTGATGAAAGTCGGCTGCACCTGCAGGACTTCTTGGCCGGTGTCGCCGCCGGCGCGGGTGCCGAACGAGATGTACAACGAGTCGTCGATGTCGTCGGCGATGAAATGGACGCTGCCATCCGCGTAGGCGAAAACGACGCCGCCCGGGTGGTTGCTGCCGAAGGGAAGGTTGTTCTCCCGCAGGCTCGTTGAGCCGCCGGCCGGCGCCGGGTCGTCCGGGTCGTCGATCCAGTAGTAGCCGACGCGGTCCAGGTCGGCGTTGATGGGCACGCGCGGGGTGACGTTCTTGCACGACCAGACGCTGCTAGCCGCGGGAATCGCTTCGGGTGGTACCGTGTTCACAGTGATCACGCCTTGAGACCAAACGCGAAGTTGGTAGATCCGCTCTCCGACCAGAAATGTCTTGCTGGTGCCGTCGGAAATCTGCCCCATCGAGACCTGACTCTCCGGCCACAAGATTCCGTCAAAGTTGACGTAGTTGGTGCCGTGATCGTTGCTTGGACTTACACCGCCAACACAGTCGTAGTCCCCCGTACCATTTGCGTCAGGCGTCTTGCAGATTCCGCCAAACTGAGAGCCGCCGCCGTCAACGTACATCGCCTGAGCAGCGGCGGCGCCCATCACCCCGGCGTAGTTGGTCGCCGGGATGTCTCCGCGTTGCCCGGGGGCGAAGCTCGCCCGGGCGAAGGGCGAGTCGTCACTCGGGCATTGGTAGATGCTCACCGAGACGTTGAAGAGCTCTTCGAGGAAGCCGTAGTCGGGGTCCCGGCCGCCGTTTTGCTGGCGGAACAGTTCGACCGCGGCCTCGGTGGCGCTCAGCAGGGCTTGGTCCTCGATGTAAGGCAGCAGCAGGATGTGCCAGCCGGGCCCGTTGGCGGTGGCGGCGCCCTGGTCGTCGACGTACTCGGCGCCCTTCGGAAACACCTGCCGCGCTGATTCGTAGTTCAGCATCGCCAACGCGATGTTCTTGACGTTGTTCTTGCAGCTGTTGCGGCGCGCCGCCTCACGGGCCGCCTGCACGGCGGGCAGCAGCAACGCGACCAGGATGCCGATGATGGCGATCACCACCAACAGCTCAACGAGCGTGAATCCTTTCGGAGCGATAGGGCGTCGCTTGAAGAGCGATGACGTCATGCGTGTCTCTTGATCCGTGATAGAGGTTGATCGCCGAGGTCGACCGGCCTTGTCGGACGAAGCGTGGGACGAAACCGGCCTTCGCAGTATGGGTACGATCGCCGATTCCAGCAACGCAAAACGCGCAGTTACGAAGTCAATTTGCGCAAGCTGCCGGATTCGTCGGCGACCTAAAAATCAGCCGGCCGGGGCAGCGCCCCGGCCGGCTGTCGTTACGCGATTTGTCGGTCCCGCTCAGCGGCGACGGGCAACCGCGAACAGGCCGCAGACGCTCACGAGCACCAGCGAGGTCGGCTCGGGGACGGCCGTCATGATGCCCTGACCCCACGTGTTCAGCAGGGCGTTGAGCTCGTCGTTGTTGACGCCGGGGTTGGCGGTGAAGCTGTTGATCCACTCGGCCGGCACCGTCTCGCTGCCCCAGTTGTTGAGCAGCAGGTTGAGGTCGGCGTTGTCAACCGCACCGTCGTTGTTGAAGTCGCCGAGGATCGGCTCTTCCCCGCCCATGGCTTCTTCCAGAGCCAGGTAGATGTTGTCGTAGATGGCCGTGCCCGCGTCGCTCGCGATGCCCGACGGGGCGCCGATACGCAGGCTGTTCATCGGGGCCGGATCAAGATCGAACGGCGCGTTCGAGAACGAAGCCGCCATTCCGACCTCAACGACGACTTCCGAGTCCACACCGGGGGCGCCGGTGGCGTTGTTGATGCCGTCGCGGTAGAGGTCGAGCGTTAGCGTTACGTCGGTCTCCGAGATGGTGGCCTCGTACGTGTGCCAGCCGTCACCGATGTCGATCAGGTTGACGAATCCGTCGGCGTCCGGGGTGGCGGTAGCGGGGAGCGCGAGTGCCGTGCCGTCGTCGAGGGCCGGGTCGAGCGGGAAGTTGGCCCAGTTGGGGCTCTGCACCATCGTGCCCTGGTCGACGCCGTTCTCGAAGTAGTTCCCCAGCGTCGAGCTATCGAACAGCACGAGGCGGAACATGAAGTCGCCGTTCGGGCGGAACTCGGGGTCGCCCTCGGTGGGCTCGACCGGGGGGTCGGCCTCGGGGTCGCCCGGGTCCGGGCCGACGCAGCCGGGGTTCGTCGGCACGCAGCTGTCGGTGTTGTAGAAGCCGAGCTCGACGAAGTTCACACCCGCCGCGGTGATTCCGGGATCGGGGTCACGATCGAAGATGTCGCTCCGCAGGCCGAGCGTCTGCCGGAAGCTCTGGGCCTCTTCGGCCAACGCGTTCGACTGGCCGCCGCCGGCGTAGAGGTCGCCGCGGACAACGATGCTCTCGGTCGCCGACGGGACGATCTGGTAGCCGGTGTCGCTGATGCTGATCTCGGGGCTGAAGCCGCCGGCGTCCTCGTTGATCTGGCCGGCAATGCCCGTCGCGGCGTTGCCCATCTGACCGACGACCGCTTCCGGAGCGCCGCTAAGGATCAGATCGGCCGAGCCCGCGGCTCCGCCGCCAAACCCGTCACCCGCCTGCGGGATCCATTGTTGCTCGAACGCGCTCTGGCTGCCGTAGCTCTCGAAGTCTTCGTTGACGAACACCGTTTGGCCGCTTGCCAGCGGCGCCAGGGCGACCGCCGCGGCGGTCATTAGTAGTCGCTTCATCAGTTGGGGTCCTTCTTCCGGATGGTCGGAGCGGGGTGGAACCGTCGCGTGGGAACAGGCCGTGTGCGAACAGGGCTGAACGGGAACAGGGCCGAGCGGGAACAGCGATGTCTTGGGACGTGGCGTCTGCCGGAGACGCCGACTGCTTTGTGGTGGCCAATACCGCCGCCGAGGCGCACCCCAACGGCTTCGCCCATGGTAATCGCCGAGTCGCAAAGCATCGCGTTTTCGAGCGCAAGACTCTCTGGAAAAAGCGCATTTGCGCAGCTTGGAGCCGGCGCCCAACCCCCTCGCCAACGCTTCTACGGCCGCGTGAACACAACCGGGCGGATGCTGTCCGGGTCGCCCTCGTCGAGCCGAATGGCCTGCATGCGGTGGGTCATCTCTTCGATGTCGTAGGCGACCAGCCTCACCGAGCCGTCGCAGAACGCCATGTTCAGCCCGCCTGCGTGAGCGCTGCCGAAGGCGACCCAGCGAGCCAGGAAGCTCTGGTCGCTACCGTCGCCGTTCTCGTCCTGCTGCGGCAGAAACGCCTCGCGGCTGTTGGTCTGATAGTAGGTGCCGAACGACTGGGCGTGCGTCGGTTGCCACACAATCCGCTGGTTGTCCCATTCGTAACCACCGTACATCGACTGGTTATCGCCGAAGTTGCGTGCCTCGCTGGTCGTCTCGTTGAAGTCGTACATCTCCGGCGCGACGAACTTCTCGCCGATGAGGTACGTCTTGCTGGTGCCGTCGGGGATCTGCGCGATCGTGACCTCACTGCGGAAGTTGATCACCCCGGTTTGCCAGTTGGTGTTAGTCGCTCCCGAGTTGAGTGTCGCGCTGGTTGTGTTCGCCCATTCAAACGTATCGCCCGCTGCCAAGCTGCCGGGCGTCGGGATGTTCTGACCAGCGGTACCCGACGAGGCATGCCTCTGGGAGTCTCCGCTGTTACCGGCGTAGTCACCTTTGACGACCGGTGCGTCTTCGAGAAAGTCGAACTCGTCGGCTAGAAATCCTGACGTTTGCGTGCCGAGCGCGAGGTTTCTTCGTGAAGGGCAATTGAACGTCGGGACCGGCGTCCTCACGAGTTGCAGGATCGCGGCCTCCCAGTCGTCCGAGCCCGTCGGTGATCCTTTACCGAGGTCACGCAGCGCGTTCTCTTCGAGGTAGCTGAAGACGCTGTAGACCCAACTGCCCGGCTGGTTCTCGCCGTAGCCCCTGCTGGGGTCAGGGTAGAAATTCGTTCCCCAGCCGCCGGAGGGAAAGTACCCGTGCGTGTCTTCGTGCAGCAAGCAGGCGAGGCCCATCTGCTTGAGCTGGTTCTTGCACTGCGAGCGGCGGGCGGCCTCGCGAGCGGCCTGCACGGCGGGCAGCAGCAGGGCCACCAAGATGCCGATGATCGCGATGACGACCAACAGCTCGACGAGTGTGAAGCCGCGGCGCCGGCTTGTGCGATGCGTCGTGTCGGCCGAGGGATCCGGCGCGGTGGCGGCCAGCCGGAGGGACAGCACAGGGGCCAGCATAGGAAGAGCCTTCATTGGCGGGGGGGCGTGGTCGTTGGCGCCGACGCACGCGGGATCGAAGAAATAACAAACCTCGCCGGACGCTTCCGGCGTCCGGCGAGGCTGCTTGTTCAAACCGAAGCGATCAGCAACCGGCGCGACGGGTGGCCAACGCCGTCCCGGCGATCAGTACGATCGCCAAGGCGCCCGGCTCGGGCACGGCGGACACTCCCTGGCCCCAGGTGTTGAGCAACGCGTTGAGCTCATCGTTGTTCACGCCCGGGTTGGCGGTGAAGGTGTTGATCCACTCGGCCGGGACGCTGGTCTGGCCCCAGTTGTTCAGCAGCAGGTTCAGGTCGGTGTTGTCGACCGCGCCGTCGCCGTTGAAGTCGCCGGCCGGGCCCTGAACGGCGGCCTCGACAAGATCGAAAGCGCCGGCGGTCAGCGATACGTTGTTCGAAGTCGTCGCGACGGTGTTGCCACCGGGCGAGAAGACCTCAAGCAGCTCCGAGTTGTTGCTCGTAGTGTAGATGTTGCCGGCGATATCGACGTCCACTTCGGCGCTGGAGCGGAAGCTGTCGTTGCCGACAATGTCGAAGCCGACCACGTTGTCAAAGAAGTCATCCGTCGGGTCACCCGGCGTGCCGTTCTCGTTGATCGAAATGTCGGGCAGGCCGTTCTCATCGAGCGGGATGGCGAGGATGGCGCCGCCGAGGTTGGCCTCTTCTGGCCCGTTGTTCTCGGTGCCCACGTACGGGTTGGGGTCGCCGGCGCCGTTGATGAAGCGGCGGTGAACGTACATCGTCGTCCCGTCCGGCGAGAACGATACCGAGGTCGTGTTGCGGAACACATCGTCGATCTCGCTTCCCGGGGGATCTTCCTGGTCCGGGAAGCCGTCCAGGCCGTTATCGATCGAGAACTGCAGCGAGGCCCAATCGACGTCGACCCGCTCGTCGGCGGCGGCGCCGGTCGGCGTGACGATGACCAGGCTCGACTCGTTACCATCGAAGCGAGCGCCCGAGAGGTACCACTTACCGAACTGCTCGTTGAACTGAGCGTTTGCCGACACGCCGCCGGGGATATCGAGGAACACCTCGTTGCCCTCGGAGTCGAGTCCGACACTGGTTGCCGCGCTGGTGGTGAGCGCACCCGTATCGATGGTGAGCGTTGGGGCGCCGGCGAAGTTGACCGGACGTGATGCCCCGGAGGTCGTCGACGAGTTGGCCGCACCGATGTTCCATGTCCAGACGTTGTTGCCGTCGTCACGCGGGATGGACAGGTTGGAGTCGAGGTCCTGGTCCATGGCGGAGACGACCAGATCGACGCCGAGCGTTCCCGAGACGACCGGCTCGCCCACGACCGACGAGTGCAGCGCCAGCGTGCCGAATTGGTCGCTGTCGTCGCTCAGCGCGACCAGCTGCTGCGCGTCGAAGTTGCCCTCTTGGCGGAGCAGCGGCCCACCGAACGTCAGGTCGGCGCTCGCGTACTTGATGCCGCCCGTGCTATTCGCCCAGTCGCCGATGATCAGGTTGCCCCCGTCGTCCAACGCGATGCGGTAGGGCGTCGAGGTGCTTGAGGCGTCGGTCGTTCCACCCGGGAGCTTGGCGAGCGTCAGGTCGTTGGGGTCGGTCGTCGCCAGTCCGGTCGGCAGATCGACACCGACAAGGTTGGCGGTCTTTGCGTAGATGCCGGGCGCCGTGTCGCGACCGCTGCCGGTGGTCTGCTGCTGGGCGTTGGCGACGTAGATCGTGCCGAAGTACGGGCTCGTCGGATCCGTGTTGATCGCTAGGCCGTTGGGTCGCCAGTAGCTGTTGTAAGGGTTGGCGTCGTCGCTGATCTTGGTGAAGCCGGTCGGGGCGGTATTGCTCACCTTGATGTCGAAAGCGCTGGCGCTGCCGAGGTTGAACGTGTGCCGGCCGGCGGCCAGGGAGCCAAGGTCGGTGGACGAGGCACCGCCGTCGAAGTCAACGGTGACGTTGTCGGCGTCCATGTTGAGGACGAACTCAAAATCGCCGCCGCCCACATCTCGCAAGCCTGACGCATACGGAACGCCAAGCACGGGGACGACCGTCGCGACGGTCACGGCGAGCGCCGCGGCGCTCGTGATAAGTCGGTTGACTAGCATGTTGCTGATATCTCGGGGGGAAGTTGCTGGTGGCTCAGCGTGCGGGGCGACGTCTGCCCTGGAGGCTGGGATCCGGGACGGATCGCAACCACGACGAAGAAGCCGGTGGGTCGGCGGGGAGCGTTGACGCGGTGGGGCTGCGATCGAATCCGCCCGCGGGCGGACCTTCATCGTTTTCTAACCTAACAACGGGTGTGCCTCGTGTGGGGCTGGTTTCGCGCAATCAAACCGAGAGTTCGCGCAACGCTCCCGCAAACTTCTTCGCCGCTGCGGAAATCCCCCTGACGCCACGCTCGTGACTAGGCTTCGCGCTCCAGCGACGGGCAGTCCCGTGAGGCAACGCGGCGCCGTGGCAATGGGGCGGCGCCTGAGCGATAAGAGCTGGGGATCAGGGACTTGAACCCCGACTAACGGAATCAGAATCCGTCGTGCTACCGATTACACCAATCCCCAGTGGTCGGGTGCGTGCGTAAGACTAGGCCTGCCCGCGGCTTGGATCAAGTCGCACAGCGGCCGATTGGCCGTGGGGCAGGCGGCGGCGGTGTGCCCCGCTAGGCGGCCGGCCCGCCGGCGAATAGCGTGGCGGCCCTTCGCGGCGAGTTGGCGCCGCCCAATTCTGGTTGGAGATCCGCCGTCATGGCGAACGTCATCGTTGCCGAAGTCTCGCCGCAGCCGAACGACCGGTACGCGATCGTCGTGGCCGAATGGAACCGGGCGGTCACCGGCAAGCTGAGCGATGGGGCCGTTGAGACACTGACGGCCGCCGGCGTCTCGGCCGACGCCATCGATGTCGTCTGGGTCCCTGGGGCCTGGGAAATTCCGGTCGCCGCCCAGCGGCTGGCCGACACGTGCCGCTACGCAGCCGTCATTACGCTGGGCGCCGTCATCAAGGGCGAGACCGCCCACGACCACTGGATTAATCACGGCGTGACTGAAGCCCTGATGCGGATCGCCACGGAGCACAGCCTGCCGGTGCTGTTCGGCGTGCTGATGTGCGACTCAATGGAGCACGCGATCAACCGGGCCGGCGGGTCGGTCGGCAACAAGGGCGTCGAGTGCGCCGATGCGGCCCTCAAGATGACCGCGGTGCTGCGGGCATTGCCCAGGTCGTAGATGCACGCGACGCGAATCGCCGGAGGCACGGGCGATGGCGGTGGGGAGCGGTACCCCCGGGGATTGGTCGCCGGCGGTGCGGCCGGGTACCGTGACGGGCTCCGAACCGATCTTCACGGCGAGCGACCCAGCGAACATGTCTCAGCGACGCCGAGCCCGCGAAGTCGCGTTGCAAGTGCTCTTCGAAGACGATGTCAACAGCCGCGGCACCGCGGAAGAGTTGCAGTCGTTCCTGCGCGGGAGGATCCGCAACCGTGGCATGGAAGAGTTCGGCCTCGCGTTGGTCCTCGGCGTGCGACGTAACCGCGAGGCGCTCGACGAGCGGATCGAGGCGATCGCCGCCAACTGGAGCCTGAAGCGGATGGCCGGTGTCGATCGGAACGTGCTCCGCCTAGCCGCCTTCGAGATCCTGCACACCGACACGCCGTTCGCGGTGGTGGTCAACGAAGCGATCGAACTCGCCAAGCGATTCGGCAGTAAGCAGTCGGGCGGCTTCGTGAACGGCATCCTCGACCGGATGAAGCCGTCGCCCGAGGCGCTCGAAGCGTAGCGTCATGGGCCGCCAATCGTGGTGAGGTGTCCGCCTCCCCGTCGGGCCAGTTAGGCCCATCCCCACTCACCCGTCACCGACCCACGCCACCGATCCCTCCATGGGCTTCTTCGACCGAATCAAGCAGGGCCTCAAGAAGACCGGCTCGCTGCTGAAGACCGACATCCGCGACCTCTTCAAGAGCGAGGGGCGGCTGATCGACGACGGCTTCCTGGAAGAAATCCGCGGCATCCTGTTCCGCACCGACATGGGGTACGACGCGGTCGACGCGCTCGTCGAGGAGATCGGCGCCAAGCTACGCGGTCGCGTCGTTGAGTTGGCCGAGGTGATCGACGTGCTGAAGGCCAAGCTCAAGGAGCTGATGGCGCAGCCCGAGTCGCCGATCGACTTCGCCGCGAGCGGGACCACGGTGGTGATGGTCTGCGGGGTGAACGGCGCCGGCAAGACGACGTCGATCGCCAAGCTCGCCGGCCGGTTTCGCGCGGCGGGCAAGTCGGTGATCCTCGGCGCTGGGGACACGTTTCGGGCCGCCGCGGTCGAGCAGCTCACGATCTGGGCCAAGCGGTTGGGCGTTGGCATCGTTACCGCTCCGCAGGGGACGCACCCCGCGACCGTCGCCTATCAGACCGTCGAGAAGGCGATCGCCGACGGGGCTGACGTGGCAATCATCGACACCGCAGGGCGTCTGCAGACGCAGTCCACGCTGATGGCCGAGCTGACTAAGATCCGCGACGCCATCGCCAAGCAGTTGCCCGAGGCGCCGCACGAGGTGGTGCTCGTGCTCGACGCCACGACCGGACAGAACGGGGTCAGCCAGGCCAGCAAGTTCGCCGAGGCGGCCGGCTGCACCGGTATTGTGCTGGCCAAGCTCGACGGGACCGCCAAGGGCGGCGTCGTGGTGGCGATCCGGCAGCAGCTCGGTTTGCCGGTGAAGTACGTCGGCGTGGGCGAAGGGCACGAGGACCTCGCCCCCTTCATCCCCGACGAGTTTGTCGATGCGTTGTTCGCCGACGTTCTGCAGGAAACGGCCACGTAGGCGGTAATCTTGCCGCAGCCGGTCACGGCGCCGCGATCGGCATCGCCGGCCACCGCGTGTGTGTCTTGTGCATCATCCCGGGATTGCCGCGTTCAGGCGCGCCGGTCGTGGTGACGATCGGGAGTGCTAGCAGTCCGTCTCGGGCTGGATGTCCTCGCCCCTCCCAATCGATCGAGCCGAGCAAACCATGGTCCTCCGAGTCGCCGCCGGTTGTGCGGCCGCCTTCGCCGTCGCCGTCGCTTCCGCTGAGGTAGCTCAGCCCGAGGGCGTCGCGGATTCGGCGCTCACTTACGACAACTACTACGCCCAGCCTGAGGCGCAACTCGACGCGGTCGCGCAGCCGCCGGCGCCGGTGGCCGGCGACGAGGCGGTCGGTTGCAAGTCGTCGTACAGCGGCCACGCCGCGGAGTGCGCGGCGGCGCCGGGCTGCGACGCCCTGTGTGGCGACCCGTGCTGCGGCGACGCTTGCGGCTGCGGTTCGACTTGTGGTCTTGGCGACTGCTCGCTGATGGGCGGCTGCTGCCTGGGCGACGCCTGGACGCTGAAGGGCGCCCTCGACCCGTGCGACTGCTTGGGCTTCGACTTCGGCGGCTGGACGCAGATCGGCTACCACAGCAACAACATCCGCTTGTCGCAGGACTTCAACGACGGCCTGGCGTTCAA